>NZ_JBATVG010000014.1:0-365172 GCF_049671645.1 Castellaniella sp. | reverse complement strand
AGGGCACGCTGGGGGTGATCACGGCGGCCACGCTGAAGCTGCACCCGCTGCCGGTGGCGCGCTGCACGGCGCTGCTGGCGCTGGATTCCATCGAGTCGGCCATCGTCATGCTGGGGCGGGCCCGGGCCGGCCTGGGGGCGTCGCTGACCGGCTTTGAGCTGATGGCGGGCAACTGCCTGCAAGACGTCGTGCGCTGTTTTCCGCAACAGCGCCTGCCCTTCGAGGGCGCCTCGGCCGAGCTGCCCTGGTTCGCCTTGCTGGAGCTGTCCGACAGCGAATCCGAAGCCCACGCCCGCGAACGTTTCGAGGTCGTCATCGGCGAGGCCATCGAGGCCGGCTGCGTGCAGGATGCGGTGATCGCGGAATCCATGGCGCAAAGCCATGCCCTGTGGCACCTGCGCGAAAGCATCCCCCTGGCCGGCAGAATGTCGGGCGAGGATGTGAAGCACGACGTGTCGATTCCGGTGTCGCGCATGGCGGAATTCGTCGTGGGCACGAATGCGGCCCTGCAGGCGGCGTTTCCGGGCATCCGGCACGTGATCTTCGGGCACCTGGGCGATGGCAACCTGCACTACAACGTGGCGCGCGGGGCGGATTGGGCCGAAGGGCAGCTCCTGGCGCGCCAGGACGACGTCTATGCGCTGGTGCACCACCGGGTGCATGCCGTGGGCGGATCGATCAGCGCGGAACACGGGGTGGGGCAGTTGAAGCGCGATGCCCTGCCTGAATTCAAGGACCCGGTGGAGATGGCCCTGATGCATCGCATCAAGGCCGCCCTGGACCCGCAGGGCATCATGAATCCGGGCAAGGTCCTGGGCAGGCATGGCGCGCAACCGTTGTCGCATCCGTTGGGAGAAAAAGCATCATGAATCCGTCATCCTTGCCGGCGCGTCCGGCCGGCCACGTCCTGGTGGACCAGTTGCGCATCCAGGGCGTCGACCATGTGTTTTGCGTGCCGGGGGAAAGCTATCTGCCCGTGCTCGACGGCCTGGTCGATGCCGACATCCAGGTCACGGTCTGTCGCCAGGAGGGCGGGGCGGCCATCATGGCCGAAGCCTATGGCAAGCTGACCGGCAGGCCCGGCATCTGCCTGGTGACGCGCGCGCCCGGCGCCACGAACGCTTTTGCGGGCGTGCATGTGGCGTCGCAGGATTCCACGCCGATGATCCTGCTGGTGGGGCAGATCGACCGGGCCATGCGCGGGCGCGAGGCCTTCCAGGAAATGGACTATGGCGCCGTGTTCGGCACGCAGGTCAAATGGGCGGCGGAGATCGATCAGGCCGAGCGCATCCCCGAATACCTGTCGCGTGCCTTCCATGTGGCGATCTCCGGGCGGCCCGGCCCGGTGGTGCTGGCGTTGCCGGAAGACATGCTGGAGGAAACCGTCGCCGTGGCCGATGCAAGGCCCTGCCGGGCGCCGCAGACGCTGCCTGCGCCGGCGCAGGTGCGGGACCTGGGCGACAGGCTGGCGCGCGCCGAGCGCCCTCTGGCGATCCTGGGCGGCAGCCGCTGGGATGCGGAAGCCGTGCGGGCGTTCGGCGCCTTTGCCCAGCGCCACGCGATGCCGGTGGCGGTGCAGTTCCGCCGCCAGATGCTGTGTCCCGTGGATCACCCCTGCTTCATCGGCGATCTGGGGCTGGGCGCCGACCCCCGGCTGCTGGCGGCCATCCGCGAATCGGACCTGATCCTGGCCGTGGGCGGGCGTCTCTCCGAGGTGCCCAGCCAGGGCTACACCTTGCTCGACATTCCGAATCCGTCACAGGTCCTGGTCCACGTGCATCCCGATGTGGGCGAACTGAATCGCGTCTACCAGGCGGACGTGGCCATGGCATGCGCGCCGGGCGACTGGCTGCGCGCCGTCGATCCGCTGGCGCCGACCGCCACGGCATCGCGCCGGGCGCGCTGCGAACGGTTGCATGCGGACCGCCAGGCCTGGAGCGACCCGTCCGCCGTGCGGCATCCCGGGCCGCTGCAGATGGGACCGGTGATGGCGCATCTGAATGCAGTGCTGCCCGACGACGCGATCCTGAGCAACGGGGCCGGCAACTATGCCACCTGGCTGCATCGCTTCTATCGTTTTCGGGACTATGGCACGCAGCTTGCGCCGACGTCCGGCTCGATGGGCTACGGCCTGCCGGCGGCCGTGGCCGCGCAGCGCCTGCATCCGGGCCGGCGCGTGGTCTGTTTCGCGGGGGATGGCTGCTTCATGATGCATGGCCAGGAGTTCGCCACCGCCGTGCAATATGGCCTGCCGATCATTGTGATCCTGATCGACAATGGGATGCTGGGCACGATCCGCATGCACCAGGAGCGGCGTTATCCGGGCCGGGTGTCGGCCACGATGCTGCGCAATCCGGATTTCGCCGCCTATGCGCGCGCTTTCGGCGGCCATGGCGAACGGGTCGAAACCACCGAGGAATTCGCACCCGCCCTGCAGCGGGCCCTGGACAGCGGCCTGCCATCGATTCTGCATTGCCTGTTGGATCCGGAGGCCATCACGCCGACCATGACGCTCAGCCGCCTGAGGGCAGGCGGCTGACATCGTCGCGTTGCCCTTGCCGTGACTGGTGCGGCAGCGCGGCGCGACCCGGCGAAGCCTCCGCGGTGCGATCCGGCAGGGCCTTCGTCAGGATAGGCGAGTCGTCCGTCCCCGTCTGGAACACGGCCACGCTGTCGGCCAGGTGATTGGCCTGTTCGCTGAGCGAATCGGCGGCGGCTGCCGCCTGCTCCACCAGGGCGGCGTTCTGTTGGGTGACCTGGTCCATCTGCGTGACGGCCAGATTCACCTGGTCGATGCCGGTGGACTGCTCGTTCGATGCCGAGGCGATTTCCCCCATGATGCGGGTGACGCGGTCCACGGCGGCCATCACGTCCTGCATGATGGCCCCTGCCTGGCCGGCCTGCTGGGTGCCGGATCGCACTTCCTGGGAGGCCGTTTCGATCAGCTGCTTGATTTCGCGGGCGGCGTCGGCGGAACGCTGGGCCAGGGCGCGGACCTCGGAGGCGACCACGGCGAAGCCTTTGCCCTGTTCGCCGGCACGGGCGGCTTCGACGGCGGCATTCAGCGCCAGGATGTTGGTCTGGAAGGCGATGCTGTCGATCACGCCGATGATGTCGGTGATGCGGGCGGAACTGTCGGCGATGCGCTGCATGGTGGCGACCATGTCTTCCACGGCCTGTGTGCCCTGGTGGGCGGTGCCGGATGCCCCCGCCGCCAGTTCATTGGCCTGGCGGGCGTTGTCCGCATTCTGGCGCACGGTGGATGCCAGTTCTTCCATGCTGGCGGCGGTCTCCTGCAGGGAAGCGGCCTGTTCTTCGGTGCGACTGGACAGGTCCGTGTTGCCGACCGCGATCTCGCGCGCCCCGGTGTGGATTTCGCCGACGCTGTGGCGCACCTGGCGGATCATGCGGCGCAAGGCGTCCTGTGTGTCGCGCAGGCTGTTTTGCAGTTGGTGGACTTCGCTGCGACTGTTGGACGGGCTGTCGGGGACGTCCTGGCCGAGGTTGCCCGTGCCCAGCCTGTGCATGCCGGTCACGACCCCGTGCACGGGCGCCAGGATGCGGCGCGCCAGCCAGAAAATCGCCAGCGCGATCAGCAGGGTTCCGGCCAGCATCAGGCCCAGCTGGATCCACATTTCACGGTTGCTGTGGGCCAGGTAGTCGTTGACCGGGCCGAAGCCATAGATGACCCAGTTCCAGTTGGGGATGGCTTTCCACGACAGGAAGATGGATTGCTGCATGACGAAGACTTCCTGCGCCCCGAGGGGGGCGCTCTGGAAAGCCTGGTTCATCGTGGCAAAATCGGCCGGCGGATTCCCGGCGCTCAGGAGATCGCCTGGCTTGCCGAACAGGCCGGCGACGCGAATCCAGTCTTTGCCGTCCAGGGTCGGGCGGATGACGAATAATTGGCCGTGATCGGCCAGTTTGGTGGCCGTCAGGTCCTTCAGGACCGGGTCGAGCTGGGCGCTGATGTCCAGGCGGTCGACGATGCCGCCATAGACCTTGCCGTCTTTGTCCTTGAGCGGGTTGGTGGTGACCAGGTGCCATTTCTGGTCGACGAGCTCGGGGACATCGGTGATCGTGCCGCGATCCAGGGCCTGGGCGATGGGGTCCGACGGATTGAGCGTCTGGCCCAGGGCATGGTCGGGATCGTCTTGATAGGCGCTGGCGATGCGTGTCCAGCCCTTGTCCGTGCGGGCATAGATTTCGGCGGTCATGCCGGTGACGCTGCGCATCAGGGCCTGGTTGCCATTGAGCGGCTTGCCGTTGGCGGCGAAGACGGGCAGGCCATTGTCGGTCTGCCCGGTGGGTTCGGGGACCCCGCCCATGTAGCGCACCAGCACCGGATAGAGAGACTGATTGCGGTTGCGGCCGATGTCGAAGATCAGTTGCAGGATCCGGTCGTAGTCCTGCAGGCCCATGCGGTTGGCCGCGCTGACGTTGTCGATCGCCGTCTGCCGGCTTTGCCAGGTGATGATGGAGGCCAGGATCGCCATGACCAGCACGGTCATCAGGGTAGCGGCCACGAAGAGTTGAGTGCCGAGGGTGGCGCGGGACATGCGGCCTGTGCTGCGGGGTCGTGTGGACATGAAGGGTCTCCGGACAGCCATGTATTGTCAGGCGGACGCTGTGGCGCCAGCCTGTTCTTGTAGCGTAACGGTACGTGGTTGGCCGCGATCAGGGAATGACCGGCACGAAATACAGCTTATTTGCCGTGGGAAATACCGGCGGTTTCACTTTGGGCGGGGGCCGGGTTTGAATCGGGCCGGGCGCGGCCTTTACACTGGAAACGCATGGAACTTCGATGTGAGGCCGATTGAATTGACTTCCAATACCCTATTTCAACAAGTGCTGATGATCTACCAGGAGTGGCAGGCGGCCATTCTGGTCTTTGCGGCGGTGCTGGGTTCTTTGGCGGCGGGCGCCGTGCTGCGCGTCGTGCTGACCCGCCTGGCGGACCGCTTGCATCCGGTGCGCCATGTCTGGACGCATGGCCTGTCGTCGGGCGCGTCCCTTCCGGTGCAGATCCTGATCTGGGTGCTGGGCATTTCGCTGGCCGGGCAGATGCTGGTGCAGCGCGGCGGGGCGCTGCAGCAGGACTCCCTGCTGGCGCACGGACTGGGGCCGGTGCGCGATGTGATGGTGATCACGGTGGTGATGTGGTTCCTGCTGCGGGCCGTCAACCAGATCCAGTTCAACCTGTTGGCCCGGGCGCGGGATCGCGGCCGCGAGCTGGACCCCACGGCGGCCGATGCCATCGGCAAGCTGACCAAGGCTTCGATCGTCATCACGGCCATCCTGATGATGATGCAGGCCCTGGGATTTTCCATCGCCGGCCTGCTGGCGTTCGGCGGCATGGGCGGCATCGCCGTCGGTTTCGCGGCGCAAAGCCTGGTGGCCAATCTGCTGGGCGGCCTGACGATCTTCGCCAGCCGGCCCTTCAAGGTCGGCGAATACATCATCATCCCCGGCACGGACCTGATGGGCGGGGTGGAGCATATCGGCTGGCGCGCCACCCGCCTGATCGGCTTCGACTGCAAACCCTTCTACGTGCCCAATGCGATGTTCAATACCCAGCCGGTCATCAACCATACGCGGATGACCAGCCGGCGCATCATGGAGGACATCCACATCCGCTATGCCGACATCGATGCCGTCCCCGGCATCGTGGCCGACGGCCGGGCGCTGCTGCGCGAACACCCGGGCATCAAGCATGATTTTTTCGCCTTCAACTTCAGCAGCTGCGGGACCTATTCGCTGAAGCTGTCCCTGTACGCCTTCACCGTCAGCACGGACTACAACGATTACATGAACGTGCAGGAAGACGTGCTGCTGCGCATCGCCGACATCATCCGGCGGCATGGCGCCCGCATGACCGGCCCGGTATCCACCGTGGAGATGCCGCAGTTGCGCGGGCAGGCCGCGCCGGATGCGATCGGCGAGGCGCCCGGACGCGGTTCATTGCCGCCCATGCCGCCCAGCCTGCCGCCTGTCCCGGGGGCTTGAAAACCGCTGCGTCCGCCCCCAGCTAGCTGAATAGTCCGCCCTGCCGCATGCCCTGCCGGCGTGCAGGCAAGGGCGTCTTGCGATTCAACGAACCACCAGATACCCGAATCATGAGCCAAACCGATACGCAAACGGCTGAAACCCTGGGATTTCAGGCCGAAGTCAAACAGCTGCTGCATCTGATGATCCATTCCTTGTACAGCAACAAGGAAATTTTCCTGCGCGAACTCGTGTCCAACGCGTCGGACGCCTGCGACAAGCTGCGCTTCGAGGCCATCGACCAGCCGGAATTGCTGGAAGGCGACGGCGATCTGCGCATCCGGGTGGAATTCGACAAGGCCGCCCGCACCATCACCATCAGCGACAACGGCATCGGTCTGTCGCGCGACGAGGCCATCGCCAACCTGGGCACCATCGCCCGTTCCGGCACGCGCGAATTCTTTTCCCAGCTGACCGGCGACAAGCAAAAGGATGCTCAGTTGATCGGCCAGTTCGGCGTGGGTTTCTATTCATCCTTCATCGTTGCGGACAAAGTGTCCGTGCGCAGCCGCCGCGCCGGCCTGCCGGCCGCCGAAGGCGTCCTGTGGGAATCCGATGGCCAGGGCGAATTTTCCGTGTCGGCGATCGACCGGGAACAGCGCGGCACGTCCGTCACCCTGACGTTGCGCGCCGATGAGGACGAATTCCTGTCCGGCTGGAAACTGCGCGAGGTGCTGCGCCGCTATTCCGACCATATCTCCCTGCCCATCCAGATGCTGAAGGAAGAATGGGATGCGGAAAAATCCGAACAGGTGACCAAGGACGAATGGGAAACCGTGAACCAGGCCAATGCCCTGTGGACGCGGTCCAAGTCGGACATCACGGACGAGCAGTACAAAGAGTTCTACAAGCACGTCGCCCACGATTTCGAGGACCCGCTGGCCTGGACGCACAACCGCGTCGAGGGGCGCAGTGAATACACCCAGCTGCTGTATGTCCCGAAGCGCGCGCCCTTCGACCTGTACGACCGCGACGCCCGCCGGGGCGTGAAGCTGTACGTGAAGCGCGTCTTCATCATGGACGATGCCGAACAACTGCTGCCGGCCTATCTGCGCTTCGTGCGCGGCGTGGTGGACTCGGCCGACCTGCCGCTGAACGTCTCGCGCGAGATCCTGCAGGAAAGCCGCGACGTGCGCGCCATCCGCGATGGTTCCGCCAAGCGCATCCTGGGTCTGATCGAGGACCTGGTCAAGGATCAGCCCGAGGCCTATGCGGAATTCTGGTCCCAGTTCGGCCAGGTGCTGAAGGAAGGCATCGGCGAGGACCCCGCCAACAAGGACCGCATCGCCGGCCTGCTGCGTTTCGCGTCCACCCAGTCCGACAGCCCGGCGCAGACCGTCTCCCTGGCGGACTACATCGCCCGCATGAAGGACGGCCAGGACAAGATCTACTATCTCAGCGCCGATTCCTACGCCGCCGCCGCGCACAGTCCGCACCTGGAAGTCTTCCGCCGCAAGGGCCTGGAAGTCCTGCTGCTGTCCGACCGCGTGGATGAATGGATGCTGTCTTATCTGCGTGAATTCGAGGGCAAGTCCCTGGCCTCCGTCGCCAAGGGCGGGCTGGACCTGGACGCGCTGGCCGACGAGGAAGAAAAGAAGCAGCAGGCCGAGGCCGCGGAAGCCTTCAAGCCGACCATCGAGCGCCTGAAGGCGGCGCTGGGCGATCGGGTCAAGGAGGTCCGCGCCACGGCTCGACTGGTCGATTCGCCCGCCTGCGTGGTGGTCGATGAAAACGAGCTCAGCCCGCACCTGCTGCGCATGCTGAAGGCCGCCGGCCAGGAAGCGCCCGACGTCAAGCCCATCCTGGAAGTCAATCCGCAGCATGCCTTGGTGAAACGCCTGGAGGCGCAGCCCGACGCTTCGTTCGGCGACTGGGCGGAACTGCTGCTGGACCAGGCCATGCTGGCCGAGGGCGCGGCGCTGAAGGATCCGGCTTCCTTCGTCAAGCGCATGAATGCGCTGCTGCTGGGATGAGTCCGGACGCGGTGCAGTCCCTGCGGACTGTACCGCGCCTGACGAATCCGAGCGGCATGCAGGCCGCGAGGTGGGCAGCAGAGGCCCCAGGCGCGGCCCTTTTCATGCCGGCGCCAGTCGGGCCTGCGCGCGGGCCAGGATGGTTTCGATGAACACCGACGTGGCCCGCGTGTGATATCGGTTGGGCATGTAGAGCAGGTACATTTCCGTGCCGAAGATGCTCAGTTGCCAGTCGTTCAGGGCGGTCTGGACGGCCCCGTGCTCGATCTCGTCCTGCACCAGGTAATCCGGGACGATGCCGATGCCCAGCCCGTCCATGATGGCCTGATGCAGGAACTGGAAATTTTCCGACATCAGGGTGGGCTCCAGCAGGACTTCCTGGCGCTGCTGGTCGCGATAGGCGGACAGGCGCAGCTGGCGCCCCACCACGCCCGACGTGATGACGGGCGCCGAGGGCAGGTCTTCCAGGGATGCCGGCAGGCCATGCCGGGCCACGTAGCTGTGTGTCGCGCAGGCCACGTGTCGCACCGGTCCCAGCGAGCGGGCCACCAGGTTCTGCGGAGGATTGGACATGACCCGCACGGAAATGTCGGTTTCGTCGCGCAACAGGTCAGGCAGGTGGTTTTCAAATGTGACGTCCAGGACGATGCCGGGGTATTGACGCTTGAAATCCAGCAGCCAGGGGCCCATCACCGTCAGCCCGAAGCCGCTGGGAATGCTCAGGCGCAGCCGCCCGCGCAGCTGCTGCCCCAGTTCTCGCACGGAATCCTGGGCCATGGCCAGTTCGGTGCGGATCCGGCAGCCATGTTCATAGAGCCGCAGACCGACTTCCGTGGGCTCTGTGCGCCGGGTGGTGCGGCGCACCAGTTGCTGCCCCAGCGATTGTTCCAGGCGGTTCAGGTGGTAGCTGACGTTGGCCCGCGTCATTTTCAGCCGGCGGGCGGCGGCGCTGAGGTTTCCCGCATCCAGGATGTCCGCCAGGAACACCAGGGATTCCGCGTTCAAAGAGGTAGGATTCATCATGATTGTCAAATTTAATTTGACGGTCTGTCAACGATCAATGTAATTGTAAAGCCTAATCACCAGTGCAAGAATGGCTGTCTGGATGGCACGCCCGATGCGTGCGTATGGAACAGCGTATGACGCACGGAGAGTCCCGGATGACCATTTCCCAACAACGCCCGGCGCAGGACGTCGTCACCTCCCGTCGGGAGGGGCTCGTGTGCATCGTCACGATCGACCACCCTCCCGTCAATGCGCTGGGAGTGGATGTGCGCCGGGGGCTGCTGGCCGCCGTCGAGGCGGCCGACAACGATCCGGAGGTCCATGCGGTGCTGTTGCTGGGCGCGGGCCGTCACTTCATCGCGGGCGCCGATATCCGCGCATTCGGTCAGGCGCCGCAGGCGCCCTTGCTGACGGATGTCTGCAATCGCATTGAAGCCTGCGCCAAGCCTGTGATCGTGGCTGTGCAGGGGGCCGCTCTGGGGGGCGGCCTGGAAGTCGTACTGGCGGCTCACTACCGGCTGGCGCTGCCGCAGGCCCGCTTCGCCTTGCCCGAAGTCACGCTGGGTCTGCTGCCGGGCGCAGGCGGCACGCAGCGTGCGCCGCGCCTGATGGGGTTCGAGGCAGCCCTGGATCTGATGCTGACAGGCAAGCCCATTAGGGCGCAGCAGGCGCTGACCCTGGGTTTGGTCGATCGACTGGGAGACCCCGGGGCGGACCCAGCAGAGGCGGGCCTGGCCTATGTCCTTGAGCTGTTGGCGGCCGGCGGGACGGTGCGTCCGACGCGGAGTCGGGAGATTGCCAGGGCGGACGTTCCCGCCGCGCTGCAGGTGATCCAGACGGCGCGCGCCACGCTGGACAGGAAGTATCGAGGGCTGTTCTCTCCGGTCCGCATCGTCGATGCCGTCGAGGCCGTGCTGGACCGGACCTTCGACGAAGGCCTGCGTCTTGAGCGGGAGTATTTCATGCAGTGCCTGGACACGCCGCAGCGCCGGGCCCTGGTCCATGCCTTCTTCGCCGAACGCGAGGCGGCCAAGGCGCCCGAAGCAGGCCGTGCCCGACCGCGGACGGTCGATCGGGTCGGGGTCGTCGGCGGGGGCACCATGGGGGCCGGGATCGCCGTCGCCATGCTGGACGCGGGGCTGCCGGTGGTCATGATCGAACGCGACGCGCCCAGCCTGGAACGCGGCCGGGCTAACGTGGCCAAGGTTTATGACCGCCTGGTGGGGCGCGGCCGCCTGGATGCCGCCGAGCGCGATCGCCGTCTGGGCTTGTGGTCCGGCGCCACGGACTATCAAGCCCTGGCGGACGTGGATCTGGTGGTGGAGGCCGTATTCGAGGACATGGCGGTGAAATCGGCCGTCTTCGCCGAACTGGATCGGGTCTGCAAGCCCGGCGCGGTATTGGCGACCAATACGTCCTATCTGGACGTCAATCGCCTGGCGAATACCGTGTCCCGTCCGCAGGATGTCATCGGGCTGCACTTCTTTTCGCCGGCCAACATCATGAAGCTGCTGGAAATCGTCGTGCCGGATCAGGTGGCGGACGATGTCGTCGCCACGGGCTTCGCCCTGGCCCGTCGCCTGAAGAAAGTCGCCGTGCGGGCGGGCGTGTGCGACGGCTTCATCGGCAACCGGATCCTGGCCGTCTATCGCCAGGCCGCAGACTACCTGCTGGCCGATGGCGCATCGCCCTATCAGATCGATCAGGCGGTGCGGGATTTCGGTTTTCCCATGGGCCCCTATCAGATGATGGACCTGGCCGGCGGCGATATCGGCTGGGCGACGCGCAAGCGCCGGGCCGCGACCCGCGATCCCGATCTGCGCTATGTGCCCATCGCCGACCGTTTGTGCGAACGCGGCTGGTTCGGCCAGAAGACCGGTCGCGGCTGGTATGTGTACCCGGAGGGTAGCCGGACAGGGCAGGAAGATCCTGAAGTCCTGGCGATCGTGGACCAGGAACGGCGGGACATGGGCGCGGCCCCGCGCCGGTTTTCGGACGAAGACATCCTGCGCCGCTACATGGCCGCCATGATCAACGAGGCCGCCGACGTCGTGCACCAGGGCGTCGCCCTGAGGCCCTCGGATGTGGATGTGGCCATGCTGTATGGCTATGGGTTCCCGCGCTATCGCGGCGGGCCATTGCAGTATGCCGACGAAGTCGGGCTGGACAGGGTCCTGGCCGATATCCGCGCATTCGCCGCGGAAGACCCTCATTTCTGGACACCATCGCCGCTGCTCGTCGAACTGGTCGGGCAGGGCAAGAATTTCAACGACTTGAACCGGCCGGAACAGGGCTGAGGAGAATCATCATGCGAGAAGCCGTCATCGTTTCCACGGCCCGGACGCCGCTGACCAAGGCGCATCGGGGCGAATTCAACATCACGCCGGGCCCCACCCTGGCCGCGTTCGCCGTGCGGGCCGCGGTCCAGCGCTCCGGCGTCGATCCGGCGCTGTTCGAGGACATGATCCTGGGCTGCGGCTATCCGGAAGGCACGACAGGGCGCAACGTCGCCCGCCAGACCGTGATCCGCGCCGGCTTGCCCGTCACGGTGGCGGGCACGACCGTCAATCGCTTCTGCGCCTCCGGCCTGCAGGCCATCGCCATGGCGGCGGGGCGCATCGTGCTGGAAGGCGTGCCTGCCATGATCGCGGGCGGGGTGGAAAGCTGCTCGCAGATCCAGGGTCGCAGCGCCACCGATGCCGGATCGACCGGCATCGATCCCTGGATCGCGGAACATAAGCCGGAACTGTATCTGTCCATGATCCAGACGGCCGACATCGTCGCCCGCCGCTACGGGGTCTCGCGCGAGGACCAGGACCGTTTCGCGGCCGAAAGCCAGCGGCGCACCGCCCAGGCTCAGGAAAACGGAGTATTCCGGGACGAAATCATCGCCTGCGCGACCACCATGGCTGTCAAGGACAAGGAAACCGGCGCGGTCTCTCAGGTCGAAGTCACCGTGGATCACGATACCTGCAACCGGCCGGGCACGACGATCGACAGTCTGGCGAAGCTGGCTCCGGTCATGGGGCCGGACCAGTTCATCACGGCGGGCAATGCGTCCCAGTTGTCCGATGGCGCTTCAGCCTGTGTGATGGTCGAGGCCCGGGAAGCCGAGCGCCTGGGCCTGGAACCCCTGGGCGCGTTCCGGGGCCTGGCCATCGCCGGCTGCGAACCCGACGAAATGGGCATCGGCCCGGTCTTCGCCGTGCCGCGCCTGCTGCAGCGCTACGGCCTGAAGATGGATGACATCGGCTTGTGGGAATTGAACGAGGCCTTCGCGTCCCAGGCCCTGTATTGCCAGCGCACGCTGGGCATTCCGCATGAACTGCTGAACGTCAATGGCGGCGCGATTTCCATCGGCCACCCCTTCGGCATGACCGGCGCGCGCCTGGCCGGCCACATCCTGCTGGAAGGCAAGCGGCGCGGCGTGAAGTATGCCGTCGCCACCATGTGCATCGGCGGGGGCATGGGCGCGGCGGGGCTGTTCGAGATTTTCTGATGTGTCGTTGATGTGCGTGGAAGATTATGACGTAACCTTCCACGCCTTAATCCGGGAAACGGCCAGCGGAGATGTCGGCTGCTTCCCGATTGGCGGGTCAGGCTTGCGCGAAATACAGCTTGTGTAAGGCGTCGAGATCTACGGTGTCGGCTTCTTGAGACAAGATGATCTTGCCGCTTTGCATCAGGTAGACGTGATCGGCGATCCCCACTGCACGATGGGTGTTTTGCTCGACGAGCACGATCGTCTTGCCTTCGTCCTTGAGTGTTTTGAGGATCGCAAAAATATCGTTCACGATGACGGGAGCCAGACCCAGTGATGGCTCGTCGATCAGGATGATTTGCGGTTCGGACATCAGGCCCCGGCCCATGGCCAGCATTTGCGCCTCGCCGCCGGATAACGATCCCGCCAATTGCCGCCGCCGTTCCTTCAACTTGGGGAATCGCTGGTACACCCGCTCGAGATTGCTGCCGACCTGCATCCGGCTTCTGCGCGGGTAGGCGCCCATCTGCAGGTTTTCCTCGACGGACATTTCCTTGAAGACCATGCGGCCCTCGGGGATCAGAGAAATCCCCTGTTCGGTCAAATCCCAGGTGCTGAGCTTGTCCAGCGGCTGGTCGTCCAGAGCGATCCGGCCTTGGCTCAGGGGGATCAGCCCCAGGATGGCGCGCAGGAGCGTGGTTTTTCCAGCGCCGTTCGTGCCGATGATCGTAGTCAGTTTGCCGGTTTCGAAAGTGACGGACACATCCCACAGAATATTGATGTCCCCGTAGCCGGCGCGGATGTTTTCGACTTCAAGCATGGGCTTCCCCGGTGTAGCTGCGGATCACCTCCGGCAGCTTGAAAACGGTGTCTGGTTTGCCGTCTGCGATCAACTGTCCGAAATCGAGCACGCAGACCCGGTCGCAGAGCCGCATGATGGTTTCGATGTCGTGCTCGATGATCAGGATCCCGATCCCGCGCGATTGTTGAATGGTCTTCAATAATTTCATGAACAGCGCCTTGCCATTGACTTCCAGTCCGGCCAGGACTTCGTCCAGCAATAGCATTTGTGGCTCGGTCGCCAGCGCTTTGGCGACTTCCAGCGCCTTGAGTTCCGTCAGGGCCAGGTCCTTTGCCGCGGCGGCATGGGCTTTCCTGTCCAGACTCATCAGCTGCAAGAGTTCCTCGAGTTTTTCCGGGTCTACTGTGCCGGTTCCGAATCGTTGCGCCACAATCAGGTTTTCCCGCACGGTCAGTTCGTGCATCGGTTGCGGGATCTGAAAGGAACGGCCGATGCCAAGCCTGGCCCGCTGGTATTGGGGCATCTTCAGGATATCGCGCCCTTGGAAGGTGATCTGCCCCGATGAAGGGCGCACCAAGCCGGAAATGGCGTTGAAGAGTGTGGTTTTCCCCGCCCCGTTCGGGCCGACGAGGCCCACCACTTCGTTGGCCTGCATTTGGAAATTGACCTGGTTGACGGCGGTCAGGCCGCCGAAGCGGATCGTGATGTCGCGGATCTCAAGCATGGCGCAGCTCCCGCTTCCAGAGTTTGGTCATGCTGATCAAGCCTGCGGGACGGTAGATGATCATGACGACCAGTACGGCGCCGAGGATGATCTGGTGGCCGGTGGGGATCAGGTTCTTGAAGACCAGTTGATCCAGCAGATAAATCACGACCGCGCCCACCAGCGGGCCGGCGATGCTGCGGTAGCCGCCACAGATGGCGGCAATGATCGGAATCAGCGTCCAGCTGGCATCGAAGGCATAGGAGGGTTCCAGAAAATTGATGTGATGCGCATTAAAGGCTCCCGCCAGTCCTGTCATGAACGCGGATACCAGCAGCATCAATGTCTTCAGCCAGTTGCTGTTCACTCCGACGACGCGAGTGGCGGCTTCGGATTCGTGCATGGCCTTCAGGGCCAATCCATAGTGGCTCCTGCTGATCAGGTAGTAGGCAACGACGAACAGCAGCACGAGGGTCAGGATGAGCAGGTAGCTGCCGATGTTGCTGCCTAGATCGAGTCCCAGGACGGTGGGTAGGCTGGGGATGGCCGTCAGGCCGCCTGCGCCGCCTGTGAGACTGCGCCATTCGGTGGCGATGATGCGGAAAATGTGTGCGTACGCCAGGATGGCCAGGGCGAAGTGCGCCCCCGAGAGCCGCAAGGCGGGCAGCATGACCAGAGATATCAGGGCGGTGCATGCTGCGGCGAGCACCATGGACATCAGAACGGGCAGATGCAATTGCATGCTGAGCAGCGCGGATGTGTAGGCGCCGACGCCAAAGAACGCGGCATGGCCGAAACTCATCATCCCGCCCAGGTTGCTGAGCAGCGACCAAGCGGTGGCGACGGCTGCGATGACCAATGCGGCGATCAGCAGGCTGTACAGGTAGAAGTTGTCGCCCAGCGTCAGTGGGATGATGCCGTAGAAGACGATTAACGTGGCCGGAATCGTCATGAATTTCTGGTTCATGCGGTTCTCCTTTTTTGGCCGAACAAGCCGTTCGGCATGACAAACAGAACTAGCAGGAACAGCACCATGGCGGCCAGTTCCTGCAACGAAGAACTGAAGAGCGCGGTGGTCAGCGATTCGACGATGCCCAGCAAAATAGCGCCCAGCAGCACTCCGGGGATGGAGCCGATGCCGGCCAGCACAGTGACGATGAAGGCCTTGATCGTCAGTGCATCGCCGATCTCGGGTTGGATGAAGGTCGTGCTGAACAGGGCGATGCCGGCAAAGGTGGCGAGAAAGCCCGAGATGACGAAGGAGATCAGTTCCGTTTGACGGGGGTTGACCCCCATCAGTTTGGCGGCGTCCCGGTTGCTGGCGACAGCCCGCAGGGCGCGGCCATACCAGCTTTTGCGCAGCCACCATGTGCCCAATAGCAGGAGCGCTACGCTGACCAGGAAGAACAGCCATTCGCTGTTCATGCTGTACAGATTGCCCAGAACGAGCGCATCCTGGAACCAGGGGGTGCTGCTGGAATGCACATCGGATTTCCAGATCAGCAGGACCGTGTTGGTCAATACGATTGCGATGCCGTAGGTCAGGAGCAGAGAATTCAATTCCCGATCGACACGGATGCGTTCAACCATCAGGTAGATGAAGACCGCGGCGGCGCAGACGACGATCATGGCCAGTGGGATGGCGAGCAGGGGGTCCAGGCCTAGCCAGGCCTCGCCGCTGTAGGCGACGTAGGCGGCCAGGAGGACCAGTTCCCCGTGTGCCAGATTGACGATTTTCATGTTGCCGAATACCAGGGCCAGGCCCAGGGCAACCAGCGCATAGAAGCCACCGGTCAGCACGCCCGAAAACAGCGCCTGCAGAATCAGGTCAGCCATGATGAGTCTCCTGTAGCCCGCGCCGAGCGCGGGCTTTCATGGATGTGAATGAGCTACCAGGGAACCCCTGGCAGCATCAGCGTGCCGCTGGCGGCCTCCGGCGGCCAAACGAGGACGACTTTGCCGTCCTGGTGTTGGCCGATGTTGGGCATGAAGTTCGGGTTGTCGCCATTGTCCTGAAAAACGATGTGGCCGATCAGGGTCTGCCGGTCCGTCTTGTGCATTTCATCGGCCAGGCCATCCGGTGTGTCCAAAGCGCCCTTGTCCGCAGCCCGGGCAATGGCTTCGAACAGCAAGGTGGACTGCACGTACCCGTATTCGTTCAGGTAGTCCGGGCTGCGCTTGAACTGCTGCTTGAAGGCCTTTTCAAAACGCTGGCCTTCGGCGTCTTTGAATTCCACCGGGTAGGGCAGCATTTCCGTGCCGGACACGTGCTCGACCAGATCGGGGAATTCCTTGGACATCTTGGCGTTGGCGATTTGCCAGACACCGACGATGGCCTTGACGTCCGGCTTCAGGATCCGGGCCGCCCGCAGGAAGCCGACGTAATCGTTTTCATATCCCAGGACGTTGATGACGTCTGGCTTGTCGAACAGTTTGACTTTGTTGACGACCTGCTTGAAGTCGCGCAGACCCGGGTCGAAAGCGTGCAGATTAACCTTCGCGCCATGGGCTTCCATGATTTCTTTAACCAGCCGGGAGAGCTCGAAGGTTGATTTTTGCGTCGAATAGACCACGGACAGGTTCTTTGCGCCCAGGGATTTGAAAAACCCCGTCATGGCTTTGACATATCCATCCGTATTGTTGATCCGGAAGAACTTGCGGTATCCCTGGGTGACGAATTCCTTGCTGGTGCCGCCGGACGTGATGTACACCAGTCCGACCTTGTTGGCTGCGGCGGCCGCCGGCGCCACCAGGTCGGATGTCGCGCCGCCGGTGATGGCCACCACGTGCTGGGAAGAAAGCTGCGCTACGCCGGAAATGGCTTTCGCCGGGTCGGATTCGTCGTCGATCGTGAGCAATTTGATGCTGTATTTCGACTGACTCTGATTGAATACGCTGACGGCCACTTCCATGCCTTCATGCATGCCCGAGCCGCCTCGCGCGTTGTTGCCGGTCAGTGAGATGACCGAGCCCACTTTGATTTCCTGGGCTTGCGCACTCCAGCCAGCTGTAGACCAGAGCGCCATAACGGCGGCAACCGCCAGTGATCGGTATGTATATTTCATGTCTCCACCTGTCTCTTTGATCAATCCGTGTTTTTCTCTGCTGTCAGGTATAAGTTTTTGCGATGTCTCACGCCTCCTTGGCTTCCTGGATGGCCCGATTGTCGATCAAGGCCTGGATCCGCTGTTCGTCGAAGCCGTAATCCCGCAGGATGTCGCGGCTGTGTTCCCCGTGCCTGGGCGGCGCCAACCGGTAGCTGGCCGGCGTGCCGCTGAGTTTTATGGGGGATGCGATGCCTTGGTAGTCATCAATTGAAACCACCATCCGGCGGTGTTGGGTATGGGGGTGGCGCACCACCTCCGCGACGTCCTGGATAGGGCCGCAGGGGATGCCCTGGCGGATCATCTGGTCGGCGAGCGCGCGGCCGTCCTGGTGGGCGAGGGCGCGTTCCAGGATGTCCTTCAGCGCCAGCCGGTGGGCGCAGCGGCTGGCGTTGTCGGCGAAACGCGCGTCGGACGGCAGGCTGTTCAGCCCCAGGAATGCGCACATGCGGCTGAATTGCCGGTTGTTGCCGACTGCGATGTAGATGGGGCCGGTGGCGCTTTGATAGGCGTCGTAGGGCGTGATGTTCGGATGTGCATTGCCGGTGCGCTGGGGGCCTTTGCCGGACCATAGGTAGTTGGGGATGTGCGGATGCAGCAGCGAGACCCCGCTGTCGTACAGGGCGGCTTCGATGAACTGGCCCCGGCCGCTGTGGTGGCGGGCCTGCAGCGCCAGCAGCACGCCCATGGCCGCGTTCATGCCAGTCACCATGTCCACCACTGGCAGGCCCACACGCAGCGGCGTGCCGTCGGCTTCGCCATTCACACTCATCAGGCCGGCCATGGCCTGGATGACCGAATCGTATCCGGGCAGGGCGCCCAACGGGCCATCGGCGCCGAAGCCTGAGATGCGGCAATGCACCAGACGTGGAAATTGCCGGGTCAGGTCGCTCAGACCCCATTTTTCCAGTGTGCCGATCTTGAAATTCTCGATCAGCACGTCCGCCGGTTCCAGCAGCGTGCGCAGTAGCGCCTGCCCCTGGGAGGTGCTGAAGTCGACGACCATGCCGCGCTTGTTGCGGTTGATCCCCGAGAAATAGGCGGCGCTGCCCTGGCGGAACGGCGGTCCCCAGAGCCGGGTGTCGTCGCCCGCCGGTGGTTCGATCTTGATGACATCGGCCCCATGGTCCGCCAGGACCTGGGCGGCGAACGGCCCTCCCAGCACGCGGCTTAGATCGATGACGCGAATGCCTTGCAGGGCTCCGGTAGTATTCATGGTCATGTCCTGGTCGATGTGGGGGGCTTCAGGCCAGCAGGCTGAGGGCGTCGGCCTGAGTCAGCGGTTCCTGGCCCAGCAGACGGCCCAGGGCTGCCCCATGACTCGCGGGATAGTCGCTGGCCAGCGGGTCGGTGGCGCTCAGCCGGTGGCGCAGCACCAGATGCGCCCATGCCAGCCGCGCCCAGCCCTTATGCTGCAGTCGGGAGGCTTCCCAGGCCATAGTGATGGCCGTGGCGATGTGATATAGCGCGGACGCCGCCTTGCGGGTGTCGCGCTCGTCTTCGGCTTCGGAGACGGCAGTGGCGAAGGCGGCGACCGCCTGCAGTTTTGCGACCAGGGCCTGGCGCGAGGCATCTGGCAGGTGATCGGCTTCCTGCAGCAGGCCGGTCAAGTGGCATTGCAGGTGGTCCAGCCCCTGGTTGCGCCGGATGGCCCGGATGACGTCCAGAGCGACGATGTTGCTGGTGCCCTCCCAGATCGACCCCAGGTGCGCGTCGCGCAGTATGCGGGGGTCGGACCATTCCTCGATGAAGCCGCAGCCGCCGCGGATCTCCATGCCGTCCCCGGCTACTTTTCGAGCATCCCGGCAGGCCCGGAACTTGATCAACGGCGTCAGGATACGCAGGCATTTTTCCGCGGCTTGGTTGCCTTGCCTGGCCAGGTGCATGACGCGGGCCGTCTGGAACATCATGCTGCGCGCCTGTTCGCTGGGCAGCATCATCTTCAGCAGTTGCTTGCGCTGCAGGGGCATGTCGATCAACGCCTTGTTGAAGGCCTGGCGGTGGCGGCAGATGTACAGGGCCTCGCTCACGGCCCGGCGCATCAGGCCAGCCGCCCGCACGCCGTTGGACAGGCGCGACCAGTTGATCATGTCCGCCATCAATTGGAAGCCGCGTCCGACCTCGCCGATCAGGTGCGCGTGGGCGCCTTCCAGCGCGATTTCGCCGCTGGCCATCGAGCGCGTGCCCATTTTGTCCTTCAGGCGCAGGATCCGATAGCGATTCGCCGTGCCGTCTTCCAGGATCCGAGGCATCAGAAATAGGCCCAGACCCTTCAGGCCGTCAGCCGCACCCTGGACATGCGCCAGCACCATGGCGACCCCGGCATCGGGATTGGAGCAGAACCATTTGTCGCCGCTCAGGAACCACTGGCCGTCCTTCTGCGTAGCCGTTGTGGTGATCCTGGAGACGTCAGAACCGGCGCCTTGTTCGGTGATGAACATGGCGCCTTGAGTCAAGGCGTCGAAATCCAGGGTCGTGAGATTGGAGAAGTACCGGTCGATCACCTCGGGAGACCCATGGCGACACATCGTGTACGTCAGGGAATCGGTCATGCTGACGGGACAGCACAGGCCGAATTCGGCCTGCACGAACAGGAACGTCAGCGCGTATTTCGCCATGGGCGGCATCACCTCCGGCCAGCCCAGGGCGCCGGGCGCGTGGGACATCCTGGCCAGGCCCAGTTCCGAATAGGCTGTGCGTTCCAGCTGGACGTAGTCGGGATGCTTCAGGATGCGCTGTTCGTCGAAACCCTGGCGGTTGCGGTATTGCAGGGTGGGTGGATGCTTGTCTGCGCTGCCGGCCAGTTCGTCCAGCCTGCCGCCCACTTCGGCGCCCAGCGCCTGGAAATGCGGCCACAGGTGCCGGCGCAGATCCGGCGGCAGATAGACCTCGAGCAGGCTTTGCAGCGCGGGGTCGCGTTCAAAGACGTTGATGCCCCTGGCGTCCGGCACGTCCGCCATCTGACGTGTCTGCGCGGCCTGGACCGTGTGTTGAAGATGCTCCGCCTTGCCCATCATGTCCTCCATCGGGGTCGTGTCTGGTGTGTTGAGAGGATGTTGGCAAGATGCGAACTATAAGTAAAATATATTATGTAGATTGTTTGATATATTATTTATATAAATCAAGGCACTTTTGCCGAAAAGGCGGTGAATTTCCATGAACCTCAGGCATATCCGGTATTTCATCACCGTGGCCGAAGAACTTCATTTCAGTCGGGCGGCGCAGAAATTGCACATCTCGCAACCGCCGCTCAGCATGAGCATCCAGCAGTTGGAAAATGAACTGGGATTCCGGCTGTTCATCCGCACCAATAAAAGCGTCAGCCTGACCGATGCGGGACGGCTGTTCCGCCAGGAGGCCCTGCAACTGCTGCGCCATGCGGACGAGATGCAGCAGGTCGGGGAACGTGTGGCCAAGGGCATCGTCGGGCACTTGCGGCTGGGCTTCGCCAGTTCCATGCTGTTCCGGGGGATGCACGACATGGTCCATGCCTATCGGGCCCGCTATCCGGACGTCGAAGTCTCGCTGCATGAACTGAATTCCAGTGAGCAACTGCAAGCTTTGCAAAGAGAGCAGATCGATATCGGCTTCGTCCACAATCACCAGAACGAATCGGGCATCAGCACGCATCTGTTCGTGGCGGAGCCCTTCATTTGCTGTCTGACGGCGGACCATACGCTGTCCGGGGCTCCGGTCGTGCCGGTGGGCGCGCTCAGGACGGAGACGATCCTGCTGTTTCCCAGGACGCTGTCCCCGCACTATTACGACCGCATCATGGCCATCTGCGTGAATGCCGGCTTCAGCCCCTACATCATCCACGAGGTTCGCAACTGGCTGACCATTGTGGAAATGGCCAGTCAGTCCCTGGGTGTCGCTCTGGTGCCGAAATCCATGAGTCAGTTACGGAAATCCGGCATCGTGTACCGTCCGATCGACAATCACACCATCCTGTCTGAAACGCATTGCGTCTGGCGCAGCGACAGCCGCTCGATCCTGGTCCGGAATTTTCTGGATGAAAATGTCCAGGCGGGTTTGTGCCGGGATTGGTGATGGAGCGAAGGCCGGGACGGCCGGTCCTTCGGGCCGCGTTGCCGGTTATGGCTTGCCGCCGGCCCCCGCCTTGACCTCGTGGATGAACGTCTGGATCGCCGGGCTGGGCGACCGGGTCTTGCGCGTCAGGATGCCGAATGGCGGCAGGTGCTTGCGGATGGGCAGCGGCACGATGGCCAGGGTGCCGCGTTCCACGTAGTGGTCGGCCACCAGGGTCGGCATGACGGCCAGCATGTCCGAATGCCGCACCAGGGATGAGGTCAGCAGCATGGACGCCGTTTCCATGATGTTCAGCGGCAGCGCCAGCCGGGCTTCGACGAACGACAGTTCGATGACCTTGCGCATCGGACTGGGATGAGCCTGCAGGATCCAGGGCAGCTGCACCAGATCGCGCAGCGCCACGTGGGGCTTGAGCGCGGCGGTGTTCTGCGGACTGCAGACGATGGACAGGGCTTCCTCCTGGATCGGTTCGAACACCAGGCTGGCGCCGTCCCAGGTATCGGGAATCCGGCCGATGACGACGTCCAGCCGTTCTTCCTTCAAGGCTGTCACCAGCACGTCGCTGGTATCGACCTGGATGCTGATCGCCAGGCGCGGGTGATCGCGCTTGACGCCCAGCAGCGTGCGGGTCAGCAGCTGCGGCACCGGAGCCATGATGGCGCCCACCCGGACCTTGCCGATATGGCCGGAATGGATGGCCAGCAATTCTTCGCGCACCCCGGCCAGGTCCGCGGACACCCCCTGGGCATAGCGCGTCATGACGATGCCGTAGGCGGTGGCCTGCAGGCCGCGGCGGCCGCGTTCGAACAGCTTCAGGCCGATCAGGTCTTCCATGTCCTGCAGCATCTTGGTGGCGGCGGGCTGGCTCATGCCCAGGTGTTCCGCCGCTTTGCGCAAGGAGTGATGTTCCTGGATGGCCAGCAGCAGCACCAATTGCCGGGTGCGCAGCCGATTGAAGAGGACTGCCTGGTTAGGTATCAGCATAGGTTATCAGTCTATCATTTAATTTCAATTTGAAGTTATCGCTATTCTGCTAAGCTGCCCAGACTTTCGAATACCAGACACAGGAGACACATTGTGGCTATTCCCTCGTTCAAATCCTTGTCCCGGACGCTGGCGGCGGCGGGCTTCACCATGGCCCTGGGCGTTTCGGGCGCCGCCGTGGCGGCCGATGCCTGGCAGCCCTCCAAGAATATCGAGATCATCGTGGCGGCGGGCGCCGGCGGCGGCACGGATCAGCTGGCCCGCCTGATCCAGTCCATCATCACCAAGCATGACCTGCTGAAAGTTTCTACCGTCGTGCAGAACAAGGGCGGCGGCAATGGCGGGGAAGGCTTCCTGGATCTGAAACTGTCCAAGGGCAACCCCTACAAGATCATCGTCGGCACCAACAATGCCTATCTGCTGCCCATGGTCGCCAAGCTGGGCTACCAGTGGACGGATCTGACGCCGGTGGCCACGGTCGCCCAGGATGACTTCATTTTGTGGACGTCCACGAAACTGCCGTTCACGAACGCCAAGGACTACATCGACGCCGTCAAGGCCGATCCGTCCAAATATCCCATGGGCGGCAGCCAGTCCAAGGACGTCGATCAGACCCTGACGATGTTGCTCAACAAGGTCGAAGGCACGAAATTCACCTACATCCCCTTCAAGAGCGGCGGCGAGGCGTCCACGCAGTTGGCGGGCGGGCACATCGGTTCGAATACCAACAACCCGGCCGAAAGCGTGTCCCAGTGGAAGGCGGGCCAGGTGCGTCCGCTGTGCGTCTTCAGCAAGGAACGCATGGTCTACACCGAAAAAGTGACCGCCACCGAAGCCTGGTCCGATATTCCCACCTGCGTGTCCCAGGGCATCAAGATCGACGAATACCGCTTCCCGCGCACGGTCTTCATGCCGGGTGGCGTGACGGCGGCCCAGCAGGCCTTCTACGTGGATCTGCTGCGCAAGGTCACCCAGACCCAGGAATTCAAGGACTACCTGGCTCGCGGCGCGCTGGTGCCGTCCTTCCTGGCGGGGGACGACTTCAAGAAGCTGATCGAGGAAGACAGCGCTCGCGCGCGGGACATCTTCCGTTCGGCCAACTGGTAATGACCCCCTGGTCGATGCGGGGCGCCGCCTCGCATCGGCCATGATCGAGGCCCGGCCTATCAGAGCTGGCGGGGCGCCCCGGGAAGGAAGGACTCCATGAATCAGGACACAAGACAACAGCCGGCCGACGGTGCCGAAGAACACGGCGGCATCAGCCTGCGAGGCGGAGGGCTGTTCACCTCCGGCGTGTTGATGCTGATCGCGGTCGTGGTGATGGTCGATAGCGTGGAACACGGTATCGGCTGGGATGTCGCCGGCCCTCAGCCTGGATATTTCCCGTTCTACGTCGGTCTCCTGATGTTGCTGTCCTGTCTGGGCACGGCGGTATGGACGCTGCGCCATTGGACGCAAGGGCGGGGGCGGCTGACGACGCGCACCGAATTTCGCCGGGTGCGCAACGTGTTCCTGCCCATCGTCGCCTATGTCGTGCTGATGTTCTTCGTCGGCATGTATGTGGCGGGCGCTCTGTTCATCGCCTGGTTCATGTGGCGCCTGGCCGAACCCGGCAAGCGGCATCCGCTCTGGAAAATCCTGCTGATCTCGATCAGCGTTCCGCTGGCGACCTACTTCATCTTCACCGTGTGGTTCGAAGTCACCTTGTACGCCGGCCCCTTCGCCGATTTCTGAGTAATCCCTCATGGAACAGTTTGATCTGCTCATGCATGGCATGGGAGTGGTGCTGACCTGGAACCACCTGATGCTGATGGTGGTCGGTGTCCTGCTGGGCATTCTGGTCGGGGTGCTGCCCGGCCTGGGCGCGCCCAACGGCGTCACCCTTCTGCTGCCGCTGACCTTCAGCATGGAGCCCGTGTCGGCCATCATCCTGCTGTCCTGCATGTACTGGGGCGCCTTGTTCGGCGGCTCGGTCACGTCCGTCATCTTCAACATCCCGGGCGAACCGTCCTCGATCGCCACGACGTTCGACGGCCACCCGCTGGCCAAGCAGGGGCGGGCGGGCGAAGCCCTGACCGCCGCCTACACCTCGGCCCTGCTGGGGGCGTTGGTCGGCGTGCTGTTGCTGACCTTCCTGTCCACCTACATCGCGCGCTTCGCGCTGGAATTCAGCTCGCCCGAGTTCTTCGCCGTGTACGTGCTGGCCTTCGGCAGCTTCATCGGTTTGGGCAAGACGCCCGCCCTGAAGACCATCGCCGCCATGATGCTGGGCTTCATCCTGGCCAGCGTCGGCATGGATACGGTGTCCGGCAATCTGCGCCTGACCTTCGGGCTGACGGACCTGCTGCGCGGCATCAGCTTCGAGGTGGCCGTGATCGGCTTGTTCGGCATCGGCGAGATCCTGTGCACGGTCGAAGAAGGCCTGGTGTTCCGGGGCGAGAACGCCAGGATCAACCTGCGCGTGGTCTGGAATACCTGGAAGAAAATGCCGCGCTATTGGGCCACCTGGGTGCGCAGCTGCGTGATCGGCTGCTGGATGGGCATCACGCCGGGCGGCCCGACGGCGGCCTCGTTCCTGTCCTACAGCGTGGCCAAGAACATGTCCAAGAACCCCGAGCAATTCGGCAAGGGCGCGCTGGATGGCGTGATCGCCCCCGAAACGGCCGATCATTCGGCCGGAACCAGCGCCCTGCTGCCCATGCTGACCCTGGGGATTCCGGGCTCCGCCACAGCGGCCGTGATGCTGGGCGGCCTGATGATCTGGGGCCTGCAGCCCGGGCCGACCCTGTTCGTGGAACAGAAGGATTTCGTCTGGGGCCTGATCGCCAGCATGTACCTGGGCAACGTCGTCGGCCTGGTCGTGGTGCTGTCCACCATTCCGCTGTTCACCGCCATCCTGCGCATTCCGTTTTCCATCATCGCGCCCATCATCGTCATCATCTGCGCCATCGGCGCCTACGCGGTGAACCAGTCGCTGTTCGACGTCGGCCTGATGCTGGTGTTCGGCGTGTTCGGCTATCTGTTCAAGAAACTGTCCTACCCCATCGCCCCGCTGGTTCTGGCCGCCGTGCTGGGCGACAAGATGGAAGACGCATTCCGTCAGTCCATGCTGTTTTCGGGCGGCAGCCTGGACATCTTCTGGTCCAACGGCCTGGCCGGGACCATGACCACGGCGGGCCTCGTGATGGCCTTCCTGCCCCTGATTTCCAAGGTGGTGCGGGCGGGCCGCGCCCGTCTGAAAGCCGCCTCCTGAATTTTTGGATGAATCGATCATGACTCAAGCACAAACCGTCGTTGCCCTGACCTTGGGCGACCCCGCCGGCATCGGCGCCGAACTGATTGCCAAGCTGCTGGCGCAGCCCGCCGAACTGGGCGATGCCAAGATCGTGCTGATCGGCGACCCCTGGTTGTGGGAACGCGGGCAGGCGATCGCCGGAGTGCGGGTCCCGACCCGGCCGCTGGATTCCCTGGCGCAGGCCCGTCAGGCCCCGGCGGATCTGCCGCTGTTCGTGGCGGTGGATACCGTGAGGCCGGAAGACGTGGTCCCGGGGCAGGCGGACGCGGCGGGCGGCGCCTCGGTGCTGCGCGTGCTGGACCAGTGCATGGATGCGGCCCTGGCCCATCAGATCGATGCGATCTGCTTCGCGCCCCTGAACAAGCACGCCATGAAGATGGGCGGGCTGCGGCACGAAGACGAATTGCATCATTTCGCCCAATACCTGAAGGTCGAGGGTTACTTCTGCGAATTCAACACGCTCGACGGTCTGTGGACCGCCCGGGTGTCGTCGCACATTCCGCTCAAGGACGCCCCCCAATACATCACCCGCGAACGCGTGATGGACGCCGGCCGCCTGATCTACCGTTCGCTGCAGGCGGCGGGCAACCCGCAGCCGCGCGTGGCCGTGGCGGCCGTCAATCCCCATGGCGGCGAGGGCGGCACCTGCGGGCGCGAAGAAGTCGACGTCATCGCCCCGGCCGTGGCCGATCTGGCCGCCCAGGGCATTCCCGTGCAGGGTCCGTACCCGGCCGACACCATCTTCCTGAAGGCCCGCGACGGCCAGCTGGACGCCATCGTCACCATGTATCACGACCAGGGCCAGATCGCCATCAAGCTGATGGGCTTTGAAAAAGGCGTCACCGTGCAGGGCGGCCTGCCCGTGCCGATCACGACCCCGGCGCACGGCACCGCCTACGACATCGCCGGCCGGAACCGCGCCAACGTGCAGGCCATGCGCAATGCCTTCCTGATCGCCAGCCGCATGGGCGCCTCTTATCGGGCTCAGGCCGCCGCCTGAGCCCCTACCCGACACTCTCATCCGCATTTTCCAGACGGAGCTTGAATTGAAGATCAAAAATATCCGCGCCCGCGTTTTCGAATGGCAGGGCAAGACCGTGCCGCCGCAGGCGCATTTCTGCACCAACGCCATGGATGCCCTGTGGGACCGGGGCGATTCCATGGGCACCTTCCGCTTCCACGGCTGGACGGTCGTGGAGGTCGAAACCGACGACGGCATCGTCGGCCTGGGCAACGTCGCCCTGGCCCCGCGCATCGCCAAGCAGATCATCGATCAGTACCTGGCGCCGCTGGTGATCGGCCATGACCCCTTCGATTACGAATACCTGTGGCAGCGCATGTACCGCTCCACCCTGGCCTGGGGCCGCAAGGGCGTGGCCATGGCGGCGATTTCCGCCATCGACATCGCCCTGTGGGACATCATGGGCAAGGCCGTCGGCCGCCCGGTGTTCAAGCTGCTGGGCGGGCGCACCAAGGAAAAAATCCCTTGCTACGCCTCCAAGCTGTACCGCACCGACCTGGATGAGATGCAGGCCGAGGCCCAGTCCTATGTGGACCAGGGGTTCACCGCCTTCAAGATGCGCTTCGGCTACGGCCCGAAGGATGGCCCCGCCGGCGTGCGCAAGAACCTGGACAGCGTCCAGGCCGTGCGCGACGTCATCGGCTACGACACCGACCTGATGCTGGAATGCTATATGGGCTGGAACCTGGAATACACCAAGCGCATCCTGCCCAAGCTGGAAGTCTTCGAGCCGCGCTGGCTGGAGGAGCCCGTCATCGCCGACGACATCGACGGCTACGCGGAACTGAACCAGCATGGCCCGATCCCGATTTCCGGCGGCGAACACGAATACACCAGCTATGGGTTCCGGCAATTGCTGGACAAACGCGCCGTGTCGGTCATCCAGTACGACACCAACCGGGTGGGCGGCATCACGGCGGCGCACAAGATCAACGCCCTGGCCGAGGCCTACAGCGTGCCCGTCATTCCCCACGCCGGCCAGATGCACAACTACCACCTGACGATGTCCACCCTGGCCTCGCCCATGTCGGAATACTTCCCCGTGAACGACGTCGAGGTCGGCAACGAACTGTTCTATTACATCTTCGAGGGCGACCCCGCCCCGGTGGACGGCTTCATCGATCTGGATGACGACAAGCCTGGCCTGGGCCTGAGCCTGTCCGAGCGTTATCGCGATCAGTTCACGATCATCGAATAGGTCGAGTCGGCACAGCGCGAGAGTCAGAGAAAAGGATTCATGATGCGATTGATTCAATTCAAAGATGCCCAGGGGGTCAAGGCCGCCCTGGTGGACGACACCGACCAGGCCAGTGTCATCGAGGTCGTGGGCGGCACTTACGCCCTGGCCATGATGGCCGTGCAGCACGGCGTGGCGCTGAAGGACCTGATCCAGCAACATCTGGGCAACAGTGTGCTGTCCTATCAGGAGCTGATCGACACCCAGCGGCTGCTGCCGCCGCTGACGCATCCCGATGCCGCGCATTGCCTGGTCACCGGCACCGGCCTGACCCACCTGGGCAGCGCCGATACGCGCGATGCCATGCATGCCAAGCTGAATGCCGACGACGCGAACCTGAGCGATTCCATGCGCATGTTCAAGATGGGCCTGGAAGGCGGGCGTCCCGCGCCGGGCCGGATCGGCGTGCAGCCGGAGTGGTTCTACAAGGGCGACGGCGACTGCGTCGTGGCGCCGGAATGCGCCTTGCCGGTGCCCGGCTGCGCACAGGACGCGGGCGAAGAGCCCGAACTGGTCGGCCTGTACGTGATCGCCCCCGACGGCACTCCGGTGCGTGTGGGTTTTGCCGTGGGCAACGAGTTTTCGGACCACGTCACCGAACGCCACAACTATCTCTGGCTGGCGCATTCCAAATTGCGCGCCTGCAGTTTCGGGCCGGAAATCCTGATCGGCAACCTGCCTGCCGACCTGCGAGGCGAATCCCGCATCGTGCGCGACGGGCAGGTGCTGTGGTCCAAGCCCTTCGTCACGGGCGAAGCCAATATGGCCCACACCCTGGCCAATCTGGAACACCACCATTTCAAATACGCGGGCTTTCGCCGGCCGGGCGACGTCCACGTGCATTTCTTCGGCACCTCGACGCTCAGCTTCGCCGACGGCGTCAAGACGCAGGCGGAAGATCGTTTCGAGATCTCGCTGCAAGGATTCGGGCGGCCCTTGCGCAATCCCATCGGACGCCAGCCGGCCGATGCGCTCACCGCCGTACAGGAGATTCGTTGATGCAAGTGACCGGCAATTTGTTGATCGGCGGCCAGGCGGTGCAAGGCGCCGGCGTGGCGGCGCATTCCGTGGATCCGTCGACCGGGCGGGCGCTGGCCCCCGAATGGCGGGGGGCCGATGCCGCCCAGGTGGATCAGGCCGTGCGTCTGGCTCAGGACGCCTTCCTGGCCTATCGCAATCTGTCCCTGACGGCGCGCGCCGCCTTTCTGGACACGGCGGCTGACCGCGTCGAAGGACTGGGCGACGTGCTGATCGAGCGCGCCATGCAGGAAACCGGTTTGCCGCAGGCGCGCCTGCGCGGCGAACTGGGTCGCACCGTCAACCAGTTGCGCCTGTTCGCCGACGTCGTGCGGCGCGGCGACTGGCTGGGCGTGCGCATTGAGCATGCCCAGCCGGATCGCAAGCCCATGCCGCGCAGCGACATCCGCCTGCGCCGCATTCCCATCGGCCCCGTGACGGTGTTCGGCGCCAGCAATTTCCCGCTGGCCTTTTCCGTGGCGGGCGGCGATACGGCGTCGGCCCTGGCCTCGGGTTGTCCGGTCGTGGTCAAGGCCCATTCCGCCCATCTGGGCACTTCGGAACTGGTCGGCCGCGCGCTGGCCGCCGCCGTGCAGGAATGCGGCCTGCCGCCTGGCGTGTTTTCCCTGCTGACCGGGCCGGGCAGCGAGATCGGCCTGCAACTGGTGCGTCATCCCCTGATCAAGGCGGTAGCTTTCACCGGTTCGCGCCAGGGCGGCCTGGCGCTGATGCAGGCGGCCGCTGCGCGGCCCGAGCCCATCCCCGTCTTCGCCGAGATGAGCAGCGTCAACCCCGTGTTCCTGCTGCCGGGCGCCTTGCAGGCCCGCGCCGAACAGACCGCGCAGGGCTTCGTCGCGTCGCTGACCGGCAGCGCCGGCCAGTTGTGCACCAATCCGGGCCTGGTGATCGGGGTGCGCGGCCCGGACTTCCAGCGCTTCATCGACACCGTGGCGGAGCAGGTCTCCGCGTCCGCCCCCGGCACGATGTTGACGGCCGGCATCCACAAGACCTATCAGTCCGGCGTGGAAAGCCTGCAGGCCCATCCCCGGGTCCGCATCCTGGCCCGGGGGCAGGAGCCCCAAGGCGTGAACCAGTGCCAGGCCTCCGTGGCCCTGACGTCGGCCGCCGCCTTCCTGGCGGACCCGGAGCATCTGGGCGCCGAGGTCTTCGGCGCCAGCACCGTGCTGATCGAATGCGATGGCCTGGACGAGATGATCGCCATCGCCCGCGCGCTGGAAGGCCAGCTGACGGCCACGCTGCACGGCCAGACGGCGGATGACGACGCCTGGATGCAGGCCCTGCTGCCGGAACTGGAACTGAAGGCTGGCCGCATCCTGGTCAACGGCTTTCCGACCGGTGTCGAAGTCTGTCATGCCATGGTGCATGGCGGCCCCTTCCCGGCGACCTCGGACGCCCGCACGACCTCGGTCGGCACGATGGCCATCGACCGGTTCCTGCGGCCCGTCTGCTATCAGGACGTGCCGTCGGGCGTGCTGCCCGAGGCCTTGCGGGACGACAACCCCTGGGGGGTGGCGCAGCGGCAATTCTGACCGATGGTCGTGCCGGGTGATGGCCCGGCGCAGCGCCTTCTTTCCGCGCATGTTTTCCGAGCATGCGCCTGCCGGTCAGTTCCCGGGATTGTCGTCCCGGGAACTGGCCGGTTTGTCTTATGGCCGACTTCTGTCCATAATCGGCCAGGAATGTCCTGATCGGGCCTGCCGGATGCGCGATCTTTCCGCCGGCACGAGGCCGGGCCCGATGGGGCCGCTCTCCGCCTGAATCATCTGAATTTGGAGTCTTGCTGATGAAATCCCGCGCCGCTGTCGCCTTCGAGGCCGGCAAACCCCTGCAGATCGTCGAAATCGACGTCGAACCGCCCCGCAAGGGCGAAGTCCTGATCAAAATCACCCACACGGGCGTCTGCCACACCGATGCCTTCACCCTCAGCGGCGATGACCCGGAAGGCGTCTTCCCCGCCGTGCTGGGCCACGAAGGCGCCGGCGTAGTGGTGGAAGTGGGCGAGGGCGTCACCAGCGTGGTCCCCGGCGATCACGTGATCCCCCTGTACACCGCCGAATGCGGCGAATGCCTGTTCTGCAAGTCCGGCAAGACCAATCTGTGCGTGGCCGTGCGAGCCACCCAGGGCAAGGGCCTGATGCCCGACGGCACCACCCGGTTTTCCTACCAGGGCCAGCCGATCTACCACTACATGGGCTGTTCGACCTTCAGCGAATACACCGTGGTGGCGGAGGTCTCCCTGGCCAAGATCGACCCCCAGGCCAATCCCGAGCAGGTCTGCCTGCTGGGCTGCGGCGTGACCACCGGCATCGGCGCCGTGCGCAACACGGCGAAAGTCCAGCCCGGCGACACCGTAGCGGTCTTCGGCCTGGGCGGCATCGGCCTGGCCGTGGTCCAGGGCGCCCGCCAGGCCGGGGCAGGGCGTATCATTGCGGTGGACACCAACCCCGACAAATTCGCCTTGGCGCAGGTCTTCGGCGCCACCGACTGCGTCAACCCCAAGGACCACGCCGAGCCCATCCAGCAGGTCATCGTCGGCATGACCGGCTGGGGCGTGGACCATAGCTTCGAGTGCATCGGCAACGTCAACGTCATGCGCGCCGCGCTGGAATCCGCACATCGGGGCTGGGGCCAGTCCATCATCATCGGCGTGGCCGGCGCCGGCCAGGAAATCTCTACCCGGCCGTTCCAGCTGGTCACCGGCCGATCCTGGCGCGGCACGGCCTTCGGCGGCGTCAAGGGCCGGTCCCAGTTGCCCGGCATGGTGCAGGAAGCCATGCGCGGCGACATCGACCTGGAACCTTTCGTCACCCACACCATGGGGCTGGACGACATCAACGCGGCCTTCGACCTGATGCACGAAGGCAAGTCGATCCGCTCGGTGGTGCATTACTGATCTGCTCTGGCCAGATCTGTGTTTTGCCTGTGGCCGGCGCTTGCCGGCCTTGGCTTTTTTGAGAGGAAAAAAACCTAGTGAATGAAGTTTCCCAACAATCTGCTTTGACTTTGACGCGCGTAGAGCGCCACACCAACTTCGGCGGCCGCCAAGAAGTCTGGCAGCATGAATCCAAGGTGCTGAACTGCGCCATGCGCTTCGGCATCTACCTGCCCGCCGCCGCCGTGCGCGGCGAACCCTGCCCCGTGCTGTACTGGCTGTCCGGCCTGACCTGCACCGAACAGAACTTCATCACCAAGGCCGGCGCCCAGGCCTATGCCGCCTTGCACAACCTGATCCTGGTCGCCCCCGACACCAGCCCGCGCGGCGAAGGCGTGGCCGATGATGCCGCCTACGACCTGGGGCAGGGCGCGGGCTTCTACCTGAACGCCACCCAGGCCCCGTGGGCCGGGCATTACCGTATGCAGGATTACGTGGCCCAGGAACTGCCCGATCTGATCGAACAGCACTTCCCGGCTTCCGGCGTGCGCAGCATTTCGGGCCATTCCATGGGCGGTCATGGCGCCCTGGTCACGGCCCTGCGCAACCCCGGCCGCTACCGCAGCGTGTCCGCCTTTGCGCCCATCGTCGCGCCGACACAGGTGCCCTGGGGGCAAAAGGCCTTTGCCGCCTATCTGGGGGATGATGCTGCCGCTTGGACGCAGTGGGATGCGGTCGAGCTGATCCGTGCGTTGTCCGCCGATGCCGAGCGCCTGCCGCTCTTGGTGGACCAGGGTCTGGAAGATGAATTCCTGGAAGGGCAGCTACGCCCTGAGTTGCTGGAAGCCGCCTGCCGCGAGGCCGAATACCCGCTGACCCTGCGCAGGAATGAAGGGCATGACCACAGCTACTATTCCATCGCGAGCTTCATTGGCGATCACGTGGCGTTTCATGCAGCGGCGTTGAAGGGCTAAGGCCGAGTAGCGCCTAACCTGTGCCGGATAGCCGATCCAGCTGTTATCCGGCGCTGGCCTTTTGACGAATCCGCTGATGCAGAGAGTCAAAGTAGGCCGTATCTGCAGGGACTGCTATTTCAACATCTGTGCAATATCGGCGTAGCTGATCGCGTCTTCCCCAAACGTGAACGTCCCCTGTTCCAGCATTTCCCGGCTGGCGCGCAGGAACGCGCCCAGCGCCGCCCGGCTGAGCGCGCTACCCACGCTGATCCGTTTGACGCCGATGTCCGACAGATCGTGGGCCGAGAGATTCATCCCCGGCGCCCCCATCAGCACATTGACCGGCAGATCCACCGAACTCACGACCGCCGCGATGTCTTCTCGAGTCCGCAGCCCCGGTGCGTAGAGAACGTCGGCGCCCGCGTCCTGGTAGGCCTGCAGGCGGCGGATCGTGTCTTTCAGGTCGGATCGCCCATGCAGATGGTTTTCCGCCCGGGCCGTCAACGTGAACGGGTAGGGCAGTGATCGGACAGCTTCGACCGCAGCCTTGACCCGGTTCACGGCTTCCGCCAGATCGTAGATCGGGTCGTCGGCTCGACCCGTGGCGTCCTCGATGGATGCGCCCACTGCCCCTGTCTGCGCTGTCAGGCGGTAGGTCTCCGCCACACCGTCCAGCGTGTCCGCGTAGCCGGCTTCCATGTCCGCGCTGACGGGCAGGTCGGTCGCCGCCACCAGTTCCGCGACGTGCGCCAGCATCTTATCCCGGCTGACTTGGTAGTCGGGTACGCCCAGGGTGTAGGCATAGCCCGCGCTGGTGGTCGCCAGGGCTTGGAAGCCCATGCCTGCGAGCAGTCGCGCCGTGCCGATGTCCCAGGGGTTGGGGATGATGAAGGCGCGATCTGTGTGGTGCAGGGCGTGGAAGGATTGGGCTTTTTGGGGGAGGGTGGGCATGGGTGGGTTCCGGCGGGGTCGTGGATTGATTATGGCTGGAGCGGAGACGACTGTCACCTGCCGGCCTGGCACAGCCGGGCCGTAGATTCCGCGAGCAGAGCCGCGTCGTGGCGTACTCCGACGCCGGTAGTGCCTAGGGTTTTCACGGATGGCCGCTGGTTCTTATAGTGTGTCATTGTAATGACATCGATACCAAATCACTCCGAGCCTATTTTTCCATGACCTCTTCCCGTCCCCTCGACCTGATCACTATGGGTCGCACGATTGTTGACATTTATGGCGACCAGGTCGGTGCGCGCCTGGAAGACGTGTCTTCCTTCTCGCGCTACGTGGGCGGCTGCCCCGCCAACATTGCCATCGGCACCGCACGGTTGGGCCTGAATGTGGGCCTCATCACTCGCGTGGGCGACGACCACAACGGCCGTTTCCTACGTGAAAGCCTGGCGCGAGAAGGGGTGGACACGCGCCATGTTGTGGCCGATCCTGCTCGGCTCACAGCCGTGGCCTTCCTGGGCATCCGTGACAAGGACACCTTTCCGCTGCTGCATTACCGCGAGAACTGCGCCGACATGGCCATCGAGCCGAGCGACTACACGGAAGACTATATCGGCTCGGCGCGCGCGTTGCTGGTGTCGGGCTCCCACCTGACCACCGAGTCTGCCGCCGCCAACATTGGCGCCGCCATCGCCCGGGCACGGGCCCGTGGCACCCGCGTGATCTTCGACATCGACTATCGTCCGGTGTTCTGGGGGCTGGTGGCCAGGGACGGCGGTGAAAGCCGCTATGTGGGGTCGGACGCGGTCACCCGGGCCAGCCAGCGCTACATGGCTGATTGTGACCTGATCGTCGGCACAGAGGAAGAGATTCATATCGCTGGTGGTGATATCGATACCATCGAGGCGCTGCGAGCGATACGCCGACTGACGTCGGCTGCCATCGTGCTCAAGCGGGGCGCCGAGGGATGCGTTGTGTTCCCTGGTTCCATCCCCGATCGGATCGACGAGGGCATCGTGGGGCCGGGCTTTCCGGTGGAGGTATTCAACGTGGTGGGCGCCGGCGACGGCTTCCTGTCGGGCTTCCTGTCGGGCTGGCTGCGGGATCAGCCCTGGGAAGCCTGCTGCCGACGCGGCAATGCGACCGGCGCGCTGGTCGTGTCGCGCCATGGCTGTTCGCCGGCTTCGCCCACGGCGGCGGAGCTGGAATGGTTTCTGTCAGAGGGACTGCGGGATCGCGCGCTGCATCGCAGCGAGTACCTGGCCTACCTGCATCGCACGACGACGCGGCGCCCGCGCCGTTCGCCGGCGCTGGTGATGGCAGCGGACCACGTGGCGCCGTTTGAGGCCTTGCCACAGGCGCCCGGCCGCAGCATTCCAGCGCTCAAGCGTCTGATCGCGGATGTGGCGCTGCGGCTTGCGCCGAGCCATCCGTATCTGGGCGTACTGTTCGATGACATCGAGGGTGAAGAGGCCTTGCTGCGCGTGGGCGCCGAAATCGGCTGGGTGGGCCGGAAGCTCGAGCACACAGGACCAGCGCCGCTGCGCCTGCAGGGCGATCTGCCAGCAGCTGTGCAGCTGGCGCATTGGCCGCGTCACCAGATCGTCAAATGCTTGGTGCCCGTCGAAGACGAGCATTCGTGGACCTTGCAGGCCGAGCGCTTGCGGGATCTGTACGCGGCCGTGTCGCTCTACAGCATGGAGCTGCTGCTGGAGCTGGTGCACGAGGATACTGCGGAGGATGCGGCGCGGGTCGTGGCGCGCATCGAGGCGATCCAGTCGTTGGGGGTCAAGCCGGATTGGTGGAAGCTGCCGGCCTTTTCCGATCCAGCAGCCTGGGACCCGATCGAAGCGGCCATCCACCGCGACAATCCGATGTGCCGGGGCGTACTGCTGCTGGGCGGAGGGCGTGGCCGTGAAGACCTGGCGGCGGCGATGGCGGCCGTCCGTGGCCGGCCTCTGATCCAGGGCTTTGCCATTGGCCGTACCTTGTTCATGGTGCCCGCGTCCGCATGGCTGGCCGGAAAGATCGACGATGTGCAGTTTGAGAGCCGCTTGGCGGCTGACTATGAGGCCTGGGCACAGGTCTGGCAGGGCGTGGTCGCCGGGAGCGCGTGCGCATGAGGCGGTCCCGCCCCTGGGTGCTGTGGGCGACCAGCACGTTGTCGTTGCTGGCGCTGTTGGTGCTGTGGTGGGTGGCGACCGGCCCGGCGGGCTGGGTCGACACCGTATATTTTCCCGACCCGGCTTCCTTTGTCGAGTCGCTGCGGCAGATCACCTTCGAGAGCTATGCGGGGGGAGATCTCGCCAAGCACGTGGCGACCAGCACGTGGCTGGTGGCGCGTGGCTTCGCGTTGGCGACGGTCGCGGGCCTGGCGCTGGGGCTAGTGGTGTCGATGTCAGCCTTCTGGCGAGATTTTCTGCTGCCGATCTTCAATTTCGTACGGCCCGTCCCACCGCTGGCCTGGATTCCGCTGGCGTTGCTGTGGTTCGGCCTGGGCGACGGCTCCAAACTGTTCGTCATTGCGCTGGCTTCGTCGGTGCCGCTGGTGATCAACACAGCCACGGGTGTTGAGCGCATTGACCGCACCTTGCTGGCGGCGGCGCGAGTGAGCGGCGCGCGCGGCTGGATGTGGTTGGGCCACGTCATCCTGCCTGGTGCTATGCCGCACATCATGATCGGCCTGCGCCTGGCGCTGCAGACGTCGTGGACGGTGATCGTGGCGGCAGAGCTGCTGGGCGCCATCTGGGGTGTGGGCAAGGTGCTGAGCACTGGCAAGGATGACGTGTATCCCGCCATGATCCTGGTGGGCATGATCACCGTGGCAGTGCTGGGCATGCTCAGCAGTCTGCTGCTGGAACGGCTCGAAAAACGGGTGATGCCATGGAAAAAACTGTGAACGCCCGTGCGCCGCTTCGCACGGACGGATGGGTGGCGGTCGACATCCCGCCGAGGCGCTGGATCGGTGTATTAGGAGTCGTCGCCTTCCTGGGGCTGTGGCAGGTAACCGCGATGTGGCTGGCTGATTCGACCCTGCTCGCTTCGCCACTGGCCGTGGTGGCGGCGATGGGACAGATGCTGCGGGAACCGTTCGCCGGAGCCACGCTGGAAACCCACCTGTTGTTCAGTCTGGCACGGTTCCTGGCCGGATTCGGGCTGGCGGTGGCCGTTGGTATTCCGCTAGGCATGGCGATGGGGCATTGGCGCGGGCTGGATGCCCTGGTCAAGCCGATATTCAACCTATTACGCTTCATCGCGCCGATCGCTTGGGTGCCGTTCGCGGTGCTGTGGTTTGGCACGGGCTTCGGCGGGCCGGTGCTCATCATCTTTTCGGGCGCGTTCCCGGCCTGTGTCATCGGCGCCTACGGCGGTGCGCGGCTGGTGGATGTGCGCCTGCTGGAGGCGGCACGCATGCTGGGTGCGCGCCATATGCGCATCCTGCTGGAAGTCATGCTGCCCAGCGCTATGCCTTCCATCGTCGCGGCACTGCGTGTCGCGGCTGGAAACGCCTGGCAGTCGCTGGTGGGCGCCGAACTGATCGTGGCGTCTTCCGGCTTGGCGTATCTGATGGTCCGGGGACAGATGAACCGGACCATCGTCGTCGTCCTGGTCGGCATGCTGGCCATTGGACTCGTCGGCCTACTGCTCGAATGGCTGTTCCGGCATTTCGAGCGATTCGTCGATAGGAGGCTGGGCGGATCGGCTTCCTGAACGGAGTCCGGCCTGTCCAATCAAGCATATTCATCAAGGAGACAAAAACATGCATACATCCGTTCCCGCGCTTCGACGCCCGTTCTTGCGCCGGCTGGCGGCCGCCGTCTTTCTAAGCAGCCTTGCCGGCACGGCCGTAGCCGCCGGGCCGACCCCAGTCAATGTGAGCTACCAGGTCACCATCCACGGCGTGCCTCTGCAGATCGCCGAGGATCGCGATTGGTGGGCCGAGGCGGGTCTGAAGCCTGGCAATATGACGTCGTTCGTGGCCGGCGCCCAGCAGGTGGCGGCGGTGCCCTCCAAGACGTGGGACATCGGTCTGATGGGTGGCCCTCCCGCGTTGCTGGGCGCGTCGCGTTTCAATCTGCAGTCGGTCCTGATTCTGATCGACGACTCCCGCGCCAGCGGCGTGATTGCCCGTGACAGCGTCTACGACGCCATCAAGGCTGATCCGGTGAAGGCCCTGAAGGGCAAGCAGTACCTCGTTCCCAGCAATTCCACAGCGGACTACGCTGCTCAGGCATGCTTCGCCAAGATGGGCTTGAAGCCCGGGGATGTGCAGGCGGTGAACATCGCGCCCGGCGCGATCGTGGATGCCTTCAAGGGCAGCGACATTCCGGTGGGGGCGATCTGGTATCCCCATATGGCCCGGATGGAGCAGGCCGGCGGCAAGCCCTTGTGCGACGGCGCGACGTCGGGCGTAGTGGTGACCGCGAACATGGTGGTGCGGCCGGACTACCTGCAGGAAAATCTGGAGACCGTAGCGCGTTTCGCCGCGTTATATCTGCGTACGCTGAACGTAATGCGCGAGGATCGCTCCGCGACGCTGGCGGCGATGAAGACGTTCTATGACAAAGGCGGTGTGGTGTTGAGTCCGGACGAGATGGTGGGCGAGGTCGAAACCCGCGACTACTGGAATCTGGCCGAGCAGACGAAGGCGTTCGACCGCAGCGCGGGCCCCTCGCTGCTGGACAAGGAGAGCACGCGTCTGGCGGAGTTCTTCAAGAGCGCAGGCACGATTCCCAAGGTGATGGATGCCAAGGCTTACATCAATCCCGTCGTGATCGACTACATCAACAGCCATCCGAAGCTCAAGGCGTTCGCCGAGGGCAAGCCGGGCGCGCTGTAAGCGCGGCGGGCCGCCACGTGAGGGCGCGTGGCGGCTGCATGCATAGGACGAACGAAATGACCGCAGTGGATCTAGAAAGTCTTTCCGGCTTGGCCGCCCTGGTGACGGGCGCTGGGCAGGGCATTGGGTATGCCACCGCCGCTGAGTGCGCGCGTCGGGGCGCCGCGATCGCCGTGGTGGATATGGACTCCGCAGCCGCCGAGCGGGCAGCGGCTGAGTTGTCGGCGCGCTTCGGGGTGCCGACGGTCTGGGCGGCGGCCGATGTCCGCCAGGCCGATGAGGTGTCGGAAGCGGTGTCTTGCTGCGAGGCAGGGTTGGGCCGTGTCGACATCCTGGTCAATGGCGCCGGGATCATGACGCCGCGCCTGGCTCCTGTGGCCGAGATGCCGCTGGCGGATGTGCAGACGATGATCGAGGTGCACGTGCATGGCGCTTACCTGTGCGCTCAGGCGGTGCTGCCGGGCATGGCGGTGCGTGGCTTCGGGCGCATCATCAATATTTCCTCGGTGTTGGGCGTGCTGGGGTTGCCGTTCCGTAGCGGCTATGCCATGGCCAAGCACGCCATCAATGGATTCACCCGGGCGCTAGCGGTCGAGGTGGCGCGCCAGGGCATCACGGTCAACGCCGTGGCGCCCGGCTACATCCTGACGGAGACGCTGCAGGCGCGGCTGGACGCCGGCATGCTGGACTACGACTGGTACGCCCAGCGCGCGCCGGCTGGTCGCTGGGGTTTGCCTCAGGAGATCGGCCACGCCATTGCCTTTTTGGCCCTTCCGGCCTCCAGCTTCATCACCGGCGCCATCCTGCCCGTCGACGGAGGCTACACGATGCGCGGCGACCCCGGTGAGGCGATCGGAGATGCACAGTCGGCGGATGCGCTGGCGGGCATCCGCGCGATGTTCGAGTCGGGAGGGCGCTGACATGGTGCGCACGGCCATCCACGCCGCCGTTTGGGGAAAGGACTGGAGTCCGGCGGGCCTGGAATGCACGCTGGCGGACGCCGCCGAGATTGGTTACGACTATGTGGTGGTGCCGCTGAGGCGGTTCGAGGACATCCAGCCCGAGGGGTTGGCGAAGGCGTTCGACCGGCACGGACTGGCACCCCTGAACACCTGCGGACTGTCGTTCGACCTGGACATCGGGGCGGAGGACGCTGCCGTGCGTGCGCGCGGCATCGCTCATCTGTGCCAGGCCGTCCGGTTGGCGCGCGACATGGGGTCGGAGCAGATCGGCGGAGTGCTGTACGGGCCCATTCACAAGGCCGACCGGCCCTTATCCGACGCGGCTTTCCTGCGCGCCGCGGAATCCATGCGCGAGGTGGCCGAGCAGGCCGGCCGCGCGGGTGTGCGGCTGGCGCTGGAAGTGGTCAATCGTTACGAGACGCCGTTGCTCTATGACTCCCGCCGGGGACTCGCGTTTTTGGAGGCGATAAGGCACGATAACGTGTACTTGCATCTCGACACTTTTCATATGAGCATCGACGAAACAGACCCCTATGCGGCGATTGGGGCCGCCTTGCCTAGGCTTGCCTATCTGGAGCTGGATCAGAGCCACCGGGGCGACGCCTTTGACGGTTCGCTGGATTTGACCGCATGGGCGCGCGAAGCGGCCCGCCTGGGTTATCGGGGGATCGTGGGCGTCGAGGCCTTCTCCCGGCCGATGCTGGCAGAAGACCACGCCAACGCCCTGGCAGTCTGGGAATCCCGGTATGACGATGGGCGCGCAGTTGCGCAGCGCTTCATGCGGGTGATCCGCGAGGGCTTCGGCATATGAGCAACCACAAGCGACAGTCCCTGACGATGCGCGACGTGGGCGAGTACGCGGGGGTCGCCCCGATCACTGTGTCTCGCGTGCTGTCCAATCACCCGTCGGTGGCGGCCGAGACGCGCGCCTCTGTTCTACGGGCCGTGTCCGAACTGGGCTACGTGCCCGACTATACGGCCCGCGCCCTGTCGCGCCGGGGCAGCAAGCTGGTGGCCCTGCTGCTGCCCAACATCGCCAACTCGGTCTTCGCCGACACCGTGCATGGCATCAACGAGGTACTGCACGAGCATGGGTTTTCGCTGATCATTGCGCACAGCGGCTACGATGCCCAGTATGAGGAGACCCTGCTGCGCGGGCTGCTTGCCTATAGGCCCGATGCGGTCATTCTGACCGGCTTCACGCACACTCGCGCCACGCGCACCATGCTGCGCAAGGCGGGCACGCCGGTAGTGGAAACCTGGAATGTGGGGCCGGAGCCCATAGACGTGGCAGTTGGGTTTTCCAATTTCAAGGCCGGACTGGAAGTCACGCGCTACCTGATCGCCAAGGGCCATACGCGGCTGGCGTACCGGGGGGGGACGCAGAGCGACAACGACCGCACCCGCGCGCGTGAGGAAGGCTTCCGACAGGCGCTGGCGGAGGCCAATCTGCCCGCCATGGAGGCCTGGATTGGATCGGCGCCGATGGAACTGGAAAGCGGCGCCGAGCTGGCACAGCAATTTCATGCAACCCCGCCGGGGCAGCAGCGGCCACAGGCCATTTTCGTTGCCAGCGACATGATCGCCGCCGGCTTCGTGCTCGAGGCGACACGTCTGGGCATCCGCGTGCCGCAGGACGTGGCGGTGGCGGGATTCGACGATACGCCGCTGGGGCGCGCCATCCAGCCCCGGTTGACTACTGTCAACGTGCGCCAGCGCGAGATCGGGCGCAAGGCCGCCGAATTGGTGCTGCGCCGCCTGCGGGGCGAGACGGTCGACCCCCCTGTGCATGACGTAGGGTTCGCCATCGTGCCCCGCGAGAGCGCCTGAACGACAGATTAAGGATAGGAGACATCTATGAGCGACATCCGTTTTCAGCAGATCGGGCGCGTCTTTACACGCAATGGCGAGGCTACTGCTGCGCTGGAGAACATTGACCTGCACGTGCGCGACGGCGAGTTCGTCGCCATCGTAGGCCCGTCCGGCTGCGGCAAGACCACGCTGATGCGGTTGGCCGCGGGCCTGGATGCGCCCACGTCGGGCCAGGTCCTGGTCGGGGGCGAGGGTGTGAACGGCCCCGGCCCAGACCGGGCGGTGGTCTTCCAGCAGTTCGCCCTGTTCCCGTGGAAGACGGTGGCCGAGAACATCGCGTTCGGTCTGCGCTGCAAGGGCCTGCGAGATGCGGAACGCGATGCGCAGGTAGCGCACTATGTGCGGTTGATGGGGCTGCAGGGCCGCGAAGACGCCTATCCGCACCAGTTGTCCGGCGGCATGCAGCAGCGCGTGGCGATCGCCCGCAGCTATGCGCTGGAACCCGAGGTGCTGTTGATGGACGAACCCTTCGGCGCGCTTGACGCGCAGACACGCACCGTGATGCAGGAAGAACTGCTGCGTCTGTGCGCGATCTCGCCGCGCACGGTGATGTTCATCACGCATGCCGTCGAGGAGGCCGTCTATCTGGCCGACCGGGTAGTGGTGATGAGCCGCCAGGGAGGCTCCATCGTGGCCGACATCGACGTGGGCAGCACGCGCCGCTTGGAACAGTGGTCTCGGCACGAGCGCATTGAGGATGTGATGGACCTGCCTAGCTTCGTCGATTTCCGCAGCCGCGTCTGGAAGCTGTTGCGCGATCAGGATTTCCATACCATCGCCAGCGAGATGGCCTGATCCGTGGCTGTCTGATTCTGAGAGGAGAGGCATTGTGGGTTTCTATGCAGACAAGACCGTCCTGATTAGCGGCGGCGCAGGCGGGATCGGCGTGGAGACTGCCCGCGTGTTCCTGGAGGCGGGCGCCCGCGTTCGCCTGGTGGATGTGTCCGCTGAGGCGCTGGAGCGTGCACGGGACGCGCTGGGCGGGTCGGACGCCGTGTCGCTGCAGGTCAATGGGCTGGACGATCACGACGCCTGCCTGCGCGCCCTGAGGGAAGGAGGTTTCCCCTATGCGCTGGTCCATCTGGCGGGTATTTCTCTGCCGGACCTGGACGATCTGGACGATCTGTCTCTGTTCGATTCGACCATGGCAGCCAATGTCCGGAATGGGTACCAGCTCGGCCGTCTGATGCATGCCCATGGCACAGGCACAACCGCGCAGCCGGCGCGGATCGTGTTCGCCAGCTCGCTTGCCTTTCGTCGAGGAGGGCTGGATCGCATCGCCTATTCGGCGGCCAAAGGCGCTATCGCGGGCATGCTGCGCGCTATGACACGGCGTTTCGCGCCACGTGTGCACGTCAACGCCGTGGCTCCCGGCATTATCCTGACGCCGATGACGCGCCAGCTGATTGCGGAGCGCGCCGACGCGCTGATGGCGGAAATCCCGATCCGCCGCTTCGCGGAACCGCGGGAGGTCGCCACGGTGATCGAGTTCTTGTGCGGCCCGGCGTCGAGCTACGTCAACGGACAGATCATCAACGTGGACGGCGGCACTGTTCATAGTTGAACGGCGCCCGTCGCGGCGGATACCGTCTGCCTTAAACCTGACGTCGCAGGTGGTTCGGCCCGGCGAACCATCAATCCCCAGGCAACATCTCCGGATTCCAGGCCACTTCCCAAAGATGCCCGTCCGGATCCTGGAAATACCCCGCATACCCGCCCCAGAACGTATTCTGGGCGGGTTTCACAACCACGGCGCCAGCCGCTTTCGCCTGGTCCATGACCTCGTCCACTTCAGCGCGCGATGACACATTGTGCGCAAGGCTGATCTCCGTGGCGCTGGCCGCCCCCAGCGGCAGGCCGGAATCCTTGGCCAAGCTCTTGCGGGGCCACACAGCCAGCCTCAGCCCCGGCTGCAGGTCGAAAAAGGCAACGGCGCCATTCTCGAATTGTTCGCCGATGATGCCTTCGGTGGGTAGCCCTAATCCGTCCCGGTAGAACGTCAACGCGCGCTGAAGATCATCCACCCCCAGCGTGATCAGACTGACACGTGGTTTCATGGCTACCTCGTAGAGTGTTCAAACCGCTTCCAGTCAAACGATGGCCCCGGATCGGTTTTCCGACCCGGCGCGATGTGCTCGTGTCCCTGGATGGCCCGGATCGGATGCCGCGTTCGAATCGCCGCCGCCAGATCGGATAGCCGCGCATACTGCGCATCCGTATACGCCAGCGTATCCGTGCCTTCCAGTTCAATCCCGACCGAAAAATCGTTGCAGCGTTCCCGCCCTTCGAACGATGATACCCCCGCATGCCAGGCCCGCAGCACCGTCGGCACGAACTGCACGATCGTGCCGTCGCGGCGGATCAGGAAATGGGCCGACACCCGCATGTCGCGGATGTTCTCGAACCAGGGGTCCGCGCTGATATCCAGGCGGTTCTGGAAGAAATCGATGATGGCGTCGCCCTGGAACACGCCGGGCGGCAGGCTGATGTTGTGGATCACCAGCAGGTAGGGATCTTCGCCACCGGGCCGTAGGTCGTGGTTGGGGGAAGGGCGGCGCAGTACGCCGGGTCCCATCAGCGGCAGCCAGCCGTCCGGCTGGATCGTCAAGGCAGCGGCGGCGGCGCCCGTCGCATGGTCGGCGGACGGGCCCGCCACCGTCACTTTCTTAACCCCAGCCGCGCGTGTTCCGCGCTGCACCAGGTCTTGCCCTGGCTCATGTAGGCCTCGGAACGGGGCATGAAAATATGGCAGTGAGCGCAGCGCACCATGGATTCGGCGGCGTCGCGGGACTCGACGTCCTGGCGACGGGCGGCGGCCTGCCGGGCCTGGGCCTTTTGATGGCTGAGGATGCGCGAAACGAACAGGATGGCCAGGATGATGACCGCCCAGAGCAGGAGCTTACCCAAGTGTGCCTCTTTGAAGGATGACTTCCAGGACGAAACGGCTGCCGGTGTAGGACAGCAGCAGGAAGGCGAAGCCGGTCAGCGTCCAGCGCAGGGCGAGGCGCCCGCGCCAGCCCTGGATCCGGCGCCCGGCCAGCAGCACGCCGAACGTCACCCAGGACAGCAGGGTGAAGACGGTCTTGTGGTCCATGGGCAGGGCGTGGCCGCCCAGGCGCAGGGACACGATGATGCCGGTGATGACGGTCAGGGTCAGGATGATGAAGCCGATGCCGATCAGGCGGAACAGCAGTTGTTCCAGCGTCAGCAGGGGCGGCATGGCGACCATGGCGCGGGCGATCGGGCCCTGTTCGCCTTCGGCCTCGATGGGGCGGTGCAGGTGGCGGTCCAGCACGGTCATCAGCATGGCGTGCAGGGCGGCCACGGTGATCAGGCCGTAGGCCACCATGGCGATCAGCAGATGGATGCGTAGCCAGTCGTTGTTGGCGTGCGGCACCAGGTAGCCGTGCGGGAAGATCGCCGCCAGCAGGCTGATCAGGGTGGCGGCCGGCAGCAGCAACAGCAGCAGGCTGTCCAGGCGCAGCAGGAAATTTTCGATCCAGAAGACGATCATGCCCAGCCACATGGCGGTGGACAGGGCCAGCGCCCAGCCCAGGTGCAGGCCGGTGGGCACGATGACGGCGGAGACCAGGCCGATGCCGTGCAGGGCGATGGCCCCCAGCAGGCAACTGCGGCCGATGGCGCTGCTGGGCCGCACGTCCTGCGCGCGGGCGATCGGTCGCCACAGGGCCAGGCCCAGTACGGCGTAGGCCAGCGCGGCAAGCAAGTGAAATACAATGCTGACTGACATAGTCCTGTCGGTGTCCGGCGCACGGCGTGCGCCACAAAAGCTTCCATTTTATGCGCTGGCCGACGGATCAACCAGTTTTGTGGAACTTGCCTCATGCTCGATAACCTCACCACTCGCCTGTCGCGCATCGTCAAGACGATGCGCGGCGAGGCCCGCCTGACCGAGTCGAACACTCAGGAAATGCTGCGCGAGGTTCGGCTGGCCCTGCTGGAAGCCGACGTCGCCCTGCCCGTAGTGCGCGATTTCGTCGGCCGGGTCAAGACCGCCGCCCTGGGGCAGGAGGTCGCCGGCAGCCTGAATCCCGGCCAGGCGCTGGTAGGGATCGTGCACAAGGAACTCACCGCCCTGATGGGCGGCGACCTGGGGGCGGATGCCGGCGAACTGTCGCTGGCGGCGCAGCCCCCGGCCGTGATCCTGATGGCGGGCCTGCAGGGCGCGGGCAAGACCACCACCACCGGCAAACTGGCCAAGTGGCTGTCCGAGGGCAACCATATCCAGCACGGCCGCAAGACCGGTCGTAAAAAGGTGCTGGTCGTCAGCGCCGACGTCTATCGTCCCGCCGCTATCGATCAGTTGAAGACCGTGGCGGCCCAGGTGGGGGTCGATTTCCTGCCCACCGAATCCACGCAGAAACCGCAGGACATCGCCCGCGACGCCCTGGACCACGCCCGTCGCCAGCATTACGACGTGCTGATCGTCGACACGGCGGGCCGCCTGGGCATTGATCAGGCCATGATGGACGAGATCCGCGCCCTGCATGGCCTGCTGAATCCGATCGAGACCCTGTTCGTGGTGGACGCCATGCAGGGGCAGGATGCGGTCAACGTGGCCCGCGCGTTCTCCGAAGCCCTGCCGCTGACCGGCGTGGTCATGACCAAGCTGGACGGCGACGCCCGGGGCGGCGCCGCGCTGTCGGTGCGCCAGATCACCGGCAAGCCGCTGAAATTCGTCGGCATGTCGGAAAAACTGGACGGGCTGGAGCCTTTCCACCCCGAACGCATGGCCCAGCGCATCCTGGGCATGGGCGACATCGTGTCGCTGGTCGAGCAGGCCCAGAAGAACATCGACATCGCCGAGGCGCAGAAACTGGCGGCCCGGCTGAAGTCCGGCGACCGCTTCGACCTGAACGATTTCCGCGACCAGCTGCAGCAGGTGAAAAAACTGGGGGACATGGGGTCCCTGCTGGAAAAACTGCCCGCCCAGTTCGCCCAGGCGGCGTCCCAGGTGCAGGGCGGCCAGGCCGAAAAGCAGTTGGCCCGCACCGAAGGCATCCTGAATTCCATGACGGCGCTGGAACGCGCCAAGCCCGACCTGATCAAGGCCTCGCGCAAGCGCCGCATCGCGGCCGGTTCCGGCGTGCCGGTCCAGGAAGTCAACCGCATGCTCAAGCAGTTCGAGCAGATGCAGGGCATGATGAAACAGATGAAAAAGGGCGGCATGGCGAAGATGATGCGCGCCATGGGCGGGCTGAAGGGCCTGGGCGGGATGGGGCGAGGTGGCGGGTTCCGCTGACCCGCCGCCTGGTCAGACCTGGGACTGCAGGTAGTTTTCCAGGCCGATCTGTTCGATCAGGCCGATCTGTTTTTCCAGCCAGTAGGCGTGGTCGGACTCGGTGTCCTTCAGTTGCAGCAGCAGCAAGTCCCGGCTGACGAAATCCGCGTGTTTTTCGCACAGCGCGATGCCTTCGCGCAAGGAGGCGCGGACCTCGTATTCCAGATCGAGATCGGCGCGCAGCATGCCGGGCACGTCCTTGCCGGGCGTAAAGGCGCTGGGCCGCATGTCGGGTTCGCCTTCCAGCATCAGGATGCGTTGCAGCAGGCTGTCGGCGTGCTGGGTTTCTTCCTGCATTTCGTGGTCGTTGCGCTGGAACAGTTTTTCCAGGCCCAGATCCTGGTAGCGGCGGGAATGGATGAAATACTGGTCCCGCGCCGCGAGTTCATCGCGCAGCTGGCGTGTCAGGTAGACGAGGACTTCGGGGTGGCCTTTCATGGTGCGTCTCTGAAGAGGGGATGCCCACAGTATGCCATGGGTGAATCACCCGCCCCCGACCGCCACGACGATTTCCAGGCGGTCGCCGTCGGCCAGCGCGGTCTGTCCGTGCTGGCTGCGCGGCACGATGTCGCCGTTGCGTTCCACGGCGATGCGCTTGCCCTGGTAGCCCAGGTGGGCGATCAGGTCTTCCACGGTGCGCACCTGGTCCAGGCGGGTTTCGTGGCCGTTCAGATGAATGGTCAGGCTCATGGCAGGGGCTCCTTCAGGCGAAGTGGTCCGTGGCGGCCAGCAACTGCTTCAGGATGCCGGGCTCGTCGAAGGCGTGGCCCGCGTCCGGGATCAACTGGAAATCGGCCGTGGGCCAGGCGTGGTGCAGATCCCAGGCGGACTTGGCCGGCGTGCAGGCATCATAGCGGCCCTGTACGATCACGCCGGGGATGTTCGCCAGCTTGTGCGCGTCGCGCAGCAACTGGCCTTCTTCCATGAAGCCCTTGTTCATGAAGTAGTGGTTTTCGATGCGGGCGAAGGCCAGCGCCGACTGGTCGGCTGCATGGGCCTGCAGGTGCTGGGGATTGGGCAGCAGGCTGATGGTGTGGCTTTCCCATTGCGTCCAGGCATGCGCCGCCTGCAGTTGCGCATGCGGATCGTCGCCCGTCAGGCGGCGGTGATAGGCTGCGATCAGGTCGCCGCGTTCGGCTTCGGGGATGGGGGCCAGATAGCTTTCCCAAATATCCGGGAACAGCCAGGATGCGCCTTCCTGGTAGAACCAGCGCAGTTCGGCCTGGCGCAGCAGGAAGATGCCCCGCACAATCAGGGCCTGCACCCGGTCCGGGTGGGTTTCAGCATAGGCCAGGGCCAGCGTGGAGCCCCAGGAGCCGCCGAACACCACGAGCCGCTTGGCCTTCAGAACCTCGGCGCGCAGCCGCTCGATGTCGGCCACCAGGTCCCAGGTCGTGTTGTGTTCCAGGCAGGCCGATGGCGTGGATCGGCCGCAGCCGCGTTGGTCGAACAACAGGATGTTGTAGAGGCTGGGGTCGAAGAGGCGTCGATGGGTGACGGAGCAGCCCGCGCCCGGCCCTCCGTGCAGGAATACCACCGGTGTGCCTTCCGGGTTGCCGCACAGTTCCCAGTACACGTGATGGCCGTGGCCGACGTCCAGGGTGCCCTGGCCATAGGGTTCGATTTCCGGATACATCAGTCTGCCTTTGTGTCGTGAGCGGCGACGGCCGGCGCCTGCCGCGTGAAGATCAGATCCCAGACCCCGTGGCCCAGACGCAGTCCGCGGTTCTCGAACTTGGTCAGGGGGCGATAGTCGGGGCGAGGGGCGTAGTCGGCGCAGGTGTTCCGCAGCCCGGGGTCGGCGGACAGCACATCCAGCATTTGCTGGGCGTAGTGTTCCCAGTCGGTCGCGCAGTGGATGTAGGCGCCCGGCGCCAGGCGGCTGACCAGCAGTTCGATGAATGCCGGCTGGATCAGGCGGCGTTTGTGGTGGCGTTTTTTCGGCCAGGGGTCCGGGAAATAGATGTGCGCTCCGGCCAGCGAGCCCGGCGCGATCATGTCGCGCAGCACCTCGACCGCGTCATGCTGGATGATGCGGACGTTGCCCAGTTCGTTTTCGTGGATGCGTTTCAGCAGGGCGCCCACGCCGGCGTTGAAGACCTCCACGCCCAGGAAATTGTCGTCCGGCCGTGCCTGGGCGATCTGCTGGGTGGTTTCGCCCATGCCGAAGCCGATTTCCAGGATCGTCGGCGCCGAACGGCCAAAGGCGGCCGTCAGGTCCAGGAGGGTGCCCTGGTAGCGGATCGACCAGCGCGGCAGCCATTCTGCGATCGCCTGTTCCTGGCTGGGCGTGATGTGGGCGCGGCGGTGGACGAAGCTGCGGATGTGCGTGCTGCCCGAGGGCGTTTGCGCCGTGACGATGGGAGAGGGGGGCTTGGGAAGGTTCAAAATGAGGTAAAATGCAGGGCTTCAGGGATTTCCGTGGCCTTCAATTTTACCCGTAAATCCTTGTGCATCAATCGATTGCGTCGATTGCGGGTGTAGTTTAATGGTAAAACTTGAGCTTCCCAAGCTTACGTCGTGGGTTCGATTCCCATCACCCGCTCCACTTCCCGCTCATCGCTTTGGGAAGTCATTCATGAACCGGCCTCAGGATCGACCTGTGGTCGCCCGGCGCTCCGCATGGGCCGAGAAGGCGCCTGTCGTCAGATCAATGTCGGCGCCTGCAATACCGACCCTGCGGGCCGCGTCCCGCCATCCATCCACTGCTGCTGCAACTTCTTCCACTGCCTGCCGGGCATGGTCGTCACTGAGTCCGTAGAACGCCGCCGTGCTGAGCACAGTCTCCAGGCTCGGTCGGTTATCCACATCGTCAATGTTCAAGACATGCTCCGCCTTGTCGATGTTCGAATTGACGTCAAACGCCGGTGCGAGGCGCCACCCCGTCTCGCCCAGTACGAAACCATGGTTCCGTAGGTGATCGTCCCGGTTGCCGACTGCGACGTTGAATGCCACGCGACGGAATAGCTGCGCCAGGTCCGTATCTGCATGCGCTGCATCGCCCTGAGCCCGGATGAATTGAGCCAATTCCAGATAGCTTGTGCCCTCGCTCTGCGTCTTGCGCAGCAGCGTCATCGCCGAGGCATAGAAGCGCCTGGCCCCATGCGCGCGATCAAACCGTTGCACACAGAAGATGTGGAAGTCGTTGTTGAGTTTGATCAGCTTCGCGGGCGGTACATCCACGCCAGCCTTCCGGGCCAGTTGGTGAACGACATACTCCCAAGCCCCAATGTCCCGGTCATCGTCGCGAGCAGGGAACTTGGCGATCCAGAGCGAGCCGTCGATTTCCGTGAAGTTGGCCTTCGGTCTTGCTCCGCCCAGTGAAGCGCCCGGCGCGACGAGCACCGCCAGCCATTTGCGCAGGGCCTCAAGGTCGTCGATGCGCCGGTTGCTGAGTTGATAGGCCACCGCTTCCAGTTCACGCAAAGTCGTCATTGGCGGCGCCGCCATCTTCTCGTCACCGAGAAATGTCTCCGTACCCGGCAGGCGAAAGCGTAATGCGCCCTGGCGGGTCTGGTCCTGCACCCCGATGAGGAAGTCCCAGGCGTAAAGCGTGCGCGGAGATCGGTTCTCGTCCTTGGCCTGCAAGGCTTCGCGGCGCTTCATGAGTGTTTGGCCCCAGCGATCGGGCGATGAGTCCAGGAAGATGCCAAAGTTGCCCGATTCCGGTTTTGGAAAGAAGGGGTGTTCGTCCAGGGAGAGGTCGGGATCCAGCGCGAATGCGCGAGGGTCCTTCAGCCAGTCCCGCTCGTAGTGAAAGCGGATCTGGCCACGGTCATGGGCAAGCGTGCCGACCAGGCAGGCAGGGCCGAGGTCATCGTTCAACCAGACTTCCAGGGCGTTGCTCTGCTTACTCATGTGGCACCCCACGGGTGGTGGCAGGCGGCGGGGTGACCTTTCGGCGTCTCACCCCGGGCGATGGCTCCAGCGCCAAATCCTGCAGCTTGCGCCCGATCCGGTCGTCGGCGGCCAACAGCTTGAGATCACCCTCAAGGCCCAGCACGGCCAGCACCCGCATGTAGGCCCCCAGCGTGGCGCCGGGGTCACCTGCCTCGACCTTGTACACGGTGGTTCTGGAAACCCCCGCGCGTTGCGCCACCACCGCGTTGCTCAGCTTGCGTCTCTTGCGAGCAAGGCGCAGTCGTTCGCCAAGCTCGGAGAGCAGGCGCTGTTCTTGTGGAAAAACAATGGGTGGTTTGCGAGGCATGTCCGCTATTTAAGTCAAATAGCAATTATTATGTCCATAATAGCAAAATAATGAATGTGAGACTAGAATTTGCTAGTGCGTGGAACTGGTACGCAATGCGGCCTATACCTGCTCTCTGATCAGGTATAGGCCTTTGTCAATCAATGGATTGGATGCTCGGTGGTGTTCCCATCACCCGCTCCACTCACGCTTCCCGCAGCGCCTCGAACCGCGCGACCAGATGGTCCAGCAGCGCGCGCACGGCAGGCAACTGGCCGCGCCGGGACGCATAGACGGCGTGGATGATCTCGGGCCTTGGCGCCCAGTTCGGCAGCACCCGCACCAGTGCGCCGCTGCGCATGTCCTCTTGCACGAACATGGTCGGCAACTGCACGACGCCCGCGTCCAGCAGCGCGGCTTCGCGCAGCGCCTGCATGGATTGCGTCACCAGCTTCGGCTGGTGGCGCACCTCGGTGCGGGTGGCATCGGGCCCGTGCAGTACCCAGCGGTGGGTTTCCTGCGGCACCCCCATGTCCAGGCTGGGCCAATCAGCCAAATCCATCGGCCCGGCAGGCGCTCCCATGCGCTGCAGCAGCGCGGGACTGGCCACCAGGCACTGCCGGCGTTCGGCCAGCGTGCGCAGCACCAGGTCGCTGTCCTGCAACGGCGGCGGACGCACGCGGATCGCCAGATCCAGGCCTTCGCCCACCACATCCACGCGCCGGTTGGTCTCGTCCACCTGCAGCTCGACGCGCGGGTGCAGACGCATGAATTCGCCCAGCAGGCCGCCCACGCGCACCGCCAGAAGGGCCACAGGGCAGCTCAGGCGCACCACGCCGCAGGGCTCGGCGTGCGCGAGCGCGGCGGACTCTTCCGCCGCTTCGGCCTCGGTCAGCATGGCGCGGCAGTGCTGGTAATAACGCTTGCCCACCTCGGTCACGGCAAAGCTGCGCGTGGAGCGCAGCAATAGCCGCGTCCCCAGACGCTCTTCGAGCAATGCCACGCGGCGGCTGAGCTTGGACTTGGGGATGCCCAGGGCGCGGCCCGCAGGCGCGAATCCGCCGTATTCCACCACTTTGGCGAAGTAGTACAGCTCGTTCAGATCCGGCAGTTTCATCGTTTCATGAATAGAACTCTGAGACTGAATATTATGGACTATTCAGGGTGTCGTTCCAAATCCATAATCTACCTATGTTCAAAGCCGGTTGCGTCCGCAAAGACCCCGGCCCTATCGCAAGGAGAAACGCCATGCTCAAGAAAATCCTCGGTGTCTACGAAGCCCCGCGCGCCCATTGGGTGGGCGACGGCTTCCCCGTGCGTTCGCTGTTCAGCTACGACAACCATGGCAAGGCCCTGAGCCCCTTCCTGCTGCTGGATCACGCAGGTCCTCAGACTTTCACGCCCACCACGGCGCGGCGCGGCGTGGGCGAGCATCCGCACCGGGGCTTCGAGACCGTGACGATCGTCTACGAGGGCGAAGTGGCCCACCGTGATTCCACCGGCGCGGGCGGCATCATCGGCCCCGGCGATGTCCAGTGGATGACGGCGGCCTCGGGCATCCTGCACGAGGAATATCACTCCGAAGCCTTCGCCCGACGCGGCGGCCCGCTGGAAATGGTGCAGCTGTGGGTCAACCTGCCGGCCCGGGACAAGATGTCCTCGCCCGGCTACCAGACCCTGCTGAATGCCGATATCCCGCAGGTCGATCTGCCTGACGGCGCCGGCTATGTGCGCGTCATCGCCGGCAGCCACGGCGGCGCTCGGGGTCCCGCCCGGACCTTCACGCCGATCGATGTCTGGGATGTGCGACTTCGGACGGGTGCTGCGACCGAACTCCAGGCCCTGCCGGGCCGCACCCTGGCGCTGGTGGTCCTGCATGGCACCGTGCTGGTCAACGGGCAGGAGGTCGTCCGCGCCGGCCAACTGGTGCACATGGACCGCGAGGCCGACACCGTGCACCTGGAGGCCAACAACGAGGTCACGCTGTTGTGGCTGTCGGGCGAGCCGATCGATGAGCCTGTCGTCGGCTACGGCCCGTTCGTCATGAACAGCGAAGCGGAAATCCGGCAGGCGCTGGAAGACTTCAGCAGCGGCCGCTTCGCGCGCATCCCGGCCGCTGAGGCCGCCGTGCCGGCGCGCTGAACGCCCCCCTCCGGCTGGCGCGACGACTGTGAAGCGCTGGCGGAGGGCGCGTCTTGTTTCGGGCGGAATGCCGGGCAGACCGTTGCCCTCCGGGCCGAGAGGTCCGGATGGCTGCGGCCCGGCGTTGAGGTACGCTTTAGCCTGACTCAGCGTCCGTCGAAAAATATGCAAGGCGATCTTTTTGGGGAAGTTGCTCCGCCGCCGCTGGCCGAAACTCCGGCCGGCGCGGCCTCTCACGACAATCCGGCGGCCCGCGCCGGTCGACGCAAGGCCAAGGTGCGCCTTGCGCCCTCTGCCGGGGCCTGGCGCGCACTGGCGCAGCGGCTTCCGGCGCAGTTGCGGTTCGGCGTGTCCACCTGGTCCTATCCCGGCTGGGACGGCCTGGTCTGGGATGGCGACTACGATCCGGGGGTGCTGTCCAAGCACGGCCTGGATGCCTATCATCGCCATCCGCTGCTGCGCACAGTGTGCGTGGACCGCACCTTCTGGCGTCCCTTGACGGCGGCCCAGTATGCCGCCTACGCGGGCCAGGTCGACGACGACTTCCGGTTTGTCGTCAAGTGTCCCGCCGGTGTCACCGATGCGCAGGTCCGCGACGATGAGGGCAAGGCGCGCAAGCCCAATCCGGATTTCCTGGATCCACGCCTGGCGGTCGAGCACTTCGTCCAGCCTGCGCTCGCGGGCCTGGGCGCCAAGCTGGGCGTGCTGGTCTTCCAGCTGAGCCCGTTGCCCTGGGGCTGGCTCAACCGTCCAGCCTCATTGCTGGACAGATTGGGCGATCTGCTGGCCGCCGTCCGGCAGGCCTTGCCCGCGCAGGGCGGCGTGATCGTCGCGGTGGAAATCCGGGATCCCGAACTGCTGGGCCAGGCCCTGGTCGATGTGCTCCGGGCGCATGGGGCCACGTTTTGCCTGGGCCTGCATGGCAAGATGCCGCCCATCGAGGAGCAACTGCCCATGCTGCGGGCGCTGTGGCCTGGGCCGCTGGTCTGCCGGTGGAACCTGAACCGCGATTTCGGCGCGTATGGCTATGCCGATGCGCAGAAGAAGCACGCCCCGTTCGACGCCATCCTCAGCGAGGATCCTCACACCTGCGCCATGCTGGCGCGCACCGTTCGCGGCATCGCGGACGCGGGCCAGCCGGCCTATGTGACCGTCAGCAACGATGCCGAGGGCTGCGCGCCGCTCTCCATCCAGAAGCTCGCCCAGGCCGTCGCGGAGTAGGACTTCCCGGCCCATGACAGCTTGGGCCGGAGATTGCCAGCGGCTGCCTGGGGGCGGTTCCGTGCCCCGGGGCGTGGTTACCAATCCGTGGACAGATACTGCGTTTCCAGGAATTCCATCAAGCCTTCGTGGGCGCCCTCGCGGCCTATCCCGCTTTGCTTCATCCCGCCGAAAGGCGCGGCGGGATCCGAGACGATTCCCCGGTTGAGCCCTATCATTCCGAAGTCGAGCTTCTCGGCCAGGGCCATGCCCCGTTTCAAGTCGCGCGTGTACAGGTAGGCGACCAGGCCGTATTCGGTATCGTTGCAGAGTTCGACGATGTCGGATTCGTCGCGGAAACTCGATATCGCGGCGACGGGACCGAAGATTTCCTCATGGAAACAGAGGGCGTCGCGCGGCACGTCGACCAGCACCGTGGGTGGATAATAAAACCCGGGCCCGGGTTGGCGCTGTCCGCCCGTCAACGCGCGCGCCCCGCGCCCGATGGCATCGGCCACCAGCGTCTCGACTTTTTCGAGCGTCTGCGCATTCACCAGCGTGCCGACCTCGACGCCTTCCTCCAGCCCGTTGCCCATGCGCATCGCGCCCAGCCTTTCCGCCAGTTTGCGGGAGAACGCGTCATGCACGGTCTGGTGCACGTAGAACCGGTTGGCCGCGGTGCAGGCCTCGCCGAGATTCCTCATTTTTGCCATCACGGCGCCCTCGACGGCCGCATCCACATCGGCATCCTCCAGCACCACAAAGGGCGCATTGCCGCCCAGTTCCATGGCCGGGTTCACCACGCCGTGCGCTGCGGATTTCAACAGGGTGCGTCCCACCTCGGTGGAGCCCGTGAATGAAACGACGCGGACGCGCGGATCCCTCAGGATCGAATCGACGACCGGCCCCGACCTGCGCGATGGGATCACATTGACCACGCCCGCCGGCACCCCGGCCCGCTCCAGCAGCGGCATCAGCGCCAGCATGGTCAATGGCGTCTCGGAAGCCGGCTTGATGACGACCGGGCATCCCGCAGCCAGCGCCGGCGCGATCTTGCGCGTGCCCATGGCCGCCGGGTAGTTCCATGGGGTCACCAGCAAGGCGATGCCTGCCGGTTTGTGGGTGACCACGATGCGCCCCGTTCCGGAGGGGCTGCGGCTGATCTGCCCGATATTCCGCACGGCTTCCTCGGCGTTCCACCGGAAGAACTCCGCCGCATAGGCGATCTCGGCCCGCGAATCGGGCAGGGCCTTGCCGTTTTCCAGGGTGATCAGGCGCGCGAGCTGTTCCCTGGACGCCATGATGGCTTCGAAGCAGTTCCGTAATATCTCGCCGCGCTCGCGCGGCCGGAGCGCGGCCCAACCGGCAAATGACGCTTGCGCCGCGTCCACGGCGTCGCGGGCGTCTTCCAGCGCCGCGCTGGCCACCGTGGCCAGTTCGCGGCCGGTGGCCGGATCGGCGACGGGAAATGCGCTGCCATCCGAGGCATCCCTCCATTGGCCGCCGATATAAAGCCGCGTGTGGATGTCGATGGGCGCCTCCGCGTCGACGCGAATGGAGGAAAGAATGTCTTGATGCATGAATCGATTCCGCGGGGGTTACCTGGCCTTGTACTGCTTGGCCAGGATCGAGGTGGACAGGAGGGTGACCGTGAATGTGACGATGATCAGGATGAACGCCAGGGCTGCGCCGAAGGGCCAGTTCGACGCGACCGCGATCTGGGCGTACAGCGTCGGCGCCATCATCTGGAACGACGGCCCTCCCAGGAGCAGCGGCGTCGCATAGGAATTCATGGCGACGGTGAAGACGAGAATGGCGCCCGCGGTGATGCCAGGAATGGAGAGCGGCAGCACCACCCGGCGGAAGGCCTCCCGGGGCTTGGCCCCGAGGTTGTTGGCCGCGTCCACCAGGGTGAAGTCGATGCCCTCCAGCACCCCCTGAAGCGTCAGGATCATGAAGGGCAGCAGCACTCCCAGAAGGCCTACGAACACTGCGTACGGCGTGTACATCAATTCCAGCGGGGCCTGGATCAGGCCCGCTTTCGCCAGCGTGTAGTTCAGGAACCCTTCACGCCCCAGAAACGACATCCAGCCCGCGGCCCGCACGACATTGCCCACCAGCAGCGGGAACAGCACGGCAATGAAGACCAGGCTCTTGAAGCGGCTGCGGGTGCGCGCCAGGAAATAGGCGACCGGGAATCCCAGCAGCAGGCTCGTCACCGTGCACAGCAAGGCCAGGCCGAACGTGGTGAGCATGACCTCCTGGTAGTAGGGTTCGATGAAGAACCGCACATAGTTTTCCAGCGTGAAGGCCTCGACCATCAGCTGCCTGGGCGAATACTGGTTGAAGCTGTAACGCAGCAACGTGATCAGCGGCACCACCAGCAATCCGATGACGATGATCATTGCCGGCGCGAGGCCGAAAGTCGCGGCGGCCCAGCGCGTGCGAGGCCGGATGTGGGTGCCGGACACGGTTTATCCCTTGAAGCGTTGATTCCAGAAATCGAGCATTTCGCTCAATCGGGGCGTCAGGTAGCCATAGTCGGGCTTGATGAAGCGCTTGCGCTCTTCCTCGTTGAAGCCCAGGCGCTCCTCGTCCTTGGGCGGCAGTCCGGAGTTCCGGATGACCGGAATCTGTCCCAGGCTGATCGCCATGGTTTGCTGGACCTTGGGCGTCAGGGCTTCTCCGAGCACTTTCAGGGATTCCTTGGGCAGGCCCGAGTTCCGGGTCACGGCCATTTCGAAGAACACCGGGTACACGCCTTCGGCGGGGGTCGCGTAGGCGATCGGCAGGCCCGCGTCTATCCATTGGTGCGCCCGGCCTTTCCACATCAGGGCGACATCGATCTCGCCGCTCTGGAATGCGTTGCCCACGGCTTCGTTCGAAGCGTACAGCCTGACGCCGCTTTCCTTCAGTTTCAGCAGCGCGTCGTAGCCTGCGGTGAAATCGTTGGTGCCTGTGCCGAACGCGTGCGAAACGATCGGAATGATCTTGTCGTAGGACAGGCTCGTGAAGGCCACCTTCCCGGCATATTCCGGGTTCCACAGATCCTTGATGGACTTGGGCGGGTTGCCGAGCTTCTTGCTGTATACCAGGATCAACGCGCTGTACATGATAGGCACGCTGTAGGTGCTGTGGGTGAACTCCTCCTGCACATCGCCGTAGTTGGGAATGCTCGCCTTGTCCAGGGGAAGCAATGCCTCCATGCTGTTCAGGTAGTGCATGTCGGAATCAACCAGGAAAGGGATGTCCATGGCGTTGCGGCGGCGGTTCATCTGGGCCAGCAGCTTGGTCTTGCGCGCGGAGGGGGTGCCGATATCCAGGAGGATCTCGATGCCGTATTGCGTCTTGGATGCCGTGATCAGCGAAGCCAGCGATTTTTCCGTGTCGCCGCCCCACGTGCCCAGGACGAGCGGGTCGCCCGCGGCGTGGGCCAGGCGGCCGGCGAAAGGCGTCAAGGCGGCAGCGGCGGCAAGCTTCACGAACGCACGGCGTCCGGTGTGGATCGAGGAAGTCATGGGGAGTCTCCTTAACTGTATTTATGGATTGAAAATCACTTCGGGGACAACAGCAGCGCGCTGGAGCGGTTCCAGCCGATGACGTATTCTTGATCGACCTCCGGGAGCACGGGCCTGGCGTCGTCCTTGCGGTTCTGTATGTGAATCGTCAATGACGTCTCGCTGCGGGGTATCCGCACTTCGACCTCCGTCACCGACCCCAGGTACGTCGCCATCGCAACCCGTCCCAGCACCGTATTGGGTTGCTCCGCAGCCGCGGGGCCTAGATGGATGTTTTCGGGCCGCACGCATAGCGTCGCCTGCGAACCCGGTGCGAATTTTTTCGTGTCGCAGGCCACGACCAGCCCGTCGTCGGTGGTGAACGAACCGCTGGCGCTGACCGATCCGGCCAGCAGATTCGCCCGGCCCAGGAAATTCGCCACGAACGAATCGGCGGGATTGTTGTAGAGATCGATGGCGCTGCCCGATTGGACCACCTTGCCGCCGTTCATCAGGACCAGTCGGTCAGCCAGCCCCAGCGCCTCGTTCTGGTCGTGCGTCACGAACACGGTCGTCAGGCCCAGCTTGCGCTGCAGCGCCCGGATTTCCAGGCCGACGCTTTGCCTGAGCTTGGCGTCCAGGTTGGACAGCGGCTCGTCCAGCAGGAACGCGTCGGGCCGTATCACCAGCACGCGCGCGATCGCGACACGCTGCTGCTGCCCGCCCGACAATTCGCGCGGATACCTTTTTGCGTATTCCTGCAGTTGGACGAGGCTCAGGGCGTCGGCCGAGCGCTTCAGGGATTCCTCTTTGGAGACGCCCCGCATCTTCAGGCCGAATGCCACGTTTTCGGCGACCGTCATGTGCGGGAACAGGGCATAGCTCTGGAAGACCATGCCGGTGTTGCGCAGATGCGGAGGCGTGTGCGTGACGTCGCGTCCGTCGATCAGAATCTGGCCGCCTGTCACCGGCACGAACCCGGCGATCATCCGCAGCAGCGTGGTCTTGCCGCAGCCGCTGGGGCCAAGCAGCGCGATGAATTCCGAGTCCGCGATGTCCAGCGAGATGTCATCCACGACGCGGGCCGCGCCGTAGGACTTGGAAAGCGATCGTATCGATAAGGTAGCCATTAGACAATTCGACTCAGCTTGACGTGGCGGTCGGTCAGCAGGAGCAGGCCGACGATGAGCACGACTTGCAGGGTGCTGGCGGCCGCCACGGTGGGGTTGATGTTGAACTCCAGGTACTGCATGAGCGCGATGGGCAGGGTGGTCGACCCGGGGCCCACCAGCAGCAGTGAAATTTCCAGGTTCTCGAAAGAGATGATGAAACTGAACAGGGCCGCCGCGATCACGCCGGAGCGCATCTGCGGGACCGTGGCGTGAAAGAAGGTCTTCAGGCCGTTGGCCCCCAGATTCATGGCGGCCTCTTCGACCGACCGGTCCAGGCCGATGAGGTTGGCCGAGATCAAGCGGACCGACCAGGGCAGCGTGAGCAGCACGTGGGCCAGCAACAGCCCCCAGAAGCCGGTGGTGAGATCCAGCCCGCCCTGGTCGGCCAGCCAGATGAAGAACATGTACAGGGCGATGCCCAGGACGATGTTCGGGACGATCAAGGGCGACAGCAGGATGGAATTCAGCGCGCCGCGCCCCCGGAACTCGGTGCGCACCAGGACCAGGCTGGCCAACGTCCCGATGATGACGCCGATGATCGACGAGCACAGGGCCAGCTTCAGGCTGGTGATGGCGCCGTTGAGGAACGCCTGGTGGTTCAGCGCTTCGGAGAACCAGCTCAGCGTATAGCCCGGAGGCGGGAAGCTGAGGAATGGACTGTCGTAGAAAGCGGACCACACCACGAACAGTACCGGCACGACCATCAGGCCGACCACCAGTGCGTTGAACGCCGCGAACAGGAACCGACCGATGGATCCGCGCATTGTCAGGCGCTCCGCGACGCTGCGTTTCGGGTGGAGGCGGGATCCGCCTCGCCGCGCAGGGTTTGTCGGGTCTGCTCAAGGATGTCGGTGCACACCCGGTCTATGTGCGCGCCCAGCAGGCGCTCGGCCTCGCCGATATCGCCGGCCAGTATCGCCTCGACCACGGCCAGGTGTTCCCGGGCGGTCTTGTGCGGGCTCGTATCCTTGTAGTTGGGATTCCGCACGATCTGCAGGAAATCCTTGAGCGATGCCAGGAACGATTCCAGCCACGAATTGTTGGCGCGGCTGACGAAGAAGTGATGGAAGTCCCAGTCGGCCTGGAAGAATGCCTGCGTATCGCCCTGGGTGAGGCCCATCATCCGGTCCGAGAGTGCCTTGAGCTCATCAAGGTCCTGCCGGGTCAGGACGCTGAACGCCTCGCGCAGCGCCAGGCGTTCGAGCTCCCGGCGGACCGCGAAGGCGTGTCTGACGTCCTCTTCGCTGGGCTGGATGACCTTGGCGCCCCGGCGCCCGTTGAGCTCTACCAGACCGTCTCCATGCAGCAGACGCAGCGCTTCCCGCACCGGCGTCGCGCTGACGTTGGTGTCGCGGGAGATGGCCAGTTCAGTCAGGTGCTCGCCCTGTTTGATCCTGCCGGTCAGTATCTGCTCGCGCAAGTGCAGATAGATCTGTTCACACAGGGTGTTTCGCGCAATATAAGGTTTCGGAGCCATTTGCTTCTTTTTTCCATGACGGCGCGCCTTGGACTTCGAGGCACATGCGAAGCAATATACCTAAGAGTCGGAGGGCAGCCGGTCGCGTGGGCGGCGGGGCAGTTTCCAGCATCCCCGCCGCCGGCATTGCTAGATCGCCAGCTTGATGCGGTCGGGATCGCGTCCGCCCCCCAGGATCACGGGCGGCTGCTCGATGGGCAGGGTCAGGCCCACGCCGCGCTGGACCGCATTGGCGTAGATGCGGGCGGCCGCGGCCACGTCCCACAATCCGATGCCATGCGACTTGAACAGCGTGATCGATTCCGCGGATTTGCGCTGGCCGGGGCCGTCGGCCACGACCTTGCTGAGTTCCCGGACCCGGTTCCAGTCCAGCTTGCCTTCCTCGTGCGCCAGGATGAACTCGCCGGCCTCTTCGTGGGCCTGGTGCCAGTCGTCGACGATCAGCATGTCCGAGCGCTCCAGCGTGCGCGTGTCGACTTCCCGGAACTGGGGCTTCATCGCGCCGACCAGATTGACGTGCGTGCCTTCCCGCAGCCAGTCGCCCTGCATGATGGGATCTTTCGCCGACGTGATGGTGGTCACGATATCGACGTCGCGGACCGCTGCGCGGGCGTCGTCCGCAGGCTCGACCGGAATGCCGAGCTGCCGGGTCATGCGTTCGCAGAACGCCACGACGTTGGCTCGCGTGCGGCTCCAGGCCTTGACGTGCTTGATGGGGCGGACGGCGACCAGGGATTCCAGCTGGGAGGCGGCCTGGAATCCCGTGCCCAGCAGCCCTACGGTCGAGCTGTCTTCACGGCTGAGGTACTTCGTTGCGATTCCGGTTGCCGCGCCGGTGCGCAGCATGCCCACGTTTTCAGCTTCCATCAGCGACTGCAGGACGCCGCGTTCGTTGAACAGCATGAGCCAGAAGCGCGCGCCTTCCGCGCTGACCGAATACGTCTTGAAGCCCAGGCTGCCCAGGCTGGGCACCGCGGCCTGCAGGACGGAAACCGACGCATGGGGGGTCCTCACGATCTGGCGCGGCCGGTTGCTGGCCTGGCCCAGGCCCTGTTCGCGGATCGGGCCCTCCAGGGCGTCGATGGCTTCCTCTATCGTCAACAGGGACAGTACGTCTTTCTCATTCAGGAACAGCGTCATTCAACCCTCCATTGCAGGCAGTCATAAGCTAAATTCCACATACTATAGAATATATAATGCAGAATAAACACAAGGGTAATCCCGGATGATTTCCCCTGGGCTTTGACCTGGGACGCTGCCTGGAGGTCACTGGCAGCGGTAGCGCGATGAGCGGGTACGGCAATGGCGCGGCGCGCGAGGCGCATTGCTGCGGCACGGCAGGCGTGTGCCTCGGAACGTCACCGGAGGTACGAAGAGGGGAGGAGGGTGGAACGATGGGCGGCCGGGCGTGAAGACGCCCGGGTGCGGAACGTCATCCGGGGCAAGGCGGCGGTCGCGGGGCCGACCGCGCCCAACGCGCGTCAGCCTGCGGAGCTGCGCCGGATCACGCCTGGCGGCGGCGCGGCCGGAAAACCAGGTACAGGATCAGCAGGATGATCAGCCCCGCGACGCCCATGCCGATCCGCGCGGCCAAGACCAGACGAGCGCCGGAATCGGGCCCGGCGGCTGCGCCGCTTCTCAGGTCGGCGACCTGTTCGACCGTGACTTTGCCGGCCGGGTTGCCATACGCCTGGATCAGGTAGTTGCTCAGCGTCGTCACCTGGGCGTCGTTCATGGCATTGCGGAAACCGGGCATGATGACGCCATCGCCCTGCGCGGGCAGATGGACGCCGTCCAGGATGGTCAGCACTAGGTTATTGGTCTGCATGCGGCCTGTCGCCGTGTTGTGGAACAGGGCCGGCAGGCCGCCCTCGAAGCTGCCCTGCGCCTGCGCCTGATGGCAGGAGGCGCAGTGCGCGTCGTAGAGCTGCGCCCCCGTCATCTGTCCCGGGTCCGAGGGCCAGGGCTGCCCGCGCACGGTGTTCAGTTGATCGGACGGGCCGCCCCAGGCGAAGACGGGCTTGGTATCCGCGGCATCGTGGACGGCCGGCACCGATTTCAGGTAGACGGCGATGGCCTTCAGGTCGTCCGGCCTCAGGTGCCTCAGGCTGAAATCGATGGCCTCCATCATGGGACCCGATGCCTGCGCTTTGCCGGTGTGGCCGGTTCGCAGGTAGTCGATGATGTCCTGATCGCTCCAGCCGCCGATGCCGCTATTGGGGTCCGAGGTGATATTGGGGGCGTACCAGGGGCCGATGTAGGCGCCGCCCAGGCGCCGGGAGAGGTCCTCGGCCATGAACGTGTTGCGCGGCGTATGGCAGGCCGAGCAATGCGCCAGCCCCTGCGCGAGGTAGGCGCCGCGATTCCAGAGTTCGCCTTTGTCGGGTTGCGGCGTGTAGGGCGTATCGTCCAGGAACAGGAGATTCCAGCCCGCCATGGCCAGGCGGATGTCGAACGGGAAGGGCAGCGCCGTTTTGGGCGCGGGGGTGTCGACGGGTTCGACGCCGTGCATGAAATAGGCGTACATCGCCTGGATGTCGGCATCGCTGACCCGCGCATAGCTGGTGTACGGCATGGCCGGGTACAGGTGCTTGCCGTCGGCGCGCACCCCCTGGCGTAGCGCGCGGGTGAATTGTTCCAGCGTGTAGTTGCCGATGCCCGCCGTTTTCGACGGCGTGATGTTGGTGGAAAAGATATCGCCGAGCGGGGTGGCGACGGCCAGGCCGCCCGCAAAGGGCCGGCCCCCGTGGGCCGTATGGCAGGCCATGCAATCGCCGGCGGTCGCCAGGTATTTGCCCTGCTGGATCAGTTGCGTGTCGGCCGTGTCGGCGGCCGCCCGGGCTCCCGGGCTGGCGCAGAGCGCCAGCGCGGCCAGCGTCAGCGAAAGACAGGATTGCAAGCGCGTCATTATGTTCATGTCGTCCGCCTTTGCGTCTCAGGTCATGACTTCGCGGCGGCGGAGCCGCCGGCCTGCCCGCCCAGGATGTGTCGCACGGTGTGCAGCGCCAGCGCCACACCGTTTTCCGTCGAATTACAGGTGCCGGCGGTGGGGATGACCCCGGTGCCGACCAGGAACAGGTTTTCGTGATCGTGCGCGCGCCCCCATTTGTCGACGACGGAGGTGGCGGGGTCGTTGCCCATGCTGACCGTGCCGCAGATGTGCTGGTTGTTCGCGTAGTCGCCGTCGCGCGTGAAGCGCAGATTGCTGCCGCCCATCAGTTCGGCGATGCGGCGGAAATCATCCAGCGCCCGGATGGCGCCCTTGTGCGTGTATTCGTCGATGGCGTAGTGGGCTTCTGGCTTGGGGATGCCCATGCTGTCCTTCTGGGCGCTGAGGGTGATCCGGTGCTCCGGGTGCGGCAGGACTTCGAGCACCGTCTTGACGTTCAGTTCGCGCGCCGCGCTGTGCCGCAGGCGGTGTTCGAATTCCGCGCCGTAGACCCCCGCGGCGATCAGCGAGGTGGTGGCGCCGTCCACCCGGGATATGTTTGTGAAATCCAAGCGGTAGGGCGCGTGGTCCTTGCGGAAGTCGCCGTCGCGCATGGTGTTGATCGAGCTGGGGCTTTGCGGGCCCCGGCCCAGCCAGAGGTCTTCGTCGGCATCGAAGGTCAGCGAAGTGCTGGGGTGATCCATCAGATGCCGGCCCACCATGTCGCGCGCATTGGCCAGGCCGTGCGGGAACTTGTCGCTGGTGGACAGCAACAGCAGCCGGGGGCTCTCGATCCCGTTGGCCGCGACGATGAAGGTCTTGCCCGTGACCCGGTGGGAGCCTTTGTTGCGGTCGTAGTACAGCGCTGCCGTGACGCGGCCGGTGTCGTCGCTTTCCAGTTTGTAGACATTGGCGTTGGGCACCAGCCTGGCGCCCGCCTGTTCGGCTTTCTCGACGGCCTTGCCGCCGGTGAACTGGGCATCGACCGGGCAGATGGGCTGACAGCTGTTGTTGCCGACGCAGGCCGGTCGCCCGTCGTAGGGCCGGCTGTTGCGCGCCGTGGTGTTGGAGACGACCTTGTAGGTCGGGTCGAGACGTTCGCGGATGCGCCGCATGGCGTAGGGTTCCGCAACCGGTTCCATGGGAAAGGGCTTTTTCCGGGGAGATCCTGTGTTGTCGGCCCCCGAGACGCCCATGATTTCCTCGGACTCCTGGTAGTAGGGCTCCAGTTCGTCATAGGAAACAGGCCAGTCCACGCCCACGCCATACAAAGTATGTATCCGATGGTCGTTGGGCACGTTGCGCCAGGCGTGCGCCGCCCAGTGCCACGTCGTGCCGCCCACCATGCGCAGGTATTCCGCAGGGTAGGGGTAGGGCCCCGCCTGGACGAGATAGTCATTGCTTTCCGGTTTGTAGATGGGATGCGGCGCCCACGGCAGCGACGGATACGGCGAGACCCAGTCGCTGCGCCGGGGCGAATTGCGGAACCGCGCCACGATCTCGTCGCGGCTGCGGCGCGGGCCGGCCTCCAGGATCAGGACGGAGGCGCCCGTCTGGGCGAGCTTCATGGCGGTCAAGGCGCCGATGATGCCCGAGCCGATGACGACGAAGTCTGCGCTGAGCGAGTCTGCCACGAGCGTTCCTTTTTACAGGGGTTTGCGTGTCCAACTGCCGTAGGGGCCATAGGCATAGGTCGGCGGCTTGAGCACGTCGGCGACGAACTGCGCATTGAGCGCGTGTTCGTAGGCGATGACGTAGGCTTTCGCGCCGGATCCGATCACGCCCAGGAACCAGGCGGTGGCGATCTGGCGCGGCATGGGCGCCAGCGGCGATTTTTCATCGTCCAGCGTTTTTTGCAGCTGCATGGGATCGATCTTGCGGTCTTCGATCAGTTTCAGCAGCGCGACGGCGGCGTCCGGGAACCCGGCGTGTTCATCGCTGAGAGCCTTGAAGATCCGATCCGCCATGCCGGTGTCCAGGGACTGGCGCCCCGCGATGATGGCCGACAGGGCCAGGAACGCGCTGTGCCGATCGTCTGTGGCCGGCTGGGCGAGCGCCCAGGGGACCAGGGTAGCGGTATAGGCGCCGACGAACCCGGCCAACAGATGCCGGCGGCGTATCGAGGCGGGACGAGAATCGGACTGCCTGAGAGACTGGTGCATGACGCAACCTTTGCGGCGAGTCGCCGACGATAGACGGGCGCTTGCAGGCATTATTGGATTGCCTGCCTGAAAAGTACCTGAATTCCTGTTATTTCCTGGCTCGCGCGGAGGGCAGGTGCCAGCCGTGCCGGATGGCCATGAATCTCAGGATGAAGCAGGTCGCCATGCCAAGGGCGGCGGGCATGACGGGAGGATACCGCAGGACATGCCCGGCCGACACAATGGCGGCGCAGGCCAGGGCCGCCAGGGCGTACAGGTCGGATCGCAGGACTGCCGGGATCTCGTTGGCCAGCACGTCGCGCAGCATGCCTCCGCCGATACCGGTCAGCATGCCCAGCAGCGCGGCCATCGCCGGATCGAGCCCGTAGGCGAGCGCCTTTTCCGTGCCTGCCACCGCAAAGAACGCCAGGCCGACTGCGTCGAGCCATTGCACCGGGTGGTCGAGCCTGGCGACCAGCGGATCCCACAGAAAGACGATCAGGCCGGCCAGGATCGACATGGCCAGGTAGATCCAGTTCGAGATCGCGGCCGGCGGCACTGCGCCGATCAGCAGGTCGCGGGTGATTCCGCCGGCATTGCCCGCCGCGAAAGCCAGGACCATGATCCCGAAAATATCCAGTTGGCGCTTGGCGGCGGTCGTGGCGCCGCTGATGGCGAACACGAACGTGCCGCCCAGGTCCAGCACGTGTGTCAGCAAGGGGTTCATGCCAGCCAGGCCTGGGATGCGACGACCAGGGTTTCGACTCCGGTTTCCAGCGTCGGGTGCAGCACGGGCAGGAACTTGGGGTTGTGGTTGGTCGGGAGATCGTTGAGCCGGTTGGCCGCCTTGGCCTGGGCGTAGGTGTCGGGATCGGTGCCGCCGACGAACCAGAATACCGACGGCACGCCCCATTCCGACCCGAACGAGCCGAAATCCTCGCTGGCGGATGCCGGGCCGACCTCGCGGATGCGCGTCGCCGAAAAATGCTCGCGGAACGCGCCGGCTACCTGCTCGGTCGCGTCCGCGTCGTTCGTCGCCAAGGGGTAGCGGTCCAGCGGCGTGATTTCGGGCGCGCGCGGCGCCCCGGAGGCGGCGGCTTCCGCATTCACGATCCGCTCGATGGCCGCCAGCACGCGGGCGCGCACGCCTTCGTCGAAGGTACGCACGTTGAGCTTGATGATGGCCTCGTCGGGGATCACGTTTTCCTTGGTGCCGGCCTGCAGGGCGCCGACGGTGACGACCGCCGATTCGGATGCGGCGATCTCGCGCGACACGATGGTCTGGAGGCGCAGGACGACCGAGGCGGCCATGACGACCGGGTCGATGCTGGCCTGCGGCATCGACCCGTGCGCGCCGCGCCCGAACAGCCGGATCTGGAAGCTGTCGGCCGCCGAGGTGATGGCGCCGACCCGGCCGCCGATCATGCCGGCGGGGCCGACCATCACGTGCTGGCCGAGGATGACGTCCGGTTTTGGAAAGCGCTGGAACAGCCCGTCGTCGATCATCGCCCGGGCGCCGGCGGCGGTTTCCTCGGCGGGCTGGAACACCGCCATCAGGGTGCCGCGCCAGGCATCGCGCTGCTGCGCCATCAGGGTGGCCGCGCCGATCAGCCAGGCGACGTGCATGTCGTGGCCGCAGGCGTGCATCACCGGCACCGTTTTGCCGTCCTCGTCGGCGGCCGTGACGGCGCTGGCGTAATCCACGCCCGTGGCTTCCAGGACCGGCAGCGCGTCCATGTCGGCGCGCAGCATCACGGTGGCGCCGTCGCCGTTCTTCAGCAGCCCGACCACCCCGGTGCCGCCCACGCCGCCGGTGACCTCATAGCCCGCCGCGCGCAATCGGTCGGCAGCCAGGGCCGCCGTGCGTTTCTCCTGCATCGACAGTTCGGGATGGGCATGCACGTCCTTGTAGAGCTTTTCCAGATCGGGGACGATCCGGGCCAGGCCGGTAAGAACGGAAGTGCTGGCGGTCGTGTGCGCTGTGCTCATGGTAGCCATTCTCCTGTAGGTTTAAAGGAAAAGACCTTTACTTCCCGAGAAAGTTCTCGAGACTGACCATTCTGCGCCCACATGCGCCGATGCGTCATGCGGATTGTGCGCCCCCGTATCCGGGGATGCCGGCGGCGGCGCGGGCCCGGCGCCTCGCGACGCTCAGAATCCCAGCGCGATCGCCGCGCCGCCTGCCAGCACGCCCAGGATCGCGATGCCGAGGATCATCACGGCCAGGTCCGCGCGCCGGAATGACTTGGCCACCATGGCCAGCGACGGCAGGCTGACGGGCGGCAGCGTGACGAGCAACGCCGCGGCCGGTCCGGCCGCCACGCCCAGCGCCAGCATGGCCTGCACGATGGGGACTTCGCCCGCGGTCGGGATGACGAAGAGCACCCCGACGATGGCGGCGCCTGCGATCCACAGCAGGCTGTTGTCGATGTTCATGTCCAGCACCGGAAACAGCCAGGCGCGGGCGGCGCCCAGCAGCAGCACCAGGATCAGGTATTCCGGCAGCAGGCGCAGCGCCATGCCGGTGAATGACCGCGCCCAGCGCCGCAGGATGGACTGCGCGTCCAGGGGGCCGCAGTCGCGCGCCGCGGTGTCGGGGATGTCGGAGACGTCGGCCGAGGCGTCGTCGCGGTTCAGGCGGTTCAACAGCCAGCCCAGTCCCAGCACCATCGCCACCCCTGCGGCCAGCCGCAGCCCGACCCATTGCCAGCCCAGCACGAAACCCATGAACACCAGCGTAGCCGGATTGAGCATCGTGTTGCCCAGCCAGTAGGCCGCCGTGGCGCCGGGGGCCGCGCGGCACTGCCGCAGTCCGTTGACGACGGGCGCGGAGCAGCAGGTGCACATCATGCTGGGGACGGACAGCAGACTGCCCGCCAGGACGCTGCCGGCGCCGGAGCCACCCAGCCAGCGCCGGATCCATTGGGCAGGCAGCAGGGCCTGCAGGCCCGAACCGAGCAGCAATCCCAGGATCAGAGCCTTCCAGATCGCCCGCCCGTAGGCCATGGCGTAGTCCAGCGCGGCTTGCAGCGACGGCGCCGGCAGCATGCCGTCGCTGTCGTTCAGGATGGAACTGCCGATGGAGCGGGTCTGCTCGGCGACGAAGATCCGGTCGTAGTAGGGCGACCATTTCACGTAGTACAGGCCGGCGAGCGCGATCAGGGCGAACAGGAAGAGTCCCCAGAGCGGGTGGCGCGGGTGTCGGGGGGATGCATGGGTCATGGGGAAGGGCGACGATGGAAAAGTGTGGGGCGCCGACTGCGCGCCGGCATAGGGCGCCATGATAAACCCTGCCGCCGCTACTTCAGATTGCCCTGGGGGCTGGCGCTCGGGGTTTGCAGGATTTCCCTGCTTGACGATTCTTGACGGTCCGAAGCGTGGATGGGGCGGCGCTGTTGCTATCATGGTGAGTCGATATTCGCATACGACATTGATATGAAAAGCACATTTGCAATTTCCGCGCTGGCCCTTTTGCTGGGGGCTTGCGCCCAGGCGCCCGCCCCCGAAACCGCTGCGGCGGGAGCCCCCGCGGCCGTGGCGGGTGATCGCGCCCGTTCGCAGGACCAGGATGTCCTGATCGCCCACGAATGGCGCCTGATCGCGGCCACCGACCGTGCGGGCAGGCCCATCGAGGCTTTGCGCCCTGGGGTGGATCGTCCCTTGACGCTGAGCTTCTCGGCATCCGGCCTGAACGTCGCCGGCGGCTGCAATATGCAGTTCGGGGGCTATACGCTGGCATCGGGCGTGTTGAACGTGTCGGGCCTGGCGAGCACTATGAAAGCGTGTTCGTCGGACCTGATGCAGCTGGATGCCGCCGTCGCGGCGCGCCTGAAGGGCCGTCTGCAGGTCCGCCTGGAGGGCGGATCCGATGCGAAACAGCTTCGCCTGACCGATGCCGCCGGCGATACGCTGACCTTTGCCGGACAACTGACGCCCGAGGCGCGGTATGGGGCCGGCCAGGTCATGTTCCTGGAAGTCGCCCCCGATTCGGTGGCCTGCGCCCACCCCCTGATCCCGGATCACCGCTGCCTGCAGGTGCGCGAACGCCGCTATGACGATTCGGGCGTCCTGCTGCCGCCGCAAGGCGACTGGCGCCCGCTCTACCAGCGGATCGAAGGCTATGCGCATCAGGAAGGCGAGCACGCGATCCTGCGCGTGAAACGCTATACCGACAAGAACCCCCCGGCGGATGCGTCCTCGCAGATCTACCGCCTGGATCTGGTCGTCCAGCGCGGACGCTAGCGCGGATCGTTCAGCGGCGCGACGCCGAGCCGCCCTGGAACGGCAGGGCGGCCCGGACAAGGGGTGCGATGAGCCTGTGAGGCAACTCAGGCGGTCGCTGGCGCCATCACTTTGTGGGCAGCCGGCCCGACGCCTGGATGCCGCAGCAGTCGCAGGCCGTTGCCCACGACCAGCAGGCTGGCCCCTACATCGGCGAATACCGCCATCCACATGGTGCCCAGGCCGATGACGGTCAGGATCAGGAACACGGCCTTGATCAGCAGGGCCAGGGCGATGTTCTGGATCAGGATGCGGTGCGTGGCTCGCGACAGGCCGATGAACCACGGAATCTTGCGCAGATCATCGTCCATCAGGGCGACGTCGGCGGTTTCGATGGCGGCATCCGTGCCCATGGCTCCCATGGCGAAGCCGATGTCGGCGCGCGCCAGCGCAGGCGCATCGTTGATGCCGTCGCCCACCATGCCGACGGCCGCGCCGTCGGCCGCCAGCCGCGTCACCGCCTGCAGCTTGTCCTCGGGCAGCAGATTGCCTTCGGCATGGTCGATGCCGACCTGCGCGGCGATGGCCGCCGCTGTATGCGGATTGTCCCCGGACAGCATGGCGGTGCGCACCCCTTGCGCATGCAGGGTGCGGATGGCGGCCGCGCTGTCGGGCTTGACCGTGTCGGCTACGGCGTACAAGGCCAGCACCCGCTGGGCATCGGTCAGCATCACGACGGTCTTGCCTTGCTGCTCCAGGGACTCCAGCCGCGTTTCCAGCGCCGGGGAGCACAAGCCCTGTTCGTGGATCAGCCGATGGTTGCCCAGCTGGTAGCGGGTCTGGCCGATGCGGCCCTGAGTGCCGCGCCCGGGCAGGGCTTCGAAGTCCACGATCGGCGTCGCAGTTCCACTGGCGACAGCATGGCCGGCCGCAGGCGGCGCGTCGGGCACGGAGCCGGGGGACGTGGCCAGGCCGCGGGCGATGGCGCGCGAGACCGGATGATCGGAGTGGCCGGCCAGGCTGGCGGCCAGCGCGTGGGTGCGCCCGGCGTCCTGATCCCCCAGGATCTGTTGGTCTGTCAGCACCGGCCGGCCGTGGGTCAGGGTGCCGGTCTTGTCCAGCGCGATCCAGCGCAGCCGCCGGCCTTGTTCCAGGTGGACTCCGCCCTTGATCAACACACCGTGGCGGGCTGCCGCCGCCAGGCCGCTGACGATGGATACCGGGGTGGAGATCACCAAGGCGCAGGGGCAGGCGATGACCAGCAGCACCAGGGCCTTGTAGATCCATTCGTGCCAGCCGCCCAGGCCCAGCATCGGAGGGAGAACGGCGATCGCCAGCGACAGCAGCACGACCAGCGGCGTGTAGACGCGGGCGAAGCGGTCCACGAAGCGCTGGGTGGGCGCGCGGGCGGATTGGGCCGATTCAATGGCGCGGATGATGCGTGCCAGGGTGGATTCCCCGGCTGCCGCCAGCACCTGATATTCCAGGGAGCCCGAGCCATTGATGGTGCCTGCATAGACAGGATCGCCGGGCGCCTTGTCGATGGGCAGGCTTTCTCCTGTGATGGGCGACTGGTCGATGGTTGAGCGGCCCGACAGGATCCGGCCGTCCAGTGCGATGCGTTCGCCCGGTCGCACGCGCACGCGGGCGTCGACGGGCACTTCCGTGGCCGGCATGTCCCGCCAGCCGCCGTCCGGCTGTCTGACGCTGGCCCGGTCCGGCGTCAGCTGCATCAATCCCTGGATTGCGTTGCGCGCGCGGTCCAGGGACAGGGCCTCGATGCGTTCGGCCAGCTCGTACAGCACCATCACCATGGCGGCTTCCGCCCATTGGCCCAGGAACAGGGCGCCGGTCACGGCAATGCTCATCAGGGCGTTGATGTTCATCTGACCGTGGCGGATGGCGGTCCAGCCCTTGCGGTAGGTACCCAGGCCGCAGCCCAGGACGGCCAGGATCGCCAGCACGGCGGGCACGGGCCAGGGGGCGTCCATCCAGTGGGCGGCCTCGGCAGCCAGGGCGGCTGCGCCGGCCGCCGCCAGCGGCCACCAGGGAGCGGAGGTGTCCTGGATGGGGGCCGTCGGGTCGGAAGCCTGCTCCGGCGTGAAGCCCAGAGCCCGGATGGCTTGCAGGATCGTGTCCAGCGCCTCGGGAGCGTGGACGACGGTCAGCACCCGTTGCATCAGATTGAATTCCAGGTGCCGGACGCCGGGCTGGCGGCCCAGCGCCTGCCGGATCAGGGCCTCTTCGGTCGGGCAGTCCATCTGCAGGATGCGCAGTTGGGTGCGCAGATCGGCGCCGTCGGCCATTGTGGGCGCCAGGGCGGCCAGCGTGGGGCTTGGACCGGACGCGTCGCAGCAGGCGCCCGCGCCGGCGCCGGGCGCCGCCGGGTGCGCGTGGGGCCGATCGCCGTGACCGTGCGTGTGTTCATGATCATGCCCGTGTTCGTGGGCGTGGCCGGGACCGGCCTGTGAGCAGGGCGGCGGCGAGTCGGAATGCGGAGTGTGCGGCATGGCAATGGCTCGTGAGACGTTCTATGATGGCAGTAGACACCTTGTAGCCACTACAAGGTCAAGCCCTTCGTCTCCAGGAGCCGCCCATCATGAAAATCGGTGAATTGGCCAGCGCCACCCACTGTTCCACGGAAACGATCCGTTTCTATGAAAAGGCGGGACTGCTGCCGGCGCCCGAGCGCAGCCAGGGCAATTACCGGCAGTACGGCCCGGCGCACCTGGAACGGCTGCGCTTCATCCGGAATTGCCGCAGCCTGGACATGACGCATGATGAAATCCGGGCCTTGCTGGGCATGGTCAACCACCCGGCGCGGGATTGCGGCGCCATTAATCACCTGCTGGATGAGCACATCGCCCATGTGCAGGTGCGCCTGCGCGAGTTGCAGGACCTGCGCCGCCAGTTGACGGCCCTGCGCGCGCAATGCCAGGCCGAGCAGGCCGTGGATGCCTGCGGCATCGTCCAGGGTTTGGCCAGCATGGAAACCGCGGAAAGGCCGCCGCACGCCACGCACCTGTGACCGGGGCGCCTTGCCGGGCCCGGCCGAGACGTGGCGCGGGCGGAGCAGGCGTCGGACCTGGGCGCGGGTGTCGAGCGGGCGATCCGGTCAGACCGGGTCGAAATGCGTCATGACGTCCAGCACGGGCAGATCGGCCATCACCCGTTCCCGGGCCGCGACCGCGATCGCATGGCCTTCGACGATGGTCAGCCGGCCGTCCATTTCGATGTCCACTTCCACCCAGACCATGTCGCCCATCTTGCGGGTGCGCAGGTCGTGGATGCCGCGCACGCCCGGCGTGGACAGGATGCGCTCGCGGATGGCCTGTTCGGTCTCGTCGTCGACGGCGCGGTCCACCAGGTCGTTGAAAGCCTGCCAGGAAAACTTCCAGCCCATGCGGATGATCATCAGGCCCACGATCAGGGCGGCCAGCGGGTCGGCCAGCGGCAGGCCGGCCAGGTTGGCGCCGATCCCCAGGGCGACCACCAGGGATGAGGCGGCATCCGATCGCGCATGCCAGGCATTGGCCACCAGCAGGGTGGACCGCACCCGGTGCGCCACGCGCAGCAGGTAGCGGAACAGCAGTTCCTTGGACAAGAGGGCCATCAGGGCCACGTAGAAGGCGACCTGGTGGACCACCGGGATCAGATCCGGGGCCTGCAGGCGTTCGAAACTGCGCCACAGCATGCCCAGGCCGACAAGGGCCAGCAGCAGGCCGATGCCCAGCGTGGCGGCGGTTTCGAAGCGCAGATGCCCATAGGGGTGATCGGCATCGGGGCCTTTGGCGCTGTGCTTGTTGGCAAACAGCACGATTCCGTCGGAGACCAGATCGGATAGGGAATGGATGGCGTCGGCCACCAGGGCCTGGGAATGCGCGAACAGGCCGATCACCAATTGGGCGCCGGTCAACAACAGGTTGACCCAGACGCTGACCCAGGTGCTGCGGCGGGCCGCTGCCTGGCGTTCGGGCGTCTCGGTGCGGGCATTGGACAGGGGGGACATGTCCGTCAGTATACGGGGGGCCGAGCCCGGTGCGTGCAGTACACTGGATTCCCTGCCGGTTGATCAGGATTGCCCCCCGCATGCGGTTTCATGTTCCTTCCGTGGTGGCGCGCGGCATGCGCCTGATGCGCCAGTTCCCCTGGCATTGGCTGATCGCCGCGCTGGTCGCCATCGATGGCTACCTGTTCCTGCAGCCGCTGTGGCAGGTGATCGGCAGCCAGGGTCTGTTGCAGGCCTTGCAGGTGCGCGACAGCGCCAGCGTGACGGCATTTCTGGATTCGGGCGGCATCGCCCAGATGTCACGCCTGATGCTCGGGCTGGGCGTGCAGGTGATGGCTGTGGGCCTGTTGTACCGGGCGCGCATCGCCTGGGCCATGAGCCTGCTGCTGCTGGCCGTGGTGGGCACCTATTCCCTGTGGCGCGGCCAGGGGCACCTGGGCTTGCTGGTCTATACCGTCGTGCTGGTGGTGGTGCTGATCGGCTACTGGCGCCATTTCGACCGGGCCAGCCTGACGGCGGGCAGCCTGTTCGCCGTGCTCAGTGTCGCCAGCCTGCTGGTGTATGCCGTGTTCGGCGTCCTGTACCTGGGGGACGAGTTTTCCCCGCCGGTGCATGATCCGGTCACCGCCCTGTATTTTTCCATCGTCTCCATGTCCACGGTGGGTTATGGGGACATCAGTCCGCATACCGATGCGGCGCGCTTGTTTACGATTTCCATCATCATTCTGGGGATCACGGTCTTCGCCACTTCCATCAGCGCCGTGGTCGGACCTTTGATCGGGGGCAACATCCGGCGCTTGATGCACGGAAGGGTTTCACACAACATGCGTAAAAACCACATCATCCTGGCCGGGGTCAGCCCTTTGGCTCAAAGCTTGCACGGCGCCTTGCGCCAGCGCGGCCACGACGTGACGGTGATCGTGCCGTCCATGGACGGCCACCCGTATCCCGAGGATGCGGATCTCCTGGAGGGCGATGCCTCGGAGACCGCGGTCCTGCTGCAGGCGGGCGCGACCCATGCCCGCTACATCCTGGCGCTGCGCCAGGACGATTCGGAAAACGCCTTCATCGTCATGGCGGGCCGCGAAGCGGGGGGAGCCGACACCAAGCTGGTGGCTCTGGTGAATTCGCCCATGCACCTGAGCAAGATCCGCCGCGTCAATCCCGACATCGTGATTTCCCTGCAGGCGCTGGGCAGCGAGATCCTGGCGCGCACGCTCAGCGGCGAAGCCATTGACGAAGCCCTGATCACCCGCCTGCTGTTCGGGGAAAAGACGCCGGATCCGGGCTGATCTCCGCCTGTGCGGCGGCGGTCATGGATTCAAATCCTGTTTCCGCGATCACACGCGATCCCCGCCCGCGCGGTGCGGCGGGCCGGGGCGCCTGATCCGGGCGGATCAGTGAATGCGCATGCCGGGCTGGGCGCCTTCCCAGGGTTCCAGCACGTAGATGCCGGGGTGCGCCTTTTCGTCGGCGTGGCTGGCGGCCAGCACCATGCCTTCGGATACGCCGAAGCGCATTTTGCGCGGCGCCAGATTGGCCACCAGCACGGTCAGTTTGCCGACCAGGTCGTCGGGCTTGTACATGGATTTGATGCCGGAAAAGACTTGGCGCAGGCGGCCTTCGCCCGCGTCCAGCGACAGGCGCAGCAGTTTGTCCGATCCGTCGACTTCGGCGCATTCGACGATACGGGCGATGCGCAGGTCGATGCGGGCGAAATCCTTGATGTCGATGGCGTCTGCGATCGGTTCGCCGCCCGGCGCGGCGGCGGGTTCCTGCGGCGGCTCGAACAGGGCGTCCAGCAGCGCCGGGTCGACGCGCTGCATCAGGTGCTTGAAGGCGGCGATGCGCGTGGGCAGGCCGTCGGCGTCGGCCCAGACATAGGCCTGTTCACGGCCGAACAGTTCGCGGGCCACGCGCTCCGTTAGCGCCGGCAGGACCGGCGACAGCATGACCGACAGCGCCTGGAATCCGGCCAGGGCGCGCGAACAGATGTCCTGCAGCGCCGCCTGTTGCGCGGGTTCCGCCTGGGCAAAGCCCTTGGCCAGCACCCAGGGCTGAGCGGCGTCGAAGGCCTGGTTGATCTTGTCGGCCTGCGCCATGATGCGGCGGATGGCGCGGCCGTATTCGCGGGCCTCGAAGTCGGCCTGGACCTCGGCGGCGCAGGCGCGCAGTTCGGCCCGCAGGGCGTCCGTGTCGCCGGCGTAGGCCAGGGCGCCGTCGAAATGGCGGGTGATGAAGGTCGCCGCCCGGCTGGCGATGTTGACGTACTTGCCGATCAGATCGCTGTTGACCCGCGCGATGAAATCGTCCGGATTGAAATCCAGGTCTTCCACGTGCGCGTTCAGCTTCGCCGCGATGTAGTATCGCAGCCATTCGGCGTCCATGCCGATGTCCAGGTAGCGCAGCGGGGAAATGCCCGTGCCCCGGCTTTTGGACATCTTTTCGCCGCTGACGGTGATGAAGCCGTGCACGTGCAGCATGTCGGGGACTTTGCGACCGGAAAACTTCAGCGTGGCGGGCCAGAACAGGGCGTGGAAATAGACGATGTCCTTGCCGATGAAGTGCACCTGTTCGGTGTCGCCGTCCGGCGTCAGCAGCGCGTCGTAATCCAGCCCCTGTTTTCGGCAGTAGGCCTTCAGGGACGCCAGGTAGCCCACCGGCGCGTCCAGCCAGACGTAGAAATACTTGCCGGGCGCGTCCGGGATGGGGATGCCGAAATACGGCTCATCGCGTGAAATGTCCCAGTCGGCCAGGTTGGCCTCGGCGCCTTCGGATGTGCCCAGCCATTCGCGGGTCTTGGCCAGGACCTCGGACTGCAGCCGCGGCGTCCCGTCGGCGCGCCGGCCATTGGTCCATTCCTGCAGAAAGGCGACGCAGCGCGGATCGGACAGGCGGAAGAAAAAGTGCTCGGAACTGCGCAGCACCGGCCGCGCCTTGGTCAGAGTCGAATACGGTTCGATCAGTTCGGTCGGGCTGTAGACGGCGCCGCAGACTTCGCAGGAATCGCCGTACTGGTCCTTGGCGTGGCAGCGCGGGCATTCACCCTTGATGTAGCGGTCCGGCAGGAACATGCCCTTGACCGGGTCGTAGAACTGTTCGATTTCCCGGCTGTCGATGAAGCCAGCCGCTTTCAATGCGCGGTAGATGTCCTGGGACAGTTCGACGTTCTCGGGCGTGTCGGTGCTGTGCCAGTGGTCGAAGCGGATGTGAAAGCCGTTCAGGTATTTCGGCCGTTCATCGGCGTAGCGGGCGACCAGCGCCTGGGGGGTGATGCCTTCGGCCTGGGCCTTGAGCATGATGGGGGCGCCGTGCGCGTCGTCCGCGCCCACGAAATGCACCGTATGGCCCGCCATGCGCATGGCCCGCACCCAGGTGTCGGCCTGGATGTATTCCATGATGTGGCCGATGTGAAAGGATCCGTTGGCGTAGGGCAGGGCGGTGGTGACGAAGATCGTGCGCGACATGGCGGGCGGGCATCAGAGACAGAAAGATGTTGATTCTAGCAGTCCGTGCCACTGCCGACGGCCGCCCGGGCGAGGCGGCCTTGTCGCCATTGTCCAATCATCCCCAGGCGGGATCCGGGGAACGCCCCGGGCCGGGTCAGCGTATTTCGCGCATTTCGATGTCTGTGACGTCCTGGCGGCGGGCCGGGTCGCCGGCGCGCGTCCATGCGCCCGGGCGCGGCGGCATCGGCGGGCGGCGGCGCTCGGCCCAATAGGCCTTGACTCCGAAGGGGCGGCCCTGCAGTCGGGCCACGATGTACAGGATGCCGATGGCCAGGATCGTCGAGGCCATGAAGACGAAGGCCATGATCAGGCCGAAGAAGGCCAGGACCAGGAACAGGGCGGCGCGCAGGATTTGTTGAATGAGCTTCATAAGAATAGGACCTGTAGGGCCGGAAAAGGTTGCATGTCGTGACGCGATGCTGCCTGAGTGGATGCGGGCAAGGGCGTGATCACATGCATATTGGGGTCAATCCGTGGATTTCCAGGGGAATCCGCTATGCTTGTGGTTTCGATCGTTTTCATCCGGATTTTCCATGAGCACCACCCCCCAGGACATCCGTTCGGCCTTGTCGCGGGTCATCAATCCCGATACCCGCAAATCCCTGGCCGTGACGGAATCCGAACTGCAGATTGCCGCGTCGGGCGACGCCTTTGATATCACTGTAACCCTGGGCTATCCCGTATTCAATGGCGAGCAGGCCCTGCGCCAGGCCATCCAGGCCGCGCTGGCCGCTGCCGGGGCGCCGCTGGGCGCCCTGGATTTCCGTTCGCGGATCGCCACGCATGCCGTGCAGCGCGGCCTGCGGCCGCTGGATTCCGTACGCAACATCATCGCCGTGGCTTCCGGCAAGGGCGGCGTGGGCAAAAGCACCACCGCCGTGAATCTGGCGCTGGCGCTGCAGGCCCAAGGCGCCCGGGTCGGCCTGCTGGATGCCGATATCTACGGCCCCAGCGTGCCCATCATGCTGGGCTTGTCGGGCAAGCCCAAAAGCCCGGACGGCAAGAGCATGGAACCCATGATGGGCCACGGCCTGCAGTCCAACTCCATCGGTTTCCTGATGGACGACGACGGCCCGGCCATCTGGCGCGGCCCGATGGTGACCCAGGCGCTGACACAGTTGCTATCGCTTACGAATTGGAACGATCTTGACTATCTGATTGTGGACATGCCGCCGGGAACCGGCGATATTGCTCTTACCATGGCGCAAAAGGTCCCGTTGACGGGGGCGGTCATCGTCACCACCCCGCAGGATCTGGCCCTGGCAGACGCCCGCAAGGGCCTGATCATGTTTCAAAAGGTGGACGTTCCGGTGCTGGGGATCGTGGAAAACATGTCCGTGCACGTATGCTCGAACTGCGGGCATGTCGAACCCATTTTCGGGCAGGATGGCGGTCGCCAGTTGGCCGCCGCCTATCATCTGCCGTGGCTGGGGGCCTTGCCGCTGCAGCTCGACATCCGCCAGGAAACCGACTCCGGCCGGCCCAGCGTGGTGGCTTCGCCTCAGGGGCAGGCAGCAGCGCTCTATCACCAGATCGCTCATCAGTTGGCGGTCCACGTGGCAGGTCAGCCGCTGGATGATGCCGGGGCGCGTCCCCGGGTCGTTGCCCGCAAGACCTGATGCCTCAGGCAGGGACGGCGATCCAGACAGCGGGCTGGTCGGCTGCCCGGAATCGGCGCGGGCGAATGGCCCGGCGTCTGGCTGTCTGTAGCGCCGCCTGTCTTCTGTTGGTTTTGCTGCACGGCCCGCCCGCCCGGGCGGCGCAGCCCGAAGTCATCATCGACCCCGGGTCCTCGCCTCCCAAAGTCCTGCAGGCCATCACCGAGGCCGTTGGCGCCATCACGCGTCTGGCCGAAGACCAGGACGTTCGCGAGGTCTCGCGCCTGCGCCGCCGCGCCTGGGACGCGGCCCAGGCCGCCTTGCAGACCCAGGGATACTTTGCCGCCAAGGTCGCGCTGGACGTGTCCGACGGCGCCCCGAACGGAGGCGAGTTCTGGGACATCACCATCGATCCGGGCGTCCGCACCCGCGTGCGGCAGTTGGGCTTGTCGTTTCAGGGGGCGCTGGCGGGGTCGGGCTATGCCGGCCGCCGGGACGCCCTGAAGGCCGATTGGCTGCTCAAGCCCGGCATGCCCTTCATCAACGACGATTGGCATGCCGCCAAATCCGGGCTGCTGGAGGCCGTGACGCAGCGGGATTTCTATTTCGCCCGCCTGGACCCGACGCGGGCCGTGGTCGATCCCCAGGCCGCCAAGGCCGACCTGGACGTGACCGTCGACAGCGGTCCGCCGGTGCGCCTGGGGCCGCTGCAGGTGATCGGCCTGAAGCGGGTCCCGGAATCCCTGATCCGCCGCTACGTGCGCTATGACCCGGGCGAGCCCTACGACCAGGCCAAACTGGAGGATTGGCAGCAGGCCCTGCAGTCCACGTCATTTTTCCGGGGGGCCTTCGTCACCCTGGTCGATGGCAGCCGGGCGGCGTCTTCGGCGGACGCCGCCGGACATGGCGACACCGGTGCGCGCGCGACCGAGGCTGCGGGTCCTCCCACGGGGAACGATCCCGTGACCCTGCCGGTGCGCGTCCAGGTCACGGAAGCCCCCGCCCGTTACGCCAGCACGTCCCTGGGGGCCGACAGCGATCATGGCGTGCGGGTCGAAGGCCTGTATCGGCAGAACGTCGTCTATGGCCTGCCGGTCTGGATCGAAACCGGGGCGGGAGTGGACATGAAACGCCAACGGGCGTTCTTCGACGTGCATCTGCCGCCCACGCCGGATGGCTACAAGGACAGCTTCGGGTTGCTCTACGACCATTCGGACATCGAAGGCCTGGAAACCAGCCGCACCGGCATGGGCTGGAAACGCACCCAGCAGCGCAAGGCCGCGGGCGACAGCCGGGTGGAATACGAAACCACCTGGAATGCCTTGGTCGCTTACGACAAGACGCGGATTTCCGGAGCCTATCGCTACGAGGTCCCCAGCTGGGCGGCGACCTGGCAGTGGCTGCGGCGCGACGTGAACGCCAAATATGATCCCCGCGAAGGCAACCTGATCGAATTCGGCCTGGGGGTGGGCACCACGCTGGACGATGGCCAGCCGTTTTACCGCAGCAGCCTGCGCGCCCAGCAATGGTGGTCGCTCAGCGACCGCGACGTGCTGACCGTTCGGGGTGAAGTCGGCAAGGTCTGGGCGCATACCGACCGGCTGCCGCAGGATTTTTCCTGGCGTACCGGGGGGTCGCGCAGCATCCGCGGCTATCGCTACCAGAGTATCGGCCTGGAACGCGGCGATGCCGTCATCGGGGCGCCCGTCCTGGGCGTCGTCAGCATCGAGTACACCCACTATTTCACCGATATCCTGGGCGCCAACGTCTTCGTCGATGCGGGCGATGCGGCGCCCGCCTTCGACCAGTTCGACTGGCATGTCGGCTATGGCGCAGGCCTGGCGGTGCGCACGCCGGCCGGGCCGTTCAACGTCGACCTGGCCTGGGCGCAGAAGGACCGCCGCCTGCGCCTGCAGTTTTCACTGGGGATCGCGTTTTGAACCGGCTGACCCGCCTGCGCGAACGGCTGCGGCGCGGCCTCCGGATCTTCTGGCTGTGGATTCTGCCGCCGCTGGTGATGACGCTGATCCTGGGCGTCGGCTTCGCCTGGTGGTGCGTCTCCAGCCCGAGCGGCACCCGTTGGCTGCTGCGCACGGTCGTGGCCCAGTTCGACGGCCAGGTTCAGGGGGTGCGCGGATCCATCCGCCATGGCCTGTACGTCGAAGGCCTCGCCCTGTCCCTGCCGGATGTCGATATCCGCGTGCTGGGGCTGCATCTGAAGGCGTTATGGCCCGAGCTGCTGGATCGCCGCCTGCATATCAACGACCTGTCGGCTGTAAGGGTGGACGTGACCGTGCGGCCCTCGGCCAGTCCGGCGGAGGCGCCGTCCGAGCCCTTCCGGATGCCGGCATTGCCGCTGGGCCTGCGGGTCGATCGCCTGTCGCTGGGGGGGCTGGGCCTGCATCTGGGGGATACCGAGCTGCCGGTGGAACTGCTGTCGGTCTCCACCGCGTTGACCCTGGATGCCGATACGGCGACCGTGGCGCTGGATCAGTTGCAACTGGCGCATGGCGACACCCTGCTGTCGGTCAACGGCAATCTGGCCGTGCGCGGCCTGGCCGCCCCCTGGCCTTTCGAATTGAATCTGCAAGGCTCGGCGCAGGACCGCAGCCCGCAGTCGCCGGTCTGCTTCAAACACCTGCTGCAAGGGCCGGTCCCGACGCAAGGCACCCGCGGGGCATCGGCGGAAGCGCCCGACGGCCCGCCGTGCCGGGTGGACCTGGATGTGCGCGTGGCCGGGACGCTCGACGCCTTTCATCTGCAGGCGCGGGGGCAAGGCGAAGGCGCCACCCTGCAGGCCGATGCCGAGGTCTTCCCCACACAGGCCTTCCCGTTGGGCCAGACCCGGGTGGCGCTGACGTTGCCGGGGCAGGCCGGTTTGGAGGCAAGCGTGCAGCCTGGGCAGCCCGGGGCGGATGGCCTGCGCCCCGTGCAGGCCGCGTTGAGCGCGCGGGGTCTGATCCTGACGCCTTGGCTGCCCCGTGAACTGGGCGCGACCCGGTTGGACCTGAGCGGCGCTTTGCAGCTGCAATTGACGCCTGGGCAGCAGGTGCAGAATCTGGGGCTGACGTTGCAGATCGACCCCGCCAGCCGCTGGAACGGCCAGGCGCTGGGCGGCCACGCACGCGTCGCCCGCCTGGCTCGGGCCCAGGGGCCCTTGCTGGATGTCGCGGGGGCCTCGCCGCTGGATCTGCCGGGCATCCGAGCGGAAGGCGTGGACGTGGCGCTGGATCTGGGGCCGGACCGCGTGCGTCTGGCCGGCGATGTGTCCGCCAGCCAGACGCGACTGTCGGCGCAGGCCCTGTTGCCGGCCCTGGCTGCCGTGTGGCCGGGCATCCCTGGCGGCGCCGAATTGAAGCTGAACACGGACGGCTCTCTGGACCGGCATCGCCTGACCGTGGAAGGCCATTACACGCCGCCCAATTCCCAGGCCGGCATCCCGGGACGGTCGCCGCTGGATGCGCGGCTGGCGCTGGAAGGCGGCTGGTCGCCGGAAAACGGGTGGCAGGGTCGCCTGTCAACGCTGCAGGTGCGGCATGCGGGCGTCGAGGCGCGCAGCCAGGGTCCGGTGGATCTGGCCCTGGGTCCCGCCGGTCAATGGCGGGTGGGCCGCGCGGGGCTGGAACTGCTGCTGGACGGCCAACCGCTCTTGCAGGTCCAGCATCAGGCGTCCTCGGGCGAGCCCGGACAGTGGGAGACCCGGGGCCGGATCGATCCCCTGGTCATCACACCCGAGCGCATCACCCAGGTGCAGGCCTGGTTGGGCAAGGCCGATTCCCGGCTGGGCGGCGTGCGGACCGCCTTGTCCGAACAGGCGCGGCGCAGCCGCCTGCAATTGGCCCTGGACTGGCATCTGAAATTCGCGGGCGCGCTGCAGGGCGACATCCACCTGGCGCGCACCGATGGCGATCTGATCGTGCCGGGCGACGTCCCCATCCAGCTGGGGCTGGAAACGGCGAAACTGGATGTGGCCATCCGTCCGACGTCCCCCGCGGCCAGCCGCGCCGCGCTGGACCTGCAGATCGATACCCGCGACATGGGCCGGATGCGCTTGCGGGCCGACACGCCGCTGCATGCCACGCCGGGCGGGCGGCTGGGCATCCGGCCCCAGGACGAAAAGCACATCCGCCTGCAGGCTGAATCCGAAGACCTGGCCTGGGTGAACCTGCTGCTGGGCGGGGCGATGGAGGTCGGCGGCACCATTCATGCCGACATCACCGGCCGCAGCCTGGCGCAGGGCGGCTGGGTCCTGAGCGGTCCCCTGCAGGGCCAGGACATGCGGCTGCTGATCGCGGATCAGGGGGTGCGGCTGCTGGACGGTACCTTGCAAGCGCATTTTGACGGCATGCGGCTGGTGCTGGATCACCTGCGGTTTCCGGCGGTGCGCCGGGTCGCCCCCAAAGAATGGCGCACGGCGACCTGGGTGGCCGAGAACCCGGACGCGCAGAACGGGCAACTGGACGTATCCGGGCAATGGGATCTGAGCGGGGATGCCGGACAGGTGCGGATCGCCTTTTCCCGCTACCCCATTTTGCAGCGTTCCGACCGCTATGCCATGATCACGGGCGACGTGCGGATCGACGCCAGCCTGCCGCGCATCGACTTGAGCGGCAAGATCGTGGCGGACGCCGGCTGGTTCGATCTGGACATGCTGAACAATATCCCGGCGCTGGACAGCGACGTGGTGGTGCTCAAGCCCGGCGAGAAAGCGCCGGCCCCGGAACAGGGCGCGCCGCTGGATATGCGGGCCGATCTGACCATCGACCTGGGGCCGCGCTTCTATCTGACCGGATACGGCCTGGATTCCGGCCTGGTGGGCAGCCTGAACCTGCATTTGAATCAGGGCAAGCTGACGGCGCTGGGCGCGCTGCGCACCCGGGGCGGGGCCATCGACGCCTATGGCCAGCACCTGCAGCTGCGCCGGGGCACCGTGACGTTCCAGGGCGACATCGGCAATCCCGTGCTGGACATCCAGGCCCTGCGCACCGACGTTGCCGTGCAGGCCGGCGTGCAGGTGGCCGGGACCGCGCGGCGGCCGCGCATCGATCTGGTGTCGGTTCCCGACGTCAGCGAAACCGAGAAACTGACCTGGCTGCTGCTGGGGCACGGACCCGACGATGCCGGCGGCGACATGTCGCTGCTGTTCTCGGTGGGCAGCTCCTTCCTGTCGGGCGGCGAGCCTTTTTACAAACGCTTCGGCCTGGATGAGCTGAGCATGCGCTCGGGGGAACTGGGCAGCACCGGCAGCATCCTGCCAGTGGAAAGCGTCGTCAGCGGCCTGGACAGCGGGGCCAGCCCCATCGAACAGCGTTTCGTCATGGCCAGCAAGACGCTCAGCAAGGATCTGACCGTCAGCCTGGAGCAGGCCCTGGCGCAGACCGGCACGGTCGCGCGCCTGAGCTACCGCCTGATGCGGGGCCTGCGGGCCGAGATGACGGCCGGCACGGTCAGCGGCCTGGCGCTGGTCTACCGATGGTTTTCGATGGATTGAATCCGCTCCGGCGGGCCAGGGGTCGACGGGCCGGGGTTTTCTCTTAAAATACGGCAATATTGAATTGAGGGTGTCCATGAGCATCAAGAACGACCGCTGGATCCGCGGCGCGGCGCAGGCCGGGATGATCGATCCTTTCGAACCCGGGCAGGTGCGCGCGATCAACGGCCAGAAGATCGTCAGCTATGGCACCAGCAGCTATGGCTACGACGTGCGCTGCGCCCGTGAATTCAAGATCTTCACGAACATCAATTCGTCGATTGTGGACCCCAAGGCCTTCGATGAACGTTCTTTCGTGGATTTCGAGGGCGATGTCTGCATCATCCCTCCCAATTCGTTCGCGCTGGCCCGCACGGTGGAATATTTCCGCATTCCGCGCACGGTGCTGACGGTCTGCCTGGGCAAAAGCACCTATGCCCGTTGCGGCATCATCGTCAACGTCACGCCGCTGGAACCCGAATGGGAAGGCCACGTGACGCTGGAATTTTCCAATACCACGCCGCTGCCGGCCAAGATCTACGCCGGCGAGGGCTGCGCCCAGATGCTGTTCTTCGAAAGCGACGAGGTCTGCGAGACCTCGTATGCCGACCGGGGCGGCAAGTATCAGGGGCAACACGGGGTGACGCTGCCGCGCACCTGATTTCCAAACGCTGAAAGCCCCGGTCCTGGGCAGGACGGGGGCATATCGGGCCGCGCAGGCGGTCCTTACGGTGATCGCCATGAAATTCCGCTTTCCCATCGTCATCATCGACGAAGACTATCGCTCCGAGAACGCATCGGGCTTCGGCATCCGCGCGTTGGCCTCGGCCATCGAGGCCGAGGGGGTCGAAGTCCTCGGCGTCACCAGTTACGGCGACCTCAGTTCCTTCGCGCAGCAGCAAAGCCGCGCCAGCGCCTTCATCCTGTCCATCGACGACGAGGAATTCGACGAGGATTCCCCCGAGGACGTGGCTAATGCGATCAAGAACCTGCGCACCTTCATCGGCGAACTGCGTTTTCGCAACGAAGACATCCCCATCTACCTGTATGGCGAAACGCGCACCTCGCAGCACATCCCCAACGACATCCTGCGCGAACTGCATGGGTTCATCCACATGTTCGAGGACACGCCCGAATTCGTGGCGCGTCACATCATCCGCGAGGCCCGGGCCTACCTGGACAGCCTTGCGCCGCCGTTTTTCCGCGAACTGCTGGATTACGCGTCCGATGGGTCGTATTCCTGGCATTGCCCGGGGCATTCGGGGGGCGTGGCCTTCCTGAAAAGCCCCGTCGGGCAGATGTTCCACCAGTTCTTCGGCGAAAACATGCTGCGCGCCGACGTCTGCAATGCCGTGGATGAACTGGGCCAGCTGCTGGACCACACCGGGCCGGTGGCCGAATCCGAACGCAACGCCGCCCGCATCTTCCATGCGGACCACTGCTTCTTCGTCACCAACGGCACGTCCACGTCCAACAAGATCGTCTGGCACGCCAACGTGGCGGCGGGCGACGTCGTGGTGGTGGATCGCAATTGCCACAAATCGATCCTGCACGCCATCACCATGACGGGCGCCATCCCCGTGTTCCTGCGCCCCACGCGCAATCACCTGGGCATCATCGGGCCGATTCCCCTGGAAGAGTTCGACCCCGAGAACATCCGCAAGAAGATCGAGGCCAATCCTTTCGCCCGCGAAGCCGTCAACAAGCGCCCGCGCATCCTGTCGCTGACGCAAAGCACCTACGACGGCGTCATCTACAACGTGGAGATGATCAAGGAAAAACTAGGGTCGGAAATCGACACCCTGCATTTCGACGAGGCCTGGCTGCCACACGCGGCGTTCCATGAGTTCTACGAAGACATGCACGCCATCGGGCCCAATCGGCCGCGCAGCCACGACACCATGGTCTATGCGACCCATTCCACGCACAAACTGCTGGCGGGGCTGTCGCAGGCGTCGCAGATCGTGGTGCAGGATTCCGAAACCCGGAAGCTGGATCGCAACATCTTCAACGAAGCCTTCCTGATGCACACGTCCACCTCGCCGCAGTACGCCATCATCGCGTCCTGCGACGTGGCGGCGGCCATGATGGAACCGCCCGGCGGCACCGCTCTGGTCGAGGAATCCATCCGCGAGGCCCTGGATTTCCGCCGCGCCATGCGCAAGGTCGAATCCGAATTCGGCAAGAACGACTGGTGGTTCAAGGTCTGGGGCCCCAACCGGCTGGTGGCCGAAGGCATCGGCAACCGCGAGGACTGGCTGCTGGGTTCGGGCGACGAGTGGCATGGCTTTGGCGATCTGGCCGATGGCTTCAATATGCTGGACCCGATCAAGGCCACGGTGGTCACGCCGGGGCTGGACATTTCCGGCACGTTTGCCGACACCGGCATTCCGGCGGCCCTGGTGTCGCGGTATCTGGTCGAGCATGGCGTGGTGGTCGAAAAGACCGGCCTGTACTCGTTTTTCATCCTGTTCACCATCGGCATCACGAAAGGCCGCTGGAACACCCTGCTGACGGCCTTGCAGCAGTTCAAGGACGACTACGACCGCAATCAGCCCTTGTGGCGCGTGCTGCCCGAATTCAACCGGGCGCACAAGCGCTACGAGCGCATGGGCCTGCGTGACCTGTGCCAGGAAATCCACGAGGCCTATCGCCACTACGACTTCGCCCGCCTGACCACGCGCGTGTATCTCAGCGACATGGTGCCCGCCATGCGCCCGGCCGACGCCTACGCCCGGATGGCGCACCGCGAGGTCGAGCGCGTGCCGGTGGAACAGCTCGAAGGCCGCGTCACCGGCGTGTTGCTGACCCCGTATCCGCCGGGCATCCCCCTGCTGATTCCGGGCGAACGCTTCAACCGCGATATCGTCGATTACCTGAAATTCACCCAGGAATTCAATCAGCAGTTCCCGGGCTTCGAGACCGACGTGCACGGCCTGGCCTACGAAACCGATGACCACGGTCAGCGCCACTATTACGTGGATTGCATCCACGAGACGCCCTGATGTCCCGCCGTCTTGATCCGTGTGCGTGAATTTCGCGCCATGACGGGCGGGGTGGCCGCGTGACCCGCGCCCGCTTCGATGTCGCGGTCGTCGGGGCAGGGGCGGCCGGCATGATGGCGGCCGCCGTCGCCGGCCAGCGCGGCCTGCGCGTGGTGCTGATCGATCACGCCGAACGCCTGGCGGAAAAGATCCGCATTTCCGGCGGCGGGCGCTGCAACTTCACCAACCTGGGCGCCGGCCCCGCCCAGTTCCTGTCGCGCAATCCGGATTTCTGCCGCTCGGCGCTGCGGGCTTACGGGCCGCAGGATTTCCTGGATCTCCTGCGCGCGCATGGCGTGTCCTGGCATGAAAAGCATCGCGGGCAGCTGTTTTGCGATGATTCCAGCGAATCCGTCATCCGGGTACTGCGCCAGGAATGCGATAGCGGCGGCGTGACCTGGCGCATGCCCTGCCGTGTGCAGTCCGTGCTGCGCGAGACCGATGATTTCGTGCTGTCCACCGATGCCGGCCCGATCCGGGCCGCGCAACTGGTGCTGGCGACCGGCGGCATGGCCATTCCGCAACTGGGGGCCACGGACTTCAGCCTGCGGATCGCCCGCCAGTTCGGCCTGAAGATCGTCGAGCCGCGCCCGGCGCTGGTGCCCCTGACCTTCGATGCCGCGCATTGGCGGCCCTATGCGGCGCTTTCCGGTGTCGCCCTGGAAGTGCGTCTATCCCACGAGCCAAGCGCTCCGGGAGAGGGAGGCGCCGCGCCAGGACTATCGGACGGCCCGCACACCTCGGCGTCCGGGGGTGGCCGCGCGGCAGGTCGATCGGCCCGCGCGGGCCGCAAGCACCGGCGTGGGGGCGACCGCGCCGAGTTCCTCGAGGACCTGCTGTTCACGCATCGAGGCCTGTCCGGCCCCGGCATCTTGCAGATTTCCAGCTATTGGCAGCCGGGCGAGCCGATCCGCATCGACCTGGCGCCGGGGCAGGCCATGGGCGACGCCCTGGTGGCCGCCAAGCAAGGCAGCCGCCAGACGCTGCTGACGGCCTTGTCCGGCATCTGGCCCCGCCGCCTGGCGGAAGCCTGGCTGGCGGGGGGCGGCGCTACGGATGCCTCGGCGGCGGAAACCGCCGGCCACGCCCTGGAGCATGGCGCGCCAGCCGCCCTGGGCGGCCAGCGCCTGGCCGACGTGCCGGATCGCCGCCTGCGCGCCCTGGGCGAAGGGATCCACGGCTGGACCCTGTGGCCCACCGGCACGGCAGGCTACAAGAAGGCCGAGGTCATGCGCGGCGGGGTGGATACCGATGAATTGGACCAGCGCAGCCTGCAGGCGCATCGCTGTCCCGGCTTGCACGTCATCGGCGAAGCCGTGGACGTCACCGGCTGGCTGGGCGGCTACAACTTCCAGTGGGCCTGGGCATCCGGAGTAGCCTGCGGACGGGCGCTGGAGGCGGCCTGACCGCAGCGGCCGGCGGCCCGGTAACGGCAGACAGAGGTTGTACGGGTCTGAGGCCCGCGCGGCGCAGGCCGTCGCGTGGGGATAGAATCATTCCGATCACCACCCGAGGATAACCATGACGACGAGCCCCGATGCGCTGCCCTTCTTTCCGAAGGGGACGAAACCCCTGGACGGCATCCGGGTGCTGGAAATGGGTCAACTGATCGCCGGTCCCTTCGCGACCAAGATCCTGGGCGAATTCGGGGCGGAAATCATCAAGATCGAGCCGCCGGGACAGGGCGACCCCTTGCGCAACTGGCGGCTGCTGCATCAGGGCACGTCCGTCTGGTGGCAGGTGCAATCGCGCAACAAGCAGTCCGTCACGCTGGATCTGCGTCAGCCGGAAATCCAGGATCTGGTGCGCCGCCTGGTGGCGGAATGCGATGTGGTGGTGGAAAACTTCAAGCCCGGCACCCTGGAATCCTGGGGCCTGGGCTGGGACGACCTGCGCGCGCTGAATCCCCGCCTGATCATGCTGCGGGTATCGGGCTATGGCCAGACCGGCCCATACCGGGACCGCCCCGGTTTCGGCGTGGTGGCCGAGGCCATGGGCGGCTTGCGGCACTTAAGCGGCGAGCCCGGCCGCGCGCCGGTGCGCGTGGGCGTGTCCATCGGCGATTCCCTGTCGGCCCTGCATGGCGTCATCGGCGTTTTGCTGGCCTTGCGGGCGAGGGACCGGCACGGCGCCGGCCAGATGATCGACGTCGCCCTGTACGAATCCGTGTTCAACATGATGGAAAGCCTGCTGCCCGAATACGCGGTCTTCGACGAGATCCGGCAGCCCGCCGGCAGCAGCCTGCCGGGCATCGCGCCCAGCAACGCCTATGCCTGCCGGGACGGCTACGTGTTGATCGCCGGCAACGGCGACAGCATTTTTCGCCGCCTGATGCAGGCCATCGGCCGCGGCGACCTGGGCGACGACCCGGATCTGGCCCACAACCCCGGCCGGGTGGCGCAGGTCGCGCGCATCGATGGCGCCATCGGCGATTGGGCCGCTGCCCGCAGCCAGGACGAGGTCCTGGAGATCCTGAACGCCGCCCGCATTCCCGCCGGGCGCATCTATGACATCGCCGACATCGCCGGCGACCCGCATTACCGCGCCCGCGACATGATCCTGGACCAGCCTCTGCCCGACGGCACCCCCTGTCAGGTGCCGGGCATCGTGCCGAAACTCTCGGCGACCCCGGGCGGCATCGATGCGCCGGCGCCGGCCCTGGGCCAGCATACCGACGCCATCCTGGACCGCCTGGGCGTGGATGCGGACACGCGGGGCCGCTGGCGCGAGCAGGGCTACATCTGAGCCCCCTTCGAAGGCGGGACGACGGTTCGGAGCAGGATCGGCAGGGGCGCTTGCAGACCCGGCATCGCGCCGATTGTTGAACCAGGGCATTTCAGGGTATATTTTGCCCTTGCTGTCACCCGATGCGGGTGGGAGAGCGCCGCCGGTATTCCAGGCGGCCGCCGAAGGCGCAATTCGCCCAGAATCGCTCAGGCACCCCGTACCATCCGCATGATGCCGCACGTGCATCGCAGCATTCTGGAGAGATCCGCCCCCGTTCAGCGGGCGCGGGCGCCGAAGGTGAACCCCCGCGCTGTGGGGCAACTCTCAGGCAAAAGGACAGAAGGGCGCTGCCGGCACGCGTGCCGCCCTATTGTTTTGGAGCCCTCCCATGTCTGCGCAGACTCCCCTCTTTGATACCCATGTCGCCCTGGGCGCGAAAATCGTTGATTTCGGCGGCTGGGACATGCCCCTGGCCTATGGATCCCAACTGGAAGAGCACCATGCCGTGCGCCAGTCCGTGGGCATGTTCGATGTTTCGCATATGCTCAACGTCGACGTCGCGGGCGCATCGGCCCCCGACTTCCTGCGCCACCTGCTGGCCAACGACGTCGCCAAGATCGCCGGCGTGCCCGGCAAGGCCCTGTATTCCTGCATGCTGCGCCCCGATGGCGGCGTCATCGATGACCTGATCGTCTATTTCTTCGCTTCCGACCGCTGGCGCATCGTCGTCAACGCCGGCACGGCCGACAAGGACGTCGCCTGGATGCGCCAGCAGGCAGAACCCTTCGGCGTCACGATCACGCCCCGGCGCGATCTGGCCATGGTGGCCGTGCAGGGCCCCAAAGCCCGCGACACCGTCTGGGCCATCCACCCCGAATGGCAGGCGGCCACCCAGGAACTCAAGCCTTTCAACGGCACCCTGGTGGACGAAAACACCCTGGTCGCCCGCACCGGCTACACCGGCGAAGACGGATTTGAAATCGTGCTGCCCGCCACGGCCGTGAAGGCCTTCTGGGATGCGCTGGCGGCCGCCGGCGTCCATCCCTGCGGCCTGGGCGCGCGCGACACGCTGCGCCTGGAAGCCGGCATGAACCTGTATGGCCAGGACATGGACGAAACCGTCCACCCCCTGGAATCAGGCCTGTCCTGGACTGTGTCCTTCAAGGACGAATCGCGCGACTTCATCGGCCGCGCCGCCCTGGAAGCTGCGTCGAAGGCCCGCGAGCTGGTCGGCCTGAAGCTGCTGGAACGCGGCATCATGCGCGGCCACATGAAAGTGCGCACGCCGCAGGGCGAAGGCGAACTGACCAGCGGCACCATGGCGCCGACGCTGGGCTTTTCCATCGGCCTGGCCCGCGTGCCCGTGGGGTCCGCGCCGGGCGATCGCGCCGAGGTCGAGATCCGCGGCAAATGGCTGCCGGCCGAAATCGTGCGCCCGCCTTTCGTGCGCAACGGCAAAGCGCTGGTCTGAACGCATCCGGCGGGGTAGCCTGATGGGTGCGGGCTACCGGCCGCATCATTTTTTCCTGACAAACCACCACATTCACGGGGTACATCATGTCCATTCCCAACGACCGCAAATACACGGCTTCCCATGAATGGGTCAAGGCCGATGGCGACTGCTTCCTGATCGGCATCACCGATGACGCCCAGGACCAACTGGGCGATCTGGTCTTCGTCGGCGACGTGCAGGTCGGCGCCCACCTGGCGGCGGGCGATACCGCCGCCGTGGTGGAATCCGTCAAGGCCGCGTCCGACATCTACGCGCCGGTGGCGGGCGAGGTCATCGCCTTCAACGAGGCCCTGAACGACCAGCCGGCCCTGATCAACGAGGCCGCCTACGAACAGTGGATCTTCAAGATCCGCCCCGATAACGCGGCCGACGTCGATGCCCTGATGGATGCCGCCGCCTACCAGGCCCAGATTTAACCGGAGAACACCCCCATGCTGCGCGACCCCGCCACGCATTCCGAATTCATCGCCCGCCACATCGGGCCGTCCGAGACCGATCAGCAGGCCATGCTGGCGGCCATCGGGGCGCCCAGCCTGGATGCCCTGATCCGCGAAGTCGTCCCTGAGAACATCCTGTCCGACGCCCCGTACCTGAACCTGCCCGGTCCGCTGGGCGAGGTCGAGGCGCTGGCCGATCTGAAGACGATCGCGTCGCGCAATCAGGTCCTGCGCAGCTACATCGGCCAGGGCTATTACGGCACCTACGTGCCGCACGTCATCCTGCGCAACATCCTGGAAAATCCGGCCTGGTACACGGCCTATACCCCGTACCAGCCGGAAATCTCCCAGGGGCGCCTGGAAGCCCTGCTGATTTTCCAGACCCTGGTCACGGACCTGACCGGCCTGGATATCGCCAATTCCTCCCTGCTGGACGAGGCCACCGCCGCCGCCGAGGCCATGACCCTGGCCCGTCGCGTGTCGCGCTCCAAGTCCAGCCAGTTCTTCGTCTCCGCCCACGTGCATCCGCAGACGCTCGAAGTCGTGCGCACCCGCGCGGCCGGCCTGGGCATCGACGTGGTCGTCGGGAACGAGGCCGATGGCCTGCCGGACTGCTTCGGCGTGCTGCTGCAGTATCCGCACAGCCTGGGCGGCGTGGCCGATTACCGCGCCCTGGCTCAACAGGCCCACGATGCGGGCGCTATCGTTGCCGTGGCCACCGATCTGCTGGCCCTGGCGCTGCTGGCGCCGCCGGGCGAATGGGGGGCCGACATCGCCGTGGGGTCCTCCCAGCGTTTTGGCGTGCCCATGGGGTATGGCGGCCCGCACGCAGGCTTCATGGCCTGCAAGGACGCCTACAAGCGCAATCTGCCCGGCCGTCTGGTCGGGGTGTCGCAAGACGCCCAGGGCGAACCCGCCCTGCGCCTGGCCCTGCAGACCCGCGAACAGCACATCCGCCGCGAAAAGGCCACGTCCAATATCTGCACCGCGCAGGTGCTGCTGGCGGTGATGGCTTCCATGTACGCCGTCTGGCATGGCCCGGATGGCATCCGCCGCATCGCCCAGCGCGTCGCCACGCACACCACCCAGCTGGCGGCGGCGCTGCGCGGCATGGGAATCACCGTCTGCAACGACACCTGGTTCGACACACTGTGCCTGAAGACCGGCGCCCGCACCCAGTCGGTGCTGGACGCGGCCGTCGATGGCGGCATCAACCTGCGCCGGGTCGATGAAACCTGCGTCGCCCTGTCGCTGGACGAAACCGTCGGCCAGAACGACATCGAAGTCCTGCTGGGCGTGCTGGCGGCCGGCACCGGGGCGGCCCGCGTGGCGCCCGATTTCACTGCCGCCGGCGACGGCATCCCGGCGGCCTCGCGCCGCCAGGGGCCGATCCTGGCGCATCCGGCGTTTTCCAAGGTGAAGTCCGAGACCGACATGCTGCGCTACCTGCGGTCGCTGGCGGACAAGGACCTGGCCCTGGACCGCACCATGATCCCGCTGGGTTCGTGCACCATGAAGCTCAACGCCACGGCGGAAATGATTCCCGTCACCTGGCCCGAGTTCGCACACATGCACCCCTTCGCCCCGGCCGGCCAGGCCCAGGGCTACCAGGACATGATCGATCGCCTGTCCTCGGCCCTGTGCGAAATCACCGGCTATGACCGCGTCAGCCTGCAGCCCAATTCCGGCGCCCAGGGCGAATACGCGGGCCTGCTGGCGATTCGCGGCTATCACCAGGCCAACGGCGAACATCAGCGCAACGTCTGCCTGATTCCCGCCTCGGCGCACGGCACCAATCCGGCGTCGGCCCACCTGGCCGGCATGGACGTGGTGGTAGTGGCGTCCGACGACAACGGCAATATCGACATGGCGGATCTGCGGGCGAAGATCGCGCAGGTGGGCGACCATCTGGCCGCCCTGATGATCACGTATCCGTCGACCCACGGCGTGTTCGAGACCACCGTCACCGAAATCTGCGATCTGATCCACGAGGCCGGCGGCCAGGTCTATCTGGACGGCGCCAACATGAACGCCATGGTGGGCGTGGCCCGCCCGGGGCGCTTCGGTTCCGACGTGTCCCACCTGAACCTGCACAAGACCTTCTGCATCCCGCACGGCGGCGGCGGCCCGGGCGTGGGCCCCGTGGCGGTGCGCGCGCATCTGGCGCCGTATCTGCCGGGCATCGTGGGCGAGGACGGCAGCCTGCCGGCGGGACAGTCCGGCCCGGTGTCGGCCGCGCCCTTCGGGTCCGCCAGCATCCTGCCGATTTCCACCATGTACATCATGATGATGGGGGCGGCCGGCCTGCGCCGCGCCACCCAGGTGGCCATCCTGAACGCCAACTATCTGGCGTCCCGGTTGGCGCCGCACTATCCCATCCTATACGCGGGTCCGAACGGACGGGTGGCGCATGAATGCATCCTGGACATCCGCCCGATCAAGGACGCCAGCGGCATCGGCGCCGAGGACATCGCCAAGCGCCTGATGGACTACGGCTTCCACGCCCCCACCATGAGCTTCCCGGTGGCCGGCACGCTGATGGTCGAACCCACGGAATCCGAAGGGGTCGAAGAACTCGATCGCTTCATCGATGCGATGATCGCCATCCGCCAGGAAATCGCCGCCGTCGAACGCGGTGAACAACCCCTGGAAGACAACGTGCTGGTCAATGCCCCGCACCCGGCGGCCGTGCTGCTGGCGCAGGACTGGACCCATCCCTACACGCGTGAACAGGCGGCCTATCCGCTGCCCGGCATGGCGGCTCGCAAGTACTGGCCGCCCGTGTCCCGCGTGGACAATGCCTGGGGGGATCGCAATCTCAGTTGCGCCTGCCCGCCCATCGAGGCCTATGCCTCGGAGGCTCAGGCCATCGCCTGATGGGCATGGCCGTCGAATGGGCCTAGAATAGGCTCCGACCGAGGGCCCCACCATCCGGTGGGGCCTTTTCGCATTTGCGGCCCCCGGGGCCGACCGAGGAAGACAGACGCCATGCCGTACGTGAACATCAAGATCACCCGCGAAGGGGTCACGGCCGAACAGAAGGCCCGCCTGATGGAGGGCGCCACTCAGCTATTGGTGGACGTGCTGGGGAAAAATCCCAAGACCACCTTCGTGGTGATCGAGGAAATCGACACCGACAACTGGGGGATTGCGGGCGAGCCCGTCACCGCCATCCGGGCCCGAGCCAAAGCAGGCGCATAAGCTCGGACACGGATCAGTCCCTGCGGGCTGAGTTCGTGTCTGGCGGGTCCGGGCGGCAGGCGGGTAGCGAGGCGGGCCGCGTTCAGGCCGTTGCTGCCGTAGTGCGCCGGTATGTGACGAAATCGTAGCTCAGGCCGCCATCGCCGGCCGGCTGGGGCAGGCGTTCCGTTTCCCGCCATTGCCCGGCGGGCAGTTCCGGAAACCAGGTATCGCCTTCGATCCGGGCGTGGATTTCCGTGGCGATCAGTTCGTCGGCCAGCGGCAGGGCCAACCGGAAGATCTGCTCGCCGCCGATCACGCAGATGCGTTCCGCGCCCTGGCAGGCCGCCAGCGCGGCCTCCAGGGACGCGAAGCATTCGGCTCCGGCTGCCGTGAACGACGCATCCCGGGTCAACACCAGATTGCGCCGCCCCGGCAGGGGGCGCCCCAGGGACAGCCAAGTCTTGCGGCCCATCAGGATCGGGTGACCCAGCGTGCTGCGCTTGAAATGCGCCAGGTCGCCCGGCAGGTGCCAGGGCATGCCGCCGTCGAGCCCGATGGTGCGGTTGTCGGTGTAGGCGACGACCAGGCGGATGGGGGGCAGGGCGGGCATGGCGGATTTCCGGAACGGTGAGAGGAGAAGGCGCCGCCCAGTGTAAACCAGATGGCTGCGGCGTCCGGGGTTCGGCGGGTGTCAGTCGGGGGCGGCGACGCCGGGAACCGAGAAGCAACCCAGGAATCGTTCGATGGCCGCGCGTTCGCCGCTGTAGTCGGCCCGGCCTTGCGCCAGCATCGCTTCGAGGGCGATATGGCCATAGGCCATGTGCAGCAGGGTGGTCGGGTCGGTCGACAGGGTGGCGCGCGATGGCGCGGCGGCGGGGCCGCGCGCGACGTCCAGCTGGCCTGCCAGAACCATCGCAGAGAAGGCCTGTCCATCCAGGACCAGCGTGACGCAGGTGTCCCGGCCCTGGGCGGCCAGGGGATCGAACAGCGTGCGAAAAGAAAGGATCAGGGCGTCCGCGTTCAAGGGGCTGCCGCGCACGAATGCCGGTGATTGGACGCCCCAGCGCACCAGTTGCAGCAGGATGGGTTCCAGTTCGCGTCCCCAGGGGCTGAGATCGTAGACGGCAACGGAGGCGGGGGGCGGCAGACGGCGACGCGACAGGACACCGCTGGCTTCCAGCCGAGTCAGACGTTGGGTCAGGACGTTGGCGCTGATGCCCGGAAGCCCGGCGCGCAGGTCGGTGAAACGCTTTGGGCCGAGCAGCAGTTCGCGCACGATCAGCAATGCCCAGCGTTCTCCGATCAGGTCGAGCGCATGGGCCGCGGCGCAACCGTCTCCGTAACTTCGTTGAGTCGTCATACGGAACATTCTACGACAAGTTATAAAAAATAATTTAATAGTTATTTTTTAGGACCATAGAATCGTATAGTTGTGGCATCCGGGCGACGCCCGTCCGGATCAGAACAGAGCCCGTCATGCGGGCTGCCAGAGGAGACGATGATGACTGCAAGCATTTCCCCCGCATCCCCCGCCGACGCGGCATTGCGACAGGTCCTGGAAACCTGGCGCCAGGCGGCCAGCCAGCGCGATATGGAGGCCCTGATGGCGTGCTATGCGCCCGATGTCGTCGCCTACGACGCGATCCAGTCCCTGCGCTTCCTGGGGCGCGAGGCCTACGGCGCGCACTGGCGCGCCTGCCTGGAGGCCTGCCCGTTCGATGTCCAGTTCGGCTTTCGCGATCTGGACATCCAGGCTGACGGGCACCTGGCGTACGCGCATGCGCTGGTCAGTTGCGGGCAGGGCGATGAGGAGCCCGGATGCTGGAGCCGGATGAGCACCGGCTTCCGGCGGATCGACGGGCGCTGGTTGATCGCGCACGAGCACTTCTCGTTTCCCTGCGACATGGGAACCGGCAAGGCCCTGATGTCCCTGTCGCCCGATGGGCCGGCCCGCGTGCAGCCCATCCCGACGGACATGAATACCGTCACGCCGCATCTGGTCTGCGTGAATGCGGCGTCCGCCGTCGATTTCTATGGCAAGGCCTTCGGAGCCAGTGTCATGGCGCGTCTGGATGCGCCGCAGGGCGGCCTGCTGCACGCTTGCCTGCGCATTGGGGATTCGGCCGTCATGCTGATGGAAGAATCGGCGGAATGCCAGTCGCCCAGCCCCGTGACGCTGAAGGGCACGCCGGTGACGATCCATCTGTACGTCCGGGACGCGGATGCCGCGTTCCGGCAGGCGGTCGAAGCCGGCGCCACGAGCGTGATGGAGCCCCAGGACATGTTCTGGGGGGATCGCTACGGGGTCGTGAGCGACCCCTATGGCCACCGTTGGTCCCTGGCGACCCACGTGCGCGATCTGGACCCGGCCGCCATCCAGCAGGCCGCCGCCGACATGTGCGCCGGGCGGTCCTAGGCGCAGGGGCTGGGCAGGGGCCTGATCGTCTGGTCCGCGCAGCGCGCCAGCAGGGCGGGCAGATCTCCCTGGGCGAGGACCAGGCCGGGCGCCAGGTCCATCAGCGGGCGCAGCACGAACGCGCGTTCGTGCATGCGCGGGTGGGGCACGATCAGGCCGGGTTCGTCGGTCGCCTGTCCTCCATGCCACAGCAAGTCCAGGTCCAGTGTGCGCGGCGCATTGCGGTAGGGGCGTTCGCGTCCATGGCCTTGTTCGATGGCCTGCAGGGCGGTCAGTAGGGCGCGCGCGCCCAGTCCGGTCCGGATTTCCGCCACGGCGTTGACGTAGTCGGGGCCCGTGCAGCCGACCGGGGCCGTGCCGTAGAACGGGGACAGGCGCAAGGCCTCGACCCCCGGTGTGGCGGCGATTTCCCGCGCCGCCGCCTGCAAGGTGCCGATGGCGTCCCCGAGGTTCGCCCCCAGGCCGATATAAGCCGTGACGGTGTGGGGCCGGTCCTGTCCGGGGTCTGTGGTGTGTCCGTTCATGGGAATTGGCGAAGGCGGGCGGAGGGCGGGCGGCAAGCGCCTGTGCCTGCCGAGAGCCGCCCGGCAGGGGATCAGGCAGTCTGATCGGGTGTCCCGTCGTGGGACGAGGCCGCGTCGGATGAGGTGTCGCCCGGTTTGCGCCGGCGCCGGCGCTTGCGCGTCGCCCCCGATCCCACACGCCGGGCGCCGGCGTGGCCAGCCTGCCAGGTGTCGATCATCTGGCTGCGGCGTTCGTCGCCGCTGTCGGCCAGGTCCATCCACCATTGCGCCAGCACGCTGTCGACCTCGCGGGCTTCGGCGCGCAACTGCAGGAAATCCACGGAGGCGCGGAAGCGGGGCTGTTCCATCATGCGCCAGATCGATCGGACCGTGGCGCGTTCGAAGCGCGCCTGCATCAGCCAGATCTCGCGCATGTCCGCCTGATGGCGGCGCTGGATGGCCAGCTTGTCCATCTGTTCGTCGATCACCGAGTCGGCGGCGCGGATCAGGGCTTCGTTGCGCTGCACGTCCTGGGCCATCAGCGTGATCCAGCGCTTTTGCACCAGCCGCCATAGCAGGGCGGCGAACAGGAAACTGGGGCTGATGGGCTTGCCTGCCCGCACGCGGGCGTCGGTGCGCGACAGGGCGATTTCCACGAAGGCCTCGCCGCCGTCTTCCTCGAAGATGCGGTCGATCAGCGGGATCAGGCTTTTGGTCAGGCCCGAGCGGCTGAGTTCGCGCAGGCAGTCCATGGCGTGGCCGCAGGTCAGCAGTTTCAGGGTCTCGTCGAACAGGCGCGAGGCCGGGACGTGTTCGATCAGCGCGGCCAGTTGCGTGATCGGGGCCTCGGTGGCCGGATCGATGCGGGCGCCCAGCTTGGCCTGGAAACGCAGCGCGCGCAGCATGCGCACCGGGTCTTCCCGGAACCGGGTTTCCGGATCGCCGATCATGCGCACCACGCGGTTTTTCAGATCCGCCACGCCCTGGTGAAAGTCGATGACTTCTTCTTTCAGGGGGTCGTAATACAGCGCGTTGATGGTGAAGTCGCGTCGCGCGGCGTCTTCTTCGTGGGTGCCGAATTCATTGTCGCGCAGGATGCGGCCGTGTTCGTCGGTTTCCTGATTGCCCGAGGCAGGGGCGCGGAACGTGGACGTTTCGATGATCTCCTGGCCGAACACCACGTGCACCAGCTGGAAGCGCCGGCCGATGATGCGGGCGCGGCGAAACAGCGGGCGGATCTGGTTGGGCGTGGCGTTGGTGGCGACGTCGAAGTCCTTGGGCTGCAGGCCGACGATCAGGTCGCGCACGGCCCCGCCGACGATATAGGCATCGAAGCCCTGCTGGTTCAAGACCTCGCAGACCTTGATCGCGTGGCGCGATACCAGCCGCCGGTCGATACCGTGTTTGTCGCGGGAGAGGCGCGCCGGACCGCTGGGCGGCGTGGCAAACAGGCGCGAGACGAAATTTTTGATGGTCTGCTTGAGCATGGCGCGTATTTTAAGACTTTGTATCCCGCATGTCCGCAAACAGATCCAGAATGCGCCAGTCGCGGCCTTGCGCCAGTGTGCGCAGCGAGGGGCTGGGGTTGGTGGCCACGGGGTGGGTGACGGCTTCCAGCAGCGGCAGATCGTTCATGGAATCGCTGTAGAACCAGGACTCGGCGAAATCTTCCAGCTGCAGGTTCTGCGCGCGCAGCCAGTCGCGCACGCGAAGCACTTTGCCCGCCTTGAAGCTGGGCGTGCCCTCGATGCGGCCGGTATAACGGCCGTCGGCGTCGCGCTGCGGGATGGTGGCGATTAGATGGTCGATGCCCAGCGCCCGGGCGATGGGCGCGGTGACGAAGGCGTTGGTGGCGGTGACGATGGCGCACAGGCCGCCCCGCGTCTGGTGATCGGCCACCAGCGCCCGGGCGGCGGGCAGCAGGCCGGGCGCGATGACTTCGCGCATGTAGTCCTGGTGCCACAGGGCCAGTTCGTCGGGTTCGCCCAGGCGCAGCAGCCCCAGCATGAAATCGGCGGCTTCTTCCGCCGACAGCGTGCCTTCGTTGTAGCGGCGCATCAGATCGTCGTTACGCTGGCGCGCCAGCGCCGGATCGCCGGCGCGGCCGGTGCGGGCCAGGAATTCCGCCCATTGGTAGTCGCTGTCGAAGGGCAGCAGGGTGTGGTCCAGATCGAATAGGGCGAGGTGGGAAGGTGCGGTCATGGGCGTATCGTCAAAGGGTCGGTGGGCGGAATGCGCGGGGCGCGGGTCGAAGGGCGGGCGTCCGGGGCCGGTTCATCCGGCGGTCGGGTCGTCGGGCTGCGGCTTGGAGCCCGTCGGCGCGCCCGCCAGCAGCTCTTTCAGCAGCGGCAGGGTGACGGGGCGGTGGCGGGCCAGGGAATACTGGTCCAGGGTGTCGATCAGGGCCGTCAGGCGCCCCATGTCGCGGTCATGGTGGGTCAGAATCCAGTGCAGCACGTCGTCGGGTAGTTTCAGGCCGCGTTGCAGGGCGCGATCGCGCAGCGCCTGGGCGCGGTCCTCGTCGGACAACTGTTCGATGCGAAAGACCAGATCCCAGCCCAGGCGCGTGCGCAGGTCTTCGCGCAGCGGCATGGTCAGGGGCGCCCGGTCGCCCGCCGTCAGCAGGGCGAAGGCGTCCGCGGTGCTGGCGGCGGCCCGCCAGCGGTTGAACAGGGCGAACAGGGCCGCCTGGGCGGCGTCGTTCAGGTCGTTCACGTCATCCACGGCCACCAGCGTCAGCGCGCGGTCTTCGTCCGTGGCCAGCGCCTGCAGCCAGCGCGCCGGGGTGCGGGCGTCCAGATAGTGCCCTCCCAGGGCCTGGGCGCGGGCCCGCAACAGATGACTGCGCCCGGAGCCCAGACCGCCCCACAGATACAGCGAGCGTCCGGCGGACAAAGCGCCGACGGCATCGACGGCAGCCTGGTTGGCGCCGGCGATGAAACCCTCCAGGGTGGGCAGCGCCCCAGGCAGGATGTCCAGTAACAGTTGCTGTGTCATGCTCACCGGGCCGGAGTTCATCGTAAAATCAGGCCACTATATTGTCCAAACCTGCAATTCTTGCACATTCGACGGCTTTTCTCATGACATCAGGCACCACTCCCTCCATGACCTATCGCGACGCGGGCGTCGATATCGACGCGGGCGATGCCCTGGTCGACCGCATCAAACCCCTGGCGGCTCGCACCATGCGGCCCGGCGTCATGGCCGGCATCGGCGGTTTCGGGGCGCTGTTCGAAATTCCGAAACATCTGCGCGAACCCGTGCTGGTGTCGGGCACCGACGGGGTGGGCACCAAGTTGCGGCTGGCCTTCGAATGGCAGCGCCACGATACCGTGGGCATCGATCTGGTGGCCATGAGCGTCAACGACATCCTGGTGCAGGGGGCCGAGCCCCTGTATTTCCTGGATTACTTCGCCTGCGGCAAATTGTCCGTCGATACGGCCGCCCAGGTCGTCGGGGGCATCGCCCGGGGCTGCGAATTGGCGGGCTGCGCCCTGATCGGCGGCGAGACCGCCGAAATGCCGGGCATGTATCCGGACGGCGAATACGATCTGGCCGGTTTTGCGGTGGGGGCGGTGGAAAAATCCGCCATCATCAGCGGCGCGGACATTCAGGTGGGTGACACCGTGCTGGGGCTGGCCTCCAGCGGGGCGCATTCCAACGGCTATTCCCTGGTGCGCAAGATCCTGCAGCATGCCGGCGCGCGGCCGGACCAGGACCTGGGCGGCCGCCCCCTGGGCGACGTGGTCATGGAACCTACCCGCATCTACGTCAAGTCCGTGCTGGCCGCCTTGGCTGCGCACGGACGGGACATCAAGGGCCTGGCGCACATCACCGGAGGCGGCCTGCTGGAGAACGTGCCGCGCATCCTGCGCGACGGGCTGTGCGCCCATCTGCACCGCGATGCCTGGCAATGGCCGATGCTGTTCCAGTGGCTGCAGGCCCAGGGCGGCGTGGCCGACCAGGAAATGGCTCGTGTCTTCAATTGCGGCATCGGCATGGTGCTGGTGGTCGATACCGCCCGGGCCGACGCCGTCGCGGCTACATTACGGGCTCAGGGCGAAACCGTCTACACGCTGGGCGCGATCGAAGCCCAGGCCGCGGGCGGCGCCCAGACCCTCGTCGACTGAACCGGCCGCTCCCTCGGCGGGCCGGACTGCCCGGACGCCCGGCCGGGGCAGCCCGTCGCGCGATGGACGGACAACGCCCCTCCAGGGCTTCATGGCCCTGGAGGGGCGTTTTCATCGGGCATGCAAATAAGCGCCGGCCGGCGCAAGGCCCGTCAGCGGCCGTATGCGCTGCCGTCGGGGTTGTCCAGCGTTGAATGATGCCGGTTGTCGTGCATCGACAGAATCGCCACCATGCCCAGCGCCGCCACCGCCATCATGTACCAGGGAAAGACGTTGCCGATGCCATGGTTCTTCATGAACAGCGCGACATATTCGGCGGAGCCGCCGAACAGCGAATTACCGATGGCGTAGGTGAAGCCCACGCCCAGGCCGCGGACGTGCGCGGGGAACATTTCGGCCTTCACGATCCCGGAAATCGAGGTGTAGAAGCTGACGAACACCATGGCCAGCAGGATCAGGAGACCCACGATCAGGGGGGATTGCTGTGCGCCGATGGCGGCGAGCAGCGGTACCGGCAGGATGATCATGCCGATGGCGAAAATGATCATGGAATTCTTGCGTCCGATGCGATCCGAAATCATGCCCACGAGCGGCTGCAGCAGCATGAAGATGAGCAGGCAGACCGTCATGATCTCCGCGACCAGGCCTTTGCTCAGGCCGGCGGTGTTGATCAGGTACTTCTGCATGTAGGTCGTGAACACGTAGAAGGCCAGCGACCCGATGCAGGTGATGCCCAGCACGATCCAGAAGGCTCGCGGGTAACGCAGTACTTCCTTGAAGGCGCCGGATCCGGACCGGTTGCGCTCCTTGGCCGTGGTGGTTTCCTCCAGCCCCGAGCGCAGCCAGAGCGACACCAGCGCGGCGACGGCGCCGATCGCGAAAGGCAGGCGCCACCAGCCGGCGGAGATCTGCTCGCTGCCCAGCGTGTGCGTCATGATGACGGCCAGCAGGCTGGCCAGGAGCTGGCCGCCGATGAGCGTCACGTATTGGAACGAAGAAAAGAAGCCGCGGCGGCCCGGCTGGGCGATCTCGGACATGTAGGTGGCGGTGGAGCCGTATTCGCCTCCGACGGAAATCCCCTGGATGCAGCGCATGAGGATCAGCAGCGCCGGCGCGAGGCTGCCCGCGGTCGCGGCGGTCGGCAGCACGGCCACGCCCAGGGAACCCAGGCCCATCATGATGATAGAGACCACCATGGCGTGCTTGCGGCCATAGCGGTCGGACATGCGGCCGAACAGATAGCCGCCCACCGGGCGCATGAGAAAGCCGATGAAGAACACGCCTGCCGCCTGCATGAACGCCACCGTCTGGTTGACGCCCGTGAAGAACTGCTCGGCGAAATACACGCTGAAGAATGCGTAGGTGTAGAAGTCGAACCATTCGACCAGGTTGCCGCTGGATGCGGCGAAAATCGACTTGATGACTTTCCCTGTCGACCGCTCCTGTGCGGCTTCCGGCTTCGTGTGGATGTGCGTGTCGCCCGGCCTGACCGGGTTCGCGGCAATTGCCATGTCTGATCTCCTTGGGGGCGCCCCCATTGCGCATGGGGTCCGTCTCCTGACGTTCATGTGGTTGCCCTGCGTCCGCCGGGCGGGGCGGGCAGGGAGGCTGTTGTGACCCGAGTTTCGGGCAATGCGAGCTTCCCCGCATCCGGATCATCCACCGCCGCCGGCTCCGTAAAACTACGCAGAACGCCTTGGGAAATCGCGCCCGGAGCCGTGCTATCGTTGGCGTCGGAGCACACCACATGACACCCAAGAGCCATCACAGGGCCCTGCGTTTCTGGCGCTGGGGCATTGCCGCGATCGTGAGCGCGCTGCTGGTCATCGGGGCCGGTCACTGGGCCTGGCAACAGGAACTGCATGCGACGGCCTTGCGGTTGCGCCAGGCGTCCGAGGCTTATACGTTGGCGCTGCGCGGCATCGTCGATCGCTACAGCGACCTGCCTTATGTCATGGCCCGGCAGCCGGCCGTGCAGGCCCTGCTGCTGCGGCCTTCGCCAGGGCCGGCGGATGCGGTGAACCGCTATCTGGCCGATTTGCAGCGCCACACGCAGGCCGAAGCCCTCTACGTCGTGGATGCTCAGGGCCTGACGCTCGCGGCCAGCAACTGGGACACGGCCGACAGCTTCGTCGGGCAGTCCTATCGGCAGCGCCCCTATTTCGAGGACGCCATGAAAGGCGAGCGCGGCCTCTTTTACGGCGTGGGCCTGACGACCGGCAGGCCGGGCCTGTTCATTGCCGAACCCATCCGGGATGGCGGGCGCATCATCGGCGTCGGGGTCGTCAAGCTCGGGCTGGAGCGCCTGCAGCGGGCCTGGTCGGCCGATGCCGATCCCGTCGTCCTGCAGGATCGCCGCGGCATCGTATTCCTGAGCTCGGTCGCGGACTGGCTCTATCGCCGCGAACGGACGCTGACGGCGGCCGACCTGGCGTGGATCCGCGAGCACGATCAGTACAGCGCGCGCGCGGGTTTCGCTCCCCTGCCGTGGCGGATCGAACAGTCGGATGAACTGCCCGGCCCCCGGCTGCTTGCCGAGGCGGGCGGTCGCATGAGAGACCTGCTTGCGTTCCGGACGGAGCTGCCCGAGTTCGGCTGGACGTTGACCGTCACAGGGGACTTGCGCAAAGTGCTCGAGGCGCGCCAACGGGCGCGGATCATTGCGGGGCTCATCGCCATCGTGGCGTTGCTGGGCACCCTGTACTGGCGTCAGCGCAAGAAGCGCTATGCGGAAAGGCGCCAGGTCGAACTGGAGCGCGCCGCGGAGGCGCGCCAGCACGAGCAGGAGCGGCAGCTTCAGGTCAGCGCCCGTCTGGCCAGTGTCGGCGAAATGGCTTCGACCCTGGCGCATGAGCTCAATCAGCCGCTCATGGCGGTGTCGAATTTCGCCGTGGCGGCCCGGGCACTGGTCGAAAGCGGTCAGCAGGACATGCTGGTGACGGCATTGGACGGGATCGTCGAACAGTCCGGCCGGGCCAGCGACATCGTCAAGCGGGTGCGGGCCTTCATCAACCCGAAGCAGGCCAATTACGCCCCCATCGACATCAATGCGTGCGCCGTCCATGCGTATGCGCTGCTGGCTCCCGATCTGAAACGCGCCCGGGCCTCCTGCTCGATGCGGCTCATGGACGATCCGCCGGGGGTGCGAGGGGATTCCGTATTGCTGGAACAGGTGCTGGTGAACCTGGTCCAGAATGCCATCCAGGCGATGCACGATCTGCCTGCCGCCAGGCGCCAGGTGGTCATTTCCACGCGCCGCCGCGAAAATGTCGTGGAAGTCACGGTGGCTGACCGGGGGCCGGGCGTCGATGCGGAGCAGGCGGACCGGATCTTCACGCCTTTTTTCAGCACCCGGGCCGAAGGCCTGGGCCTGGGGCTCAATATCTGCCGCACCATTGTGGAAGCCCATGGCGGACAGATCACAATCACCCGTCCCGCCGAGGGCGGAGCGGCCTTCACTTTTTCGCTGCCCATAGAATCATGACCGACAGTCCTCTGACGCTTTATGTCGTCGACGACGATGAGGCCTTGCGCCGATCGTTGCTCCTGCTGCTCTTTTCACAGGGCGTCGCCGTGCAGTCGTTCAGTTCGGGCGAGGAATTCCTGGCCGGCGTCGACCTTCAGCAGCCCGGCTGCGTCATCCTGGACCTGCGGCTTGGGGGCTTGAGCGGTCTGGGCGTGTTCGATCGCCTGGAAAGCGCCCATAGCCCCCTGGTCACGCTGTTCCTGTCGGGCCACGGCGACATTCCGACCGCGCTGGAGGCCGTGCGCAAGGGCGCCTACGATTGGGTGGTCAAGCCCGAGACGCAGCAGTTGTTGCAGAAGCTGCCCGGCGCGCTGGCCGAGGCGCGGGCCCGCGCGACGGCTCAGCACCAGTGGCACGACCTCACTCCCCGCGAACGGGAGGTCGCCCACCTGGTGGGTTCAGGCCATCCCAACAAGGAGATCGCCCGCCTGCTGTCGCCGCCCTGCAGCCCCCGTTCGGTCGAAACGCACCGCGCGAACATCTTCAGCAAGCTTCAGGTCGCCAATGACAATGAGTTGGGGCGATGGCTGGCAGCGCATCGTTGGCTCGCCTGAGGGGCGGGGATCGTCGTCCCGGACCGGCGCGCGATGAATCCGGTCTTCAGCCGTCCAGAGCCCGCGCGCACTGTTCGGCAACGTGCTCCACGGCCCGATCCGACAGGCAGTCCACACTGACGCGCTGCGGCAGCGACCGCAGCCAGGTGATCTGGCGCTTGGCCAATTGCCGGGTGGCGGCGATGGCCTGCTCGATGGCCTGGTCCAGGGACACGCGCCCGTCCAGATGGTCCCAGAGCTGGCGGTAGCCCACGCAGCGGATGGATGGCAGCCCGGGATGCAGGTCGGGACGGCCGTGCAGCGCGCGCACTTCGTCCAGCAGCCCCGCGCCGATCATGGCCTGATACCGCTGAGCGATCCTGGCATGCAGCACGGACCGGTCCGATGGTTCCAGACTGATCGTCAGGAAGTTCCATCCCGGCAGCACCGGCTGCGGGGGCCGGGCCAGCCAGTCGCTCATGGGACGGCCGCTGCCACGCCAGATCTCCAGGGCGCGTTGCAGACGCTGGCTGTCATTGGGCGCCAGCCGGGCCGCGGTGGCCGGGTCCACCCGGGCCAATTCCGCGTGCAGCGCCGGCCAGCCGCGTTCCCGGGCCTCTTCGTCCAGGGCCTGGCGGATCGCCGGATCCGCGCCGGGCAGCTCGTTCAGTCCTTCACGCAGCGCTTTGTAATACAGCATGGTGCCGCCGCACAGGATCGGGATGCGCCCCCGGCTGCGGATGTCCCGCGCCAGCGCCGCCGCGTCGCGCGCGAATTCCGCCGCCGAATACGATTGCGCGGGATCGCGGATGTCCAGCAGGTGGTGGGGGATCTGCGCCTGTTCCCGGGGGCTGGGCTTGGCCGTGCCGATGTCCATGCCCCGGTAGATGGTGGCCGAATCCATGACGATGAGTTCGACCGGCCAGCGCCGCGCCAGCGCCATCGACGCTGCCGACTTGCCCGACGCTGTCGGGCCGGCCAGGCAGATCAGCAAAGGAGGATGACTTGGGTTCACGGGGTGTAATACGACGGTGCGTGATGGATTGGGAGATCGGTCTGTGCAGGCCATCGGCTGTCAGGCCGCGGGATAGCCGGCTTCTCGTTGATGGCGGATGGTCAGAATCAGGATGGCATCGGTGGGGTATTCATAGCTGTATAGCGCAACGTAGCCGGTGTTCCCCCGGGAAATGACCAACTCCCGCAGATCGGGATCCACGGTACGGCCGATCAATGGATGATGCTGCAAAATTGAAACTGCCTCGATGATCAGATCCACTGTGTCATGGGCGGCCGAAGGGGCTGTGTCCAGTAGAAAGTCCGTCAGGCGCTCCAGGTCTTGCAGGGCCTGGTCGGCGTAGCTCAGGGTCGCCACGGATGCGCCTTGGGCCGCATGGCGGGCCCGCCCGCAGCGCGTTCCCGCAGATAGGCGTGGACATCGTCGGCGGCGTAGCCCAGCCCGGTGTCCAGCATCTGCTGGCGGGCGGCTTTGGCTTGCGCCAGGAATTGCGCCCGCTGCTCGGTCGAGACAGCCGCCTGTTCGATGGCGGACACCATGAAGGCATGCGGCGTCATGCCCAATTCCCGAGCGGCGTGAATAGCGCGGGTCTTGAGCGCGTCGGACAGCTTGAGCGAGGTAGTGGTCATGGGCGGCACGCAATAGAAATAGAGCGATCTGGTGCTACTAGAGTAACACCAATGACTGGCGTGGTGTCGGGATGGCGGCTTACTGCCCCCGCATGAACAGCTTGTCCAGGTCGGACAGGCTCCACTGGAACCAGGTCGGGCGGCCATGGTTGCACTGGTCGGCGCGTTCGGTGCGTTCCATCTGGCGCAGCAGGGCGTTCATTTCGTCCAGCGTCAGGCGGCGGTTGGCGCGGATCGCGCCGTGGCAGGCCATGGTGGACAGCAGTTCGTTGCGCTGTTCGGTCAGGCGGGCCGACTGGCCGAATCGTTCCATATCGGCCAGCACGCCGCGCGCCAGGGATTCGATGTCGCCCTGGGCCAGCAGGGCGGGCACGGCCCGCACCGCCAGCGATGCCGGGCCGGTGGCGCGGATGCGCAGCCCCAGCCCGTCCAGCATGTCCTGATGGTCCTGGGCGACGGCCACCTGGGTTTCCGTCGCCGTGAACACCACCGGCACCAGCAGATCCTGGGCGGGCAGGGGGGCTTCGTCCAGCGCGCCCTTCAGGCGTTCGTACACCACGCGTTCGTGGGCGGCGTGCATGTCCACCAGAATCAGTCCCCGCGCGTTCTGCGCCAGGATGTAGATGCCGTGCAGCTGGCCCAGGGCCAGGCCCAGCGGCAGGTCGCCGGCGGCGGCCGCCGCGGCCGGGGGCAGGCCGATCGGCGCGATGTGCGCGGGCGTCCCGCCCGTGCGGGGGAATGCCTCCGGCGGATTGCCTTCGGCAACGGACGCGGGCCGGAGCGGGTCGGCTGGATCCAGGGGCCGATACAGCGTGCGCCAATCCTGGGCGGGGCCCGAATCATGCAGGGCGAAGCGCTGCTGCACCGGAATCTGGCCCGGATAACGCTCCCGGCCGCGTGCCTGAGAGGGCGCCGGAGGCGCAAATGCGGCTTGGCCCGCCAGGCTGCGCGTGAGTCCGGATGCATCGCGGCCGTCGACGCCGTAGCCTGGCATGGAGGGGGGCTCCCCAGCGCCTTGCCGGGTGGGCTGCCCAAGGCCGGCGGCCTGCGAGCCGCTGTCGGGGCGCAGGGCGTCGCCGCTGCTGGGGGCCGGCGGCGTGTCGGCTGCCTCGCCCGCCGTGCCGCCGCGCTGCGCCAGCGCCTGTCCCAGCGATTGCGCCACGTAGCGGTGCACCGCCCCGCTGTCGCGGAAGCGGACTTCGCTTTTGGCGGGGTGCACGTTCACGTCCACCCCCGCGGGGTCCAGGCTGAGGAACAGCACATATGCGGGCTGCCGGTCGCCGTGCAGCACATCGGCATAGGCCTGGCGCACGGCGTGCGATACGGTCCGGTCGCGCACGTAGCGGCCGTTGACGTATAGATACTGCCGATCGGCGCGGGCCCGGGCGAAGGTCGGGCGGGTGATGCAGCCTTCCAGGGTGATCAGGCCCTGTTCCGCCGAGACCGGCAGGCTCTGGGCCTGGAACTCCGCCCCCAGCACGTCGCGGATCCGGCCCTGGATGTCGGTAGCCGGCCAGTTGCGCTGGGGCTTGTCGTTATGAAAAATCCGCAGGGCGACTTCCGGGTGGGCCAGGGCGATGCGTTCCACCGCATCCAGGCAGTGACCGTACTCGGTGGCGTCGGACCGCAGGAATTTACGGCGGGCCGGGATGTGGTCGAACAATTGGCGCATGTCCACCCGCGTGCCGGCGGGGCCGGCGGCGGGGACGGGCTCCCGCTGCCCCGGACCGATCTGCCAGGCCTGATCCGCATCCGCGGTGCGGGAACTGAGCGTCAGTTGCGCCACAGAGGCAATCGACGCCAGCGCCTCGCCCCGAAAGCCCATGGTGGCGACGGATTCCAGTTCGGCCAGGGACGTGATCTTGCTGGTCGCATGTTGCTGCAGGGCCAGCGTCAGTTGGTCTCGGGGGATGCCGTGGCCGTCGTCGGCCACCAGGATGCGCCGGATGCCGCCGCCGTCCAGTCTGACCTCGATGGCCCGGGCGCCTGCGTCCAGGGCGTTTTCCAGCAATTCCTTCAGCACGGAAGCGGGCCGTTCGATGACCTCGCCGGCGGCGATCTGGCTGATCAGGGTATCGGGCAGGGTGGAAATAGGTCGCGTCATGAAAGCGATTATAGTAAGCGTCGGCCCGCAATCGAGCGAAGCGGATTGGGTGGGCTGCGGGCCGGTGCGGGCGCTGTGCGCGGCATCGGCCGTCGTCGGTGGCCCGGCGTGGGCCGTCGCATCATTTTCCACGAGGTTGCAGGCAATCATGGCCGAGTTTTTTCATCTGGTGTTGAATATCGACCAATCCCTGGGCATCTGGGTCGCCCAGTACGGCGCCTGGATCTATCTGATCCTGGCGCTGATCATTTTCGGCGAGACCGGTCTGGTCGTCCTGCCCTTCCTGCCGGGCGATTCCCTGCTGTTCATCGCGGGCGCATTCGGCGCCACCGGCCATCTGGACCCCGTGCTGATGGGCGGCATCCTGATCGTGGCCGCCATCCTGGGCAATACGGTCAATTATTCCGTGGGCCGCTTCATCGGGCCCAAGGTCTTTTCCCATGATTACCGTTTTCTGGATCGCAAGGCCTTGCTGAAGACCCATGCCTTTTATGAAAAGCACGGCGGCAAGACCATTGTGCTGTCGCGTTTCCTGCCGCTGTTTCGCACCTTCGCGCCGTTCGTGGCCGGGGTGGCGGGCATGCGGCTGGTCATGTTCCAGGTGTACAACGCCATCGGCGCCATCGCCTGGATCGCCGGCCTGATCACCCTGGGTTACTTTTTCGGTAATGTCCCCATCATCAAGGAACACCTGAACACCATCGTCCTGATCGGCGTCGGCGCCGCCGCGATCCCGGCCCTGGCCGGCGTCCTGTGGAAGCTGCTGCGGCGCAAGACCCCCGACCAGGCCTGATCCGGACCGGACCCGCCAACCCGGCGCTGGCCCGCCGGGCTTTACGCCCGCCGCGCCAGCGCCGGGTTGGCGGCGAAGTAATCCCGCACGCCGCTCAGCACGGCTGCCGCGATCTTCTGCTGGTGCGCGGGCGTGCGCAGCAGGGCTTCTTCCTGGGGGTTGCTGATGAATGCCGTTTCGATCAGGATGGACGGGATGTCGGGCGCCTTCAGCACGGCGAAACCGGCGCGTTCGATGCGGTTCTTGTGCAGTTGGTTGATCTTGCCGATTTCCTGCAGCACCTGGGTGCCGACCTTGATCGAATCGTTGATCTGCGCCCCTGTGGACAGGTCCAGCAGCACCTTCGCGACCTGGGCATTGTGGGAACCCAGGTTCACGCCGCCGATCAGGTCGGCGTCGTTTTCCTTTTTGGCTAGCCAGCGGGCGGCCGAACTGGTGGCGCCGTGTTCCGACAGCGCCCAGACCGACGATCCCCGGGCCGATGGCTTGATCCAGGCATCGGCGTGGATGGAGATGAACAGGTCGGCCTGGACCCGGCGGGCTTTTTGGACCCGCACGTTCAGGGGCACGAAGTAGTCCCGGTCCCGGGTCAGGTAGGCCCGCATATTGGGCTGGGCGTCGATCAGCTTTTTCAGGCGCTGGGCGATCTGCAGCACGATGTCTTTTTCGTGGGTCCCGCGCCTGCCGGTGGCGCCGGGGTCCTCGCCGCCGTGCCCCGGGTCCAGCGCGATCAGGATGGGGCGGTCCGGACGCCTGCCGGGCGACGGCTTGGGCGCAACCGCGACGGGCGGCTCCCCCGGAGGCGTCATGGGGGGCGGCAATTCCTGGCCCTTGACCGCCGGCACCGGGGCCTCGGTCGGACTGTTTTGCGCCAGATCTTCCAGGATGCCGGCCAGGGGGTCGTTCTTGGCGTCCTTCAGCAGGGCCATCAGCGGGTCCTGGGCGACCTTGGGGTACAGATCGAGCACCAGGCGGTACTTGTATTCGCCGATGGGCTTCAGCGTGAAGACCTGGGGCGCGACGTCCTGCTTCAGGTCGAAGACCAGACGCACGACGTTGGGCCTGTTCTGGCCCACCCGCACCGTGCTGATGTAGGGATCGTTGGGTTTGATCTTGGACACCAGGTTGCTGATGGCCGTGTCCATCTGCAGGCCTTCGATGTCCACCACCAGCCGGTGAGGGTGATCCAGCGTGAACTGTTCAGCCTTCAGCTCGGTGTCCATTTCCAGCGTGACGCGGGTGTATTCGTCGGCCGGCCATGTGCGCACCGCCAGGATCGTGGCGGCCTGGGCCAGGCGGGGGATGACGGGCAGCAGCAATAGCGCGCAGCCGCCCGCGATGAGTTTGCGCCGCAAGGGGATGGGGGCGGGGGGATTCATCGGCGCGATGAGGTCAGGTGAGTCAGCCATAGCTGTCCTTTTTCGCTGCAGGCGCTTAGCCATGCGCGCCTGCCGGTCCCTGCATATTCCAGCAAAATATCCAGATCCGGAGGGGGTAGGCGGGTGCCGGCTTGCTCAGGCCATTCGATCAGAACGACTGCTGCGTCGGCCAGCAGTTCGCCGAATCCGGCGTCCCGCCATTCATGCGCATCGCTAAATCTATAGAAATCAAAGTGATAGAAGTATAAGTTAGAAACATTATAGCTTTCAAGCAGCGCGTAGCTAGGACTTTTGATGCGGCCGGTCACGCCGCCCGCCCGCAATAGCGCCCGAGCCAGGCTTGTTTTGCCTGCTCCCAGCTCCCCGCGCAGGTGGATGCGTCCCCCGGGCGGCAGCGATTCAGGAGCATGGCCGCAGACCAGGGCCGCCAGGCGTTGCGCCAGGGCCACGGTGGCGTCTTCGTCCGGCAGGGGCCATTCGACGGGAGGCAGGGGAAATGTCATGAGGTTCAGGCGTTTCGGTCCGTGAGGCATTGTATGCCGCCCTCAGCCCGCCATTCCCAGCCATATCGGCAGTGTCACGGCCGACAGCAGTGTTCCCAGCGACATCGTGACCGCCACCAGGCGCCCGTCTCCGCCCATGCGGGCGGCCAGCACGTGCGCGGCCGACGATGTGGGCACCGCGGAAAACAACAGCAGGACCAGGCGTTCCTGGGCGGGCAGGTCCAGCATCCAGGCCAGCGCCAGGGTCCAGACCGGGAGCAGGATCAGTTTGGCGGCAATCATCCAGGCCATCAGCGGCGCGTGCTGGCGCCCGCCTTCCAGCGACAGCGTGGCGCCCACGCACAGCAGGCCCAGGGCGATGGCGCACGATCCCAGCCGGCCCAGGGCGACTTCGGCCACATGCGGGATCGGCACCTGCAGGAAATTGCAGGCCAGGGCCGCCAGCGTCGCCAGGATGAAGGGATTGCGCGCCATTTCGCTCAGCGCCCGCCCGCCGTTGCGGCTGGCCAGGGCGTGCACCGCCCCGATATTGCTGATGGGCACGGCGAAACCCAGGATCACCGCCATCGTCGCCTGTGCATGATTCCAGCCCAGGCTGGCCGCCAGCGACAGCGCCAGGTAGCTATTGAAGCGGAACGCGCACTGCGCCGTCGCCGCATGCGCCGCCGGGTCCGGGCGCACCGCCAGCCGCCCCAGCCAGGCCAGGGCGATCCCGCCCAGCATGATGCCGACCGTGGCCGCCAGCAGCACCGTCGTGCTGCCCAGCGCCATGGGCGCGCGAGTGATCGAATGGAACAGGAGCGCCGGGAACAGCACGAAATACACCAGCTTTTCCGCCTGGGTGAAGAACAGACGGTCGAACTTGAAGCGGTGCAGCAGCAGCCACCCCAGGGCGATCAGCAGGAAGTCGGGCAGGATCAGCAGGATGACGGACATGGAGAGGCTTTGCCAGGAAAGACGATAATGACTGACACCGTGCGTTGGACGCGCGCCGGCAGGGGGCGTGTGCATTGTAGGGCGCTACGCTGCCGTCGGTGTGGTCCGGAAGCGTGGCCTCGACGTATCGGTCCGAGGATGCCGGACGAAACGTCCTATCGAGGGCTTGTTGTGGATATGCAACGCCTTTTCCGGAAAACTACCGGGTTTACACAGTTCAACATGGCATTGATCCCGGATTTTTGATGCAATACCAACAACTTCCCTTCGCGGAGTTAGAAGGAGCAGCAGCACAGGATGTTGTTGGCCTGCTCTGATTCACACAAATCTACGGAGATTTCTTACATGAAAAAGACTCTGCTCGCTGCTGCTCTGCTGGCCGGTTTCGCTACCGCTGGCGTTGCTCAAGCAGAAACGTCCGTGACGCTGTACGGTATCCTGGATACCGGCTACGGCTACCAGAACTACAAGTACGACCATGCTGGCGCTGACATCACCGCCAAGTCTTCCGGTCTGCGCGACGGCACCTTCAACGGCAACCGTTTCGGCCTGAAGGGCTCCGAAGATCTGGGCAATGGCCTGCGCGCCATTTTCCAATTGGAGCAAGGCTTCAACATGGGTGACGGCACCGCCGCCAACGAAACGCGTGCTTTCCACCGCCAAGCCTTCGTGGGTCTGTCCAGCGACAACTGGGGTACCTTCACGATGGGTCGTCAGTACTCCGCCGGCGTGGACACCTTCCTGGTGCCCAACGGCGTGAACCTGGGTGATTCCGATAAGGTCTTCGGTTCGACCGGTCTGGGCGAAGGCACTCGCGTTGACAACTCCTTCAAGTACGTCACGCCCGACATGTCCGGCTTCAAGGCCATCTTCATGTACGGCACCGACAATGACGGCGGCACCACCGTGGGTCGCGAGACCGACGGTTCTTCCTTCGCTAACCGCGGTTCCCGCGTGTCCGTCGGCGCCCTGTACGCCAACGGCCCGATCGGCGTTGGCGCCAGCTACGACCGTCAAAGCCAGACGACTGCTGGCTATGATGCCGCTACCTCCTGGCAGTTGAACGGCTCCTACGACTTCGAAGTCGTGAAGCTGGGTCTGGCCTATGGTCAAGACCGTCACGGCAAGCTGGGCTGGAACGGCTCCGCCGCTGGCATCGTTGGCAAGACGATGGCTGGCCTGCTGCCGGTCGGTGGCGATCTGACCAACGACTTCAAGTCCAACAACTACCACGTCGGCCTGAGCGCCCCGTTGGGTGGCGGTACTCTGTACGCTGGCTGGAACTACTCCACGTCCAACCTGGACGACAGCGACAAGTGGGGCGACGAGGCCGGCAACATCAGCGCCTATCAGCTCAACTACGTGTACCCGCTGTCCAAGCGCACCAGCGTCTACACCTACGCTTCGTACATGAAGAACATCGGCTACGTGAAGGACCTGAAGGGTCCGGAAGCCGGTATCGGCCTGAACCACAAGTTCTAATCGCCACGCGTGGCTTGTCCACGCCGCGATGCAGCCCGGCTTGCCGGGCTGTCACGAACGCCGCCGGGGGCTTCGGTCCTCGGCAGCAAGAAAGCCACCTTCGGGTGGCTTTCTTGCGTATGCGCACGGCGTGAGCGGCGCGCTGAAATCTGTAGATTGTCGACAAAAATGGAAAGCTGAATTAGCCGCCGTATGGTTTATCGGGGTGAGGCAAAAGCGCACACTATTCCCGACAAAGCAGAGCACGAATCATTCAATGGAACATCCGTGAAGTCCTGCTTTCACACACGTTGAAACGTGAAGGAAGCCATCATGAAAGTCGCTACCGCCGCCTCCATCGCCGCCCTGGCTCTGGGCCTTGCCTCTGCGGGCATCGCGCAAGCCGATCAGGCCTATTATCCGGAAGTCGTGACGCCCAGCACCCAGACCCGTGCGGACGTCGTTCATGCACTGCGCGTGGCGCAGTCACAAGGCCTGGTTACTGAGGGCCAGCAACCCGACTATCCCCAGCTGCAGACCAACGGCCCGACGCTGAGCCGGGCTGAAGTGTTGCGTCAGCTCACGCAGGCCGAGCTCGCTGGCCAGGTCGTCGAGGACAACACTCCGCTCCATCCGTAACCACGGTCATGGCCGCATCAGGCTGGAAAGCCTGCCGCGCTCTAAGCGCGGCAGGCTTTTTCGCATCTGTGCCTGGGGCGGCCGGCCTGGCGAGGGTGTCTTAGATGGAAACCTGGCCGTTGAATTCCGTGGATGCTCCGGAACCGGACGACGCGTTCTGGAGTTGAACGTTCCGGGGTTGAATCTACTGCGACTGTTCGTGCGTGCCTGTTTACCTGGCGGGGTGGGGGGCATGCGGCGTGAGCCATGCGCCGAACGCCGCCGATTGTCGCCAAGAATGGAAAGATGAATTCAGCGCAGCCTGGTTTATCGCAGCGCAGCAAAAGCGCACACTGTTTCCAACAGAGCAGGACACGAGAATCACCTAGCGGAAAGCCCGTGAAGTCCTGCTTTTACACACCCTAAACGTGAAGGAAACCATCATGAAAGTCGCTACAGCCGCTTCTATCGCCGTCCTGTCCCTGGGCCTTGCCTCCGCAGGCATCGCGCAAGCCGATCAGGCCTACTATCCGGAAGTCGTGACGCCCAGCACCCAGACCCGTGCGGAAGTCGTCCGGGAACTGCGCGTGGCGCAGTCGCAAGGCCAGGTCACCGTGGGTGAACAAGCCAACTATCCTCAACTGCACAGCGACGCCCCCGCGCTGACCCGCGCCCAGGTTTTGAAGGAACTGGAGCAAGCCAAGAGCGCCGGTCTGCTGACCATCGGTGAAAACGACCAGTACCCCAACGTGCTGTAAAGCGCGCTCGAACCGGAGCATTCAGTCCGGCAGGCCCGCCCCGCTTCTTGCGCGGCGGGCTTTTTTTGCCATTGGGCGACCTCTACGGTAACAAGCGCTTCAGAGCTGTCACCCTGACATTTTCATCCATCCGTAGTTCTGCGAGCTGGCGGATGGCAGGCGGCCTGACCATCATGAAGCTTCTCGCCCCGTGATTGGGTTTGTTTTGCTTTTGTCTACACAAAGGCGTAAGCTGAATGAAGATCGCAGGCTTCGACTGGGATGCTGGCAACTGGCCCAAATGCGGCAAGCACGGCGTATCCCGTGAAGAGATAGAACAGGTGATGCTCGGCACGCCTGGCTGCGTACCGGATCCTTGCGCTGATGAGCCGCGCCAGCGAGCCATTGGCAAAACACGAGCCGGGCGCTATGTCTTTCTGGTATTCGTACGTCGGCTGCTCGGCGGACAGTTAAAGATTCGTCCAATCAGCGCTCGCTACATGCATGCAAAAGAGGTCGCGCATTATGAACACCAGGCTCAAGCCGATACCCGTATTGCACAGTGATCAAGAGGCGGAGGATTTCGTTGCCAACGCCGACTTGTCGGAATACGACCTCTCCGGCTTCAAGCCCATGCATTTCGAACTGGAACCCAAGTCCGCATCCCTGAACATGCGCCTGCCGGCAGCGCTGCTGGACGCGATCAAGGCGCGCGCCAAGGCCAGGGGCATTCCCTACACCCGCTACGTGCGCATGCTGCTGGAATCCGATGTCGTGCGACGCAGGCATTCATAGGCTGCGCCTGGTCCCGCACGTCATTTCAGGCGGCTGAAAGCCGTTCTGTGCTTAGCTGAATTGACCCCCATCAAATATGTTGCAACCCCGGGTTTTCCCGGCGACGGGGCTTGTCGAAATGCTACAATCCCGTAGTTTGATCTTCTGAGGCAGGGGCCATCCATGAATCTGGAACAGTACTTTCCCGTGCTGCTTTTCATCATTGTCGCCACTTTGATTGGCGCGGCCCTGCTGGCAGCGGGGCGTCTGCTGGGCCGCAACGTGCCCGATGCCGAAAAGCTGTCCGTCTACGAATGCGGCTTCGAATCCTTCGGCGATTCGCGCATGAAATTCGACGTGCGCTATTACCTGGTGGCGATCCTGTTCATCATGTTCGATCTGGAAATCGCCTTTTTGTTCCCCTGGGCCATGGCCAACGGCGCCGTGGGCATGGTGGGCTTCTGGGCAGTAGCGATCTTCCTGGGCATTCTGACCGTGGGCTTCATCTACGAATGGCGTCGCGGCGCCCTGGACTGGGAATAATTGGGGGTGAGCAAAATGGCAGTTGAAGGCGTCATGGAAAAAGGCTTCATGACCACCAGTGCGGATAAATTCCTGAACTGGGCGAAAACGGGTTCCCTATGGCCGATGACGTTCGGCCTGGCCTGTTGCGCGGTCGAAATGATGCACGCCGGCGCGGCGCGCTACGACCTGGATCAGTTCGGCATCATCTTCCGGCCCAGTCCCCGTCAGTCCGACCTGATGATCGTGGCCGGCACGCTGTGCAACAAAATGGCTCCGGCCCTGCGCAAAGTCTACGACCAGATGCCGGAGCCGCGCTGGGTCGTGTCGATGGGGTCCTGTGCCAACGGCGGGGGCTACTACCACTATTCCTATTCGGTGGTGCGCGGCTGCGACCGCATCGTGCCGGTGGACGTGTATGTGCCGGGCTGCCCTCCCACGGCGGAAGCCCTGGTCTACGGCTTGCTGCAGATGCAGAACAAGATCCGCCTGACCAACACCATTGCCCGCTAGCAAGGGGGCGTCGGGGCGGCGTGCCGGTACGACGGTACAGGCCTGCCCGGCGCGAATCCGAACCGATCCGAATGTGACGATCTGCATATGACACGGCTACAGACCTTAGAAACCAATCTGCGCGATGTCCTGGGGGCCTCGGTCAATCTGACCGACTCCCGGGGCGAACTGACGCTGACAGCGCCCCAGTCCGCCTGGGCGGATACATGCCGCGTGTTGCGCGACCATGCCAGCCTGCGCTTCGAATCCTGTATGGACCTGTGCGGGCTGGACTATTCCGCCTGGAAGGCCCCCACGTACACGGCCGATCACACCCACACCCACCCGCATCGTTTTGCGGTGGTCATCCACCTGCTGTCGGTCACGCACAACTGGCGCCTGCGGGTGCGCGTGTACGCCGAACACGATGAATTCCCGGTGGTGGCGTCTTTGGTGGACGTCTGGCCTTCGGTCAATTGGTTCGAGCGCGAGGCCTTCGACCTGTACGGCATCGTCTTCGAAGGCCACCCCGACCTGCGCCGCATCCTGACGGACTACGGCTTCATCGGCCATCCTTTCCGCAAGGACTTCCCGATTTCCGGGCATGTGGAAATGCGCTACGACGCCGAACAGAAACGCGTCATTTACCAACCCGTCACGATCGAACCCCGCGAAATCACCCCCCGCGTGGTGCGCGAGGATCATTACGGAATCGAACGGTACTGATATGGCAGAGATCCAGAACTACAACCTGAACTTCGGCCCGCAGCACCCGGCTGCGCACGGGGTGCTGCGCCTGGTGCTCGAACTGGACGGCGAAGTCGTCCAGCGCGCCGACCCGCACATCGGCCTGCTGCACCGCGCCACCGAAAAATTGGCGGAAACGCGCACCTTCCTGCAGACGCTGCCCTACATGGACCGTCTGGACTACGTGTCCATGATGTGCAACGAACACGCCTACTGCATGGCGGTCGAGCGCCTGCTGGGCATCCAGGTGCCGGTGCGGGCGCAGTACATCCGCGTGATGTTCGATGAAATCACCCGCATCCTGAACCACCTGATGTCGCTGGGCTCGCACGCGCTGGACGTGGGCGCCATGGCCGTGTTCCTGTATGCCTTCCGCGAACGCGAAGACCTGATGGACTGCTACGAAGCCGTGTCCGGCGCCCGCATGCACGCGGCCTACTACCGGCCCGGTGGCGTGTATCGCGACCTGCCCGACACCATGCCGCAATACAAGGGCTCGAAATACCGGTCCGACAAAGAACTGCGGGCCATGAACGAAGCGCGTTCCGGCTCGATGCTGGATTTCATCGAAGACTTCACCAACCGCTTTCCCGCCTGCGTGGACGAATACGAGGTCCTGCTGACGGAAAACCGCATCTGGAAGCAGCGCCTGGTGGACATCGGCGTCGTGTCGCCCGAACGCGCCCTGGCGCTGGGTTTCACCGGCCCCATGCTGCGCGGCTCGGGCATCGAATGGGACCTGCGCAGAAAGCAGCCCTACGAAGTCTACGACAAGATGGAATTCGACATCCCCGTGGGCAAGAACGGCGACTGCTACGACCGCTATCTGTGCCGCATCGAGGAAATGCGTCAGTCCAACCGCATCATCCGCCAATGCGTCGAATGGCTGCGCAACAATCCCGGCCCCGTGATCACCGGCAACCACAAGGTCGCGCCGCCCACGCGGGAAAGCATGAAGACCGGCATGGAAGACCTGATCCACCACTTCAAGCTCTTCACGGAAGGCATGCACGTGCCCGAAGGCGAAGCCTACGCCGCCGTGGAACACCCCAAAGGCGAATTCGGCATCTACCTGGTGTCCGACGGGGCCAACAAGCCCTACCGCCTGAAGATCCGCGCGCCGGGTTTCGCCCACTTGCATGCGCTTGAAGAAATGTCCAAGGGCCACATGATTTCCGACGTGGTGACGATCATCGGCACCCAGGACATCGTGTTTGGCGAAATCGACCGCTAGCCGCCCGGACACCACAGGACTATGACGATGCTGCTTTCCGAACAAGCCTACCGGGACATCGACCGGGAAATCTCCAAATATCCGGCGGACCAGAAACAATCCGCCGTGATGGCCGCGCTGACCATCGCCCAGACCGAAAAAGGCTGGGTGTCGCCGGAAGTCATCCGCGACGTGGCCGGCTACCTGGGCATGCCGCCGATCGCGGTCCAGGAGGTCGCGACCTTCTACTCCATGTACAACACCCATCAGGTGGGCCGCTACACCCTGACCATCTGCACCAACCTGCCCTGTGCCTTGCAAGGCGGCGCGCAGGCGGCCGAATACCTGAAGGAAAAACTGGGCATCGGCTTCCATGAAACCACGCCCGACGGCCTGTTCACCCTGGCCGAAGGCGAATGCATGGGGGCCTGCGGGGATGCGCCGGTGGTGCTCGCCAATGGCAAGCACATGTGCTGCCGCATGCAGCCCGAGAAAATCGACGCCCTGATCCGCGACCTGAAGGAGTCGGCATGAGCGCCCTGGATGTTTTGCAGAAATACGGCACGGATGCGCTGAATCCGAACCTGGGCGACGATGCCTCACGCAGCATGATCTTTCACGGCCGCCACATCCAGCCGCAGATTCTGGCGGGCCTGGACGGCGACAACTGGGGGATCCAGGACTACATCGCCCGGGGCGGCTATGAATCCCTGAAGAAGATCCTGACCACCGGCATGACGCCCGACGAAGTGATCGCCGAACTGAAGGCGTCCAGCCTGCGAGGGCGGGGCGGCGCCGGGTTCCCCACGGGCCTGAAATGGTCGTTCATGCCGCGCAATCTGCCCGTCCAGAAATACGTGGTCTGCAATTCCGACGAAGGCGAACCCGGCACCTTCAAGGATCGGGACATCCTGCGCTACAACCCGCATTCCGTGATCGAAGGCATGATCATCGGCGGGTTCGCGATGGGGGCGTCCGTGGGCTACAACTACATCCACGGCGAAATCTTCGACGTCTACACCCGCTTTGAAGAAGCCCTGGAGCAGGCCCGCGCGGCCGGTTTCCTGGGCGACAACATCCTGGGTTCGGGCTTTTCCTTCCAGCTGCACGGGCACCATGGTTTCGGCGCCTACATCTGCGGGGAAGAAACCGCCTTGCTGGAATCCCTGGAAGGCAAAAAGGGCCAGCCGCGCTTCAAGCCGCCGTTCCCGGCCAGCTTCGGCCTGTACGGCAAGCCCACCACCATCAACAACACCGAGACCTTCGCGGCCGTGCCGTTCGTGTTTCAGGTGGGCGCTCAGGCCTACCTGGAACTGGGCATCGAAAAGGCCGGCGGGACCAAGATCTTTTCCATTTCCGGCGACGTCGAACTGCCCGGCAACTACGAAATTCCGCTGGGCACGCCGTTTTCCAAACTATTGGAACTGGCCGGCGGCATGAAGGGTGGTCGCAAGCTCAAGGCCGTCATCCCCGGCGGTTCGTCTTCGCCGGTGCTGCCCGCCGACATCATGATGAACACCAACATGGACTACGACTCGATCGCCAAGGCCGGGTCCATGCTGGGGTCCGGCGCGGTCATCGTCATGGATGAAACCCGCTGCATGGTCAAATCGCTGATGCGCCTGTCGTACTTTTACATGGAAGAATCCTGCGGCCAGTGCACGCCCTGCCGCGAGGGCACGGGCTGGCTGTATCGCATGATGCAGCGCATGGAACACGGCCAGGGCACGATGGAAGACATCGAAACGCTCGATTCGGTGGCGCACAACATGATGGGCCGCACCATTTGCGCCCTGGCCGATGCCGCCGCCATGCCGGTGCGCAGTTTCATCAAGCATTTCCGCGACGAATTCGTCCACCACGTCGACCACAAGGATTGTGTGGTCGCCAAGTATCTGTAGGGTCAGGACACGCCATGGTAGAACTCACCATCGACGGGCTGAAGGTTCAAGCCGAAGAAGGCAGCATGGTCATCCAGGCTGCCCACGCGGCGGGGCTGTACATCCCGCATTTCTGCTATCACAAGAAGCTCAGCATCGCGGCCAATTGCCGCATGTGTCTGGTCGAGGTCGAAAAGGCCCCGAAACAACTGCCGGCCTGTGCCACGCCCGTCACCAACGGCATGGTGGTGCACACGCGTTCGGAAAAGGCCGTGGCCGCCCAACGCGCGGTCATGGAATTCCTGCTGATCAATCACCCCCTGGATTGCCCCGTGTGCGACCAGGGCGGTGAATGCCAGCTGCAGGATCTGGCCATGGGTTATGGCGAATCCGCCTCGCGCTACAAGGAAACCAAGCGCGTGGTCTTCCATAAACCCATGGGCCCGCTGATTTCCGCCGAACAGATGCAGCGCTGCATCCATTGCACCCGCTGCGTGCGGGTCGGCCAGGAAATCGGCGGCATCATGGAAATCGGCATGCTCAACCGGGGTGAATTCTCCGAGATCACCACCTTCGTGGGCGAGGCCGTCGAATCCGAACTCTCCGGCAACATGATCGACGTCTGCCCGGTGGGCGCGTTGTTGTCCAAGCCCTTCATGATGGGCGCCCGGACCTGGGAACTGGCCCGCCGCCGCTCGGTCAGCCCGCACGACAGCGTGGGCGCCAATCTGGTCGTGCAGTCCAAGATGGATCGCGTGCTGCGCGTGGTGCCGTTTGAAAACGAGCCCGTCAACGAATGCTGGATCAGCGACCGCGACCGGTTCTCCTACGCGGGCCTGTACGTCGAAGACCGTCTGCAGCACCCCATGGTGCGCGGCTGCGACGGCCAATGGCATGAAGCGTCCTGGACGGATGCCCTGCAATCGGTCGTGACCGGCCTGAATCAGGTGCGGGAAGACGGCGGCGCCGCGCAGATCGGCGCCCTGGGCGCCGACACGGCGACCCTGGAAGAGCTCGCTCTGCTGGCGCGGCTGACCCGCGCCCTGGGGTCGGACAACATCGATTTCCGCCTGCGCGGCGACGGCGCGGCCCTGGACGCGGTGCGCAGCGGCGCGCCCTGGCTGGGCATGCCGATCGCCGACTTGAACACGCTGGACCGCACGCTGGTCGTGGGGTCCTTCCTGCGCAAGGATCACCCCTTGATGGCGCAACGGCTGCGCCAGGCGGCTAAACACGGCATGCAGTTGTCCCTGGTGGACAGCGTGGCGGCCGATCCGCTGGTGCCGGTCGCGGGCCGCCTGACGGTCAAGCCGTCCGGCCTGGTTCAGGCGCTGGGTGAAATCGCCGTGGCTCTGGCCGCGCTGAAAGCCCAGCCCGCGCCGGAAGGCCTGGCGGGCGTGCAGCCGGGCGAATCCGCCCGGGCGATCGCCGAGAGCCTGGCTTCGGGCGAACGCGTTGCGGTCTTCCTGGGCAACCTGGCGGTCTCCGACGATCAAGTCGCCTTGCTGGCGGCCAATGCTCAGGCGATCGCGCAGCTGGCCGGCGGCCGTTTCGGCTTCCTGACCCCGGGCGGCAACACGGTGGGCGGCTATCTGGCCGGCGCCGTGCCGACCGACGGCGGCCTGGACGCCCGGCGCATGCTGGGCGGCGACCCCCTGAAGGCCTACCTGGTCCTGCACGCCGAGCCGCGCCTGGACAGCGAACTCGGCGAACGCGCCGTGCGCGCCCTGCAAGGGTCGGCGATGGCGGTGGCCTTCACGGCCTTCCGTTCCGCCGCCGAGGACTGGGCCGACGTGATGCTGCCCATCGCGCCGTTCACGGAAACATCCGGGTCCTTCGTCAATGCCGAAGGCCGGGTGCAGAGTTTCAAGGGCGTGGCCGCTCCGGTGGGCGATACCCGTCCGGGCTGGAAGGTCCTGCGCGTGCTGGGCAATCTGCTGGGGCTGCAGGGCTTCGATGACGAAACCTCCGAATCCGTGCGCGACACGGTGATGGTGGGGGGCGTCGATGGCCGCCTGTCCAACGAGATCCGCCTGGCTCCCGGCATGGCGGCGCCCGCCCAAGGGCTGGAGCGCGTCGCCGAACTGCCCATCTATCGCACCGATGCGCTGGTGCGCCGTTCCCAGCCGCTGCAGGAACACGTCAGTTCCGCGCCGCCGCAGGCAGCGGCCAATGCCGCCACCCTGCAATCCCTGGGATTGTCGGCGGGCGACGCCGTGCGGGTGTCCACCGCCCACGGCGCGGCGGACCTGACCGCCGCCCTGGACGAGACCGTGGCCGACGGCGCCGTGCGGGTTGCCGGCGCCTTTGAACAGACTGCCGCCCTGGGCATGGGCTCGGGCGCCATCCAGCTGGAGCGACGTTAATGGACTGGTTGAATATCCTCAACGCCTACGGCACGAGCCTGATCGGCGAAACGCCCTGGCTGGTCGTCTGGACCCTGGTCAAGATCGTCGTCATCGCGGTGCCCATCATCCTGTGCGTGGCCTACCTGACGTATTGGGAACGCAAGATGATCGGCTTCATGCACGTGCGCCTGGGGCCTAATCGCGTGGGTTATCGCGGCTTGCTGCAGCCCTTCGCCGACGTCTTCAAGCTGCTGACCAAAGAACTGATCGTGCCGTCCAAGGCCAATCCGGTGCTGTACATCCTGGCTCCGGTGGTCACCTTGACGCCGGCGCTGGCGGCCTGGGCCGTGATCCCGTTCCAGCCCGACGTCGTGCTGGCCAACATCAATGCCGGGCTGCTGTTCATCATGGCGATCACCTCGGTGGGCGTCTATGGCGTGATCGTGGCCGGCTGGGCATCGAACTCCAAATACGCGCTGCTCTCGGCCCTGCGGGCCTCGGCCCAGATGGTGTCCTACGAACTGGCCGTCGGCTTCGTCATGGTGACGGTGCTGCTGGTGTCGGGCACGCTGAACCTGTCGGGCATCGTCCAGGGGCAGGGCACGGGCTGGTTCGCCAGCCATGGGGTCGGCATCCTGTCCTGGAACTGGCTGCCGCTGCTGCCGCTGTTCATCATCTACGTGATCGCCTCGGTGGCGGAAACCAACCGCCATCCCTTCGACATGGCGGAATGCGAATCCGAAATCGTCGCCGGCCACATGGTGGAATATTCGGGCATGGGCTTCGCCCTGTTCTTCCTGGGCGAATACGCCAACATGATCCTGCTGTCGGCCATGGCCGCGGTCATGTTCCTGGGGGGCTGGCTGCCGCCGCTGGATTTCGCGCCCTTCACCTGGATTCCGGGCTGGATCTGGCTGGGCCTCAAGACCTTCTTCGTCGTGTCCATGTTCATCTGGTTCCGCGCCACCTTCCCGCGCTACCGCTATGACCAGATCATGCGTCTGGGCTGGAAGGTCTTCATCCCCCTGACGGGGGTTTGGCTGGTGATCGTGGCGATCTGGATGCAGACGCCCTGGAACATCTGGCAGTAAGGGGTACATCATGGAAGCAATCAAGGACTTCTTCGGCAGTCTGATGTTGAAGGAAATGTTCGAGGGCATGCGCCTGACGGGCAAGTATTTCTTCAAGCGCAAGATCACGCTGCGCTATCCGGTCGAAAAGACGCCCACCTCGCCCCGGTTCCGCGGCCTGCACGCGCAGCGCCGCTATGAAAACGGCGAAGAACGCTGCATCGCCTGCAAGCTGTGCGAAGCCGTCTGCCCGGCCCTGGCCATCACCATCGAATCCACGCAGCGCGAGGACGGCACCCGCCGCACGACGCGCTACGACATCGATCTGGCCAAGTGTATTTTCTGCGGCTTCTGCGAGGAAGCCTGTCCGACCGATGCCATCGTGGAAACCCACTTGCACGAATACCACGGCGAAAAGCGCGGTGACCTGTACTACACCAAAGACATGCTGCTGGCCGTGGGTGACCGCTACGAGTCGGAAATCGCCGCCCGTCGCGCCGCCGACGCGCCTTATCGTTGATGCCGGAAGACCGACCATGAGTTTTGATTCAATCCTGTTCTATCTGCTGGCCATCGTGCTGGTCGTGGCGGCGTTTCGCGTCATCACGGCCACCAGCCCCGTCACCGGGGTGCTGCACCTGATCCTGACCTTTTTCACGGCATCCATGATGTGGATGCTGATCCAGGCAGAATTCCTGGCCCTGGCGCTGGTCATCGTGTATGTCGGCGCCGTCATGGTGCTGTTCCTGTTCGTCGTCATGATGCTCGACATGCGCTCGGAGGGCCTGAAAAGCGGCCTGAAGGTCTATCTGCCGCTGGGGCTGACCGTGGGCGGCATCATGGTGCTGGAAATGGCGTTCGTGGTCGTGCGTTCCTGGGGCGACGCTCCGGCGCTGCAGCGGCCGGCCGACAATTTCGACAACACCCTGGCGCTGGGCACGGCCATGTACACGGACTTCGCCTACGCAGTGCAGGTGGGCGGCCTGATCCTGCTGGTGGGGATGATCGCCGCCATCGCGCTGACCATGCGCAAGCGCAGCGACTACAAACGCACGCACCCCGGCAAGCAGGTGCGCGTGACCGCGGCGGATCGCATCCGTATCGTGCAGATGCCGTCGGTGGTGGATACGCCCGCCGCCCCTGAATCCGAAGGAGCCGAAAAATGATGCAAATCGGACTGAGCCATTATCTGATCGTCGGGGCAATCCTGTTTGCCATCGGTGTCTTCGGCTTTTTTCTGAATCGGCGCAACCTGATCGTGCTGCTGATGTCGATCGAACTGATCCTGCTGTCGGCCAACATGAATTTCGTGGCCTTTTCCGTCTGGTCGGGCAATCCGGCCGGGCAGGTCTTCGTGTTCTTCGTGCTGACGGTGGCTGCCGCCGAGGCCGCCATCGGGCTGGCCATCCTGGTGTTGCTGTTCCGCAATCTCAGCACCATCAATGTCGACAAGCTCGACCAGCTGAAGGGGTAAGGGCGTCATGACTGCGCAAAGTCTTTATTTGTTGATCGCCCTGGCGCCGCTGGCGACGGCCGTGCTGATCGGGTTGTTCGCCACGGGCTTCATGGGCTCGTGGCTCGGGCGCCGGGGGACGCACACCCTGGCCATCCTGGGGGTGGCGGTGTCCTTCGTGGGCTCGCTCGTCGTCTTGCAACAAGTGCTGGGCGGCCAGACCTTCGACGGCACGATCTACACCTGGTCCATGATCGGCACCATCAAATACGAGGTCGGTTTCCTGATCGATCCGCTGTCGGCCCTGATGATGGTGGTGGTCACGGGCGTGTCGCTGATGGTGCACATCTACACCATCGGCTACATGGCCGAAGACCCCGGCTACAACCGCTTCTTCTCCTACATTTCGCTGTTCACGTTCTCCATGCTGATGCTGGTGATGGCGAACAACATGCTGCAACTGTTCTTCGGCTGGGAAGCGGTCGGCCTGGTGTCCTACCTGCTGATCGGCTTCTATTACTCCAAGCCGTCGGCCGTATTCGCCAACCTGAAGGCCTTCATGGTCAACCGGGTGGGGGATTTCGGCTTCGTGCTGGGCATCGGCCTGTTGTACGCCTACGCCGGCAGCCTGCACTACGGCGAGGTCTTCGCCCAGGCCGACAAGCTGGGCGCCATCGTCTTCCCGGGCACCGACTGGCAGATGCTGACCGTCGCCTGCCTGTGCCTGTTCGTGGGCGCCATGGGCAAATCCGCCCAGGCCCCGCTGCACGTCTGGCTGCCCGATTCCATGGAAGGCCCGACCCCGATTTCCGCCCTGATCCACGCCGCCACCATGGTGACGGCGGGCATCTTCATGGTGGCGCGGTTTTCACCGATCTATGAGCTGAGCGAAACCGCGCTGTCGGTCATCATGGTGATCGGCGCCTTCGGGGCCCTGTTCCTGGGTATCCTGGGCGTGGTGCAGAACGACATCAAGCGCGTCGTGGCCTATTCCACGCTGTCGCAGCTGGGCTACATGGTCGTGGCGCTGGGCGCTTCGGCCTATTCGGTGGCGATCTTCCACCTGATGACGCACGCTTTCTTCAAGGCCCTGCTGTTCCTGGGTTCGGGCTCGGTCATCATGGGCATGCTGCACGACCAGGACATGCGCCATATGGGCGGCCTGTGGAAACGCATGCCGATCACCTGGATCACCATGCTGATCGGCACGCTGGCCCTGGTGGGCACGCCGTTCTTCTCGGGTTTCTACTCGAAGGAAAGCATCATCGCCGCCGCCGAGGCCGCCAACATCCCGGGCGCGGGCTTCGCCTACGCCCTGACCCTGACGGGCGTGTTCGTGACCTCGCTGTATTCCTTCCGTCTGTACTTCCTGGTCTTCCACGGCAAGGAACGCTACGAAGGTCACGGCGATCACGGTCATGACCACGATCATGCCCATGGCGAAGGCCATTGGGTCAGCCATGGCGACGGCCCCAGCATCCACGCGCTGCACGGCGCCAAGCCCAAGGAATCGCCTTGGGTGGTCACGCTGCCGCTGGTCATCCTGGCCTTCATGTCGGTCGTGGCGGGCATCTGGTTCGTCGATCCGCTGCTGTTCAACGGCTACTTCGGCAAGTCCATCACCGTGCTGACACAGCATCCGGCGATGGCGGCGCTGGCCGAGGAATGGCACGGCTGGGTGGGCTTCGGGCTGCATGGCCTGACATCCGTGCCCTTCCTGCTGCTGCTGGCCGGTTTCGTGGTGGCCTGGTATTGCTGGCTGATCAACCCGGCCGTGCCGGCGGCGATCGCCCGCGCCTTCGCCCCGGTGTATCGCCTGCTGGACAACAAGTACTACTTCGACTGGTTCAATGAACAGGTCCTGGCCCGCTTCGCCCGCAATCTGGGGCGCGGCCTGTGGCAGGGCGGCGACCGCGGCATCATCGATGGCATCGTCGTCAACGGCAGCGCCCGCCTGGTGGGGGCCGCGGCCGCCACGACGCGCCTGCTGCAGTCCGGCTACATCTACCACTACGCCTTCGCCATGATCATCGGCATCATGGTGTTTCTCACATTCTTCGTCCTGATGGTTCATTGATGGCTAGCGAAATGGCGTCTTCTACACTCCCCTGGCTGACTCTGTCGATCTTCGTCCCGATTGTCTTCGGGCTGCTGGTGCTGCTGACCGGCCGGGACGACAATCCGGGCCCCGCCCGGGTGCTGTCGCTGGTGGGGTCCATCGTCGGCCTGCTGGTGACGATCCCCCTGTACACGGGCTTCAATCCGAAGACGGCGGACATGCAGTTCGTCGAGAACACCCCGTGGATCGAGGCCTTCAACCTGAACTACCACCTGGGCATCGACGGGATCTCGGTCTGGTTCGTGCTGCTGACGGCTTTCATCACCATTCTGGTGATCCTGGCCGGCTGGGAAGTCATCAAATCCCGCGTGGCGCAGTACAACGCCGCCTTCCTGATCCTGTCGGGACTGATGATCGGCGTCTTCAGCGCGCTGGACGGCATGCTGTTCTACGTGTTCTTCGAGGCCACCCTGATCCCGATGTACATCATCATCGGCGCCTGGGGCGGCCCCAATCGGGTCTATGCCGCGTTCAAGTTCTTCCTGTACACGCTGCTGGGCTCGTTGCTGACCCTGATCGCCTTCATCTACCTGTGGCATGCGGCCGGCGGTTCGTTCGACATCGCCACCTGGCATCAGCTGCGCCTGAGCTACACCGAGCAGATGTTCGTCTTCATCGCGCTGTTCGCCGCGTTCGCCGTGAAGATTCCGATGTGGCCGATCCACACCTGGCTGCCCGATGCCCACGTGGAAGCCCCCACGGGCGGCTCCATCGTGCTGGCCGCCATCATGCTGAAGCTGGGCGCCTACGCATTCCTGCGGTTTTCGCTGCCGATCGCGCCCGACGCCTCCCATAGCCTGGCGGGCATGATGATCGCCCTGTCGCTGGTGGCGGTGATCTACATCGGCCTGGTCGCCATCGTCCAGGACGACATGAAGAAACTGGTGGCCTATTCGTCCGTGGCGCACATGGGCTTCGTCACCTTGGGCTTTTTCGTCTTCAACGTCACCGGCCTGGAAGGCGCCATCATTCAGATGATCTCGCACGGCTTCGTGTCGGGCGCCATGTTCATGTGCATCGGCGTCATGTACGACCGCCTGCACACGCGCCGCATCGACGCCTACGGCGGGATCATCAACCGCATGCCGCGTTTCGTCACTTTCTTCGTGCTGTTTTCCATGGCCAATGCCGGCTTGCCGGGCACCAGCGGTTTCGTGGGTGAATTCACCGTGATCCTGGGCGCCGTGCAACACAACTTCTGGATCGGTCTGCTGGCGGCGTCCGCCCTGATCTGGGGCGCGGGCTATTCGCTCTGGATGGTCAAGCGGGTCGCCTTCGGCCCGGTGGCCAACGAGCAGGTGGACGGCATGAAGGACATCAACAGCCGGGAATTCCTGATCCTGGGCCTGCTGGCGCTCTTCACCCTGTTCATGGGGATCTACCCCAGCTTCTTCACCGATCTGATGCACCCGTCCGTGCAGGCGTTGCTGGATCACGTCGCTCAATCGAAACTGTAGACCGGAATCACGATGCAAAATCTTTTCGACTTCGCGCTGGCGACCCCCGAGATCGTGCTGCTGGTATTGACCGGGGCCGTGCTGCTGATCGATGCCTTCGGTAATGAACCCCAGCGGCGCATGACCTTCATGCTGACCATGGGCACTTTGCTGGTGGCGGTGCTGGTGTCCTGGGGACAGTGGGGAGAAGGCGTGCAGGGGCGCACCTTCAGCGGCCTGTACGTGACCGATTCCCTGGCTCACTTCCTGAAGATCCTGTCGGCCATCGCCGTGGCGGTCACGCTGATCTACGGCCGCGCCTATGCGGAAAAACGCGACATGATGGCGCGCGGCGGGGAACTCTATTCCCTGGCCCTGCTGATGCTGCTGGGTGAATTCGTCATGATCTCGGCCGGCAGCATGCTGACCGTGTACCTGGGCGTGGAACTGATGTCCTTCGCCCTGTATGCGCTGGTGGCCCTGCGCCGCGATCACCTGCCGGCCACCGAGGCCGCCATGAAGTACTACGTGCTGGGCTGTCTGGCTTCCGGCATCCTGCTGTACGGCATGTCCATGATCTATGGCGCCACCGGCCAGCTGGGCCTGGCGGAAATCGCCCAGGTCATCCGCGACGGCGGCGCGCAGCGCCTGCCGCTGGTGTTCGGCGTGGTGTTCATCGTCTCCGGCCTGGCGTTCAAGCTGACCGCCGCCCCCTTCCACATGTGGACGCCCGACGTCTACCAGGGCGCGCCGACCACGGTCACGCTGCTGGTGGGGGCCGCGCCGAAATTCGCCGCCTTCGCCATCACCCTGCGCCTGCTGATCGAAGCCCTGCACGGCATCGCCATCGACTGGCAGCCCATGCTGCTGATCATGGCGGCCCTGTCGCTGGCCATCGGCAACATCGTGGCCATCGCCCAGACCAACTTCAAGCGCATGCTGGCGTATTCGACGATTTCGCACATGGGCTTCGTCTTCCTGGGCCTGCTGTCGGGCGTCTTCGAGGGCCAGGCGGGCGCCAGCTCGGCCGCCTATGGCGCATCGCTGTTCTATATCGTCATCTATGTGCTGACGACGCTGTCCACCTTCGGCCTGATCATGCTGATGTCGCGCCAGGGCTTCGAGTGCGAGCAGATCGCCGACCTGAAGGGCCTGAACCGTCGCAACCCGCTGCTGGCCGGCGTGCTGATGCTGTCCATGTTCTCGCTGGCGGGCATTCCGCCGCTGTCCGGCTTCTACGCCAAGCTCGTGGTGTTGCAGGCCCTGGTGGGCGCGGGTCACGTGCCCCTGGCGGTGTTCGCCGTTCTGATGTCGGTGATCGGCGCCTTCTATTACCTGCGCGTGGTCAAGATGGCCTACTTCGACGAACCGGAAGACGGCGTCACCCTCAGCTCGGGCACGGCGGTCACGCGCGGCGTGATGTCCCTGAACGGCCTGCTGGTGATCGGCCTGGGCATTCTGCCGGGCGGCCTGATGGCCCTGTGCATCAACGTCATCCAGCAATCGCTGCATTTCTAAGGACCCGGGCGTCATGACCCTGATGCTTGCAGTCTGGCTGGTGATCCTGGGCGCGCTGGCGTTGGCCAATCTGCCTTTCCTGGTCGAGCGCCCTCTGGTTCCCTGGCCCTGGGGACAGGCTGTCCGATCTTTCGGGGGCCTGTCGCGCTGGGCCATCGGCCTGGGGTTTCTCGTCTTGCTGGCTGTCTGGTCCTGGGGCACGCTGCGGCTGGTAGGCGGCGCTTTTGGCGGCGTGGGCAGCATGCTGTTCGCGGTGAAACTGCTGCTCAGCATCGCTCTGGCGGCGTTGCTGCTCTATGTGCCGGGGCAGTTGGCTCGGGCGCGGGAATCCGCAGTGCCGGAGTCGGCGTCGAACCCGGCGGGCGTCGTCCCCGCATCTGGGGCAGGCCGATCCGGCGCCGCCCGGAAATCCGGGGCCGCCTCGGGCAAACCTTTCATCGACCGCTTCCTGGAAGTCCTGGTCGGCTATGCGCTGATCGGCACCCTGGGTTTCACGATGGAATTGGACCTGGGCAATGCCTTTCCCCAGGGCTGGGAATTCTATGCCGTGACGTTGGCGCTGTTCCTGGTGCTGGGCTATCCCGGCTTCGTCTGGCGGTACATGCTGCAGAGGCGCCGGCGCTAGTGCGCAGCCCGCGGCGGCGGCAATGCCTGCCGCCGGGCATTACGGCGCTGCGTGCCCGGCTGGTCCGGGTGAGGCCCTGACGGCGCTAACGATCCCACAGCACATCCGGACCGATGTCGGCCAGTGTCCGGCATCCGGTCAGGGTCATGGCCACTTCCAATTCCCCCCTTAGAACCTGAATCAGATGGGCCGCCGCAGGCGCGCCGCCCGCGGCCAGGGCGTGCAGCACGGGCCGTCCGATCAGCACGCCTTGCGCGCCCAGCGCCAGGGCCTTCAGAATGTCCGTGCCCCGCCGGATGCCGCCGTCCATCAGGATGGGGACGCGGCCATCGACGGCCTGCGCGACCCCCGGCAGCGCATCCAGCGTGGCGGGCAACGTATCCAGGCAGCGCCCCCCGTGGTTGGAGACGATCAGGCCATCGATGCCGTGGCCTATCGCCGCGCGGGCGTCGTCCGGATCCAGAATGCCTTTCAGCCACAGCCGCGTGCCGGGCAGTTGCGCGCGCAGCCAGGCGACGTCGTCCCAGGTCGGGGCCGCATCGAGCAGGCCGCTGTCAAAGAGCGGGCTGCCGCCGGGCAGCGTCGGCCGCGCTTTCGCCGGCGACAGACCGTCCAGATGGACGGAGCGAATATGGCTGGGCGGGTGGAAACCGCTGCGCTGTTCGGCGTTGCGCACCCCGTTGACCGGGGCGTCCACAGTCAGCACCAGGGCGCGGGCGCCGGCATCCACGGCGCGGCGGGCCAGCGCCAGCGTGTCTTCCCGGCGCGTCTGGGCATACAGCTGGAACCACAGATGCGGCGGGCCGGGCAGGGCGGCCAGGGTTTCGACGGGCGTGCCCGACTGGGCGCTGACGATAAACGGCGTGCCGGTGGCCGCCGCTGCCAATGCAGTGGCCTGTTCCGCGTCCGGGTGGACCAGGCCATGCCAGGCCATGGGCGCGATCAGGATGGGGTGCGCCAGGGCGTGCCCGTCCAGATCCAGTCGGGTGTGCGCCCCCGCCAGGGGCCGCAGCACACGGCTACGCAGGCGCACGCCGGCGTAGGCATCCCGGTTGGTGCGGACGGTGATTTCGTCCGCGCCGCCCGATTCCAGCCATGCCCAGGTGGCGGCGTCCAGCCGTTCACGGGCGAGATCGGCGTAGTCCTGGGCGCAGAGTGGCGGGGGAAGGGGCTGGGCGTTCATGAGGCTGGCGGTGTCCGGAAATTCTTGGGGTCGACGTATAGGATGGCTGGCGGAGCCGGGTGTTCGCTCGGGGACGGTGGCGCCATCCCTCCGGGGTCGTCGCCCGAAAGCGCCCCGGCTGGCGCGGGGCCGGGATCGTGGCCCGCGGTTCGGACGCGCGCTGCCTCGACTGGCGGGTAAAATGGCCGCGCATCGTTGCGGAGACCGGATTCATGGCACATATTATCTTGCAGGCGCCGCGCCTGCTGGCGGCGGACGTCGAACGGCTGGCGGCGGTCGCCTGCGCGGAAGGCGTGCAGGAACTGAACCCCACGGCGATCCGCCTGCTGAACGTGGACCCCTCCACGCGCGACGAGGTCATGCCCATGGCGCAGGCGGCTCATATGGATGCGGCCTGGCTGGACGCGATCCACCGGCTGGCCGACTGCAAGCTGCTGGCGATGGACATGGATTCCACGTTGATCAACATCGAGTGCATCGACGAGATCGCCGATGCCGTGGGCCGCAAGGCGGAGGTCGCGGCGATCACCGAGGCCAGCATGCGCGGCGAGCTCAAGGATTTTTCCGAGAGCCTGCGGCGTCGGGTCGCCTTGTTGAAGGGCGTGCCTGAATCGGCCCTGGAAGCCGTGTTCTCGCAGCGCCTGCGCCTGAATCCGGGCGCCGAGACGCTGATCGAAGCCGCCCGGTCGCATGGCCTGAAGACGCTGCTGGTGTCGGGCGGCTTCACGTTTTTCACCGAACGCCTGCGCCGGGGCCTGATGCTGGACCAGGCCCATGCCAATACCCTGGAAGTCGTCGACGGCGTGTTGACGGGCCAGGTGCTGGGCGACATCGTGGACGGCGCTGCCAAGGCCCGTCACGTGCAGGCTCTGGCGCAGTCGCTGGGCGCGACGCCGGAACAGATCATCGTGATGGGCGACGGATCCAACGACTTGCCGATGATGGCGCAGGCCCATTATTCGGTCGCCTACCGCGCCAAGCCCGTGGTGCGCGCCCAGGCGCGCTTCGCGCTGGACGTCAGCCCCCTGGACGCCGTGCTGAACTGGTTCCGGCGGCAGCACTAGGGATGGCGCCTGGGCGGCTCAGGGCTCGGCCCACAGGCGCAGCAGGTTGTGATACACGCCGGTCAGCTGGCTGACGGTATCGGCGTCGGCGCCGGACTGGATCAGGCGCTGGATGGCGACGTCCTGCTGCAGCAACAGGGCGCGGCGCCCGTCGTCGCGCACCAGGCTCTGGGTCCAGAAAAAAGATCCGTAGCGCACGCCCCGCGTGACCGGGGTGACGCGGTGCAGGCTGGTGCCGGGGTAAACCACGGCCTGGCCGGCGGGCAGCTTCACGCGCTGCTCCCCATAGGTGTCCTGAATGATCAGTTCGCCGCCGTCGTATTCGTCCGGATCGCTGAAGAATACGGTGGTGGAGATGTCCGTGCGCAGCAGGCAGGACGCGGGGGCGGCTGCGTGCATGGCCTGGCTGGCGGCAGGCCGGGCCTGGGCCGGATCTGCCGGCGCGACGCCCGGCACGCGAAAGAACGCATTGTCGATATGGAAGCCGTAGTGCTCGCCGCCTTCGTAACGGTTGAAGCGGGGCGGCAGGATGTGTGCGGGCAGGGCGGCGGACTGGAACACCGGGTGCCGCCGCAGGGCCTGGGTAATCAGGTCGCCGATCTGCCGGCCGATGGGGTTGTCCAACGCCAACTGGCGGTTGTTCTTGAGATCGACCGCGACGTGGCCCGCCGTCGCACGGCCATCCGTCCAGTCGGCGGATTCCAGAGCTTGACGGCATTGCCGTATGTGTTCGGCGCTCAGCAGGTCGGGAATCGTGATCAGCATGAGGATGTCCAGTTCCAGTGCGGATCCAGATGGGTGCGCAACCAGGCCTTGGCTTTTTCCAGGAACGCGGGCGTGGCCGTTTCGGGGATTTTTCGCAGCCATGCCAGCGCGGCATCCGTATCGCCCTGCGCCAGCAGCAGGCGCGCGCAGTTGAACTGTCCCCGGAAATCGCCGCCTGTCGCCGCCTGCCGGTACCAGTCCAGCGCCCGGCTTTCATCCTGGTCGACCACCCAGCCGTCTTCGTGGAAGCTGCCGATCATGTTCATGGATTTGGCGTGTCCCAGCGCGGCGGCTTTGCGAAACCAGCTCAGCGCGGCGGAACGATCGGTGGCGATGCCCTGGCCCAGAGAGAGCGCGGTGGCGTAGTTGTACATGCCCCAGTCCAGGCCGCCGATAGCCGCCAGACGGAACCAGTAGGCCGCCATGAAGGCGTTCTGCGGCACGCCCCAGCCATGGGTGTGGCACTGGCCCAGCATGTTCAGGGCCATGGGGTCGCCATGGCGGCTGGCATGCTCGAACCACTGGACGGCCTGCGCGGGATCGCAGGCGACGCCCCGGCCGTCCAGCAGCCACTGGCCGTAGATCAGTTGCGCCTGGACGACGCCGCCCTCGGCCGCGGCCTTCAGCGTGGCGGCCGCGTGCTCGGGCGGGCCGGCCAGGATGCGTTGCAATTCGGCGGCCAGCCGATCGAGCCGGATGTGGTTGATGGCGTGACTATCCAGCGCAACAGCCGAAGGCGGCATGCCTTCGGCTGTGCGCTGCGCGGGCTGCGCGCTGTGTTTCATCAGAAGTGCAGGTTCAGCGTGGCGACCGCCGAGCGTCCCGGAGCGATGGACGCGTAGTGCGAAGCGTAGGCCTTGTCGTAGTAGGTCTTGTTGAACAGATTGTTCACGTTGATCTGCAGGTCGACGGTCTTGTTGAACTTGTAGCCGGCCATGGCGTCGAAGCGCCAGTAGGACGGGATGCTGATGGTGTTGGCCTCGTTGCCGTACTGCTTGTCCACGTAATAGGCGCCGACGCCGGCCGTGAACTTGGGCGTGAAGGCGTAGGTGTTCCACAGGCTGAAACTGCTCTCAGGCGTGTTGGGGAAGACCTTGCCTTCGTTCGATGCGGCGCCGGTCTTGCCGTCGTCTCCGATGCGGCTCTTCAGGTAGGTGTAGCCGCCGTATACCTGCCACTGGGGCGTGATGCTGCCTGAAAAGCCCAGCTCGATGCCATCGACATGCTTGTCACCGGCCATTGTGTAGAGGCCGTTTGCGTCGGTTATCCGCGCATTGGTGGTTTCGACCCGGAAGAGTGCGGCGGTCAGGCCCAGGCGTCCATCCAGCACGTCCCATTTGGTGCCCAGTTCCATCGTGCGGTTCTTTTCCGGAGCCGTGTCGGCGGCATTCAGCGGGGTACGGCCGCCGGGAACGACAGAGTTCCCGCTGCCTTCGTTCAAACCTGCGCCTGCAGGCGTGGAAGAAGTGCCGTAGGAGAGGTAGATGCTGCCGTTTTCCGCCGGCTTGTATACCAGTCCCAATTGATAGTTGACCAGCGTATCCTGGCGATCGATGCTGTCGCCGGCGAACTGGTCGACGCGCGTGGCGTAGTTGTCCAGGCGGAGTCCGAGCGTGGTTTGCCAGCGCTCGTTGAGTTCTATGGTATCGAAGCCGTAGATCGATTTTGTCAGGGTGCGTGTGTAGGTGGGCTTTCCGATTGGGCCGCCGCTGCCTGTATTGACCCAGGGGTCGCTGGGGTTGGGATTGTAGAGGCTGGTGCACGTGTAGTTCCCCGCCGCGCCGACGCCTGCCGGGCAGTTGTTCTTGCCGCGGTTGATATCCAGGCTGTCCTTGCGCCCATCTTCCACCGACAGCTCGATCCCCGTCAGGAAGCGGTGCTTCAATTGCCCCGTGCGGAATTCGCCCAACAGTTCCGTCTGGTTGGCCCAGGTGCTGACGCGGCTGTCGCGGGTATTGGCGCGGCGCCAGACCATGCCGTTGTTGACGTTGCCCTTGCTGTCGTCCGGTTGGGTCACGACGTAGCGTTGCGTTCCCCTCGTGTAGCGGGTCTGGTTGCGCAAAGTCAGTCGGTCGCTGAAGTCATGCTCGATGCGCAGTGTGCCCATGTCATTGCGGGTGCGGCGGTAGTCGCTGTCCAGACCGTAGAAGTTGTCGCGGTCCACGTCGACGGGCGTCCGGTGGAACTTGGGGTCCTTCGAGTAGGTATACGGAATGCCGCTGTCCGGCGTGTCGTCCGATTCCATGTGGAAGTAGCTCAGCGTGACCCGCGTGGGGGTGCCCAGGCCAAAGGAGATCGTCGGCGCCACGCCCCAGCGCTTGTAGTCCACGGCGTCGCGGCCATCTACGTCCTGGCTGTGGTTCATGGCATTCAGGCGGAAAGCGGTGGTTTCGCCCAACTGCCAGTTGCTGTCCACGGTCTGGCGGAAGTATTTTGCGGTGCCCGCGCCCACCGACACGTCGGTGAAGTCGCGCAGTTTGGCGGTCTTGCTGATCAGGTCGATGCTGCCGCCCGCACCGCCCCGGCCTGCATAGGCGCCGTCCGCGCCCTTGATGACTTCCACCTGTTCCAGGTTGAAGACTTCGCGGGACGTGGCGCCGATGTCGCGCATGCCGTCAATGAAGGTGCTGGACTGGGCGTCATAGCCGCGGATGAAAGGGCGGTCACCCAGCGGGTTGCCGCCTTCGCCCGCACCGAAGGTGATGCCCGGGGAATTGCGCAGCACGTCGGTCAGGGTGGTGGCGGCCTGGCTCTGGATCAGCTCCTTCGGGATGATCTGCAGGGATTTGGCCGTGTCGAGCACCGGCGCCGTGAATTTATCGGATGCGGATTCCTTGACCAGGAAGGGTGCGGGGTTCTCGCCCTGGACCTTGATGGGGCTGAGCTGAGCCGGATCGGTATTCTGCGCCTGCGCTGCCTGAGGCAGCAGGAACAGGCCGGGGGTGGCCAGCGCCGTGGCCAGGCCGCCGGCCAGCTTGCCCGCCCGGGGCTCTAGAGTATCTTCCACGCAAATCTCCCTGTAATGATAAATATCATGAAAATCATTCTCAATTAGGAAAGTGATTCTAAACAAGAATCGTTCACAATTCAAATTGTGGAGAAATTTTGCAGGGATTGTGTCGGCGGGCGACCGCGCGGGCTGGCGGAGATGGTCTGTGGCCGCCGCGATGCGGCCGCCACAGACCGCTTACGCGGCCGCGCCGCCCAGGCGCTGCAGCAGCCCGCGCAGCTTCTGCACCCGGCCGGGCACGTCCACTGCGCCGCCGAAGGCGACTTTCAGGCGGTCGGGGCCGTTCAGGCGCACCTGGCGGTCCTGCTGCACCAGTTCGATGATGCGCAGGGGATCGACCTTGGGCTGGGCGGAGAACTGGATCGCGGCCTGGGATTCTCCGGCGTCGATCTTGATGACGTCCAGGGATTGCGCCAGCAGGCGCAGGCGGTGCAGGGACAGCAGCGTCTGACCGGCCTCGGGCAGCTTGCCGTAGCGATCGATCAGTTCTTCCTGGATCAGCGTCAGGGTGTCGGCATCGGCGGCGTGCGCCAGGCGCTTGTACAGCCCCAGGCGGGCCTGCACGTCGGCGCAGTAGTCCGAGGGCAGCAGGGCGGGGGCGTGCAGATTGATCTCGCATTGCGAGCCGAAAGGCGCGTCCAGGTCGGGTTCCTCTCCGGATTTCAGCGCCCGCACGGCGGCGGCCAGCATATCGTTGTACAGGGTGTAGCCGATTTCCTGGATGTTCCCGGACTGCGATTCGCCCAGCACTTCGCCGCTGCCGCGGATCTCCAGGTCGTGCATGGCCAGGAAGAATCCCGCGCCCAGTTCCTCCATGGACTGGATGGCCTCCAGCCGCTTCTTGGCATTGCTGGTGATGGCGTCCTCGCCGGGAGTCAGCAGGTAGGCATAGGCCTGGTGGTGGGACCGGCCCACCCGCCCGCGCAGCTGATGCAACTGGGCCAGGCCCAGTTTGTCGGCGCGGTGGATGATGATGGTGTTGGCCGAGGGGATGTCGATGCCGGTTTCGATGATGGTGGTGCACAGCAGGATGTTGCTGCGCTGCTGGTAGAAGCCTTTCATGACGTCTTCCAGCTCGCGCTCGCCCATCTGGCCGTGGGCCACGGCGATGCGGGCTTCGGGGACCAGCTCTTCCAGCCGCGCACGGCGGTTGCCGATGGTCTCCACCTCGTTGTGCAGGAAATAGACCTGCCCGCCGCGCTTGAGTTCGCGCAGGATGGCTTCGCGGATGGTGCTGCCGTCCTCGCGGCGCACGAAGGTCTTGATGGCCAGGCGTTTTTGCGGGGCGGTGGCGATGACGGAAAAATCGCGGATGCCTTCCAGCGACATGCCCAGGGTGCGCGGGATCGGCGTGGCCGTCAGGGTCAGCACGTCGACTTCGGCCCGCAGGGCCTTCAGGGCTTCCTTCTGGCGCACGCCGAAGCGGTGTTCCTCGTCGATGATGACCAGGCCCAGTTGCTTGTAGCGGATGTCCTTGGACAGGATCTTGTGGGTGCCGATGACGATGTCCACCGAGCCGTCGGCCAGGCCTTCGATGGCCTTGGCGGTTTCCTTGCTGGTCCGGAAACGCGACAGCTCGGCGATGCGCACCGGCCAGTCGGCGAAGCGCGTGGCGAAATTCTGCGCGTGCTGTTCGGCCAGCAGTGTCGTGGGGCACAGCAGCGCCACCTGGCGTCCGTTCATGGCGGCCAGGAAGGCCGCTCGCAGGGCGACTTCGGTCTTGCCGAAGCCCACATCGCCGCAGACCAGGCGGTCCATGGGCCGCCCGGACGTCATGTCCTGGATCACGGCGGTGATGGCGGCGGCCTGGTCGGGGGTTTCCTCGAAGCCGAAGCCTTCGGCGAAGGCCTGGTAGTCGCGGGCGGGGAACTGGAAGTGCAGGCCTTCGCGAGCCGCGCGCTTGGCATACAGAGCCAGCAGTTCGGCGGCGGTGTCGCGGGCCTGGCGGGCGGCCTTGCGGCGGGCCTTTTCCCATTGGCCGGAGCCCAGCGGATGCAGCGGCGCCTGGTCCGGATCGGCGCCGCTGTAGCGGGCGATCAGGTGCAACTGCGACACGGGCACATACAGGGTGGCGTCGCGGGCGTATTCCAGGTGCAGCAGTTCGATGGGGCCGTCGCCCAGGTCCATGCTGACCAGGCCCCGGTAGCGGCCGATGCCGTGTTGCACGTGCACCACCGGGTCTCCCACGTGCAGCTCGGCCAGGTCGCGCACCATGGCGTCGATATCGCTGTGCTGCTCGAGACGTCGCCGGCGGCTGCGGGCGGGACGGGCGGCCTGGGCGGGATAGAGGTCGTTTTCCGTCAGGATGGCCAGGCCGGCCGGGGGCATCAGGAAGCCGCCGGTCAGGGGCGCGACGATCAGGGAAAAACGGGCCTTGCTGTCCAGGTAGTCCTGCCAGGTATCGAAGGCCGCGTCGGGTTTGAGGCGGTAGTCGCCCAGCAGCTCGGTGATGGTTTCGCGCCGGCCGGCGGAATCCACGCAGATGGCGGTGCGCAGCGGGCTGCTGTCCAGGTGGCGTCGCAGGCCGGCCAGGGGGTCTTCGGCCCGACGGTTGACGGCGACGTCCGGGCAGGCGGCGAAATCCGGGTGGGTCTGGTCGTGGACCAGGGCCAGGCGCGCCAGTTCGCGCAGCCGGGCGTGAAAGCCCTCGTCGTCCAGGAACAGCATGTCCAGGGGCAGCACGGGCCGTTCAGGGTCGGACTTCAGGAACTGCCAGCGGTTGTGCGCGTCCTGGGTGAAGCGGCCGATGGCGGCGGACGCATCGCCCAGCGTCACGGCCAGGGTGTCTTCCGGCAGATAATCGAACAGGGTCGCGGTGTGCTCGAAGAACAGCGGCAGATAGTATTCGATCCCGGCAAAGGCCATGCCGTTGCCGATGTCCTTGTACGGCAGCGCCCGCGACGGGTCGCCCTCGAAGATTTCCCGGAAGCGGGCCCGGAAGCGGTTGCGGGCGGCCTCGTCCATGGGGAATTCGCGGCCGGGCAGCAGCTCGATCTCGCGCACCGGATACAGGCTGCGCTGGGTGTCGATGTCGAAGCTGCGGATCGATTCGATCTCGCGGTCGAACAGATCGAGGCGGTAGGGCAGGGCCGAACCCATGGGGAACAGGTCGATCAGGCCGCCGCGGATGCAGAACTCGCCGGGGGCGCTGACCTGAGTGACGTGGCTGTAGTTGGCCAGGGTCAGCTGCGCCCGCAGCCGTTCTTCGTCCAGGGTATCGCCCTGGCGGAACTGGAAGGTATAGGCAGCCAGAAATTCCGGGGGCGCCAGGCGCACCAGGGCTGTCGTGACCGGGACGACCAGCACGTCCACGGCGCTCTGGCCCAGGGCGTGCAGGGTGCGCAAGCGCTCGGAAATCAGATCCTGGTGCGGGGAGAAACTGTCGTAGGGCAGGGTTTCCCAATCGGGCAGGAATCGCACCCGCAGGTCGGGGTCGAACAGGGTGATTTCATCGGCCAGGCGCTGGGCCGCCAGGGGGTCGGCGCAGAATGCCGCCAGCGGGCGCCCGGCCTGCCGGGCCAGCGCGGCCAGCCACAGCGCGTCCCCGGATCCCGGCGGGCGCGGCTGCGCGTAGCGCTGGCCGGGTCTCAGGGCGGTCAGCGTCGCCGGCAGGGTGGGCAGAGCGGGGGTTGCGGTGCGGGTGGAGAGGTCGGGCATCAGGACTTTCGTTTGTTCTTCAGGCTGTGTTTGGTCTTGGCCAGCACGCGGCTGGCCTGATCGCCGCGGCGCAGGGCGACGCCCAGCGCCAGCACGTCGATGATGGTCAGGTGCGCCAGGCGCGAGATCATCGGGCTGTAGAGTTCGGTGTCTTCCTGGGTGTCGGCGCGCAGCAGGATGGCGGACAGCCGGGCCAGTGGCGAGCCCGACGCGGTGATGGCGATGATGGGGCAGCCGTTGCCGTGGGCCAGGGCGACGGCATCCAGCAGTTCGCGTGAACGCCCGGAATGCGAAATCGCCACCAGCGCGTCCCGGGGGCCCAGCAGCGAGGCCGCCATGCTTTGCGTGTGGCTGTCGGCATAGGCGGCCACCGCCAGGTCGAAACGGAAGAACTTGTACTGGGCGTCGGTCGCGACGATCCCCGAATTGCCGATGCCGTAGAACTCGATGCGTCGGGCCGCCGTCAGCCGGTCGATGGCGGCTTCGACCTGGACGGGATCCAGGCCGTTGCGCACGCGCAGCAGGGCCGACACGGCATTGTCGAAGACCTTGCCGGTCAGCGCGGGCACGCCGTCGCCGGGCGCGAGCGCCGAATGGACGTAAGGCACGCCGCTGATCTGGCTGGCCGCCAGCTGGACCTTGAAGGCCGGCCAGCCGGCGTAGCCCAGGGCGCGGCACAGCCGGATCACGGTGGGTTCGCTGACTTCGGCAGCCTGGGCCAGGTCGCTGATCGCCATGCGCGAAGTATCGCCCGGCCGGGCGATGACCAGGCGGGCGACGCGGGCGGCGGCGCGGCTCAGGTGCGGCAGGCGGCTGCGCAGCTCGGGCAGAATGGGGGTGCTCATGAGGGGCTTAGTATAAAGGCCGCGTGGCGCGCATGGCATCGGCCGTGGGGGGCTGATATCATCCCGCAAGCCTCTCGTCCGTCTGCGCCAGGATGCCTGGGGTCATCCGGCGGGACGTGATCCGACGCTGCCTGCCTCCAGGGGACACCTCTTTTTCAATGGCCGATATCATCCGTAAAAATGCCGCGCCCAGGGCCACGATCGCCGACGTCGCCCGTCATGCCGGGGTCTCGAAAGCCACGGTATCCCGATTCCTGAACCATCGGGACACGCTGCTGTCGCCCGAGATCTCCGGGCGGGTTGCCGCTGCGGTGGACGCCTTGTCGTATACCCCGAGCCCGATGGCGCAGGCCCTGAAGCGGGGGCGGTCCCGTCTGGTGGGGCTGGTCGTGGCCGACATCACCAATCCGTACTCGGTCGCAGTCCTGAGCGGCGCGGAGCAGGCCTGCCGCCGGGCGGGGTTCCTGATGATGCTGTTCAACCTGGGCAATGACCGCGAACGCGAAAGCGTCGGTCTGCGGATTTTGTCCAGCTACCAGGTCGAAGGCTTCATCCTGAACACGATGGGCCTGGAACGCGAGGCCGTGGTGACGCAGGCGCTTGCCGGGCGTCCGGTGGTGCTGGTGGATCGCCTGCGGCAGGGCATGGATGCCGATTTCGTATCCCTGGACAATCAACAGGCCATCGGCATGTGCGTCCAGCATCTGACGCAGGCCGGGTATGGGGAGTTCCTGCTGGTGACCGAGCCGCTCGATGGGGTCAGCTCCCGGCTGGAACGTCTCGCCGCCTTCGAATCCCGGCAAGGCGCCCAGGGACAATGGATGGAAGCGCGCCCCGGCGATCATGCCGGCCTGGTCGATGCCTTGCGTGCGCTTCGCCGCGCCGCCCGGCGCCCGCCGGCGCTGATCGCCGGCAATGCGGTGGTCACCATGCGGATTGTCGCGGCGGTGGCGGAGCTGGGCTGGACGCTGGGGCGGGACATCGGCCTGGTGGGCATCGACGACACGCAATGGGCGCCCTACGTGGGGCCGGGCATCAGCGCCGTCGCGCAGCCCACGGATGCCTTGGGCGCGCTGGCGGCCCAATGCCTGATCGAACGCATGGCGGGGCTGGATGCGCCTGCCCGCGCCATCCGCTTGCCGGGCGTCCTGGTGGCGCGGGGCTCCACGCAGCTAGGGTAATTCCTGATTTTCCTCGATGTAGGGCTTGCCTAGTATGTTGAAACCGGTTTCAATAGCGTCCGGATATTGTTTTCCCGGCACCTCATGAATTACACCTTTCAGTTCGGCCCCGTGTTCGAGGCCTGGCCTTTGCTGCTCCACGGCACCTGGATGACGATCCAGCTGTCCGCGTTGGCCATGCTGTTCGGCGGCGTGGTGGCGGTCCTGTGCGCCTGGGGAAAGACGGCCGGCCCGGCGCCGGTCCGCGCCCTGATCCAGGTGTACATCGAATTGATCCGCAATACACCGTTCCTGGTGCAGCTGTTCTTTTTCTTTTTCGCGCTGCCGGCCATCGGCGTGCGCTGGTCGCCCTACATGGCGGCGCTGGTGGCCATGACCGTCAATCTGGGGGCCTATGCCACGGAAATCGTCCGCGCCGGCATCGAAGCCATTCCCAGGGGCCAGATCGAAGCCGGTCTTGCCCTGAATCTGTCGCGCGTCGAGATCTTCCGCTTCGTCATCCTCAAGCCCGCCCTGCGCGCCATCTATCCGGCGCTGACCAGCCAGTTCATCCTGCTGATGCTGGCCTCCAGCGTGGTGTCGGTGATTTCGGCCGATGACCTGACCTCGGTGGCGGCGACGCTGCAGTCCGAAACCTTCCGCAGCTTCGAGATCTACATCGTGATCACGGTGATCTACCTGCTGCTGACCTTGTTCTTCTCTTATGTGTTTCACAGAATCCATCAGCGGTACCTGCATTATCCGGACGGTCGATCATGAGAACATTCGGGCTGTCTGACTTCTGGTACATCGTCTATGCCGCCCAATGGACGGTGCTGCTGTCGCTGACGGCATTCGCCGGCGGCGGGCTGGTCGGGCTGGCGGTGGCGCTGGCGCGCACCGGAACCAACCGGACGGCCCGTGCGCTGTCCATGGGCTTCATCCAGATTTTCCGGGGCACGCCGTTGTTGCTGCAGCTGTTCCTGGTGTTCTTCGGCGCCCCGGTGATCGGGTTCGACGTGGACCCCTGGACGGCCGCCGCCGTGGCCCTGGCGCTGAATGCCGGCGCCTTCCTGGGCGAGATCTGGCGCGGCTGCATCGAATCCGTCCCCCGGGGGCAGTGGGAAGCCGCCGCCGCGCTGGGCCTGAAATACCGCTATCTGCTGCGCGACGTGATCCTGCCGCAGGCCCTGAAGATCGCCGTCCCGCCGACCGTGGGTTACCTTGTGCAGGTCATCAAGGGGACGTCGCTCGCGGCCATCATCGGTTTCACCGAATTGACCCGGGCGGGGCAGATCGTCAACAACGCGACGTTCGAACCCATGATGGTGTTCTCGGTCGTGGCGGTCCTGTATTTCCTGTTGTGCTGGCCGCTGTCGCTGTTGGCGGGGCGGATGGAAAAGCGCCTGGCGATTTCCCTGGCGCGGGAATAGCACTTTCACTGTCGGGGCGCGCCGCGCCCCATCCTGGCTCAGGCCAACTTCACGGAGACATCCTATGTTCAAGCGTCATACCTTGCGCGGCATCCTGGGGACCACCCTGCTGGCCGCCTGCACGAGCCTGGTGGTCGGCCTGGCGCCGACGGCATCGGCCGAAACCATCGATCAGGTCAAGCAAAAAGGCGAGCTGACGGTCGGCATGCTGGTCGACTTTCCGCCCTACGGCATCATGAACAGCGACAATCAACCGGATGGCTATGATGCCGACGTCGCCAAGACCCTGGCCAAGGATCTGGGCGTCAAGGTCAAGATCGTGCCCGTCACCGGACCCAATCGCATCCCGTATCTGCTGACCGACAAGGTCGACATGCTGGTGGCCTCGTTGGCCATCACCCCCGAACGCGCCAAACAGGTGCAGTTCTCGCAGCCGTATTCCGCTGCCCAGATCGTGGTGTTCGGCGGCAAGGACCTGAAGGTGTCGGGCCCCGAAGGCTTGTCGGGCAAGCGGATCGGCGTGGCGCGCGCCAGCACCCAGGATATCGCTGTGACCAAGATCGCCCCCAAGGATGCGGAGATCCGTCGTTTCGATGACGATGCGTCGGCCATGCAGGCCTTGCTGTCGGGGCAGGTGGATGCCATCGGGTGTTCCACCACGGTGGCGGCCGGGATCGCCAAGCGGGCGCCGAATCGTTTCGACAACAAGTTCGTGCTGCTGCAGCAGGAAATGGCCGTGGCGATCCGTCCGGGCCAGCCTGAAACCCTGAAGGCCGTCAATGACGTGATCAGCCGCAACATCCAGAATGGCCAATTCAGCCAGTTCTACCAGAAATGGCTGGGCACCCCGCTGCCGGCACTGAAGTAATCCCGATTGAAAACCGAAGCCTTGCCATGACGACGACCCCGCATCCCGAAGCTGCAGGCCCGATCATCCAGATCGAGAAGCTCAACAAATGGTATGGCCAGTTCCACGCGCTGGCGGATATCGATCTGACTGTGGCGGCGGGAGAGCGCATCGTGATCTGCGGGCCTTCGGGCTCGGGGAAATCGACGCTCATCCGCTGCATCAACGGCCTGGAAACCATCCGGGACGGGCGGATCGTGGTCAATGGCACCACCCTCAGCCCGGATGGGCGCGGGGTGGAGGCCGTCCGGCAAGAGGTCGGCATGGTGTTCCAGCAGTTCAATCTGTTCCCGCACATGACGGTATTGCGCAATTGCATGCTGGCGCCGATGCGCTCGCGCGGGCTCAAGGCCGATCAGGCCGAGGCCCTGGCCATGGAATATCTGTCGCGGGTGCGCATTGCCGAGCAGGCGCATAAATACCCCAGCCAGCTGTCCGGCGGGCAGCAGCAGCGGGTGGCGATCGCCCGGGCGCTGTGCATGACGCCGAAAGTGATGCTGTTCGACGAGCCGACGTCGGCGCTGGATCCGGAAATGGTCAAGGAAGTCCTGGATACCATGATCGGTCTGGCGGGCGACGGCATGACCATGCTGTGTGTCACTCATGAAATGGGCTTCGCGCGCAGCGTGGCCGACCGCGTGATCTTCATGGCCGACGGCGTGATCATCGAACAGGCGCCGCCGGAACAATTCTTCAGCCAGCCCCGGCACGAGAAGACTCGCAGCTTCCTGGGTCAGATTCTGAATCACTGAAGGATGCGGGTATGACAGGGATGATTTCCGCGGGGAGCGTGCTCGTATCCCTGACGGCCTATGGCGCCGACGAGGTTCGCCGCCATGGCCAGGCCGGGTTCGCGCGTCTGGCGCGGGCGGCGGGCGCGGACGGCATCGAGGTCCGCAGCGAGCTGTTGCGCGGCGGGGCCGCCGAACTCGACGGCTTGGCGGATCTGGTCGCTGAATCCGGGATGGCCTGCGTCTATTCCAGCGCGCAAGGCATGTGGGATGCGGACGGCCGGTTCGACGGCGATGCCGTCCGGGAAGGCCTGGAGCGTGCCCGGCGGTTGGGCGCGAAGGTCCTGAAGATGTCCATCGGCGGGCGTCGGCCCGGCGATGCGGCGGGCATGGATGTCTTGCGCGACGCGCTTGCCGTCAGCCCCGTGACGTTGCTGGTGGAAAACGACCAGACGGAAGCGGCGGGCAGCGTGCCGGCCCTGTCGTCCTTTTTTCGCGCCGCCGATGCGGCCGGCGTGTCGCTGGGGATGACGTTTGATGTCGGGAATTGGCACTGGGTGGGGGAATGCCCGCTGGAGGCGGCGCGCGTCTTTGCCGCCCGGGTGCGCTACGTCCATTGCAAGGGGGTGTTGCGGCGCCCCGATCGCTGGGTCGCCGTGCCCCTGCAGACGTCCGCGGCCCCGTGGCGCGCCGTCCTGCGGGCGCTGCCCGCGGCCGCCTTCCGGGCCATTGAATATCCCCTGACGGGCGCCGATCTAGAACACGTGACCCGGCAGGCCTTGAATGCGCTGCGTCGATTGGAGCAAATGTCTGATGAATGATGCCTTGGATGTCGTCACCCTCGGTGAGGCGATGATGATGCTGGTGGCGGGCGCGCCCGGGCCGCTGGAACAGGTGGATGTGTTCCACAAGCGGACGGCGGGCGCGGAGACCAATGTGGCCATCGGTCTGGCCCGGCTGGGTTTGAACGTGGCCTGGGGCAGCCGCCTGGGGCAGGACTCGATGGGGCGGTATCTGCTCGCCAGCATCCGGGACGAGGGCGTGGACTGTTCCCGCGTGGAGCTGGTCGCCGGCGAACGGACTGGAATGTTGTTCAAGGGCCGGGTCGAGGACGGCAGCGATCCGCTGGTTGAATATCATCGGGCCGGCTCCGCCGCCAGCCGCATGGCGCCGGCCGATGTGGACCGGGATTGGCTGCTGAGCGCGCGCCACCTGCATGCCACCGGCGTATTCGCCGCCGTGTCCGCCGATAGTTTTCAGGTGTCGCTGCGGACCATGCGGCTGATGCGCGAGGCCGGCAGGACCGTGTCTTTCGATACGAATTTGCGGCCCACGCTGTGGGCATCGGAGGACGCGATGCGCGCCGGGATCCATCAGCTGGCCGCCCTGGCCGACTGGGTCCTGCCCGGCCTGGAGGAAGGACGTCTGCTGACGGGGGAGCGACAGCCCGAGGCGATCGCGCGGTTTTACCGGGATCTGGGCGCGCGGCTGGTCGTGATCAAGCTGGGTCCCGAGGGCGCGTATTACGACGATGGGGAGCAACAGGGTTACGTGCCGGCCTGCCCCGTCGAGCAGGTGGTCGATACGGTGGGAGCCGGCGACGGCTTTGCCGTCGGGGTGATCAGCGCGCTGCTGGAAGGCGCGGATCTCCGCAGCGCGGTGGTCCGGGGAGCCTGGATCGGCGCCCGCGCCGTGCAGGTCCGAGGCGATACCGAGGGCCTGCCGACCCGGGCGGCCCTGCGGCAGGCGGGGCTATGAGCCGCCAATCCGTCCTCGTCTATCGCGACCTGCCCCGGCCTCAGTTGGACAGGATTCTGCGGGAACACGACGTCATCCAGGCCGATCCCCGGCGCGAGGACCAGCGGGATGCGTTTTTCGAGGCCCTGCCGCAGGTCGACGGCATGATCGGGTCCAGTGTCCGCCTGGATGCGGCCATGCTGGACCGGGCGCCCCGGCTGCGGGTGGTGTCCAGCATCTCCGTGGGCGTGGATGCCTACCCGCTGGCGGCGCTGCGGGACCGGGGCATCGTCCTGTGTCACACCCCCGGCGTCCTGACGGAGTCGGTGGCCGATCTGTTGTTCACCATGATGCTGGCAACCAGCCGCCGGGTCTGCGAGATGGCGGCCATGGTCCGCGAGGGCCGCTGGCAGCGCAGTGTCGGCGCCGATCAGTACGGCTGGGACGTGCATGGCAAGACGCTGGGCATCGTCGGCTACGGCCGTATCGGACGGGCCTTGGCGCGCCGGGCGGCGCTGGGGTTCGACATGCCGGTGCTCTACCATAGCCGCCATCCGGCCGATAGCGGTCTGCCGGATGGCAAGGCCCGGGCGGCGGGCCTGGACGAAGTGCTGGCATCGGCCGACTTCATCGTGCTGGTCCTGCCCCTGACGGATCAGACGCGAGGCCTGATCGGGCCCCAGGCCTTCGAGCGCATGAAACCGGGCGCCATCCTGATCAATGGCGCGCGCGGGCCGATCGTTCAGGAACGCGCCCTGCTGGATGCCCTGGACAGCGGCCGCTTGCGGGCGGCGGGGCTGGATGTGTTCGATGTGGAACCCTTGCCGACGGATTCGCCTCTGCGCGGCCACCCCGGCATCCTGGCCTTGCCGCATATCGGGTCGGCCACGCACGAGACACGCCTGGCCATGGCGGACATGGCCGTCAGCAATCTCTTGCGGGTGCTGCGGGGCGAGGCGCCGCTGGCGGCCTATCCGCTGCCTGCGTAGTGTTTATCGCGCCAGCGCGCAGGCCTGCCGGGCCAGTTGCGTGATCGCGTCCCAGTCGCGCTCGGCCACGGCCTGGGCCGGCGTCAGCCAGGAACCCCCGACGCACCCGACATTGGGCAAGGCCAGATAGCCGGCGGCGTTGCCGGCGTGGATGCCGCCCGTGGGGCAGAATCTCAGGTCGGGCAGGGGGCCGTGCCAGGCTTTCAGCAGCGCCGCGCCGCCGACGGCTTCGGCGGGAAACAGTTTCTGGACGGTGAAGCCCCAGTCGGCGGCCTGCATGGCTTCCGAGGCGGTGGCGACGCCGGGTAGAAAGGGAATGCCGGCTGCCTGGGCAGCCCGGGCCAGGGCGGGTGTCAGGCCCGGGCTGACGCCAAAGCAGGCTCCGGCCTGCAGGGCGGCATCCAGTTGCCCGGGTGTGCGAACCGTGCCCACGCCGACCAGCGCGTCGGGGACCTGGTCCCGGATGGCGCGGATGGCATCCAGCGCGGCGGGCGAGCGCAGCGTGATTTCCAGGGAGCGGATGCCGCCGGTCACCAGTGCGCGGGCCAGGTCCACGGCGGATTCCGTATCCTGAATGACGATCACCGGCATGACCGGGCTATATGCGAGAAGTTCCAGAGCGTTCATGCGTGACGGCGGGACAGGGTCGATGAACCGGCAGCAAGGCGGCCGGAGGAATGTAGCCATTCTACATAATCAGAAAATAATAGGGAATAATCTGTAGTTTTTATTATTTGGCTACTTGTCGGCCATCGGAAGCGGGACGGGCGTTTGGCGCGGTCCGGGTCCGCTCGGCTAAAATCCGCGTCTATGAACCCCCCCCTGATTGCCATTGTGCCGGCTGCCGGCATCGGCGCCCGGGCCGGCCTCGCCGGCGGCGCGCCCAAGCAGTATCGCGCCTTGCAGGGCGAACCTATGTTGCGCCGCGCCGTCCGCGCGCTGTTGGCTGATCCGCGCATCGACCAGGTGCGGGTCGCCGTGGCGGCGGAAGACCCTTGGGTGGCGCAGGCCCTGGCGGGGTTGCCGCGCACGGTCTGGCGCCCGTGCGGCGGCCCCACGCGGGCTGCGACCGTGGGCGCTGCGCTGCGGGATGCCGGCCTGGCGCCGGATGCCTGGGTGCTGGTGCATGATGCGGCGCGCCCGGGCTTGCCCGCGCAAGCCCTGGCGCGCCTGATCGATACCTGCCTGCGGCAGGGGCGGGGCGGGCTGTTGGCCCTGCCGGTGGCCGACACGGTCAAGCAGGCCGCTCCCGCGTCGGGACCCGGGGCGGATGACGCAGGATCGCAGCTGGACGCCATTGCGCGGACGCTGCCGCGCGATCATCTGTGGCTGGCGCAGACCCCGCAGATGTTTCGCGCGGGGGACCTGGGCGCCGCGCTGGACGCCTGCGCCGCCGACCCACGCGTCACGGACGAAGCCTCGGCGGTGGAATTGTCGGGAGGACGGCCGCCCTTGCTGGTGCCCGGCAGCCGCCAGAACGACAAACTCACCTGGCCGGAAGATTTCGAGTGGTTCGAGTCGTGGCTGCGCGGGCAGCCGGAAGCCTCCTGACGGTCTGTCGCCGGACTGCGCCCCGGCTAAAATCGGGGCTTGATCATCAGCAGAGACGACAATGACGCAACGCTTTCCCTTTCGTGTGGGGCAGGGCCATGATCTGCATGTGCTGGTTCCCGGCCGTCCCCTGATCATCGGCGGGGTCACGATTCCCCATGACCGGGGCCTGGACGGTCATTCGGATGCCGACGTGCTGCTGCATGCCGTTACGGACGCCGTCCTGGGCGCGGCGGGCCTGGGGGATATCGGGCGCCATTTTTCCGATCGGGATCCGCGCTGGGCGGGGACCGACAGCCGCCTGTTTCTGCGCGAGGCTGCCCGCATGGCCCGCGAAGCCGGGTGGGAGGTGGTCAACGTGGATGCCACCGTGCATGCCCAGGCGCCGAAGATCGGCCCTCACGCGGCGGCGATGGCCGCGTGCATCGCCCTGGACCTGGGGATCGAAGCGGCGGATGTCAACATCAAGGCCAAGACCAACGAGGGCCTGGGCTATCTGGGGCGTGGCGAAGGCATCGCAGCCAGCGCCGCCGTGCTGCTGGCGGCCTGCCCGGGCGCCTGATCGGGCGCAGGTGCTGACCGCGGGCGCAGGCGCCAGGGGCCGCAGCGCCGGTCGGCGCATCCGCGGGCCCTTGTCGTGCTATAGCGTGCCGCCGCCGATGGCGCGATTGCAGGCGCACAGGCCGTCGGTCAGCAATCCGTCCAGGATGCGCAGGGTTTCTTCCGGGTTGCGGCCGACCTTGAAGTTGTTCACCGAGATGTGCTGGATGAGGTTGTCCGGGTCGATGATCAAAGTGGCACGCAGGGCCACGCCTTCGGATTTGTCGCGGATGCCCAACTGGTCGATCAGGGCGCCGTTGGTGTCGCCGAACTGGTAGTGGTTCAGCTTGCTGAGTTCGGGGTTTTCGCGCCGCCAGGCCAATTTGACGTATTCGTTGTCGGTCGATCCGCCCATGAGCACGGCGTCGCGTTCTTCGAAGGCATCGGCCAGGGCATTGAAGCCGATGATTTCGGTGGGGCAGACCTGGGTGAAGTCCTTGGGGTAGAAGTAGATCACCTTCCATTTGCCGGGGAAGGATGATTCGGTGATGTCTTCGAAGGCTGAAACGCCGTTTTCCTCGTGCTGATTGAATCCGGGTTTGACGCCGGTGACGCGGAAGGCCTCGAGCTTGTCGCCTATGGTTTTCATCGGGGCTCCTGAGTGAAGGACGGCCAATCGGGCCGCCTTGTCATTCTACGCCATGGCCTTGTCGGCCGGCCGCGCCTTGGCCTTGGGTATTTCGATGCGCGCCAGCAGCCCCTGCGTGGGCTGGGAAATCAGTTCGAATTTCCCGCCTACCTGGCCCAGCAGCCGTTCCACGATGGACAGGCCCAGGCCGGCGCCGCTGACGCCGGTGCGCGCGGACTCGCCCCGGGCAAACGGGCGCAGCAGGCGCTGGACGTCCGCGTGCGGAATGCCCACGCCATGATCCTGCACTTCGATGCGCAACAGGTTGCCGCTCTGGTAGGCCCGCAGCACGATGTGGGCGCGATCATCGCTGACGCTGCGGCCGTAGCGCCGGGCGTTTTCGATCAGGTTGCTGACGATGCGCTTCAGATCGTTGGCGCTGATGCGCGCCTGCAGGCCCGGTTCGATGCCGGCCTGCAGGTCGCCGCCCAGGGATTCGGTATGGCTGCGTTCGCGTTCCAGCAGGTCCTGCAGCACCCGCGAGACGTCGATGCCGGTCTCGGGCACCTGTCCCGCAGGGCGGGCGTATTCCATCAGCTGGCCGATACTGTGATTGATCTGCGCCAGGTCGTCGTCGATCGCCTGGCGCGCCTCGTCGCTCATGTGGCTCATTTCGATTTCCAGGCGGATGCGGGCCAGCGGCGTGCGCAGATCGTGCGAGATGCCCGCCAGCATGATTTCCCGGTCGGCCTCGTTCTGCCGCAGGTCCCGGGACATGCGGTTGAAGGCGATGTTCATGTCGCGGATTTCGATGGGCCCTTTTTCAGGCAATGGGGTGGGGGTTTCCCCGCGCGCCAGTTGCTGGGCGACCTTGGCCAGCTGCGCCAGGGGATGGTTGATGAAGCGCACGCTGACGGCGGCTCCCAGCAGCGCCAGCATCAGGGATGCGGCTACCCAGCCCAGCCACTCGCGGCCTGTGGTCAGCCGCAGTTGGTCGCGGTCGAACACCAGCCAGTAGAGCGTGCCGTCGATCTGGAAGCTGATCCAGATGCCGGGCACCTGGTTGACGGCCCACATCATGGCGGTCTGCGACCCCAGGCGGTTGCGGATCTCGGTCGAGACATTGTCCCAGTACGCCGTGTGGGGCAGGGGTTCGAGGACGTCGGTGGATTCGCGCGGCTGCACCCGCAGGCTTTCCTGGGTGGCCAGGTCCAGCAGCAGGGCCGGGCGGACTTGCGGCGGCGCGTAGACCAGGGCCGAGCGCGTGATGCTGACCGTGGTGGCGATGCGCTGGGCCAGCTGGACGGCGCGGGGGCCTTCCTCGATGTTGAAGACGATCTGCAGCCATGCGCCCAGGCTGACCAGCATCAGGAAGGCGATCAGCAGAAAGGAGCGGGTGAACAATCCCAGGCGCAACCGGGGCAGGATGGCGCGCCGAAGCCGTTTGACGAGCATCATGACAGGAAAGGCCCGCAGGAGAGTCCCCTGCGGGCCGTGCAACGATTATTGTCCGCCGTCGGGGACGAAGACGTAGCCCAGTCCCCAGACCGTCTGGATGAACACCGGTTTGGAAGGATTGGGTTCGATGAGTTTGCGCAGGCGCGAGATCTGGACATCCAGGCTGCGGTCGAAGGCTTCGTATTCGCGGCCTCGGGCCAGTTCCATCAGTTTGTCGCGCGAGAGCGGGACCTTGGGGTGGCGGGCGAAGACCTTCAGCACTGAAAATTCGCCCGTGGTGATGGGAACGGATTCGCCGCTCTTCATCAGCGTGCGGGTGGACAGATTCAGCACGTACGGTCCGAATTCGACGGATTCGTTTTCCTGGCTGGGCGCGCCCGGATGTTCTTCAGTGCCCCGGCGGCGCAGGATCGCGTTGACGCGGGCCAGCAGTTCGCGGGGGTTGAAGGGCTTGGTCAGGTAGTCGTCGGCCCCCATTTCCAGACCGACGATGCGGTCGATTTCCTCGGCCTTGGCGGTCAGCATGATGATGGGCGTGTTGTCGTGATTGCCCCGCAGGCGGCGGCAGATCGACAGACCGTCCTCGCCGGGCAGCATCAGGTCGAGCACCAGCAGGTCGAAGTGTTCCCGCTGCCAGAGCTTGGCCATTTCTTTCGCGTCTTCGGCCACGTAGACGTTGAACCCCTGTTCGGACAGATAACGCCGCAACAGGTCGCGCAAGCGGGGATCGTCGTCGACGATCAGGATCTTGCGGGTGAGGGTCTGGTTATGTGTATTCATGAGGAAAATGTAACAGGGTCGGGAAAACAGCACCAGCGCTTATCACAACAAATTACACAATAAGCGTTTGGTTGTGTCGTAAGTAGGGCCGGCGGAAAGACCAGATGCGCGGCCGGATCCAGTGCGGGTCGCTCCTCCATTAAAATAACAGCGCCATGGACGATTTTCACATTCTAGCGTTTGAAACATCAAGCTCTCTTTGCAGCGTCGCCTTGTTGTCGCAGGCCGCCGGGCGCATGCGCCTGCGCGTCGCGCAGCACGAAGGCCGCCAGGAACACGCCGAGCGCATTCTGCCGCTGGCTCAGCAGTTGCTGGCCGACGCCGGCCTGAGCCGCGCCGACCTGTCCGCGGTGGCCTTCGGACAGGGGCCGGGGGGGTTTACGGGCCTGCGGGTGGCGTGCGGCGTGGCGCAGGGCCTGGCCGTCGCCTTGGATATTCCGGTGCTGCCGGTGGATTCTCTGTGCGCGCTGGCCTTCCAGCAGGCGGGGGCGGATGCCTCCGGCGTCCACCTGGTCCTGCAGGATGCCCGTATGAACGAGATTTACGCCGCCGCCTATCAATGCGTCGAGGGCGAATGGACGACTTTGCAGGCCCCGGCCCTGATCGCCCGGTCCGATGCGACCGCCTGGGTTGCCGACCAATCGGCCGCCTGGGCCATGCGGGCCGGGAGCGGGTGGGCGGCGCATGGGGATGCCCTGGACGTCTTTCCCGGCCTGGCCGGGGAATTGCGTGCGCTGGGGGCCGAGGTCGCGGCGAGCGGCGATGAGCGGGTCTGCGCCCATGCCTCCACGGTGGCCCGCATGGCCGCGCGCGCCTGGCAACAGGGGCGGACCCTGGACGCGGCCCTGGCCGCGCCGGCCTATGTGCGCGACAAAGTCGCCTACACCACGGTCGAGCGGGCGGGAGGGCTGGGCGGCAATCCCCAGGCGGATGCGGCGCGCTGGTCGGTGCACGACATGGGGATGACGGATCTGGACGAGGTCGCCGCGATCGAACGGCAAGTCCAGTCCTTTCCCTGGACGCGGCAGAATTTTGCCGATGGCCTGGCCGCCGGATATCGGGGCTGGGTCGTGCGCCGCCTGGGGGCCCTGCTGGGGTTCGCTCTGGTCATGGATGCGCCGGACATGGCCCATCTGCTGGTCATCGGGGTGCGCCCCGACAGCCAGCGACAGGGCGTGGGGGCCGAACTGCTGCGCTATTGCGCGGCGCACTGCCATCAGGCGGGCCTGCCGGCGCTGACGCTGGAGGTGCGTCCCAGCAATATCCGGGCCGTCGCCTTCTACCAGCAGCACGGCTTTCGGCAATTGGGCTTGCGGCGCGGCTATTACCCGGCGGCCCATGGCGCCCGGGAGGACGCCTGGATCATGACGCTGACGTTTCAGGAAATCCCGGCATGAAGCCCCAGTTGCGCCCGGCGCAGGCCGCCTGGCTGGCGGAAATCGGGCTGGACCTGCATTGGCTGGATGTGCGGCCCATCGCCCCGGTGGCGGCGTCCGCGGGAGACGCCCCGGTGGCGCAGCCCGTGCCGCCGCCAGCGGCCGCACAGGATGCCCGCCCCGTCCATGACGGACCATCGGCGCGCTTGCCCGCTCCGATGGCTCCCGGCGCTGCCGACGAGCCTGCCCAGGGCGGGCCGGTGGCGCGTCCGTCCGGGCCTTCCGCCCGGGCTCCGGCCGCGGCGCCTGCCGTCCAGCCGGCGCCGCGGGTGGGAGACGCCGATCTGGCCACATTGGCCCGGATGGCGGAGGCCTGCCAGCAATGCCTCCGGCATCAGCAGCGGCTGCGCGCCGTGTCAGGCGCGGGCCAGGCAGCCCACCCGTATTACTTGATCGTGGCGGAGCAGCCCGGCATCGATGACGAGGTTGCCGGCCAGCCGTTCCAGGGTGATTCCGGCCGCCTGCTGGCTGCCATGCTGGCCGCCGTCCATCTGCCGCAGGCGGATTCCCGCTATGGCACCTATGTGGTGAAATGCCGGGCGCCGGGCGGGCACGAGCCCGATGCTGCGGAAGTGGCCGCTTGCGTGCCGTATCTGCATCGTGAAATTGCCTTGCTGCAGCCGCGCTGGATTCTGGCGCTGGGGCGGGTCGCCGCCCAGGCGGTGCTGGGCGACACGGCGGATCTGGACGTCCTGCGCGGCGCCGCCCATCGCTATCGGCAAGAGGATGGCCGCGAAATCCCGGTCTGGGTGACGCACCAGCCGGCATCGCTCCTGGTGCGCTCGGCGCTGAAGGCCGAGGCATGGCGGGACCTGGTGGGCTTGGCGCGGGCTGTGCAGGCGGCCGATCCGGAGAGCGCCGCCCCCTGAGCCCATCCGGCTAGCGTAGCGCCGTCCCGTGGCCGGTCTGCCCGATCTGCTGCTCCAGTTCGGGGTGGGCGCGGTGATTCAGGCGGTTCCACTGGATGAAGACGACCATCAGGCAGGCGACCAGCACGCCGAAGAGCGCAATGATGGCGTTGATGGGCAGGCCCAGCCACAGCATCAGGCTGTAGACGGCCAGCATCAGCAGGATGTTCAGCTGCTCGTTGAAATTCTGCACGGCGATCGAATGACCCGCCGACAGCAGCACGTGGCCCCGGTGCTGCAGCAGGGCGTTCATGGGCACGACGAAATAGCCCGACAGGCCGCCGATCAGCAGCAGCAGACAGTAGACGGCGAAGGGCTGGTAGACCAGCGGCATCAGCAGCACGACCAGACCCATCGCCACGCCGACAGGCAGCACGCTGAGGGCGCGGCGCAAGGGGACGCGGCCAGCCAGGATGGCGCCGATCACGGTGCCGAAGGCGGCGACGCCCATCAGCACGGAGGCCTGGTCCAGGCGGTAGCCCAGGTGCTGGGCGCCCCACTCGATGACGATGAATTGCAGCGTGGCGCCCGCCCCCCAGAACAGGGTCGTGACCGCCAGGGAGATCTGGCCGAGCTTGTCCGACCACAGGATGCGCACATAGGTGGTGAAATTGCGGATCAGCGCCGCCGGGCGGGTCTGCTGGCGGGGATAGAAGGCGTGGGTGTCCGGGATCAGCAGATTGCAGATGGCGGCGGCCACGTAGACCAGGCCGATCATCAGGATGGCGCATTGCGCCGTGTTGTTGACCAGGCTGTCCACCCAGTCGAAGGACATCAGCCAGGCGGATACCGACGGGCTGATCAACACCCCGCCCAGCACGGTGCCGATGATGACGGACAGGACCGTCAGGCCTTCGATCCAGCTATTGCCCTTGACCAGCAGCTCGGGAGCCAGCATTTCGGTGACGATGCCGTATTTTGCCGGGGAATAGGCGGCTGCGCCTATGCCGACGATGGTGTAGGCGACGAAAATCAGCACCAACTGGTGCCCATGGCTGAACCCGAAGGCCCCATAGCTGAACATCAGCAGGCAGCCGCAGGTCTTGAGCGCGTTGGTGGCGAACATGACCCGGCCCTTGGGGAAAGAATCGGCAAAGGCCCCCACGAAAGCCGCCAGCACCACGTAGGCCAGGGCGAACCACCACTTCATCATGGGGGCCATCCAGTCCGGGCCGCTGAGATCGGCGATCAGCCCGATGGCGGCGATCAGCAGGGCGTTGTCCGCGATGGAGGACAGCGCCTGCGCGGCCATGACCATGAAAAAGCCCTTGTTCAATCGCGGACCCCGAAGTGAGTGGTGGCAGGTCGGCACTAAGGTGCGCGACTGTAAAATGGAGTTGCAGTATAGCGGGTTACTGGGCCCGGACGGGGCGGCCCTGCCAGGGGGCTTATCCTGGTGCGTTATCATACGCTGTTGCGATTCACTCGAATTTTGCCCACCAGACTTCCGTGCGCCTCACGCAGATAAAACTTGCCGGATTCAAGTCCTTTGTGGATCCGACCGTGATTCCCACGCCCAGTGAACTGGTCGGCGTGGTGGGCCCCAACGGCTGCGGCAAGTCCAACATCATCGACGCCGTGCGCTGGGTGCTGGGGGAAACCAAGGCCTCCGAATTGCGCGGCGCCTCGATGCAGGATGTGATCTTCAACGGGTCGGGGCAGCGCAAGCCCGCCGCCCGCGCGTCGGTCGAACTGGTTTTCGACAACAGCCAGGGCCGGGCTGCGGGCCAGTGGTCGACCTTCGCGGAAATCGCGGTGCGCCGCATCCTGACGCGCGACGGCGCCAGCAGCTATTTCGTCAACAACCAGCCCGTGCGACGGCGCGACATCCACGATATTTTCCTGGGCACCGGCCTGGGCACGCGCGGTTACGCCATCATCGGTCAGGGCATGATCAACCGCCTGATCGAGGCGCGTCCCGAGGAATTGCGTGTCTATCTCGAAGAAGCCGCCGGCGTGTCCCGCTACAAGGAACGCCGTCGCGAAACGGAAAACCGCCTGCAGGATACCCGTGAAAACCTGACGCGCCTGGAAGACATTCTGCGTGAACTGGCCGCGCAGCTGGAAAAACTGGAATCGCAGGCCCGGGTCGCCTCCGACTACCGGGCCTTGCAGACCGAGGGCGAACTCAAACAGCATGCCTTGTGGCTGTTGCGTGAACAGGCCGCCCGCGAAAGCCGCCAGACGCTGGCCGCGGACACGGAGCGCGCCCAGGCCGAACTGGAATCGGCTGTGGCGGGCCTGCGAGCCCTGGAAACCGATCTGGAATCCCGGCGCGAGGGCCATTTCACCGCCAGCGAGGCGGTGCACCAGGCTCAGGGGCGCGTGTTCGAGGCGGGGGCCCAGGTCAGCCGCCTGGAGGCCGAGATCCGCCACGTGGTCGATTCCCGCCATCGCCTGCAGGCGCGGCGCACCCAGCTGCAGTCCCAGCTGCAGGAATGGGGCGATCAGCAGACCCATAGCCAGGCGGCCATCGAGGAAGTCCAGGAACAGATTGACGAGGCGCTGGCCCGGGCCGAGACCCTGGCCGTCCAGGCCCAATCGGCTCAGGACGGCTTGCCGGAACTGGATGAGCGTCTGCGGGCGCTGAACCTGCAGCGGGATGAGTGGCGGCGCGGCCTGGCCCGCACCGAACAGGATCTGGCGCTGGCGGCCCAGTCGCAGCGCGATGCCGATCATCAGTGGCGCGGCCTGGACGACCGCCGCCAGCGTCTGCAGGACGAACGCCAGGCGCTGGGGATGCCGGACCCGGCGGAATTGCAGCGCTGGGCGGGCGAGTGCGCGGTGGCCGAGGCGCGCCTGGAAGAAGCCCAGGCGCGCCTGCTGGAGCTGGAATCCCGGCAGCCGGACCTGGAGTCCGCCGGGGCGCGGGCGCAGCAGGCCAGCCAGGCGGCCCGGCTCGATCTGGAACGGCTGGACGCCCGCCGCCAGGCGCTGATTGCCTTGCAGGAAAAAATCCAGTCCGAAGATGCCCTGGAACCCTGGCTGCAGCGCCAGGAACTGCAGGGCCTGGGACGCCTGTGGCAGCAATTGCAGGTGGATGCCGGCTGGGAAACGGCGCTGGAAGCCGTCTTGCACGAACGCATGAACGCGTTGGGACTGCGCACGCTGGATCATGTGCGCGCGTTTGCGCAGGATGCGCCGCCCGCCCGCCTGGCTTTTTATCAGGCTCCCGCCCAGGCGCCGAGCCCGGCGCCGGCGCCGGCGGGGGCCGCTCTCTTGCTGGATCGGGTACGGGTGCGGGATGCCGCGCTGCAGCCTTTGCTGGCCGACTGGCTGCAGGGGGTGTATGTCTCCGACGATCTGGGCCAGGCCCTGTCGCGTCGGACCGAACTGCCGCCCGCAGGGCTGTGGGTCGTGCAGGCCGGGCATCGCGTCGATGTCTGCAGCGTGCGGTTTTACGCGGCGGACTCCGAACAGGCCGGTCTGCTGGCGCGTCAGCAGCAGATCGACAATCTGGCTCGTGAAATCAAGGCGGCCCAGTTGATCGCCGACCAGGCATTGGATGCCCATGCGCGCGCGGATGCCGAGCGCCGCGCCCTGGAACAGGCCTTGCAGCCGGCGCGGCTGCAGATCGCCGAACGCATGCAGGCCCAGCACGATGCACGGATGCAGCATCATCAGATCAGCCAGCAGATGGCTCGCTCCGACGACCAGGCTCGCCGCCTGGACGGCGATCTGAAGGATGTCGAGGCGCAGCAGCTTGAATTGGCCGCCCGGCGCGACGAGGCCGAGACCCGGTTCGAATCCCTGGATGCCGTGCTGGCCGAACAGCAGGAACGGCAGGCGGCGCTGGACATGCAGATCGAAGATCTGGCCGCCCAGGCCGAGCAGGCCCGCCAGCAGGGGCGCGACCAGGAACGCGCCGCCCAGGAGGCCGACTATGCTGTGCGCGCGCTGCGCACTCGCCTGGACGAGCTGCGCCGCACTTTGCAACTGGCGGCCGAGCAAAGCCGCCGCTCGGGTACCGAACTGGAATCCCTGCAGGGTGAATTGTTCGAACTGGACGAGTCCGTAGCCCAGACCGGTTTGCAGGACGCCCTGGAATCGCGGGCCGAATCAGAAGAGGCTTTGCGTCTGGCGCGTGTGCAACAGGATCAGGCCGCCGCCACGCTGCGGGAAGCCGATGAAGGCCGCCTGACGCTGGAGCGCAACCTGGATCCTCTGAGGGCGCGGATCACCGAATTGCAGCTGAAAGAACAGGCCTCGCGCCTGTCGGTGGAACAATACGCCGAACAGCTGGATGCCCGGCAGGTGGACCGGGCCGCTCTGCAGCGCCATCTGGCTGAACAGCCGCCGCAGTGGCAGCGGCTGGATTGGCTGCAGTCCGAGGTCCAGCGGATCACCCGGCGCGTCGAATCGCTGGGCGCGGTCAATCTGGCCGCGCTCGATGAGTTGTCCGCCGCGCGGGACCGCAAGACATTCCTGGACCGTCAGCGCGACGACGTGCTGTCGGCCATCGACACGCTGGAAAACGCCATCCGCAAGATCGACCGGGAAACCCGCGAACTGCTGTCCCAGACTTTCGATACGGTGAACCAGCATTTCGGGCAGTTGTTCCCGCAGCTGTTCGGTGGCGGCGAGGCGCGCCTGAGCATGACGGGCGATGAAATCCTGGACGCCGGCGTGCAGGTCATGGCGCAGCCGCCCGGCAAGCGCAACAGCACGATCCATCTGCTGTCGGGCGGCGAAAAGGCCCTGACCGCGACGGCGCTGGTGTTTGCCCTGTTCAAGCTCAATCCGGCGCCGTTCTGTCTGCTGGACGAGGTCGACGCGCCGCTGGATGACGCCAATACGGAACGCTACGCCAATCTGGTGCGGGGCATGAGCAATCAGACACAGTTTCTCTTTATTTCACATAATAAAATTGCCATGCAGATGGCGCGGCAGCTGGTCGGAGTCACCATGCAGGAACAAGGCGTGTCGCGAATCGTGGCAGTGGATATGGATTCAGCCTTGCAGTGGGTTGCCGGCACTGTCTGAACAGGGTAACGAGGTCTTTATGAGCGATTTGCAGATTTTGCTGATTTCGATTGGGGCGGCGCTGATCGTCATCGTCCTGCTGTACAACGGCTGGCAGGAATGGCGCGCGCGGCGCAGCATGCGGGCGACTCTGCCCGAATCCGAACAAGACGTGCTCATGCAGGACGTCGTGCCCCGGCGTGAACCCAGTCTCTGGGAACCCGACCGCGCGGCGGTGGCCGACGAGTCCCCGGAAATCGACCCGGCCTGTGAAGCCGTGATCGATATCGCCCTGGCGCATCCGGCCTCGGGCGAGGCGCTGTCGGAAGCCGTGCAGTCCATCGCGCGGGTCGGCAAGAAGCCGGTGCGGGTCTTCGCCGAACGGGAAGGCGGCGGTCACCGCACCCGCCTGCGGGATGACGAATCCTATGTATCGTTGCAGCTGGCCGTGGTGATGGCCAACCGGGGCGGCGCGCTGACCGCCATTGAATGGTCGAATCTCTGGACCCTGGCGCAGAACCTGGCCGAGCGTTTCGACGGGCAGATCGAGGCGCCTGAACAGGACGTGGTCCTGAAACAGGCTGCCGAGCTGGACGCGCGTTGCGCGGCGATGGATGCCCAGGTCGGCTTGATTCTGCAACTGGCCGCTCCGCGCCCCGCCGCCGCCATCGCCGAGGCCGCCGCCGAGGCCGGTTTCGTGCAGTCCCGCGGGCAGTGGGCCTGGATGGCTGAAAACGGTCTGCCGCGTTTCGTGCTGCGGGTCGATCAGCAGGCGCAAGACGCATCCCACCGGGCCGACCTGATCCTGGATGTGCCCAACAGCATCCCCGATGACCAGGCATTCAGCCGGATGGTGGCGGTGGGACGCGACCTGGCCCAGCGACTGGAGGCCCACGTGCTGGATGACCAGGGCCGCACCTTCCAGGATGCCTCGGCGCCGGCCATCGACAAGCAGATCAGCGCCCTGTACGACCAACTGGATCAGGCGGGCTTTCTGGCCGGCACCGAACGCACCGCCCGGGTATTTTCGTGACCGTCGACCCCCTGCGCCAGGAACTGCAGGACCTGCGGGCTGAGATCGAAGCCCACAATCACCGTTATTACGTGCAGGACGAGCCGTCCATCTCCGACGCGCAGTACGACCGCTTGATGACCCGCTTGCAGGCCATCGAACAGGATCACCCCGATTGGGTGACGCCGGATTCGCCGACTCAGCGGGTCGGGGCTGCGCCCGCCGGGCATTTCGAGCCGGTACGTCATGCGGTGCGCATGCTGTCCCTGGGCAATGCCTTCGAAGACGAGGACATCCGGGCCTTCGATGATCGCGTGACGGCGATCCTGGCCGAATCCGGGCTATTGGCCTCCGCCGGCAGGGAACAGAGCGAACTGTTCCCGACGGATGCCGCGGCCGGGGCCTCGGGCTCCGCCACTCCGGGTGTGGATTACGTGGCGGAATACAAGTTCGACGGCCTGGCCGTCAGCCTGCGGTATGAACAGGGCCGCCTGGTCCAGGCCGCTACCCGGGGTGACGGTTCCGAGGGCGAGGACATCACCGCCAACATTCGCACCCTGCGTTCCGTGCCGCTGCGCCTGCGCGGGGATGCCGCGCCCGCCGTGCTTGAGGTGCGCGGCGAGGTGCTGATGGCGCGCGCCGATTTCGCCCGTCTGAACGAGCAGCAACTGTCCCGGGGCGACAAGCCTTTCGTCAATCCGCGCAATGCCGCGGCCGGCAGCCTGCGTCAGCTGGATCCGCATGTGACGGCGACGCGGCCCCTGAGGTTCTACGCCTATGGCTGGGGGCAGATCCGGGATGCCGCGGGGCGCGATCTGCAACCGCAGGCCACCCATGCCGCCATGCTGGATTGGCTGGCGGCGTTCGGCTTCGCCGTCAGCCCCGGGCGCCGGCACTGCCGGGGCGCGGCGGAACTGCTGCGTTTCTATGCTTCGGTCGGCGCGCAGCGATCCACACTGCCCTATGACATCGACGGGGTGGTCTACAAGGTCAATGACCTGAGAGCGCAAGATGTGCTGGGCTTCGTGGCGCGCGCGCCTCGCTTTGCCATCGCGCACAAATTTCCGGCCCAGGAAGAAACCACCCGCCTGGTCGGCATCGACGTCCAAGTCGGACGCACTGGGGCGTTGACCCCCGTGGCGCGGCTGCAGCCGGTCTTCGTGGGCGGCGTCACCGTCACGAATGCGACCCTGCACAACGAGGATGAAATCCGCCGCAAGGACGTCCGTATCGGCGACACCGTGATCGTGCGCCGCGCCGGGGATGTGATTCCCGAAGTGGTCGGGCCGGTGCTGGAATTGCGGCCGGCGGATGCGCTGCCGTTCGATCTGCTGGCCGTCTGCCCGGTTTGTCCGATCTGCGGTTCCGCCGTGGAACGACCCGAAGGCGAGGCCATCACACGCTGCACGGGCGGCCTGTTCTGCCCCGCGCAGCGCAAACAGACCCTGTGGCACGCGGCCAGCCGCAAGGCTCTGGATATCGACGGCCTGGGCGACAAGCTGATCGAGCAATTGGTCGACGGCGGCCGGGTGCGCACCCTGGCCGACCTGTACGGCTTGCAGGAGCTGGAGCTGTCCACCTATCCGCGCATGGGGCGCAAGTCGGCGTTGAATCTGGTGCGGGCCATCGATCAGAGCCGCCGTCCGCCGTTGTCGCGGCTGCTGTATGCCCTGGGCATCCGCCACGTGGGCGAAACGACGGCACGGGACGTGGCCCGCCATTTCGGGTCCATGCAGGCCATCATGGATGCTTCCGAGGATCAGTTGCTGCAGGTGCCCGACGTGGGGCCGGTCGTGGCGGCCTCCATCCGCCGCTTCTTTGCCGAAGCGCATAACCGCGAAGTCGTCTCCGCGCTTCAGGCGGCGGGCGTCGAACCGCAGGCGGATGCCGCCCCGGTCGGCGCCAAGCCCCTGGCCGGCAAGACGCTGGTGCTGACCGGCACACTGCCCACTCTGGCGCGCGACGAGGCCACCCGCCGGATTCTCGCGGCGGGCGGCAAGGTCAGCGGCTCGGTGTCACGCAAGACCGCCTGGGTGGTCGCCGGCGAGGAAGCCGGCAGCAAGCTGGTCAAGGCGGAAGAACTCGGCGTCGCCATCCTGGATGAAGCCGGCCTGCTGGCGCTGCTGGAGTCGCACTGAGCCCGTGCCGGTTCCTGTGAGCGGCGCCGTCAGGCCGCAGCCTGAGGCGTATTCCGGAAGCTGATCGCCATGCGGTTGTAGGCATTCATCAGCCCCACCGCAATCGTCAGGTCCACGAGTTCCTTCTCGCTGAACACCGCCTTTGCCGCCTGGTAGTCCGCATCCGGGACGCCGGTGGCGGCAACGCGGGTGACGGTCTCCGCCCACGCGAGCGCGGCGCGCTCCCGGGCGCTGAACAGGTTTCCGCCTTCGCTCCAGGCCTGGACCAGGGCGAGCTTCTCGACCGCCACCCCTTTTCTCACCAGATCCCGCGTGTGCATGTCGAGGCAGTACGCGCAGTTGTTGATCTGTGAAACCCGGAGATACACCAAGTCGACCAGGTCAGCCGGCAAGCCGCTGTGCGTCACGTAGCTGTATACCCCGCCGAGCGCCTTCGCGCCGCCTGGCGCGACCTGGTTGTAGTCGATTCGTTGTGTCATTTCAGAACTCCTGTCGATTGTTCGGGTGATTTTGTGGGGGTGGTCAGTTCGCGGTCGTCCGTGTCGGCGACAAAGACAGCCAGCAGCTTGGCGGGTTCGGTTTTGCTCGCGTTGCGGCTGATCGGGTGGCTCGCTCCCGGAGGCTCCGACCAGCTCTGGCCCGCCGTGTAGATGCGGGTTTCGCCGTCATTGACCTTGGATTCGATGGCTCCGGACACGACGTAGGCGTAGATGAAGGCCGATCGGGCGTGATGGTGCGGCGCGGAAGATTCGCCGGGCGGGTATTCGACTTCGACCGCGATGAGGGACTTCCCCGGAATATTGGGGATTGCCTGCTCGAAATTGGGTGTGACTTTTTCTCCCGCTTCGTGCGCCGATGAGGCGGCAGTCCAGGTGAGCGCCGCTATTGAGCAGAGCGCCGCGGCGATGGGTCGTTTGAGGGACTGGGGCATGTTTGGGGGCATTCGTTGTTGGGATGGCTCTACTGTATTAGGGCTGTGTTGTCGGATAAAGTGGCTAAAATCGTTTTGTTTGTACGTGAATTCGGATAATCATGGCATTGGATCGTCTGGAAGCAATGCGCGCCTTTTGCCGGATCGTGGAGATCGGCAGCTTCAGCAAGGCGGCGGAATCCTTGGGATTGGCCACCACAACGGTCTCGGGTCAGGTGCGGTCGTTGGAAAAGCTGCTGGGGATCCGGCTGCTTCACCGCAGCACCCGCAAGGTCGCGCCCACGGCCGAAGGCGCCGCGTACTATGCGCGTGCCCGTGCCTTGATCGACGAAGTGGACGAACTCGAGTCCGCGGTGTCGCAGAGCCATAACGTCGTGCGGGGCCGCGTATCCGTCGAGATGCCTTCGCCGGTGGGCCTTCATCTGGTCATCCCCGCGCTTCCGGATTTCACGGCGAAGTTTCCTGAAATCCGGCTCGATATCGGTTGCAGCGAACGCGTGGTGGATTTGGTGGAAGAGGGCATCGACTGCGCCATCCGGGGAGGGGCTTTGGCCGATCTCGACCTGGTGTCGCGGGCTGTGGGACAAATGCGGTTCTGCTTTTGCGCGTCGCCCTCGTACCTGGCAAGCGCGGCCCTGATCGACCACCCCTCCAGCCTGGTGGATCATCGGCATCTGGGTTTCAGGTTCCCCGGAACCGGGAAGCGATTCGTCCCCACCGTGACCCGCGGGAACGAGAGCTTCACGCTCGATCAGGCCCCCTTCATGTATTTCAACAATGGCAGCGCGGCCACTGCGGCGGCCGTCGCTGGGCTGGGTGTCGCTTTCCTGGCCCGGGCGGAGATCCAGCACCATCTGAACACGGGCAGCCTGGTCGAGGTCCTGGCGGACTGGAGCATGCCCAGCATGCCGATGTCGGTCGTCTATCCGTACACGCGGCGTCTGTCGGCCAAGGTGCGCGTATTCACCGACTGGGTCGCCGGCCTCATGGCTGCCGATCCTTTATGGAGCCAATCCGGGTAACCCCAAAAAAAACGGCCTCCATGACTGGAGGCCGCTGGCGTGCAAGAGCGCAGGCGCTTATTTGGCCGCGCTGTTATCCACGACCTTGGCGTCCTTCATCAGGCCTTTCTGGTATTCGCCCAGAGCCTGCTGGCGCATCATTTCTTCCAGCTGGGGCTTGGCTTCGTCAAAGGACGGGAAGGCGACGGGGCGCTCGTCCTCGACCTGGATCACGTGCCAGCCGAACTGGGTCTTGACCGGTTCGCTGCTGATCTGGCCCTTCTTCATGCTTTCCACGGCCTGGGCGAATTCAGGCACGTAGTTGCTGGTCGGGCCCCAACCCAGTTCGCCGCCGTTCTTGCCGCTGCCGGTGTCGATGGAATCCTTTTTCGCGGCGGCTTCGAAAGTGGTCTTCTTGGCCTTGATGGATTTGATCAGGGCCTTGGCCTGGTCTTCTTCCTTGACCAGGATGTGGCGCAGCTTGTATTCCTTGCGGTCGGCCTGTTCGGCCTTGAGGGTGTCGTATTCCTTCTTCAGGTCCGCGTCGGTGACGGGGTGGTCCTTCAGGTATTTGGCCATCAGGGCGCGCACCAGAATGCTTTGCGAGGCCAGTTCGGTTTCCTGCTGGACGGCGGGGTCTTTTTGCAGCCCGGCCTTTTCGGCGGCCTGGACAGCGACCAGGCGGTTGATCATTTCCTGTTTGACCTGATCACGCAGCTGCGGAGAGTCCTGGGCGCCCTGGCTGACGAGCAGACTGACGAACTGGTCGAACTTGGCCTGGGAAATCCCCTGGCCGTTGACCGTGACGAGGTCCTTGGCGTAGACCGGCAGAGCCAGAGAGCAGGCCAGGGCTACAACAGCAATACGTTTCATGAAAGTCCTTGGTTGGGGGAAATGCTGGCCTCGATGGCCAATGCGTGAATCGGAAAGGGCATCAGATCCCGCACGCAATCATACACAAGGCGATGGCGTGCCAGGGTCCCCAGCCCCTCGAACTGTTTGGACACGATCCGGACCCGAAAGTGCCGCGCGCCACCCTGGGCGCCCGCGTGCCCGGCATGGAGATGGGATTCGTCGATGACGTCCAGCGCATCCGGGGCGAGGTCTTGCAGCCGGGCTTGCAACTGACGGCGCAGGTCCGCCGGATCGGGTGCCGCAGCCGTGTTCATGAGGCATCCGGGCGCTTGGCGGGCGTGGCATCCGCCGGCGCGTCGGCCTGAATGTGCCGGCCGAGCCAGACGGATTGCACGACGACGAACAACAGCAGCAGGATCATCAGGCCGAAGACCTTGAAGTTGACCCACTGCGATTCGGTGAATCGCCCGGAAAAGGCCACGTACAGGTTCAGCGCCCCGGACGCGATGAAGAACCCCGCCCAGCTGTCGTTCAGACGAGCCCAGGCGCGGTCGGGCAGGGCGATCTTTTCACCCATCAGACGGCGCATCAGGTTGCGGCCCGTCAGGATGCGGGAGCCCAGCAAGATGACGGCGAACAGCCAGTACAGGACGGTAGGCTTCCATTTGATGAAGGTATCGTCGTGGAACAGCAGCGTAGCGCCGCCGAACACCACGATCACGGTCAGGTTGATCCAGTGCGTGCCCTCGATGGCGCGGCGCGTCAGCCGCAGCCAGAGAATCTGGCCAATGGCCGCCGCCATGGCCACGCCTGTGGCGACATAGATGTCGGCAAAGCGGAACGCCACGAAAAACAGGATCAGGGGGAAAAGGTCGAAAAGAAATTTTTTCATTCGGCCGGGATGAATTTGAGAGAAAGGGAATTGATGCAATAGCGCAACCCGGTCGGCGCGGGGCCGTCAGGGAAGACATGGCCCAGGTGCGCGCCGCAGGTGGCGCATAGCGTTTCCGTGCGGACCATGCCGTGGCTGGCGTCGTGCTCTTCGCGGATCGCATCGGGGCGGATGGGTTCGAAATAGCTGGGCCAGCCGCAGCCGGCATCGAATTTGGTGTCGGAGACGAACAGCGGCGTGCCGCAGCACACACAGACGTACGTACCGGCCTGGGTGGAATCCCAGTAGCGGCCGGTGAAGGGGCGTTCGGTGTGTTTCAGGCGGGTGACGGCGAATTCATCCGGCGACAGTTGCGCGCGCCATTGGGCGTCGGTGCGAGTGACCTTGTCCACGAAAAACCCAGTGTAGAGTAGCTGAATCAGTAACTTGTTTATCTTAAACGACTTTTCCATCGCTGTCCCCCGGCTGTCACCTCGGGTTTCATTTCGGCCCCCGGATGTGTCGAGCGGATGGTTTCAGCAGCAAATTGCGTCATCCTGCGATAATATGACGCCCGATTATGATTCATGCTGAAAACAGGCTGATTTGTCATCAGGGATTGCACAGATGCACCGATCCGCCCGTCTGCCTGAAGCCCTGATGCGCTTGCGCAGCGATCAAAAACCTACGGAGACAACCATGAAATTCGCATGTTCCTTCCGGCTGACCCTGGGCGCCGCCGCCCTGCTGGCCGCCTTGCCCTTGACCGTGTCGGCCCAGATCAAGGTCGGCGTGACCGTCTCGGCCACCGGGCCGGCCGCGTCGCTGGGCATTCCGGAGCGCGATACCGTCGCGCTGCTGCCGACGCAGATCGGCGGCGAACAGGTCCAGTATATTGTTCTGGATGACGCCACCGACACCACGCAGGCGGTCAAGAACATCCGCAAATTCACGGCCGACGACCATGTCGACGTAGTGTTGGGGACCTCGGTCACGCCCGCTTCCCTGGCCATGTCGGACGTGGCGGCCGAAACCGGCACGCCCATGATCAGCGTGGCCGCGAACGCCAAACTGGTCGAGCCGGTGGATGGCCCGCGCAAATGGATCTTCAAGACGCCGCAGAATGATGCCCTGATGGCCAGCGCGCTGGCCGACGCCATGGTCAAGCAGAAGGTGAAGACCCTGGGCTTCATCGGCTTCAGCGATGCTTATGGGGACGGCTGGCTGCAGGAAATGAAGGCCGCCGCCCAAGCCAAGGGCATCAAGGTCGTGGCCGCCGAACGTTTCGCCCGCCCCGACACCAGCGTCACGGGCCAGGTGCTGAAGCTGCTGGCCGCCAAGCCGGACGGTATCCTGATCGCGGCCTCGGGCACGCCGGTGGCGCTGCCGCAGCGGGAACTGGTCGAACGCGGCTACAAGGGCCAGATCTACCAGACCCACGGCGCGGCCAATAACGACGTGCTGCGGGTGTGCGGCAAGGCCTGCGAAGGCATGATCCTGCCCGCTGGGCCTCTGCTGGTGGCTGCGCAGCTGCCCGACAGCAATCCGGTGAAAAAGAGCGCTCTGGTCTACGTGCATGCCTATGAAGGCAAATACGGCGTCGGAACCACCAATACCTTCGGCGGCCATATGTGGGATGCCGGCCGGCTGATCAACGATGCAATCCCGCGCGCGCTGAAGACCGGCGCGAAACCGGGCACGCCGGAATTCCGCTCGGCGCTGCGCGACGCCCTGGAACAGGTCAAGGAACTGCCGGCTTCCCAGGGGATCTTCACCATGAGCCCCACGGACCATGCAGGCCTGGACACGCGCGGCCGCGTCATGGTCAAGGTCGTCCAGGGCAAATGGACTTACCAGCCGGATCTGTAAGCATGACGCAAGGCGGTCTTGATCGCGCCGCAGGGCATGGGCGCGTCCACGGGGCGGGGCAGTCATGGATCTGACGATCGCGCTGATCCTGCTGCAGGATGGCATCCTGAACGGGGCCATCTACGCCTTGCTGGGACTGGCGCTGGTGCTGGTATTCCTGGTGACCCGGGTCATTCTGATTCCGCAGGGTGAATTCGTCACGTTCGGCGCCCTGTCGCTGGCCTTCCTGGCCAATGGCCGGGTGCCGGGCACCGCGTATCTGCTGGTGTTGCTGGGCGGGCTGGTCTGCCTGGCCGAAGCCGTGTCCGCCTGGCGCACGCATCAGTGGCGCGGCTATGGCCGCACCCTGGCGTGGGCGCTGATCCTGCCGCTGATCCTGCTGGCGCTGGCCCCCCGGGCGGCAGCCCAGGGGACGCCTTTGCTGCTGCAAGTGCTGTTCGCTCTGGCGCTGGTCATCCCCATGGGGCCGATGATCTATCGCCTGGTCTACCAGCCGGTGGAACAGGCCAGCGTGCTGGTGCTGCTGATCATTTCCGTCGCCGTGCATTTCGCCCTGACGGGCCTGGGCCTGCTGTTTTTCGGCGCCGAGGGCTGGCGCACCCCCGCGCTGGTCGAAGGCAGCGTGCAGATCGGCCCGGTGGCCTGGACAGCCCAGACCTTCGCGGTGCTGGGCCTGTGCGCCGTCCTGATCGCCGCCCTGTGGCTGTTCTTCAGTCGCACGCTATATGGCCGCGCCTTGCGGGCGACCGCGGTCAATCGCCGAGGCGCCCGGCTGGTGGGCATCAGCACGAGAGTCGCGGGCAGCCTGACCTTCACCCTGGCGGCTGCGATCGGCGCCTTGTCGGGCATGTTGATTGCCGCCATCACCACCATTTACTACGACACCGGCTTTCTGATCGGGCTGAAGGGCTTTGTCGCCGCCATTTTCGGCGGCCTGGTCAGCTACCCGGTTGCGGCGGCGGGCGCTTTGTTCGTCGGCATCCTGGAAGCCTTTTCTTCGTTCTGGGCCAGCCCCTTCAAGGAAGCGATCGTGTTCACCCTGATCATCCCCGTGCTGCTGTGGCGGTCGTTCGGCAGCGTGCAACTGGATGAGGAGGACTGAGTCGATGCGCCGTCTCTGGCTCAAGATCCTGGCCCTGGCCGTGCTGGCGCTGCTTCCCTGGATACCGGGCGTGCCCGCATTCTGGATCACGCAGATGAATTACATCGGGCTGTACAGCCTGGTCGTCCTGGGGCTGGTCCTGCTGACAGGGGTCGGGGGCTTGACCTCGTTCGGCCAGTCCGCCTTCGTCGGACTGGGCGCGTATTCCACCGCGTGGCTGTCGACGGCCCTGGGCGTATCGCCCTGGTGGGGTTTGCTGGCGGGCCTGGCGCTGACCTGTCTGGTGGCCTACGGATTGGGGGTCATCACCCTGCGCCTGTCCGGCCACTATCTGCCGTTGTGCACTCTGGCCTGGTGCCTAGCCCTGTATTACCTGTACGGCAATCTGGATTTCCTCGGGCGCTACGACGGCATTGCCGGCATTCCGCCGCTGATGCTGGGCAACTGGTCGCTGGCGGCCAGCGAATCCATGTATCTGTTGATCTGGCTGGTGCTGCTGCTGGCCTTGTGGGCCACGCATAATCTGCTGGATTCCCGCGCGGGACGCGCGATCCGCGCCCTGCGCAGCGGGTCCATGGCGGAATCGTTCGGTGTCGATCTGGCGCACTACAAGGTGGTGATCTTCGTCTATGCGGCCCTGCTGGGCAGCGTGTCGGGCTGGCTGTACGCGCACATGCAGCGGGCCGTCAGCCCCAGCCCCTTCGGCCTGGGGTATGGCATCGAATACCTGTTCATGGCGGTGGTGGGCGGCGCCGGCAGCGTCTGGGGCGCGGTGGCCGGGGCGGCCGCCATCCTGATCGTCAAGGATCAGTTGCAGGACCTGCTGCCGAAGCTGGTCGGCACGGGGGTGAACCTGGAACTGCTGGCCTTCGGGGTGCTGATGATCCTGGTGCTGCAGTACGCCCGCGACGGCCTGTGGCCGGTGCTGGCCCGGATCGGGCACTGGCTGGGCGGGCGGGTATCCGCCGGCGCGCCCGGTCGGCCGCCACGGAGCGCGGCGGCCGACCTGCCGCATCGGCCTTTGCCGCCCAGCGGGCAGATCGTGCTGGAAGTCGACCGGGTCCGCAAGGAATTCGGCGGACTGGTGGCGGTGAACGACATCAGCTTCCAGTTGCGGGCTGGGGAAATCATGGGGCTGATCGGCCCCAACGGCGCGGGCAAGAGCACGACCTTCAATCTGATCAGCGGGGTCTTGCCGCTCAGCGGCGGCCAGGTGCGGTTCATGGGCGAGCGCATCGATGGCCGTCCGGCCCACGATATCGCCCGGCGAGGCCTGGTGCGCAGCTTCCAGCACGTGCAGCTGCTGCCGGACATGACGGTGCTGGACAACGTCGCCTTGGGCGCGCACCTGCGCAGCCGCACCGGGGTGGTCGCGGCGGCATTGCGCCTGGATCGGGCCAGCGAGGCATCGTTGCTGCAGGAGGCCGCCCGCCAGTTGCAGCGAGTGGGACTGGGCGACGTCATGGATCTGCCCGCCGGCAGCCTGCCGCTGGGTCGGCAGCGTATCGTCGAGATCGCCCGCGCCCTGTGCGGGGATCCCATTTTGCTGCTGCTCGATGAGCCTGCCGCCGGCCTGCGCTATCAGGAAAAACAGGCCTTGTCGGCCGTGCTGGATCAGTTGCGCCGCGAGGGCATGAGCCTGTTGCTGGTGGAACACGATATGGATTTCGTCATGCGGCTGACCGATCATCTGCTGGTCATGGACTTCGGCACGCCCTTGGCTGAAGGCGTGCCGGCCGACATTCAAACCAATCCCGCCGTGCTGGAAGCCTACCTGGGCGGCCTCGATGATGATTGGGATCCCATCGCGCCGGCCTCCGCGCCTTTGTCTGCCGGAGTCGTGTCATGACGGCGGGCGAAGACGTGGTGTTGTCGGTTCAAGGCCTATCGGCTCATTATGGAAAGGTGGCCGCTCTGGACCCCCTGGACCTGACGGTGGGGCAGGGGCGGATCGTGACGGTGATCGGCGCCAACGGGGCCGGGAAATCCACCTTGCTCAATGCCCTGATGGGGGCCTTGCCGCAACGCGGCCACAGCCAGGGCCGGGTGCTGTTCCAGGGGCAGGCGATCCAGGACTGGGATATCGAACGCCGGGTCGGACTGGGCCTGACGCTGGTGCCCGAGCGGCGTGAGCTCTTTGCCAGCATGTCGGTTCACGACAATCTGCTGCTGGGCGGGTTCCGCCTGTACAGGGCCGGGGTGCGCGGGTGGCGGGATACCCTGGATCAGGTCTACGCCCTGTTCCCGCGCCTGCGCGAGCGGGCGGACCAGGCGGCCGGCACCCTGTCGGGCGGCGAGCGCCAGATGCTTGCGGTGGGCCGCGCCCTGATGGCTCGCCCGTCCCTGTTGATGCTGGACGAACCCAGCCTGGGTCTGGCGCCCCGCGTGGTGCGGGAAATCTTCCAGACCATCGCCCAGTTGCGCAGCACGGGCGTGTCCATCCTGCTGGTCGAACAGAACGCCCGGGCGGCCTTGCATGTGGCCGATACCGGCTACGTGCTGGAAACCGGCTCCGTCGTCCTGCAGGGCGACGCCGCCACGCTGGCCACCCACCCCCGAGTCATCGAAAGCTACCTGGGACTTGCCGGGACGCAGCAGAGTTCTTGAGAACTCTGTTGCGCCAGGCAAGTCCGAGCGGCATGCAGGCCGCGACGTGGAGAGCTGCAACGGCTTGAAGCGCTCCCGCGGCCCGCTCATGCAGGGTTCCATCGCATTGACACCTCCTCGCCCCGACGATACTCTCGAAAGGCAGCCCACGCCGGGGCCTTGGCGTCCCGCGCGCGCGACTTCGCAACACAAAACATAATCAACGGAGACACTCCATGAAGATGAAGAAGTTGTTGCTGTGCCTGGCTATTTCTGCGGCGATCCCTCAGTTTGCCGGCGCGGCGGAACCCTTGCGCATCGGGATTCTGAACGATCAATCGGGCCTGTATTCCGATTTTGGCGGGGTGACGTCGGTGACGGCGGCCCAGATGGCCGTGAAGGATTTCGGCGGGGAGGTCCTGGGCCGGAAGATCGAAGTGGTGTCCGCTGATCATCAGAACAAGACCGATATCGCGACGTCCATCGCCCGCAAGTGGTTCGATGTGGATCATGTCGAAATGATCGGCGATCTCACCAATTCCGCAGTGGCTTTGGCGGTGCAGGGCCTGGCTCAGGAAAAGGGCAAGATCACGATTGCGTCCGGCCCGTTTTCGGCGGCGCTGACGGGCAAGGCCTGCTCCCCCACGGGGTTCCACTGGGCGTTCGACACCTATGCGTCGTCGGTGGGAACGGCCACCGGGCTGGTCAAGGAAGGCGCCAAGAACTGGTTCATTCTGGGGGCCGACTATGCCTATGGCAAACAACTGGCGGCCGACCTGACCAAGGTCGTGGACAAGAACGGCGGCAAGGTGGTCGGCGAAGTCTTCCACCCGGTGGGCACGTCCGACTTCGCGTCCTTCCTGCTGCAGGCCCAGTCGTCCAAGGCGCAGGCCGTGGCGCTGGCCAATGCCGGGGCCGATACCAGCAACAGCATCAAGCAGGCAGCCGAATTCGGCCTGACCAAGGCCGGCCAGAAACTCGTGGCCCTGGGCATCGTGATCAGCGACGTGCATGCGTTGGGCCTGGAAAAGGCCCAGGGGCTGGTGGCGACCACGCCGTTCTACTGGGATCGCGATGACGCCAGCCGGAAATTTTCCGCGCGCTTTGAAAAACTGACCCAGCGCGAACCCGGCATGGTGCAGGCCAGCGTCTATTCGTCCACCCTGCATTACCTGAAGGCCGTCAAGGCCGCCGGGACGACGGATGGCAAGGCCGTGGCCGAAAAGATGCGTGAACTGCCGGTCAATGACTTCTTCGCCCACAACGGCGTCGTCCGCAAGGACGGCTGGATGGCCCACGACATGTACCTGGTCCAGGTGAAGACTCCGGCCGAATCCAAGGGCCCCTGGGATTACTACAAGATCCTGAGGACTTTGCCGGCCGATCTGGTGTCGGTGCCCTTGTCGGAAAGCGCCTGCCCCTTGGTCAAACAAGGTTGATCGATCCGGGGCGGGGAGCCCCGGCCCGACAATGCCGCAAAGAACTCCGGCCCGCCTATCAGGCGGGCCGGAGTTCTTTGCCCTTGGGTCGTCCCGAGACGAAAAGCGTCTTGGGGCCGGGCGGGCGGTGCGTGGAGCGCCCCCCTGTTCAGTCGGTGGCGCGGGCCTTGCGCAACGCGTGCCGGTGCAGCCATTCGCCGACGATGCCGCGGCGGAAGGTCAGCACGCAGATGACGAAGATCAGACCGATGACGATGGTGACGGATTCGCCCAGCACCCTGAACCACTGGATGCCGGTTTCCTGCATCAGGAAGCGCCCGATGTCGCCGACCTTGTTTTCCAGCGCCACGACGATGATGGCCCCCAGCACCGGCCCGGTCAGGGTGCCCATGCCGCCGATCAGCGTCATCAGGATCACCATGCCCGACATCTGCCAAGTGGCGTCCGACAGGGTGGCCGAGACGAACACCACGGATTTGGTGGCGCCCGCCAGCCCCGACAGGGCGGCGGACAACACGAAGGCCAGCAGCTTGAAACGATCGACGTGATAACCCAGGGACACCATGCGGGCTTCGTTTTCGCGGATGGCCTTCAGCGCCTGGCCGAAGGGCGAGTGCACCGTGCGCCAGATGAGCGCGTAGCCCAGCACGAAGATCGCCATCACCACATAGTACAGATTGATGTCCTGGTTCAGATCCAGGCCCAGGATGCTGCCGCGCGGGATGCCTTGCAGGCCGTCTTCGCCGCCTGTGAAGGGCGCCTGCAGGAAATAGAAGAACAGCATCTGCGCCAGCGCCAGGGTGATCATGGCGAAATAGATGCCGCTGCGCCGGATGGACAGGATCCCGAACACCAGGCCCAGCAAGGCGGCGCTGGCCGTGCCGACCAGCAGGCCGCTGAAGGTGGGCCAGCCCCAGACCGTCAGGGCCTGGCCGCAGGCGTAGCCCGCCAGCCCCAGGAAGGCCGCATGGCCGAAGGACAGCAGGCCGGTGTAGCCCAGCAGCAGATTGAAGGCGCAGGCGAACAGGGCATAGCACATGACCTTCATGATGAAGATCGGATAGGCGCCCAGTTCGGGTAGTGCCGCGATCACCACGATGGCGGCCAGATAGGCAAGCAGTTGTCGATTCATGATTCTTTCCCGAACAGCCCCGCCGGGCGCAGCAGCAGCACGATCACCATGATGATGAACACCACGGTGCTGGAGGCTTCCGGCCAGAAGACCTTGGTGAAGCCCTCGACGATGCCCAGCCCGAGGCCCGTGAGGATGGATCCCAGAATCGAGCCCATGCCGCCGATGACGACCACGGCGAACACCACGATGATCAGGTTGGAGCCCATCAGGGGGGACACCTGCAGGATGGGGGCTGCCAGCACGCCGGCGAAGGCCGCCAGGCCCACGCCCAGACCGAAGGTGAGCGAGATCATCAGCGGCACGTTGACGCCGAAGGCCTCGACCAGCTTGGCGTTTTCAGTGCCGGCGCGCAACAGGGCGCCCAGGTGGGTCTTTTCGATCAGGAACCAGGTCAGCAGGCAGGCCAGGACGGATGCCACGACGACCCAGGCGCGATAGATCGGCAGATACATGAAGCCCAGGTTGACGCCGCCGGAGAGCAGCGCGGGCGTGGAGTAAGGCTGACCGGAAACCCCATAGATGCTGCGGAACAGGCCTTCGATGATGAGCGCCAGGCCGAAGGTGAGCAGCAAGCCATATAGCGGGTCGAGCTTGTACAGGTGGCGCAGCAGCAGGCGTTCGAGCAGGATGCCGAACAGCCCCACGACGATGGGCGAGAGAATCAGCATCACCCAGTAATTCAGGCCCAGGTATTGCAGGCCCAGCCAGGCGACGAAGGCCCCCAGCATATAGAGCGCGCCATGGGTGAAATTGATGATGTTGAGCAGGCCGAAAATGATGGCCAGCCCGAGCGATAGGACGGCGTAGAAAGAGCCGTTGACCAGGCCTAGCAGCAATTGCCCGAGCAGGGCCTGGATGGGGACACCGAAAAGTTCTGTCATAGAGCCGCAGTGAAGGGGGATGACTGGAGCGCTGGATGAGCGCATGGCCCGGCCGTCGCGGCGGGGCCATGCGGATCAGGCGTCGAGATTAGCCCTTGAGCAGCGGGCAGGTGGAGGCGGATTCCGGGCCGTAGACCGATTCGGCCGGCAGGTCGCGGATGATGTTGTAGTAATCCCAGGGCGCTTTGGACTGGTCGGGGCGTTTCACCTGGGCCAGGTACATATCGTGCATGAACAGGCCGTCTTTGCGCACATAGCCGTCTTTCGCGAACATGTCGTTGATCTTGTGCGATTTCAGGTACTGCATGATGGTGTCGCCGTCATCGGTGCCTGTGGCCTTGACGGCCTGCAGGTAGTTCAGGGCGGCGGAATAATCGGCTGCCTGGACGAAGGACGGCGCGCGGTTGAGCTTGTCGAAGAATCGTTTGGCCCAGGCGCGGGACGCGTCAGACTGGTTCCAGTACCAGGGCGTGGTCAGGTACAGCCCCGCTGTATTGTCCAGGCCCAGTGAATGGACGTCGTTGATGAACACCAGCAGGCCGGCCAGTTTCATGGTCTTGGTGATGCCGAATTCCTTGGCGGCCTTGACCGAATTGATGAAGTCTCCGCCCGCGTTGGCCAGGCCCAGCACCTGGGCGCCCGAGCTTTGGGCCTGCAGCAGGAAGGATGAGAAATCGGTCGTGGACAAGGGGGCGCGGACCTCGCCCAGGACCTTGCCGCCATCCTTTTTCACGACGGCGGCAGTGTCTTGTTCCAGGGAGTGGCCGAAGGCGTAGTCGGCTGTCAGGAAGAACCAGGATTTGCCGCCTTCCCGGATCACGGCGGAGCCGGTGCCGTTGGCCAGCGCCGTGGTGTTGTAGGCGTAATGCACGGTATAGGGCGTGCATTTTGCGTTGGTCAGTTGGGAGGAGCCCGCGCCGATGGCGATGAAGGGCTTTTTCTTTTCGGCCGCGACGCCCGCCATGGCCAGCGCCGTGGCGGAATTGGTGCCGCCGATCAGCATGTCCATGTGCTCGGTGTCGAACCAGTCGCGGGCGCGGGCCGAGGCGATATCGGCCTTGTTCTGGTGGTCGGCGGTCAGCAGTTCGATTTTCTTCCCGTTGATCTCGCCACCCATGTCGGCGATGGCCATGCGAATGGCATCAGCCCCCCCGTTGCCGTCGACGTCGGCGTAGACCCCTGACATGTCGGTGATGAAACCGATGCGGATGACGTCGTCGGACATCCCGGCGGCGTGGGCGGAAAGGCCAAATCCCAGGCCGGCTACGGCGAGTGCGGCGGATAGGGTACGCAATTTCATGGGAAGACTCCTGAGGAAACCGGTTGTGCCGGTAGATGTCATGATGGATTCGTGTCAGACGCCCAACAGGCTGTCGAGCGTGGATTGTTTTTCTTGCAGCTGGGCAGCGGGGAATTCCTCGACGATCTGGCCGTGTTCCATGATGTAGAAGTGGTCAGCCAGCGGCGCGGCGAAACGGAAATTCTGCTCGACCATGACGATGGTGTAGCCCTTGGACTTCAGGGTTGTGATCATGCGGGCCAGCGCCTGCACGATGACGGGCGCCAGGCCTTCGGAAATTTCGTCGAGCAGCAGCAGATTGGCGCCGGTGCGCAGGATGCGCGCGACGGCCAGCATCTGCTGTTCGCCGCCGGACAGGCGGGTGCCCGGGGAATGGCGGCGTTCGAGCAGGTTGGGGAACATGTCGTAGATTTCGGCCAGCGACATGCCCCCGCCCAGGGTGTTGCCCACAGTCGGCGGCAGCAGCAGGTTTTCCTCGCAGGACAGCGAGGCGAAGATGCCGCGTTCTTCGGGACAGTAGCCGATGCCGAGGTGGGCGATGCGATAGGTGGGCAGGTGAATGGATTCGGTGCCCTGGATGCGGATGGAGCCCGTGCGCCGGCTGGTGAGCCCCAGCAGCGCCCGCAGCGTGGTGGTGCGTCCGGCGCCGTTGCGCCCCAGCAGGGTGACGACCTGGCCGGGTTCGACACGCATGTTGACCCCGTGCAGCACGTGGGATTCGCCGTACCACGCTTGCAGATTGGAGATTTCCAGTGCAGGGGCGCTCATGCCTGTGCTCCTTCGAGTTCGCCCTGGGTTGTGCCCATGTAGGCTTCCATGACGGCGGGGTTGTTCGAGACGGTGGCGTAGTCGCCTTCGGCGAGGACGGCGCCCCGGGCCAGGACCGTGATCCGATCCGCGATGGAGGACACGACTTTCATATTGTGTTCGACCATCAGGATGGTGCGCCCGACGCTGACCTGTTTGATGAGCTGGGTGACGCGGTTGACGTCTTCGTGGCCCATGCCCTGGGTGGGCTCGTCCAGCAGCATCAGGCTGGGTTCCATGGCCAGGGTGGTGGCGATTTCCAGGGCGCGTTTGCGGCCGTAGGGCAGGTTGACGGTGAGTACGCTGGCGAAATCGGCCAGGCCGACTTCGTCGAGCAGTTCCAGGGCGCGGGAATTCAGGTGATGCAGGCTGGTTTCGCTGCGCCAGAAGTGGAAGGACACTCCGGTGTTGCGCTGCAAGGCGATGCGCACGTTGTCCAGCACCGACAGTTGCGGGAATACGGCCGAGATCTGGAAGGACCGGATGATGCCCTTGCGGGCGATTTCGGCGGGGTTGTCGCGCGTGATTTCCTGGCCGTCAAAGAAGATCTGGCCCTGGGTGGGCGTCAGGAATTTGGTGAGCAGGTTGAAGCAGGTGGTCTTGCCGGCCCCGTTGGGGCCGATCAGGGCGTGGATGTGGCCGCGCTGGACCTTGAGGTTGACGGCATCGACGGCGACGAATCCCAGGAAGGTTTTGGTCAGATCGCGGGTTTCGAGGATGGTGGATTGTTCCGTGCCCATAGTGTCCGAGGAGTCCTGTGTGTCCTGTCGCAGTGCAGCGCCGTTTGGCGGAATGCTTGAAGTATGGGCCGGATCCGGACAGGCCTCCATAGGGGTTTCTCAGAGTTTCCCTAACGTCAATTAAAAATGCTGCAGTGCGGCGACTCAGGTCGGCCGGGTCTTGTCCGGGTAGTCGCACAGGTCGCTGATCGGGCATTGCGGACATTTGGGCGTGCGGGCCACGCAGACGTAGCGGCCGTGCAGGATCAGCCAGTGGTGAGCGTCCAGCAGATACTCTTTCGGGACCCGTTTCAGCAACGCCTGTTCGACGGCCAGCACGGTTTTCCCCGGTGCGATTCCAGTCCGGTTGGCGACGCGGAAAATATGCGTGTCCACCGCCATGGCGGTTTGCCGGAATGCCGTGTTCAAGACCACGTTGGCGGTCTTTCGGCCGACCCCCGGCAGCGCCTCCAGGGCCTCGCGGCGGTCGGGCACCTGGCCGCCGTGGCGTTCCAGCAGCAGTTCGCATGTGCGGATCGCGTTGCGGGCCTTGGTCTTGTACAGGCCGATGGTGCGGATGGCGTCTCTCAGGCCGTCTTCGCCCAGGGCCAACAGGCCTTCAGGCGTGCCGTGCCCGGGGAAGAATCGGCGCGTGGCCAGGTTGACCGAGCGGTCGGTGGCTTGCGCCGAGAGCATCACGGCGATCAACAGCTGGAAGGTGCTGTCGTATTCCAGTTCAGTCTTGGGGTGGGGGTTGGCCTCGCGCAGGCGGCGGAAGCATTCCTCGATGGCTGTGCGTTTCATGAGCGTCGGGCGCGGGCCCGGGCCAGGGCCTGGGCGATGCGGTCCTGTTTATCGTGGTCGGTGGCGGCGGCCAGGGCCGGCTTGTTGGCCAGGGTGCGGGCGGCCGGCCCGGCGGATTCGGCGTGGCGGGCCAGCAGCCGCTCGGTGCGCGACCGATAGCGCTGGCGGGCCGCCCGGGCGTCATCGGGGGACCAGTCGCGCCCGGCCGGCGTCATGGAAATGCAGTCGACCGGGCAGGGGGCCACGCACAGCTCGCAGCCGGTGCAGTCGGCCTCGATGACGGTGTGCATGCTTTGGCTGGCTCCCAGGATGGCGTCCACGGGGCAGGCCTGGATGCACAGGGTGCAGCCGATGCAGTGTTCTTCGTCGATCAGCGCGACGCGAAAGGGCTGGTGGGCGCCGCAGTCCGGGTCCAGCGGCCTGGCCGGCCGGTTCAGTCGTTGCGACAGGGCGGCGATGGTCCGCGGCCCGCCAGGCGGGCAGCGGTTGGTGTCGGCCCGGCCTTCGGCCATGGCCTGCGCGTAGGGGCGGCAGCCGTCAAAGCCGCATTGTCCGCACTGTGTCTGCGGCAGCAGGGCGTCCAGATCGTCAATGAGAGAAGGCATGAGGAAAACAGGTTCGCTGAAAACACCGTCGCGTGGCCGTGTTCCGGGCGGGAAGCGCCTGCGTCCCGGCGGTGCGGCCGGGTTGCTGCGGGCGCGTGCGATGAATCAGGCGTGGGCGCGGATGAACGCCGAGATTTTAGGACAGATCTGCGAACGCCAGCGCCGTCCGGAGAAAATCCCGTAATGCCCGCAGTCCTTGGCCGTGTAGGTTTCCCGCATCGAGGGCGGCAGATTGGCGCACAGCTGGTGGGCCGCATGGGTCTGGCCGGAGCCCGAAATGTCGTCGAGTTCGCCTTCGATGGTCAGCAGGGCGGTCTTGCGGATGGCGGCGGGTTCCACCAGGGCGCCGTCAATGGTCCAGTTGCCCATGGGCAGGCTGAATTCCTGGAAGACGGTGCGGATGGTGTCCAGGTAGAAGCGGGCCGGCATGTCCAGCACGGCGTTGTATTCGTCGTAGAAGCGGCGATGGGCTTCCGCGTCGTTGTCGTCGCCGCGCAGCAAGTGCAGGTAGAAATCGTAGTGGGATTTCAGGTGGCGGTCGGGATTCATGGCGACAAAGCCCGCGTGCTGCAGGAAACCGGGGTATACCAGGCGCCCGGCGCCCGGGTAGCGGGCCGGCACGCGGTGGATCAGGTTGTCTTCGAACCAGGCGTAGGGCTTGGTGGTGGCCAGGCGGTTGACCTGCGTGGGCGATTTCCGGGTGTCGATGGGGCCGCCCATCATGATCATGCTGCGCGGTTGGCAGGGCTCTTCGGCGCCGGCCAGCAGGGAGACCGCGGCCAGCACGGGCACCGTGGGCTGGCAGACCGACATCACGTGCGTGTCGGGTCCCAGGTGGCGCAGGAATGTCTGGATATAGTGCACATAGTCGTCCAGGCCGAAAGTGCCTTCGGCGGCCGGCACCATGCGCGCGTCGATCCAGTCGGTGACGTAGACGTCATGATCGGGCAGCAGCGCCCGGACGGTGTCGCGCAGCAGCGTGGCGTGGTGGCCCGAGAGCGGCGCCACCAGCAGGATGCAGGGATCCTGGCGCCGGATGTCGCGGCGAAAATGCACCAGACGGCAGAAAGGCTGGGCCAGGGCGATGTCTTCAGCGACGGCGACTTCCCGGTCGTCGATCGTCGTGACCGGCAGGTTCCAGGCGGGTTTCTCGTAGTCCTTGCCCATGCGGTGCGCCAGCTCGTAGGTGGCGGCGAACTGCCGCGACAAGGGCGTGTAGGCCAGCGGGCTGTAGGGATTGGAGAACAGCTGGGACCCCGTTTCGGTGAAGGCGGTGAAGGGGGCCAGGAGAGAGCGTTGCAGCTCGTGAAGATCGTACAGCATGGATGAATGCGTTCCGGTGGTCGGCGATGGCGCAGATCGTGCGCCCTCATATCGGTAGTCCGGATTTAAAGTACTGGTAATCGTTACGACGCGCTACAGGAATTACCCGAGGCGGGCGGATTCCCTGCTCAGGGTGTGGGCTTTTACAGACAGACGCGGCCGCGCTGGCGGCTCGCTTCGCGCGGGGGGCTCAGGGGCGTTCCAGGTATTTGAGCTTGTCGGCGACGCCGTTCCATTCGTCGGCGCCGTCCAGGGCCTGGATGGAGCGGTTGATGGGTCCGAAAATAGGGGACAGCTCGGCATTCAGGGGGATGTAGTCGACCTGATCCTGAGGCACGTCTTCTTCGGCGAAGATGGCATTGGCGGGGCATTCCGGTACGCAGACCGCGCAGTCGATGCATTCCTCGGGGTCGATGACCAGGAAATTGGGCCCCTCGCGAAAACAGTCCACCGGACAGACGTCGACGCAGTCGGTAAATTTACATTTAATACAGTTTTCGGTGACGACGTGGGTCATGGGGGGAACTCCGGCAGGCAAACAGAGGCCGATGACGGCCTGGGGGGATTTTACCGAATTTATCCGGGTCAACCCGCAGAGCCTGATATGGGGATAGGGATGGGGCCGCGCGAGCCACGCCCCCGGAGAGCCGCCGGTCGGCGGCGACCATCGGCCGGAGGACTCAAGTAGTATAGAGGGGTGGCCGATTGCGGCTGTCTTCCCTTGTGTTTCCTTGCCATGAGCATCCCTTCGAGCACTGTACTGACCGACCCGTTTGACCCGGACTGGTTCCGGGCGGCAACCCAGGGCCTGGATGACGATGGGGCGGCTCTGCTGCGGCAGGCGGTGGATTGGGTGCGCGAGCCTTTGAGCCAGGCTCGGGCCAGCACGGGGGAACCCTTGGCTGCGCACTGCGCGGCCGTGGCCCTGATCCTGCGGGATCTGGGCGCGGACGCCGCGACGCAGGCGGGGGCCCTGCTGGCCGTGCAGCCGGTGCCGGCAGGCGAACTCTCCCGCACGGACCCCTTGCGCAAGGCCTTCGGCCCGGAAGTCGCCACGCTGGTGCAGGGCGCGCGCGCCCTGCTGCATCTGGGGGCCGTGGCCAGGCGCGCCGGGGGTGAATCCGGGGCCGATCAAAAGGAAATGCAGCGCAAGATGCTGCTGGCCATGGCGGCCGACCTGCGTATCGTGCTGATGCGGCTGGCTTCGCGGCTGCAGTCCTTGCGCTGGTTCGCCGCGACCCACACGCCCTGTCCGCCGGAATTCGCGCGGGAAACCATGGCGCTCTACACGCCGCTGGCCAACCGGCTGGGGATCTGGCAGCTGAAATGGGAAATGGAGGACCTGTCCTTCCGCTTTCTGCAGCCCGATACCTACAAGACCATCGCCCGCCAGCTGGAAGAAAAACGCGTCGAGCGCGAAGCCTTCATCGATGACGTGGTGGACCGGCTGCGGACGGCGCTGGATGACGCGCACATCCAGGCGGATATCAGCGGCCGGCCCAAGCACATCTACAGCATCTGGAACAAGATGCGTATCAAGCACCTGGAATTCCACCAGCTGTTCGACCTGCGGGCCCTGCGCGTGATCGTGGCCGACGAGCGCACCTGCTACGCTGTGCTGGCCCTGGTGCATGCCATGTGGACCCCGATGCCCGAAGAATTCGACGACTACATCGCGCGGCCCAAGCCCAACGGCTACCGGTCCCTGCACACGGTGGTGGCGGACGGCCAGGGGCGGGCATTCGAGGTGCAGATCCGCACCCGGGACATGCATCAGTTCGCCGAGTTCGGCATGGCGGCGCACTGGCGCTATAAAGAGGCCGGGTCCCGGGGCGGACAGGTGGCGGCGTCGGGGGAATACGATCGGAAGATCGCCTGGATGCGCCAGTTGCTGGCGTGGAAGGAAGACGGCGGGCCGGCGCCGGCGCCCGAGGCGCCGCGCAGCGAACGGCACATCTATGTCATGACGCCGCAGGCCCGGGTGCTGGAGCTGCCCGAAGGCGCCACTCCCGTCGATTTCGCCTATCTGCTGCATACCGACCTGGGGCACCGCTGTCGCGGCGCCCGGGTCGACGGCCAGATGGTGCCCTTGTCCACGTCCTTGCGCACCGGCCAGACGGTCGAGATCATCGCGGCCAAATCGGGGGGGCCTTCGCGGGACTGGCTCAACCCGCAGCTGGGCTATCTGGCCAGCCCGCGCGCCCGGGCCAAGGTGCGGGCCTGGTTCAACGCGGTGGAATTGCAGCAGCGCATCGCCCAGGGCCAGACGCTGGTTGAAAAAGAACTGCAGCGCCTGGGCAGGACCGCCGTCAACCAGGAGCATCTGGCCCAGCAACTGGGGTTCGCCCGGGCGGATGATCTGTATGTGGCAGCCGCCAAGGAAGAGTTCAGCCTGAGGCAGATCGACCAGGCCTTCCGCGAGCCGGAATCCGAACCGGCAATGCCGGATGCCGCCCGCGTGTATGCCAGCGATGCCGGCAGCGTGGCGCGCACCGGTAAAAGCGGGGTCCTGGTGGTGGGAGTGGATTCCCTGCTGACGCAGTTGGCCCGCTGTTGCCGTCCGGCCCCTCCGGATGCCATCCAGGGGTTCGTGACGCGGGGCCGGGGGGTGTCCATTCACCGGCAGGATTGCGCGTCCTGGGCTGCGCTGGCCCAGCGGCATCCGGAACGCTGCATCCAGGTGGCCTGGGGGGAAACCGGCCAGGCTTTGTACCCGGTGGATCTCAGCATCCATGCCCAGGATCGGCCCAATCTCCTGCGGGATCTGTCCGAAGTGTTCGCCCGCCTGCGGCTGCGGGTGGTTCGGGTGACGACCCACAGCCGGCGGTCTCTGGCGCATATGGTGTTCACGATCGAAGTGCGCGACGGCGCGCAGATCCGCCAGGCGCTGGACGCCGTCAATGAGTTGCCGGGGGTCCAGGCCAGCCGGCAATAGCCGGACGGCGCGACCCGCCGCGGGCCGGATGCGGCAGCGGCTGCTGCCCGTCGGCCCGCGCTGTTAAAATGCCTGTTTGGCTGGCCGTTGTGGCCCGCTCCGCCCGGTTCGGGCACCTTTGAAGCGAGTCTGGATTTGAAACCCTATCATTTGCCGGATGCACAGGGGCATTTTGGCCAGTTTGGCGGTTCATTCGTGGCCGAAACCCTGGTGCACGCCCTGGATGCCCTGCAGAAAGCCTATCAGCACTACCGGGACGATCCTGAATTCCTGCGCGAGTTCGCCGACGAGCTGGAACACTTCGTCGGGCGCCCCAGCCCTGTCTATCATGCGCGGCGCTGGTCGCAGCAACTGGGCGGCGCCCAGATCTGGTTCAAGCGCGAAGACCTGAACCATACCGGCGCCCATAAGGTCAACAACTGCATCGGCCAGGCGCTCCTGGCCCGCCGCATGGGCAAGCCCCGCGTGATCGCTGAAACCGGCGCCGGCCAGCACGGTGTGGCGACGGCCACGGTGGCGGCCCGCTATGGTCTGGAATGCGTGGTCTACATGGGCAGCGAAGACGTGCGCCGTCAGGCATCCAACGTCTATCGCATGAAGCTGCTGGGCGCCCAGGTGGTGCCGGTGGAATCCGGGTCGCGCACGCTGAAAGACGCCTTGAACGAAGCCATGCGCGACTGGGTCACCAACGTCGAAAATACGTTCTACATCATCGGCACGGTGGCGGGCCCGCATCCGTATCCGCTGATGGTGCGCGACTTCCAGACCATCATCGGCCGCGAATGCCTGGAGCAGATGCCGCGCGATGCCGGGCGCCAGCCTGACTATGTGGTCGCCGCCGTGGGCGGGGGGTCCAATGCCATCGGCATCTTCCATCCCTATATCGAACATGAATCCGTGCGCCTGATCGGCGTCGAAGCCGCCGGCGAAGGCCTGGACAGCGGGCACCATGCCGCGTCCCTGAATCGCGGGGTGGTGGGCGTGCTGCATGGCAACCGCACGTACCTGCTGCAGGATGCCAACGGCCAGATCACCGAAACCCATTCCATCTCCGCCGGTCTGGACTACCCGGGCGTCGGGCCGGAACATGCCTGGCTGAAGGATTCAGGGCGGGCTCAGTACGTGGGCATCACGGACCAGGAAGCCCTGGCCGCCTTCCACAGCTGCTGCCGCATCGAAGGCATCATGCCGGCGCTGGAATCCGCCCATGCCATCGCTTATGCGGCCAAACTCGCGCCCACGCTGCCCGAAGACCAGATCATTCTGGTCAATCTGTCCGGGCGGGGCGACAAAGACATGCATACCGTGGCCGAAACCAGCGGCATCGCGCTTTAGGAGCTTCTCTTGACTGCATCCAATCACCGCCTGGCGGCTGCCTTTTCCGGCCTGTCGGGGGGCACGGCCCTGATCCCCTATATCACGGCCGGAGATCCTCTGGTCACGTCCACGCCTGCCCTGATGCACGCGCTCGTGGCCGCAGGCGCCAACGTCATCGAACTGGGCGTGCCGTTTTCCGATCCCATGGCCGATGGCCCGGTCATCCAGCGGGCCGGAGAACGCGCCATCGCGGCCGGCGCCAGCCTGGCCCGGGTGCTGGATCTGGTGGCCGAATTCCGCCGCCAGGACGACCGTACGCCCGTCGTGCTGATGGGCTATGCCAATCCCATCGAGTGCATGGGCCGGGATGATTTCGTGCGCCGCGCCGCCCAAGCGGGCGTCGACGGGGTTCTGGTGGTGGACTACACCCCCGAGGAATCCGTCGATTTCGCCGCCGGCCTGTCGGCGGCCGGCATCGATCCCATCTACCTGCTGGCGCCGACCTCCACCGAATCCCGGATGGCCGACGTCGCGCGCCTGGCCCGGGGTTATGTGTACTATGTCTCCCTGAAGGGCGTCACGGGCGCCGGTCATCTGGATACCGATGACGTCGCCCGCCATCTGGCCACCATCCGCCGCCACGTCGGCATTCCCGTCGGCGTCGGTTTCGGCATCCGGGATGCCGCCAGCGCCGCCCGCGTGGCGACGCATGCCGACGCCGTCGTCATCGGCAGCAAACTGATTCAAATCATCGAGGAAACCTCGCTTGGCGACGGCCCTCAGGCAGCGGTAGGCGCCGCTGCCGCGTGGCTGGCCGATGTCCGCCAAGCCCTCGATCACGTCCAAAAAGGTCAACCATGAGCTGGTTCGAAAAAATCCTGCCCCCGCGCATCAATCGACAACACGACGCCGTATCCAAACGGGTCCCGGAAGGCCTGTGGGTCAAATGCCCCTCGTGCGAATCCGTGCTGTACAAAGAAGATCTGCTGGCGACCCTGAATGTGTGCCCGAAATGCAGTCATCACATGCGCATCGGGGCGCGGGCGCGGATCGACGCCTTGCTGGACTCGGAAGGCCGGGTTGAAATCGGCAGTCAGACGCGTCCCATGGACCCTCTGAAATTCAAGGATTCGCGCAAATACCCGGAACGCGTTTCCGAAGCAACCAAGCAGACAGGTGAGTCCGAGGCCATGGTGGTCATGAGCGGCACGATACTGTCGGTGCCGGCTGTGCTGGCCTGCTTCGAATTTTCCTTCATGGGCGGTTCGATGGGGTCGGTGGTGGGTGAACGCTTCGCCCGGGGCGTCCAGGCGGCCATCGATCACCGCATGCCCTTCATCTGCGTGTCGTCCTCCGGCGGCGCCCGCATGCAGGAATCGCTGTTTTCCCTGATGCAGATGGCCAAGACCACGGCCATGCTGCATCAGTTGTCCGAAGCCGGCCTGCCGTTCATCAGCATTCTCACGGACCCCACCATGGGGGGCGTGTCCGCGTCCTTTGCCTTCATGGGCGACGTCGTCATGGCCGAACCCAACGCTTTGATCGGCTTCGCCGGCCCGCGCGTGATCGAACAGACCGTGCGTGAAAAATTACCGGAAGGCTTCCAGCGGGCCGAGTTCCTGCTGACCAAGGGCGCCATCGATTGCGTCGTGGATCGCCGCGAGATGCAGGCCGAACTGGCCCATATCCTGGCGCTGTTCACCCGCCAGCCGATCGAGGTCGTCTCCAAGGCGGCCTGACGCCCCGCAGGCGGGCAGCCCGGCGGCGGACGATGCTGTCATGGCGCCCGCCGCGGCGATGCGTCCGGCGCCGTTCTGATCATTGCGTCCGAGGCATGAAAAGGCCCGGGATCTTCGCAGATCCCGGGCCTTTTTTACCACTGGGCGTTTCCGGGGATGACAGTGTTCCCCTGGGAGGCGCCCGGTCGTGGAATAGCGCTGGCGCGTTATTCCACGACTGTCGTGCCGTCAGTGCGTGGTTTCCACCTGCTGCAGGGGTTCTTCCTGCGCCTTGGCGACGGTTTTGCGGGCGCGGCCCAGAGGCTTGGGCGCCGACTCGGGCGTGGCCGGGGTGGCTCCCGCCCGGGTTTCGATGAGCTGCATGCCGGCGGATTGCAGGGATTCATCGATGGTCGGCAGGACGATCGGGTGATGGCTGTCCTCTGCCGGCGCAGGCACCGGGGCTGCCGGAGGCAGGTGGAAAGCAGGCGTCGCGGCGGCTGCGGGGACGTCGGCGGCCTCAGGCGCATCAGCTTCGGAGGCGTCGGTTTCCGGCGCGTCGACTTCGGGCGCGGCGGCCGGCATCGCGGAGGGGGCCTCGAAGATCTCGGCCGGGACGACGGCAGGCGCTGGTTCCGCGAAGGCAGCGGTTTCTGCAGCCACGGCTTCGGGCGCTGCCGGCGTGACGTCGGTTTCTTCGGCCGGCGCAGCTTGCAGGGAGTCCGCTTCTTCTTCCGTATCCAGGGCTTCCGGATCGAAGCGCGGCGTTTCATGCGTTTCGAGATCGCTTGAGCCGGTCTCCGGGGTGTCCGTCGTGTCTGTGCTGGACGCGGATTCCGCGCCTTCGCCGGTACGGCGACCGCGACGGCCGCGACGACGACGGCGCTTGCGCTCCGGGTCCGGGCTGTCCAGGCCGGCGTCCCCTTCGACGTCGACGGCCGGGCCGGCGACCAGGTCGGCATCGGTGTCGGTCGGCGCCGGCGCGTCATCGCGAGCGGCGGCGGGCGCGGCGGGTTCCATTGTCGAGGCGGTTGCCACAGCGGCGACGGCCGTCAGTTCGGCAGTGTCGGTTGCGACCTGATCCTGCGTGTCTTCGCTGCGGGTGCGGCCACGGCCACGGCGGTTGCGGCTGCGGCGCGGTTCTGCCGTGTCTTGCGTGGCGTCAGCCGCGGGGACGGCGGGCCTTGCCGTTTGAGCGGCGCGGTCGTCCGACGTGCGTTCGCGGCGCTGCGTGGGGCGGCTGTCCGTGGATTTCTCCGCGCGCTCGGCACGATCCTGGGGTTCCGCCTTTTCCGCGCGACCGCCGCGGTCGCCGCGGCCATTGGCGCGGGATTCCGGGCGGCGTCCATTGTGGCGGCCGGCGCCATTGCGTCGACGACCGTCATCTTCCCGGCGAGCCGGGCTGGATGGGGTGGATTCCGCAGGCGCGGCCGGTTGCGCGGTCGTGCCGGTGAACCAGGACAGGACGCGCTTGAGCAGGCCCCCCGTGGCATCGGCGGCCGGCGCCGGTGCGGCGGCAGCGGCCTTGGCCGGACGTTCGACGTGGTGCGGCGCCGGCTGGGCGGGCTGGATGCCCTTGACCAGGGCTTCCGGGCGCGCCTTGGCTTCCTGGTCCTTGTTGGGCTGCCAGACGAGCTTGTCTTCGGGTTCCTGGACGAGTTCGAAGCTGGTCTTGTTGTCGTCCAGCCGGGGATCGTCGTGGCGCAGCCGCTCGATGTGGTGATGCGGCGTTTCCAGGGACTTGTTGGGGATCAGGACCAGGTTGACCTTCAGGCGCGACTCGATCTGGCTGATGTCGTGGCGCTTTTCGTTCAGCAGGAAGGTGGCGACGTCCACCGGCACCTGAGCGTGCAGGGCGGCGGTGCCTTCCTTCATGGCTTCTTCCTGCAGCAGGCGCAGCACGTGCAGCGCGCTGGATTCCGCATCACGGATCACGCCGGTGCCGGTGCAGCGCGGGCAGGTGACGTGCGAGCCTTCGTTCAGGGCGGGACGCAGGCGCTGGCGGGACAGTTCCATCAGGCCGAAGCGGGAAATCTTGCCCATCTGGACGCGGGCGCGGTCGAAGTGCAGGGCGTCGCGCAGGCGCTGTTCGACGGCGCGCTGGTTCTTGCCTTCTTCCATGTCGATGAAGTCGATCACGATCAGGCCGCCCAGGTCGCGCAGGCGCAGCTGGCGGGCGACTTCGTCGGCCGCTTCCACGTTGGTGCGCAGGGCGGTTTCCTCGATGTCGGCGCCACGGGTGGAACGGGCCGAGTTGACGTCCACGGCCACCAGGGCCTCGGTGTGATCGATGACGATGGCGCCGCCCGAGGGCAGCGTCACCGTGCGCGAGTAGGCGGTTTCGATCTGGTGTTCGATCTGGAAGCGGGAGAACAGCGGCACGTCGTCGCGGTAGCGTTTCACGCGACTGACGTTGTCGGGCATGACCACGCTCATGAAGGCCGTGGCCTGGTCGTGGATGTCGTCCGTGTCGATCAGGATCTCGCCGATTTCAGGCGAGAAATAGTCGCGGATGGCGCGGATGACCAGGCTGGATTCCAGGTAGATCAGGATCGGAGCCTTGTTTTCACGGGCGGCGCCGTCGATGGCGGTCCAGAGTTGCAGCAGGTAATTCAGGTCCCACTGCAGTTCTTCCACGCTGCGGCCGATACCGGCCGTGCGGGCGATCATGCTCATGCCGGCCGGGACTTCCAGCTGGTCCATGGTGTCGCGCAGTTCCTGGCGATCTTCGCCTTCCACGCGGCGCGAGACGCCGCCGCCGCGCGGATTGTTGGGCATCAGGACCAGGTAGCGGCCCGCCAGGGAAATAAAGGTCGTCAGGGCCGCGCCTTTGTTGCCGCGCTCTTCCTTTTCGACCTGGATGATGAGTTCCTGGCCTTCGGTCAGCGCATCCTGGATGCGCGCCGTGCGCACGTCCACGCCTTCCTTGAAGTAGGTGCGGGCGACTTCCTTGAAGGGCAGGAAGCCGTGGCGCTCTTCACCGTAGCTGACGAAGCAGGCTTCCAGGCCCGGTTCGATGCGCGTGATGACGCCCTTGTAGATATTGCCTTTGCGCTGTTCGCGCCCGGCAGTTTCAATGTCCAGATCGATGAGTTTCTGGCCATCGACAATGGCGACGCGTAGTTCTTCTTGGTGCGTCGCATTGAACAGCATGCGTTTCATGAGTGGGTTTCTCCGTTGTCAAGGTGCGCCGGATTCGGCGCACGACCACGGGTCACTCGGTGTGCATAGCGGCAGTCTGCGGTGGAGGTGGCTGCGGACGAAATCAGGCCGCGCCAGTCTCCGGTAAGAGTGGCACGGCGCGCCGGTAGGCGCGAGGTTCTGGCAGCAGGAAGGTCAAGGGCACGGTCGTGATTGACGAAAGGTTGCTGGGAACGGCGAACGCGCGAAACGCGGCGTCCGGTGCGGAAGAGCGAGCAGAAATCTGCAACGTCGCACGCGGCTTGTCGATTTCCCCGTCTGATAGGGTGGACGGAGGAACCGGGACAGAGCCGGCGACCAAGGACCCAGAAACCGAAATCCAGGCAGTACAATGATGTCCCTGCAGCCCGGCGGAGCGCATGCCTTGCGTCTCTACGTCTGGCGGTTTTCGGCCTCTATAGGCTGTTGCGATTATATGCCGCTTTTCCCTATGCGCAAAATAGATATGTCACCCGAGCGCCAACCGGCTGTGCGTCAGGTGCTGGTGGACAGCGAATCGGCGGGCCAGCGGCTGGACAATTTCTTGCTGCGCCTGAACAAAGGCGTGCCTAAAAGCCATCTGTACAAGGCCATCCGCGACGGTCAGGTGCGGATCAACAAGGGCCGTTGCCGCGCCGACACACGGGTGCAGGCGGGCGACGTGGTGCGCATCCCGCCGCTGAGGCTGCCCGACCCCGCCGCCCGCCCGGCCGCGCCGCCGGCCACCTTCCCCGTCCTGTACGAAGACGCCCATCTTCTGGTCATCGACAAGCCCGCCGGGGTGGCCGTGCACGGCGGCAGCGGTGTCTCTTTCGGGGTCATCGAGCAGTTGCGGACCGCCCGCCCCGACGAACGTCTGCTGGAACTCGCCCACCGGCTGGACCGGGAAACGTCCGGCGTGCTCATGATCGCCCGCAGCCGCAAGGCCCTGGTGGCCCTGCACGACATGATGCGCAACAGCCTGGGCCGCAAGCACTACCTGGCCCTGGTGGTCGGGGATTGGGTCAACGACCGCCAGCACATCCGCCTGCCGCTGCTGAAATACCTGACCCCGGGCGGCGAGCGCCGCGTGCGGGTCGACCCCCTGGGCAAACCCGCGCACACCATCATCACCTTGCAGCGCCGCTATGGCGGCGCCTATTCCCTGTTGGGCGCCGAGCTGCGCACCGGGCGCACCCACCAGATCCGGGTGCATCTGGCGTCCCAGGGCCATCCCATCGCGGGCGACGAGAAATACGGACCGGATGCCGTCCGCGCGGCGCTCTTCGCCCAGGGCTTCCGGCGCATGTTCCTGCATGCCCACCGGCTGGACATTCCTCACCCCGTGACGGGCGAACCCCTGGCGCTGGAAGCGCCCCTGCCGCCCGCCTGCCGGGCGGTGCTGGACTGGCTGGATACGAAACGATGACCCCCTTGGACGACATGACACAGAACATCCCCCTGACAGCCGCCGACCCGATCGCCGATGCCGGCCTCTCAGCCTACCGGGCCGTGATCTTCGACTGGGACGGCACCCTGCTGGATTCCACCCATCACATCGTCGGCGCCCTGATCGGCGCCTGCCGCGACCTGGGGCTGCGCGAACCCACCCGGGAACAGGCCGGCTGGGTGATCGGACTGTCGCTGCAGACGGCCTTGTACCAGTTGGTCCCCGAACTGCGGGCAGACCAGGTCGACGCCTTCGCGGAACGCTACAAAACCCACTTCAGGCATCTGCTGGCCGACATGCACCTGTTCGACGGACAGGCGCAATTGCTGCGCGACCTGCACGCCCAAGGCGTGGTGCTGGCCGTGGCGACCGGGAAAAGCCGCCTGGGCCTGGATACCTCCATCGAGCGTCTGGGCCTGCAAGATCTGTTCCGGGCCACCCGCACGGTGGACGAGGCCCGAGGCAAGCCCGACCCCGACATGCTGGAGCAACTGCTGGCCGAACTGGACCTGGCCCCCGAATCCGTCCTGATGGTGGGCGACACCACGCACGACGTGCTGATGGCCAAGGCCGCCGGCATCGACAGCCTGGCCGTGTCCTATGGGGCGCACCGGGCCTCCCTGCTGGAATCCGCCCAGCCCACGGCGCTGGTCGGCACGGTGCCCGACATGCAGGCCTGGATCCGCGCCCGCGTCGCTCCCGGCACTTTGAACCGGGAAGTCGTCGATTCCTAGGGCGGTTGTCCGTCAGTCCAGGTAACGACCTGTCAAAGGATCCGGGGCGGGCATTTTTCGTCAGGCGGTGGCCCGCAAGTCTTGCGCCGGCTGTTGGAGCTTGCCGGGCATCAGACCGGGATCGGGGGTGCAAGCGAGCCACCGTTCAAGCGGGACGTTTGTGCTCAGTCCTGTGGACTGAGCACCCCGCGCGTTTGGCGAGCGCCCCGATCCCGGCCTGATGTCCGGGCAGTTCCGGCGCAGCCGGAACCAAGCGACCGGCCGGCGCAAGACTTGCGGGCCGCCGCCGAGGTCTCACTGAATGAAGCCCTGGTCGTTCAACTCGCCAAAAACAGAAACAAGGTCGGCTTCTTCTCGAAATCCGGCGCCCCCGCCTTGCGCCACTGCGCCACCGTCCGGGTCTGGATCGACTCGTCCGCGCACGTCAACGAACTGGCAATGCACACCCGCGTCGTCTCCCTCAGCGTCTGCGTCAAGGCATCGAACATCGCCTTGTTGCGGTAGGGGGTTTCAATCAGGATCTGCGTCTGCTGTTGTTTGTGCGACATGGATTCCCAGGCCCGCAACTGCGCGTCGCGCTCATGCGCCTTCACCGGCGCATAGCCGTGAAATGCAAAGCGTTGACCCTGCAGACCGCTGGCCATCAGCCCCAGCATGATCGACGACGGCCCTGTCCAGGGCAGCACCCGCAGACCGCGCCCATGCGCCTGCGCCACCACCAGCGCCCCCGGATCCGCCACCGCCGGACAACCCGCCTCGGACACCAGCCCCAGATCCTGGTCCGCGGGCACGGCATCCAGCCAGCCGCGGATCTCCTGCTGCGTGCTATCCGGTTTCAGCGTGTGGATCGTGATCTCCTGCAGCGGAACCTGCGTGCCGATCAACTTCAGGAATGCCCGTGCCGACTTCGCGTTTTCGGCGATGAAATAGCGTAGTTGCGCGGTGATTTCCCGGGCGGCCAGAGGCAGCCAGCGCTCCGGGGCGGATTCGCCCAGTCCGACGGGAATGAGATGCAGAATAGTCATGGAGTCAGGCCGATGGGGTAGGTTCAGAGGATCCCAAGGGGTCCAGGCCGAAGGCGCGCAGCATGCGGCATACCGCGATCAGGGGCAGACCGATCAGGGCTGTCGGGTCGTCGCTGCGCATGCGGGCCATCAGGGCGATGCCCAGGGCCTCGGCCTTGGCGCTGCCCGCCGTATCGTACGGCTGTTCCGTGCGCAGATAATGCTCGATCTGGGCGGCGCTCAGGGGCAGGAATTCGCATTCGGTAGTGATCTCGTCCTGCAAATGCGATTGCCCGTCGGTGACGCAGACAGCTGTATGGAACCGGACTTCCCGGCCGCTGAAGCGCTGCAACTGGGCTCGGGCGGCCTCGTGGGTGCCGGGCTTGCCGATGGCCTGGCCTTCGCAGGCGGCCACCTGATCCGATCCGATCACCAGGGCGCCGGGGTGATCGGCCAGGACACGGTCGGCCTTTTCCCGGGCCAGCCGCCAGGCCAGGTCCCGGGGGGATTCGCCCGGCAGCGGACGCTCGTCGACGTCCGGCGAGCGGGACTGGAAGGGCAGCCGCAGCCGCTGCAGCAGTTCGCGCCGATAAACGGAGCTGGAGGCCAGGATGAGAGTCATGACGCAAGCCGTAGGGTGGGATCCGGCAGTGTACTGCGCCGCCGCGACCGCCACGGGTTGTCGGATCCCTACACTCCGTTCGAGGGGATTCGTGTGAATCGATCTCCCAAATTGATTAAATCGCCGTTGCCAAGTAAAATCTAGAGTTTTCCTGGAAGTCAGAATTCATGGTCGTCGATGCCGTTGCGTTCTCGCGGGCGGGTCGGGTGCTGGAAGGCAGCCGGAAAGCTTCCGAGTTCGTGCGTCTCACCCAAGGCCTGCCGGTGCCTCAGGATGCTGAAATCACTTGGCGTGTCGCGGGTCGTCAGGATGGCGGCACCGGGCGTTTGTGGCTGGATGTGCATGCCCAAGGGGCGGTGCGACTGGTCTGCCAGCGGTGCCTGAGGCCGTTTGTCTTGCCTGTGCAGGTGGGTAATACGGTCGGGCTGGTCAAAGACCAGGCCCAGCTGGAAGCCCTGGACGCGCTTGAATCCGCCGGTGAAGGCTCCGACGTCGAATATCTGGTTGCCGATCGGCAGCTGGATGTCCTGGCGCTGATCGAAGACGAACTGATTCTGGCTTTGCCCTACGCCCCCCGGCACGATGTCTGCCCTGGGACGGCGGATGAACCAGGACACCAGGATGTGACCAAACCTTCGCCCTTTGCCGTTCTCGAACAGCTCAGGAAACACTGAACCATCATTTAACACTCGGGTTCGCGCTTACCTTAAAATAAGCGACCTCGATCACAGGAGTCATCATGGCTGTCCAGCAAAACAAAAAGAGCCCGTCCAAGCGCGGCATGCATCGCTCGCACGATTTCCTGACGGCGCCGGCCACGGCCATCGAGCCCACCACCGGCGAACAACACCTGCGCCACCACATCAGCCCCAACGGCGTGTATCGCGGCCGCAAGGTCCTGAAGACCAAGAACGACGAGTAATCCGGCGCCTCGGTTTCCATCGCGCCCAATGCCCGATCACACTCTTACCGTCGCCATCGATTGCATGGGCGGCGATCACGGCCTGCCCGTCACGGTGCCGGCGGCGGTGGCGTTCGCCCAGGCGCATCCTGACACCCGCTGCCTGCTGGTGGGGGACGAATCCCAGATTCGCCCCATGCTGGCGCAGCACATGGTGTCCGCCGGGCAGTTCGACATCCTGCATGCTTCCGAAGTCGTCGCCATGCACGATTCGGTCGAAGTCGCCCTGCGCCGCAAAAAGGATTCGTCCATGCGGGTGGCGGCCCAGGCCGTCAAGGACGGCCGCGCCGATGCGGCGGTCTCCGCCGGCAACACCGGCGCCTGGATGGCGATATCCCGCTATGTGCTGAAGACTTTGGACGGCATCGACCGGCCTGCCATCGCCACCGCCTTGCCCAATCAAAAGGGCGGGGCGACCACGGTGCTGGACCTGGGCGCCAACGTCGATTGCTCGGCCGACCATCTGCTGCAGTTCGGCTTGATGGGGGCGGCCCTGGTGTCGGCGGTGGACCGCCGGACCCAGCCTTCGGTGGGCCTGCTCAACATCGGTGAAGAAGTCATCAAGGGCAACGAGGTCGTCAAGCAGGCGGCCGAATTGTTGCGGACCAGCGGGTTGAACTTCTATGGCAACGTCGAAGGCGACGACATCTTCAAGGGCACGGTGGACGTGGTCGTCTGCGACGGCTTCGTCGGCAACGTCGTCCTGAAGTCGGTCGAAGGCCTGGCGCGGATGATCAGCACCATGATGCGCGAGGAATTCCGCCGCACGCCGTTCACCATGGCGGCCGGTCTGGCGGCCACGCCCGTGCTGCGCCGCTTTCGCGATCGGGTGGACAATCGTCGCTACAATGGCGCAGCGCTGCTGGGCTTGCGCGGCATCGTCATCAAGAGCCACGGATCTGCCGATATCTATGCCTATGGACAGGCGCTGCAGCGTGCCCGCGAGGCCGTCTTGAACGGCCTGCTCGAGGGCACCATCCAGCGCCTGGATGCCTTGCGCAGCCGCGTGCCTTCGCCCTCGCAGGGCGATGCTGCCCAGGCTGTCTAGTTTCTTTTTCGGAATCGATATGCCTTACGCCAGGATTACCGGAACGGGCGGCTATCTGCCCCCTCGTGTCGTCACCAACGATGATCTGGCTGCCGACCTGGCCACGCGCGGCGTGGAAACGTCCGACGCCTGGATCGTGGAACGTACCGGCATCCGCCAGCGCCATATCGCCGATCCCGGCACCAAGACCAGCACCCTGGCCACGGCCGCGGCGCGAGCCGCGCTGGAGAACGCCGGTGTGCAGGCGGGCGACCTGGATCTGATCATCGTCGCCACCTCCACGCCCGACTTCATCTTCCCCAGCACCGCCTGTCTGGTGCAGGCCAATCTGGGCGTCGGCGGCGCCGCCGCCTTTGACGTGCAGGCCGTGTGCAGCGGCTTTGTCTATGCCCTGGCGACCGCTGATGCGATGATCCGCGCCGGCCGCGCCCGCCATGCCCTGGTGATCGGCGCCGAGGTCTTTTCCGGCATTCTCGACTGGAACGACCGGCGCACCTGCGTGTTGTTCGGCGACGGCGCGGGGGCCATGGTGCTCAGCGCCTCGGACGAACCCGGCATTCTGGCGGCCCGGCTCAATGCCGATGGGCGCCAACAGCATATCTTGTGCGCTGCGGGCAACGTGGCCGGCGGCCAGGTCACGGGCGATCCCTTCCTGCGGATGGATGGCCAGGCCGTGTTCAAGCTCGCGGTCAATTCCCTGACGCGTTCGGCGCACGAAGTGTGCGAAGAGGCCGGCGTCGAACTCTCGGACCTGGACTGGATGGTCCCGCACCAGGCCAACGTCCGTATCCTGAATTTCATCAGCCGCAAGCTGGCTCTGCCCGAAGACAAGGTGATCGTGACGCTGGACAAGCATGCCAACACGTCGGCGGCCAGCGTCCCCTTGGCGTTCGATGTGGCCTGGCGGGACGGGCGTATCCGTCCGGGGCAACTGGCCCTGCTGCAGGGTGTCGGCGGCGGCTTTACCTGGGGCTCCGTCCTCGTCCGACTGTAAGGCTCGCATCCATGAAAATCGCATTCGTATTTCCCGGCCAGGGCTCCCAGACCGTAGGCATGATGGACGCCTGGGCGGATCACGCCGGCGTGCAATCCGTCCTGCGGCAGGGCGATGACGCCCTGGGCGAAGACCTGACGGGCCTGATCGCCCGGGGCCCGGTCGAATCCCTGAATCTGACGACCAATACCCAGCCCGCCATGTTGCTGTGCTCGGTCGCCATGTATCGCGCCTGGCAGCAGGCGGGGGGCGCCGCGCCTGCCGTCGTGGCCGGGCACAGCCTCGGGGAATATTCCGCGCTGGTGGCCGCCGGCGCGCTGGATCTGACGGATGCCGTGCGTACGGTCCGGGTGCGCGCCCAGGCCATGCAGTCGGCGGTTCCCGTGGGCGAAGGCGGCATGGCCGCCATCCTGGGGCTGGACGACGACGCCGTGCGCCAGGCCTGCGCCCAGGCGTCCGGCGAGCAGATCGTCGAGGCCGTCAATTACAATGCGCCGGCCCAAGTCGTGATCGCCGGCCATGCGGCCGCGGTGGAACGGGCCTGCGAATTGGCCAAGGCGGCCGGCGCCAAGCGCGCCGTCACCCTGCCGGTGTCCGCGCCTTTCCATTCCCGCCTGCTGAAACCGGCGGCGGCCGTGCTCGAACAGGCCCTGGCCGGGGTCGCCGTGCGTGCGCCCGCCGTTTCCCTGATCAATAATGTGGATGTGGCCCAACCGGCCGATCCCGCCGCCATCCGCGATGCGCTGGTGCGCCAGGCCTGGCATCCGGTGCGCTGGGTGGAAACGATCCAGGCGATGAAACGCGATGGCGTCACCCATCTGGTCGAATGCGGTCCGGGCAAGGTCCTGACCGGCCTGGTCAAGCGCATCGACCGCGACCTGACAACCTTCAACATCACCGATCCGGCGTCATTGCAGCAGACGCTGGACGCATTGAGAGGCTGATATGGCAGAACTCATTCTGACGGGCAAGATCGCCCTGGTTACCGGCGCTTCGCGCGGCATCGGCCGCGCGGTCGCTCTGGAACTTGCCGCCGCTGGCGCCACTGTGGTGGGCACCGCCACCTCGCAGGCCGGGGCGGACGGCATCACCGAGGCCCTGGCGGCCCAGGGCGGCCGGGGCGCGGTCCTGAATGTCGATGACGCAGCGGGCTGCGACGCGCTGCTGGCGGAACTGGCAGGGCAGGGCGGGCCCCATATTCTGGTCAACAATGCCGGCATCACCCGCGACGGGCTGATTCTGCGCATGAAGGACGAAGACTGGGCAGCCGTGCTGAACACCAACCTGTCGGCTGTGTTCAGGCTGTCGCGCGGCGTGGCCAAGATCATGATGAAGGCCCGCTGGGGCCGTATCGTCAACATCACCTCGGTGGTGGGCTATAGCGGCAACCCGGGCCAGGCGAATTACGCGGCGGCCAAGGCCGGCGTGGCTGGTATGTCGCGCGCCCTGGCCCAGGAACTCGGCAGCCGCGGCATCACGGTCAATTGCGTGGCGCCGGGCTTCATCGATACGGATATGACGCGGGCGCTCAATGACACCCAGACGGCGGCGATTCTGCAGCAGATCCCCCTGGGCCGCTTGGGCTCCGCGGCGGAGATCGCGCATGCCGTCGCTTACCTGGCCAGCCCCCAGGCGGGCTACGTAACAGGCACGACCTTGCACGTCAATGGTGGTATGTACATGTAGGGTAAAGAGAACGGACGACACCCGTCTAAGGTAAAATCCGTTCAAACTCAGTAGGCAGATCTCGGTGCTTCAACCGTCCAGCGTATAGTCGTCTGGTCCCGAGCTGCTTTTTTTTGACTAAGACCCGCAGCCCGGCTGTCCTCGTTTGGCTATAATTCGCGGGATTTTTCCTAACTGGAGATATGCATGGAAAGCATCGAACAGCGCGTCAAGAAGATCGTCGCTGAACAGCTCGGCGTCAACGAAGCCGAGATCAAAAACGAATCTTCCTTCCTTGACGACCTCGGTGCCGATTCGCTCGATATGGTCGAGCTCGTGATGGCGCTCGAAGACGAATTCGAAACGGAAATCCCCGACGAGGAAGCCGAGAAAATCACGACGGTGCAGCAGGCGGTCGATTACATCACCTCGCATAGCAAACAGTAATCTCATTTCGACCCGACGCAGGCGCAATCCGCCGCGTCAGGGCCATGGCAGTTCGTGACGGGTGATCATCGGGCAGGCAGGTCTGCATGTCCGACCTGATGATCTGCCATGAACTGCCTTTTTCTTTTCAGGAGCCGTATGTGAAACGACGAGTCGTCATAACCGGATTGGGCATCGTGTCGCCTGTGGGGAATGATGTCGAGACCGCCTGGGACAACCTCATCCATGGCCGCTCCGGTATTGGGCGGGTGACGCGATTCGACGCCTCGGTGCTCAACAGCCAGATCGCGGGCGAGGTCAAGGATTTCCAGGTCACGGACTACATGACCGCCAAGGAAGCCAAGCAGATGGATACTTTCATCCATTATGGCGTGGCGGCCGGTATCCAGGCCTGGCGTGATTCCGGCCTGGAAATCACGGGCGAGAATGCCGACCGCATCGGGACCATCATCGGCTCGGGCATTGGCGGCCTGCCTCGCATCGAGGAAATGCAGACCGAATACCTCCAGCGCGGCGCACGGCGGATCTCGCCGTTTTTCGTGCCGGCTTCCCTGATCAATCTGATTTCCGGCCAGTTGTCCATCATGCTGGGCCTCAAGGGCCCCAGCTATGCGGTGGTATCGGCCTGCACCACCGGCCTGCATTCCATCGGCGATGCGGCCCGTCTGATCGAATACGGCGATGCCGATGTGATGGTCGCCGGCGGCGCCGAAAGCTCCGTCTCGCCGTTGGGCATGGGGGGCTTTGCCGCCATGCGCGCGTTGTCCACGCGCAACGATGATCCCGCCACGGCCTCGCGCCCCTGGGATCGCGACCGCGACGGCTTCGTCCTGGGCGAAGGCGCCGGGGTGCTGGTGCTGGAAGAATACGAACACGCCAAGCGCCGGGGCGCTCGCATCTATGGCGAATTCCTGGGTTTCGGGATGAGTTCCGATGCGCATCACATCACCAGTCCCGACCAGGACGGTCCGCGCCGGGGCATACTGCATGCCTTGCGCAATAGCGGCGTGAACGCGGATGAAATCAGCTACGTCAATGCCCATGGCACCTCCACCCCGCTGGGCGACAAGAACGAAACCGAAGCCCTGAAACTGGCCTTCGGGGACCATGCCCGCAAGCTGGTCATCAATTCCACCAAGTCCATGACCGGCCATCTGCTGGGGGCCGCAGGCGGGATTGAAGCCGTTTTCACGACGCTGGCTGTTCACCGCCAGATCTCGCCCCCGACCATCAATCTGTTCAACCAGGACCCGGAATGCGACCTGGATTACTGTGCCAACCAGGCGCGCGATCTGAAGATCGACGTCGCCTTGTCCAATTCCTTCGGGTTTGGCGGCACCAACGGTTCCATGATCGTGAGGCGAATCTGACCTTCGTCGGGGACCTGGCATGAGCGAGCGCGAGGTCGACCTCGCGCTGGTCGAACGCGTGCGGCGCGGCGATCGGCATGCCTTTGATCTGCTGGTGATCAAATACCAGCGCAAGATCATGCGCCTGTTGTCGCGCATGATCCATGATCCCGCCGACGTCGAGGACGTCGCCCAGGAAGCTTTCATCAAGGCTTATCGGGCCTTGCCGCAGTTCCGGGGCGACAGCGCCTTCTACACCTGGCTGTATCGCATTGCCATCAACACGGCCCGCAACTGGCAGGCCGCCAGCTTTCGCCGGCCGGCGACCGTTTCTGTACTGGAAAACGATGATGGTGAAACTTTTGACCAGATTGATGGCCTAAGTGACCAGAGCACGCCCGAATCGATGATGGCCAGTCGCCAGATCGCCCAGACCGTCAACGAGGCGATCGATGCCTTGCCCGAGGACCTGCGGACGGCCATCGTGTTGCGAGAGATCGAAGGGATGAGTTATGAAGATATTGCCAGCACCATGCAGTGTCCGATCGGGACGGTCCGATCCCGGATCTTCCGTGCGCGGGAAGCCATTGCCAGCCGCTTGCGGCCGGTCATGGAACAGGATCCGGCCCGCCGCTGGTAAGGAGCCCTCATGAATATCAAGCATGAACCGGCCGTCGCAGACCATGACTGGGAAGCCTCGGTGTCGTCCTGGGTGGACGGCGAAGCCGATCTGCGGGCCGAAGAGCTCGACAGCCCCTATGGCCGCCAGGTCTGGGATACCTATCACCTGATCGGCGATGTCATGCGCAGCCAGGATCTGGCCATCCAGCCGTCCGAGCGCTTCTACGCCCGGGTATCGGCTGCCCTGGATGCCGAACCCGCGATCGTCGCGCCGGCGCCGCTGGCGCGGCATCATGCCTGGCGCGTCGGCCTGTCCGGCCTGGCGGTGGCGGCGGCCGTGGCCTCGGTGGTCTGGATGGCGCGGCCATTTCTCTCCGGGCAGGAGGCCGCGCCGGCCGGCACGCCGGTGCTGGCCCAGGCCGCCGAGTCCGAGGCCAGCGATCCCAGCCTGGCGGATTACATGGCGGCGCACCAGGACATGGCCGGCGCAGGCCCGGTGCGCCAGGTATCCTATGACGGCATGGGGTCTCACTGATGATGACGCAGCAGGGCGGCGCCCGGTCTGCCCGCTGGGCCTGCGGCCTGCTGGCGGGCCTGATGCTGTGCGCGGGCGCCCCGGCGGCCCAGTCCGCCCCGGCGGCGGGCGCCGGCAGCGATGCGCTGGCCTTTTTGCAGCAGGTCCAGCAGGCCGCCCGGTCGCTGGATTATTCCGGCATCTATGTGTATCAGCAGGGCCATGTGCTGCAGGCGTCCCGCCTGGTGCATCTGGTCGATGGCACCGGCGAGCGCGAGCGCCTGGAGGTGCTGGACGGCGCCCCGCGCGAATGCCTGCGTCAGAACGGTATTGAGCAGTGCCTGCGGCCGGATCACAAGGTCGTGATCATCCAGCCCGCGCGCAGCGATCATTTTCCGGGCCTGCTGCTGGGCAATTCCCAGGCCATCACCACGCACTATGACTGGCGCGCCTCGTCCCGCGTCTACCGGATTGCCGGGCGGGAATGCACGGTGTCCGAGCTCAAGGCCCGCGATCATCTGCGCTACAGCTATCGCATCTGCACCGACGTCAAGACGCATCTGCTGCTGAAATCCCAGACGCTGGACCCGGCCGGCCATTTGGTGGACCAGGTGGCGTTCAGCAGCATCCGCGTCGGGGCCGACGTGCAGCCGGCTTCCCTGACGACGCACTGGGACACCCGCAATTGGCAGCTGGTGACGGAATCCAGCGAACCCACCGACCTGCGAGCCCAGGGCTGGCGCTTCACGCTGCCACCCGGTTTCCAGTCCGTCGCGGAATTATCACGTCAGATCGGGCCGGACCATGCCGTGAACCAATTGGTGGTTTCCGACGGCTTGGCCGCCATTTCGATTTTTATTGAAACCTTTGACCCGAAACGCGATCAAAACATCAGACAGGGAGACCTGCGGCAAGGTGCAGTCAATATCTATCGGATGCGTCTGGCGTCCTATTGGTTGACTGCCGTTGGCGAAGCACCCGCCCAGACGGTTCGCGATCTGGCCCGTGCCGTGCAATATGTGCCGCAGGCGGCCCGCTAAATCTATTCTTCCAAGGAGAACTCCATGGCTTTCCAATTGCCCCGAGCACTGGGTGTCAAGCGGGCCTTTGCCGGCGCCGCCGCCGGCCTGCTGCTGATCTCGGCGGCGCCCATGGGCGCCGCCCAGGCCGAAACCGCCGTGTCGACATCGGCGGCGCTGCCGGATTTCACGCAGATCGTCTCTGAAACCGAGGGTTCCGTCGTCAATATCCGCACGACCGAGGCCGTTCCGGTGCGCCGGTCGCCCGTCGGGCCCGGCGGGGACCCCTCCGACCTGTTCCGCTGGTTTTTCGGGCCGGATTTCATGCCGCCCGGATACGGGCCTCAGCAGCAGCCCCAGCGGCCGCATGCCAAGCCCGATCAGCCGGCGCCCAAGGAACGCACCGTGCCGCGCGGGATCGGATCGGGTTTCATCATTTCCAGCGACGGCTACGTCCTGACGAACAACCATGTCGTGGATAATTCCAATGGCATTTTCGTCACCATGACCAATGGCAAGGAATACAAGGCCAAGGTCGTCGGCACGGATGCCCGCACGGACATCGCCCTTCTGAAGATCGACGCCACCGGGCTCAAGCCCCTGGCGATCGGGGATTCCGACAAATTGAAGAAGGGCCAGTGGGTGCTGGCCATCGGCTCGCCGTTCGGGCTGGATTCGACCGTGACGGCCGGCATCGTCAGCGCCATCAATCGGGATACCGGGGATTATCTGCCCTTCATCCAGACCGACGTGGCGGTGAACCCCGGCAATTCGGGCGGCCCGCTGATCAATCTGCAAGGCCAGGTGGTGGGGATCAATTCCCAGATCATCTCGCGCAGCGGCGGTTTCATGGGCATTTCCCTGGCCATTCCGATCGATGAAGTGATGCGGGTGGTGGATCAGCTCAAGACGCAGGGCAAGGTCACGCGTGGCCGCATCGGGGTGCAGATCACGGAAGTCCAGGATGACGTCGCCAAGGCCCTGGGGCTGGGCACGTCGCAGGGCGCCCTGGTCAGCAGCGTCGAGCCCGACGGTCCGGCCGCCAAGGCGGGCGTGCATGCCGGCGACGTGATCACCGCCTTCGACGGCCATGCCATCAAGCACATGACGGATCTGCCGCGCCTGGTCGGAGCGACCAAGCCGGGCACCAATGCCACGATCCAGGTCTGGCGCAAGGGCAAGTCGCTGGAACTGAAGGCCAAAGTCGCGGAACTGGATCAGAAAGCGGCCGCGTCCTCCAACCCCGAAGCTCCCGCCAATGACGGCACCGACCGCCTGGGGCTCGGCGTCAAGGCCTTGCCTGCGGATTCGGGCCTGGATCAGGGGGTGCTGGTCAGCCGGGCCGAAGGTCCGGCGGCGGATGCCGGGATCGAAGCGGGCGACGTCATCCTGCGGGTGAACAACACCGACATCACCAGCCCCGCGCAGTACGAAAAGGCGGTCAAGGCTCTGGACAAGTCCAATCCGGTCGTGCTGCTGGTCAGCCGGGATCAGCAGTCCCAGTGGGTGATCGTCAAGCTCCAATGACCCCCTAGGGATTCCCCGACGGGAAAAAGCTAAAATACGGTCTGTACCGAAGGGGGGCGCCTTGCGGCGCCCCCCTTTATTGACGGCATACCGGTTTGCCTTCCCTATCCTTTTCCGACTTTCCCGAGTTCCGCACGCAGTCTATGGACCACATCCGCAACTTCTCCATCATCGCGCACATCGATCATGGCAAATCGACTCTGGCCGACCGCCTGATCCACCGTTGCGGCGGCCTGCAAGACCGCGAGATGGCGGCGCAGGTGCTGGATTCCATGGATATCGAGCGTGAGCGCGGCATCACCATCAAGGCGCAGACGGCCGCATTGCGCTATACCGCCGCCGATGGCCGCGTCTATGCCTTGAACCTGATCGACACGCCGGGTCACGTGGACTTTTCCTACGAGGTCAGCCGCTCGCTGTCGGCGTGCGAGGGGGCCTTGCTGGTGGTCGATTCCACTCAGGGAGTCGAGGCCCAGACGGTGGCCAACTGCTATACCGCCATCGAGCTGGGGGTCGAAGTCCTGCCGGTCCTGAACAAAATGGACTTGCCATCCGCCGATCCGGACGCCGCGGCCGCTGAAATCGAGGACGTCATCGGCATCGACGCCACCGATGCCATCCAGGCCAGCGCGAAGACCGGCCTGGGCATCGACGAGATCCTGGAAGCCGTCGTGGCGCGCGTGCCGCCGCCCCAGGGGGATCCCGCCGCGCCGCTGCAGGCCCTGATCATCGATTCCTGGTTCGACAATTACGTGGGCGTGGTGATGCTGGTGCGCGTTGTCAACGGCGTTCTGCGTCCGAAGGACAAGCTTCTGCTGATGGCCACCGGCGCCACGCACCTGTGCGAGCAGTTGGGGGTGTTCACGCCTAAATCCGAGGCTCGGGATGCCCTGTCGGCCGGCGAGGTCGGCTTCATCATCGCGGGCATCAAGGAACTCGAGCACGCCAAGGTCGGCGACACGATCACGCTGGCGGGCAAGCCGGCCTCCGGTCCTTTGCCCGGTTTCAAGGAAGTCAAACCCCAGGTGTTCGCCGGCGTCTACCCGGTGGAATCCAGCGAATACGATCAACTGCGCGATTCCCTGGAGAAACTCAAGCTCAATGACTCGTCCCTGATGTTCGAGCCGGAAGTCTCCCAGGCCCTGGGTTTCGGCTTTCGTTGCGGCTTCCTGGGCCTGCTGCACATGGACATCGTGCAGGAGCGCCTGGAGCGCGAGTTCGACATGGACATCATCACCACCGCGCCGTCGGTGGTCTACGAAGTCCTGCACCGCGACGGCGAGCTGCTCCGGGTGGACAGCCCGGCCCGCATGCCGGAAGTCGGCCACATCCAGGAGATCCGCGAACCCATCATGACGGTGACCCTGTTCATGCCGCAGGAATACGTGGGTCCGGTGATGTCGCTGTGCACATCCAAGCGCGGCGTGCAGCTGAACATGAGCTATCACGGCCGCCAGGTGCATCTCAGCTACGAAATCCCGCTGGCGGAAATCGTGTTGGACTTCTTCGACCGCCTGAAATCCGTGTCGCGCGGCTATGCCTCCATGGATTATGAATTCAAGGAATACCGCGTGGCCGACGTGGTGCGCGTGGACCTGCTGATCAATGGAGATCGGGTCGATGCCTTGTCGATGATCGTGCACTGCGCCAATGCCCGGCACCGGGGCCGGGATGTCGTGACCCGCATGCGCGGCCTGATTCCCCGCCAGATGTTCGATATCGCCATCCAGGCCGCCATCGGGGCGGAGGTCGTTGCCCGTGAAAACGTCAAGGCGCTGCGCAAGAACGTGCTGGCGAAATGCTATGGCGGCGACATCTCGCGTAAAAAGAAGCTGCTGGAAAAGCAGAAAGCCGGCAAAAAGCGCATGAAGCAGGTCGGAAACGTGGAAATCCCGCAGGAAGCCTTCCTGGCTGTCCTGCAGGTCGAGGATAAGTAAGGATTGCCGATGAGCTGGGATTTTGCATTGCTGCTGTTTGTCGCCCTGGTCGTGACCGGACTGGTCTGGCTGCTCGATCGGGTCCGCTTGCGGGGCCGGCGCCGCGCGCGAGCCGAGGCCGCCGCCCAGGCCTGCCGCAACAATGCGGCAGGCCTGGACCCGGCCGCCTTGCAGGCCGAATGCCAGCAGGCGTACGACCGCGCCTTTCAGGCCCCGTGGTGGGTCGAGTACTGCGTCAGCTTCTTCCCGGTGATCCTGTTCGTATTCGTGCTGCGGTCTTTCGTGGTCGAGCCCTTTCGCATTCCGTCCGGCTCCATGTTGCCGACCCTGGAAAACGGCGACCTGATCCTGGTGAACAAATTCCAGTATGGCATCCGCCTGCCGGTCATCGACCGCAAGATCATCGACATCGGCACGCCCAATCGGGGCGACGTGGTGGTGTTCCGCTATCCGGTGGACCCGTCCGTGGACTACATCAAGCGCGTGGTGGGGGTGCCGGGCGACGTCATCGAATACCGCGACAAGACCTTGTCCATCAACGGCCAGCCGGTGCCGCGCGAGCGCGCCGGCGATTATTTCGAGCCCGACCGCGCCGTCTATGTGGGCCAGTACCGGGAACAGTTGGGGCAGGTTTCGCACCGCATCCTGCTGAATGTCCACGCGCCCCAGGATTTCATGCCGATCACGCGTTTCCCGGACATCAACAATTGCGCGTATCAGGATGGCGGGGTGCGCTGCACGGTGCCGGCGGGCCATTACTTCATGATGGGCGACAACCGCGACAATAGCCTGGACAGCCGCTACTGGGGCTTCGTGCCGGACCGCAACATCGTCGGACGGGCATTTTTCGTCTGGATGAACTTCAGTTCGCCCAGCCGGATCGGCGGGTTCCACTGATGGCTGGGCTCGATACGCTGCAGGCGGCCCTGGATTACCGCTATCGGGACCAGGCCCTGCTGGAACAGGCCCTGACGCATCGCAGTCATGGCATGCCGCATAACGAACGCCTGGAATTCCTGGGTGATTCGGTGCTGAATTTCGTCGTCTCCGCGTTGCTGTTCACCGAGCACGCGGAAATGGATGAAGGCGATCTGTCGCGCGTGCGGGCCAACCTGGTCAAGCAGTCGGCTCTGGCCGACATCGCGCAGAAACTGTCCCTGTCCAGTTACCTGCGCCTGGGCGAGGGCGAATTGAAAAGCGGCGGTTTCCGGCGCCCTTCCATCCTGGCCGATGCCCTGGAAGCCATCTTCGGCGCCTTGCTGCTCGACGGCGGCTACGATCAGGTCAGCCGGGTCATCGAACAACTGTACCGCCCGATCCTGGCGCACATCGACGTGCGCACCTTCGGCAAGGACCCCAAGACCCTGTTGCAGGAAATCATGCAGGGACGCGGGCTGGATCTGCCGCACTACGAAGTCGTCTCCACCCGCGGGGCGGCGCATAATCAGACGTTCGACGTGGAATGTTCGGTCGCGCAGCTCGATATCCGGGTCCAGGCCTCGGGCGCCAGCCGGCGAGCGGCCGAACAGGCTGCCGCCGGCCAGGTCATCGCGGCAGTGGAATCGCTGGGGCCGGCGCGCCGGTCGGGGCGCCGCCATCGCAAGTCCGCCCAGTTGTCCCTGCCGGTCGCGGTTTCCCAGGAAAAGACATGAATGATGATTCCCTGAAGGCGCCTCCCGATACGGGGGCGGATGCGGAAAAGCCCGCCAGCCGCTGCGGTTTCGTCGCCCTGGTGGGGCGGCCCAATGTCGGCAAGTCGACGCTGGGCAATGCCCTGATCGGCGCCAAATTGTCCATCGTGTCGCGCAAGGCGCAGACCACCCGCCACCGCATTCACGGGGTGCTGACCCAGGGGGCGGACCAGTTCGTCTTCGTCGATACCCCCGGTTTCCAGACCCGCCATGGCGGGACCATGAATCGCATGATGAATCGGGTCGTCACCCAGGCCCTGGCGGAAGTCGACGTCGTGGTGCACGTCGTCGAGGCCGGTAAATGGTCGGCGGGCGATGCGGCCATGGTGCCGTTGCTGCCGCGCCAGCGGCCGGTGATCCTGGTCGTCAACAAGATCGATGCCCTGAAGGACAAGAACGCCCTGTTCGCCTACGTGGCGCGCCTGACCCAGGAATTCCCCTATGCGGCGGTCGTGCCCGTCAGCGCCGCGCGTTCCGTGCAGCTGGACGTGCTGGTGGGCGAGATCGCCCAGTATCTGCCTGAAGGCGAACACCTCTTCGAGGCCGACACCTTCACCGACCGCCCGGTCCGCTTCCTCGCGTCCGAGCTGATCCGGGAAAAGATTTTCCGGCTGGTGGGCGATGAATTGCCGTATGGTTGCACGGTGGTGATCGAACAATGGGAAGAAGACGACAGCGGGGTGCGGATCGCGGCTTGCGTCGTCATCGAACGCGACAGCCACCGGCCGATTTTGCTGGGGGCGGGGGGGCAGCACATGAAGCGCATTGCCACCGAGGCGCGCCAGGATATGGTCAAGCTGCTGGATAAGCCCGTGTTCCTCGATGTCTACGTCAAGACCCGCAAGGGCTGGTCCGGGCGCGAGGCCACCCTGCGGGAACTGGGGTATGACTAGACGAGGCTTGCGCATCCAGGATGCGCAAGGCTATGTGCTGCATGCCAGCCCATGGCGTGAAACCTCGCTGATCGTCCAGTGTTTCACCCGCGACCACGGTTGCGTCGCGGTGGTGGCGAAGGGCGCCAAGCGCCCATATTCCGTCTTGAGGCCGGTGCTGGTCGCGTTCCAGCCGCTGTGGCTGTCCTGGTCGGGGGCCGCCGAAGTCCATACCCTGGTGCGGGCGGAAGCCGGTCCTGTGCGGCTGTTGAACGGCCGGGCCATGATGTCGGCCTGGTATCTGAACGAGCTGATCCTGCGCCTGCTGGCGCGCGAGGACCCGCACCCCGGCGTCTATGACGCCTACGAAGCGGCGCTGGACGCCTTGGCCGATACCCAGGCCCGCTCTCATGCCGCCGCTTTGCGGCGGTTTGAATGGTTGCTGCTGGAACAAGCGGGCTACGGCGTGGATGCGCCTGTGCCCGATTTCGCCGATGCGGGCGCCGAGCCGGTCTTGCGTCAGGCCTTGCGGGAGCGCCTGGACATGCTGCTGGACGCCCCCTTGCGTACGCGCCAGGTGCTGATGGACCTGCAACGCTACTGAATCTTTTTTAAGTCTGTTCTCATGAAGCAAGGCATCGTCCTGTCGGTCGCTTCGTCGGCGTTGTTTGCCGCCATGTATTTCTATGCGACGCTGATGCAGCCCTTCGATGGCGACATCGTGTTCGCCTGGCGCATTCTGATGGGCTTGCCGATGATGGCCCTGGTGGTCCATCGGGCGCGGGGCTGGGGCGCCCTGCGTGCGACGGCGCGGCGATTCGGGCATGGCCGGTTTCTGGCGGCGATGCTCCTGTGCTCCGGGTTGCTGGGGGTCCAGCTCTGGTTGTTCGTCTGGGCGCCCCTGCATGGCTATGCCCTGGACGTGTCCATGGGTTATTTTCTGCTGCCGCTGGTCATGGTGTTGGCCGGCCGGCTGGTCTACCACGAGCGGCTCAGCCGCTGGCAGGCCTGGGCGGTCGCGTTCGCTTTGCTGGGGGTCGGTCATGAATGGTGGCGGCTGGGGTCGGTATCGTGGGCGACCGCGCTGGTGGCGCTGGGTTATCCGCCGTACTTCATCCTGCGGCGACGCCTGCGGGTCGATGCGCTGAGCAGCCTGTGGTTCGACATGCTGTTCCTGCTGCCCGTTGCCGTCCTGATCCTGCAGTCCCAGGCGGCCGAGGCTGCCCGCATTTTCGCGGCGCATCCGCGCCTGCTGCTGCAGGTGCCATTGCTGGGGCTGCTGAGCGCCGTCTCGCTGTCCATGTACCTGGCGGCCAGCCGACTGCTGCCCATGACCTTGTTCGGGCTGCTCAGCTATGTGGAGCCGGTGCTGCTGTTCTGGGTGGCGTTCCTGCTGATGGGCGAGTCGGTGGCCCCGGCCCAGTGGCTGACCTACGGACCGATCTGGCTGGCGGTGATCCTGATCGCCGCCGAGGGGGTGAAGAAACTGTCTGCGCCGGCCGCTCGGCCCGACTCGTCGGCGTAAGGCTGGGCGCTGGGGTGGCGCCGGGGGCTTTCCCGGCCGATCCGGTCCGTTGACATCGGACGGGGCTTGCCGCAAATAAAAAGGCGGGCCGAAGCCCGCCAGATCACTGCGTGAGACTGTGGATCAGTCGCGGTTGCCGCCCAGGATGCCCAGCAGCATCAGCAGGTTGGCGAAGATGTTGTACAGATCCAGGTAGACCGCCAGGGTGGCCGTGACGTAGTTCGTTTCGCCGCCCTGCACGACCCGCTGCAGGTCGACCAGCAGGAAGGCGGAAAAGATGCCGATGGCCAGCACCGACAAGGTCAGCATCAGGGCCGGGATCTGGAAGAACATATTGGCCAGCGAAGCCACGATCAGCAGGACCACGCCCACGAACAGGAATTTCTGCAGGTGGGTGAAATCGCGTTTCGTGGTGGTGGCCACCGTGGCCATGGTGCCGAAGACGGCCGCCGTGCCACCGAAGGCCAGCATGATCAACTGAGCGCCGTTGCCCATGCCCAGGACGAAACCGAGCAGGTTGGACAGCATCAGCCCCATGAAGAAGGTGAAGCCCAGCAGCAGGGCCACGCCCAGCGAAGAGTTCTTGTTGCGTTCGACCAGGAACATCAGGCCGAAGGCGCCCACCAGGAAGACCAGCGTGCTGGTGCCCGGGTTGGAGGCCATGACCTTGCCCATGCCGAAATGCAGGCCGACGGCCGCGCCCAGCACGGTGGGAATCAGGGATAAGGCCAGCAGCCAGTAGGTGTTGCGCAGCACGCGGTTGCGGGCGGTGACCGACACGTCGTAGGCGCCGGCGCGAGGTAGGGTATTGCGAAAGTCGGACATGGTGGTTTCCTGTCGTGCGTCAGATCAGTCTAACGCTTATAGCATAGTGGATGCAGTAATCTTACATTAAGCTGAACGAAATCGTCCAGACTGTCATGGCTTGGACCGGCTCAGGGTTCCCAAGTTCCCGCTGACAACTGGTGCCCCCGCACGTCATGTCCGGCGTCCCGGTACTGCGCCCAGCGGCTGCGGGCGGCTTCGCGGTCGGCCTCGTGCCCGGATACGATTTCCAGGATGCGATCGAATTGGCCGGCATCCGGAGGGCAGGCAAGATCCAGATTCAGCAGCCAGCCGGTGGCGGGCGCCGCAGCCAGGGCGTCGGCGTCCGCCGCCAGGATGACGTCGGCCTGGTCGGCCAGCGGGTCGTGCGCGTAGGCATGCGGGATGAAGCTGGCAGGGTCGAAATCCCAGAGCAGGCCGTCGAAGCGCCGCAGGCGCCGGGGGTCGGTGCAGTAGACCAGCAGGCGGTGGCCCGCCTCTACGTGGCGGGCCGCGGTGCGGCAGGCCGCCCGCAGGCGGTGCGCCGCGCCGTAGGCGAAATCCACGCGGCTCATGCCCCGCATTGCCCCAGCAGATACTGCACCAGCAGGGGCACGGGGCGGCCGGTGGCGCCTTTCTGCTTGCCTTCCAGCCAGGCTGTGCCGGCGATGTCCAGGTGCGCCCAGCGGTATTTTCCGGTGAAGCGCGACAGAAAGCAGGCCGCCGTGACGGACCCGGCCGGACGGCCGCCGATATTGGCCATGTCGGCGAAATTCGATTTCAGCAGATCCTGGTAGGCGTCTTCCAGGGGCATGCGCCAGGCGGGGTCCTGGGCCTGGCGGCCCGCGGCCAGCAGTTCGGCGGCCAGGGTGTCGTCCTGGGTGAACAGGCCGCTGTTGACGTGGCCCAGCGCGATGACGCAGGCGCCGGTCAGGGTGGCTACGTCGATCACGGCGGCCGGTTTGAAGCGTTCGGCATAGGTCAGGGCATCGCACAGGATCAGGCGGCCTTCGGCGTCGGTGTTCAGGACCTCGATGGTCTGCCCCGACAGGCTGGTGACGATGTCCCCCGGCTTGACGGCCGAACCGCTGGGCAGGTTTTCGCAACTGGGCACGATGGCGATGATTTCACGCGGCAGGTCGAGCTCGGCCACGGTGCGCATCGTTCCCAGGACACTGGCCGCGCCGCACATGTCGAACTTCATTTCGTCCATGCCGGGACCCGGTTTCAGGGAAATGCCGCCGGCGTCGAAGGTGATGCCCTTGCCGACCAGCACGATGGGGGCGGCCTTGCGGTTGGCGGGTTTGCTGGGCGTATGGCGCAGCACGATGAAGGCCGGCGGTTCGGTCGATCCCTTCGCCACGGACAGGAAGGAACCCATTTTCAGAGCTTCGATCTTTTTCTGGTCCAGGACTTCGGCCTTCAGCGTCTTGAACTGCTTGGCCAGGTTCCGCGCGGTCTGGCCCAGGTAGGTGGGGGTGCAGACGTTGGGCGGCAAATCCCCCAGCAGACGGGCCAGGTTGATGCCCGCGCCGATGGCGGCGCCTTGTTCCAGGCCGGTCTTGGCCTGGGCGGCTTTGGCGCGGGGCAGGTGCAGGGTGAAGCTGCGCAGCTTGACGGCGGGTTTGGCCTGGCTGAAGGTCTGGTCGTAGCGGTAGGACGCGGCGCTGACCAGGCGGGCCGCCGCGCGGGCGCAATCCGTCAGGGACGCATCGTTCGCGCTCAAGGCGCACAGGGTGGAGACGGCCGTGCTGACGCCGGCGCGGACGCAGTAGCCCGCCAAAGCCTGATGCGCCTTGGCCAGGGTGGAGGCCGTCAGACTATCCTGGCGGCCCAGGCCGAGTAAAATGACCCGGCTGGCCGTGATGCCGGCGGGCGCGTGCAGGGTCAGGCAGCTGCCGGGGGCGGCGTCGAACTCCGACTGGACGACGGCGCGGATCGCGCCGCCGCAGGCCTGATCCAGCGCATCGGCGGCGGGGCTCAGGATGCCGTCCTGAAAGACGCCGACCGCCAGCGCCTGGGTTTTCACGGTGTGCAGGGTAGTCGAGGTGCTTGTGCTAAATTCCATTCGTTTTCCTTAGATCCGGCTGTGCGCGTCTTGCATCCGGCTGATTCGCCGGTCAACATGCCCGCCTCAGATTGACGGCCCATTATTCCGCATTTTCCCATGTCATTGTTCAAGCGCGCCGTCTTTTCCGAAATCACCAGCCACGCCGGCATTGTATTTTCCACCTTGCTGGTGGTCTGGCTCAGTGTGCTGATCGTGCGGCTGCTGGGCGAAGCCGCCAATGGCGACATCGGCGCCAACGTCGTGCTGGGGCTGGCGGCCTTTTCCAGCATCACGGCCTTGCCGGTCATTTTGTCGGTGGCCCTGTTCGTGGCGGTGCTGACGACCGTCACGCGCAGCTACCGCGAATCGGAAATGCCCGTCTGGTTCGCCAGCGGCCTGTCGCTGGCCGACTGGCTGCGCCCCGTCATGATGTTCGCGGTGCCGGTTGCCGCCGTGGTGGCCGTGTTGACGTTGTCGGCCTCGCCCTGGGCCTACGGGCAGATTGCCGAATATCGCCAGCGGTTCGAACAACGTTCCGACTTGTCCAAGGTCACGGCCGGCCAGTTCATCGAAACCGACGATGGGCAGCGGGTCTTTTTCGCCGAATCGCCTTCGCGCCCCGACGATGAGCTGGGCCGCGTCGTGGCCCGGATCATCGAACCCGATTGGCTGAGCATCGTCACCGCCGACAGCGCCGCCATCCGCACGGAAGCCAACGGCGACCGTTTCCTGGTGCTGGGACCGGGGCACCGCTACGACCTGAAGCCGGGCACCCCCGAACTGCGGATGCTGGATTTCCAGCGGTACGGCGTGCGGATCGAAAGCCGCACGGACCCGGGGGCGCTGGAAGCCGCTCGCCAGAAGGCGTTGCAGGAAATCAAGGCGCGGCCGACGCTGGATCTGCTGCGGCATGGGGACAATGAATCCCTGTCCCAATTGATGTGGCGCCTGGCTTTGCCGATCGCCGTGCTGAATCTGGCCCTGATCGCCTTGCCGCTGGGCGCGGTGAATCCACGCCTGGGGCGTTCCGGCGACCTGCTGCTGGCCGGGCTGCTGGCGCTGCTGTACATGAACCTGATCAATCTGTCGCGCGGCTGGATCGGCAATGGGGTGCTGTCCTTCTGGCTGGGGGTCTGGCTGGTGCATGGCCTGTTCCTGGCCTTGGGGCTGGGGCTGCTGTGGCGGCGCATCCGCATGCCCAAGCCACGCAGACAGCACGCAGCGTCGGCCGCTGGCTGATCCCGCGCGGGCAACCCGCCTTCACGCGGCGTCCGGATCCGCCCTGTAGGAGGGCGTCCAGTCCTCGGCAGGTGTGCGCAGCGTGCGGCTACCGCCTTGCAGCAGGTCGCGGTTCAGGTCGATGGCGTGCTTCAGATAATCCCATAGGGCCATGACGCGACGGGTCTGGCGCAGGTCTTCGTGGCAGTACATCCAGAAGCTGCGGGTGACGTGGATGTCGCGTTCCAGCACCGGCGCCAGGCGCGTGTCCTGCGCCGCCAGAAAACACGGCAGGATGGCCAGGGCCTGGCCGCCCAGGACGGCCTGATATTGCGCCAGCACGCTGGTGCTGCGGAATACGACGTTGGCTGCCGGCGCCAGGTCGTCCAGATAGCGCAGGCGGTCGCTGAACAGCAGCTCGTCCACATAGCCGATGAAGCGGTGGTGTTCCAGATCGTGCCGGTGGCGGATGGGCGGCTGGCGGTCCAGATATTCCCGGGTGCCGTAAAGCTGCAGGGCATAGTCCCCCAGCTTGGTGCACAGATAGGGGCCGCGCTGGGGGCGTTCCAGGGCAATGGCGATGTCGGCCTCGCGCTTGGACAGGCTGATGTAGCGCGGCACCGGCATGATGTCCAGGGTCATGCCGGGGTGGCGGCGCTGGAAGTCGATCATCAGCGGCGTCAGGATGGTGCTGCCGAAACCTTCAGTGGAGCCGATGCGCAGGTGGCCGCTCGGCCCCTGCGCGGATCCGGACAGGGCTTCGCGCGCGGCCAGCAGGGCGCTTTCCACCTGTTCGGCATAGGCGAAGAAGCGCAGGCCTTCTTCCGTCAGGGTGAAGCCGCTGACGCGTGATTTTTCGAACAGGGTGATGCCCAGGTCGAGTTCCAGGCCCCGGATGCGCCGCGTGACGGTGCTGTGCCGCACCCCCAGCCGTTGAGCGGCGGCGCTGGCCCTCTGTGTGCGAGCGACTTCCAGAAAATAGCGGATGGCATCCCAGTCTGTCATGGCTTGTGCAAATATCGTCAACCAATGTGCAAATATTTTCATGGTAATAAGTTTTTTACACAACTACACTGGGGAATGACATAGGAGGCGGCACTTGACTTGAGTAGCCCGCCCTGCGGAATCCATCCGATTTCAACAAGGAGACTTGCATGAGCGATATTCCACGCGTCCCGCTACTGATCGACGGGAAACTGGTCCAGTCCGAAACCAAAGAATGGCGGGACGTCATCAATCCGGCCACCCAGGAAGTGGTGGCGCGGGTGCCCTTCGCCACGCCGGCCGAAGTCGAGCGGGCCATCGCCAACTCGAAAGAAGCCTTCAAGACCTGGCGCAACGTCAGCCAGGCCAAGCGCCGGCAGATCATGACCGACCTGGCCCGCCTGCTGCGGGACAACACCGGCAAGATCGCGGAAGTCCTGTCCCGTGAACACGGCAAGACCATCCCCGACGCCGAAGGCGAGGTTGCCCGCGGCCTGGAAGGCGTGGAACACGCCGTGTCGGCCAATGTGCTGCAACTGGGCGATTACGCGGAAAACGCGGCCACCGGCATCGATGTCTACAACATCCTGCAGCCGCTGGGCGTCTGCGCCGGGATCACGGCGTTCAATTTCCCCGTGATGCTGCCCTGCTGGATGTTCCCGATCGCCGTCACCATGGGCAATACCTTCGTGTACAAGCCCTCCGAGCAGGACCCGACCGCCTCGTTGATGGTGGCGCAACTGGCCCTGGAAGCCGGCTTGCCCCCCGGCGTGCTGAACGTCGTGCATGGCGGCCCGGATGTGGCCGGCGCATTGTGCGATCACCCCGACATCAAGGCCGTGTCCTTCATCGGCTCGACGCGGGTAGGCACGGAAATCTATCGCCGCTCGTCCAATGCCGGCAAACGCTGCCAGGCCATGATGGGCGCCAAGAACCACAGCATCATCATGCCGGACGCCGATCGCGAGGCCGCCCTGAATTCCATGCTGGGGGCCGCCTTCGGCGCGGCCGGCGAACGCTGCATGGCGATTTCCGTGCTGGTGCTGGTCGGCGAGGCGCAGAAATGGCTGCCGGACTTCGTCGAGCGGGCCAAGAAACTGAAGGTCAATATCGGCACCGACCGCAAGGCGGATCTGGGCCCCCTGATTTCGCCCGCCGCCAAAAAACGCGTCGAGGGCTTCATCCAGAAAGGCGTGGACGAAGGCGCGGAATTGCTGCTGGATGGGCGCGGCATCAAGGTCGCAGGCTACGAGCAGGGTAATTTCGTCGGTCCCACCGTGTTCAGCAAGGTCAAGGCCGGCATGAGCATCTACGAAGAAGAAGTCTTCGGGCCGGTGCTGTCCGTGGTCCTGGTCGATACCCTGGAAGAGGCCGTCGAATTCGTCAATGCCAACCCCAATGGCAACGGCACGTCGATCTTCACCCAGGATGGCGGGCATGCCCGTTATTTCCAGAACAACATCGACGTCGGCCAGGTGGGCATCAATATCCCCATCCCGGTGCCGGTGGCCTGGTTCAGCTTCACGGGGTCGAGGGCTTCGAAACTCGGCGATCTGGGGCCCAACGGCCGTCAGTCCATCTATTTCTGGACGCAGACCAAGACCATCACGGCGCGTTGGCAGGCGCACCCCACGGACGTGAATACGACGATCGCCATGCGGTGACGCGGGCGGACCATCGGGTCTGGAACGGCAGGGCGCCGGTGCGGTCGAAAGGCCGCCCGGCGCCCTGCCGCGTTTCCATTCAGCCGACTAAACAAATAACAAAAAATAATATAAAGCGCGTTTCATATTCCATATAATGGCTGTTCCTACAGGGCCATGGCATATGAATCTTCAGCAATTCCGTTTTGTCCGCGAAACCATCCGCCGCGGCTTCAACCTGACTGAAGCCGCCCGGGCCCTGTATACCTCGCAGCCCGGGGTATCGAAGGCCATCATCGAATTCGAGGATGAACTGGGCATCAAGATCTTCGAGCGCCATGGCAAGCGCCTGAAGGGCCTGACCAAGCCGGGCCAGGCCGTGTCCACCGTCATCGACCGCATCATGCGCGAGGTGGACAATCTGAAAAAGGTCAGCGATGAGTTCGCCCAGCGCGACGAAGGCGCGCTGGTGATCGCCTGCACCCACACGCAGGCCCGTTATCTGTTGCCGCGCGTGATTCCGGCCTTCCGGGCCCGGTTTCCGAAAGTGCACGTCTCGCTGGCCGAGGGCAACCCCGAGCATCTGGCCCGTCTGGTGCTGCATGAGCAGGCCGATCTGGCCATCGCCACCGAAACCCTGGCCGATACGCCGGGCCTGGTGGCCTTGCCGGTGTATTCCTGGGAACACACGCTGGTGGTGCCGCCCGATCACCCCCTGACCGGCCTGACGTCCAGCGCGGCCCGCAATCTGTCGCTCGAACATCTGGCCCAATATCCCATCGTCACCTACGACCGGGCCTTTTCGGGGCGCCGCGCCATCGATGCCGCTTTCGAGCAGGCGGGCATCACGCCCGATATCGTGCTGGAAGCCATCGACGCGGACGTGGTCAAGACATATGCCGACATCGGCCTGGGCATCGGCATCATCGCCGGCGTGGCGTTCGACCCCCGGCGCGATAAAGGCCTGGTGGGGCTGCCGGCCGGCCATCTGTTCGGCAAGCACACCACCAGCGTCGCCATCAAGCGCGGCGTCTTTCTGCGTGACTTCGTGTACGTGCTGATGGAGATGCTGGCCCCCGAACTGACCCGCGACCGGGTGTCCGAGGCGATCGCGCAGCCGGCCCCGGCCGTGCGCGAAGTCGCCTGATCGGCCGGGCGACCGCTATACGCCCAGATACGCCCGTTTCAGCTCCGGGTCCTCGATCAGCTCGCGGGCCGGACCTTCCTGGACGATATGGCCGGTTTCCAGCACGTAGGCGCGATCGGCCGCCGCCAGGGCCAGATGGATGTCCTGTTCGACCAGGAGCACCGTGACGCCCTGGTCGCGGATGCTCGCCAGGCTGTCCATCAACTGATCGACGACGATGGGCGCCAGGCCCAGACTCATTTCATCCACCAGCAGCAGGCGCGGGCGCGCCATCAGGGCGCGGGCCATGGCGCACATCTGCTGTTCGCCGCCCGACATGCTGCCGGCCAGTTGCCGGCGGCGCTCGGCCATGCGCGGGAACTGGGTGTACACCTGCTCCAGATCGGTGCGGATCGCCGCCGCATCCGCGCGCCGGTAGGCGCCCATCAGCAGATTGTCCTGCACCGACATGCGGGGAAAGAGCTGGCGGCCTTCGGGGACCTGAACGATCCCCTGCCGGAAGATCTGGTCGGGCGTGTTGCCCTGGATCTCCGCGCCGGCCCATGTGATGCGGCCTGATTGGCTGGGGAGCAGGCCGGACAGGACCCGCAGCAAGGTGGTCTTGCCCGCGCCATTGCTGCCGACCAGGGCCAGGAATTCGGCCTCGCGCACTTCCAGGGTGATGTCGTGCAGCACCTGTACCAGTCCGTAGCCGGCGGACAGATTGTGGATCTGCAGCAGCGGCGTGCGTGTCGAAGGAGCGGAACTCATGTGCGTTTTTTCCCCAGATAGGCTTCGACCACGCGCGGGTCGCTCAGGACGCTGTCGGGCGCCCCATCGGCGATCTTTTCGCCGTGGTGCAGCACCATGATGCGGTCCGACAGATTGCGGATGGCCTTGATCACGTGCTCGATGACGATGATGCTGATCCCGGTGTCGCGCACCTTGCGGATGATGTCGATGACTTCGTCGATCTCCACCAGGTTCAGACCGGCCATGACTTCGTCGCACAGCAGCACGCGCGGCTGCATGGCCAGGGCCTTGGCCAGTTCCAGGCGCTTGCGGTCCGGCCCGCCCAGGTCCTCGGCGCGGTGATCCACGTGCTTGCCCAGGCCGACGAACTGCAGACATTCGCGGGCGCTTTCGCGGGCCCTGGACAGTTTCGCTTCTCCCTGGCCGCGCCCGAACAGGGCGCCGACGGCGACGTTGTCCAGAACGGACAGGCCCGGGAAGGGCTGCATGATCTGGAAGGTGCGCCCGATGCCCAGGCGCGCGCGGCGGAATGCGGCCATGCGGTCGATGCGTCGCCCGTCGAACCAGACCTCGCCCTCGGTGGGATTCAGCGTGCCGCTGAGCAGGCTGATGAGCGTGGTCTTGCCGGCCCCATTGGGGCCGATGAAGCCCAGTATTTCACCGGGCGACAGGGAAAAGCTGACGTCGTGGACCGCCACCAACCCCGAGAAACGGCGCGTGAGCTGGCGGGCTTCTAGAATCGGGCTCATATGCGGTTGGTCCGGATGTTGTCGATGAAATAGCGCCATCCCAGGCGGTGAAAGCGCCGTACCACGTCGGCCAGTCCGCGCGGCATCAGCACGACGGCGACGACGATGACGATGCCGAAGAACAGACCCGCGATGCTGGTGACCTCGCTGGACAGCAGTTCGGAGATGGCCGACAGGATGAAGGACCCGACGATCGGTCCCAGGATCGTGCCGGGGCCGCCGAATACCGCCATGATGATCATCTTGACGTTCAGTGTGATGTCGAATGCGCTGCCCGGGTCCAGGAAGGTGATCCAGTAGGCCTGGATGCCGCCGGCCAGGGCGCTGAACACCCCGGCCAGGGCGAAGGCCAGGACCTTGTAGCGGGTGGTGTCCACCCCCATGACGACGGCGCCTTCCTCGTTTTCGCGGATGGCGATCAGGCCGAAGCCAAAGCGGCTGCGGGTCAGCCACCAGACAGTCAGGGTCGCGGCCAGCAGCAGGATGAGCGACAGTTCATAGAACATGCGGTCATCGTTCAGCGGCGGCAGCACCAGGCCGATGTTCTGTCCGGCCAGCGGCACATTCGAGACGATGGCCGCCATGATCTGCGCCAGGGCCAGGGTGGCGATGGCGAAATAGTGACCCTTCAGGCGCAGCACCGGGATGCCCAGCAGGAAGGCGAAGATCACGGCCAGCACGACGCCGAAGGCCATGCCCACGGCAAAGGGCAGTTGCCACTGCACCATGGCGATGCCCACGCCATAGGCGCCCAGGCCATAGAACACGGAATTGCCGAAGGATGGGTAGCCGGTATAACCGCCGATGATGTTCCAGCCCTGCGCCAGCACGGCCAGCAGCAGAGTGCTGATGCCGAACTGGACCAGGGTGTCGGATCCGTACCAGGGCAGCAGGGCCAGGGCGACCAGCGCCGCGACGATCAGGATGGGGCGCCAGATTTTCATGCGGTTCTCCCCAGCAGGCCGGTGGGCCGCACGATCAGCACCAGGATCAGCACGCCGAAGCTGGCGACGTCCGCGTAGGTGGGGCCGATGTACAGCGTGGCGAGGGATTCGATCAGGCCCAGGATCAGGCCGCCGGCGATCACGCCCAACGGCGTGTCAAGACCGCCGATGATGGCGATGGCGAAGGATTTGGCGGTCAAGGTGGCGCCGATGTAGGGGTTGATCTGCGAGACGGTGCCGTACAGGCCGCCGGCTGCGCCGGCCAGCGCCAGGCCCAGCCCGAAGGTGACGGCGTAAAGATGGCGTGGTTCGACGCCATACAGGCGCGCGGCGGACAGGTTCTGCGCCGTGGCCCGGATGGCCCGGCCAAGCCGGGTCCGCAGCAGGAAATACCACATGATCAGGGTCAGGGCGATGGCCATGATGCAGGCCGCCAGCCGCACCAGCGGGATGGTGAGGCCCGCCAGGGTGATGTTCTGGCCGGAGTAGGCGGGGTTGATGGTGCGGAAATCGGCGGAGAACACCAGTTGGGCGAGATACGTCAGCACGACTTCCAGCCCGAAAGTGATCAGCAGCGTGTTGAACATGGGCGCGCGCACGATCAGGTTCAGGATGCCGCGCTGGACGGCGTAGCCCACGAAGAACATCAGGACCGCCGTCAGCGGCAGCCCCAGGAAGGGGTCCAGGTGCAGCCACTGGAAGCTGTACCAGGAAATGTAGGCGCCCAGCATGATGAAGGCGCCATGCGAGAGGTTGACGATATTGAGCACCCCCCAGACCAGGGCCAGGCCGAGCGCCACGATGGCGTACAGCCCGCCCTGCAGGATGCCGTTGATGAGGACTTGCAGCAGAAGATCCAAGACGGGTGCTCCGGGGGTTCGGGGTGGATCAGCGCTTCGACCAGTCCGGCATCGGGTATTTCGGCTGGGTCATGAATTTGTCCCCGTCGAACACCGCGACCGGCTTGCCGTTCTGCACCTGGATCACGGTCTGGTCCAGATGGATCTGGCCGTTGTCGGCGAACTTGATGTGGCCGTACAGGCTGTTGAAGTCACTGGCGGCCAGCGCGTTGCGGACGGCCTTCGGATCCAGCGTGCCGGCCTTTTCGATGGCCTTGACCAGCGCTTCGACATCGGCCACGCCGGATGCGGCGTGATAGTCCGGCTCGTAGCGGTATTGCGCGCCCCAGGATTTGGCGAACTGGGATGCGTCGCCGAACCATTCGTCCTTCAGGGTTTCGCTGGGCAGCCAGGCCGTCATGCCGAAGGCATATTCGGCGTCCTTGCCCAGGGCCTTGCGGAAGTCCTCGCTGGGCACGCCCACGGTAAAGGAATAGAACTTCGGCGAAACGTCCAGGCTCTTGGCCTGGCGGATGAAGTTCAGGATCTCGGTTTCGTGACCGGCGACCAGCACGGCGTCCGCCTGCTTGGACTTGATCTGCGACAGCAGGGTGTTGAAGTCGCTGGCATTGGAGCTGTAGCGTTCGTCCAGCACGGTGTCGGCGCCCGCTTCCTTCAGCAGCGGCCGGGTGCCCTTGGCGACGGAAACGTCAAAAGCGTCATCCGCGTACAGCAGGGCGACCTTCGCGGGTTCAGGCTTGAGTTGCTTGAACATCTTGATCGTGCTGCCGAAATAGTCGCTGGCCGGCGCCAGGGTGCCGAAGACGTACTTGAAGCCCCGCGAGAAGATCTGGTCCGATGCGCCGCCGCCCTGGACCATGGGAACCTGGTACTTTTCCGAGACGGCCGAGTCCGCCAGGGCGAAGTTGCTGGCGAACGGTCCCAACAGGAAGTTGACCTTGTCCTGGGAGACCAGTTGCGTGTATTGGCGCACGCTCAGGTTGACGTCGGACTGGTTGTCGTAGATTTTCAGGGCCAGGGTATATTTTTTGCCGCCGACGGTCACGCCGCCCTTGCGGTTGATCTGATCAATGGCCAGCTTGTAGGCATCGTTGTAATACCGGCCGGTATTGGCGACCGGGCCCGTCAACTGGACGGATGCGCCCAGCAGAATCTGGTCGTCCGCCGCCTGGCTGGCGCCGCTGGCCAGGCCCAGGGCCAGCGCCACGGCTGCGCAGGGCAGGCCTTGCCGAAATAGCGTATGCATGGAACAGTCTCCTAAGGATTATCTTGCGTTCCATTGTGCGCTTTGTAACGTAACAAACGTCTGAATGATCCCTGACCATCGGCTGAAAATCACCGCAACCTGCTTTCAAATAGGGCGTAATTCTCTGAGGCCGTCGCGACGGCGGAGACGTTTTGTGGCATGTGAAAATTGCATTCTTGAATAAGAATGATTATTATTTATGTTCATTGGAAGAAGCCCGTTTCTTCCTGTTCCTTTTCCAGGAGCCACTCACATGGCGCAGTCTCAAGTCAGTGCATTGATCGTCGGCGCGGACCGTCTGGGCAATATTCCGGATCTGCTGCGCGACCACAATATTGCGATCCGGCACCACATCAGCGGCCGGGATCCCTCTCATCAGAAAAAAGCGCCGGCCTTGCCGTCGGGAACGGACCTGGTGATCCTGTTGACGGATTTCCTGGGGCACAACGTCATGAAGACGTTCCGGGCGGCCGCCCAGCGAGCCGGGGTGCGTGTGCTGACCTGCCGAAGATCCGTGTGCAGCATGCAGCAGGCTCTGGACCAGTGCGGCTACTGCAAGGCGTGTCCTTTGCGGCAGAATGCCGGGGCGGTCGTATCGGCCGGAGTGCGTCTGAACTGAGGCTGCGGGATCGGAGGAGGCTGCGGGCCCCTGTCCCCGGGGGCGTCAGCGCTGCGCGGTTTCGGGTTGGACCTTCAGGCGGCGGGCGCCGTTGTAGCGCTTGCGCCAGTAGGCCACGTCCATGCTCTCGACGCGGATGGCCGCGCCGGTGCGCGGCGCGTGCACGAACTTGTGGTTGCCCAGATAGATGCCGACATGCGAAAAGCGGCGGCCCAGGGTATTGAAGAACACCAGGTCGCCGCGGCGCAGTTCGCCGCGATTGACCGAGATGCCCTCCTGGGCCTGGCTGCTGGCGGTGCGCGGCAGCTTCAAACCCAGGGATTTTTCCGCCGCGTAGGCCACCAGGCCGCTGCAATCGAAGCCTTCGCCGGGCGCATCCCCGCCATAGCGATACTTGACCCCCAGGAACTTAAGGGCCGTGGCGGCCAGGGTCTTGGGTACCTGGCTGGAGGGCGCCTCGGACTGCGGATAGTCGATGGCCAGCTGGTCCTTGCTGTCCAGCCAGGCGCCGAGGGGATCGGATTGGGTGCTGAGCAGGTAGCTGTCGCGCAGCAGGTGGTTGGAACTGGCGTCCGCCGTCTGGCGGGGCTGGGTGGCGCATCCTGCCAGGGCCACTGCGCTGGCGCACAAAGCCAGTTTCAAAAGACGCGCCACGAATGGGGTGGGCTGGAATGGAAGTGCGCAGGCGGAATGTGGCGGTGGCATGGGTTCTTGAGTTCTGTCTTCGGCGTGCGGCCTGGGAAGGCCAGTGAACGCCTGAGGGTTGAAAAATTTGCCCACCCTGCGGGGCAACCGTCCGATTCTAAAGGATCATGCTCGTGGGGTAAAGCTGTGCATGTCACCAGCCTGTGTTTCCACCCAGTGTCGGGTTTCCTGATCCAGTCGCGCATCCAGCCAGCCGCGCAGGGCGTTCGACACCCGCAGGGCGGGCGCTGCGCGCAGGTCGGCCAGGCTCAGGTCCGCTTCGCTGACCAGGCCCTGATCCAGCAGCCACTGGCGCTGGACGCCGGGCAGCAGGCCGCCGTTTGCGGTGGGTGTCAACCAGCGGCCCTGGGGGTCGCGGACATAAAGATTGCAGCGGCTGCCTTCGCACAGGAGGGCCGATGCGTCGCCGAACACCAGATCGAAGTAGTCCGTATGGGCCTGCAGCCAATGTTGGGCGGCGTCGAACCAGGGGCGGCGGGTCGTCTTGTGCCGCCGCCAGAAGTCGTCCGGGAACCGGGGCTCGGGGGAAGGCGGCGGGCAGGGTTCGGCCGTGGCGTCCGCGGATGCGTCGCCCAGAACTTCTGCGGCGATGGCCAGGCGGACCGGCACGGGAGTCTCGGGCAACGGCGCGGCCGCCAGCGAGATCTGGCCGTCGGCCGCCAGCAGCAGACGGAGGCGCCAGGCGGCCCCGGGGCCAGTCGGCGGCCGACTGTCGGGAGCATCCAGTGAGGCGGCGCGGATGCCGGCCGACACCCGGGCATCCAGCTCGGCGAGGTCCAGTGGATAGCCCAGCGCGGCGGCCGAGGCCAGCAGCCGCGCCCGGTGTCCGGGCCACAGAGCGATCCGTCCGTGCTCCAGACGCATGGTTTCAATCAGGGCGGGTGGCGTCGTCATAGGGGGTCCAGCGGTCCAGGATTCTGGCCTTCCACAGGCATTCCTGCCATTCTTCATCGGCCTTGGAGTCGAAAACGATACCACCGCCGACACCGAACCGGGCCTGGCCGTCGCGCACTTCGATGGTCCGGATGGCGACGTTCAGGGAAAAATCGCCGTTGGGCGCCAGCCAGCCCACGCTGCCGCAGTAGATGCCCCGGCGCCGGTTTTCCAGCTCCTGGATGGCCCGCATGGCGGCGATCTTGGGGGCGCCTGTCACCGACCCGCACGGAAACAGGGCATGCAGCACCCGGGATAACGGTACGTCGGGCGCCTCGGCCTGCACCGAGGATGTCAGAGTCCAGACGGAAGGATAGCCCTCCAGGCTGAAGAGGGCTGGCACGTGCACAGTGCCCGGCGTGGCGAGACGCCCCAGATCGTTGCGCAACAGATCGACGATCATCAGGTTTTCGGCGCGGTTCTTTTCGCTGTGAAGCAGTGCTTCCGCCGCCTGCCGGTCCTGTGTCGGATCAAGGTGTCGCGGGGCTGTGCCCTTCATGGGGCGGGTCAGCAGGCGGCCGCCCTGGCGGGCGACGAACAATTCGGGCGAGAGCGATAGCACCCAGCGGTCGCCGTCGCGCAGGCAGGCCGCCTGGGAAACGGGATGGCGGGCGATCAGGTCCTGGTAGACCTGCGCGGGCGCCAGCGCCGCCGGCCAGTCCAGTTGCAGGGGAATCGTGTAGTTCACCTGATAGAAGTCGCCGCGTGCGATGCCGTTGCGGATCGACGCGACGGCCCGGGCATGCTCGGCTTGTGATCGGCCGCTGCGCAGGCGCAGGTCCGGCGCGGCGGGCTGTTGGGGCGACGCGGCCGGTGTGTCGCGGGCGGGTCGCGATGGGAACCGGGCAGGCTGGCTGTCCGGTTCCCATCGACCGTGTTCCTGCGCCCGGGCGTACACCAGCGCGGTCAGTCGGGGCAGGGGGTCCGGCTCCCGATCGTGCGGGTCGGACCCGCCGGGGCCCGCGTCCAGCCATGCGCCCAGTTCGTAATCCAGCAGCAGGGCCACCCAGCGGCCGGCCTTGCGGGCGGCCTCGATGGCGTCCCAGGCCGCCGGCAGGTCGGCCCGGCGGTGAACCGCGATCCGGTCGATCGGCTCGTCCAGGCGCAGCGACCAGCCGCTCAGGCGGTTTTCAAACAGGCAAACGGGTGGGGTATTCATGCTGGGGTTGGTGTCCGTTGCAGGAATTCCGCCAGGATGCGGCCTGTGTGGGTGGGCGCTGCGCACAGATGTTCCGGGCTGCCCTGGGCCACCACCCGGCCGCCTTGCTCGCCGCCTTCCGGCCCCAGGTCGATGATCCAGTCGGCTTCGGCCATGATGTCCAGATTGTGTTCGATGACCACGACCGTATGCCCGGCGCCGACCAGACGGTGCAGCACGCCGATCAGTTTTTCCACGTCGGCGGTGGACAAACCCACGGTGGGTTCGTCCAGCACGTACAGGGTATGGGGCGCGCGCGACGCCCGGCCGGTGCGCAGCACGCCCTCGTCCAGATGCGCCTTGGTCAGTTCCGTGACCAGCTTGATGCGCTGGGCCTCGCCGCCCGACAGCGTGGGGGACGGCTGGCCCAGCGTCAGATAGCCCAGGCCGACGTCCTGCATCAACTGCAAGGCGCGGGCGATCTTGCGGTGCGCGGAAAAATGACCGATGGCGTCGTCGACTTCCATGCGCAGCACGTCGCCGGCGCTGCGACCGTTCCACTGCACGCCCAGGGTTTCCTGGTTGAAGCGCGCGCCATGGCAGGCTTCGCAGGGCACCTTGACGTCCGGCAGGAAGCTCATCTCGATGGTGCGCATGCCCTGGCCTTCGCATTCCGGGCAGCGGCCATCGCCTGTATTGAAGGAAAACCGCGAGCCCGTCCAGCCGCGCAAGCGGGATTCCCGCGTGCTGGCGTAGAGTTTGCGGATGTCGTCCCAGAAGCCGACGTAGGTGGCGGGGCAGGATCGGGGGGTCTTGCCGATGGGCGTCTGGTCGACTTCCAGCACCCGGTCTATGGCTTCCCAGCCGCGGATGTCGCGGCAACCCTGCCAGGGGACGGACAGGCGGCTGTTCACCCGGCGGCTGAGGTTGTCCAGCAGCACTTCGCGGGCCAGGGTGGACTTGCCGGAGCCCGACACCCCGGTCACGACCGTCAGGCGTCCCAGGGGGATGCGGGCCCGGGCCTGGTGCAGGTTGTGCAGACTGGCATCGATGATCTCGATGGCCGGGGTCTGCGCGTCCACGGCCCGTCGGCCGTTCATGGGGTGGCGCAGCGGTTCGCGCAGGTAGCGGCCGGTCAGCGACGCCGGATGGCGGGCGATGTCGGCCACCGTGCCCTGGGCGACCACCATGCCGCCGCGCGTCCCGGCCCCGGGGCCGATGTCGATCACATGTTCGGCGCGGCGAATGGTGTCCTCGTCGTGTTCGACGACGACCAGCGTATTGCCGTTGCCTTCCAGGCGGCTCAAGGCGTCCAGCAGGATGCGATTGTCGCGCGGGTGCAGGCCGATGGTGGGCTCGTCCAGCACGTAGCACACCCCCTGCAGATTCGACCCCAGCTGGGCCGCCAGGCGGATGCGCTGGGCCTCGCCGCCCGACAGCGTGGGGGCGGCCCGGTCCAGGGCCAGGTAGCCCAGCCCCACGTCCATCATGAAGTCCAGGCGGCCGCGGATCTCCGCCAGGACATCGCGGGCGATCTCGGCCTCGCGCCCCTGGGTGCCCAGGCCCAGGAAAAAGCGCTGGGCGTCGCTGACGGGCAAGGCGGCCAGTTCGGCGATGGAACGATCGTGCCAGCGGAAGGCCAGGGCCACGCGGTTGAGCCGTTGGCCGTGGCATTGGGGGCAGGCAGACAGGGCGTCGTCCGGACTGGACTCCAGCCAGGCGGATTCCTCGCCGGTCTGTTCTTCCGTGAAGCCCGCCAGGGACAGGCCGGTGCCGAAGCACCCCGGGCACCAGCCGTGGCGCGAGTTGTAGGAAAACAGGCGCGGATCGGGTTCGGGGAAGCTGGTGCCGCAGTTCGGGCAGGCCCGCTTGATGGAGAAGGTCAGCAGCAGCGGTTGAGGGGCCAGGCCCGCTGCGCGGCGGGCCTCGATCGTGGCGGGACCGGCGGCCGTCAGGCCCGTCAGGACGCGGAAACTGCCGTGGCCCAGGGCCAGCGCGGCACGCACGGCGTCGCGCAGCCCCGCCTCGTCGCGGACGTCCACGATCAGGTCGCGCACCGGCAGCTCGATCGTGTGTTCCTGGTAGCGATCCAGGCGCGGCCAGGGGGCGACCGGGATGAATGCTCCGTCCACGCGCAGATGGGTGTGTCCGTGCGAGGCCGCCCATTTCGCCAGGTCCGTGTAATAGCCTTTGCGGGCCACGACCAGCGGCGCCAGCAGCCCGATGTGCTCGCCCGCGTGGTCGCGCAGCAACTGGGCGACGATCTGCTCCGGCGTCTGGGGGGCGACCGGCACCTGGCAATCCGGACACATCTGCGTGCCCAGGCGCACATACAGCAGGCGCAGGAAATGGTGGATTTCCGTCATGGTGGCGACGGTGGACTTGCGCCCGCCCCGGCTGGTGCGCTGTTCGATGGCCACGGTCGGCGGGATACCGTAGATGGCGTCCACGTCGGGCTTGCCTGCCGGCTGCACGATGGCGCGGGCATAGGCGTTCAGGGATTCCAGATAGCGGCGCTGCCCCTCGTTGAACAGGATGTCGAAAGCCAGGGTGGACTTGCCCGAGCCGGACACCCCCGTGACGACGGTGAAGGCATTGCGCGGGATGTGGACCTCGATGCCTTTCAGGTTGTGTTCGCGGGCATTGACGATGTGGATGTCGGCGCTGGCGGATGCCGACGGCGGCCGTGGCGCGGGCTCTTGGAGCATCAGCGCCGGGCTGTCGAGCAGGCGGGTGTAGTCGGCCAGGGCCTGTCCGGTGTGGGATCCGGCTTCCTGCATCAGTTGCTCGGGCGAGCCCTGCGCCATGATGCGGCCGCCCTGGTCGCCGCCTTCCGGCCCCAGGTCGATGATCCAGTCCGCCGCGCGGATCACGTCCAGGTTGTGTTCGATGATCAGCAGCGAATGCCCGGCCGCCAGCAGTTTGCGGAAGGCCCGCATCAGCCGGGCGATGTCGTCGAAATGCAGGCCGGTGGTGGGTTCGTCGAACAGCAGCAGGCTGCCCTTGAGCATGCCCTGGGGCGCGCGGGATTTGGCAGCCTGCGCCAGATGCCCGGCCAGCTTCAGGCGCTGCGCCTCGCCCCCCGAGAGGGTGGGCACGGGCTGGCCCAGGCGCACGTATTCCAGGCCCACATCGACCAGCGGCGCCAGGCCCCATTGCACGTCGCGCAGGCCCTTGAAGAATTCCGTGGCCTCGCTGATCGTCATGTCCAGGACTTCGTCGATGGACGCGGTGCGGCCCAGGTGCTCGATGCGCACTTCCAGGATCTGCGGCCGGAAGCGGCGGCCGTTGCAATCCGGGCAGCGCAGGTAGACGTCCGACAGGAACTGCATTTCCACGTGTTCGAAGCCGGTGCCGCCGCATCCCGGACAGCGCCCGTCTCCGGTGTTGAAGCTGAAGGTGCCGGCGGTGTAGCCGCGTTCCTGGGACAGCGGGGCCGCCGCGAACAGTTTGCGGATGGCGTCGAAGGCGCCGACGTAGCTGGCCGGGTTGGATCGCGCCGTCTTGCCGATGGGCGTCTGGTCCACCAGGACGACGTCGGCGATCTGCTCGGCGCCCAGCAGGGCGTCGTGTTCCCCGGGCGCTTCGGTCGGGCGGCCCATGCGCTTGAGCAAAGCCGGATGCAGCACGTCCTGCACCAGCGTGGATTTGCCGGATCCCGACACCCCGGTCAGGCAGACCAGTCGCCCCAGCGGTAGTGAAAAATCGATGCCCTTCAGGTTGTTGGCCCGCACGCCTTGCAGCAACAGGCGCGGGGTCTTGTCCGCCACGGGCATGGGGCGGGGCGCCTCGATGCGCTCGCGGCCGCCGAAATAACGACCCGTCAGCGTGTCGGCCGCCGCCAGCTGCGCCGGGGTGCCGTCGAAGACAATGTGCCCGCCGCGTTCGCCGGGGCCGGGGCCGATGTCCAGGATGCGGTCGGCCGCCACCATGACCTGAGGGTCGTGTTCCACCACGACCAGGGTGTTGCCGTGATCGCGCAGCCGCTGCATGACCTGCACGATGCGATGGATGTCGCGGGGATGCAGGCCGATGGACGGTTCGTCCAGCACGAACAGCGTGTTGACCAGCGATGTGCCCAGGGCCGTGGTCAGGTTGATGCGCTGGACTTCGCCGCCCGACAAGGTGCGGCTCTGGCGGTCCAGCGACAGGTAGCCCAGGCCCACGTCGCACAGGAAGCGCAGCCGGGTGCGGACTTCATCCAGCAGTTCGGTCAGGGCCTCGTCCAGGGCCTGGCCCAGTTCGATGTGTTCGAACCAGTCGCGCACGCGCTCGATGGGCAGGCGCATCAGGTCGTGCAGGCCCAGGCCCGGCAGGTCGGCCAACTGCTGGGCGCTCCAGCGGGCGTGCGCGGGCTTGAAGCGCGGGTAGCCGGGTATGGCATCCGTGTCGCGGCCCAGCCGCCACAGCGTGGCGTCGGCTTTCAGGCGGGCGCCCAGGCACACCGGGCAGGGGGTGTAGCTGCGGTATTTGGACAGCAGCACGCGCACGTGCATGCGGTAGGCCTTGGTTTCCAGCCAGTCGAAAAAGCGCTGGATGCCGTACCACTGATGCTTCCAGGCGGATGACCCGCCCTTCCAGTCGGGCGCGCCGTGGATCACCCAGGTTTTCTCCGCCGCGGTCAGGTCGCGCCAGGGCGTGTCCAGGCGGATGCCGATCCTGGCGGCATAGCGCTCCATTTCCTGCTGGCATTCCTTGTAGCTGGCGGTCTGCCAGGGCTTGACGGCGCCGTCGCGCAGGCTGCGCGTCTCGTCCGGGACGACCAGCCCATAGTCGATGCCCATGACCCGGCCGAAGCCCTTGCAGGCCTCGCAGGCGCCCAAGGGCGAATTGAACGAGAAGGTGCTGGGCAGCGGAGTGCTGTATTCGATGTCGCACTGGGCGCAGTGCAGTCCGGCGCTGAAGCGCCAGGCTTCTTCGTGGTCGTCGAACAGAGCGTAGACCGTCAGCCGCCCGTTGCCCTGGAGCAGGGCGGTTTCCAGGGCCTCGTCGACCCGGGCCGCCTCGGCATTGCCCAGGCGGAAACGATCCTGGATGACATGCAGGCGACGGCCCGCGGCGGCCGCCTTGCTCTTGGCCGGGCGGGACGCTTTCGCGGCCTGCGGGTCGATGGCGGCCGACGCCGCCGGCTGCGCAGCGGCATCGGTCGTGCCCGACGCGCCGGCAGCGGGCTCGTGCACGCGCGTGTAGCCTTGTTGTTCCAGGAAGCCGCGCACCTCGTCCTCGGTGAAATTGCCCGGGACCGTGATCGGAAAGGTGACGACCAGACGAGGGTCGCTGGCGGCGCACAGAGCATCCAGCTGCCGCCGGATGCTGGTCGGGTTGTCGCGCACGACGGGGCGGGCGCAGCCGGCGCAATGCAGATGGCCGGCGCGGGCATACAGCAGCTTCAGGTGATCGTTCAGTTCCGTCATGGTGCCCACGGTGCTGCGCGAATTGCGCACCGGGTTCACCTGGTCGATGGCGATGGCCGGCAGGATGCCCTCGATGCGGTCCACCTGCGGTTTGTCCATCCGGTCCAGGAACTGGCGGGCATAGGGCGAAAAGGTTTCGACGTAGCGGCGCTGCCCTTCCGCGTAGAGGGTGTCGAAAGCCAGCGACGATTTGCCCGAGCCGGATACGCCGGTCACCACCAGCAGCTCGCCGGTGCGGACGGTGACGTCCAGGTTTTTCAGGTTGTTCTGGCGGGCGCCGAAGATGCGGATGGGTGCGTTCATGACGTCATCATAATCTGCGGCCGGGCCGGGCGGCGAGGGTGGTCCGGCGGGGCTCGGGGATATTGCGGGCAGCCGCGGCGCGGCGGCCGGCGGCGGGTTCCGGCAACAGATCGGAAGCATGTGTTACCAGACCCGCCCGGGAAGCTGGTCCGGCTTCAGGGCCAGAGGCAAGGAACTTTGCTAAAATGGCGTGTTTTGCATTCAAGCCCGCCTTACACCCAGGAGATTCTCATGGCCGAAATCAAACGCACGCGGCGCAATACGCTCGAACGCCGTTGCCTTGGCAAAGCGTTCAAGCGTCTTTTCGTGCGCGCCCCCAAAGGCGTCTTCAAGATGCTGGAAAAGGTCAAGCGCGTCTGATGACGCATCCGGACCTGCCGTATTGTTTGCATACAATTCGGCATCGGGGAAACCACGGACACCGTCGTCCGTGGTTTTTTTTTGCCGCTATCATGAAGCCCTGAGGACAGGAGGAGTTCACCGGCATGGCTTGCTGGCGTCATTTATTTTCTGTCGTCACCCCCACTTTCAACCGGGCGCACACGCTGGAACGCGTCTATCTGTCTTTGCAGGAACAGTCGTTCCAGGACTTCGAATGGGTGGTGGTGGACGACGGATCCACTGACCATACCCGCACGCTGGTGCGGGGGTGGCAAGAGGAAGCCAGCTTTCCCATTCGTTACATCTGGCAACCCAATCAACATAAGAAAACAGCCTTCAATAATGGCGTGCGCCAAGCCCGGGGCGAATGGCTGGTGGCCATCGACAGCGACGATGAACTGGACCCCAACGCCTTGTATCAGATGGCGCAGGTCTGGGACCAGGTGCCCCCGGCCCAGCGCGGCCGCTACGTGGCGATCACAGGGCTGTGCGCCCGGCCGGATGGCCGGGTGGTGGGGGACATGTATCCCCATGACGTGATGGACATCACGTCGCTGGACATGACGTTCCGCTACCATGTGCGGGGGGAAAAATTCGGCTGCCTGCGCACCGATGTCCTGCGTCAGTTTCCCTTTCCGGAAGACATCCCGGGCTTCGTGCCCGAGAGCCTGGTGTGGCGTTCCATCGCCCGCGCGGGCTATCTGACGCGCTTCGTCAACCAGGTGTTCCGGGTCTATCACGACAGTGGTGACGGCCTGTCGTGCCAGCGGAAGGCGGCCGACAGCAGCCGTCATGCGCTGGGCTTGTGGCTGCTGTCCTATGACACCGTGGAATGCTGTCTGCCGTGGTTACGCTACCAACCGTCATCCTTCCTGGCGGCGGCCGTGCGATATACCCGGTTTGCCCTGCATTTACGCGCCCGCCGCGTGGCCCGGCCCCAAGGGCGGCGCCTGACCCATCCGCTGTCCCGGCTGTTGGTGGTGGCCATGTGGCCGGCCGGGGTGATCCTGTATGCGCGGGATCGCGTGCGCGACGCCGCCGCTCGCAGCAAGCATTCCGTGGCGACCTGACCCGCGAGGCAGACGCCGACTCAGCGCATCGATCAGTGCAGGGTGCGGCCCGCGCCGGGCATGTCGTCCTCATCGCCGCCGTTTTCGCCGGCATCGGGTTCATCGATGTCGGTGGTGTCATCCTCGTCGTCGGGCAGGTCGGCCTCCGACAGTTCGAAGGGCAGCAGTTCGGACAAGGTGTCCGACCAGCCCGCTTCCTCGCCCTGGGCATCGACCTTGATGTAGCGGCAGCCGTCCAGTTCGGACAGCTGGATGGCCCACAGGAATTCGCAGTCGATCGGCTGGCCGTCGCTCAGGTCCAGCCCGCCGCCGTTGCCCAGGAACCGGGCGCCGGGACCGCCGGCCTGGACGCGCGGGCGGCCCTCGACCTCGTCGTCGGGGCCCAGGGGCAGGGCGAACAGCGCCCATTCGAAGCCTTCGTCTGTTTCCACGACGATTTCGGCAATGACGGGCTTGCCCATGTAGGCGCACAGGGCGTCGGCCGTGCGGCCCAGCAGATCGGCCTCGGCGGCGGTGAAGGTCAGCATGGTGGTGGTCCGGGAATTCAGAAAGTCGGTCTTCGCCCATTGTACGGTCTGCATCGGAGTTCTTGCGGAGAGCCTGCGGGGGCAGGCATGGAGAGGACCCACACTGGCGCAATGGACCGCTCCCGGCAGGCCGACAGCCGCTGCATGCATCCATATACGGCATACTTGCATGCCCGCGCGACGTCCGGCCTACAATCGACCCTTTATGCGGGCCGAATCCCTCGGCCCGAGCTTTGACGGTGACGCCATGGCACAGTACGTGTATTCCATGAACCGGGTGGGCAAGATCGTGCCCCCCAAGCGCCAGATCCTGCGCGATATTTCCCTGTCCTTCTTTCCCGGCGCCAAGATCGGCGTGCTGGGCCTGAATGGTTCCGGCAAATCCACCCTGCTGAAAATCATGGCCGGGGTGGACAAGGACATCGAAGGCGAGGCCATCCCCATGGCGGGCCTGCAGATCGGCTATCTGCCCCAGGAACCGCAATTGGACCCTGAACACACCGTGCGCCAGTCCGTCGAAGCCGGCCTGGGCCAGGTATTCGAGGCCCGCCAGCGGCTGGACGAGGTCTATGCCGCCTATGCCGAGCCGGATGCCGATTTCGACGCCCTGGCCGCGGAACAGGCCGAGCTGGAGGCCGTCATCGCGGCGGCGGCCACCAGCGGCAGCGACGATATCGAAACCCAGATGGAAATCGCCGCGGATGCCCTGCGCCTGCCGCCCTGGGATGCCATCGTCGGCAAACTGTCCGGCGGTGAAAAGCGCCGGGTGGCTTTGTGCCGCCTGCTTTTGTCCAAGCCCGACATGCTGCTGCTGGACGAGCCCACCAACCACCTGGACGCCGAATCGGTGGAATGGCTGGAAGTCTTCCTGCGCCAGTTCCCGGGCACGGTCGTGGCCGTGACCCACGATCGCTACTTCCTGGACAATGCCGCCGAATGGATCCTGGAGCTGGACCGGGGGCACGGCATTCCCTGGAAGGGCAATTACAGTTCCTGGCTGGAACAGAAAGAAGACCGCCTGAAGCACGAGGAATCCGCCGAATCAGCCCGCCAGCGCACCATCAAGAAAGAACTGGAATGGGTGCGGCAGAACCCCAAGGGCCGCCAGGCCAAGGCCAAGGCGCGCCTGGCGCGCTTCGAGGAACTGTCGTCGCACGAATACCAGAAGCGCAACGAGACCCAGGAAATCTTCATTCCCGTGGCCGAACGCCTGGGCAACGAGGTCATCGAGTTTCGCAACGTCTCCAAATCGTTCGGCGACCGGCTCCTGATCGACGATCTCAGCTTCAAGGTTCCCGCCGGGGCCATCGTCGGCATCATCGGCCCCAATGGCGCGGGGAAATCCACGCTGTTTCGCATGATCGCCGGTCAGGAAACCCCGGACGCCGGCGAGGCCGTGCTGGGCCAGACGGTCAAGCTGGCTTACGTGGACCAGTCGCGCGACTCCCTGCCCGACGACAAGACCGTGTTCGACGCCATTTCCGATGGCGCCGACCTGCTGACCGTCGGCCGCTTCGAGATGCCTTCCCGCGCCTATCTGGGCCGCTTCAACTTCAAGGGCGCCGATCAGGGCAAGCAGGTCGGCAAACTCTCGGGCGGCGAACGCGGCCGCCTGCATCTGGCCAAGACCCTGATTGCGGGCGGCAACGTACTGTTGCTGGACGAACCCTCCAACGATCTGGACGTGGAAACCTTGCGCGCCCTGGAAGACGCCTTGCTGGAATTCGCCGGCAGCGTGCTGGTCATCAGCCACGACCGCTGGTTCCTGGACCGGATCGCCACGCACATTCTGGCCTTCGAAGGCGATTCCCAGGTGGTGTTCTTCGATGGCAACTATCAGGAATACGAGGCCGACAAGCGCCAGCGCCTGGGCGAGGAAGCAGCCCGGCCGCACCGGATCCGCTACAAGGCTCTGAAGTAAATCCGACTGGCCGGCCGCCACGGGGGCCTTCTGGCCGACGATATGGAGTGCGTCATGACAACCAGGGATGTGAACCAGGCCTTGCTGACGGCCAGCGCCAGCCTGCTGCTGATCGTGGACATGCAGGAAAAGCTGCTGCCGGCGATCCAGGATACCGATGCCTTGCGGGGCCGGGTGGCCCGGTTCGCCCAGGCGGCCCGCCTGCTGTCCGTGCCGGTCTGGGCCACCGAGCACTGGCCGCAGAAGATCGGTCCGACCCACACCGATCTGGCGCCCCATATCGACCGGGTCGTCGCCAAGACCCATTTCAACGCCTGCCGCGAAGCCGTTTTTCTGCGGCAGTGGCCGGCGGGCCGCACCCGGGTGTTGTTGACAGGCACCGAAGCCCACATCTGCGTGTTACAAACTGGGCTGGGCCTGGCCCAGGCCGGCTACGAGCCCGTGCTGGTCACGGACGGCATCGGCTCCAGGCATCCGTCCGATCGGGCGGCGGCCTGCGAGCGCTGGCGTCGCTACGGGCTGGAAACCGTCACGTCCGAGATGGCCCTGTATGAGTGGCTGGAAACGCCGGCGCACCCGGCTTTCCGAGACGTGCTGGCCCTGGTGAAATAAGGGTTTTTCGGGCTTGCGGGCGGTCCGACCCGAAACAAATGTAGCCTCGGCTCACAGTTTCCGCTCTGGCGCCGGGTTATAAAGAAATCAAGGTATTCAAAGAAGGAGAGCCTCCTATGACTATTCGTACCCTTGGGAAATTCAGTGCAGTGCTGGTGTTGGCGACCGCCATGGCAGGCTGCTCCTCCTGGGACAACATGAGCCATCGTCAGAAATCCGCCGTGACCGGTGCCGGACTCGGAGGTGTGGCGGGAGCTGTGATCACAGGCGGCGGTATCCTGGGTACGGTCGGCGGCGCCGCCATCGGCGGCGTGATCGGCGATCAAGTCGGGAAGAACCGCTGATCGGCAGCACGGGCGGCTAACACACGGCGTCGGGATCCGTCTCCGTCCCGGCCGATTCAAGGGTCTTTGCGGCAATCGTCGCAAAGACCTTTCTTTTTGGGTTTTCCTCTTGCCGACCTTGACTTTCCGGGCGATCTCGACTTAAATTCAAACGATCGTTTGAATTAATGTGAGACCCGGCTGTTCCTGTGCTGGCGCTGCGCCAGCCGGATGGCCAACCACCCGGAGACCTGGAGATGCCCGACTATAAAGCCCCTTTGCGCGAGATTCGTTTCGTGCGCGACGAGGTCCTGAATTATTCCGATCACTACCAGTCCCTGCCGGGCTGTGGGGACGCCACGCCGGACATGGTCAATGCGATCCTGGAAGAAGGCGCGAAATTCTGCCAGGAAGTGCTGGCGCCCCTGAACTCCGTCGGCGACCGCGAGGGCTGCACCTGGTCGCCGGATGGCGTCGCCACCCCCAAGGGCTTCAAGGAGGCCTACGCACAATACGTGGAAGGCGGCTGGCCGGCCCTGTCGCACGATCCCGCCCATGGGGGCCAGGGCTTGCCCGAGTCGCTGGGCATGGCCATCAGCGAACTGATGGGCGAGGCCAACTGGGCCTGGGGCATGTATCCCGGCCTGTCGCATGGCGCCATGAACACCCTGCAGGCGCATGGCACGCAGGAACAGCAGAAAACCTATCTGGAACCCCTGGTGTCCGGCAAATGGACCGGCACCATGTGCCTGACCGAATCGCACTGCGGCACCGACCTGGGCATGTTGCGCACCAAGGCAGAACCCCAGGCGGACGGCAGCTACAAGATCAGCGGGACCAAGATCTTCATTTCCGCCGGCGAGCACGATATGGCGGAAAACATCGTGCACATCGTGCTGGCCCGTCTGCCGGACGCCCCGGCGGGAACCAAGGGTATTTCCCTGTTCATCGTGCCGAAGTTCCTGCCGGACGGGCAGGGCGGCCTGGGCGCGCGCAATGCCGTCAGTTGCGGATCCATCGAGCACAAGATGGGCATCCATGGCAACGCCACCTGTGTCATGAATTTCGACGCAGCCACCGGTTTTCTGATCGGCGCGGCCAACAAGGGCCTGAACTGCATGTTCACCTTCATGAACACGGCGCGCCTGGGCACGGCCATCCAGGGTCTGGCCCACGCCGAGGTCGCCTTCCAGGGGGCGAACCAGTACGCCCACGACCGTCTGCAGATGCGGGCGCTCAGCGGCCCGAAATTCCCGGACCAGCCGGCCGACCCCATCATCGTGCATCCCGACGTGCGCCGCATGCTGCTGACCATCAAGGCCTTTGCCGAGGGCAATCGGGCGCTGCTGTACTACGCCGCGCAGCAGGTGGACATCGCCCACTACAGCCAGGATGCCGAACAGCGCGAGCTGGCGGACAAGTTGCTCAGCTTCCTGACCCCGATCGCCAAGGCCTTCATGACGGAAACCGGCTTCGAGGCCGCCAATCTGGGGGTGCAGGTGTTCGGCGGCCATGGCTACATTTCCGAACACGGGATGGAGCAGAACGTGCGCGACAGCCGCATTTCCATGCTGTACGAAGGTACGACCGGCGTGCAGGCGCTGGACCTGCTGGGTCGCAAGGTGCTGATGACCCAGGGCGAGACCCTGCGCGCCTTCACCAAGGTCGTGCACAAATTCTGCAAGGCGCAAAGCGGCAACCGGGCGATTGCCGAATTCGTGAAGCCTCTGGCCGAACTGAACAAGGAATGGGGCAGCCTGACCATGAAGATCGGCATGTCGGCCATGACCAACCGCGAGGCGGTGGGCGCGGCTTCGGTCGATTACCTGATGTATTCCGGCTACGTGACTCTGGCGTATTTCTGGGCCGACATGGCGCGGGTCGCTGCTGAAAAGCTGAAGGCCGGCGAGGGCGACAAGGCCTTCTACCAGGCCAAGCTGCATACGGCCCGCTTCTATTTCACCCGCATCCTGCCGCGCACCCTGGCGCACGCGGAAGCCATGAAGGCAGGGCCCGCCGTGCTGCTGGATCTGCCGGCCGAGGATTTCGCCCTGGGGTATTGATCCGTCGGAACCAGCGGCCTCGGCCGTTGCTTGTGCAAGGGGGCTGCGCGATGCAGCCCCCTTGCGCGTCCGGGCGTCCGTAAGCCCGTCATGCGGCCGCTGTACACTGGGCGCTTTGCTTGATCTGCGACTCCGACATGCTGCTGACCCTGCTGAACATTGTCCTGCCCGTGTTTGCCGTGGCGGCCCTGGGCTATGTCTTCGGGCGGCGCCAGGTCCGACCGCCGGACATGGGGTTCATCAACCATGCCAATGTGATGGTGTTCTGTCCGGCCCTGGTGTTCTCGGCCCTGCTGGACAACCCCGTCGATCTGGCTCAGGGGTGGCCGCTGGTGGCGGCGGGGGTGTTGATCATCATCGTGCCGGGGCTGCTGCTGGCCTGCATGCGCTGCCGAGGGGTGTCGCGCACGGCCTTCCTGGTGCCCGGCATGTTTCGCAATACCGGCAATATCGGCATTCCGCTGATGATGCTGGCGTACGGCAAGGGCCTGCTGGGCGACATCGTCGTGTTGTTCGTGCTGTCGAATCTGCTGCAGTTTTCCCTGGGGCTGTTCCTGCTGTCGCGCGGCCGCAATCGCTGGCTGTGGCTGCGCAATCCGAATATCTGGGCGGCTGTGCTGGGGGTTGTCCTGGCGCCGCATCGGGACTGGATTCCGGCGTTCGTGACGACGTCCATTGATCTGACAGGACAGATCGCCATCCCTCTGATGCTGTTCGCCCTGGGGGTGCGGCTGTCCCAGGATCGCATCGAGAAGCTGGGGCTGGCCCTGCGCATCAATGCGCTCTACCTGCTGGCGGGGCTGTTGACGCTACCGTTCGTGTTGTGGCTGCTGCCGTTGACGCCGGAATGGGCGCGCCTGGTGGCATTGTCGGTGATGCTGCCGCCGGCCGTGCTGAATTATCTGCTGTCGGAACAGTACGGCGTGGAGCCCAAGACGGTGGCCAGCGTGGTGCTGCTGGGCAATCTGCTGTCCGTGGGGGTGATTCCGCTGGTGGTCTGGGCGACGTTGACCTGGATATGAGGTGGCGGCCCGTTTCGGGCTGTGCAGAGCGGGGCTGCCGGCCGCTCACCTCGCCCGGTCCCGGCGTTGCCGGGACTCCCCAAGATCAACGGCATCATCGGGGCGCTCGCCAAACGCGCGGGGTGCTCAGTCCCCCGGACTGAGCACAAGCGTCCCGCTTGAACGGTGGCTCGCTTGCCACCCCGCTGATGCCGTTCATCTTGGCGGGCTCGAAGTTCGCGACCGGCAGCCCCGCTCTGCACAGCCCGAAACTACAAACTCGCAGTCCGGGGCAAGCGGACGAAGATGCGCGTCCCGTCCAGTTGCGGACTGCTTTTACACGTCGCGGCTTGCAGGCCGCTTTGATTCGGCAGGCGCGAATCAGCCCGCAGGGGCTGGTTTGCGTCCGGCCTCGTCCTGGGGCATTTCGATCTTCACTTCCAGGACCTCCAGAGAATCCTGGCGGTCGAGGTTGACCTTGATGTCTTCCGGGTTGATCTGGACGTATTTCGAGATCACCGCGATCAGTTCCTGCTGCATCTGCTGCAGGAAGTCCGGGCTGTGGCCGCTGCTGCGTTCATTGATCAGGATGAGTTGCAGCCGGTCTTTGGCGATGCTGGCCGAATTTTTCTTTGATCCGCGCAGGAAATCCAGGAACGACATGCTTATTTACCCCCGAAAAGCCGTTTGAACAGGCCCGGTTTTTCGTAGTCGACGAAACGCAGCGGCTTTTCTTCGCCCAGATAGCGGGCGACCACGTCCTGGTAGGCCAGGGCCACGTCGGTCTCGTCTTTGTGGATGGCGGGGATGCCTTCGTTGGAGGCCTGCAGCACGATTTCGGATTCGGGGATCACGCCGATCAGGCGGATGCGCAGAATGTCCTCGATGTCGCCCAGCGACAGCATTTCGCCGTCGGCTACACGTTTGGCGTTGTAGCGGGTGAGCAGCAGGTGTTCCTTGATGGGTTCCTCGCCTTTTTCGGCGCGGCGCGACTTGGCCGACAGGATGCCCAGGATGCGGTCGGAGTCGCGGACGGAGGAGACTTCCGGGTTGGTGACGACCAGGGCGTCGTCGGCGAAGTACGAGGCCATGATGGCGCCGGTTTCGATCCCGGCGGGCGAGTCGCAGACGATGTATTCGAAATCCATGGTCTGCAGATCGTTCAGGATCTTTTCCACGCCTTCGCGGGTCAGGGCTTCCTTGTCGCGGGTCTGCGAGGCCGGCAGGATGTAGAGGTTGTCCAACTGCTTGTCGCGGATCAGGGCCTGGTTCAGTGTGGCTTCGCCCTGGATGACGTTGACGAAGTCGTACACGACCCGCCGTTCGCATCCCATGATCAGGTCCAGATTACGCAGGCCGACGTCGAAATCGATGACGACGGTCTTGTGGCCGCGCATGGCCAGGCCGGCCGAAAAACTCGCGCTGGTGGTGGTCTTGCCCACGCCCCCCTTGCCGGAAGTGACTACAACGATGCGCGCCATAGTGTTGGTATTCCCCTGTTTTCAAAGTTCATGACATCGTAAAGCAAAATGCGGCGGTACATAGGGCAGGTCGTGGCCGAACGTATCCGCATTTGACGATTTTTTAGAGTGCCCGGATTCGCAGCGTTTCGCCGTCCAGCGTGATCTGGGCAGCTTGATTATGCAGTGTTTCCGGCAAACGGGTTTCAACCACCCGGTAGACGCCGGCGATGGCCAGCAGTTCCGGGTCCAGTTGGGTGGTCAGGATCATGGCGTCGGCGCGCCCCTGGGCGCCGGCCATGGCCTTGCCGCGCAAGGGGCCGTAGACGTGGATGTGACCGTCGGCGATGACCTCGGCCCCCTGGCTGACCTGACCCATGACGATCAGATCGCCGCCCTTGGCATAGATGCGTTGGCCGGATCTCAGCGGGTGGCGGACGACCAGCGTCTGGCTGGCGCCGGGCGCCGCGGTCTTCGGGGTGTCCGGCAATGCCGGCGCGGCAGCCGCCGCGGCCGGGATCAGGCTGACGGCGGGCGCATCGTCCCGTGTATCGGATGGGTCCGGATTGCCTGTGGCGGCGGGGCGGCCGGCCGAGGCGTCCAGCGGCGCCAGACCCGCCTTCAGGGCGGATGTCTGCAGGGCCGGGTCGATCTGCGCCCCGATGGGATGCAGGTGGTGCTTGCGCAGCGCGGCCATCAGGGCCTTCCAGTCGGGGGCCTGCTCCAGGCCCAGCGCGTCCAGGATGACGGGTTCGTTTTCGTAGAAGGCGCCGGCCTCGCGCATGCGCTCGTCCAGCGCCTGCAGCAGGGCGTGGGTATCGGCCGTGTGCAGCACGGCGCGCAGCGTGTAGAGTGTCGCGCTCTTGAAATCCAGCGTGTCGGATCGGGTAGCCATGGTGGTATCAGGCCCAGGTGTCGCGCAGGGTCACGGTGCGGTTGATCACCGGTCGGCTGGCGCTGGAATCGTGGCGGTCGGCGACGAAATAGCCCAGCCGTTCGAACTGCCAGCAGGCGCCGGGCTCGGCCCGGGTGCCCGGTTCCAGCCAGGCCTGCGTGATCCGGCAGGAGTCCGGGTTGATGGCCTGCAGGAAGTCCTGGTCGCCCCGATCAGGGTGGGCCTCGCGGAACAGCCGGTCGTACAGGCGGATCTCGGCGGAGATGGCGTGCGCCGCGCTGACCCAGGTGATGGCGCCCTTGACCTTGACGGCGTCGGCGCCCGGGGTGCCGCTGCGCGTGTCGGGCAGGTATTCGCAATGGACTTCGACGATGTCGCCCTGATCGTTTTTCACACAGCCGGTGCAGCGCACCACGTAACCGTATTTCAGGCGCACCAGGTTGCCGGGGAACAGGCGGAAGTATTTTTTCGGGGGCTCTTCACGGAAGTCGTCGCGTTCGATCCAGAGTTCGCGGGTCAGCGGGAATTCGCGCCGCGCGCCGTCCGGGTCATGGGGATTGACGGGAGCGGTGCAGGGTTCGGTGCGGTCGGCCGGGAAATTCGTGATGACGAGCTTGAGCGGGTCCAGCACCGCGACGGCGCGGGCGGCGGTCGGGTCCAGGTCGTCGCGCAGGGCCTGCTCCAGCACACTGTAGTCGATGCGGGAATCGGCTTTTGCGACGCCGATCCGTTCGCAGAACAGGCGGATGGCGCCCGGCGTGTAGCCGCGGCGACGCAGGCCCGCCAGCGTCGGCAGGCGCGGATCGTCCCAGCCTTGCACGTGGCCTTCGACGACCAGTTGGCGCAGTTTGCGTTTGCTGGTCACGACGTAGCTGAGATTCAGCCGGGCGAATTCATATTGGCGCGGCAGCGGAGCCGCCAACTGGCCCAGTTCGGCCAGGCGTTCGAGGATCCAGTCGTAGAACGGACGCTGGTCTTCGAATTCCAGGGTGCAGATGCTGTGCGTGATGCCTTCCAGGGCGTCTTCCACCGGGTGCGCCCAGGTGTACATGGGGTAGATGCACCAGGTGTCGCCCGTGCGATGGTGGCTGGCGTGGCGGATGCGGTAGAGCACCGGGTCGCGCAGATTGATGTTGGGCGAGGCCATGTCGATGCGGGCGCGCAAGGCCATGGCGCCGTCCGGGTATTTCCCGTCCCGCATGTCGCGCAGCAGGGCGATGGATTCGGCCGCCGGGCGGTCGCGCCAGGGAGAATCCTTGCCGGGCTCGGTCAGGGTGCCCCGGGTGGCGCGCATGTCGTCGGCTGACTGCTGGTCGACGTAGGCGTGCCCGGCCTGGATCAGGGCTTCGGCGAATTGATAGAGCGTTTCGAAATAATCGCTGGCGTAGAAGCAGTGTTCCGTGCCGTTGGCCGACCAGTCGAAGCCCAGCCAGTGGACCGTGTCGATGATGGCCTGGACGTATTCGTCTTCTTCCTTTTCAGGGTTGGTGTCGTCGAAGCGCAGATGGCAGATGCCCTGGTAGTCGCGCGCCAGCCCGAAGTTCAGGCAGATGCTTTTGGCGTGGCCGATGTGCAGGTAACCGTTGGGTTCGGGCGGGAAGCGGGTGCGGATGCGCGCGGGATCGACCGCCCCGGCGAGGCGCGCGCTGGCGGTGCTGGGCGGGAGCGCCCAGCGCCGGTCCTGGTAGCGGCCTGCTTTCAGGTCGTTGTCGATGATGGTGCGCAGAAAATTGGAAACAGGCGCGGCGTCGGTGGTCATACTGTCCGGTGCATAATAAACTAGCGCACATTATGACTCAAACCGCATGGGTTCTGTCGCTGACCCAGTTCTATCTGGGACTGGGTTTCATGCTGTTCTTCCTGGCGCTGGAACTCGGCCTGGCGTGGGTGCTGTTCGTCCTGCGCCTGCGGGCACGCCGTGGGGGCGCGCCGCTGCTGGCTTACCGCTTCTGGGTGCGCATCTACGCGCTGGCCCTGATCGTCGGTTTCGCGGCCAGCCTGCCGCTGTTGCTGCAGTTGGGCACGCTCTGGCCCGACTTCATGGATCGCGCCGGCGAAGTGGCCGGGCCGCTGCTGGCCATGGCCATCCTGACCGCGTTCATCTTCAAGTCCTGCTTCCTGGGGGCCATGCTGTATGGCCAGCGTTCGCTGTCCGATCGGGCGCATACGGCGGTCGTGGGCATGGTGGCGCTGGGCACATCGCTGACCGCATGGTGGATCGTGGTGTTGCTGGCCTGGCTGCAGTGGCCGGTGGGCACGACGCTGACCGACAATCACTACCAGATCACCGACTGGCCCGCGCTGCTGGGCGGGGCCGCGCCGGCCCTGTTCGGGGTGCTGGTGTCGGGCGGCCTGATGCTGGCGGCCACGCTGATGCTGTCGATCATGGCCCAGCGCACACGCTCGCGGCCCAGCGACGAGGGCGACCGGGCCGTGTTCGCGGGGAGCGCCTGGCTGCTGTTGGCGGCGCTGGTCCTGCAGGTCTGCATGGCGGCCTGGCTGGGACGCCAGTTGCTGCCGGTTCAGCCGGCCCGGGTGGCGGCGGTCGTGCCGCAGTGGCAGAGCGGGCCGGCGGAGCGCTTGTCCCTGCTGGCCTGGCTGGACGTGCCGGCGGGCCGCAATGCCTGGGTGCTGACCGGCCCCGCCGTGCCGCCGGACTGGTTGCCCGGCGCCGCGGCGGTGGATGGCGGCGTGATGGACAAGGTCCAGGGGCTGGATGACTTGATGGGCATGCGTCCACCCGTCTGGCTGACTTATGCCAGCTCGCGGCTGGCGGTTCTGCTGACGGGGATGCTGGCCTTGATGGCGCTGGTCGCCTGGTGGCGGGGCCGGCGCATGGGCTTCGAGCCCGACGGCCTCAGCGACCCCGGTCGCGCAGGGCTGCGCGCCATGGCCTGGGTGGCGCTGGGGGTGCAGGCGGCCGGATGGGGCCATTTGCTGGTGGGCAGCCTGCCATATGCCATCTACGGCACTGTCACGCTTCGGGAAATCGGCACCGTGCAGGCGCCGGGCACCCTGTGGTTGGTCCTGGGGCTGCAGATCCTGGTGTACGGCGCCCTGGCCCTGGGGTTTCGCCAATTGCTGGGTCATACCCTGCGCTACGGCGTGGTGCCGGTCGCTCGTCATCGGGGGCGCGCATGATTGATTCTTTGGCCGCGCTGGTGGGCCTGGGGGCGCAGGATCCCGCCTTCTGGATGCCCTTGGCCCTGATGGTGATCTTTTTCGCCGTGCTGGTGGCCGGCGTGTTGCTCGACGGTTTCGACATCGGCGTGGGTTGCGTGTCCCTGGTGGCGCCCACTGCTTTGCGGCCGCGCATGCTCTCGTTGCTGAGCCCCTGGCGGGATGCCAACGAATTCTGGTTGTTCCTGGGCATCGGCCTGCTGGCCGCCGCTTTCCCCTATGCCTGGTCGCAGACCTTGGGGCGTCTGTATCTGCCCCTGTCCCTGCTGGGTCTGGGGACCTTGTTGCGCTCGGTCTGCTTCGAGTGGCGGTTTCGGGCGCCGGTGGAACAGCAGGGCCGGTGGCAATTCGGTTTCGGGGCGGGCGCGGTCCTGGTCGCGTTTTCCCACGGCTATCTGCTGGCCCGGGTGGCGGTCGCCTACCAAGTCGGGGCGGGCTACACCGGCTTTGCCGTGCTGATGGGCATTTGCGCGGTGGCGGTCTACGGCCTGCTGGGGGCGGCCTGGCTGATGATGCGCGAAGCCGGGGAGCTCCGGGTCCGGGCGGTCGGCTGGGCGCGGCGCACCTTGCGCTGGAGCGCCGTGGGCGCCGTCGGCATATCGGTGGTGCTGGATTTTTCCAATGCCGGCGTCTTCCTGAAATGGGGCGATGGCGATCATTGGCTGGCCGTCGGGCTGGTGTGGGGGGCCTTGCTGCTGTGTTTCGTGCTGACGGAAATGACGCTCCAGCGGATGATCGCGCACAGCTACCGGGCCTCGGCCCTGCCTTACGCGCTGGTGCTGGTGATCGTGCTGTTGCTGCTGGGCGGGCTGGCCTACAGTTTCTTCCCCTACGTGGTGCTCGACGAGGTCACGCTCTGGGACGCCGCCGCCCCGGTGGCGACGCTGCGCCTGGTCCTGTCGGCCACGGTGATCGCGTTCCCGGTGGCGCTGATCTTCAATCTCTGGGTGTATTGGCGCATGTTGGGGCGTTCGCGTCCGCCCAGTCCGCCGGATTTTCGCGGTTGAGCCATGCGAAGACCTAGTCTGCGGATTCAGGCGGATGGGGTGACGGCCATGTTGTGCTGGGCGGCCCTGGCCGGACTGGGCGGCGCGCTCGTCACGATCGCCTTTCACGCCGGCATCCATGCCATCCAGCGCCTGTTCACCGAACAGCCGGGGCTGATCACCCAGGTCATGGGCAGCCTGTCCTGGCCGTTGCGCCTGCTGGTGCCCGCCGTGGGCGGCCTGTGCGCGGGCGCCTTGCTGGTGGCGGCCCGGCGGGTATCGCGCGACAAGCATTCCAGCTATATGGAGGCCGTGGCCATCGGCGATGGCCGCATGTCCCTGGGGCAGGGGCTGCTGCGTTCCCTGTCGTCGTTGTGCACGGTGGCGTCGGGCGGCTCGATCGGCCGTGAAGGCGCCATGGTGCACTTGGCCGCGCTCTGGTCTTCGGGCCTGGGGCGCTTGCTGCGGGTCGATACGGCGCATCTGCGCCTGCTGGCGGCCTGCGGCGCCGCCGCCGGGGTATCGGCCGCCTATGGCGCCCCGTTGGCGGGCGCCGTGTTCGTCGGCGAGATCATCCTGGGATCGATGTCTTTCCAGAATTTCGGTCCCTTGCTGGTGGCGGCGGCGGTCTCCAGCCTGGTCATGCATCTGACCGGCCACTACGAACCCCGCTATCCGCTGCCGGATCTGCAGGCGGCGCCGGTCGAATTGCTGCTGCCTTGCCTGGCCTTGGGCGTGTTGGCCGGGGTGGGGGCGGCCCAGTTCCTGCGGTGCATTCATGGGGTCAGGACGCTGTTCGACCGCACGGGACTGGGCCTGCCCTGGCGCCTGGCGCTGGGCGGACTCTTGCTGGGGGCTTTGCTGACCCAGTTGCCCGATATGGCGGGCAATGGCAATCGGGTGGTGCTGTCATTGCTGCACGACCACTGGGCCTGGCAGACCGTGCTGCTGATGCTGCTGTGCAAAGTGCTGGCGACCGCCCTGACGGCGGGTTCGGGGGCTGTGGGCGGGGTATTCACCCCGACCCTGTTCGTGGGCGGCGCTCTGGGGGTGTTGTTCGGTCAGGTGCTGGGCGATGCCTGGCCGATGCTGGCCGGGCACGGGGCGGTCTTCGCCCTGGTGGGCATGGGCGCCTTTCTGGCGGCCGCCACCAGCGCGCCGTTCATGGCCATCCTGATGATTTTCGAAATGACGCTCAGCTATCAGATGGTGCTGCCGCTGGTGCTGGCCTGCGTCGTGGCCTATTTCGTCTCGCGCGGTCTGGCGCAGGCCGTCATGTACGAGGTCACGCTGCACCACGAGGACAATCAGGCGCTGCGCCAGCGCCTGCGGCAGGCGCGGCTGGACAGCCTGCTGCGGCCTGCGGAAACCGTGGTGCGCACGACCATGCCGGTGCGCCAGGCCCAGGAAATGTTCCTGGATTACCCCGTCAAGTATCTGTACGTGGTGGACGAGGGCAATTGCTGGCAGGGCGTGATCGCCCAGCAGGACCTGACCCGCATGATGCTGGGGGAAATCGACGTGGCGGCCAAGACTTGCGGCGAGGTCCTGCGCCTGGATTTCGTCAAGCCCCTGTATCCGGACCTGAGCCTGGACGAGGCCCAGGCGCAGTTCAGCGCTTTCCAGGGCGAACGCCTGCCCGTCGTCAGCCGGGACCGGCCGGCGCGCTTGCTGGGGGTCGTCTATAAATCGGATCTGCTGGAACGCTATTCGCAGTTGAAGCGGGCCGTGGACAGCGAGGATGCTTTCGTGCTGTCGCCCCGAAGGCGGTGAGACACGCGCCCTGCCATGCGGCCGTCGTCCCTGGGACGGCGAGCCGGGCCGGACGGCTGGATGTCCCTCCTGTACGATATACTGTGATTTTGCACAGTCAGGCCTCTGTTTAACGCAGTTTTTTCGCAGCGCGGCAATTCATGGCGATACAACCCGATTCCCTGTCTTCCGGGGCTCCCGAGCCCAGGCTGGTGGCCCCCGACGTGGCTTCGCACGCCGAAGACTCCATCGAACGCGCCCTGCGGCCCAAATCCCTGGGCGACTATGTGGGCCAGCAGCGGGTGCGCGACCAGCTCGACATCTTCATCGCGGCCGCCCGCCAGCGCGGCGAATCCCTGGATCACGTGCTGCTCTTCGGCCCGCCGGGGCTGGGCAAGACCACCCTGGCGCACATCGTGGCCCACGAAATGGGGGTGCAGCTGCGCCAGACCTCCGGCCCGGTGCTGGAACGCCCCGGCGACCTGGCCGCCATGCTGACCAATCTGGAACGCAACGACGTCCTGTTCATCGACGAGATCCACCGCCTGTCCCCCGTGGTAGAGGAAATCCTCTATCCCGCCCTGGAAGACTTCCAGATCGACATCCTGATCGGCGAAGGTCCGGCCGCCCGCAGCGTGAAGATCGATCTTCAGCCCTTTACCCTGGTGGGGGCGACGACCCGCGCAGGCATGTTGACCAATCCGCTGCGCGACCGCTTCGGCATCGTGTCGCGGCTGGAATTCTATTCGGCCGAAGACCTGACCCACATCGTGCGGCGCAGCGCCGGTCTGCTGGGCGCCGACACCACCCCTGAAGGCGCTGCGGAGATCGCCTGCCGTTCCCGGGGCACGCCGCGTATCGCCAACCGCCTGTTGCGCCGGGTGCGCGACTATGCCGAAGTCCGCGCCGATGGGCGGATCGACACCGCGACGGCGCGGGCGGCATTGGCCATGCTGGAAGTCGATCCCCAGGGGCTGGATCTGATGGATCGCAAATTGCTGGAGGCCATCGTGCACAAGTTCGATGGCGGCCCGGTGGGGGTGGACAGCCTGGCGGCGGCCATCGGCGAGGAACGCGACACCATCGAAGACGTCATCGAACCCTATCTGATCCAGCATGGCTACCTGCAGCGCACGCCCCGGGGCCGCATGGCCACGCGCCGCTGCTGGCAGCATCTGGGCCTGAAGGCCCCCAGCGGCGGGGACGGGGCCCAGCTGTTTTAGAGCTTGCTCCTGTCAGGAATGGTCATTGTTCGTTTGGCTGCCTGGGGGTATCACGGCTCGTGGGGCGGCCGTTTGGGGGGAGATCTTTTCGAGGGATCTCTTTGGGGGATCTCTTCGGGGCGTGGGGCGCCGGGGTGGACAGGTCGCCTGTTGGCGGCTGCGCCGCGTATGGACGAGTAAGCTCCAACAGTCCACCCCGACGCCCCACGCCCCGAATGACGAGAATTGGAGCATTGCTGGTTCTTGAACCGCGCCATCTCAAAAGAATGGCAGTGTGATCCTGTCGTCTATCGTCGTGTCGCGGTCATCCGGTGCTGTTGGAGCATACTGGTCCATACGCGGCGCAGCCGCCAATAGGCGACCGGCGCCGGATGACCGCGACACGACGATGAGGTCACGCACGAGACGACGATGAAGTTGCCATTCCCTCCTATAGCAGGTCTTCGCCGACCTCCGCGGCAAAGCGCGCTGCGGGGCCGTCCCAACGCAAGGAACCCGTCTCCAGCAGGTAGATGCGGTCCGAATGCTTGAGCGAGAAAGTCAGGTTCTGCTCGGCCAGCAGGACCGTCAGCCCGCCTTCCTGCTGCAGCCGGGTCAGCACGTCGGATATGTCTTCCAGCACCAGTGGCGCCAGGCCCAGAGTGGGCTCGTCCAACAGCAGCAGACTGGGTTTTTGCATGAGCGCGCGTCCGATCGTGAGCATCTGCTGCTCGCCGCCGCTCAGGGTATGGGCGCTTTGCGCGGCGCGGGCGCCTAGCACCGGGAACAGGTCATAGACCCATTCAAGCCGTCGTGCTCGTTCGCGGGTGTCCAGGGCGTGGCCGCCCATGTCCAGATTCTCGCGCACCGACATGGCCGAGAACAGTTCTCGGGTTTCCGGACACAATGCGATGCCCAGAGAGGCATTGGCCGATGGCTTGCGGGATCGCAATGACTGGCCGTGGAAGTGGACGTCGCCTGCGTAGTCCACGAATCCCAGGATGCTGTTGAACAGCGTGGTCTTGCCCGCGCCGTTCAAACCGACGACGGAGACGAATTCTCCTTCGTCCACGTGCAGGTCGATATCGCGCAGCGCCTGTGACTTGCCATAGCGGACCGAGTCGATCCGCGCCTGCAGCAACCTTCTGGTCGGTGTGACGTGCTGGGTCGCGCTGCGGGGGGACTGGGCCGCATCCAGGGATTTGCCGAAGTAGACTTCCCTGACCCGTTCATTGCCTGTGGCTTCGGCCGGAGAGCCTTCGAAGATCTTGCGGCCCGTGTGCATGACGGCGATCCGGTCCACCAGTTTCGCGACGGCCTTGACGTTGTGGTCCACGAGCACGATGGCGCATCCGGCTTCGCGCATGGCCAGGAACAGTTCCGAGAATTCGCCGGTTTCACGCGGAGCGAGTCCGGCAAAAGGTTCGTCCAGCAGCAGCACGTGCGGGTTGGAGGCCAGGGCCTTGGCGATTTCGAGCCTGCGCAGGTCGGCAAAGGGCAGGGAGTCCGGACGCTGGCGCAGGACGTGGCTCAGACCCACCCGATGCGCCACGTCCCGGGCCCTCTGGTCGAGTCGCGGCGGGATGCGCCACTGCAGAAGCGCGTCGGGCAGCAGCGCCAACTGGATGTTTTCCAGCACGGTCTGGCGCCGCAGCGGGCGCGAATGCTGGAAGACCATGGTCATCCCGGCCTTGGCGATGGCGTGGGTCGGCAGCCCCGACATGTCCCGCCCGCGCAGCCGGACCGTTCCCCTGTCCGGCCGCGTGATGCCCATGGTGAGGATGAGGGTCGTGGATTTCCCCGAGCCGTTGGGCCCGATCAGACCCAGGATCTCGCCGCCGTCCACCGAGAAGGCCATGTCGTCCACGGCCTGCAGCCCGCCGAAGCGTTTGGAAAGCCCCGAGACTTCAAGAGTCGCCATGCTTTTCCTCCGCGTGAGCGCGGAAGAGGCTCACGAAGCCTCCGGGTGCGAACAGCAGCACGAGCAGGCCCAGCACCGCCACGGCGGCGTTGCTCAATTGGCCGAAGGGACGCAGCATTTCACCGGCCACGATCAGGAAGATGGCGCCCAGCACGGATCCGAAGATGGAGCGCCGGCCGCCGATGATGGCGGCGATGATGATCTGGACCACCACGGACAGGGCCACCACCGTGCCGGGCGATGCCGTGCCGAAGTAGAAGACCGTCATGGCGCCCGCCAGCCCCGAGAAGAAAGCGCTCAGCGCGAAGGCGAAGATCTTGAATTTGGCCGTGTTGAAACCCAGGGTCCTGGCCGCGTCGGCATCCTGTCCGATCGCCTGGAGGATCAGGCCCAGGGGCGAACGCACGATGAGCCGCAGTGTGACCGCGGTCACGGCCATCAGGCCCCAGGCGTAGTAGAAGTTTCCGGCGCTGCTGTCGGTCAGAATGTCCGGCAGCGCCAAGCCGATTTCGCCGCCCGTGTAGTTGGCGAAAAGGGTGATGAGATCGCTCAGGATCAAGAGGGCGACCAGCGTGACCAGCCCGAAATAGGGGCCCTTCAGGCGCAGTGCCGGACCGGCCAACAGCAGGCCGCCCGCGATGGCGGCGACCACGCCGGCCGGGATGCTGGCCCAAACGGGCCAGTTCCACAGGGTGTTGCACAGGCCCGCGCCGTATGCGCCCAGGCCGATCAGGAAGGTCGGACCGAAGTTCACCTCGCCCAGGTAGCCGAACAGCAGGTCCCAGTTCATGGCGTAGACCGCCACGTAGAAGGCGAAGGTCAGCACGCCCAGGTAGTAGCCGGTGGCCAGCAGCGGGATGCACGCCAGCAGCGCGAAGAACAGCAGCGCCGCTGCGGTCTGCCAGCGCAGGCCATGAGCTCGTCCTGTCGTGTGCGGATCGGCGGGGGCGGTAGGAGACATGCGCGAATCCCTGACGGTGAAGGTGTGGTCAGCGCCGCCCGAACAGGCCTTGGGGGCGGACGTACAGGACCAGGATCAGCAGCACCAGCCCGGGCAGCTCGCTGAGGGCCGGAGAAATCAGGTAAGCCGTGAGCGTGCTCAGGAAACCGAGGATGTAGGCCCCCGCCAGGGAACCCAGGATGCTGCCCAGCCCGCCCAGCACCACGATGGTGAAGGAGATGGCCGTGAGGTTGGTCGCGACGGGACCGCTGGCGCTGGTGAACGAGGCCAGCAGGACGCCCGCGACGCCGACCACCAGGCCGTACAGGCCCCAGATGGCGAGATGGATGCGGCCGATGTCATAGCCCACGATGGCCAGTCCCTTGGGGCTCATCGAGGCGGCCAGCATGGCCTTGCCCAGCCGGGTGCGGGAGATGAAAAGCCAGAGGCCGAGCAGCACGAGCCAGGCGACGGCGCCGATCAGCAGGCTGTTGCGCGGGACGGTGTTGCCGCCGATCCGGATGACTCCGTCCATCATCGGCGGCGTTGTGACCGGCGTGGCGCCGAAGGCCCACTCCAGGATGCCCTGGATGACGATGGCGACCAGCAGCGTGGCGACCAGCTGGAACACGTGCTTTTCTTCAGGCGGAATGTGCCGGAAGCGTTCCAGCGGCAGGATGACCAGCCCGTAGAGCAGGTAGGTGGCCGCGATCGCCGCCAGGATCCCGACCCCGGCGGCTCCGTAGAGGCCAAGCGCTGTGTGTTGCCCGACGTACCAGGCCACCATGGCGGCCAGGACAATGAGCGCGCCATGCGCCAGGTTGAGGATCCCCGAAATGCCGAAGATGGCGGCCATGCCGGCGGCGCCCAGTGCGTAGATCGCCCCGATGATGAAGCCGCTGATCAGGATTTGGATGAGAAGATCCATGGTCCGGCGCGTGGCGGCATGCCGTCAGGACTTGGGAGCGGGGACGAAGCTCGGCACTTCGATCTTCCCGGTTGCCAGCCGCGACGGCCAGACGATCACCTGTTTGCCGTTTTGCCACTGGAAGGCCACGACCGATGCGCCCTTGGCGGGGTCGGGGTCGGCCACCAGCTCGTGGGCGAACGGGCTGTCGAGGCCATAGAAGCGGATCTGGCCCATCACGCCTTCGATGTGGGTGCCTTCCAGCGCCTTGACCAGCGCATCGCCCTTGGCGGCGCCGTGGGTGCGCTTGAGGGCGTCGGCCAGCGCATACATGGCTTCGTAGGTGGAATAGGCGCCGTAGGCGGGCTGGTCGATGCCGAAGCGCTTCTTGTAGGCGTTGTAGAAGGCGGCGGTGCGGCTGGTCACTGCGGCGCCCGACAAGCCGGCGCTGGTGGTGATCAGTCCATCCGTCGCGCCGTTGGTCGCCGCCCAGAAGTCGGACGAACTCGCCGAGGCATTGATGCCGTCGAAAAGCGCGGGCACTTGCTGCTGATGCCACTGCACCACCGGCGGCACGCTGACGTGGGCGACCCCCGCCATGATGACGTTGGCGTGATCGCTCTTGATCTTGCTGTAGATCGGGGTGAAATCCGTGGTGCTGGGGGCGAAGCGCGTGTGATTCACCACCTTGAAACCGGCCTTGGGCAGGCAGCTCTCATAGGTCTTGTCCACGGCTTTGGTCCAGTCGGCGTCTTCGCTCAGGATGGCGACGCGGTTGAATCCCGCCAGTTGTGGATTCCGGATCAGCGTGTCGTGGCCGATCTGGCAGATCTGCTGAGCCTGGACCTCGGAGTTGAACCAGAAAGAGAACGTGTATTTGAAGCGGTCCGGCTGCGCGTGCGTGCGGCCCGGGATTTCGGGCGAGGCTGTGGCGGTCACCAGCAGCGGGGTCTTCAGGCGGGAAGCCCAGGGCATCAGGGCGAGCCCCACTTCGCTCTCGAAAATCCCCACTGCGGCGACGGAATGGTCTTCCTGCACCGTGCGCTGGAAAGCTTGCGCCGCGTTGGTGGCGGATTCCTGCGTGTCGTATTCGTGCAGTTTGATGGGGCGGCCGTCTATCCCGCCGCTGGCATTGATCTCCGCGGCGGCCAGCTCGGCCGAATTGAAAATGGATTTGCCCAGTATCTGGCTCTTGGGGGCCAGCACGCCGATGGCGATGGGCTCAGCGGCGGCTGCCTGCGGGATGGTCAGGGCGTAGCCGGCTACGCCCAGGAGTGCGGTCGTGAATGCTATCCATGGCCGAAGTGTTGGAAACTTCATTGCATGTCTCCTTGCCACGAACCTGAGTTCTGCCGAAAGGCGCCAGGCGCCTGGCGGGTTCGGATCGAGCAAGCGCCGTGCCTGTCGCGAAAGGCAGACACTTTCCAGTGTATGAGGCGCGTCTTACACATATCTTAAAAATACTTGACATTTTTCTTTAAACACTGATTGCTTCGCATGAATTGGGGCTCCGACTCTTTTCGGCGACGTACCATGAAAGCGATTTTCTGCCGGAGGTACACAGTGACTGAAGAAAATCTCGCCGGGGCGTCGCGGGCGGCGCCTGTCGGGCCGGATGCCGAGCTGACGCGCATTTTCAGCGCCTATACAGTCTGTGCGACGATCTGGCTGGTGTTCGCAACGGCGGTCGGCATGCTCCTGGCCGTCAAGCTGGTCTACCCGGAATTCGCCGGCACCGCCCTGTCGCTGACGTTCGGGCGCCTGAGGCCGATCCATACCAATGACACCTTCTACGCGTGGGCCAGCCCGGCGATGATCGGGCTGGCGCTTTACATCGCGGCAAAAAGCTCAGGAGCGCGGCTCTATAGCGCGCGACTCGCCTGGATCACCCTGATCCTGCTGAACGTCGCGGCGCTGGCCGGCACGGTGGCGCTGGACCTGGGTTTGAACAACGGCGCTCAGGAATACCGTGAATGGCTGTGGTGGATCCGCGTGATCCTGGGGGCGGGGCTGGTGCTGACCGCGTGGAATCTCATCGGCACGGTGGCCCGCCGGGCGGGCAAGGATATCTATCTGTCGAACTGGTACACCATCGGCGGGACATTGTGGACCATCATCATCGTGCTCATCACGCTGGCGCCCTGGTACCAGCGTGGCCTGGGGCAGGTCGCCGTGCAGGGCTATTACATGCACAACGCCGTGGGCATGTGGTTCACGCCGCTGTGCCTGGGGATTTTCTACTATGCGCTGCCCAAGGCGATGAACCGGCCTATCTATTCATATTCGCTGGGCATTTTCGCGTTCTGGACCAATCTGGCTTTCTATCCGCTGCTGGGGGCGCATCATTTCCTGTTCAGTCCGCTTCCCTGGTGGCTGCAGACCACGGCCATCATCGCGAGCGTGGCCATGCTCGTCCCTGTGTGGGGCGGCAGCGCCAATTATCTGCTCACCATGCGCGGGCGGCCGGAGCGCCTGTATCGGGCGCCGGCCATGTTCATCCTCGTGGGCGTGCTGGGCTATCTGATCGGCTCCACTCAGGGCACGCTCGAGGCCTTTCGCTCCATGCAGGCGATCTGGCACTTCACCAATTACGCGGTGGGGCATTCGCATCTGACGATGTACGGTTTCGTGACCTTCGCCATCTGGGGAGGCATCTATGAGCTGTTGCCGCGCGCGACGGGCCGCAAGCCCGACAATCTGCTGTTGGGCATCCATTTCTGGCTGGCCACGGTGGGCATCGTGGTCTATGTGATGGCGCTGTCCATCGGCGGCACGGTTCAGGGCTTGGACTGGGTGGCCGGAAAGCCCTTCATCCAGTCGGTGGCGGACATGGCCCCCTACTGGTTGTGGCGGTCCGTGGGCGGCTTGCTGATGTTCCTGAGTCATCTGGTATTCGCCTGGAACGTCTGGGACATGACCTATCGTCGTGCGCCGGGCGTGGCTGGGATGCCTGCGGCGGTCGGAACGGGAGTGTGATTCATGTTCAAGTTGCTGGCGATCGCCGGGGGTTCCGCCCTGTTGTATGCCGTCTGGTCGTTCATGATGGCGATATTGCCCGGTTTCGAGCTGGCGGCCGTGCCGCCCGGTTCCGGGGTGGATCAGTTGACCCTGCTGCAGCAGCACGGTCGGGATGTCTATGTCAGTGAAGGGTGCGCCTACTGCCACACGCAGCAGGTCCGGCCTTTGCCGGTGGATCGGATCTTCGGTCGCCCTTCCGCGCCTGGGGACTTTGCCTACCAGACACCCGAACTGCTGGGGTCGGAACGGACCGGCCCCGACCTGACCAATGTGGGCCAGCGCCAGTCCAGCGCTATCTGGCAGTACATCCACCTGTACGATCCGCGAGCGGTGGTGCCGCAGTCGGTCATGCCCTCGTTCAGGGCCTTGTTCGAGGTCCGGGACCAGGCGTCCGCGGGCGAGCAGGCTGTGCCGGTCCCCAAGTCCTACGCCCCCGCGCATGGCGTGGTGGTGCCGACTGCCGATGCCAAGGCTCTCGTGGCGTATCTGCTGTCGCTGAAGCAGCCGGCTTTGCCCAAGGGGCAATCCGGAAGCTCGGCGATGGCGGCGGCGGGCGCCGCGCAACCGGCCGCATCGTCGTCGCCGGGCGGCGGCGCGGTCCCGGCGGGCAGCAGCGCGACTGCGGCCGGGGTCGCGGTTGCGTTCGATGCGGCGGATGGCGCCCGGCTCTTTGCGTCGACCTGCGCGGCCTGCCATGGCGCCCAGGGGGCCGGGGTTCCGGGCGTGTTTCCGCCGCTGGCCGGTAATCCCGTGGTGAACGACAAGGATCCCGGCGAGCACGTCCGGGTGGTGCTGCACGGCCTGCACGGCCGGGCCATCGGCGGCACGACCTATGCCGCGCAAATGCCGTCCTTTGCGGCGCAACTGAGCGATGCCCAGATCGCCGACATCATCGACCACGAACGAACGTCGTGGGGCAATCATGCGCCTGCGGTGACGGCCGGCGAGGTGGCGGCGATCCGGGCCAAGGGAGAGCAGCCATGATGATGGAAGCCTGGGCTGACCATTGGGTGGGCAATCTGGTGATTCTGGCGGTGTTCGGCTTGGGAACCGTCGCGTGCTTCGCGGTCGCGCTGCGGATGCTGATCCATCCGGGCGAGCAGGAAACACATCATCCCAAATACGGGATCTTGCGGGATGATCGGTAAAGGAGTCAGTGCCATGGCAGATGAATCGCGCATCCGCATCTATCTCGACGAGCAACCCGAACCCATCGCGGAGTATGCGCCGCCGGTGGCGGTGAACCTGGACACGCGGGCCTTGCCGGACGGCCCGCACCGCCTGCGGATCGAGGCGCGCGGCCACGACGGCCAGGTGGGTGTGCGCGAGGTGCCATTCCAGGTGCGCAACGGGCCGGGCATCACGCTCACCGGGATTCGGGCCGAGGCGATCGTGCATGGCAATCTGCATTTCACGGTCAACGCCTTTGGAGCCGAGGAGCCGTTCGAACCGCGCCGGGCCGAGTCGCCGTCGCCCATTCCCGTCTGGCTCTGGGTGCTGTCTTTGGTGATCGTGGCCTGGTCCGCCTGGTATGCGGCCGTGGATTGGGAGCCGCCCGCGCCTTATTCGCAGGCGCCGACCTACGTGCAAGGCACGTTCTGGCAGCATCGCTGATCGCTCGTGACGCAGACCGTCTCGTCGCGCCCTTCAGATGGATGGAAGGGCGCCCGGTGTGCTAGCTCTGGACCTGCGCCACGCAGGCCACCACATCGGCGCCGTAGGTCTCCAGCTTGCGGGCGCCCACGCCGCTGATGCCGGCCAGGGCGTCCAGGCTGTCGGGGCATTGCAAGGCGATTTCCCGCAGGGTGGCATCGTGGAAGATGACATAGGCGGGCAGGCTGTGCTCTTTGGCCACGCGGGCCCGCCAAGCCCGCAGATGCTCGAAGCGGGCCAGGGCGTCGGGTGGCAGGGCGTCCAACTGGGCGGCTGTGGTGGTGCGCTGGCGGCTGGTTTTGGCGCGTTTGACGGCCACCGGGCGCAGCATCAGGGTGCGTTCCCCCTTCAGCACGGCGCGGCTGGCTTCGGTCAGGGCCAGGGTGCCGTAGCCTTCCAGGTCCACCGTCAGCAGGCCCAGGGCCAGGGCCTGGCGCAGGATGCCGCGCCACGCGTCTACCGACAGGTTTTCCCCCACGCCGAAGACGCTGAGCGTGTCGTGCCCGTGCTGCTTCACGCGATCGGTCATCTGGCCGCGCAGGATGTCGATCAGGTGTCCGCCGCCAAAGCGCTGGCCGCGTTCGCGCCACAGGCGGTAGACGGCGGACAGCAGTTTCTGCACCGCCACCGTGCCGTCCCAGGCGGCAGGCGGTTCCAGGCAGGTGTCGCAATTTCCGCAAGGCTCGATGGTCTGGCCGAAATACGCCAGCAGATCCTGACGTCGGCAGGTGACGGTTTCGCAGAGGGCCAGCATGGCGTCCAGTTGCCGCATCTGGCGGCGCTGGTGCAGAGGGTCGCCGTCTGAATCGTCGATCATGCGCCGTTGCTGCACCACATCCTGCAGGCCGTAGGCCAGCCAGGCATCCGCCGGCAGGCCGTCGCGTCCGGCGCGTCCGGTTTCCTGGTAGTAGCCTTCGACGGATTTCGGCAGGTCGATGTGGGCCACGAAGCGCACGTCGGGTTTGTTCACCCCCATGCCGAAGGCGATCGTGGCCACCATGACGATGCCGTCTTCACGCAGGAAACGAGCCTGGTGGTCGGCGCGGATCCGCGCGTCCAGCCCGGCGTGATAGGGCAGGGCCGTGATGCCGTTGCGCGTCAGAAATTCCGCCGTCTGTTCCACGCGGGTGCGCGATAGCGCATAGATGATGCCGCATTCCCCGGCGTGTTCCGCGCGGATGAAATCCAGCAGCTGGCGGCGGACTTCCTGTTTTTCGACGATGCGGTAGTACAGGTTGGGCCGGTCGAAGCTGGCGACGAACTGCGGGGCGTCCTGCAAGGCCAGGCAGGAGACGATGTCGCTGCGGGTCGCCGCCGTGGCGGTCGCCGTCAGCGCCACCCGGGGGATGCCGGGCCAGCGTTCGGCCAGCAGGCTCAGGCCCTGGTATTCGGGGCGGAAGTCGTGCCCCCACTGCGAGACGCAGTGGGCCTCGTCGATGGCGAACAGCGCGATGCGGCCCTGGCTCAGGAAGTCCAGGCAGCGGGGGGTGAGCAGCCGTTCCGGAGCCACGTACAGCAGATCCAGCTCGCCGCGCAGGAAGGCGCGCTCGACCTCGCGGGCCTGGCCCGGCGTCTGGGTGGAATTCAGGAACGCGGCCCGCACCCCCAACTCCTGCAGGGCGTCTACCTGATCCTGCATCAGCGCGATCAGAGGCGAAATCACCACGCCGACGCCGGGCCGCACCAGGGATGGGATCTGGTAGCACAGTGATTTCCCGCCCCCGGTAGGCATCAGCACCAGGGCATCGCCCCCCGAGATGATGTGCTCGATGATGGCTTGCTGCTCGCCGCGGAAGGCCTCGTAGCCGAAGACCTCGCGCAGCGCGTCCAGGGCGGAGTCATAGCGGATGGGGGCGGGGGCATCGCCCGGGGCCAGGGCCTGCACCGGTTCGCCGTCCGCGTCCCAGAAGGGCATCCGATCCTCGTCGTGCATGGGCATGTCGATATCAGTGTCCGGACTCATGCCCGGGACAGCGCTTTCAGGGCCTGGCGGATGCCGTCGGATACGGTCAGGCCCTCCGGCAGAGCGCCGATGGCGCGCCGCGCCTCGGCGCTGGAATAGCCCAGGGCCTGCAGGGCGTTGAGGACGTCGCTGTCGCTCGCGCCGGCGGGAGCGCCATCGGTGCGCGGCGCGCCCGCCAGCGGGGTGAGCTTGTCGCGCAATTCCAGCAGCAGGCGTTCGGCGGTTTTCTTGCCGATGCCGGGGACTTTGACCAGCCGCCCGGATTCCTGGCGTTCGACGGCATCGGCCAGGTCTTCGACGCTGAGGCCCGACAGCACGGCCAGCGCGGTGCGGGCGCCGATCCCGGTGACCTTGATCAAGGCCCGGAAGGCGCTGCGTTCGGCGGCGCTGGCGAAGCCGTAGAGCACGTGCGCATCTTCCCGGATCGCCAGGTGCGTGTGCAGGCTGACGGTCTGGCCCACCGGGGGCAGCTTGTAGAGCGTGCTCATGGGCACGTCGATTTCGTAGCCCAGCCCGCCTGTTTGAATACAGACGGTCGGAGGGCTCAGTTCGATCAGGGTGCCGGTGATGCGGCCAATCATGGTGGATTCCTGGGGGATGAGTGACGCGGGACGTGCATGGAGGGCAGGCCGTGGGTGGCCTTCAGGATACCAGACGGCCTGTGCGCAGGCGCCGGGTGCGGGACGATAAAGTCTCGGGGGCCAGCGCCTGCAGCCGGCTGGCCAGCGGGGCGCAGTGCGCGTGGCAGATGGCGCAGGCCAGGGCGTCGGCGGCGTCCGGCGCGGGCTCGCCGTCCAGCGCCAGCAGGCGGCGCACCATGGCCTGGATCTGCTCCTTGCTGGCGCGGCCGGTGCCGACCACGGCCTTCTTGATCTGCAGGGCCGTGTATTCCTGCACGGCCAGGCCGCTGTCGGCCAGCGCGCACAGGGCCGCGCCCCGGGCCTGGCCCAGCAGCAGGGTCGAGGCCGGGTTGGCGTTCAGAAAGACTTTTTCCAGCGCGGCCTGATCGGCCTGGGCATCCCGGGCGACTTCCCGCAGATTGTCCAGAATGACCTTCAGGCGGGCATGCAGCGGCAGGGCGGGCGGCACGACGATGGTGCCGCTGGCGACATAGCGCAGCCGGGCGCCATGGACCTCTATGACGCCGAAGCCCGTGCGGCGCAAGCCCGGATCGACACCCAGAATGCGCATCAGTGGCGGAAGTGCCGGGTGCCGGTGAAGACCATGGCGATCCCGCGCTCGTCGGCGGCGGCGATGACTTCGTCGTCGCGGATGCTGCCGCCCGGCTGGATCACGCAGGTTGCGCCTGCATCGGCCACCACGTCCAGACCGTCGCGGAAGGGGAAGAAGGCATCCGACGCCACGGCCGATCCCTGCAGCGACAGGCCGGCCTTTTCCGCCTTGATCGATGCGATGCGGGCCGAGTCGATGCGGCTCATCTGGCCGGCCCCGACGCCCAGGGTCATGCCCTGGCCGCAGAAGACGATGGCATTGGACTTCACGTACTGCGCCACGTTCCAGGCGAACAGCAGATCCTGCATCTGCGCGGCGGTCGGCGCCAGGCGGGTGACGACCTTGACGTCGGATTCGCCGGCCGGATGGCCATCCGGATCCTGCACCAGCCAGCCGCCGCCCACGCGCTTGACGTCGAAGGGGTTGCGGGCGGCGCCCGGCGGGATCTCCAGCACGCGCACGTTCTTTTTCGCCGCCAGCACGGCCAGCGCCGCGCCGGTGTAGGCCGGCGCGATCAGGACTTCCAGGAACTGCTCGCTGACTGCGCGAGCGGCGTCGTCATCCACCGTGGTGTTGAAGGCGATGATGCCGCCAAAGGCCGATGTCGGGTCGGTCTTGAAGGCCTGCTGGTAGGCGGCCAGCGCGTTCGCGCCCAGGGCCACGCCGCAGGGGTTGGCATGCTTGACGATGACGCAGGCGCCGGTCGCGAAGCTGCGCACGCATTCCCAGGCGGCGTCGGCGTCGGCGATGTTGTTGTAGGACAGTTCCTTGCCCTGGATCTGGCGATAGCCGGCCAGCAGGCCTTTGCCGATGGGCTTGTCGTGGTAGACGGCGGCGCCCTGGTGGGGGTTTTCGCCGTAGCGCAGGGCTTGTTGGCGTTCCATCTGCACGGTCAGCACCCGGGGCCAGGATTCTCGCACCGGCACCTGCGCGGGGGCCGGTTCGCGCTCGGCCAGACTGCTGAGGTAGCCCGCGATGGCGCCATCATAGGCGGCCGTGTGAGCGTAGACCTTGGCGGCCAGTTCCAGGCGCAGGCCGTAGGACGGTTGGCGCGTCGGGCCGTCCATGTCGGCCAGCACGCGCGGGTAGTCGGCCGGGTCGATGACCACCGTGACGCCGCCCTGATCCGAGCCATGATTCTTGGCCGCGGAGCGCAGCATGGCGGGGCCCCCGATGTCGATGTTCTCGATTGCGTCGGCCAGGATGCAGTCGGGTTTGCTGATCGTTTGCTGGAAGGGATACAGGTTGACCACCAGCAGATCGATGGTCGGGATGTCCTGGTCCTTCAGGGTCTGCATGTGCTGCGGGTCGTCGCGCCGGGCCAGCAGGCCGCCATGGATGCGCGGGTGCAGGGTCTTGACACGGCCGTCCAGGATTTCCGGGGATCCCGTGTGGGTGGCGACTTCGGTCACGGTCAGGCCGGCGTCGCGAAGCAGGCGGGCGGTGCCGCCGGTGGAGAGCAGGGCGACGCCGCGCTGGGCCAGCGCCTGGGCGAATTCGACGACGCCCGATTTATCGGACACGGAGATCAAAGCAGTCTGTATGGTCATGGCAGCAGGGAAAGGACGGAAAAGAGATCAGGCGGTCAGTTGGTGGACCTGGAGTTTCTTGCGCAGGGTCCCGCGGGTGATGCCCAGCATGTCGGCGGCGCGTGTCTGGTTGCCTTCGGTGCGTTCCAGCGCGACTTGCAGCACGGCGCGTTCGACGCACAGATTCACCATGGCCAGCATGTCGTTGGGCGCGGAATCCCCGAGATCTTCGAAATAGCGATCCAACTGGTCGCGAACGGCTTTTTCCAGGGGCGTCGTGGTAGGCATGGGATAAAAGGAATCAGGAAAGGGTCTTGGATAAAAAAAGCGTCAGTGCAATATGGCCGGAGCCGGGACTGCGGGTGCATCGGCGGGCTGTTCATCCAGCCAGCGCCGCAGCGCCAGGGACTGCTGCGCCGTGCTGTCGAGCGCCATGATGGCGGGCAGCAGGGCGTCGGCCCCTGGCAGGTCCGCCAGATACCAGCCGATGTGCTTGCGAGCCGTCCGCACTCCGGTGCGCTCGCCGTAAAAAGTGTAGTGGTCTTCGAGGTGGCCGAGCAGGTGTTCGCGCAGTTCGCCGTACGTGGGGGGTGGCAGATAGGTGCCGTGCGCCAGATAGTGGGCGATCTCGCGAAAGATCCAGGGGCGACCCTGGGCGGCGCGTCCGACCATGATCGCATCGGCCCCAGTGTAGTCCAGAACGCTGCGGGCTTTTTCCGGGCTGTCGATGTCGCCGTTGGCGATCAGGGGGATGCGGATGGCCTGGCGGACGTCGCGGATGGTGTCGTATTCGGCCTGGCCGGCGTACAGGTCGCAGCGCGTGCGGCCATGCAGGGTCAATGCGGCGATGCCGCAGTCTTCCGCCAGGCGGGCGATGCGCACGGCGTTGCGGCTGTCGCGATCCCAGCCGGTGCGGGTCTTCAGGGTCACGGGGATGCCCAGCGGGGCGCATGCCGCCACCACGCGCTGCAGGATGCGGGCCACCAGGCCCTCGTCGCGCAGCAAGGCCGACCCCGAAGCGATGTTGCAGACCTTTTTCACCGGGCAGCCCATATTGATGTCGATGATGCGGGCGCCCTTGCGGATGTTGAACAGGGCGGCCTCGGCCAGCATCTCGGGATCGGCGCCGGCGATCTGGATGGCGATGGGGTCGGGCTCGCCGTCGTGATTCAGGCGGCGGGACGTCTTCACGCTGTCCCATAGACGGGGGTTGCTGGCGGCCATTTCGGAGACTGCATAGGCCGCTCCCAGCGCCTTGCACAGGCGCCGGTAGGGGCGGTCCGTGACCCCCGCCATGGGGGCCGCGCAGACAGGGTGCGGCAGGGTCCAGGTTCCGATACGCATGGCCGGTATTGTAGAAGCAGGCGTGCGGCTACAGCCGCTGGCCCTGCAGCAGGTGGCGGGCCAGGGGTTTGCGCAGGGCCGGCAGCACGTCCAGCGCCGCCAGGCCCAGGCCGCCCAGGTGGCGCAGCGCGGGGTTGGATGTGGCGAAGATCCGCGGCAGCAGATCGGTGATGCCCAGCGTCAGCCCCCGGTCCAGGCGGCGCTGGCGGGCGTGATGTTCCAGCAGCGGCTGCAGCGGCTGCGCGGGGTCCGACAGCCAGGGCTGCAGGGCATGCGCCAGTTGGGCGGCATCGCGCAGCCCGAGGTTCAGCCCCTGTCCCGCCACCGGGTGCAGGGTCTGGGCCGCATTGCCCACGGCGACGATGCCCGCGCCCTGAAGGCTGGGGCCCGCATGCAGGGACAGCGGGAAAGTATGGACGCCGCCTGTCCGTTCCAGTGCGCCCAGGCGTTGGCCGAAGGCGGTCTGCAGGGCCTGGTTGAAGGCGTCGGGCGGCAGATCGGCCAGCGCGCGCGCCTGCTCGGGCCGGACGCACCAGACCAGGCTGTACAGATCCTGGCCGGCGGGATGGGGCAGCAGGGCCAGCGGACCGGTGCGGGTGAAGCGTTCGAAGGCGCGCCCGGCGACGGGCTGTGCCGCCCGGACCGTGGCCAGCACGGCGGTCTGGCCATATTCACGGTGCAGCCCCTGGGGGCGGGCGCCGTCGGACATCAGCACCAGGCGGCTGGTGACGGGGCCATCGGCCAGTTGCAGGGTGACGGGCTGGCCGGGTCGGGGCCGGGCCGGACGTTCGGTGATCCGTCGCACGCCGCTGCGCCGGACCGCCGCGTGCAGGGATTCCAGCAGCGCGTCGTAGGCCACGACGCAGCCCAGGCGGGGCACGCCCAGCTCCGCCTGGTCGATCAGGGTGCGGCCCAGGTGTCCCGCCTGGGACACGTGCACGGTCAGGATGTCGGCGGCGCGGGCCGGCCAGGCCCCCAGGTGCTGCAGCAGTTGGCGGCTGCCGTGATTCAGGGCCAGGGCGCGGGGGTCGATGGCCTGGTCGGGCGCGCGCGGGGCCGGATCGGGGCCCATCAGGGCGATGCGGTCCGGGCGCGGCGCGCTGCGGGCCAGATCCAGGGCCAGCACGCAGCCGACCGGGCCGGAGCCGAGAATCACGATGTCGTAGGTCGGGTGGTCGGACATGGGCAGGGCGGGCGATCAGGGAAAACGCCCATTTTAGAATGCTTTAAACTAGACGGATTGCGTTTTTCCGAGCCATTGCGCTGTCTCATGGATCTGCTTGCCTGGCTGCAGCCCTGGGAATTTTCTCCCACCCTGGTATTGGCCTTTCTGGCCTCGGCGTGGCTGTTCCTGCGCGGATTGCATGTTCATCGGGTAGGCCGGGCGCGCCAGACGCTGTTCTGGATCGGCTGGGCGCTGCTGTATCTGTCCCTGCATACCCGGGTGGACTACTACGCCGAACGCATGTTCTTCATCCACCGCGTGCAGCACTTGGTGCTGCACCACCTGGGGCCCTTGCTGATCATGGGGGCCTATCCCGGCCAGGTCATGCGGGCGGGTCTGCCCCTGCGCTGGCGCGTGTGGCTGGCGGCTGCGCGGCGGCACGGCCCGGTGCGGCGGCTGGAAGCCCTGGCCACCCACCGCTTTCTGATTCCCTTCCTGTTTGTCCTGCTGGTGCTGATCTGGCTGGAGCCGACCGTGCAGTTCTATTCCATGCTGGACTGGCGCATCTACCGCTTCATGAACTGGTCGGTGGTCATCAGCGGCCTGCTCTATTGGAATCTGATTCTGGATCGGCGGCCCCACCCGCCCGCCTCCCTGTCCGCGGGCGGACGCATCTTTTCCCCGGTGTTCACCATGGCGCCGCAGATGCTGGCCGGGGCGATCATCGCCTTCACGGGGCATGATCTCTACCCGGTTTTTGATCTGTGCGGCCGGGCGTTGCCCGGTTTCAGCGCGCTGGACGATCAGGTGATCGGGGGGCTGATCATGTGGGTGCCGGCGGGCCTGATCGAAACCTTCGGCCTCTTGTATGCCCTGGGGACCTTGATGCGCCTGTCGTCGCGCGGCCGTCTGCCGCAGCCCAAGCGCCGGGCGCCACAGCCTTCGACCCGTGCCGCTTCGTAGCCCGCCCATGAACACCGGCCTGCGCCGCATCGGACAAACCTTCTGCCTGTCGGCGGCGCTGGCCTGCGCCTTCCCCGCCTGGGGCCAGCCCATGGGGCTGCCATCGATGGGAGCCGCGTCCGCGGCGGAGTTATCGCCTCTGGTCGAGCGTACCCTGGGCCAGGCCATCATGGAGCAGGGCCGCCATGACCCGACCTATATCGCTGACCTGGACATCAATCAATACCTGACCAGCCTGGGGCGGAAGCTGGCTTCACATGCGCCCCAGCCGCTGTCCCAGACCATCACCGTCTTTGCGGTGCGCGATCCGGCCATCAACGCCTTCGCCCTGCCGGGCGGCTATATCGGCATCCACAGTGGCCTGGTCGTGGCCGCCCAGAGCGAATCCGAACTGGCCGGCGTGCTGGCGCACGAAATCGGCCACGTCATGCAGCGCCACATCGCCCGGGGCATCGCCCAGCAGTCGCAGGGCACCGGGCTGATGGTGGCCAGCCTGATCGGGGCGCTGCTGGCGGCCTTGGCGGGGCAGGGGGATCTGGCCATGGGGGTGGCGACGTTCGGTCAGGCCGCCACGATCGATCGCCAGTTGGGTTTTTCCCGCAGCGCGGAACAGGAAGCCGATCGCGCGGGTTTCCAGATGATGCGCCAGGCGGGCTTCGACCCCCGGGGCATGGTGGATATGTTCCGGCGCCTGATGAATGCCTCACGCCTGAACGAGGGCGCAGGAGGCGGCTACGCCTCGACCCACCCCTTGTCCATCCGGCGCCTGTCCGATATCGAGAACCGGATCGCCGAACTGCCGCCTGTCGCTGCGCATCCGGATCCCGAGTTCTGGTTCGTGCGGGCGCGGCTGGCGCTGATCCAGGGGCGTGGCACCGAGGACCGCCTGCGGCAGACTTTCAAGAGCGAGGCTCGCGATCGGCAGGGCAGCCGTCAGGCCGCCGCTCTGTACGGCCTGGCCTGGCTGGACTGGAAAGCCGGCCAGGCCGCGGCAGCCCAGCAGCAGGTGGAGGCCGCCCGGGCGGTACAGCCGGCTCCCCAGCTGGATATGCTGGAGGTCCGTCTGGCGCGGGCGCGCAGCGCGAGTGCCGCTGTGGAGGCATCGGCCCAGGCCTGGAAACATTGGCCGCATAGCCAGGGGGTCGCGGACGAACGGGCGCGCGCCTTGCAAGCGGCCGGGCAGGATCAGGCCGCAGTGGATTTCCTGAAGGCCGCCATCCAGCAATGGCCCGACACGCCGGAATTCCAGCAGTTGCTGTCCACCAGCCTGGAACGCCTGGGCGAAAAAGTCCAGGCGCACGAAGCCATGGCGTCCTATTTCGAGCAGACGGGCGCCTTGCCGACGGCCATGGAACACCTGCAGCAGGCGCGCCGCCTGTCCCGGGACTTCTACGAGCAGTCGCGTCTGGACATGCGCATCCGCGCCTTGCGCGATCGCCTGGAAAATCAGCGGGCGCTGCTGGAACCCTACAAGAAATAACGCATTGCCCGGAGCGGGCGGCCGGCTATCGCCCGCTGTCGAAGAACTGGTGCAGCCGGGCGGGCAGCCAGCCCAGGTGGCCCGGGAACATGCCGGTGACGAAACTGGCGTGCCCCCCCTGGCTGGGCTGATGCAGCAGGACGTCCGATGAAGCGTCGCGGCTTCCGGGCAGCGAGGCTTCGGGCACGAAGGGGTCGTTGCGAGCGTTCAGGATCAGGGTGGGTACGCGGATGTCCGGCAGCAGGGGCAGGCAGGCCGCACGTGTCCAGTAGTCCAGCGCGTTGCGGTAGCCGTGCATGGGGGCGGTGTACAGATCGTCGAATTCGCGCAGGCTGCGCATGCGCTGGGTGCGCAGCACGTCCACCGAGCCCGGGAATTCCTGAGCCTTGCCGAAGATTTTGCGGCGGATGCTGTGCAGGAAATAGCGTGAATACAGCTGCCGCCCCCAGACGGTGTCCGATAGCCGGCGCCCGCAGGCGGCCAAGTCCATGGGCACGGAAATGGCGGCCGCCGCCCGGAGTCCTTGCGCGCCGCGGCCGGTCTCGCCCAGGTGTTTCAGCAGCGCGTTGCCCCCCAGGGAAATACCGGCGGCGTGCCAGGCGGCCCGCGGCAGGCGCGAGCGGACATGATCCAGGAGGAAGGCGATTTCCGAGGAGTCGCCGCTGTAGTAGGCCCGCGCCATGCGATTGGGCACGCCTGAGCAGCCCCGAAAATGGGCGGCCGCCACCACCCAGCCCCGGCTGCGGAAGGCATGGGCGATAGCCTGCATGTAGGGACTCAGGCTGCTGCCTTCCAGGCCGTGGAACAGGATCAGGGCGGGGGCGTCCGCGGGCAGGCGGGGCCAGTCGGCCGGTTCCATCCAGCGACTGGCGGCCGTGCCGACCAGGCTGGATTCGTGGGGCGTGGCCAGACCATCCGGCCGGACATGCGGATCCAGACCCGGGCCGCACCAGTCCAGATCCACGAAATCGCCGTCGGGCGTATCGACCCGTTCGCGGACGAAGCGGATCGCGGGGTGCTGCGCGCAGAAAGCGCCGTACAGCGTTTGCGCATGCCCGCCCGGCAGCCAGGCCGGCACGGGGCAGCGGCTGATGTCGAGACGGGCGGGCGAATCAGATACGGATGCCGGCCTGTTCGTGGCCATGCGGGTGGTCGCCGTCGCGCAGAATGTATTCAGTGCCGCAGTACTGGCATTTGGCGACCCCGTTTTTCACGACTTCGATGTAGGTGCGGGGGTGCATGGACCAGAGCGGGGATTTCGGGCCGGGGCAGTAGACGGGCAGGTCTTCGGCGCCGACGACGATGGGTTCCGGTTTCTGGGATGAAGCGGGCGTGCTGCTCATGAGGTTTCCTGTCAGACTTTCGAGAGCCAATGGTGGTATTTCGGGGTTTTGCCCGAGACGGCTTCGAAGAATGCTTTTTGCAATTGGGCGGTGATGGGGCCGCGTTCGCCGGCCCCGATCTGGCGGCCGTCGATTTCACGGATGGGCGTGACTTCGGCAGCCGTGCCGGTGAAGAAGGCCTCGTCGGCGATGTACAGGTCGTCGCGCGTCAGGCGCCGGGACGCGACCTGCAGGCCCAGGTCGGCGGCGATCTGGTGGATCGTGGCGCGGGTGATGCCGGTCAGTGCGCAGGCGATATCCGGTTCGTAGATCACGCCGTCGCGCACGATGAACAGGTTTTCGCCGGAACCTTCGGCCACGAAGCCGTCAGTGTCCAGCAGGATGGCCTCGTCGTAGCCGTGTTCCAGGGCTTCGGTATTGGCCAGGATGGAATTGGCGTAGGTGCTGGCGATCTTCGCGCGCGGCATGGTGACGTTCACATGCTGGCGGGCGTAGGAAGAGATCTTGACGCGGATGCCCTGCTTCAGGGCTTCTTCGCCCAGGTACGCGCCCCAGGGCCAGGCGGCGATGGCGACGTGCACCATGGCGCCTTTGGGCGAAACCCCCATTTTTTCGGAGCCGTAGAACACGATCGGGCGGATGTAGCAGGATTCCAGTTCGTTGCGGCGCACGACTTCGATCTGGGCTTCGGAGATGGCCTCGCGCGTGTAGGGAATCTTGATCTGGTAGATATGCGCCGAATTGAACAGGCGCCGGGTGTGGTCTTCGAGGCGGAAGATGGCGGTGCCGTGGTCGGTCTTGTAGGCTCGGACGCCCTCGAAGACGGACAAGCCGTAATGCAGTGAGTGTGTCAGGACGTGGGTGGTGGCGTCGCGCCAGGGCACGAGTTTGCCGTCATACCAGATCACCCCATCGCGGTCAGCCATGGACATTGCCGTCTCCCAGATGAATTAGGGATTTATTGTACCAATTGCCCGCCCTGCGGCGATGCACGTTAAAATAGACTGTTCATGAACACGCAGGGCCGATTCCGGCGCCTGTGTTCCTTTAGCTACGAATGACCGAATCCACCCCTACCGATCCCATTGCCGAACAACCCGTCGCGTTTGGCCAGTTCGGCCTGCATCCAGGCATCATGAAGGCCATCGAGGCCACGGGCTACACGTCCGCCACGCCGATCCAGGCCAAGGCCATCCCGATTGCCCTGACGGGGCGCGACGTCATGGGGGCGGCCCAGACCGGCACCGGCAAGACCGCCGCATTTTCCCTGCCCATCCTGCATCGCCTGATGCCGTTTGCCAGCACCAGCGCATCGCCGGCCCGTCATCCGGTGCGGGCGCTGATCCTGACCCCCACACGCGAACTGGCCGACCAGATTCACGAAAACGTGCAGCGCTACAGCCAGTTCGTGCCTCTGCGCGCGGCCGTGGTCTTCGGCGGCGTGGACATCCGCCCGCAAAAAGAACAACTGCGCCAGGGCTGCGAAATCCTGATCGCCACCCCGGGGCGGCTGCTGGATCACGTGGAACAGCGCAATGTGAACCTCGGTCAGGTCGGCATCCTGGTGCTGGACGAGGCCGACCGCATGCTGGACATGGGCTTCCTGCCCGACCTGGACCGCATCATGCGCCTGTTGCCCCCGGGGCGTCAGGGGCTGCTGTTTTCCGCCACCTTCAGCCCTGAAATCCGCAAGCTGGGCCGCAGTTTCCTGCGCACTCCCGTCGAAGTCGAAGTCGCCCGGCCCAATGCCACGGCCGATACCGTCACGCAGATCGCCTATCCCCTGGAAGGCGAGGCCAAGCGCCGCGCCGTGGTGCATCTGGTGAAATCCCGCCAGCTCAACCAGGTCATCGTGTTTTCCAACACCAAGATCGGCTGCAGCCGCCTGGCGCGGCAACTGGAACAGGACGGCATCCGGGCGGAATCCATTCATGGCAACAAGTCCCAGGTCGAACGCATGAAGGCCCTGGACGCCTTCAAGGCCGGCACGCTGGAAGTCCTGGTTGCCACGGACGTGGCTGCCCGGGGACTGGACGTGGCCGGTATCCCCTGCGTCATCAATTACGATCTGCCGCGCAATCCGGAAGACTACGTGCACCGCATCGGACGTACGGGCCGCGCGGGCGCGGAAGGCGAGGCCATCGCCCTGTTCTCTCCGGATGAAGAGCGCTACCTGCTGGATATCGAAAAACTCATCAAGACCAAGATCCCGCGCGGGGAGCTGGAATTGCCGCGCCAGCCCCGCCGCCGTCCGGTCGGGGTGCATCGCAGCGGGGGGCAGGGCTGGCACGCCTCCGAAGCGCCGCTGGATGATTTTTTCACCCAGCCGTATGTTCCTGCGGCCGTCGGCGATCAGCCCGCCATGCCGGATGTCCGGCCCGCGGTCACGCCGGCGCGGCGGCCGGTCGGGGTGCTGCTGGGCGGCCCCCGCAAGTCCGACTGATCTCTCCAGGCCCGGCCGGCGGATGGCCGGCCCCGACCCGGCCGATTCAGGCGCCTGCCAGGTCGTCGATACGGCCGGGGCCGTCATCCCGCACCGGTAGATCGTCCGCGCCGTCCAACAGGCGCCGCAGATGTTCGACATAGGGCAGCTGAACCCCCCAGAAGCGTGTGCCGGCGCGATCCTGCACCAGCACGGTGGGAAAGTTTTCGATGTCTTCGTCGCCCAGCCAGTCGGGGCTGTCCTCGACGTCCACCCAGATGAAGGTCCAGTCGGGATGCTGCGCGGCCAGCGATTCCAGGGCGGGTTGATAGCCATCGCAGGTGCGGCACCAGGCGGCGCAATAGCACACGATGCGGCGCCCGTCGTCCCGGGCCAGGCGCTCGCGCAGGGCGGGCAGATCGGTGTGGGGGTTGAATACTTTCATCAGGGCAATATAGTATGAAAATTCCATCTTCTTTTCACACCATGTGTGCCGTATGACGCATCAGAATCTTGTCTTGCGCGGGTCGCAGTCTTCTCGTGGCCTGTCCCTGGTCGGGCAGGCGTTCCGTCGCGCCCTGCTCAGTCAATTGCATCCGCGCATGGTCGCCGCGCTATTCCTGCCTTTTTTGGTGGCTGCGCTGGGGGCGGTCGTCCTGCTGTGGTTCTTCTGGTCGCCCTTGACCGGCTGGCTGGATCAGGAAGCCACATCCTGGGGGGTATTCAACACGGTGGACGGCTGGCTGGTGGCGGTGGGGCTGTTTTCGCTCAAGCTCTGGCTGGTGCCCTTGATGGCGGTCGGCCTGCTGCTGCCGCTGGCGGGGATCCTGGGGCTGGGCATTGCCGCCGTCTTCGTCATGCCCCTGGTGCTGCAGCACCTGGAAAAACGTGATTATCCGGGGCTTGGCCGCCAGGGGCAGCATGCGACCGTGCTGGGCACCTGGAATGCCATCTGGGTGGGTCTGCTGTTCTGCCTGGGCTGGCTGTTCACCATGCCTTTGTGGCTGCTGCCGCCCATGGCGCTGGTCCTGCCCATTTTCTGGTGGGCCTTCGCGCTGAACCGCATGCTGCGGGTCGATGCCATGATCGAACACGCCAGCCCGGCCGAGCGGCGCCTGCTATGGCGCCGCCACAACCGGCAGCTCTGGCTGATCGCCGCCATTCTGGCCGTGATCAATCTGGTGCCTTTGTTCTGGCTCGTGATGCCGGTATTTTCAGCGCTGGTCTATGCCCATTTCTGCCTGGACGCCATCGGGCGCCTGCGGGCGGAAACCGTGATCGACATGCCGGGACGCTAGCCGCGGTCCCCGGCCCCTGATTTCTGATCCTCAAACGGGAACCCTTCGATGACATCCTCCCCGAGCATCCCTCCGTCTGCGTCACAGGCGGCGCGCTCACCCGTTCCGTCGGTGCGCCTGATTGCGATTGGCGACGAAATCCTGTCGGGTCGGCGCCAGGACAAGCACTTCGCCACCCTGATCGAACTGCTGCAGGCCCGCGGCATGCGGCTGAAGGCGGCGGAATTCATTTCCGACGACGAGGACGACATCACGGCCTGTCTGCGACGCAGCTTCGCGACCGGCGATCTGGTTTTTTGCTGCGGCGGCATCGGGGCCACGCCCGACGACCGTACCCGCCAGGCGGCCGCCCGCGCTTTGGGGGTGGGCCTGGCCCTGCATCCCGAAGCGGCCCGGCTGATCGGCGAACGGTGCGCGGAAATGGCGGCCAAGGGGCAGGGCAGCGCCGACATGTCCACCCCCGAGAACCAGCAGCGCCTGCAGATGGGGGTATTCCCGGTGGGCGCGGACATCATTCCCAACAGCTACAACCGCATCCCCGGGTTTTACATCCGCAATCACAGCTTCATGCCGGGTTTCCCCGTCATGGCCCACCCCATGATGGCCTGGACGCTGGATACCCGCTACGCCCGCTGGCATCACCAGGAAGCCCGGGTCGAACATTCCTTCCTGGTCTTCGGCCTGCCCGAATCGCGCATCACGCCCGCCCTGGAATCCCTGGAGCAGCGCTGGCCCGGGATCCGGGCCTTCAGTCTGCCCAATGTCGGGGATTCGGGCGGCCATCCGCACATCGAACTGGGTGTGAAAGGCGAACCCGATTCCGCGGCCCGGGCGCTGGCCTGGCTGCGCACGGAGGTCCTGTCCCTGGGGGGACGCCTGAACCCGCCGGTCTGAAATATCCCGGGGCGTGTCCGCGCCTGTTCGACATTTAGCGCTTGCCAGATGGAGTGATTTTTCATAGTATGGAATTGTGGCATTGCAACAAATTCCATTTATGGCGCGTCCCTCCAGCTCTTCCTCTCTGTTGTCCTCCCCCCAGCCATCGCTGCGGGATACCGTGGCTGAACACAGTTCCGTCACGATCCAGGTGCTGGATCGCGCCATGCGCATCCTCGACGTCCTGGCCGGACAGCGCGACCCTGTGGCCCTGAAGGATCTGGCGGCCGCCACGGGGCTGCACGCCTCGACCACCCATCGCATCCTGGCCGATCTGGCTGTCGGACGCTATGTCGAGCGGGTGGACAGCGGCCTGTACCGCCTGGGCATGCGCCTGCTGGAATTGGGGTCCCTGGTCAAGGGGCGCCTGGACGTGCGCGCTGCTTCCATGGGGCCCATGCGCGAATTGCATCGCCAGACGGGGCAGACCGTCAATCTGTCCCTGGCGCAGGGAGACGAGATCGTCTACATCGAACGCGCCTGGAGCGAACGCTCCGGCATGCAGGTCGTGCGGGCCATCGGCGGACGGGCTCCCCTGCACCTGACGTCCACCGGGAAGCTGTTCCTGTCCACCTGGGACGCGCGCGGCGTGCGCAGCTATGCCATGCGCACCGGCCTGGCCGGCAACACGCGCAACAGCATCACCCAGCTGGACCAGCTGGAACGCGAATTGGCCCTGGTGCGGCGTCATGGGTATTCACGCGACAACGAGGAACTGGAACTGGGCGTGCGCTGCATTGCCGCCGGGGTCTACGACGACACCGGCACTCTGTTGGCGGGGCTGTCCTTGTCCGCGCCGGCGGAGCGCATGCGCGACGACTGGATCCCGCTGCTGCTGGCGGCCACCACCAGCATTTCCGAGGCGCTGGGCTACGAGTCCCAGCATTGAAACAACCGTCACGCGGCAGGTCCGGATTGTTTTGTTGCGCCGCAACAAAAAACGCTTGACTTCGCTGTTGGTTGATTTAGAATTTGATTTGTGCACTGCAACATTACGGTTGCAGTCGAGAAGGTGCCGGGCATGATGCCTCTGAGGAAGCCTTCTACTTACTGACTAGGAGTCATCATGAGCGCAAACCCCCAAGCCTTGCTAGCCTCGCAAAAGGCCATCGTCGACAACTTCCTGGCTGTCCAGGGTACTTTCTTCAGCGGCTTCGAGAAGCTGGTCGATCTCAACCTGAAGGCCACCAAGGCCGCGATGGAAGACGCCGCCCAGAAATCCCAGGAAGCCGCCGAACTGAAAGACGCCCAGGAACTGCTGGCTTTCACCTCGGCGCTGGTGCGCCCGGAACAGGCCGTGGCCTATGGCAAGGACGTCTACGAAATCCTGGCCGACGTGCAGGGCGAGCTGAGCAAGCTGGCTGAAGCGCAACTGGCCCAGAACCAGGAACGCGTGGCCGACGCCGTGGAACAGTTCTCCCGCAACGCTCCCACCGGCTCCGAAGGCGCCGTGGCGCTGCTGAAGTCCTCTCTGGCCACCGCGACGAACGCCTACGAATCCGCTGCCAAGGCTGCCCGCCAGGCCGCCAGCGCCGCCGAATCCAACTTCGCCGCCGCGACCAACGCCACCCTGAAGGCCGCCTCCGACGTGTCCAAGGCTTCCAAGCCCGCCCGCGCTCGCCGCTCGGCCAACTGATTGCAGCAGCGGCATCGGTCGGTTCCGTAGCCGGCCGGCTCCGTCTTCAAAAGCCAGGCATCCGCCTGGCTTTTTTTCGTCCCGGGCCTGCAGCAAGCAGGCGCCAGCCTGCGGGGCGTGGGGGCGTGGCTTTTGCCGCCGGGCCGCCCCAAGGCAAAAGCGCCCCCTCGGGGGGCAGCAAGCAGGCGCCAGCCTGCGCGGCGTGGGGGTGTGAATTCCAGAATTCCTTCATCTTTTGGGGCGGCCTTGCCCTTATACTCGCACAGGGCGTCTGTCGGCGTCTGTTCCATTCCGTCACAATCTGTCGGGGACCTTAAAGCATGTCCGCTGTGCGCCGTTCTTTGTTGTTGATTGGCCTGCCGATTCTGATCTTGCTGGGGGTCGCCATCTGGTGGTTCAGCCGTCCGGCGGCTGCGCCAGCGCCCCAGGCGGGCGGCGGCGGACCGGTTCTGGTGCGAACGGCCATCGTCCAGGCGCAGGACATGCCCATCCGTCTGCCGGGGTTGGGCGCCGTCCAGGCCTGGGAAACCGTCACGGTGCGTTCCCGCATCGACGGCCAGCTGGAATCCGTCGGTTTCAAGGAAGGCGACACGGTGCGCCAGGGGCAGTTGATCGCGCAGCTGGACGACCGGGTACAGAAGGCGCAGCTGGCGCAAGCTGTGGCGCAGCGAAGCCGCGATCAGGCGCAGCTGGATAATGCCCGCCGGGACCTGAAGCGTTATGCCGAACTGGCCCGCCATGCGGCCATCGATCGCCAGACGCTCGACACCCAGCGGGCCCAGGTGGCGGCGCTGCAGGCCACTGTGCAGGCGGATGGCGCCCAGGTCCAGGCGGCGCAGGTGCAACTGGCCTACACCCGGATCGTGGCGCCGTTTGCCGGCCGCACCGGGGCGCGGCTGGTGGATCCCGGCAATCTGGTGCGGGCCACTGATGTCCAGGGGCTGGTGGTCATCAATCAGGTCGATCCCATCGCCGTCAGTTTCACCGTGCCGGATACCGCTTACACGCAGATCCGCGCAGCCTTGCAGGCGGCGGGCCAAGACCGCGACGCCGGGCAGACCGCCTCCGAAACTCCCGGGGCCAAGGCTGCGGCGGATCCCTCCGGAGGAGCGATCCAGGTCCAGGTGCTGTCCCAGGGGCAATCCCAGGTGCTGGGCCAGGGCAGCCTGGTGCTGGTGGACAACCAGATCGACGCCGCAAGCGGCACGTTGCGCCTGAAGGCCAAATTGGCCAACCCCGGCCAGCGCCTGTGGCCGGGCCAGACCGTGGACGTGCGGCTGGTCCTCGGGGTGCGGCATGATGCGCTGGTGGTGCCGGATCCGGCCGTGCAGCGCGGGGCGCAGGGCTTGTTCGTCTATGTGGTGGGCAAGGACGACGTCGTCCAGCCGCAACCCGTGCAGGTGTCGGCCTCTCAGGACGGGCTCAGCGTGATCGCCCAGGGCCTGGCGGCAGGCGATCGGGTCGTGGTGGACGGGCAATACCGGTTGCGGCCCGGCGTCCGGGTCGCCGAAATCCAGCCTCGGGCGGACGAAAGCGCCGGGACGGCGCAGGAGGCCAAGCCGGCCGCTGCCCCGGCCACGGACGCCGCATCGTGATCGGGGCTGAATCTTGAATATTTCCACTCTTTTCATCCAGCGGCCCATCGGCACGTCGCTGCTGGCCCTGGCCCTGTTCCTGGTGGGGCTGGCGGTGTTCCCGCTGCTGCCGGTGGCGCCCTTGCCGCAGGTGGATTTTCCCACCATTCAAGTCACCGCCAAACTGCCCGGCGGCAGTCCGGAAACCATGGCGACCAGTGTGGCCCAACCACTGGAACGGCAGTTTTCCACCATCCCCGGCCTGGTGCAGATGAGTTCGGAAAACACGCTGGGCGCCTCGCGCATCACGCTGCAGTTCGATCTGGACCGCAACATTGATGGCGCAGCCCTGGACGTGCAGACATCGATTGCGGCGGCGGCGCGCCAACTGCCGTCGAACATGCCCAGCCCGCCGACCTTCCGCAAGATCAACCCCGCCGATTTCTCGATCCTGCTGCTGTCCGTGCAGTCCGACGTCCTGCCGATCACCGTCGTGAACGACTACGCCGACAACATCCTGGCGCAGCAACTGTCGCGGGTGGATGGCGTGGGACAGGTCAATATTTTCGGCCAGCAGAAGCCCGCCATCCGGGTCCAGGTCGACCCGCGCAAGATCGCCGCGCTGGGGCTGGACCTGGAATCCATCCGGGGCGTGATCGCCACCACCACCGTCAGCCAGCCCAAGGGCTCGGTGGATGGCACACGGCAGAGCTACACCGTCTATACCAACGATCAGTTGACGGACGTGGACCAGTGGAATGACGCGATCATCGCTTGGCGCAACGGAGCGCCTGTGCGGGTGCGCGACATCGGCCAGGCCGTGCCAGGACCGGAAGACGCGAAGCAGGCCGCCTGGGCGTTTGCGGGACGCGGGGCCGGGCCTCATGACGTGGCCATCAATGGCCGCTCCCTGGTGGTCGGCGTCACCAAGCAGCCGGGGGCCAACGTCATCGATACGGTGGCCCGCATCCGGGCCGAAATGCCCAAGCTGATGGCGGCCATGCCGGCCAGCGTGCATGTCAGCACCCTGATGGACCGCACCCAGAATATCCAGGCATCCGTGCACGAGGTCGAGTTCACGCTGATCCTGTCCATCGTGCTGGTGGTCCTGGTCATCTTCATGTTCCTGCGCAGCCTGGCCGGCACCCTCATCGCCAGCGTGACGGTGCCGCTGGCCCTGATGGGGACGTTCGCCCTGATGTACCTGGCGGGCTACAGCCTGGACAACCTGTCGCTCATGGCCCTCACGATTTCGGTCGGTTTCATCGTCGACGACGCCGTCGTGATGCTGGAAAACATCTGGCGGCATGTCGAAGAAGGGATGAAGCCGCTGGATGCCGCCTTGCGCGGCGCGCGCGAGATCGGCTTTACCATCGTGTCGATTTCCGTGTCGCTGATGGCCGTGTTCATCCCCTTGCTGCTGATGGGGGGGATCGTGGGGCGGCTGTTCCGGGAATTCGCCGTGACGGTCGTCATGACCATCGGGCTCTCGGTCCTGGTCACGCTGACGCTCACGCCCATGCTCTGTTCGAAGTTCCTGCGGGATCTGCAGCACGCGCGGCATGGGCGCGTCTACCTGGCCTTTGAACGCGGCTTCGATGTCCTGTTGAATGCTTACCGGCGCAGCCTGGACGTGGTCCTGAACCATGCCTTCCTGACGCTGTGCGTGTTCCTGGCCACGCTCGCCGCCTCGGCGGTCCTGCTGGTGGTCATTCCCAAGGGCTTTTTCCCGCAGCAGGACACCGGCGCGATCTTCGGCCTGGCGGAAACCTCCCAGGACAGCTCGTTCGAGGCCATGAACGATCATATGATGGCCTTGGCTGACGTGCTGCGTCAGGACCCCGACGTCGCCTCTTTCGGCATGACCAGCAACGCGCCGACCTTCAACACCGGCCGCTTCTTCATCAGCCTGAGGCCCAGGGACCAGGGCCGCACGGCCTCGGCCGATGCCGTGATCCGGCGCCTGAATCCGCAACTGGCGAAAGTGCCCGGGGTGCGCCTGTTCATGCAGGCGGGGCAGGATATCAACGTCGGCGGGCGGATGTCGCGCACGCAGTACCAGTACACGCTGACCAGCGCCGATCTGGACGAACTCAACGTCTGGGCGCCCCGGCTGCTGGACCGCTTCCGCACCCTGGCGCCGCTGACCGATCTGGCCACCGATCAGCAGAACAGCGCCAATACGGCGGTGGTCACCATCGACCGGGCAAGGGCCGCGATGTTCGGCATTTCTCCGGCCATGATCGACAGCACCATCTACGACGCGCTGGGCCAGCGCCAGGTGGCCCAGTATTTCACCCAGATCAACAGCTATAACGTCGTGCTGGAAGTCACGCCCGAATGGCAGCGCGATCCGGACGTGTTCTCGCACCTGTACATCACCTCGCCGCTGACGGGACAGCAGGTGCCGCTGTCCAGCCTGGTGAAGGTGGATACCTCCAAGACCGGCTATCTCTCCATCAATCACCAGGGGCAGTTCCCGGCAGTGACGATTTCCTTCAACCTGGCGCATGGGTATTCGCTGGGCCAGGCGGTGGATGCCATCAACCAGGCCCAGGCGGAGATGGCCGTGCCGATTTCAGTGCAGGGGTCCTTCCAGGGCACGGCCCAGGCCTTCCAGGAATCGCTGGCCACGCAGCCCTACCTGATCACGGCCGCCCTGGTGGCGGTCTACATCGTGCTGGGCCTGCTGTATGAAAGCTATATCCATCCGCTGACCATTCTGTCCACGCTGCCGGCGGCGGGGGTGGGCGCCTTGCTGATCCTGATGGTCAGCGGCATGGATTTCAGCGTGATTGCCCTGATTGGCATCCTGCTGCTGATCGGCATCGTGAAGAAAAACGGCATTCTGCTGATCGACTTCGCCATCGTGGCCGAACGCGAACAGGGCTTGTCATCGCGCGAGGCGATCTACCAGGCCTGCTTGCTGCGGTTCCGCCCCATCCTGATGACGACGCTGTGCGCCCTGTTTGCCGGGCTGCCGTTGATGCTGGGCACGGGGGCGGGGTCGGAATTGCGCCAGCCCCTGGGCTACACCATGGTGGGCGGGCTGATCCTGTCCCAGGCCCTGACGCTGTACACGACGCCGGTCGTCTACCTGTACCTGGATCGCGTGCATCACCATTATGTGCGGGGGCGGGCGTTGAAGCAGGCGCGGCGGCTGCGCAGCCGGCGGGTGGCGGCTCGCGCAACGAGCCCGACGGGTCGGTGAACGGAATCCGGCCCGCTGGGCGGGGCAGTGCGCAGCGGGGCGCCGGGTAGTGACAGCGCCCGGCCTCCTGGCTCCAAGGCTTCCCGGCCCCGTGATGTGGCGCAGGCCTCAGTTGCGCGCCACCGACGTCAGCCCCGCCACCAGTTGGTCGATGAAGAACGTGTACAGCACGGCGATCGGGATGCTGGCGATCAGCGCGCCCGCCAGCAGCGGCCCCCAGTGATAGACGTCGCCCCGGATCAGTTCGGTGGGCACGGCGATGCTGATGGTCTTGTCGGCCGTGTGCGTGACGAAGGCCAGCGCGTAGATGAATTCGCTGGTCGACAAGGTGAAGGCGAAGACCACCACCGTCATCAGTCCGGGCAGGGCCAGGGGCAGCACTACGTGGATGAAGGCGCTGAAGCGATCGTGGCCGTCGATCATGGCCTGTTCCTCGATATCGCGGGGGATTCCCTTGAAAAACCCCATCAGCAGCCAGGTGCAGAACGGCACGGTGAAAGTCGGGTAGGCCACGATCAGCGCCCAGAGCGAATTCTGCAGCCCCAGAAAGGCGATGACCTTGGAAAACGGGATGAACAGCAGGGTGGGGGGCACCAGGTAGCTGAGGAAAATGCCGATCCCCAGCGTTTCGCCCCAGCCGCCTGCGATGCGGGCCAGCCCATAGGCCGCCGGCACCGCCAGCGCCAGCGTGATGACGACCACCGCCAGCCCCACCCAGACCGTGTTGATCAACCATTGGACGAACTGGGTCTGGAAAAACAGGAGCTTGATGTTCGCCAGAGTGGGCGGCGCGGAAAACCAGAAGGGGTTGACCGCCGGTGAAAAGATGTCGCCCTGGGTTTTGAAACTGGTGATCAGCATCACGTAGAAGGGCAAGGCGGAAAACACCACGAACAGCAGCGTGGCGATGTAGAGGCCGCTGGTGCGGGCGGGGGATCGGGACGCGATGCGCATGGTTCAGATCTCCCGGCGGCGGATGATGGACAGGATCACGATCGAGACGGCGGCCAGCACCGGCAGCAGGAACAGCGCCGTGGCGGCGCCGCGCCCCAGCGATCCCCCCTGGACCCCGGTGAAGAAGGCCAGGGTGGGCAGCACCTGGGTGGCGTTGGCCGGGCCGCCGCGCGTCAGGATGAAGACGGTGACGATGTCCGTGAAGACGAAGACGAAGGTGAACAGGATCGTGACGCCGAACACCGGAATCAGCATGGGCAGGATGATGTGGAACAGGCGCCGGAAGTAGCCTGCGCCGTCGATTTCGGATTGTTCCAGGATGTCGCGCGGCACACCGTTCAGGCCTGCCAGGATGATGACGGTGGCCAGCGGCAACAGGCGCCAGACGTTGACCAGGATGATGGAAAACAGCGCCAGGCCGCTGCGTCCCAGCCAGAAGGTATTGTCGAAATCCCCGAACAGGGCGCCGGGGTGGCCCAGCAGGCCCAGCCCTCGCAGGATCCAGTCCAGCGGACTGAACGTCGAATCCAGCATCCACAGCCAGGCGATCGCGCTCAGGGATGCCGGCGCTGTCCAGGGCAGCAGGATCAGGAAGCGGATCAGCCATTTTCCCCGGATGGGGCGCAGCAGCAGTTCGGCCTGGATGGTGCCCAGCACCAGCACGCCGATCAGAGTGCTGATCGTGATGACGAAGGTGTTGCCGATGGCCCGCAGAAAGTCGGGTGTGTCCAGCAAGGCCCGGAAGTTTTCCAGACCGATGAAGCGCATCACCGGGCTGCCGGTGGTGACGTCATTCAGGCTGTAGATCACGGCCAGCACGATGGGAATGCCCAGCAGCAGGGTGATGTACAGGACGGCGGGCAGCACCATGCCCATGGCCAGCAGCGTGTCGCGCTGGTTCAGGGTCAGGGTCGAGGTATGGCGGCGCGGCATGGGCTCAGTCCTGGATCCGCAGGCCGCTGCGGGGATCGAAGCGGCGCATTAGCGCGTCGGGCACGCAGAATGTGCACGCTTGCCCGGCGGCCAGGCCTTCGGCCAGGCGTTCCGGCAGCTTCAGGATGACGTCGCTGCGATTGGGCGTGAACGTGCCGTAGACCAGGGCGTCGGCCCCCAGGTTTTCCACCTGCTGGATTTCGATGGGCAGCATGTGGTGCTGCGGCAGTTCGGCGTGTTCGGTCAGGCGGGCGTCTTCCGGATGGAAGCCCAGCAGCCAGTCGCCCGACGGGATCAGGTTCATGGGAGGCGAACCCATGAACTGCGCCACGAAGGTGTTGGCGGGCTCGTGATAGATCTCGTAGGGCGTGCCGATCTGCTGGATCTTGCCGTGGTTCATGACCGCGATGCGTTGCCCCAGTCCCATGGCTTCGACCTGGTCGTGGGTCACGTACAAGGTGGTGATGCCGGTCTGCTGGTGCAGGCGCTTGAATTCCCGGCGGGCGGAGTGACGCAGCTTCGCATCCAGGTTGGACAAGGGTTCGTCCATCAGGAACAGGCTGGGCGTCCGGACCAGGGCGCGGGCCAGCGCAACCCGCTGGCGTTCGCCTCCGGACAGTTCGCGGGGCTTGCGGCCCAGCAATTGGCCGATGCCGAACAGATCGGCCGCCCACCGGACCTTGTCCTGGATCTGGGCGGCCGGCATCTTGATGGCCTCCAGCGGAAAGGCGATGTTGCGGGCGACCGTCTTGTGCGGGTAGAGCGCATAGCTTTGAAAAACCATGGCGATGTTGCGCAGGCGCGGGGGTTCCTCGTTGGCCACGCGTCCATCGATGCGGATGGTGCCGCTGCCGGGGTGCTCCAGCCCGGCGATGGTGCGCATCAGGGTGGATTTTCCCGAGCCCGAGGCGCCCAGCAGCACCAGGAATTCCCCGTCGGGGACATCCAGGCTGACGTCATCGACTGCCTTGACGCGGCCGTGGTCGTAGGTGGTGCTCAGGTGCTCGATGCTCAGGCTGGCCATAAGGGGATTCCTTTTTGGGGGTTCAGGCCTTCTTGCCGCCGATCAGGCCGCGGCCGCGCCACTGGGCGTAAATGCTTTCGCATTGCTTGGCGGCTTCGTCCACCGCCTGTTCCGGCGTCAGATCGCCTCGCGCGGCCTTGGCCATCATGTTGGGCAGGATGAAGGTGTTGAAGACTTCGCCCACGGCCGGGTTGGAATAGCCGGGGTGGCCCAGGTTGGTGGTCCAGTCGGGAGCCGGCACCAGGGGGGCCAGTTTGCCGTCGGCCTCGCCATCCAGCTTGAATGGATCATGGGCGAACCAGGCGTCGTTCAGGTTTTTCAGCGTCTTGGCGCCCTGGACCGCCGCATAGCCCCGGTCGCCGCCGGGCACGGGTGTGCCGAAGAAGCTGGGGGAGTTGTAGAGCTTGCTCTGGTACATCGCCTGGTCGTAATTCGCCGCCAGATGCAGAATGAACTGTTTGGCCAGGTCTTCGCGGGCCTTTGCGAATTTCGGGATGATGTAGTTGTACAGCACGTGCACATTGGCCCAGCGGTCTCCTTTCGGGCCGGCCAGCGGGCCGGTGAAGAACACGTCCTTGGCGATGTCGGGCTTGGCCGCCTGCGCCGAGCGGTAGGCCGAGATCGAATTGACGATGTAGGATGCCTTGCCTGCGATCAGGTCCTGGTTATTGGATGCGGCGTTCCAGGAAAACACGGCGGGCGTCATGGTGCGGTGGTAGAGGTCCGCCATGTATTTGACGGCCTCGATGGCCAGGGCGCGGTTGTTGCCCTGCCCCAGGATCACGTTGTCCTCGGCGTCCTGGACCGAGGCTCCCCAGGACCACAGCACGGATCGCGCCACCATGTTCGAGTCCAGTTCCTGGGACATGCCGATGCCGACCTGGACGCCTTGTTCCTTGCGGATTTTCTCGCCCACGTCCAGCAATTGCTGCCAGGTGTCCGGGCCGTTGGCCATGCCGGCCTTGTCCCACAGGGACTTGCGGTAGTCGCCGCAGTCGATGGTCCAGCCGTGACAGAAGGCATACCAGGTCTTGACGACCGGGTTGTAGGACACGCGCTGGATGATGGGGAAGATGTCGCCGAACTGTTTGGCGGCCTGCTGGTTGACGTCGGCCATGTCCAGCACGTTGGGGGTGAACTGAGCGGCTTCCGGCCCGAGTTCAATGATGTCGTGGCCGGAATTGGCCGAGAGTTCGGACGTCGTGGCCGTGACCAGATCGCCGATGTTGATGTGATCGACCGTGATCTGCACGCCGTTGGCTTCGCCCCAGGCTTTGGCAAAGGTGTCGAACCATTTGTCGTAGCTGGGAACGAAGTGGCTCCATTGGAGGATCTTCAGGGTCTTGCCGGCGGCGAAGGCGCGGGCCGGCAGGAACGGCACGCCCAGGACCGCCAGCCCGGCGAGGCTGCCTGCCTGCAGGATATGGCGTCGGGAAGGGGACGGGGGGGAATCGGACCGGGATAGGGAGGGATGTTCCGGGGAAAGCGTAGAGCGTGTGAACGACATGACCTGCCTCCTATGAAAGGGCAGGTCGTCAGACCGGATTCACTGGCGGCGCTACCCTGAACAGATGGATATGCAGCTGCGTAGCGGTCGCGGGCTACCTGGCGCGTCACGCACGATGAAATCGTAGCCCAGTGTAACGCGGTTTTACGGGGCAGGACGGGGTAAACGCGGGTAAACCCTGGTAAATCCCGGGATCCGCGCGCTTCATTCCAGCGCCTGGACGCATTCCCGGACCAGCGCGGGCCCCCGGTAGATCAGGCCCGTGTAGAGCTGGACGGCGTCGGCGCCGGCCTGGATTTTCTCCCGGGCCTGCCGGCCCGATTCGATGCCGCCCACGCCGACGATGGCCGTGTCCGCGCCCAGATGCTCGCGCAGGCGGCGGATCACGGCCAGCGACAGTTCGTGCACCGGAGGGCCTGACAGGCCGCCGGCCTCGTCTTCGTGGGGCAGGCCGCGCACGGCATCCCGCGACAGGGTGGTGTTGGTGGCGATGATGCCGTCGATGCCGTGGCGCGGGACCAGGTCGGCGATGGCGTCGATTTCCCCGGGTTGCAGGTCGGGCGCGATTTTCACCACCAGCGGGGTGCGGCGCCCGTACTGGTCGGCCAGGGCCTGGCGGCGGGCCTGCAGGGCGGCCAGCAGGGCGTCCAGCGCGTCGTGGCTTTGCAGGCTGCGCAGGTTTTTCGTGTTGGGCGAGGAAATATTCACCGTGACGTAATCGGCATGCGGGTAGACGCCGTCCAGGCAGCGCAGGTAGTCGTCCACGGCATGTTCGATGGGGGTGGCGGCATTCTTGCCGATGTTCAGTCCCAGGATGCCGCCCTGGCGGCGCCACTGGCTGCGTTGCACGTTGGCGATGAAGGTGTCCAGGCCGTCGTTGTTGAACCCCATGCGATTGATCAGGCAGCGGGCGCGGGGCAGGCGGAACATGCGCGGTTTCGGATTCCCGGGCTGGGCGCGGGGTGTGACGGTGCCGACTTCGATGAAGCCGAAGCCCAGGGCCGCCAGCGCGTCGATGTGCGCGCCGTTTTTGTCCAGCCCGGCGGCCAGGCCGACCGGATTGCGCAGGGGCAGCCCCATGATCGTGCGCGGCAGCGTAGGCTGGCGTGTCGCCGTGGCCAGCCGCGTGAGGGTGCAGTCATGGCTGCGCTGCAGCGTCTTCAAGGTCCATTCGTGCGCCTGTTCGGCGTCCATGGAGAACAGGGCGGCGCGAGCCAGTGGGTAGGCGTTGAAGAACAGGGACATGGCGTGGGTCGGAATTCCGTGAGGATCGTGGCGGCGCTGGTCGTTAGTGTCCTGTTCGGGTAGTCAGGACACCAGCGGGTCAATCGGCTGCGTGCGGCGCCGGTTCGCTCCAGACGCCGTTCTGCAGGATCTGATGCGGCTGAAACCGCGATTTGTAGGCCATTTTACGGCTTTCGGCGATCCAGTAGCCCAGGTACAGCCAGGGCACGCCCAGGCGCCGGCAATAATCCAGTTGCCACAGGATTCCGTAGGTGCCCAGGCTGCCGGGCCAGTCCGGGTCGTAGAAGGTGTAGACCGCCGAGATCCCGTGATCGATGCGGTCCATGATGGAGACCATGCGCAGGGCGCCTTGCGCGTCGCGGAATTCCGCCATTTCGGTGCGCACGCGGCTGGTCAGCAGGAACTGCGTGTACTGCGCCTGGTCGTCCTGATCCATGCCGGCGCCCGGATGACGCTGCTGCTGATAGCGCAGGTACAGGTCGAAATGCCGGGCGTCCCAGTGCAGCGGCGCCAGTTGCGCCGTCAGCGCCGCCTGCATGTGGCGCCAAAGTTTGCGCTGGGTGCGGTCGAGCTGAAAGCGCTGCGCGTCGACGCGCAGCGGGATGCAGGCCTGGCAGCCATCGCAGGCGGGTCGGTAGGTGAACAGGCCGCTGCGGCGGAAACCCTGTTCGATCAGGCGTGAATAGGCGGCATCGTCCACCAGGTGGGCAGGGGCGGCGACTTCGGACCGGGCCATGCGCCCCGGCAGATAGCTGCAGGGATAGGCGGCCGTGGTGTAGAACTGCAGTCGGCGGAAAATCGATTCACTGGGTTTGCTCATGGCGAAGACCGGAATTCCTGTCGGTTCATTGTGACACCTGCCACGGGCGAAGGCCAGCCGCCTGCGCGCCGCTTGAATTGCCCGGGCTTGTTGTCGTACAACATAGGTCTGGAAAAATTTGGTTTTGGAGGACGGCATGGCACAGGTGGGCGCGGAGCTTGCGCAATTGGTATCTCTCGGGGCGGATTACAACGCGCAGTTGGCGGCCCGCTGGCGGGTGTTGCCCCTGTTCGAGGAGGACGCGCCCGAGGCGCGGCTCAAATCCCTGGCGCCCGACGTCCGGTTATTGGTCACGTCCGCCCGGGTGGGTTTGACGGCCGATACGTTGCAGGCCTTGCCGCGCTTGCAGGCCATTTGCAGCTGGGGCGTGGGCTGCGACGCCTTGCCGCTGGAGGCCGCCCGGGCGCGGCGGGTCGTCGTGAGCAACACGCCCGACGTGCTGAGCGAGTGCGTGGCGGACATGGCCTGGGGGCTGTTGCTATCCGGCGCCCGCCAGATTCCGGCGGGCGATCGGTACGCGCGCTCAGGCCGCTGGGTGGCGCAGGGAAAATTCCCGCTCAGCACCCAGGCCTGGGGCAAGCGGCTGGGCATTCTGGGGATGGGCCGGATCGGCGAGGCCATCGCTCGGCGTGGCCAAGGATTCGGCATGACGACGCGCTACCACAATCGCCGGCCGCGCACGGATCTGCCGGACTACGGCTACGAGCCCTCGCTGGTCGAACTGGCTCGATGGGCCGATTTCCTGGTGGTGGCCTGCCCGGGCGGCGCGGCCACCCGGCATCTGGTGGATGAGCCGGTCCTGCGGGCCTTGGGGCCGCAAGGCCTGCTGGTCAACATCGCGCGGGGTTCCGTGGTGGACGAATCGGCGCTGATTCCCCTGCTGCAGTCGGGGGCCGTGGGCGGGGCGGGTCTGGATGTGTTTGAACATGAGCCCGGCGTTCCCGCCGACCTGGCCGCGATCGATCACGTGGTGCTGATGCCGCATGCCGCCAGCAGCACCCGGGAAACCGCCGGCAAGATGTCGCAGCTGGTGGTCGATAATCTGAACGCCTGGCAGGACCACCAGCGTTTGTTGACGCCGGTGGCCTGAGGCCTGCGAGGCGCCGGGGCGTCCCGCCGGATTCAGAATTCAAGTGCGTGGATCGGCTCCGCGCAGCGCGGGGCCTTACGCCGACGGCGCGGCCTCGGCGACCAGGCGGCCGTCGGCCAGCAGGCGCCCCCGTCCCCAGGCGGGGGGCGGGGCGTCGCGCCCGGCGGCCAGCAGGCCCAGGAACCGGGCTCGGGGAATCGGGCGGGCGCCCAGGCTGGCCAGGTGCGGGGTGGCCTGCTGGCAGTCGATCCAGGGGACCTCTTGGGCCTGCAGGTAGCGCACCAGATAGGCCAGGGCCACTTTGCTGGCATCGGCGGCCAGGCTGAACATCGATTCGCCGAAAAAACATCGCCCCAGGCTGACGCCGTACAGGCCGCCCGCCAGCCGGCCGTCCACCCAGGTCTCGACGCTGTGGACGCGCCCCATGCGATGCCAGGCTGTGTAGGTCTGGATGATGTCCGGCGTGATCCAGGTGGCATCCCGGCCCGCCGGGTGTCCGGGGTCGGCCCACTGTCCGCCCAGCCGCGCCTGGCCCAGGCCGATCCGGGGCGTGCCTCGCCCCGCGCACCGGGCCATGACTTCGGGGAAGGCCAGATTCAGCGTGACGGACAGCGCGCCGCCCGCTTCGCGGGACTGCGGGCCGGTTGCGGGCGCGCGCCCGAACTGGCGGATGCGCTTGGCCAGGGAATGGCTGATGTGCAGATCCTGGCAATGCAGCACCATGCGGGGGTCCGGGCTCCACCAGAGCACGGGGTCGCCGGGGCTGTACCAGGGAAACAGACCTTTGCGGTAGGCCTCCTGCAGCCGCGCGGGCGACAGATCCAGCCCGGCCGCTACCAGGCCCTCGGGCGATGCCCGGCTGATATCGGGCAGGGGCGCGTCGGATTCGACCCAGGCGATCGGCATGGCAGTCGGCGGCGGGGTAGGCCGGTCAGTCTGGAAACCGGAGATCGATGGCGTAGTGCCGGGTGGGAAACCGGCCCTGTTCGCGATCCTTCAGGTAGTGTTCCAGGGTCGTGCTGACTGTGCGGAACGCCAGATCGTGCCAGGGGATGCGGTCCAGATCGAAGAAGGCGGCTTCCAGCGTCTCAGGGCCGGGGGCCAGATGGGTGTCCATGGCTTGGGCCAGATAGAACAGGTGCACCTGGTTGACCGACGGCACGTCGATCACCGTATACAAAGACTGGATCTGAATGCGCGCGCCGGATTCTTCCTGGTTCTCCCGGGCCGCGCCTTGCTCGGTGGTCTCGCCCAGTTCCATGAAGCCGGCCGGCAAGGTCCATTTGCCATGCCGCGGTTCGATGGCGCGGCGGCACAGCAGGACCTGATCGCCCAGGATCGGCACCACACCCACCACGTTGCGCGGGTTCTGGTAGTGCACCGCCCCGCAGTGGGTGCAGAGGTCCCGGATGCGATTGTCGTCCGGCGGGATGTCGCGGGTCAGCGCATGGCCGCATTGCGAGCAGTATTGCTGTGTGCGGGGCGCGGGATGATAAAAGGCGGGGTCGGACGGGTTCATGCGCTGATTTTAGCGTGACGGCCGGGGCGCGGGATGCCGGAGATGCTTCAGCCAGTGGTGTCGGTCGACGCGGCGGCCGGCCGCCGGATGAAACCCAGGGCGGCTCCCGCGTCCGCCGCCCGCAGGCGCCCGAATGGCGCGGGCGCCTGCGGGGAAGCGCCGGCGCCCGGACCCGCGCTGACGGGGTTCTCCGCGCCAGGGTCGATCGCGTGGACCTTTATGATGGCGTCCGCGCCCGGCGCGCCCGGTCCGGCTTCCAGCCAGGCGCCGACCGGCTGCCCGTCCTCTGTGCGCAATGCCTCGATCACCTGGGCAAGATCCCGGTCCGCGACCAGCCCCGCGCCCTGGTCCGACTGGGCGTACAGGCAGCCTTCGTCGTCCAGCCACCAGTGGGTGATGGGGCCGTAGGGCTGGCCCGCATGGGTCCGCAACTGCAGCGGCCCCCGGGTATCCGGCGGCGTATGCAGAATCCAGGGGGCGCCGTCCAGGCGCACGTAGACGCGTTGCGGGCCGTTCTGGAAGAACCAGCGGCCCTGGCCGTCGGACTGGTAGTTGCGGTTCATGAAGGCCGCGATCTGCGGGTTGGTGATGGTTTCCCCCGGTTCTTCGTCCGGCGCGCCCCAGCCTTGGCCGTGCGGGTGCAGCAACCACTGTCCTCGCCGGGACAGGGACAGCCAGCCATAGGCCGCCGGCACGTCGGGCCAGCGGGCCATGGCAGCCAGTACCTGTTCGTCCATGATGTCGTCGTCCTGCGGTGATCGATGTGTCTGCCAAGGATGGCATGAAAATCGCCGGCCTGCAGCATTCCGGCGGTATGGCGCGGGGTATTCCCCCCCGGGGACCGGCGTAGAATGGGAGTTTGCCAAGATCATCGGGAAACCGTCATGGATACCCCCATCAGCGCGGGTCTGAATCCTGCCGGGTTGCAGGATTTCGTCGATACTCAGTGGGACCGGGAAATCGTCCCCGCCCTGAAACACTACATTGCCATCCCCGCCAAAAGCCCGGCCTTCGACCCCGATTGGGCCACGCGTGGCTATATCGATCAGGTTGTGCGCGATGCGGCCCAATGGCTGGAATCCCGGCCGGTCACGGGCCTGAAGGTCGAGATCCTGCGCTTGCCGGGCCGCACGCCGGTCCTGTTCTTCGAGGCGCCCGCTACGCGCCGGGACCAGGGCGATGCCGTGCTGATGTATGGCCACCTGGACAAGCAGCCCGAATTTTCCGGCTGGCGCGCGGGCCTGGGCCCCTGGCAGCCGGTCATGCAGGACGGCAGGCTTTATGGGCGCGGCGGCGCCGACGACGGTTATGCCGTCTATGCCTCGCTGACAGCCATCGAGGCCCTGGACCGCCAGGGCGTGCCGCGCCCGCGTTGCGTGGGGCTGATCGAAACCTGCGAGGAATCCGGCAGCTACGATCTGCTGCCTTATGTCGATGCGGTGCGGGACCGCCTGGGGCGCGTGGCGCTGGTGGTCTGCCTGGATTCCGGGGCCGGCAATTATGACCAGCTCTGGATGACGACATCCCTGCGCGGGCTGGTCTCCGGGGTGCTGGAAGTCCAGGTGCTGGACGAGGGCGTGCATTCGGGGGATGCCAGCGGCGTGGTGCCGTCCAGCTTCCGGGTGCTGCGTCATCTGCTGGACCGTCTGGAAGACAGCGGCACCGGCCGGGTGCTGCCAGGCAGTTTCCATTGCGATATCCCGGCCGAACGCCGGGATCAGGCACGAGAGGCGGCCCGCATCCTCGGGGACGAGGTCTGGCGACGTTTTCCCTGGGCCTGCGGCGCCGATCAGGGCTTTGTCCTGCCCATGACCCGGGACCCTCAGCAGGCGATGTTGAACCGCACCTGGCGCCCTGCCTTGTCGGTGACGGGGGCCGAGGGCCTGCCGCCGTTGGCCAGCGCCGGCAATGTCCTGCGACCGCGGACCGCCTTCAAACTGTCTCTGCGGCTGCCGCCTCTGGTGGATGCCGTGGCTGCGGCGCGGACATTGAAGGCCTTGCTGGAACAGGATGCCCCCTATCAGGCGCGGGTGCTCTTCCATCCCGACCCCGGGGCGGCCAGCGGCTGGAATGCGCCCGCATCCGCCCCCTGGCTGCTGGATGCGCTGGATGCGGCGTCGCAGCAGTATTTCGGGGCGCCATGCGGCTACATCGGGCAGGGCGGCACGATTCCGCTGATGAATCTGCTGCTGCAGGGTTTCCCGACGTCGCAGTTCATGGTGTGCGGAGTGCTGGGGCCGAAATCCAATGCCCATGGCCCCAACGAATTCCTGCACGTGCCCTATGCCAAGCGGCTGACGGCGGCCATCGCCCAGGCCATGGCCGCGTTGCCGCTCTGATGGCGGCAAAAGCCGCGTATTACTGGCGGATCAGGCACCAGTTTCCCTGATTTCGCCCCCGGACTGCTCTGTAGAATGGTTTTGAAACTTACCGAAACCTTTCAAAGGCAGTCTCCTCATGTTCAACAGTTTGCGCGCCCGTCTGACCGGCGTCAGTGTCCTGATTGTTTCACTGTCCCTGATCATTCTGACGGCCGCCGTTTTTCTGGTGGTGCGGTCCATCGTGCTGGATTCCCTGGATGCCAGCACGGACCGGCTGGCCAAGATCTATGCGGGCGAACTGACTCAATGGGTTCAGGACAAGCAGCAGATCACCAGCTCGATCAAGCTGGCGTTGCCGCAAAAGGATCCCGTTCCCTTTCTCAAGGCCGCTGAGAATGCCGGTCTGGATCTGGCCTATTTCGTGCGGGCCGATAAATCGTACGCCTTTACCCGCAAGCAGCCTGATGGCTACGACGGGACACAGCGCGACTGGTATAAGCAGGCCGCCGCCGCGGGCGGGCCTGTGGTCACGCCGATCTATGCTGATGCGGCGACGGGCGATTTGACCCTCAGCTTTGCCGAACCGGTCGTGGAAAACGGCAAGACCGTCGCCGTGGTGGCCTCGGACATGACCATGCAGTCGGTCATCAAGAAAGTCGCCGACATCCGCCCCTATGAAAAAAGCTTCGCCTTCCTGATGGATGCCAGCACCGGCAAGATCCTGGCGCATCCGGACTCCGGTCTCACTCTCAAGCCGATCACGGACCTGTCTCCGGAACTTAGCACCGATCTGGTGTCCGGCCTGGCGAAGCAAGGCGGGCACCAGGTGGTTTCGATCGGCGGAGCGCCGCAGATGTTGTATGCGGCGAACGTGGCCGGCACGCATTGGGTGCTGGGCATCAGCATCGATCAGGCCGAGGCCACGGCGGCCTTGAACCGTCTTCTGTGGCTGGCGGTCGTCATTGCCGTGATCTGCGTGCTGGTGGCGGGCCTGTTGATGGCCGGCTTCGTGCGTCAGCAGTTGGGCAGGCTGGTCCAGGTGCGCGATGCCCTGCAGGACATCGCTTCCGGCGACGGTGACTTGACCCGCCGTCTCAGCGAATCCGGCAAGGATGAATTGACGCAGATCGCCAGCGCCTTCAACCTGTTCGCCAATAAGATTTCCACTGTGTTCGTGCGCATCCGCGCCGCCTCCGATTCCGTGCAGACGGCCGCCACGGAAATCGCCAGCGGTAGCCAGGATCTGTCCTCGCGCACCGAGGAGCAGGCCAGTTCGCTGGCGGAAACCGCTGCGACCATGGAGGAAATCACCGCCACGGTGCGGCAGAATTCCGACCACGTCCAGCAGGCCAATACGCTGGCGGCGGCCGCCGCCAAGACCACCACCGCCGGGAACGCCACCGTGGAGGAACTGGTCACGACCATGAGCGAAATCAACGCCAAGTCCCAGCAGGTGGCCGAGATCATCGGCGTGATCGACTCGATTGCCTTCCAGACCAATATCCTGGCCCTGAACGCAGCCGTGGAAGCCGCCCGCGCCGGCGAACAGGGGCGGGGCTTTGCCGTGGTGGCCGCCGAGGTCCGAGCACTGGCCCAGCGCAGCGCCGCGTCGGCCAAGGAAATCCGCAACCTGATCGAAGTCTCTGTGCAGGCCACGACCAAAGGCAACCAGCAGGCCGCCAGCGCCAGCAAGGCTACCCAGGAAATCCTGGACGGCATCCGCCGCGTGACCGACATCATGGGCGAAATCAGCGCCGCCAATCATGAACAGACCACGGGCATCGAACAGATCAATACAGCAGTGACGCAGATGGACGACGTCACGCACCAGAACGCCAGCCTGGTCGAGGAATCCGCCGCGGCCGCGGCCAGCCTGCAGGATCAGGCCAATACCCTGGCCGGACTGGTGGGCACGTTCCGCGTGGATGATCGGGCTGTCGACGCGGGCCATGGCGCGGCGTCCGAGCCGCGTTACCGCCCGGTGGCGCTGCTGCCGCGCGGTTGATGGGGCGGTGCTGAGAAAGGGCTTGTGCTGGAAGCACAGGCCTTTTTATGTTTTGGAGGCGCAAGCCGGAATGAACCGACGTATACGGATTTGCAGCTTGCATACAAGTGCCAATGTTGGTGCGAGTTTCGGGACGATTGCATGTCCAAAAATTGAACCAGCATTCTAGTCAGCCTGACCGCTAGATGCGTGGTAATGATTTCGGAGGTGGCACGGCGTTCGCGGGTCCGCTCCAATACGACGGATAGTTCTCCATCTGCGACAACTCGCAGTTTGGCTCCGGACTCGCCCTGACGCACGTGCAGATAGCAACCGTGTGACGATGGCCTAGTGCCCAGAGTCACGGACATTCGGCGTTATCCGAGCCTGGTCGCTAAGCACAAAATCCGCTTCGTTCGCCGTTGGTGAAAGCGCGAGTTCGCATTATGGAACTAAAGCAATGGGGTAGGGGATGATACGGCAAGCCTTCTGGAGAAGGGCTGGCGCTGGGGGCCCTAGCATAACTTCTGGCGTATGATTCTCTTACAAATAAGGAGGGCCTATGTTTAGAAAGATGCTGTGCGTGGCAGCAGCGCTCGGCTTGACTGGCTGTGCGGTGAGCTATACCCCATCGTTACCTGAAACGCAGATGGTGGACCATCCGACTGTTGGTGAAATCGTCACTGCCAGGATTGGGGATGAAATGCTGACAAAGGGCGTACTGGTCAGTGAGGATGTTGTCGATCTGAAGAAGTCTGTCGATGGGGTGTTTTATGACATCCGTTCAGGCGTGTACCCGAAGCTTGGCGATAAAGGTGAGGAACAGTTCTTTGATCCATCAGGCATCATTCGAGCAGCGTTGGCAGATCCGGTGCAGCTATTGTCAGTAAAGAAGCCCGGTGCGAAACAGGTGTGCGTAGTCACGGTTTATGGTGCGAGGGCCTGCTATGACGCGGATTTTGAGATCAAAAAGCGGACAACAGCTCGCGAGGCGAGTTTTCAGCAGACTTTAATATACAGTGGCAAGGTTGGAGACAAGATCAATATTGGATACCGTGAGTTCTCCGGTAACACCGCACGGCCGGCATTCAACAATGATGTTGAATATGATCTTTCGACCTCCTCCAGGATTGGCTATAAGGGAGCAGAGCTCGAAGTGATCAAGGCGGATAATACGGGCATCACCTACAAGGTGATTAGTACGTTCAGGTGATGGCTGCGGTCTCATGCCAGCAAAGTGGCGGGGGACGTGGCTATGCTGGGTCATTACAGGGATAGCTGGGCCTCGCTTCTTCCGTTTTGCATCTGGCACTGACTGTTTTGGAGCGCAAAGCCTCGAAGTCATCATGCCGTTGCACCGTCGTCCGGACGGACCGTTGCAGGCGCTGGCCGCCGACACGCTTTCGAGTCTTTCGGTGCCTGCGTTTGCAATGCTTGTAGCCGGCTGCCTCGTCTGCTGTCGTGCGTTCCGGCGCTCGTGGGTGGAATCGGAGCCTATTGGAGATGACCCCATGAGGCTATCGAAGCCCTCGGCGTTGTCCTTGTGTGGATCGCTGTGGGAGGCACGTTAGCAGCTGCGCACCCCTGCAGCAGTCTCTTGAACGAAGGTCGGATGCGGGACTAAACTGACGAAGCAATTTTGTATGAAGTTTAAATAAATAATAAAGATGCTTCAGAAAAGGAGGATAGTCCGATGAATATTGATAAATTCAAAGCCCAGCACGTCGAAATACTCAGCGAGATAAAGTCATTGCGCGAGTTATCGCTTCATGGAATCGAAAGCCACTCTGCGGAAATTGCCGCGTTATTGGCATCGATGAGCCGGACAATCAGTTCGCACTTGGCTACCGAGGATCTGGTGCTTTATCCGGTGCTGCGTGAGGACAAGAGCGCAAAAATAGCGGCGATGAGCAGTGCGTATCAGGAAGAGATGAAGGGTATCGCGACGGCTTACATCAAATTTTCTCGACACTGGAACCAAGTCACATTGGCCGCTGATCCCCAGAAATTCCGTGATGAAGCGAATATCGTATTAAAGATGGTTCATTCGCGGATTGTGAAAGAAAATACGCAGTTTTATCCGGCAATAGAAAGCCTGCCCGGTGCATGAAAAAAGACGACGGACGGCATCGAGATTACGACTCGCTGCGATGCCCGGGGGCGGGGCACGCAGACGCAAAAAAGCCCGCGCTGAGGCGGGCTGAATAGCGTGTTTTGCGGAAAATTTCCATAATCGCGGAAATCCCGCTGGGCTTCGGACGTCTGAAAAGCCGCTTGAATGCTGGAGGCGCAAGCCGGAATCGAACCGACGTATACGGATTTGCAGTCCGCTGCATCACCACTCTGCCATTGCGCCGGTGATGGGCTGGGGTGATCCAGCCAAGTCCAGCATTATACGATAAATTTTTCAGCGCATCTCGAAGGCCTCCCGATGCACCGGCACGTCCTTCAGGCCCAGGGATCGCAGGCCGGTTTCCAGTTGGCGGGCCAGACCGGCCGGGCCGCAGAACCAGACCTCCGGCATTTCGCCGGACTGCGTTCCGCTGGCGTCCCGCAAGGTCCGCGCGTCCAGCCGTTGCCCGGCGCTGGCGTCGTGGATGTGCAGGGTGATGCGGGGCAGGTTGGCGCATAGTTCGCGCAGTCGGCGGATGAAAGGGTCCCGGGCCGCGTCGCGCACGCAGTAGTGCAGCCGCGCTTGCGGGGCGGCGTTCGGCTGGTCCTGCAACGCTTCCAGCCAGGCCAGGAACGGCGTGATGCCGATGCCGCCAGCCACCCAGGCCTGCCGGTCTTCGCCCCGGCGGTGATCGAAGCGGCCGTAGGGGCCTTCGATCCGGATCGCCTGGCCGGCTTGCAGGCGCTGCGCCAGTGTGCGGGTGTAGTCTCCCAGGGCCTTGATCTGGAACGTCAGGCGGCCGGTCCGGTCGGCGCTGGCGATCGTATAGGGGTGGGCGCCTTCGCGGGCGTCGAAAGTCACAAAGGCGAATTGCCCCGCCCGGTGGCCCGGCCAGCTCCGCTCCATGGCGCAGTTCACCTCTGTGATGCCGCCTTCCAGCTGGCGCACGGATTCGATGCGCCCGGCGTGCCGGCGGCTGTGGCCGATGGACTGGCGCAAGGCGGGAACGGTCGACAGGCTGCCGCCCAGCATCAGGGCGCCCATCATCAGGCCCAGCGGCTGCAGCCACCAGGCGGCCGGGGTCAGGGCGACGGAGTGAAAGACCAGGGCCAGGTACAGCAGCGGCATGATCCGGTGCAGGACGCGCCAGGATTTGTAAGGGAACGCCTTCCACAGGGTGATCAGCAGAGAGGCGATCAAGGCGTAGATCACCCACTCTCCCACGTCCTTGGCCAGGCCATGGCTGGATTGCAGGAACTCGGCCACGGCCACGCGGGGCGGTTTGTTCACGGCGGCGCCGACCAGCGCGCGCAGGGCGCCTCCGCCGATCTCCATCAGCCAGTGGGTGATGCCCAGGCTGATCGCCAGGATGCCGGCCCATTTGTGCAGCCGATAAATGCGGTCCATGCCGCCCAGGGCGGGCTCCAGCCACGCGGGGCGGGTAGCCAGGATCATGGTCAGGGACATCAGCCCCATGGCCCAGATGCCGGTCAAGTAGATGCCCTGCTTGCGGGCGACCCAGATGGCGTCGCCGGCCATGGGGTTCAGGACGAATGCGTCCCAGGCCCAGGCCAGGGCAAGAATCCCCAGAAAGGAGAACAGAACGGTGCGTGTCTTCATGCGGATTTCCGAGTGCGAGCCGATTGGTATCGGCAATGCGGGCAGTATGGAATCCGGCGTCTGAATCGCGTGTGAAGCGGCTGTTCAGGCGAAGTTCATGTCGGCCGGGACGCACCTGCCGGGAGGGTCGGGGCGCCGGCGGCGGGCGGGGATTCCGCATGCTTGCTCAGTGCGGCTCTTGGTAAGATGCTTTGTTCGATGGCGATATTCCGCCTTCTTGATTGCAACAGGACTATTTCATGGGAACCCTCCTGCCCTTCGTCACTGGCGCCATCTGGCTGTACATCGTGTGGCGTTTCGTCTGGCCCTTGCCTTTCGGCCTTGCCGGCCGGGTGGCGTTGGCGGCGGAGCTGCTGCTGGCTGCCCAATATCACCAGATCACGGGGCGGTTTTTCGGCACCCTGGGATCTCCGGAGTTGCCCCAGTGGATCCTGATCGGCCTGGCCTGGGCCTTTGGCGTGGTGCTGCTGCTGGCGCTGCTGTTGCTGGTCAGGGATGTCGTCGGTGTGCTGGTGTGGCTGCCGGCGCACGGGGCGGGGCGCGCGATCCTGCAAGGTCGGGCGGTAGGGCTGTCCCTCGGGGGGCTGGCGCTGGTCCTGTCGGCCATCGGGGTCTGGCAGGCGGTCAAGGTCCCCGGCATCCGTACCGTAGCGGTGACGATTCCGGGTCTGCCTGCGGCGTTCGACGGCTATCGCATCGTGCAGTTGACGGATCTGCATGCCAGCCGCCTGCTGCCGCAATCCTGGCAGGCAGCCGTGGTGGCCCGGGCCGACCGGCTGGATCCGGACCTGATCGTCATCACGGGGGATCTGGCCGATGGCACGCCCGAACTCCGGGCAGCCGATGTCCGGCCCCTGCGGGACCTGAGGGCGAAGGATGGCGTGCTGGCGATCCCGGGCAACCACGAATACTACAGCGACTACATCCGCTGGATGCAGGCCTACCGCGCCCTGGGCCTGACCATGATGGAAAACAGCCACGTCCTGATCCACCGGGACGGGGCATCGTTGGCGGTGGCGGGGGTGACGGACCGGCAGGCGGGCGCCTTCGGCCTGCCGCGCCCCGACCTGAAGGCCGCCTTGCAGGGGATTCCGGCGGGAACGCCGGTGATCCTGCTGGAGCACCGGCCGGGCGACGCGCCCGCCAACGCCGACGCGGGCGTGGCGCTGCAGTTGTCGGGGCATACCCATGGCGGGCAGATCCTGGGGCTGCACTTCATCACTCAGTGGGCCAATAACGGTTTCGTCTCCGGCCTGTACCGGGTCGGTCCCATGACGCTGTACGTCAGCAATGGCACCGGCTTGTGGAACGGCCTGGCGATCCGCCTGGGACGGCCTTCGGAAATCACGCAGATCGTGCTGCGGACAAAATGACGCCGGCGCCGGCCTGAACGCGGGGCCGCTGGGTATCGGGATGCATACCTCCCGGCTATGATGGCGCCACGGACCAAGGAGCCTTGTCGATGGAATCCCTGTTATTGGTGGCCGGCGCCGGTGTGGCGGCCGGCGCCATGAATGCCCTGGCGGGCGGCGGCTCCTTCGTCAGCCTGCCCGCCCTGATCGCGGCGGGCGTGCCGCCGGTGCTGGCCAACACATCCAGCACCGTGGCGCTCTATCCCGGCAGCGCGGCCAGCGCCTGGGCGTACCGCGACGGCCTGGGCGGCGTGGGCGACGTGCCTTTGCGCAAATTGTTTTTCGTCACCCTGCTGGGAGGCAGCGCGGGCGCCTTGCTCTTGTTGCTGACGCCCTCGCGGGCGTTCGATTTCGTGCTGCCCTGGCTGTTGCTGGTGGCGACCATCGCGCTGGGCTTCGGCCGCCGGATCGGCGAGTGGGTGCGGGCGCATTGCCGGGTGCATCCGGCCGTCGTGATGATTCTGCAGTTTTTCCTGGGAATCTACGGCGGCTATTTCGGCGGCGCGGTAGGCATCATGATGGTGGCGGTCTGGGGGCTATTGGGTTCGCACGACATTAAACGCATGAGCGGGCCGCGTGTGCTGATGGTCACGGTGGCCAACACCATGGCCGTGATCATCTTCATCAGCGCGGGCGCCGTCCAGTGGCGGGAAACCGGGGTGATGCTGGTGACGGCCAGTCTCGGGGGCTACCTGGGCGCGGTGTGGGGCAAGCGCATACCGGCCCCGGTCATCCGCTTCGGCACCCTGGCGCTGACGCTCTTCATCACCGTGGTGTTTTTCCTGCGCACTTATGGTTGATGCGGCCATCGAGGACTCGTTCCCGCAGGGCCGCATCAGGCTGTTCCGCCGCGGCGTGCCGCCGTCGGGCGGGGAGCGGCTGCCTTAGTTCACTTCCTCGATCCGCTCGACGTCGGACTTGTTGACCTTGACCTCGTGCCCGTCTTTTTCATAGTGGACGAAACCATCGTCCGTATCCGTCTTCGGCGCGTCGGCCGTGTAGTCGGTCCGTCCATCGTTTGTCGTCACGGTGGATGGGGTTGAACAGGCGGCCAGGATAAAGCTGCCGGCCAGAACGGCGAGGAGTCCGGGAATCTTCTTTGACATGAGCATCTCCTGAAAACGAGGGTCTCACAAACACCATATCAAGGTCTTCCGGAGGGGACTGTAAGCGGGTTCGACAGTCGGGCCGGGCGGGCCGTCCGTGCGATCGGCCGCGCGCCGCAGCCTTATAGGGGAGAAGGCGTGGATATCCGCTGTAGGGTCTTCTGACAAAATCGCGAACGATTGTTGTACGGACGAAGCGTTGCGCGGGCGAGGCCTAGGCCGGGGTTCGCCGCGCCGCCCATTGCCGGTAGCCCCGTGCGCGCAGCACGCAGGCCGGGCATTGCCCGCAGCCGTAGCCCCAGTCGTGCAGCCGGTCCCGCTGGTTCAGATAGCAGGTATGCGTTTCGACGCGCACCAGGTCTACCAAGGCGGCGCCACCCAGTCGCCGGGCCAGATCCCAGGTGTCGGCCTTGTCCAGCCACATCAACGGGGTTTCGAGCCTCAGCGGGCGATCCGTTCCCAGGCTGAGTGCGACCTGCAGCGCCTTGAGGGTATTGTCGCGGCAGTCCGGGTAGCCGGAATAGTCGGTCTGGGACATGCCGCCCACCAGCACGTCCAGGCCCCGGCGGTACGCCAGCGCGGCCGCCAGGGTGAAGAACAGCAGGTTGCGGCCCGGCACGAAGGTATTGGGCAGGCCGTCTTCCTGCAAGGCGATGGCGACGTCGTCCGTCATGGCGGATGCGCCCAGGTGCTTGAGCACGCCCGCGTCCAGCAGATGGTCGTCGCCCAGACGCTGCGCCCAGTCCGGCTGCAACGTCGCGATGCGGCTGCGCACCGTCGCGCGGCAGTCCAGTTCCGCGCAGTGGCGCTGGCCGTAGTCGAAGCCCAGGGTTTCGACGTGGCCGAAGCGCGTCAGCGCCCAGGCAAGGCAGGTGGTGGAATCCTGGCCGCCGGAGAGCAGGACCAGGGCGCGACCGGTGTTCACGCCGGCGACGCCTCGGTCAGGGGGCGCCGCCCCAGGACCCGGAGGACCGCATTCAGGACGATGCCGTACAAAGGCACGAACAGCAGCAGGCTGACGGTGAGCTTGATCGCGTAATCCACCAGGGCGATTTCGACCCAATGTTCCGCCATGAACGGATTGCTGCTGTGCCAGAAGGCCACGGCAAAGAAGATCGCCGTGTCCAGCGCCTGTCCCAGCACGGCGGATGCGGACGGCGCCACCCACCACGGCATGCGGCTGCGGCGGATGCGGTCAAAGACCTGCACATCCAGCAGTTGCCCGAACACGTAGGCCGCGAAGCTGGCCAGCGCGATCCGGAACACGAAGCCGTCGAACGCGCCCAGGGCGCCTGCCCCATTGAACCGGCCTTCGTGGAACAGCACCGACACGATATAGGACGCGATCAGCGCCGGCAGCATCACACGCGCGATCACCCGGCGAGCCTGCGCCTTGCCGATCAGCCGCACGGTCAGGTCGGTGGCCAGGAAAATGAAGGGGAAGCTGAAGGCGCCCCACGTGCTGTGGAAGCCGAACAGGTCGATCGGCAATTGCACCAGGTAGTTGCTGGCGATGATGATCGCGATGTGAAAGGCGACCAGCAGGGCCAGATAGCGGGAGGTCCGCGACGGCGGGACGAGCAGGGGTGTCATGAAAGACCTTTTTGGTGGATGGGGTGAGGGAACCCATGAAAGCAATGCGAGCGAAATTATAACTTGCGTGGCGTGGGAGCGATTCTTTGACGTATTATTGCCCCCATGCCCGCCCTGAGACCGCCTTCCCGAATCCCACGCGCAGCAGCCCGGCAACTGGTTTTTTGCCTGGCTGTCGTGGCGTTCCTGTGTCGGGCGATGATTCCTGCCGGCTACATGCCGGCCGCGAATGCGGCCGGGGGTGTGGGAGTCTTGTGGTTTTGCACAGGGACCGGGGATGCGGGAGTCACGTTCTCGCGTCTGGTGGAGCGCCTGACGCATCACGACGACGGGCATCACGAGTCCCAGAGCTGCCCGTTCTTTGTCGCCGCCTCGCATGCGCCGCTGCCCACGCAACCGGGTCTGGCTGTCGTGGGGATGGCGGCGCAGTTCCTGCTGTTCGCCCTGGCGCCGTCCAAGGTGAGCGTGGCTGCGCCCGTAGCCGGACCGCCCTTGGGGTCGCGCGCCCCTCCGTTGAATTTCGCCTGATTGTCCTTTGACGGCTACGTTGATCGCAGCCGGAACGGTTTTCATTCTTTCAAGCGAGGTTTTCAATGTCCATTTTTCGTACCGGCGCGTGCGCCGCTGCGGCATGCGCCGCCCTGTTGTTCGCCCCTTCGGCCTTTTCCCACATCACGCTGGAAACGCAGCAGGCGCCGGTGGGCGCCAGCTATAAGGCGGTGATGCGGGTGCCCCATGGCTGCCAGGGTTCCGCCACCGTCAAACTGCGTATCCAGATTCCGGCTGGTTTCCTGGGTGTCAAGCCGCAGCCCAAAGCTGGCTGGCAGCTGACGGTCGTGAAGGGCGATTACAGCAAACCCTATGATCTGTACGGTTCACAGGTCGATTCCGGCGTGACGGAGGTCGATTGGGCCGGCGGCCCCTTGCCCGATGACTTTTATGACGAGTTCGTGTTCAGGGGCTACATCAGCAGCAGCCTGAAGCCGGGCAGCACCCTGTATTTCCCGGTGATCCAGGAATGCGAGAAAGGCGTGGACCGCTGGATCGATATTCCCGATGGCAAGGAAAAAGCGCATGGGCATGATGATCACGGGGATACGCCCGCGCCGGGCCTGAAGCTGTTGCCGAAAGCCAAGTAAGGGCGGCCTCCGGAGCGCCTGCCGGCCGGGCGCCCCGGGCTCGGGAGAATGAACATGGATCTGCCCATGATGGGTGCGACAAGGCGCGTTCACGCCCTGTGTTTTCGAGGGTTCGCAAGCCTGCTGTGGGTGCTGGCGGCCTTGGCCTGGGGGCCGCGCGCCTTCGCGCATGCGGCCCTGGTATCGAGTTCGCCCGCGCAAGGGGCGGTGCTGTCCACAGCGCCGCACGAAGCGCGCCTGACGTTCGACGAACCGGTGTCCGCGCTGGTCTTCAAGATCATTGAACCGGACGGGACGGCTCGGGACGTACGCAAGATACAGCCGGTGGCCGATGGTCTGATGCTGTCCTTGCCTGCGCTGTCGGAACGCGGGACCTATGCCTTGAGCTGGCGCGTGGTGTCCGCGGACGGCCATCCGGTGGGCGGGACCCTCACGTTCGCCGTGGGGGAACCGGGAGCCGGCCCCACCCAGGTCCATGCGGCGCATTTCGCCCGGGATTTCTGGGTCTGGCTGGGCTCGGCCGCCTGGTACGTGATGCTGATTTCCGGGGTCGGCCTGGCCCTCTGCGCAGCGCGCGGAGCTGCGTCGCCGCGTCGCCGCGCCTTGGGTCTGTCCTGGCTGGCGGCGGCCGGCGCGGTCGTCGTCGTCAATGTCGGTTTGCTGGGGATCGATGCCCTGGACCTGCCGCTGGCCGGGCTGTTGCGGGCGCAGGCCTGGCAGACCGCCGCCGCAACTTCCTTTGGGCTGTCGGCCGCCTTGGCCCTGCTGGCGCTGGCCTGCGCGGCGGCTTCCTGGATGACGGCCCCCGTCCGTTTTCGCGTCGGACTGGCATTGCTGTCGGCCGCGTTGCTGGGCGTCGCCCTGGCGGCCAGCGGGCATGCCAGCACCGCGCCGCCCGTCTGGCTGGCCCGCCCCGCTGTCTGGCTGCACGTCGTAGCCGTCACGCTGTGGGTCGGGTCGCTCGCGCCGCTGTACGTCATGCTGCGGTCCCCGGCCGGAAGCGGGACGCTGCTGCGATGGTTCTCCCGCGTGATTCCGGCTGCGCTGCTGGCCTTGCTGGTCAGTGGCGCGGCGCTGATCTATCTGCAGTTCGATACGCCGTCTTCCCTGTGGCGGACGGCGTACGGGCGCGTGCTGATCGGCAAGCTGCTGCTGGTGGCCGTCCTGCTGGCCCTGGGCGCGTACAACCGCTACCGCCTGACCGGCGCGGTGCTGGCGGGCGAGTTGGCGGCCCGGCGTTCCTTGCGCCGGGTGGTTTGCGCTGAAATCGTCGTCGGGCTCGCGATCCTGGCCGTCGTGGCGCTGTGGCGCTTCACGCCGCCCCCGCGCGCCCTGGAGGCGGCCGCCCGGGCCGCCGTCCCGGCGGCGGTCTCCGAACACATCCACGGATCGCAGGCCATGGTGGATCTGAGCTATCTGCCAGCGCCGCGAGGCGGCGCCGCATCGCTGTCCCTGTACCTGTCCACGCCCGGTTTCGAGAACCTGCGGGCGCAGGCCGTCGAGGTGGTGTTTTCCGACACGGATGCCGGCATCGAGCCGATCGCCTATCCCGCGCGGCAGGCCGAAGACGGCAGTTGGAAGGTGAGCGGCATTCAATTGCCGCAGCGGGATCACTGGGACGTGCGCATCGACATCCTGGTGTCGGACTTCAAGCGCGTCAGCGTGCGGACGACGCTGCGCCTGTCCGGAGGGGGAGGGGATCTGGTATCGTCCAGCGCAACGGACAATCCCCGGAAATCCCCATGACAACACATCGCATCGTGCCGTGCTCACACGAGCGGCACGCAACGGCCATCCTGGACATCTTCAATGAAGCGATCCTGAATTCGACTGCCTTGTACGACTACGCGCCGCGCGCCCCGGAGAGCATGGGGCCCTGGTTCGCGGCCAAGGAAAAGGGCGGATTTCCAGTCATCGGCATCGAAGACGCCTCCGGCGCGCTGCTGGCGTTCGGCAGCTACGGGACATTTCGGGCCTGGCCGGCCTACAAATACACGGTCGAGCATTCCGTGTACGTGCATCCGGATCATCGGGGCCGGGGCCTGGGCCGCGAGATCCTGCAGGCGTTGATCGCGGCGGCCCGGGACCGCGGCGTGCATGCCTTGGTGGGGGGCATCGACGCGGCCAACGCCGGCAGCATCGCGCTGCACAAGCGTCTGGGATTCAGTCACGTCGGCACGCTGCCGCAGGTGGGCTTCAAGTTCGGGCGGTGGCTGGATCTGTCGTTCTACCAGTTGCTGCTGGACGTGCCGCTCGAGCCTGTGGATGGCTGACTTGTCCGGGTGATGGGGGCGGTTCGCGCCGCCCATGCGGACGCTAGAATCGACGCGCGCCATACGGCGCGAGATCGCAGGCGGGCGACCGGTCCAGCACCAGGTCAGTGATGATCCTGGCCGTCGCCGGCGCCTGCGTCAGGCCCAGGTGGCCGTGGCCAAAGGCATAAAGGATGCGCCTGGAACGGTGTGCGTGGTCGATGACCGGCAGGGAATCCGGAAGGCAGGGGCGGTTTCCCATCCATTCGCTGCGGTCTTCCGGCGCGCCGGTTTTCAGCGCGGGGAAAAGTGTTTGCGTGTTGCGCATCAGCGCCTGGGCGCGTCGTGGATTGGGCGCGCTGTCCAGGCGGCCGAATTCGACGGTGCCCGCCGCCCGCAGGCCCATCTCCATGGGCGTGACGAAGATCTTGGCCTCCGCGGCCACCACGGGACGCTGCAGGGCGATGCCTGCGTCGCGCAAGACGACGTGATACCCCCGCTGGGGTTCCAGAGGCACCCGGTCGCCCAGGCTGCGGGCCAGCCGGCGCGACCAGGCCCCGGCGGCGATCACGGCTTTCCCCGCCTGGCGCACACCCTGGGTAGTCCGCACAGCCACCGTTGCCTCGTCGACGGGATCGACGGACTCCGCCCGCGCCTCGACGATCTCGCCTCCGGCCGCCGCGAACTGCGCGCGCAGGGTCCTGAGCAGGCGTTCGGGGTGGGCGATCATGCCTTCATCGGGCAGGAAGACGCCCCGCGTGAACTGCGGGCCCACGTCGGGTTCCAGATCGTGCAGTTCCCCGGCATCCACGTCGCGGACTTCGACGCCGTGTTCGCGTCTTAGCCGCCAGCCCGCGGCGTCCTTCAGAACTGCTTCGGCGCTGCGATAGACCTGCAGTTGTCCGGTCGCCCGGAAGATGTCGGGGCTGCCCAGCTGCCGGGCCAGATCCCGGTATTCGGCCATGGCGATCGCGTTCAGCGCGTGCAGCGCCGTGGCGGTGCGCGCCACCTGGGCGGGGGTCGAGGACCGCAGGAAGCGGATCAGCCAGGGCGTGATCGGCAGCGCGTAATCTGCGCGGATACTGAGCGGTCCGTCCGCGTCCAGCAGCATGCCCGGCACCTGTTTCCAGATGCCGGGCATGCCCAGCGGGGCCACCGAGCCCGCGCTGATGCTGCCGGCGTTCCCGGTCGAGCAGCACAGCCCGGCCAGATCGGCTTCGATCAGGCAGACCTGTTGGCCGGCCTCCCGGAGCCGCCAGGCGGTCAGCGTGCCGATGATGCCGCCGCCGATCACGATGACGTCGGGTTTTGTGTTGTGAGGATGAGGCATAGGGGGATGATTGCTGTGGATTGAGTATGGCGGCCGGTCATCGAGCGGGGAGTGGCCTGCCGCGCGGGGCCTACTGCGCGGCGGCGCCCTGCAGCCATTTCAGATACGCCGAACGGGTTATGGCGGACACGGATTCCAGCGCCTTCCGGTACTGGACCTGATGCCGCAGCATCAGCCGCGCGTCGGCCACGCCGCGTGATTTGCAAAACCAATGGCAGCTGTGCTGCAGCAGGTAGAGTTCCGCCGACAGGTGGTAGGCGCGGTCTTTCGGCTCCAGTTGGTCTTCATTGTCCACGACATGGCGCAGCCCGACTGCGTGGATGCGCAGCAGCGCGCGGAAGTCCCGTGTCGATGCGGGAAGAAAGCGCTCGATGTAGGGCACGCAGAACGAGAGCGCGCCCATGCGGGTGGCCTGGGCGCTTTCCTTTTGCATGGCGTCGGCCAGCGACCGTATCTGTGCCGCCACTGCGCGTTCAGTGGGGGCGAAGGTGTCCAGCACCTGGAGCTGGCGGGTTTCATCCTGCTCATGGATGGCGCGGGTGTAGCCCTGCGTCAGCGTTTCCATGTGGCGTTCGAGCTGCAGGCTGGCCAGATGGCGCCCCAGCAATGCGATGTGGGCGCGTTGGTAACGCAGACACAACAATCGCCATGCCGCGATGAGGGCCAGCAGGGTCAATGCGATATTCATAGTGGGTGTGCTTTCACTTCACTTGAGAGCCTGAAGACTACAGGATTTCCTGTCCGACCAGGGGGGCGTCAGCAGCGCGTCCGCCAGGAAATCCACCAACCGGCGCACCTTCAGCGGGAGTTGCTTGCGCGTGGGGTAGACCACGAAGATGCCCAGCTCCGCAGCGCGGAAATCGGGCATGAGCTCGACCAGCGCGCCGCTGCGCAGGTCTTCGTGGACCAGAAAATCCGGCTGCAGGATGATCCCCTGGTGCGCCAGCGCCGCCGCCCGGCAGGTATCGCCGTTGTTTGTGTGGATGCGCGGACGCGTGCGCACGGTCACCTGGCCCCCGGGACCCTGGAATGTCCAGTCGTCCCCCGATGACCAGTAGGTATAGGAAATCACTTCGTGTCTGGCGAGAGCGTGGGGATGCGCGGGGGTTCCATGCATGGCAAGGTATTCCGGCGAGGCGCACAGCACCATGCGCGTGCCGGCCAGCCGGCGGCTGATCAGACTGGAATCGGATAGCCGCGCGATGCGGATCACCAGGTCGTAGCCCTCTTCGACCAGATCGACGACGCGGTCCGACAGCACGATGTCCAGCGTGACTTGCGGGTTCTCCGCCGCGAATCGCCCCCATAGCGCGGCCAGGTGCAGCGCGCCGAAGGTCTGCGGCGCGCCGATGCGCAGGCGCCCTTGCGCCTGCAAGGCGCTGGACCCCACCTCGCCCTCGGCCTCCTGGACGGCCAGCAGAATGTCCTTGCAGCGCTGGTAATAGGCCTGCCCCTCGCTTGTCAGCGACAGGCGACGCGTCGTTCGCTGCAGCAGACGCGTTCCCAGGTGCGCCTCCAGTTCGTTGACGTGGCGCGATACGGCGGGCTTGGACAGGCCGACCGCATCCATCGCCCCGACAAAACTGCCGGCCTCGACCACTGCGGTGAAGGTCTTCATGGCTTGAAGAAGATCCATAGTCTCTAATATCGGAACAATGTGTCTATTGTATGAGGATTTATCTCTGCTGGTGGAGCCGATAAAGTAACACTGATGCGGGCAAACCCTAGGGGTTATCCGGTCCGCTCCCATCGCGCCTGAAGCGGGCGCTTTGGCCTGCTGATTTCAGAGAGTTCCGCCATGTCCCGAGCACCTTCCATTTTCATTTCCCACGGATCGCCGATGTTTGCGCTGGAGCCCGGCATGCTCGGCCCCAACTTGCGGCAACTCGGAGCATCATTGCAGGGCGTGTCGGCGATCGTGGTGGCGTCCCCCCACTGGCAGACCCGGGATGTGCGTGTCTCCGGGGTTGCCCGGCCGCAGACCATCCACGATTTCGGCGGCTTTCCGGCCCCTTTGTATGCGCTCAGCTACGAACCGCCGGGCGCGCCGGCGCTTGCCGCCGAGATTGCCCGAATGCTGGTCGATGCCGGCATGCCTGCTACGGTCGACACGCAGCGCGGGCTGGACCACGGCGCCTGGGTCCCGTTGCGCTACCTCAGGCCCGCGGCCGATATCCCGGTCCTTCAGGTCTCTCTTCCGGTCGGGATGGACACCCGGGGCGCGTTGCGGTTGGGCATGGCGCTGGCGCCTCTGCGCGAGCGCGGCGTGTTGATCATCGGCTCGGGCAGCCTCACGCACAATCTCTACGAATTCCGCAGCCACATCCGGGATCCGGAGTACGCGCAGGCCTTCGCCGACTGGGCCGCCGATGCCGTTGCGCGCCGGGACGACGAGGCTTTGGTGGAGTACCGCGCCCGCGCGCCCCACGCCGAGCGCGCGCATCCCACCGAGGAGCATTACCTGCCGCTGCTGGTGGCGCTCGGCGCGAGCGCGCCGGGTGAAGCCCGCATGCGGATTCCTGGCGGCATGACCTATGGCGTGCTGTCGATGGACTCTTTTGGCTTCGGCCTTCCCCACTCAGCCACACTGGACGCGGCATGAAGCCCATGATCTCCGAACTCCGAACCGACTTGTCCCTGGCGTTTCGCACGACATCGCCCGATTCCGGGGCGTCGGCCAAGCGCCTGCTGGTGCTGTTGCACGGCGTGGGCGGCAACGAAACCGATCTTGCGTCGCTGGGCGGCACGCTGGCGGATACCCGCGTGATCCTGGCGCGCGGTCCTCTCGCATTCGCCCCCGGCCAGCACGCCTGGTTCCAGGTGTCGTTCGGCCCGCAGGGTCCCCGCCCGGATCTGGCGGCGGCAGAGCAGAGCCGGCAGCGCCTGTCGAGTTTCCTCTCGGAACTGCAGGCGGAGTACGCCGTGCCGTCCGCCCGGACGGTGATCGCCGGATTCAGTCAAGGCGGCATCATGAGCGCCAGCCTCGGCCTCACGCGGCCCGAGCTCGTCACCGGCTTCGGCATCCTGTCCGGCCGCATCCTGCCCGAGATTGCGCCGCACGTGGCGCAGCGCTCGGCCCTGGCGGGGGTGGGCGCGTTCATCGGTCATGGCCGGGACGACACCAAGCTGCCCGTGGACTGGGCGCGACGAGCCGATCGGTGGCTCACCGAACTTGGCGTGCCGCATGAAACGCGGCTGTATCCTGGGGGTCATGGAATCCCGCCCGCCATGCGGGATGATTTCCTGGCCTGGTTCGGACTTCTCACTGCCTGATTCCCCAGCCCGTCAGGCGCTTGGAGTGCGTGGCGGGCATTCCCGGGAAGGTCTATTCCGAGCCGTCCGCAGCCCGGCCCAACCAGCGCCGGATGATGGCTACGCTGTAGCGCGACTCCACCTCGGTGATGAATCGTGGGAAGTCCACGCTCGCCGAATCATCCGCCCGGTCGGAGATGATGCGCACGGCTGCGAACGGAATGCCCCATTCATGGCAGACCTGGGCCACCGCCGCGCCCTCCATCTCCACGGCCAGCGCGTCGGGCAATGCGTTGCGCAAGGCACTGCTTTCGGCTTCCGTGGAAACGAACCGGTCGCCGCTGATGATCAGCCCCGTGTGGACGCGAGGCGCCGTCAGGCCGAATGCATGAAGGGCGGCGTCCCCCACCAGGGGCAATGGATCCGCCAGCACGTCGCGGGCGCTTCCGGCCAGGCCGTCGGCCAGCGCCCGGTCGGCCGCGAGCCGCGCCATGCCGGTCAGTGGGATTTCCCAGCGGGGGAACAAGGGGGACGCGTCGACGTCGTGCTGCAGGAATTCGGTCGACACCACCACATCGCCGATGCCGACCTGCGGCGACAAAGCGCCGGCCACCCCCGTGAAGACGATGGCGCATGTGCCGAACCGCGATGCCAGGACGGCGGCCGTGGCCGCCGCCGCCACTTTGCCGACTCGGGACAGCACCAGAACGACCTGGACGCCATCCAGTTCGCCGACCCAGAACTCGCGGCTGCCGATGTGAATGCGTTGCTCATCCTGCATCAACGCGAGCAGGCCGCTCAGTTCCTGATGCAGGGCGGCGACGATGCCGATGGGGCTGGCTGGACTCGATGCAGGGGGCACGAATGTTCTCTGTCAGGGGTGGATTTCAGGGGGGGCACGTGTTTCGGGCGGATTCCATGTCAGCCGCTTGTGACACCGGCATCCCTTTCCTTCGGAATGGAAAATCTTGCCCGCTATTGTAATTTACATTAGCGCTAATGTATTATTCGATCCATGAACTCAAAAGAGAAACCCGGCCTTGGTGAACTCCTTCGCTACGTCGGCGAGCTGGTCGAACAGGGCGCGGAAGAGCATTACCGGACGATGAGCCTGAACTACCGGGCTCGCTACACCCCTGTGCTCCGGGCGCTGCGCGCAGGCGCCCGGACGGTCACCGACATTACGGCGCGCACCCATCTGACCCAAGGCGCCATCAGCCAGAGCGTCGCCCTTTTGGAAGGCGATGGCCTCATCGCGCGTCATGCCGTCGATGATGGCCGCAAGAGCGGCATCCGGCTCACAAAAGCCGGTCAGGCTCTGGTGGCCAAGCTTGAACAGCACTGGGTCGCGACCTTCGCCGCGATTGCCGATCTTGAAGCAGAGATCGGCCATCCCTTGCTGCAGTCCCTGGAAAGGGCCGCCCAGGCCCTGGAGCGCCAGGGGTTCTCGGCCCGAATCACAGCCGCAAAAAGCGGATTGCCCGCAGGAGATCAAACGGATGTCGAATAACGCCAATCCGGTTCGGAACTGGTTTGAACAAGGGGGGCGGGCGTATGCGCGCTTTCGCCCCGAGTATCCGCCGCAACTGGCGGCTTTCCTGGCTTCGATCGCGCCGGACCATCGCATGGCCGTCGATGTGGGGTGCGGCAATGGCCAACTGACGCAGCTCCTTGCCCCGCATTTCGAGGCCGTGGTCGGGCTGGACCCCAGCGCCGATCAGATCGAGAATGCCGTTCCCGGCGAGCGCATCACGTATCAGCGCGCGCCGGCCGAACAATTGCCGCTGGCCGATGGCGCGGCAAGCCTCATTACCGCGGCGCAGGCGGCGCATTGGTTCGATCTGCCCGGTTTCTACCGAGAGGCCAGGCGGGTGGCCCGGGCCGGCGGTATCCTGGCATTGATCAGCTACGGTGTCCTCGATCTCGAACCCGCTCTCAATGAACGGTTCCAGAAGTTCTACCGGGACGAGATCGGCCCCTACTGGCCTCCCGAGAGAAAGCTGGTCGATACCGGCTATGCGACCATCGACTTTCCGTTCGAGGAACTGGCGGCGCCGCCCTTGGAGATCAGGCTCCAGTGGCACCTGTCCGAGTTCCTGGGCTACCTGCTGACGTGGTCGGCGGTCCGCCGCGCCAAAGAGGCCGGGCGAGAAGAGGTGCTGTTGAACTTCGCCGGCGACATTGCATCGGCGTGGGGCGATGAGAACGTCCGCCGCAGCATTGCCTGGCCCATCAATATGCGGATTGGGATCTTATAACCCCGCCTTCGACAGGCCTTCGATCATGAGCCCGTAGTTCACATGGCTTTGAGTCGGCAGCCAGCCAAACGGTGTGTCCAGACATACTGAAGGGGTGAGTTCCCGCAGGCGTTTGATGGCGATGCCGGCCTCTGCCTGCTTGCCCAGCATGGCCAGGCTGGCGGCAAGTATCGCTTGCGACAACACCATGTCCCGCATGTTTTGCACGGACCTTCTGGCCCACATTTCAGCTTCGGTGAAATTGCCCAGAAAATAATTTGCTGCCGACATGCCCGCCTGCATGCGGTAGAGCTCCGGGTCCACCGGGCTCAAGTGCATGGCGCGAGTGAATTGCTCGATCGCCTGTTCTGTTTGGCCGTGCCACAGGTGGCAGAATGCGCCCAGAAACCAGGCTGAAGCGAGGTTGGGATTCAGCGACTGCGCGTGTTCCAGCAAAGCAATGCCTTCGACCAGATCGCCGGCCAAGTGGCCCAGGACGTGTCCGCAGCGCGTCAGCACCTCGGCATCGTATGGGCCGAGTTCGGCCGCCCGGCGCGCCAGCCGCACGCCTTCCGCCGTTTCCGCGGGGCAATCCCGCATCCAGTCATTGACCTTGCGCCAGCAGTGGCACCACGCCGCCATCGCATAGGCCGATGCAAAGTCGGAATCGCAGGCGCGTGCCTGCTGGAACAGCGGCAGGGCCTGGTCTATGGCATCGCACGTCCCTCGGTGCAAATACGCCATGCCGCGCAGGTAGTAGTCGTAGGCGGTCAGGTTTTCGGTGGGCTTGAACCGCGCGCGCACGATTTCCGCCTGCTCCACTTGCGGCGCGATGGCGCCTACGACGCTGTCTGCGATCTGATCCTGGAACTCGAACAGATTGGTCAGTACGCCTTCGAAGCGGTCGGCCCAGCGGGTTGCGCCGGTCGCGGTATCGATCAGGTGGCCGCTGATGCGGACCCGGTTCTGCGCCTGCCGCCAACTGCCTTCCAGCACATAGCGCACGCCGAGCTCACGTCCTACCTGTTTCACGTCGACGTTGCGGTGTTTGTAGGTAAAGCTCGAGTTGCGAGCCACCACGAATAACCAGCGGTAGCGCGACAACGCGGTGATGATGTCTTCGATGACCCCATCGGCCAGGTAGTCACGCTCGGCGCCGCCGCTCAAGTTCACGAAAGGCAGGACCGCGATCGAGGGTTTGTCGCTCAGGTCCGCATCGTTCTGCGGCAGATGGTTTGCCGCAACCGGTCCAGCGGATGGTACGGGCCCGTCTGGCGTCCCGATCGTCGCGACGAACCGAAAGCCTTTGCGCGGAATGGTCCTGATGATGCGTTGCCGCTGGCCATCGTCTCCGACCACCGCGCGCGCGGCATTGACGTGGCTGGCGACTGTGGATTCCGAGATGATGCGCCCGCCCCATACCGCTTCCATCAACTCATCGCGCGTGACGACGCGGTCGTGTTGGCTGATCAGATAGACGAGCAAGTCGAACACTTTGGGTGTCGTTGCCACAGGCTGAGACGCGCGATGCAGTTCGCGGCGTTCCAGATCCAGCATGCAGTCAGCGAAAACGCATTGCATTGGGATCCCCTATACGGAAGCAGGCAGCCCCATGCCCATCTGGCGCTTTGGATGAATCAAGAAATCTTGGATGGAAATACAAAGTATTGGCAAAGCAGTCGCTGCGACTGGAAATGATAATGCATTCATGGATTTTGACCACAACACGGTTGAATAAAAGGTGAGATATGAAAATAGTCGTGATCGGAGGCAGCGGGCTGATCGGCTCGAACGTGGTGGCTCGACTGGGCCGCGCTGGGCACGAGGTGGTGGCGGCATCGCCGAGGAGCGGAGTCGATGTGATTTCCGGCCAGGGCCTGGCCGAGGCGCTCAAGGAGGCGCAAGTCGTGGTGGATGTCGCCAATTCCCCGTCTTTCGAGAAGGATGCGGCGATGGCTTTCTTCCAGACGGCTGGCCGCAACTTGCTGGCGGCCGAGAAAGCGGCCGGCGTCGAGCATCACCTGGCGCTGTCGGTCGTGGGGACCGAGCGTCTGCAGCAGAGCGGCTACTTCTGCGCAAAAGCGGTCCAGGAAGCGCTGATCGAGGCTTCGCCGATTCCGTACACCATCCTGCGCGCCACTCAGTTCTTCGAATTCGTCGGCAGCATCGTCGATGACTGCACTGATGGGGACGAAGTGCATATTTCCCCGGCGCTGATTCAGCCCATCGCCGCCGACGATGTCTCCGCCGCACTGGCCGATCTGGCTGCCGGGATGCCGCTCAATGGCATGGTGGAAGTCGCGGGCCAGGACCGCATCCCCCTGGATGAGCTGGCGCGTAAGTATCTCGCGCGCCGCAACGACGGCCGCAAGGTGATCGCCGATGCCCGCGCGCGCTATTTCGGCAGCGCCCTGGATGATCGCACCCTGACCGCCGACAGGGGAGCCCGCCTCGGGCCAACCCGTTTCAATAACTGGCTTGCCAGCGCCGTATTCAGGGCCTGAACGATTTCATGCCCGCTTTTTACTTACCAACAGGAGCAAAGACATGACACAACGTCTCAACTATCAGCAGCAATCCCCCGAACTGTTCAAGAAACTGGTTGAACTCGGTATGTTGCTGAAAAAGTCCTCGATCGAGGAATCCATTCACGATCTCGTCGATATCCGGGCCTCGCAGCTGAACGGCTGCGCATTCTGCGTGGATATGCACGTGAAGGAAGCCACCATGCACGGCGAGCGCGCATTGCGCCTGCACCACGTCGCCATCTGGCGTGAGTCCGACCTGTTCTCGCCGCGCGAGCGCGCCGCCCTGGCATGGACTGAAGCGCTGACCCGGATTTCACCGCTGGGTGTGAGCGATGAAATCTACGAACGGGTGCGCTCCCAGTACTCGGAAAAAGAACTGTCCGATCTGACGTTCCACATCATGTCGATCAACGCGTGGAACCGCGTCAATGTCGCCTTCCGCATCCCGCCCGGCATCTACGACAAGGCTTTCGGCGTGGATAAGTCCGGCCTGGCCTGATTGCGATCTGAAGGAGTCTTTCTATGCGAGTTCTTGAATCCCTGGCCTTGGCGCTGCTGCTGGTCGGCGGCGCCGCCCAGGCGCACGGAGCGCCAGAGGCCAAAGTGACGCAGGTGCTGAGCAAGGCGCTTGCCGACTGCCCGGGCAAGGAAGTCACGATCATTACGGTCGATTATCCGCCGGGTAGCGCCGATCCCGTTCATCGTCACGATGCGCATGGCTTCATCTACGTGCTGGAGGGTTCCATCGTGATGGGTGTGAAGGGCGGAAAGACAGTCACGCTGAAGCCCGGCGACACCTTCTACGAGGGCCCGAACGATATCCATACGGTCGGTAGAAACGCGAGCGATACGAAACCTGCGAAGTTCTTGGTCATGCTCGTGAAAAACCAAGGCGCGCCGATCCTGATCCCGGCGCAGCCGTAGTTGCAACGAGGCAGCGACATGCCGCTCCGCGCGGCTTATCCCAATCTGATTGAAAGGACTACAGAAATGAGCAAAACAATCCGCAATGTGCAGCCGGTTACCGCAAATCTTGGTAAAGAAGGTTCCGGTGAATTCGTACCCGCCCGCTACGCGGTGCGTATCGGAGAGGTCGATGTCGCGATGATCAGCGACGGCATTTTGCCGCTGCCGACCTCCACCATGTCCACCAACGTGAGCGAAGCCGACCGCAATGAATGGTTCGATGGCAGGTTTCTGCAGCGCGATATGTTCGATTGGGCGCTGAATATCGCGCTCGTGCGCAGCGGCGAACGTCTGATTCTGATCGACTCGGGCGTGGGCGACGGCTTCGAGTACTTCTCGCGCGCGGGCCGGTCGGTCATGCGTCTGGAATCCGCCGGCATCGACTTGGCCGCGATCACCGATATCGTGATCACGCATATGCACATGGACCATGTCGGCGGGCTGAACGTCGAGGGGGTCAAGGAGAAGCTGCGCCCCGACGTGCGTATCCATGTGTCGTCCGCGGAAGTGAAGTTCTGGAAGAATCCGGATTTCAGCAGGACGGTGATGCCGGAAGCGGTGCCGCCCGCGCTCCGCAAGGCGGCGGCAAGGTTCGTGGAGCTCTACAGCGAGAGCATCGTGCAGTTCGATCGGACTGTGGAGGTTGCGCCGGGTGTATCGGCGCGCGTGACGGGAGGGCACACGCCGGGGCATTGCGTCGTGGACATCGCATCGAATGGCGAGAAACTGACGTTCGTCGGCGACGCGATTTTCGAGGTCGGTTTCGATAATCCCGAATGGCAGAACGGCTTCGAGCACGAGCCTGAAGTGGCTGCGGCCGTGCGCATCGGGTTGCTGAATGACGCCGCTGAAACGGGCTCCCTGCTGGCCGCGACGCATGTGGCGTTTCCGTCCATCGGCCATATTGCAAAGGCCGGTAAAGGCTTCCGCTTCGTGCCGGTGCAGTGGGATTACTGATGCTCCGCGCTTGCGACTCCTTCCCTGGTCCAGCCCATCGGATCTCTTGGCGTTGAGCTTGCAGCAATGGCTGGATGATTGCCGTGGAGCACGGGTCTGGATGGCCGCCCGGGATCGAAAGCAGTTGTCCGGCATTGTGCGCCAGGAGCCGCAGAACGCAAAAAGGCCCAGACTTCAGTTTGGGCCTTTTTGGAATCTGGAGCGGGACACGCGACTCGGGTTGCTCGGCCAATGACGGATCGAAGTAGTGCTCCGTGGATCCGGGCATGGGCCGGCGGGCCGTGCAACTTGGCGTGCATAGGCGTGGGAGGATAGTCGCCAGGCTCTATCGGGAGCGTGACGAGCCTGTCTCGACTATCCGCCGGACACCGGCCCTGTTGTGGCGCGGGCCGCGTGATCTACACTCCTTCTTTTGCCAGGGACGGTCTGCGCGGACATATGGGTCCGTTGAATGCCCGATGGATCAGAACATTCCTGAATGCCGACGCAACGTGTTCGTAGCCTTGGAGTGAAAACGTGCTCGTACGGAACGAGACTTCAGCGAGCGTGAGCCTGGCGCAGGCGCGTGCGCTGCAACTGCATGCGCAGGGCCTGCTGCAGGCGCCTCGCCGCCGTGCGCGCCGGGATGACGTGGTGGCCGCCATTGAGCGCATGCGCCTGCTGCAGATCGATTCCATCCATGTGGTGGCGCGCAGTCCCTACTTGGTGCTGCAGTCGCGGTTGGGCGACTACCCGATGGACTGGCTGGACGAGGCGCTGACCGCCGGCCGCATCGCCGAATGCTGGGCACACGAGGCTTGCTTTGTCGGCGCGCGCGACTTCGCCGCCCACCGTGCCTGGCGCGAGCGCGCCGGGCACTGGGCGCACCGCCACGCGGAGCGTATGCGGATCGAACAGCGCGAAGTGATGGCAGACGTGCTGGGGCACATCCGCGAGCACGGGCCGGTGCGCGCTGCGGATTTTTCGCGCACAGACGGCGGCAGTGGCGCGGGCTGGTGGGAGTGGAAGCCGGAGAAACGCGCGCTGGAAGCCTGGTTCACGCTGGGTGAGTTGATGGTGCTGCGGCGCGAGCGCTTCCAGCGCGTGTATGACGTGGCCGAGCGGGTGCTGGCCGGCTTCGATCCGCCGTTCGTGCCTTGCGCCCCCGACGCGGCGCGTCTGCGCCGACGCTTCATCCTGGATAGCGTGCAGGCGTTGGGCATCGCACAGGCGCGTTGGATCGCCGACTACCACCGCCTGAAACCCGCCGTGAGCGCGCGCGAACTGGCGCCGCTGGTGGCGGCAGGCGAGCTGCTGGAGGTGACGGTGACGGGCTGGCCGGCGCCGGGCTACGTGCATCCGGCGCATACCGATGCCCTTGCCAAGGCTCGCGCCGGCCGCCTGCGCGCCACCCACACCGCCTTGCTGTCGCCGTTCGATCCGCTGGTGTGGGACCGTGCCCGCGCTCTGGCGATGTTCGGTTTCGACTATCGCATCGAGTGCTATGTGCCGGCGGCCAAGCGACGCTACGGCTATTATGTGCTGCCTATCCTGCATCGCGGTGCGCTGGTGGGGCGGCTGGATGCCAAGGCGTACCGCGCGGAAGGCGTGTTCGAGATCAAGGCGCTGTACCTGGAGGACGGCGTGGCGCCGGCGCCGCGGCTGGTGCGGGAGCTGGCCGCTGCCGTTACGCGCTGCGCGCGGTGGCATGGCACGCCGCAGATCCGGCTGGTGCATTGCCTGCCGGCGGCGCTGGCGCCTGCCTTGCGCGCCACGTGGCAGGAGGCCGGATAATTCTCGGCCCTGGAACCGGGACTGGGCAACCAACGGATGGCGGGTCCGTTCATGTCGGGCGCACAACGCAAAAAGGCCCAAACCGAAGTCTGGGCCTTTTTTGAATCTGGAGCGGGAAACGAGTCTCGAACTCGCGACCTCAACCTTGGCAAGGTTGCGCTCTACCAACTGAGCTATTCCCGCGTTGTTTAGCTGATCAGCTAAGCCATGCATTGTATGTCGTATTTCTGAATCTGTCAAACCGCAGGTGGTTTTTCAGGCCGGCAAAGCGTCTTTTTCGGGCGCTGCGCCGATACGAAATCAAGCAGGAGTCGAACTATACGGCACGAATCGCAGGCGTGTCAACTCGGCTGGAATCACGAAGGCCGGGCCGCGCCAAGGGGGTGTGTCGAGGGCGGTACATGCGCTGTATGCTTACGCCTTTGTCCCCGTGCGCCGGCCTCTCTTGACTGTTCCCATGTCCATCGCCTTCACCGAACAATCCCTGCAGCATTGCAATACGCTGGGCCTGCCTGCTCGGACCCAGGTCGCCGTGCTGGATGACGAGGCCGCCATCCCGGATCTGTGCGGGGCGCCGGCAGGCTCTCCGGTCTTCATCCTGGGCGGCGGCAGCAATGTCCTCATGCAATCGCAGCCGCGGCACCGCGTGCTGCGGGTCGCCTTGCGCGGCATCCGGCTATTGCAGGAAACGGCGGACCACTGGATCATCGAGGCGGCGGCGGGCGAATCCTGGCACGGCTTCGTCACCCGCTGCCTGGAGCAGGGCTGGCCGGGGCTGGAGAACCTGGCGCTGATTCCCGGAACGGTGGGGGCGGCGCCGGTTCAGAACATCGGCGCCTACGGATTGGAGCTGGACCAACGCCTGCATTCGGTGGTGGCCTGGGATCTGCATGCGGGCCGTGAATGCGCGCTGCTGCCGTCCGACTGCGGCTTCGCCTATCGCGACAGCGTGTTCAAGCGCGACGGGGCAGGGCGCTGGCTGATCGTGCGAGTGCGCTTCGCGTTGCCCAAGGCGTGGGCGCCGCGCCTGGATTATCCGGATCTGCGAGGTCATCCCGGGCTGCAAGGCGACGCTCCGACGCCTCGGCAGGTCTACGATGCGGTGTGCGGCATCCGTCGCCGCAAGCTGCCGGATCCGGCGGTGCTGGGCAATGCGGGCAGCTTCTTCAAGAATCCGGTGATCGATGCCGCCCGGGCGGATGCGCTGCGGCAACGATTTCCGGATCTGCGCACCTATCCTCAGGCCGATGGCCGGGTGAAGCTGGCTGCGGGCTGGCTGATCGAACAGGCTGGCTGGAAGGGGCGCCGGTTGGGGCCGGTGGGCATGCATGAACGCCAGGCGCTGGTGCTGGTCAATCATGGCGGGGCGCAGGCGGCGGATGTCCAGGCCCTGGCGCAGGCGGTGCGACAGGGGGTGCGGGACCGGTTCGATGTGGATCTGGAGCAGGAACCCGTCGTCCTCGACTGAGCCAGCCTGCCGCTGCGACCCCGGGGCGGCGACCCTGCGCGGATCCCGCCCGGGTGAGGCGGACGGTTTAACTGGCCAGCACGTCCTGCATGTCGAACAGGCCGAATTCCTTGCGCGCCAGATAGCGCGCCGCCCGCAGGCTGCCCTGGGCATAGGTGGCCCGGCTGCTGGACCGGTGGGTGATTTCGATGCGCTCGCCCGTGCCGCAGAAATACACGGTGTGGTCGCCCACGATGTCGCCCCCGCGCACGACGGAAAAGCCGATATGGCCGGTTTCGCGTGCGCCGGTGTGGCCGTGCCGCGCCCAGTCGGCGACGTCGTCCAGTGGCACGCCCCAGGCGTGGGCGACGGCTTCGCCCATGGCCAGGGCAGTTCCGGATGGCGCATCGACCTTGTTGCGGTGGTGGGCCTCGAAGACCTCCACGTCGTAGCCGCTGTTCAGCAGCCGGGCGGCCATGTCCAGCAGCTTCAGGGTGGCGTTGACCCCGACGCTCATGTTGGGGGCGAAGACGATGGCGGTCTTCTGGGCCGCCGCGCGGATGGCCTGTTTGCCCTGGGTGTCGAAGCCGGTGGTGCCGATGACGCATTTCACGCCATGGGCCGCGCAGACGTCCAGGTGGGCCAGGGTGCCTTCGGGGCGGGTGAAGTCGATCAGGCAGTCGGCCTGGGCCAGGGCCTGCAGGTCGTCGGTGATCGTCACTCCGGTGGCGACACCCAGAAACCCCCCTGCGTCCTGGCCCAGGCATTCGCTGCCCGGGCGGTCCAGCGCGACGGCCAGCGTCAGGTCCGTGGATTCAACGACGGCCTGGACGAGCATGCGGCCCATGCGGCCCGAGGATCCGGCAATGGCAATCCGCATGGTCATTCAGCCTTGTTGGAATCGGTCGAGGTCGGGGCGCCGGTTTCGATCGTCTTCTGGGGCGTGTCCGTCGAGATGCCGGCATTGGGGGCGGCGTCGTTGTTCACTCCCGGGGATGCGGCATCCTGGGCGGCCTTGTCGGCGGATTGCACCGCGGACTTGCCGCTGTCGGTCTTCTGGAAGGGCTGGCGGTCGGGTTGTTCATCGCCCGACCAGCGGGTCAACTGGTCGTTCTGGAACCAGACCGTGAACTTGCGCAGCTCGTCCTTGCCGTACCCCGGCTGGTTGTAATAGGGATAATCCCAGCGGTCGGCGTGGAAGACATCCTGCAGCGTGGGGGTGCCCAGGATGAATCGCACCTGGTCGCGTGTCATGCCGACTTCCAGCTGGGCGACCTGTTCGGAGGTGATCCAGTTGCCCTGTTGGATGGTGGCCCGATAGGGAAAGCCCCAGTTGGTGGAGCCGCAGCCGGCCAGGCCGATGGTCAGCAGACCGGCCGCCAGGCAAATGTTCACCCTGCGGGAAATATGACTAGCTCGGATACGCACAAATGCCCCCGTGGTCGATGGCTGGCCGGCAGATTGCGGCCGCTAAAACCGCTATCATAAAGGGAATTCGGATTGGCGCATGCGGAACGAGGCCGGGATTCCGGTCTGCCGGGCCGACTTGCCGATTTGCTTTCCTTGGCCGGACCCAGGATACTTGAATCATGAATGATCAGATCGAACTCAAAAACATGGGCCTGAAGGCGACATTCCCGCGCCTGAAGATTCTGGATGTCTTCCGCAAGGCGGAAACCCGCCACCATAGCGCCGAAGACGTGTACCGCGCTCTCATCGCCGAAGACGTGGATATCGGCTTGGCGACCGTCTACCGGGTCCTGACCCAGTTCGAGCAGGCCGGCATCCTGCTGCGCAGCCAGTTCGATGGCGGCAAGGCCGTGTTCGAATTGAACGATGGCGATCATCACGATCACCTGATCTGCACCAACTGCGGCCGGGTGGTGGAATTCTCCGACGCCGAAATCGAACGACGCCAGCATCGCATCGCCAAGGAAAACGGCTTCACCCTGGAAAGCCACAATATGATGCTCTACGGGATCTGTCCCAAATGCTCGGCGGGCAAGAAAACCTGATCCGCCGGCGCTTGCCAGGATATCCAGGGCCTTCCGACAGGAAGGCCTTGTCGTTTCAGGGGCGGCGCCGGCTAGCGCGCCGACATCCGCAACATTTCCCGCGCGTGGTCCCGGGTCGCGGCAGTCAGCTTCAGCCCCCCCAGCATGCGGGCGACTTCCTCGATGCGTTCGGCCGGGTCCAGCGTCTGTATGGCCGATAGCGTCCGCTGGTCGCGGGTGGTCTTGCTGACCTGGAAATGGTGACTGGCGCAGGCGGCGACCTGGGGCAGGTGGGTGACGCAGAGCACCTGGTGGCGTTGCCCCAGTTCGCGCAGCAGGCGGCCCACGACCTCGGCCACGGCGCCGCCGATGCCGGTGTCCACCTCGTCGAAGATCAGGGTCGGCACACGGGCGGCCTGGCTGGCGATGACGGACAGGGCCAGGGATATCCGGGCCAGTTCGCCTCCGGAGGCCACCTTCGACAGGGGGCGCAAGGCGGCGCCGGCATGGCCCGCGACCAGAAATTCCACGCTTTCCAGGCCATGGGCCGTTGGTTTTCCGGCCGGCAGGGCGATCTGCAGGGAACCGCCTTCCATGGACAGGTCCTGCATGGCCGCCGTGACCTGTTCAGCCAGGCGCAGGGCGGTTGCCTGGCGCGCAGCGCTGAGCGCCTGGGCGATGGCGTGATAATTCGCCTGCGCCTGTTCGGACGCGTGCGCCAGGGCTTGCAGGTCCTGGCCGGCCGCCGCCTGCTGCAGTTGGGCGCGCAGGGATTCGTGCAGTTCGGACAAGGCGTCTGGTTCGACGTGGAAACGTCGCGCGGCCGTGAACATCTGGCTCATGCGGGCGTCGGCCTGTGCCAGGGCGTCCGGGTCCAGTTCCAGGCGATCGGCATAGGCGTTCAGGCCGGATACGGTCTCCGCGCACAGGATGCGGGCGGACTCCAGTGTCTGGCAGTGCTCTTCCAGGCGCGGGTCGTGGCGGGTCAGGGACTGCAGGATCTGCAGCGCGGCCTGCAGGGCGGATGCCGCCGATCCGGATTCACCATCCAGCGCCTCGATGGCCTGGCCAGCGCCGGTCAGCAGCGCCTGGGCATGCGCCAGACGGGATTGTCGGGCGCAGAGCTCCGGCCATTCTGCGGGCAGGGGAGCCAGTTCGTCCAGGAAGGCGACGTCCTGTTGCAGGCGGTCCAGCGTCTGCGCCTGGCCTGCGGCGTCGCGGTGGGCGGCATCCAGGGCGGCCTGGGCGTTGCGCCACGCCGTCCAGGCGTCCGACAGCGCCTGGGCCTGCGGCATGTGCCCGCCCTGGGTGTCCAGGATGTCGCGCTGGCTGGCGGGCTGCAGCAGGCTTTGATGAGCGTGTTGGCCATGGATGTCCACCAGCAGGGCGCCCAGGTCGCGCAATTGGGCCAGCGTTGCCGGCAGACCGTTGATGTAGGCCTTGCTGCGGCCCTGGGTGTCGATGACCCGGCGCAGGATCAGGTCCGGGCCTTCGATGGCCTGCTCGGCCAGCCAGTCGCCGGCTGCGGGCGGGGCGTCGAAGACCGCGCTGATGTCCGCCCGGCCGGCGCCTTCTCGCACCAGGCTGGCATCGCCGCGGCCTCCCAGAGCCAGCGACAGGGCATCGATCAGGATGGATTTGCCCGCGCCGGTTTCGCCCGAAAACACCGTGAAGCCCGATTCGAAGGAGATCTCGGCGCGGTCGACGATGACGAAATCGAGAATGTGCAGGGTGCGCAGCATAGGGTTTCAGCGAGGGGTGTCGTCGGGGTCGTCCCAGGGGTGCAGCATGCGATTCCAGTTCAGCTTGCTGCGCAGGGTGGAAAAATAACTGTGGCTCTGGGGGTGCAGGAAGCGCACCCGATGGGGGCTGCGGCGCACGTCGATGCGGTCGCCTTCCTGGCAGTTGGACAGGGTCTGCATGTCGAAGTGCACGCTGGCGCCCGATTCGACCCGGCCCAGGGCTCGGATCGTGATGTTCAGCAGGGAATCTTCCGGCAATGCGATGGGCCGGTTCGACAGGGTCTGCGGCGCCACGGGCACCAGCACCAGGGCCTGCACCTGGGGGTGCAGGATCGGGCCGCCGGCCGACAGGGCGTAGGCGGTGGACCCGGTGGGAGTGGCGATGATCAGGCCGTCGGCCCGCTGGCTGTGCATGAACACGCCATTGCATTCCACGCGCAGTTCGATCATGCCGCCGCGCCCGGCGCGATTGATGATGACGTCGTTCAGGGCCAGCCCCGACGCCATCAACTGGTCGCCGCGCATGACGCGGCCTTCCAGCAGGATCCGTTCGTCCTGCACGTAGGCGCCGTTGAGGATGCGGGTGATCGCCTCGTCGGCGCTGCCCAGGGGAATGTCGGTGATGAAACCCAGGCGCCCGTGGTTGATGCCGATCAGCGCCACGTCGGACGTGGCCAGTTCGCGGGCCGCCGCCAGCATGGTGCCGTCGCCGCCCATGATGATGGCCAGGTCGGCCTGCTTGCCGATGTCTTCGTAGGAGGCCAGCGGGAAGTCATGCACCCCCGTATTGCGGCCGGTCTGGGCCTCGATGAGCACAGCGCAGCCGGCGTCCCGCAGGACGGCGCCCAAGCGGCGCAGGGGCGCATCCAGGCCGCTATCCTGATAGCGGCCGACCAGGGCCACGGTCTTGAAGTGCATGAAAGCCGGTTCCTTGCGCAATTAATGGAATAATAAGGAGTATCCGATTATAGGGGGATGGACGCCGCTGCCGCTGCCGGTGTGTCGCGCTTGTCCCGCCCGACGAGTGAAACAGGACATGGATGATCGAGCCAAGGTATTGCTCAAGGCGCTGGTGGAACGCTACATCGCGGATGGCCAGCCCGTGGGGTCGCGCACCCTGTCGAAAGTCTTCGATCTGTCGCCGGCCACGATCCGCAACGTCATGGCAGACCTCGAAGACCTGGGCCTGATCCACAGCCCCCACACGTCGGCGGGCCGCGTGCCCACCCCCCAGGGCTATCGCATGTTCGTCGATACCCTGCTCACCGTGCGGCCCTACGAATTCCGGCCCGATGTGCCGATCGCCGATTATCTGCCGGCTGCGGAGCCGGGCCGCGCCGTGACGGCGGCGGCCACGCTGTTGTCCAATCTGTCCCAGTTCGCCGGCGTCGTGCTGACGCCCAAGCGCACTCAGGTGTTCCGTCACATCGAGTTCATCCGCCTGTCCGACAAGCGCGTCCTGCTGATCATCGTCACCCCCAACGGCGACGTGCAGAACCGCATCCTGTTCGTGCCGCGCGAATACGCCGAAGTCGAATTGCTGGAAGCCTCCAATTTCTTCAACCGGCATTTTTCCGGCAAGTCCTTCCACGAGGTCCGCCTCGCCCTGACGGCGGAACTGGCGTCCCTGAGCTCGGACATCTCCCGACTGATGCAGCAGGCCGTGGACGCCGGCATCGGCTCGCCGGACACGGCCGACGAATCCGTCGTCATCTCCGGCGAGGGCAAGCTGCTCGAAATCTCCGAGATGACGGCCGACATGGACAGGCTGCGGCGCCTGTTCGCCCTGTTCGAACAGAAAACCGACCTGCTGCATCTGCTGGACGTGTCCAGCCACGCCCAGGGCGTGCAGATCTACATCGGCGGGGATTCCCGCCTGGTGCCTCTGGAAGATGTCTCCGTCATCACCGCGCCCTATGGCGTGGATGGCGAGGTGATCGGCACGCTGGGGGTGATCGGCCCCACGCGCATGGCCTACGAGCGGGTCATTCCCATCGTGGACATCACGGCCCGCATGTTGTCCAATGCGCTGGGGCAGGCTTCTTCCTAGGGGCATCAGCCCCGTTTTCACTGATTCCAATCTTCCGTCGTTCATGACTCGTTTTCTCTCCGCCGCCTCCGACCCCCACGCCCTGGATCCAGACGCGGCGGGCCCGGATCGCGGGCGCCTGGGTATCCTGCTGGTCAACCTGGGCACCCCGGATGCCGCCACGCCGGCCGCCGTGCGCCGCTACCTGAAGGAATTCCTGTCGGACCCGCGCGTGGTGGAACTGCCCGGCTGGCTCTGGCAGATCATCCTGCGCCTGTTCGTGCTGACCCGGCGGCCCGCGGCCATCGCCCCCAAATACGCGAAGGTCTGGCTGGATCGCGGCTCGCCCCTGCTGGTGCACAGCCAGGATCTGGCCCTGGGCGTGCAGCAGGCCCTGGATGAACGCGGCCTGGGCGTCCGGGTGGAGCTGGCCATGCGCTACGGGCAACCGGCCTTGAGCGATGCGATCGACCGTCTGCAATCCGCCGGTTGCGGCCGCATCCTGGTGGCGCCCCTGTATCCGCAGTATGCCGCCAGCACCACGGCGACCGCGGTGGATGCCGTCGGCGCCCATCTGGCCCGCCTGCGTCATCAACCCACCGTGCGTTTCCTGGAACGCTTCCACCGGGACCCGGCGTATATCGACGCCTTGGCCGGATCGATCCGGGCGCATTGGGCGCAAGCCGGGCAGGCCGATCGCCTGCTGCTCAGCTTCCATGGCCTGCCGCAGGCTTCCGTGCGGCGGGGGGATCCGTATTTCCGCGACTGCATGCAGACGGCCGCCGCCTTGCGGGAGCGCCTGGGGACGGATGGCGCCCGCCTGCATGTCAGCTTCCAGAGCCGCTTTGGCGCGGCCCCCTGGCTGCAGCCTTATACCCAGCCCACGCTGGAAGCCTGGGGACGCGAGGGCGTCGGTTCGGTGGACGTGTTGTGTCCGGGGTTCACGGCGGACTGCCTGGAGACCCTGGAAGAAATCAATCTGGAGTGCCGGCAGGCCTTTTTGGCGGCCGGCGGTCGGGATTTCCGCTACATTCCCTGCCTGAACGCGCAGCCCGATTGGGTGCGGGGGTTCGCGGGCCTGCTGGCCCGCAATCTGGACGGGTGGACGTAGCGCGGTCTGCCGCGAAGGCCCTTGGGCCCCGCTTGAAAAGGCGAGGCCTGGGCTCTTGAAATTTCCGGCTTTCCCCTCATCTACCGAATCATTCGTATTTTCTGTTTTTGGAGAGTTCACCATGTCGGCACCCCAGGAAGACTTGGACCCGAAGGCCGCGGCGGGCGCCGCGCCGCAAGGCCCGGCCGAAACCCCTGATGCCCCCGAAACGGCGCCGGGCGCCATCGCCGGACAACCGGGCGAAGATCTGGCCGCTTTGCTGGCCGAGGCGCAGGCTAAAGTCGCCGAATATCATGATCAGTTGCTGCGGGCGCATGCCGAAGTCGAAAACGTGCGCCGCCGCGCCCAGGATGACGTGGCCAAGGCCCGCAAATTCGGCACGGAATCCTTTGCCGAAAGCCTGATTCCGGTGCGCGACAGCCTGGAAGCCGCCCTGGCCCAGGAAAACCAGACGACGGAAGACTGGCAGCAGGGCGCCGAATCCACGCTGCGCCAGTTGAACAACGCTTTCGAGCGCAATCAGATGCGCGAAATCGCGCCGCAGCCGGGCGAGGCCTTCGACCCGCACCGGCATCAGGCGATTTCCAATGTGCCGTCGGAACATCCCCAGGGCACGGTGGCCCAGACGCTGCAAAAGGGTTACCTGATCGCTGATCGCGTCTTGCGCCCGGCCCTGGTCATGGTGTCGGCCGGCCAGTCTTGAAATCGGCGGGGACAACCCCACATCAGAAACATCGGCGGGTGATGCCCGCCCCTCATTCAAACATCGACAGGATCAAACATGAGCAAGATCATCGGGATCGACCTGGGGACGACCAACAGCTGTGTGGCTGTGCTGGACGGCTCCAAGGTCCAAATCATTGAAAACTCGGAAGGCGCCCGCACGACGCCGTCCATCGTCGCCTACATGCAGGACGGCGAAGTCCTGGTCGGCGCGCCGGCCAAACGCCAGGCGGTCACCAACCCGACCAACACCATCTTCGCCGTCAAGCGCCTGATCGGCCGCAAGTTCGACGAAAAGGCCGTGCAGAAGGACATCAACCTGATGCCCTACAAGATCCTCAAGGCCGACAATGGCGACGCCTGGGTCGAGGCGCAGGACAAGAAGCTGGCTCCGCCGCAGGTGTCGGCCGACATTCTGCGCAAGATGAAAAAGACCGCCGAAGACTACCTGGGCGAGGAAGTCACCGAGGCCGTGATCACGGTGCCGGCGTATTTCAACGACAGCCAGCGCCAGGCGACGAAGGACGCCGGCAAGATCGCCGGCCTGGAAGTCAAGCGCATCATCAATGAACCCACGGCCGCGGCCCTGGCCTTCGGCCTGGACAAGGCCGAGCGCGGCGACCGCAAGATCGTGGTCTATGACCTGGGCGGCGGCACGTTCGACGTGTCCATCATCGAAATCGCCGATGTGGATGGCGAGAAGCAATTCGAGGTCCTGTCCACGAACGGCGACACGTTCCTGGGCGGCGAAGACTTCGATCTGTGCATCATCAACTACATCATCGACGAATTCAAAAAGGAATCCGGCACCGACCTGTCCAAGGACGTGCTGGCCATGCAGCGCCTGAAGGAAGCCGCCGAGAAGGCCAAGATCGAGCTGTCCTCCACGCAGCAGACCGAAATCAATCTGCCGTACATCACGGCCGATGCATCCGGCCCCAAGCACCTGAACCTGAAGATCACGCGCTCCAAGCTCGAATCGCTGGTCGAAGACCTGATCGAACGGACCATCGCTCCCTGCCGGACCGCCATCAAGGACGCCGGCATCAAGATCTCGGAAATCGACGACGTGATCCTGGTCGGCGGCATGACCCGCATGCCCAAGGTCCAGGAGAAGGTCAAGGAATTCTTCGGCCGCGATCCGCGCAAGGACGTGAACCCGGACGAAGCCGTGGCCGCTGGCGCCGCGATTCAGGGTTCCGTGCTGTCGGGCGACCGCAAGGACGTGCTGCTGCTGGACGTGACGCCCCTGTCCCTGGGGATTGAAACCCTGGGCGGCGTCATGACCAAGATGATCAAGAAGAACACCACGATCCCGACCCGGTTCTCGCAGGTGTTCTCGACGGCGGACGACAATCAGCCGGCCGTGACCATCAAGGTCTTCCAGGGCGAACGCGAAGTGGCGGCCGGCAACAAGGCGCTGGGCGAATTCAATCTGGAAGGCATTCCGCCCGCGCCGCGCGGCCTGCCGCAGATCGAAGTCACTTTCGACATCGACGCCAACGGCATTCTGCACGTGTCGGCCAAGGACAAGGGCACCGGCAAGGAAAACAAGATCACGATCAAGGCCAGCTCCGGGCTGACCGAGGACGAGATCGAGCGCATGGTGAAGGATGCCGAGGCCAATGCCGAGGAAGATCACCGTGTGGCCGAGCTGGCCCAGGCCCGCAATCAGGCCGATGGTCTGGCGCACGCCACGCGCAAGTCCCTGACGGAATACGGCGACAAGCTCGACGCCGCTGAAAAGGACGCCATCGAAGCCGCGATCAAGGATCTGGAAGAAGCCGCCAAGGGCGACGACAAGGCCGCCATCGACGCCAAGACCGAGGCCCTGGCGACGGCTTCCCAGAAGCTGGGCGAGAAGATGTACGCCGATATGCAGGCCAAGGCCGCGGCGGAAGGCGCGACGGCGGCGGACGGCGCCAAGCCGGCTGATGATGATGTCGTCGACGCCGACTTCAAGGAAGTGAAGCGCGATTGATCCCGATGCCCCGTCCGTATGACCCACGGGCAGGATGGGGCATCGAGTCGCCGCATCCGGCGTGGCCTGAACCGCCCGCGCCGGATGCGGCCTTTGATCAGAAAGCACTGGCCCGGACCTGGCGTTTCGCCGGCCCGGGCTTGTGTCCGTCAAACCGTAGCGCATAGAGCAAATAACCGATACCAATGGCAAAACGAGATTTCTACGAAGTGCTTGGGGTCGCCAAGAACGCCTCGGATGACGACATCCGCAAGGCCTACCGCAAGCTGGCGATGAAATATCACCCGGACCGCAATCCGGACAGCAAGGAAGCCGAAGACAAATTCAAGGAGGCCAAGGAGGCCTACGAGATGTTGTCGGACGCGGAAAAGCGATCGGCATACGACCGGTTCGGCCATGCCGGGGTGGACCCCAATGCCGCTGGCGGGGCGGGCATGGGCGGCGCAGGCGGTTTTGCCGATGCGTTCGGGGATATTTTTGGCGAGATCTTCGGTGGCGCGGCTGGCCGGCGCGGCGGCGGCCCTCAGGTCTACCGGGGCGCCGACCTGAAATACAACCTGGAAATCAGCCTGGAACAGGCGGCTAACGGCTTCGACACCGAAATCCGCATCCCCAGCTGGGAAACCTGCGACACCTGCCACGGGTCCGGCGCCAAGCCGGGCACGACCCCTCATACCTGCCACACGTGCGGCGGCAGTGGCGCGGTGCGCATGCAGCAGGGGTTTTTCAGCGTGCAGCAGACTTGCCCGACCTGCCACGGCAGCGGCAAGGAAATCACCAACCCCTGCGCCGACTGCGACGGGGTGGGGCGCATCCGCAAAAACAAGACCCTGCAGGTCAAGATCCCGGCCGGGATCGATGACGGCATGCGCATCCGCTCATCGGGCAACGGCGAGCCGGGCGTCAATGGCGGGCCATCGGGCGATCTGTTCGTGGAAATCCGCATCAAGCCGCACGGAATTTTCCAGCGCGACGGCGAAGACCTGCATTGCGAGCTGACGATTCCCTTCACCAAGGCGGCGCTGGGCGGCACCCTGGAAGTTCCGACCCTGGCGGGCCGCGGGGAAATCACGATCCCGGAAGGCACCCAGACGGGCAAGACCTTCCGCCTGCGCGGCAAGGGCATCAAGGGGATCCGTTCCAGCTATCCGGGCGATCTGTATTGCCACGTGGCGGTGGAGACCCCGGTGCGCCTGAACGATGATCAAAAGGCGCTGTTGCGCCAGTTCGAGGCCTCGCTGACGACTGGCGGCGATCGCCATTCCCCCAAGAGCGAATCCTGGACGGACAAGGTCAAGAACTTCTTTTCCTGATCCGTTCCGAGGCCGCCTCGCGCCCCGCGCTCCTTTCCCGGAGACGCGGGGCTTTTGTTTGCGCTGGGCAATTCCAATACACATGATGCCCCTTGGGGGCCACGGTCGAGAAATGGCGCCGTGCCGCCTCCGTAAAAACCCTGTGTTGACAGTTTTCCTGCCACGATTCACCATCTACACAAATCGATTTAGGTGAGTTGCATTCAATTCCCAAATCGATTTATTTCGACCGATCCTGATAAGAGGAAGACTCATGGAGACTACGCATCGCCCGGACGGCGCGCCACTGGAGGACGGAATCCATCCAGTCGACCAGATCCGTCCCGTCCACAATCTGATTCTGTTCGCGATCCAGCATATCCTGGTGATGGTGGCAACGCCCATCTCTTCGGTATTCCTGATCGCCAGCGCCCTGGACCTGCCGACCGACCTGGCCTCGGCGCTGTTGTCCAGCGTCTTCGTCTTCAGCGGCCTGGGGTCGATCCTGCAGTCCATCGGCGTGGCGGGGATCGGCGTGCGCCTGCCTTTCATCATGTTGCCGGGGGGAGCGGCAACCATTCTGTTCATCACCATCGCTCAGGGGACGGACTTGCAGACCGCCGTGGGCGCGGTCGTGCTGACCGGTATTTTCTATATCCTGGTGGTGACCGTCTTCGTCCGGGCGCTGAAATACTTCCCGCCGCTGGTCATCGGCACCATGGTGGTCGTGATCGGCATCAATCTGGTCAAGGTCACCGGTCAGTTGTTCACCGGCAGGCCGGGCACGGAGCATTTCGGGGATCCGCTGCAATTGCTGCTGGCCTTCTTCACCATCCTGCTGACGGTGCTCTGCTTCCGGTTCCTGCGCGGGTTCTGGCGGCAGCTGTCCGTGGCCCTGGGCTTGATCGGCGGCACGATCATCGCCCTGGTCCTGGGGCAGACTTCTTTTGGCGCGCATGTCGCAGGCCCTGCCTTTGCCTTGCCGCAGTTTCTGCCCTTCGGCGCACCCCATCTGGATCTGATCGCCGCCATTCCCATGTTGATCTGGAGCATCGCTTCGATGGCCGAGGCCACCGGGCAGACCATCATCAACGGAGAAATCGTGGGCCGTGAAGTCGTGGCGACCCGGGACGTGCCTCGCGTCATCCGCTCCGACGGCATCGTGTCCATCATCGGAGGGCTGTTCGGCACGCCCGCCATGGTGACCAGCGGCGAAAATATCGGCATCGTGCGCGCCAGCGGCGTGCGTAGCCGCTACGTGACGGCGGTGGCCGGGGTCTTGTTGATCCTGATCGGCTTCACGCCGTTGGCCCGGATTCTCAATGGCATTCCGCCGGCCGTCGTGGGCGGAACGGCGGTGGTGGTGTTCGCCATCATCAGCGTGCTGGGCATTCAGATGTTGGCCCGGGTGGATTTCAGCGACACGGGCAATCTGGTGACTTGCACACTGGCCCTGGCCCTGGGGCTGCTGCCGGTCTTGATTCCGGGCATGTACCATGCCCTGCCTGCCAACGTCGGAGCCATCGTGGGCAGCGGCGTGGCCATGAGTGCGCTGGTGGCCGTTCTGCTCAACCTGCTGTTCCGCCATACCGGGAAGGCGGGGCAGGGCCCTGGGAATCCTGCGGACAAGACCGTGGTCAGTCGTCCGGCCAACTACCGGATCTGATGCCGGCGCCGGTGTTCCGGCGGGCAATATGAAACGGGCAGTCCTCGATGAGAGGCCTGCCCGTTTTTGCGATGGCGGGTCAGCCCAGGCTGGAGGCCCGGATAATGAGCGTAGGCGGTGGCACGATCGCGGGCTGAAGAGAACGGCCGTCCAGGGTTTGCAGCAGCAGGTCCACGGCCGCCGCCGAAATGGCGTCCAGGTGCAGGTCCACGGCGGTCAGCGGCGGCTGGCAGGTACGGGCGCGCAGGCCATCGTAGCGGGTCACCAGCCGCAGGTTCGGGCCGATGGGGCGGCCGGCATCCAGCGCGGCCTGTGCCACGCCCGAGGCGAACGTGTCGATGGGCACGCACAAGGCATCCAGCCCGGGGTGCTGCCTCAGCAACTGGCGGGCTGCATCGTAGCCGGCCTTTTCCCCTTCTTCTTCGGGGGCTTCCTGGACGATGGGCGTGAAAGCCCGTTCCTGCGCCAAAGCCAGGTACCGTGCCCGGAAGGCCTCCTGGGATGCTCGCCCGTTGCTGCCCAGGATCAGGCCGATGGATTGCGCCCCGACGTCCAGCAGATGCCGCAGCAGCAGGTCCGCCGCCCGGTCGTGGTGCAGGTCGATGTCCAGGGGGCCGGGGTTGGCCCCGATCGTGACGTACCGGATGCCGCGTTCGTCCAGTTCCCGGGCAATGGGATCCGCCTGTGTGGGTTCCAGCAAAATCGCGCCGTCCATGTCCAGCAGGGCCAGCGGATTGCATTGGTCCACGGGGGGCGCCAGCAGCAGCACATAACCGCGCAGCAGCGCCGTCCGTGCCGAACCCATGGCCAGTTCGGTGAAGAAACCCAGTTGCGAGGCGCCGGCGGACACGGCGGATGGCATGGATGACAGCAGCGCGATCGCGTTCGAGCGCCCGGTGCGCAGGCGCTGCGCCCGTACGCTGGGCCTGTATTTCAGGCGGGCGGCGACATCCTTGACGTGCTGCCGTGTCTTGGGGTCGACCTGGCCGATGCCGTTCAGGGAGTGGGACACTGTCGTGGGAGACAGGCCCGCTTCGCGCGCCACGTCGGCGATGGTCACACGCTTGAACTTCTGTCTGCTGGTTGTCATCCGGTCCGTGAATTGAATTACGCCTGCAGGATCACGACGATGCCTGAGATGCTGGAGAATCCAAGCACAATGTAACGCAATAAGGGGCCGTCCAGCCGATGGTGGACGAATTTGCTGGCATAGGATCCCAGCGCCAGGAAGGGCAGCATTTTGGCGGACATCAGCAGGGTGTCGGCATGAATCTGGCCGCTGATGGCCAGCACGATCAGGGAAATGACCTCGCCCACCAGAAAGCACAGGGCGACGGTGGCGCGCAGGACGGGGCCGCGCTTGTGCTGATACGCCAGAGCCAGCGGCGGGCCGCCCACGCCGGTGGAGGTTTCGGTGATCCCGGTGATGAGGCCGACGATGCCCAGGCCCGTGCGGTTCATGTTGAACGAGGGCGACAGCATCGCGACCACGGCGGCGATCAGGGTGGACCAGCCGATCAGCAGGGCCAGCTGGTGCAGGTTGACGATCAGCAGGATCCACAGGCCCAGGAAGGTGCCGGCGAAGCGGCCGACGCTGATCAGCTTGACTCCGTTCCAGTCGATTGCGGCCCTTTCGCGCCAGCCGATGTAGGCATTGAGCGGGATCATCAGCACCAGCAGCATGACCGGAATCAGGGCGGGTGCGAACAGGCTGACCACCGGCGCGGCCAGCATGGCGAATCCCATGCCGCTGGCGCCCTGGGCGAATGCTGAAACAAAGACGGTCAGGCCGATCAGGTAGAAGGCGGTATCGCTCATGGGTGGCGCGCTTTCCAGAGGGCGCGATGCGCGGAGGCTGCGGGATCGACCTGTCGTATCGGGGCCGCCGCGACGATGCGCCGGGCGGTGTCCCGGGCCTTTTCCAGCAGTTTGTCGCCGTCCCAGTCCACCGGCTTGCCGTGATCCAGGCGCAGGCGGCCGTGGACGATGACCGATTCGATCTGGTCGCGGTTGCCCAGACGGACCAGCTCCCATTCCAGATCCCAACTGGGCACGAATTCCGGGATGTCCAGATCGATCACCAGCAGGTCGGCATAGGCTCCCGGGCGGATTTCCCCGATCCTGCCGCCCAGGCCGACGGCATCGGCGCCGCCGCGCAGCCCCTGATCCAGCCAGATCCAGCCGCCGCCGGAGGAAGAATCCCCCGCCGCCATCGTGTAGGCGAAGCGCTGGGCCGTTTCCGCCGCGTCCAGCAGGCGAAACGCGTCGCTGCGCGTGCCGTCGGTGCCCAGGCCGACGCGCGCGCCCAGCTCGCTGAGCAGCAGCGCGGGGGCGACGGCGTTGCCTTTCCAGGAACTGGCCACGGGGTTGTAGCTGATGGCCCCGCCGCTGTCGCGCAGCAGCAGGATTTCGTCGGTGGTCAGCAGCGTGGCGTGGGCTGCCAGCAGTTCCGGGCCGATGGCGCCCAATTGGGCCAGTCTTTGCAGGGGGCGGTGGCCGGTGGCCACTAGGGAGCGTTCCACTGCGGCCAGGTGTTCGTTCAGATGCGTCTGAAAGCAGACGGAGGCATCCCGGGCCAGCTTCGTCACCGCGACCAGCACTTCGTCCGTGGCCGCTTCAGGGATGGAGATTGCCAGCGACGGATGCACCAGTGCGTGGTCGTGCCAGCGCGTCAGGTGCCTTTGGGCCAGGCGTTCGATGTCCGAACGGCTGGCGACCTGCTCGCCTCCCTGGAGGTCGTTGCAGATGACGCCCAGCACGCAGCGCAGACCGACGCTGGACGTCACGTCCGCCAGCAGGCCGACGTCGACCGATGCCCGCGTGCCCGCGTCCGCCACCGTGGTGAACCCGCCGCGCAGCGATTCCCAGGCGGCCAGCCGGGTGGCGGTCTCGATGGCGTCCTCGTCCATGAATTGCTCCATCGGCACCCAGACCCGTTTGAAGATTTCGGACGGTTCCCCAAACACCAGGGATTTGCCGAAAGACTGCGTCAGATGGTGGTGCGCGTCGATGAAGCCGGGCATCAGCAGCCGGCCCGGCAGCATGATCCGAGGGACGTCCAGCGCCTGGAACCCATCCACAGGGCCGATGCCCCGGATGTGGCCTGCGTCGATCAGCGCCGCCTGTCCGCGCTGGATGCCTTCCGGCAGCAACATCAGGTCCGGTATCAGCAACACCGGGTGTTCATGCATGGTCTTCAGGGCGTGCCGCATGGCGTCCTCCGGGAAATCCTGTGTTCTTTCAGGTGTTCCCCAAATCGATTTGTGTGATGAGTGAATTGTAGCGATCCCAAGCAGAAAGGGCAATGATCGGAAAAACGGGCAGCCGTTCCCGCCGCCCGTTTCCCGGGTTCAGGCTGTGGCAGTCGACTCCGCCGTTGCGGCGGAATTTCTTTTTCCGGGCGGGTGACCGGGAAACCGGGACGATGTATCGTAAGCGCGCAGGACACTTCGAAAAACCAGGAGATACCTATGGCTGATTCCTCTCGTTTCTCGGTGCGCAGACGCGATCTCATGCTGTCGGCGGCTGCTTTGGGAGCTCTCTCCGCTGCGGGCCCGGCCCTCGCCCGGGGCGGCGCGCCCGGAAGGTCGATCCTGCTCATCAATCCCAATTCGAACGAGGGCGCGACCCGGTCCATGGCGCAATTGGCCGAGCAGGCGGTTGCGCAAGCCATCGGGGGAAGCGGCCTGAGGGTGATCGGCGAACGCAACGCCGGGGCTCCGTCGCTGCTGACGACGCCGCAGGACATGGTGTCCGCGGCAACGGGGGTGGTGCGCATCGGCAGGCAGGCGGCCAAGGATCCGCGGATCGGCGCCATCATCGTATCGGCGTTCAGCGACCCCGGCCTGGATCAATTGCGCCAGTCCGTCAGCATCCCGGTGTTCGGTATCGGCGAACAGGCGTTCCGGGAAGCCGCGCGCGGCGGACGGCCGTTCGCCATCGCCACCGTCACCCCGGATCCCGGCCTGATTGAATCCTTCCGGCAGAAGGCCGCATCACTGGGGTATGCCGCGCAGTATCGCGGGACGCTGGCAACCGAAGGCGACCCCAAGAAGCTCGTGGAAGATCCCGCACTGCTCGATGCGGCGCTCGCGAAGGTCGTGCGTACGGTGATCGACAAGGACGGGGCGCAGGCCGTCATCATGGGCGGCGGTCCACTCTCAGCCTCGGCCGTGCGGCTGCAGCCCCAGTTCGACGTGCCGCTCATCGTGGCGGTGAGCGCGGCTGCCCGGGCGGCCGCCGCGGCGATCGGCGGCCAGTGAGCCCCGGCCAGGCATTTCCAGCCGCGCATGTGATGCGGCCGCCGCTCCGGATCGGAACGGCGGCCGCATCACATGCGAGCGCCACGCGCTGGGACTGAATCCGTCCTCAGGGCTTCTTCGGCCGGGGATCGGCGGCCACGGCGATGCTGAGTTCATCGGGCTTGAGCAGGTCCCGCATCGCGGCATTCACCTGTGCGGCCTTCAGGCCCTGCAATTGGTCGATGATGCGCTGCTGCCAGGCGAAGCTGCGGCCCGTATCCAGATAGTCCAGCCAGTGATCCGCCAGCCAGCCGTCGTTGGATCGGCCCAGCTTCAGGTAATTGAGCAGGGATTTCACGCCCTGGTCCACTTCATCCTGGGTGAATCCGTTCTTCAGCGTGCTGTCCAGCGTCTTGCTCATGGCGTCCTGCAGGGCCTGGGCGTTCTGGGACGCCATCGTGGCAAAGAACGTCCAGCTGCCGGATGGTTCCCAGGACGAGGCCTGCAGCGAGCTGCCCACCGTGTAGGACAGGCCGCCCGTGACCCGGATGGCCTGCCACAGGCGGGAATCCTCCGATCCGCCCAGCAGGTAGTTGGCCAGGATCAGCGCGGGCCAGCGGGGGTCGGTATCCTGCAGTTTCAGCTGCAGCGCGCCCAGGTAATTGGCATTGGCCTTGCCCGGAGCCGGAATGTGGAAGACTTCGGGGGCGATGGGGTACCAGGGTTCCAGGGTCCGCTCGTAGGCAGGCGCCTGCCGCCAGCCGGCCAGGCCCGCGCGCAGGCTGTGTTCGACCGCTTGCGGGTCGAAGTCGCCGACGACGGACAATTGGATGCTGCCGGCGCCGTAGAAACGGTCGTGGAACTGTTTCAGGGCGGCAGGGGTCAGCGATTTCGTGTCCTTCAATAGTTCCTGGGCGGTCGGGGTATAGCGGATATCGTCGCTTTTCCAGGGCTGGTCCTGGCGCTGCAGCGTGTTGCGCACCAGCCAGGCGGGGCTGACGGCCTCGTCCTCGATATTGGTCAGCAGGGTATGCTGGATCTCGGTCAGTTCCGAGGCTGGGAACGCGGGTTGGCGCAACAGGCGGAAGGTCAGGTCCAGCAGATCCGGCAGATGGGTGCGGGAACTGCGCAAGCCCACGGTCAGGGTGTTGCCGCTGCTGCTGAATGACAGATCGGAATCCAGGGCGTTGAGTCGATCGTCGATCTGCTGGCGGGATAATCCGTCGGCCCCGCGCAGCAGCATGGCGGCCGTGACCGACGGCACCAGGCCCAGGCCGCGCATCTGTTCGGCCGAGCCGAACTGCAGACGCATATAGGCGTGAACCCGGTCTCCCGGCGTGGCCTTGGGCAGCAGCGCCAGCGCGACCGGGCCGTTGGGCAAGGTCAGCGTGCTGCGCTGGGTATCCGCGTCCAGGGCCTGCGGGTCGGTGTCGAAGCTGGCCACGGCGGGTCGGCCCGTGCCGGTCTTCAACTGCGCGACCCAGGGCTGCAGGTCGGTGGCGGGGGCCGCCGGCGCGTAGGCCGGGTCGGGCGTCGGCAGGTACAGGCCGCTGGTGCGGTTGCTGGACAGCAGCCAGGCATGCAGCTGGCGGCGGACCTCATCCAGCGTCAGGGCGTCGACCCTCAGTGGTTCGATGAAAAACAGCCGCCAGTCCCCGCGCGATACTGCGTCGGACAAAGCGTCCGCCAGGCTGGCCGGCTGGTTGTAGACCAGTTTCCATTGATTCAGCCAGGCAGTGCGGCTGCGGTCCAGGGCGGCCTGATCCAGCTGGTCGATGCCGCCGGATTCCAGGGTTTTTTCCAGCGCGGCCAGAACGGCCTGAGGGTCGGCCGCGGGTTGCAACTGCGCCCCGAACACGGCGTATCCGGGTTGCTTCATGGCGCGCGCGAAGCCGAAGACGCTGCTGGCCTGGCCGGTCTGGACCAGGGACCGGTACAGGGGGCCGGACGGGCTGTCGGCCAGCATGTCCGTGCCCAGGGACAGGGCGGCGTACGCGTCGCTGGCGCCTTGCGGGAAATGATATTGGACAATGGCGATGGGGCTGCCGCCGACCCGCCGCAGGGTCACGGCCCGGGCGCCTTGCTGGACGGGCTCGACCGTGTATTCCGGCGGCAGCGCGCGTGCAGGCCGCGCGATGGCGTCGAAGTCCCGTGCGATCCATTGCAGGGTCTGCGCGGCATCGAAGCGCCCCGTGACGATCAGCACGGCATTGTCGGGCTGGTAGTACCGGTGATAAAAAGCCCGCAACTGTGCGATATCGACGTGCTCCACGTCGGATCGTGCGCCGATCACGCTGCGTCCGTAGGGGTGCCAGACGTAGGCGGCCGCATTGGTCTGCTGCAGCAGCATGCTGAAGGGGCTGTTTTCCCCCTGTTCCATTTCATTGCGCACCACGGGCATTTCGGCGTCCAGGTCGGCGCGGCTGATGCGGGCGTTCAGCATGGCATCGGCCTGCCAGGAAAGGTACCACTGCAAAGTGTCCGGGCTGCTGGCGAAGGTTGCGTAGTAATTGGTCAGGTCCGTCGTGGTGGAGCCGTTGGCCGCCAGCCCGCGCCGCGAGAATTCCGCCAGCGCATCCGGATGTTCGGGACTGCCGCGAAACAGCAGGTGCTCCAGCAGGTGCGCCATTCCGGTTTCGCCCGGTCCTTCGTTGCGCGAGCCGACCCGGTAGCTCATGTTGACGGTGGTCTGGGCGCGGGAATCGTCGGGAGCGAGCAGCACGGTCAGGCCGTTTTTCAGCCGGTATTCGGTGACGCCTTCGATCATGACGACGTGCTGGACGCCGGGCGGCAGGGGGGCGGGGGATTGCTGCGGCGCGGCCTGGGCGGCGGGTGCGGCGGCCTGGGCCCGCGCGGGGTTCTGGGAGCCCATCAGCAGCAGGCTGCACAGCGCCAGCAAGGCGGGGAGGACGGCGGGGCGGTGCATCGGCAGGAAGTTCACGAGAATGTCCAATGAGGGCGCGGATGTGGGGTGAGGCGGTCGACCGGCTATTTTGCCAAGAATCGCATGGCGTGTTCGAGCCCGTCCATCGTCATGCCGTGCATGCGGTCGTGCATCAGTTCGCGCACGATGGCGATGGACTGGCGGTATGGCCAGGAACCCGAGGGCTCCGGATTCAGCCAGACGGCGTGCGGCCAGTGGCTCAGGATGCGCTGCAGCCAGGCGGCGCCCGTTTCGGCGTTGTTGTGCTCGATCGAGCCGCCGGGGTAGAGCAGTTCGTAGGGGCTCATGGACGCGTCGCCCACCAGGATCAGGCGCCAGTCCTCGCCGTAGCTGCGCAGCAGGTCCCAGGTGTCGATACGCGCGCCCTGGCGTCGTTCATTGTGGCGCCAGACCGATTCGTAGGGGCAATTGTGGAAGTAGAAGACTTCCAGGTGCTTGAACTCGCTGCGGGCGGCTGAAAACAGCGATTCGATGCGGGCCACATGATCGTCCATGCTGCCGCCCACGTCCAGCAGCATCAGGACTTTCACGGCGTTGTGGCGTTCGGGGACCCAGCGCAGGTCCAGCAGGCCGGCCTGTTGCGCCGTGCCCCGGATGGTGCCGGGCATGTCCAGTTCCAGGTCCGCGCCCTGGCGGGCGAAGCGGCGCAGGCGGCGCAATGCCACCTTGAAGTTGCGCGTGCCCAGGGTCTGCTGGTCGTCATAGTCCCGATACTGGCGTTGTTCCCAGACCTTGACGGCGGTGCGATTGCCGGCCGAAGGGCCGCCCACGCGGATGCCTTCGGGATGATAGCCCCCATGTCCGAATGGCGATGAACCGCCGGTGCCGATCCATTTGCTGCCGCCGGCATGGCGTTCCTTCTGTTCAGCCAGCCGTTCGCGGAACATCTCCATCAGACGGTCCCAGCCGTGTTTTTCCAGCGCGGCCTTTTCCTGGTCGCTCAGGTGCTTGCGGATGGTTTGCAGCAGCCAATCGGCGGGGATGTCTGCGCCGCCGGCCTGGGTCTGCAGCCGGCCGATGAAGGCGGCGAAGACCTGGTCGAAGCGGTCGTAGCGGGTTTCATCCTTGACCAGCGCCATGCGGGCCAGATGATAGAAGTCTTCCGTGCTGGCGGGGGCGGCCGGACTGCGCAGGAGTTCCAGCAGACTGAGATATTCCTGGATGGATACCGGGATGCCGGCGCTGCGCAGGCGGGTGAAAAAATCGATCAGCATGAATGGGTGATCATCCGGGCCGCGCGGGCGGTCAGTTGCGCGGCCGCTGCAGTTGGTACTGCAGGTGGGCGCGGACCTCCGGCCATTCGCCCGCCAGCAAGCTGTACATGACCGTATCGCGCACCGTGCCGTCGCGGCGCAGGGCGTGGTGGCGGATCACGCCGTCGCGATGAGCGCCCAGCCGTTCGATAGCGCGTTGCGAGGCCGTGTTGTAGTTGTCCGTGCGCCATCCCACGACGGCGGCGCCCAGGGTCTGGAAGGCGTGTTCCAGCAACAGCAGCTTGCAGGCGGTGTTGACGTGCGTGCGCTGCCGGGACCGGCCGTACCAGGTGTAGCCGATTTCCAGCCGGGCCAGCGCCGGCACGATGTCGTGGTAGCGCGTCGTGCCCAGGATCGCTCCGCTGGCGGCGTCCGTCACGACGAAGGGCAGCATGTGGCCGTCGGCCTGGCCCTGCAGCGCAGCCGCCACATAGGCCTCCGTGTGCTCCGGTTCCGGCACCGAGGTGATCCGCAGGGTCCACAGGTTGCCGTCGGCGGCTGCCGCCTGCAGGCCGGGGACGTGCGCCGGGGCCAGCGGGATCAGGCGGACGCCGTGGCCTTCCAGGGTGGTGGGGGCCGGCAGGATGGTGAAAGCGTGTGTGCTCATGAGTGGGTTCCGGTGGCGGTATCTGGAGTGCAACGGTCGCGGATTGAAACCGGGGACGGGGCTCTCTGGTTGGGCAGGGCCTGTCGGCCGTTCCCGGCCTAGCGTCCGCGCTGGGCCAGGGCGGAGAGCCTTTGCAGCAGGTTCAGGTCCTGTTCGTTTTTCAGCAGGGCGCCGGCCAGCGGCGGGATATCGCCCTGGGCCAGCGCCTGCGGCGCGATGGATTCGGCCAGCAGCAGGCGCAGCCAGTCCAGGAATTCCGATGTGGAGGGGCGCTTTTTAAGGCCCGGCACATCGCGCAGGCGGAAGAAGACGTCCAGCGCCGCGCCCAGGATGTCTTCGCGCAGGTGCGGGAAATGCACGGCGACGATGTCGCCGAGCGTGTCGCGATCCGGGAATTCGATGTAGTGGAAAAAGCAACGCCGCAGGAACGCGTCGGGCAGGTCCTTTTCGTTGTTCGATGTGATGATGATCAGCGGCTTGTGTCGCGCCTGGACAGTCTGCCGGGTTTCGTACACGTGGAATTCCATGCGGTCCAGCTCGCGCAGCAGGTCGTTGGGGAATTCGATGTCCGCCTTGTCGATTTCATCGATCAGCACCACGCCGGGCGTGTCCGATGCGAAGGCCTGCCACAGCACCCCCTGCACGATGTAGTTGCCGATGTCGTGGACGCGGTCGTCCCCCAATTGGGAATCGCGCAGGCGCGAGACCGCGTCGTATTCGTACAGGCCCTGCTGCGCCTTGGTCGTGGATTTGATGTGCCACTGCAGCAGGGGGCGGCCCAGGGCCCGGGCGACTTCTTCGGCCAGTAGTGTCTTGCCGGTGCCGGGTTCGCCCTTGATCAACAGGGGGCGCTGCAGGACCAGCGCCGCATTCACGGCCATTTTCAGAGCGTCGGTGGCGACGTAGTGGTCGGTGCCCTGGAAGCGTTGGGGGTCGGAAGAAACGACGGCATCAGTCATGGATTTTGCGCGTGGTCAGCGGCGTGATGGCTTGCTTGTTATAGGGTTCAACAGTCGATGGCTGTCTGTATCGGGGCAACTATCGTACAATCAGTATGCCTCATCGGCCCGGCAAGAGGGCGGCCGATGCCGACATAAAATTCGAAACGCGAGACAAGAGGCCATATGAAGTCACAAGGAATGACAAGGCATGGTTTTAGGGCTGCCAGCTTGCTGGTGTCCTTGGTGTCCTGTTTGTTTGCCGGGTCCGCCATGGCGGCGGACGCTCCGGCGATTCAGGGTGATGCGCAAGCGGGTTCCCAAAAGGTGTCCATGTGCATCGGTTGCCACGGAATCCCGGAATACAAGGCGGCTTACCCCGAGTTGTACCATGTCCCCATGATTGCTGGTCAGAACGCGGCGTACATCGTCGCGGCGCTTAAGGAATACGCCAGTGGCGCCCGTTCCTTTCCGACCATGGATGCGATCGCCAAGTCCCTGTCCGAACAGGACATGGCCGACGTCGCAGCCTACTACCACAATCTCAAATAGGGGAACACCATGCGAGCATTCTGGATTGCCCTGGTGGGATGCGGTCTGATGACCGCAGGCGCCCAGGCCGCCGATCTGACGGCCGGCAAGGCCGCCTTTGAAAAATTCACCTGCGCCTCCTGCCATGGCGCGGATGCGAAAACACCCATCCAGCCGGATTATCCGATCCTGGCCGGCCAGCATCAGGATTTCCTGGCGCATGCCCTGGTCGCCTATCAGCGCGGCCAGAAAGGCGAACCGGCGTCGGCCAATGTGCGCAAGAACGCCGTGATGGGGGCCATGGCGTCGCAGCTGTCGGCCACCGACATCGTCAATATCTCTTCCTGGCTGTCCTCGCTGCCCACTCCTTTGCATGTGCGCTGATGGATAAGCGCGGGCACAGCTGCAGCCCCTGCGGACTGCGCTGTGCCTGACGAGTCCGAACCGCTTGCAAGCGATGATGTAGGCCTGCAGAGCAGGAAAGCGCCCGCGTGACGGGCGCGGCGCGCTGCAGGGATGTCAGCTTGTGCGGCTGGCGTGGCGGCGGATCAGATCCAGGTAGTGGTCATTGTCCAGCGGCTTGCCCAGGCGCTGGGCTTCCCAGACAACTTCGCCTAAGGCTTCCATGATGACGTGGGCGACCTCGTGTTCGTCATGGGTTTGCAGCAGGCCGTTCCATGCCGCCCGGATGCCGGGCGGGTGATCGATGGACAACTGTTCCTGGATGGCCAGGTGCATGGACAGGTGCAGGAATGGGTTCGTGCGGCCCGCTTCGACGGGATAATCCCGCTGGGATGCGTCCGGGTCCTGCAGGTCGTCGTGGTATTCGGGGTGGCGTTCGACCAGGTCGGCCGCCATGGTTTCCAGCGGCGTCAGGACGCCGCCGGCGCGGCGTTTGCGCCAGGCCTCGGTGAAGAACTCGCGGACCTGCTCTTTGGATGGGTTGAACATAGGATGTGCAAAGGACGTGATGAAGCGTAATCTTCATTTTAATGGCCTGCGCCCGGGCGGTTTCAAACGGCCGCAGATTCCTGACGCCCTGCAGGGCAGTTTACGTTAAACTCTTATATAAGACTGCGGCGCCACGCACAGCATCCCCTTTTGAACAACAACCCCAGCAACACTGGAGCACTCATGTCTTATCAGCACATCAAGGTCCCGGCCGGTGGTCAGAAAATCACGGTCAACGCCGACTTTTCCCTCAATATCCCCGACGAACCCATCATCCCCTACATCGAGGGTGACGGCACGGGTCAGGACATCACCCCGGTGATGCTGAAAGTCGTGGATGCCGCCGTGGCCAAGGCCTATGCCGGCAAGCGCAAGATCCACTGGATGGAAGTCTACGCCGGTGAAAAGTCCACCAAGATCTACGGCCCCGACGTGTGGCTGCCCGAAGAAACCCTGGACGTGGTCCGCGACTACGTGGTGTCCATCAAGGGCCCGCTGACCACGCCCGTCGGCGGCGGCATCCGTTCCCTGAACGTGGCCCTGCGCCAGCAGCTGGACCTGTATGTCTGCCTGCGCCCGGTGCGCTACTTCAAGGGCGTGCCTTCGCCGGTGCGCGAACCGGAAAAGACCGACATGGTCATCTTCCGTGAAAATTCCGAAGACATCTACGCCGGGATCGAGTTCGAAGCCGAATCCGACAAGGCCCGCCAGTTGATCGACTTCCTGCAGAACACCCTGGGCGTCAACAAGATCCGCTTCCCCGGCACGTCCGGCATCGGCGTGAAACCCGTCTCGCGCGAAGGCACGGAACGCCTGGTGCGCAAGGCCATCCAGTACGCCATCGACAATGACCGCCCCACCGTCACCCTGGTGCACAAGGGCAACATCATGAAGTTCACCGAAGGCGGCTTCCGTGACTGGGGCTACGCCCTGGCCCAGAAGGAATTCGGCGCTCAGTTGATCGACGGCGGCCCGTGGTGCAAATTCAAGAATCCCAAGACCGGTCGCGACATCACGGTCAAGGATGTGATTGCCGACGCCTTCCTGCAGCAGATCCTGCTGCGTCCCGCCGAATATGACGTCATCGCCACGCTGAACCTGAACGGCGACTATGTGTCCGACGCCCTGGCCGCCCAGGTCGGCGGGATCGGCATCGCCCCGGGCGCGAACCTGTCCGACTCCGTCGCCATGTTCGAAGCCACGCACGGCACGGCGCCGAAGTACGCCGGCAAGGACTACGTGAACCCGGGTTCCGAGATCCTGTCGGCCGAAATGATGCTGCGCCACATGGGCTGGACCGAAGCCGCCGACCTGATCATCAGCAGCATGGAAAAATCCATCCTGTCGAAAAAGGTCACGTATGACTTCGCCCGCCTGCTGGAAGGCGCGACGCAGGTGTCGTGCTCCGGTTTCGGCCAGGTGATGATCGACAATATGTGATCGCCTTTCCGCCTGATGGCGTAAGGCTGGTCGAGGCCCTGTTTTCGCTTGAAAACAGGGCCTTTTTTGATTTCCGGCTGATCGAGAGCGGGACGGATCGCCTTTGGACGCGCCGGTTCAGAACAGGTGACGCATGCCGAGCATCACGGCGGTGACATCGCTGCCAAGGCCATTGACGGGGATGGCGCGCTGGCCGGTATCCAGGGAAATCTTGGCGCGGTCGTTGTTGCTGGACCTGCCGATTCCGGCGTAGAGGTTGGTGCGCTTGGACAAGGGGTGGATGTAGTTCAAGCCGTACAGCCAGGTTTTGCCGTCTTTGGACCCATCCAGATCCGTGCGGATATGCCCGAGCGTCAGGCTGATCTGGTCGGCGCCCACCGGGACCATGAAGCCGAGCCAGACGCTGTTCATGGGGCCGGACGTGATCGTTTTCGGACCGACCGGCTCGTATCTCGTGAGGCCGCCATTGATCGTGAGCCAGCCGAAATCGTATTGCCCCGTCACCCCCTGATAGCGGGTCGTGCCCGAGGGAGCGGAACCGATGCCATCGACGTGCTGCTGCTCGTAGAAAATTCCGGCGGCGGCCGGGCCTGATACGTAGTGGCCGGAAAGGCCGACCATCCGGCCGGTGCTCTTGGCCGGCGTGCTGCCGGCGGCGCCGTTGCTCCAGAACGTTCGGACGCTGAATCCGTTGACCGTGGGCGATGTGTAGAACACGCCGTTCGATTGGCGGATGAGTCCGAGTTCGACAATTTGCGAAGTGGGTCCGGCGCCGCCGTACATGCCGGACTGTGTGTAGTCGGTGTATGCCATGGCCCAGAATGCCGGTGTGTAGTCGCGCCCCAGGGTCAGTTCGCCCCAAGGTCCTTTGACGCCGAGGATGGAGCGGCGATTGAATGGCACTCCGCTGGGCTTCGAACGGCCGGTGCCCAGATCAAGGCCGCCTTCGAGCACGAAGAGGATGCTTGATCCACCGCCCAGGTCCTCGGTCCCGCGCAGCCCGAAGCGGTTGGCTTTGCTGGATCCATCCGCGAAACCCAGATGGTCGCTTGCCGAGCCTGTCGAGCCCGCGCTGGTTTTTGTGTATTCGATACCGGCGTCCAGACTGCCATAAAGCGTGACGCCGGGTTGTGCGGCGGCCTGGCCGGCGCACACGGCCAGTACCGCAGCCACACTGAGATGTGCTGCCTTCATGATGTTTGTCTCCCGAAACCACCGGTTTTTTTTGTAGGTGGCTTAGTCCGGCTTGCGCAGGAAGCCCTGGTTGCCGCCATTGCGGTTGGGTGCGAAGCCGTTGGCCTGCAGGGTCTCTTCCACGCTGTCGTAGAACACACCGATCTTGCAGATCTCGCGGGCTTGCTGCGCGGTCGCGATGGGGCGGCCGAATTCGCCGGCGATGCGCACCAGTTGCCGGATCTGCTCGACGGAAGTCATCTTGCCCGAGCGGTCCTGCTTCCAGAGAACATCTTCGATGCCGCAGCGCACGTGCAGGCCCAGGGCCATGCCGATCATGTTGATGGGCAGTACGTTCAGCACCGAGCTTTCCACCGTGACCACCGCGCCGTCGGGAACGGCGCGCAGCATGTTGGCCAGGTTGTAAATGTTCGCCTGATCCATGCCGCCGCTGATGGCCACCCAGTTCATCACCAGCGGGCCCTTGTAGACGCCGCGGCGGATCATGCGCTCGATCGTCTCGAAGCTGTTGATGTTGTAGACCTGGAACTCGCTCTGGATGCCGGCCGCCGTGAGGCGCCGGATGTGTTCTTCCACGAAACTGGGATTCGAGGGGACGATCATGTCCTTGTAGGTCTTGTACAAATGGGGGAAGCCGCGCGACACGCCATTGAAGTCGTCGATGCCGGCATGCTCCGTCACGTTCATCTGCGTGGTGTTGACCGTCACGGTCACTTGGTCGGGCTTGGGATCCAGATCGGCCAGCATGTGGCGCGTGTCGTCGGAGAGCCACTTGGCTGCGCCATCCGGACCCTCGGGGGCGAAACTGATGGAGCCGCCCACCTGGATGATCATTTCAGGAACCGCTTTGCGCACCCCGGCGATCAGTTCATTGAACATGGACAGGCGTTTGCTGCCCTTGCCATCCGGTTCGCGCACGTGCAGGTGCAGCACGGTGGCGCCGGCTTCGTAGCAATCCACAGCCTTCTGGATCTGCTCTTCCATGGTGATCGGGATGTCTTCCGGGAAGTCGGCGGGGATCCAGCCTGGCGCGTACGGAGCGGCCGTGATGATCAGAGGCTGCTGGTTTTCGGGGTACAAGTGGCCGTCAAGAAAGTTCATGGTGAGGGGGCTCCAAGTTGAAATATGGCGGATGAACTTGCGAGAGTGACCGTCGATCGCACAATTCATGTGCTTTGAGTGTGGGCGCGGCGGAAGGCATGCGCTTGCCATTACGCGACACCGATTTTGCAATTCGTTCCACAGCGTGGGCGCGCGCTGGGGCATGTGCCGTCGTCCGCGCGCGGATGCGGCAGCGGGCTGAAAATGCCAGCGGCCTGTCGAGAGGGGGGAGAGGAAGGGGTTGGGGGCGGTCGGGCTATGCGGCCCGGTGCGCGCGTGCGCGCCGGCGCGGAGCCGGTTCCGGGTTCAGCGCCAGGATGGCGGTTTCCCGTGCCTGATCCAGGCGCGAGGACGCCAGGAGGATGAGCTTTTTGACGTCGCGCCGGGTGGCGGCCATGTGCAGTTCATGCCAGGCCTGGAACGACACCTGAATGGATTGCGGCGAAGCCACGAAACCCAACCGGACATAACGCATCGTGCGTAGGGAAATGGAATGCAGAATGTCGGTCAGGAGCCGATTGCCGCACAAGCTGATCGTCGCGAAATTCAGGAGGAAGCTTTCCACGGTGTAGGCGTCCGCCGACTCGCGGGCCGCCTTGGCCAGCTTGGGCATGTGTTCGGTCAGCAGGGCCTCGAGTTTGGCCGGGTTTTCCAGCGCTACTTCTTCGAGCATAGTGACGTAAAGAACACTCCGCACGCGGAAAATGTCGCGGAGCTCGTCTTCGTCGGGGGCCGTGACGATTGCCCCGCGCCGAGGCTGGAATTCGACGAGGTGGTCGCGCTCGAGTATGCGCATCGCCTCGCGCACGGGAGCCCGACTGACGCGCAGCACTTCGCTGATGTCTTTCTCCAGCAGGCGTTGTCCCGCTTTCACCAAGTCGAGCGTGATGACGCCCGCCAGCCGGACCGCGATCTGTTCGGCCATGGGCGCTGAAGCGTATGCCCATTCCTGGCCGCGCAGCACCGCCCGCTCCACCGCCAGCATCAGCGAGTTTCTTGGCGTGAGCAGCGTGGATAGGTCGGGGATGTTCTGCGTTTTATTCCGGGCCATGGCGTGACGTTGAAGCGATTTTTGCCGTCCTGGACGGCTCGGAGCGGCGGGGTCCGAGCGTGCGGCGCCGGCGAAAGCCGATAGCGCGCCCTCAGTAAGGAATATCCCCCGCGATTCCCGCGCGTTCCATCCTGCGAGGAGCCGGCCAGTAGTCCATGACCGCGTAGTGCTGAGTCGAGCGATTGTCCCACACCGCGACGCTGTTGGGCTTCCAGCGGAAACGGACCTGATATTCGGGAATCGACGCCTGACTCTGCAAGTAGTTTAGCAGGAGGCTGGCTCCGGGCGTCTTGTCCAGACCGCAGCGGACATTGTCGGTGGTGTGGTAGTTGGCGAAGTGCGTGGTGAAGCTGCCGACAAAAAGCACTTTCTCGCCAGTCTCCGGGTGTGTGCGCACGACGGGGTGCTCCACCTCGGGGTGTTGCGCCGCGAGCTTTTTGCGCTCATCGGGATCCATCGCCGCGCCGAACGAGTGTTCGATGCTGTTCTTTGCTCTCAATCCGTCGATATGTTTCTTGATGTCGTCGGGCAGTCGCTGGTAGGCCTCGACCATATTGACCCAGATGGTGTCGCCGCCGACCTCGGGGCATTCGACGCAGCGCAGCACCGCGCCCATGGAGGGGTTCGGCCGCCAGAGGCCGTCAGCGTGGTAATTGTTTTCGTAGGGATTTTTTTCGTCCGACCGGTAGATCCGCACCAGGCCGGGATGTTCCGGGTCGCTTCCCGCCACCGGATGGTCTTCCAAGTCTCCAAAGCGCCGCGCGAAGGCGACATGTTCCGCCCGCGTCAGGTCCTGGTCCCGAAAGAAAAGCACGCGGTGTTTGAGCAGCAGCGCCTTGAGTTCCTCGAAGAGGGACGCGTCGCGGGATGCGTCTCCCAGGCTTACGCCCGACACTTCGGCCCCAATGCAGGCGGTCAGCCGATCCACTTTCATCATGATTGATATCTCCTGGTTCCTGGGATTCGACGGGTGATTCTTGGGCGGGCAATGCGCCAAGCCACCGCGTTCTACGTCACGTGTCCGGTTTTGCGAGACCGCCGCACGTTGTTCTCTCTATCTGTCCGGCCATGATATCGAATTATTTGATTTATGTCGACATTAATTAAATGAATGGGAATGCCGCTGATCCAATGGAGCGGTCGGGGGGCATGAGGATCCAGGATTCGACTTGACAATCCGTGACAGCGCACTACTATCGACGGTGATGTTCTTCATATCGTTTCACCGGTTGCCACCATGTCGTCACTTGTCCGCGCTGCAAGCCTGACCAACTACAGCGAGGTCGCTCGCGCGATAGGACTCGACCCGGTGCGCATGCTGTACGAAGCCGGCCTGAGTCCCAGCGTGCTGCGCGAGCCCGATCTCATGATTCCGGTCGAACTGGTCGGAAAGCTGCTTCATATGTCCGCGGTCACGTCGGGCAACGAGAGCTTCGGGTTGCGCATGGCTGAAACCCGTTTTCTGTCCAACCTTGGCGCCGTGGGCCTGTTGATCCGCGATCAGGCGACATTGCGGGACTCTCTCGCCGTGCTGATGCGCTATCAGGCGCAGTTGAATGGCGCTTTGTCTCTTGCAATCGAGGAATGCGGCGATCTTGTCATCATTCGCGAAGCGGGGATCACCAGCAGCGCCCATCAGTACACGCGTCAGCGGGTCGAACTGGTGCTGGGGGTCGTGGTGCGTGTGATTCGCCAGCTTCTGACGCCCGATTGGCAGCCGCGGCGTGTGTGCTTCGAACATTCGGCCCCGAACGAAACTGGCGCGCATCTTCGGTTTTTCGGTCGCAACATCGAGTTCGGCTGCGATTTCAATGGCATCGTCTGCACGAAGGCCGACCTGGATACGCCCAACAGTTCGGCCGACCCGGCCATGGTGCGTTATGCGCAACAGTTGTTGGAAAAATCCGTGATGTCGCCGCAGGGCGCGATCCTCGAGGACGTGCGGCGCGCGATCCTGCTGCTGTTGCCCAGCGGGCGGTGCGGCATCGTGCAGGTAGCGGGGCACCTGGGGGTGGTGCCTCGCACCGTCCAGCGGCGGCTGGCCGAGCAGGGGCAGAGCTTCTCATCCATGGTGAACGACATCCGCAAGGAACAGGCAACGCGCCATGTCGGCGAGAGCGACCGCCCCTTGACCGAGGTGGCGGCCCTGCTCGGGTTTTCCGCGCCCAGCGTGTTTTCGCGCTGGTATCACGCCCAGTTCGGCTGCAGCGCGAAAGATCGCCGTGCCGCGCTGGGCGCCGCTCGTCGTCAGCCCGCCGATGCGCGGCGCAGTTCGCCGGCGTAGAAGCATTTGCCGATCAGGTACACCATGAACGGCAGGATGGCTGTGTACGGAAGCCAGCGCATGGCCACCTCGAGGCCGACCGCGTCCGCCAGCACGCCGGTGAAGAACGGGCCCGCCGCAAGGCCCAGGATATTGTTGAACAGCGTCATGGTGGCGAAGGCCGAGCTGTGAATGGACGACGATGTGGCGCTGGCGACGATCGCGCCGCAGGTGCCAAATGAGCTGGCAAGGAAAAATACGCCTGCCCCCATGAATGCGAGCTGCAGCTTGCCCGGCGGCAAGTGGAACGCCGTGATGAGCAGAGTGCCGAGCAAGAGGCAGTAGGCGATGGCCATGTTCCAGCGTTTCATCGACGAGTCCTTGCTGATCCGGTCGGTGACGGCGCCGCACAGGAATTGGCCCAGGCCGCTGACCAGGACCAGCCCGGCCGCCAGCACGGCGGCGTCGCGCAGGGGCATCCCCCAGTAGCGGTTCAGATAGCTGGGCAACCACACGAAAAGGGTGCCCTGGATGAAGAGCTGCAGCGCGCTGCCGAGGTAGGCGAAAAAGATGGAACGGGAAGGAAACAGGCCCGCGAACAACTGCCGAATCGGCACTTTGGCATGGCCGAGCGTGGGCGTTTCGCCCGTATTGTCCAGGCTCGCCCGGCGCATGCGGTCTTCCGTGACGATGAGGTAGTAGATGATGACCAGCGCGAAGCCGAAAATCGCCATGACGCCCATCGACCAGCGCCAGCTGAAGTGTGTCGCGATGATGCCCGACAGCGCCACACCGATGACGGACCCGAATGCGGCGGCCGAGGTGAATCCGCCGGCGATCGTCGATCGCAAGTGCTTGGGAAAGAGGCTCATGAGCATGGCAAGGCCGGCGCTGCCGTAGGCGGCTTCTCCAACCCCCACGAAGATGCGCGCGATGAACATTTCGTGATAGGTGGTGGCGATGGCGCAGCCCACCGTGGCGAGGCTCCACAGCGCCACCATCAGGGCGATGCTTTTGACGCGGCCCCAGCGATCCGCCAGGATCGAGAAAGGCAGCGTCAGCAGCCCCACCGCCAGCGGCACCACGCCGCCGAGAGAGCCCAGCTGGGCATCGGAAATGTGCCACTCCGCCTTCAGGATCGGGAAGAGCGCGTTGATGGCCTGGCGCGACATATAGTCGGACAGCAGCAGACAGAACATCAGTGCGAAGACCACCCAGGCATAGGTCCGTGAATGGCTGGCGGTTCTGGATGCGGCGGGCCGTCTGGAGGCGGCTGCCGGCTTGGCCGGCATGGCATTGGAAGTCAGGATATCCAAGGTTGTCTCCTATGGGATATGTGAAATTTTTAGTAGATTTTCAGCATGACCGGACGTTTATGACGTCCTGTTTTATGTATGTTCGCAGCCTGCCCCGATCTCTTCGACGAATTCCGCGGCGCGTGGCCATTCGCCGAAGCCCGAGGCAGGGTTGAGATGGCCTACCGCGCCGACGTCGACCAGGCGGCTGCCCCAGGATGCCGCCATTTCCCGGACACGGGCGAGGCGGGCAAGCGGGTCGTTGGTGCTCGCCGCCACGATGGATGGGAACGGCAGGCGTGATGTCGGGATAGGCATCCATCCGTTCTCGCGCAGGGCATCCATCGTGGGGTAGCCGGCGGGCAGGGGCGCGGCGAAATCCGGGGGGGCCGCCAACAGCGCCCCCTTGATGTCGCGCCGATGGGTTTGCGCCCAGTGGGCCGTGATCATCACCCCCGCGCTGTGCGCGACCAGAATGACGGGGCCGGTGATGTCGGCCAGCGCGTCATCGAGGGCCTTGACCCTGGCGGCGCAACTGAGCTTGTCGTGTTCCAGCGGGGGGACTGTGCGCGTGTTGGGCAGGCGGGCGGCAAGAATGGTCTGCCAATGGTCCTCGACGTGGTCCCGCAGGCCGGGCACGAATAGTATCGTTGGGGGCGAAGAAGTATTCACTGAGTCTGATCCGTAAAATGATTGACGGGGACTTCATTCATGCGGGCTCGGGATCCGGCGGCGAGTCCGCATGCGCCGGAGGGGCCGTATTCAGATCACAAAGATCGACGAACCTGTGGTCTTCCGGCCTTCCAGATCCCGGTGCGCCTGGGCGGCGTCCCGCAGGGCGTACTTTTGATTGATTTCGATCCGGATGCGGCCCGCCGCCACATGGCCGAACAGCTCGTCCACCAGTTGCGCTTTTTCTTCGGGGTCGGCGATGTAGTCGGCCAGGCCGGGGCGGGTGATGTAGGCGGAGCCTTTCCGGGCGAGGATCGCGGGGTCGAACGGCGGAATCTTCCCGGAGGCGGTCCCCACGCACACCAGCAAGCCGCGGCGCTTGAGCGAATCCAGCGACGCCATGAACGTGTCTTTGCCGACGCTGTCGAACACCACGGATACGCCCACCCCGTTGGTGATTTCGCGCACGCGTTTGGCGATGTCTTCGCGGGTGTAGTAGATGATGTGGTCGCAACCGTGCGCGCGCGCCAGTTCCGCCTTGGCTTCGGTGGATACGGTGCCGATCACGGTCAGGCCCAGAAGCTTGGCCCATTGGCACACGATGAGCCCCACGCCGCCGGCTGCGGCGTGCAGCAATATGGTTTCGCCGCCTTGGAACGGGTAGATCTTCCGGCATAGATAGGACGCGGACAGTCCGCGCATGGTCATCGCCGCGGCAGTTTCGCAACTGATGGCGTCGGGCAGTTTGATCAGTGTGTCCGCGGCAATCAGGCGTTCGGTGCTGTAGGCGCCCAATGTGTTGATGAAGCCTGTGTAGGTCACCCGGTCGCCGATCGCCAGATCGGTCACGCCGGCGCCGATGGCTTCGATGACGCCGGACGCCTCGTTGCCGATGCCGCTCGGAAGCGGAACGGGGTAAGTGCCTTTGCGGAAGTACGTGTCGGCGAAATTCAGGCCGACGGCGACATGACGAAGGCGGACCTCGCCCGGACCGGGCGTCCCGACCTCGGCCTGTTCGAAGCGGAGTACTTCGGGGCCGCCGGTTTCGTGGAATTTAACGACTGTCGTCATGTTGTCTCTCGCGCTATGAAAGTGATGTGGATGGCTTGCTGGTTTCCGGCTCGGATCGCCGACGACCGGGATCATGTTCGCAGGTCAGCGATGCCGCAGGTCTGATGGTTGTTCTATCATTTGACTTGGCTCGATGTTCCGCTTTGCTTTACGCGCCAGTGGATTTGCAAATAATGACTTTGCCCGCATGCCTTGCGCTCCCGGCCGAGGCCGGGAGCGCAAGGCATCATTCGTGATAGAACTGCACTGTGCCGGTGGAGCGCAAGGCTTTTAATTGCAGGAAGCCCGAAATGCCAAGGCCCCGCTGTTCTACGAGCGGGGCCTTTCACATGGGCAGATTCTGCACGGATGGCTTCATGGGCCTGCATCGGAGGCCCCGCGTGAGACTGGGGCCCGGATGTTCCTGGAGGTCCGGTGGACCCCGGTGGCTCAGGCCGCGCTGCGCGACGGCGCGTTTTCCCGATCCAGCGCCACCCAGCGTCGCACTGAGGGACGATTCCATTGGTGGCGGACGTAATTGACCAGGCGTGTCGGGACAGGGTCGCCGACGGCAACCATGCGGTTGAGCATCAGCGAGAGGTCGAAATCGGCGATGCTCCAGTGACCGAAGAGCTCGTCGCTGCCTTGCGGCAACAGCTGTTCGGCAGCCGCAATCAGCTTGTCCGCAGCCTGGCGGGCCGGGGCGCTCAAGGACGGCAGCGGGTGCGCCGGCTTCTTGAACAGCGTGTCGGACGAGCGTTCCTCGCGCAGGGCGCCCAGGTCAGTGCGCAGCCAGGCCTGAACCTGCCGGGCGCGGGCGCGCTCCCGTTCATCCCGGGGGTAAAGCGCCGTGCCCGGGAAAATCTCGTCGATGTATTCGGCGATGGCCGACGACTCGGAGAGGGCGAACCGGTCATGCACCAGGGTGGGCACCTTGCCGGTGATCGAGAGCTTCAGGTAGTCCGGGTGATGCTGCGCATGGTGCGCGAGATCGACCTTGATCAGCTCGACCTCGACGTTTTTTTCAGCCAGCGCCACATAGGCCGACATGGCGTATGGGCTGCCAAAACCGTGATCCGTGTATAGAACTACTGCGTTCGACATGCTAGGTCTCCGATGGAGAGGTGGGGAAAAAGGGAGTGCGTCCGACCGTGGGCGGCTAGTGCAGGATCTTCTTCAGGAATTCCTGCGCCCGGGTGGATCTTGGCGCCTCAAAGAATTCTTCTTTGCTGGTGTCTTCGACGATCATGCCGGTGTCCATGAAGATCACCCGGCTGGCTACCTGCCTGGCGAAACCCATCTCGTGGGTCACGCACACCATGGTCATGCCTTCCTGCGCAAGTTCCGTCATGACATCCAGCACTTCATTGACCATTTCGGGGTCCAGCGCCGAGGTCGGTTCGTCGAACAACATGACGACGGGGTCCATGGACAACGATCGGGCGATCGCCACGCGTTGCTGCTGGCCGCCCGAGAGCTGCGCCGGGTATTTCCGCGCCTGGGCTTTCAGGCCCACGCGCTCGAGCAGCTGGATGCCCCTGTCTTCCGCTTCGGCCTTCTTGCGCTTGAGCACGCGGATCTGCGCGAGCGTGAGATTCTCCAGGATCGACAGATGGGGGAAGAGCTCGAAGTGCTGAAATACCATGCCCACCCGGGCGCATAACTGTGAGTGGCGCACGGAGGGGCCACCAACCTGCATGCCATCCACCCTGATCTGGCCCTGCTGAAAGGGTTCCAGTCCGTTGACGGTTTTGATGAGTGTCGATTTCCCCGAGCCTGAAGGCCCGCAGACCACCACGACCTGGCCTTTTTCGACCTGGGTGGTGCAGCCGTCCAGGACTTTGAACTGGCCATACCATTTGGAAACGTTTTCGAGAGCAATCATGATGCGCTCCTATCAATCGATCGGTGCAATGTGTCGGAGGAACGGGTTCAGCGCGTCAGCGGTTGCGCCAGGCGGCTTTCCACATGGTGTTGCCCCCATGACAGCGCCGTGCTCAGGACCCAATAGATCAGTGCGACGGCGACGTACAGCGGCAGGGGCTGGAAGGTGGTGGCGATGACCTCCTGCGCGGAGCGCAGCAATTCGGTGACGGTGATGACCGATACCAGCGAGGTGTCCTTGATCAGGCTGATGAGGGTGTTGCCAAGGCTGGGGACGGCCAGGCGCAATGCTTGCGGACAGATGATGAAGCGCAGGGTTTCCAGGTAGTTCAGGCCCAGGCTGTGCGCGGCGGCCCATTGGCCGCGTCCGATGCCCAGGATGGCGCCGCGCATGCTTTCGGCCAGATACGCCCCCGCATTGGCGGTGAGCGCCAGGATGCCCGCGGCGGTCGGGTCCAGGGAAATGCCGATGCCGGGCAGCCCGTAATAGACCAGGAAGATCTGTACCAGCAAGGGTGTGCCGCGCATGAGACTGACGTACCCGCGGGCGGCGCGGCTGAGGATCGGGTTGTCGCTGATGCCCATGATGGCGACGATGATGCCGAGCATCAGGCCCAGCACCATCGAAGCAAGGGCGAATTGAATGGTCAGGACGACACCCTGAAGCAACAGAGGTGATGCGTGCATGATGAGGTCGACGGCTTCCATGGTCGGCTCCCTAAGTGGATCAAGCTAAGAGACAGGCGGCGTTCCGGTTGCGGAACCCCGCCCGATCGAGCAGTGGCGCGGCGGGCGCCTTACAGCTTGGGAGGCTCGGTCACGTCGGCGCCGAACCATTTCTTGGAGAGTTTCTCAAGCGTGCCGTTGGAGCGCATGTCCTTGAAGGCGGCGTCGATCGCTTTGGCGAACTCCGGATTGCCTTGGCGGAACGGAATCCCCATCCGGGTCGATTCTCCGGGCAGGAGGGCGCCCTGGCGCAGTGGCAGATTGGACTGGCGGATGAGATAGGGCAGCAGCAGCTGGTCGTTGACCCCGGCGTCGATGCGCCCGCCCGCCAGGTCGCTCAGGAATTCCACCGCGCCGGGATAGGTCTTGACGATGGCGCCCGGGATGGCCTTCACCATGGGCACGTAGTTGCTGCCCAGCACGACGGCCACTTTCTTGTCCTTGAAGGTGGCCGGCGTGCTGTAGTCGGTCTTGTCGTCCTTGCGCTGGATGATCTGCGCGGCGGAATAGATGTAGGGGGCGCTGAAGTCCAGCACCTTCTGGCGCTCGGGCGTGATGGAGACCTGGTTGGCGATCACGTCGAACTTTCCGGCCTGCAGGCCGGCGATGATGCCGCTCCATTCGGTGGTCACGAACCGGGGTTTGGCGCCCAGGTGATGGGCCACCGCCGTGATCACGTCCACATCGAAGCCGGTGAGCTTGCCGGAGCTGTCGCGGTAGCCGAAGGGGGGGTAGGTGCCTTCCAGGCCCACCACCAGGGTGCCGCTGCTTTTGACCTTGTCGAGCAGATCCTGGGCCTGGACGGCCGGGGCGGTGAAATTGAGCGCCGCCGCCAGCAGCGCGCTTTTCAAGAGCAGTGTGTGCAGTTTCATGGTTTGTCTCCGGGGAATTGTTATTGAGTTTTGGCCAGTGATGTGTGCATCAGGCCGGGGTGGGGGTAATCGCCTGCGCGGGCAGGAATTCTCGAAATGCCGAGATGGCGTGGGATGCGTACATCAGCGACGGCCCGCCTCCCATGTAGACGTTGACACCGAGCGTTTCCAGGATTTCCTGTTCGTCGACGCCCAGTTTGGCAAGAGCCAGGGTGTGAAAGCCGATGCAGTCGTCGCAGCGGGTCGCCACGGCGATCGCCAGGGCGATCAGTTCCTTGAACCGGGCATCCAGCGCGCCCGGCGCAAGGGCGGTCTTGCCCAGGGCGCCGAAATGCTTCATCACGTCGGGGTGGCTCTGGCGCATGGGCCCCAGGTTGCTGCGCACGTACTGGATCAGGCTGCCGTAGTCTTGCTGCTTCATCTGGATTTCCTCTGGAGAAAGTCGCCGGGTTCCCCGGCCGCGATACGGCCGGGCATGGGGCTGGCGCGCCGTTTACAGGCGGGCGAACCCCTCTTTCAGGTCGGCGATCAGGTCGTCGGGGGATTCCAGGCCGATATGCAGGCGGATCAAGGGGCCCGCATACGGCCACCGGGAAGCTTCGCGGGTCGGCATGGGGTCCTGGGGCATGATCATGCTTTCGAAGCCGCCCCATGAAAAACCCAGGTGAAAGAGTTCCAGGCTGTCGACGAAGTCGCGCAGCGATTGCGCGGCGCAGGGCTTGAGCACCAGCCCCATCAGGCCGGACGCGCCGGTGAAGTCGCGCTTCCAGAGTTCATGCCCGGGGCTGCCCGGCAGGGCGGGGTAGAGCACTTGTTCGACGGCTGTCTGGGCGGCCAGCCAGTGGGCGACCTCCAGCGCATTGCGCTGATGGCGTTCCAGGCGCACGGAGAGCGTGCGCAGACCGCGTTGCGCCAGATAGACGTCGTCGGGACCGGCGTTCAGTCCGTGCGCGTAGACGTAGCTGCGCACTTCCTGCCAGGCTTCCCGGGTGCTGGTGATCGAACCCAGGAGCGCATCCGAGTGACCCGTGATGTATTTCGTGCACGCTTGTACGGAGACGTCCACGCCGTGTTCGAAGGGTTTGAAGTACAGCGGCGAGGCCCAGGTATTGTCCATGACCACGCGGGCGCCGTGCCGGTGGGCGCATGCGGCGATGGCCGGAATGTCCTGCACTTCGAAGGTCTGCGAGCCCGGTGACTCGACGTAGACGACGCGCGTGTTCGGGCGGATCAGCGCTTCGATCCCCGCCCCGATCGCCGGGTCGTAGAAGGTCGTGGCGATCCCGTAGCGGGCCAGGATGCTCGTGGCATAGTGGCGGGTGGGACCGTAGACGCTGTCGCCCATCAGAATGTGATCGCCGGCTTTCACGAAGGCCGACAGGGCGGCGATGCAGGCGGCCAGGCCCGAAGACGCCAGCAGGGTGCGGTACCCCCCTTCCAGATAGGCGATCGATTCCTGCAGCGCGAAGGTGGTGGGCGTGCCTTTGCGGCCGTACCACATCACGCCGGCCTCGTCGTGATCGATGGCCTGCTGGCGTTCATCCATGTCCTGCATGCTCTCGAACACGATGGTCGAAGCCCGGCAGACGGGGGGGTTGACCGTGCCGCCATATTCTTTCGGGGACCGTGTGCCATGCGACAGAAAGGTTTCTACCGCCTGTTTCGCGTGCGTCGGAGTTCCCGCGAGCGAATGGGCCATGTCGGATGTCAGGGGGGCGTTCATGTGTGAATTTCCTTGGTGGATGATGAGAGACAGTCTAGGTTTTCCACCAGGAAAAAGTTTCTATTCTTTCTATATAATCCCCTTCGGATTAGAAATAATTTCTAAAACAAAGGGTTTATATGGATAAAATGGATTATCGGATCCTCGAAATCCTGCAAAAGGACGCGTCGGTGGGTCTGGCGGAACTGGCCGCGCAGGTGGGCTTGTCCACGACACCCTGCTGGCGCCGCATTCAACGCTTGAAAGAAGATGGGGTCATCCAGGCGCAGGTGGTGCTGTGCGACCCGGTTCGCCTGGGTCTTGGGCTGACTGCGTTCGTCACGGTGAAGGCCGCGCGTCACGATGATGTCTGGACGACCCGGTTTCTGGATGGCGTGATGGGCATTCCCGAGATTCTCGAGGTCTACAGAATGGCCGGGGAAATCGACTACTTGTTGAAGGTGGTGGTGTCGGACATCGCCGGGTATGACAGGGTGTACAAGCGGCTCATCAAGGTCGCCGAGCTGACGGACGTCAGTTCCGGCTTCGTCATGGAAGTGGTGCGGCATACGACAGTGCTGCCGCTGGCGCAGGTCTATCAGCCGGTCAGGCCCGCCAAGACGTAGGGCTTGCCAGCCGCTGCGAAAGGCAGCCAGGCCGCAGTCGGCGCGTGCGAAAGGGCTGCCGGATGGCCCGGGCCGTCGGGGGGCGGCGGCGCTTCGCATTTGCGGGCCGGCCTTGTAGAATTCCGGAAAAGGGGATCTGAAGGGGGGCCTATATGTCATGTCGAGTGGCTGCGGCGTCACCGGAAAATACATGAGCCGCCCGAGCGAAACAGGAGATGGCGATCAGACGGCGCTGACCGCAAGCCAGGCCATCCAGCGCCTGGAAGCCTCGGTCCAGCGCCTGGAGCAATCCGAACGTCTTCAGCGGGCGTTGTTCGCCATTGCCGACATGGCTGCGTCGGAACTGGATATGCAAAGCCTGCTGCAGGGCCTGCATGGCAGCATCGCCCAGTTGATGTATGCCGAGAATTTTTATATCGCTCTGTATGACCCGCAGCGCCGGACAGTGCGCTTCATCTACTTCGCCGATCTCATGGATGGGCAGCTTTATGGGCCGGACGAGGAATTCACGGCGGAACAACTGTGCGACACCATCACCCTGCGCCTGATTCATCATGGACAGGCCATGCGAGGGACGTCCGACGGAGTCGCGCTGAGCCTGGGCCTGGATCGGGGGCGCGCCGTCGGGACGCCCTCGGTGGATTTCATGGGGGTGCCCATGCGCCGGGATGGACAGGTGTTCGGCGTCCTGGTGGTCCAGAGCTACGAGGAAGGCAAGGGATACACGCAATCCGATCAGAACGTGCTGGTCTTCGTGGCCGAGCACGTGCTCAATGCCGTCGAGCGCAAACTGGGGCAGGAGGCTCTGGAACGCCGGGTGGCCGAACGCACCAGCGAGCTGGCCAGCGCGAATGCCAGGCTGCGGGAGCAGGTGCGCGAACGCGAACAGGCCGCCCATCTGCAGGCGACGCTGTACCGGATCGCCGCGCTCGGCCAGGGCCGGGACAGCAGCGAGGCTTTCTACCGCAGCATTCACGAGGTGATCAGCGAACTGCTCGTCGCCGAGAGTTTCTGTATTGCGCTGCTGTCCGACGATGGACAGTGGCTGGACTTTCCTTATTACGTGGACAGTTCAGGCGCGGAGCTGGTGCGCCGCCCTCTGGGCCGGGGCATGAGCGAATATGCGATCCGCTGCGCGCGGACGGTCCGACTCGAGGCCGAGGAGATCAATGCGCTGATCGCCCAGGGCGAAGTGGATGCGACGACGTATGGGAACCCCGCGGTCTCCTGGCTTGGCGCGCCTTTGGTGGGCGCGCAGGGAGCAATGGGCCTTGTCGTGGTGCAGAGCTACCGCCAGGACCTGCATTACACCCCTCAGGACGCCGATCTGCTGACTTTTGTGTCCTATCAGATCGCCAACACCTTGCAGCGACGCCAGCAGGATGTCGCCTTGCAGGCCTTGAATGCCCAATTGGAGCAGCGGGTGCTGGTGCGGACACAGGAGTTGCGCACGCAGATTGTGGTGCGCGAACAGGTGCAGCAGCAGCTCCGGCACCAGTTGATGCACGACCCTCTGACAGAGTTGCCCAATCGCCTGTATTTGCGCGATCGCCTCGAACGCGCGCTGCGTACGCAGCAGCGCCATCCCGAGCATCGTTTTGCCCTGCTGTACCTGGATGTGGATCGTTTCAAGCTATTCAACGACGGTCTGGGGCATTTGGTGGGCGATGCCGTGTTGCGAGAGGTCGCGGCGCGGATGGCCGATTGCGTGCGCGCCCCGGATGTCGTGGGGCGGCTGTCGGGCGATGAGTTTGCCATCCTGCTGGAAAATTGTCCTCAGCCGTCCTCCGCCTGCCAGGTGGCGCAGCGGGTCCTGTCCAGGATGGCGGAAACCGCCCGGGTGGGTGAACGCACGCTGCATGTGTCCGTCAGTATCGGCATTGCCATGAGCCATCCGGGTTATCAGACAGTCGATCAGGTGTTGCATGATGCCGATACGGCGCTTTATCGCGCCAAGGCGGCGGGTCGTCAGCGTTTTATCCTGTTCGACGGCAAACTGCACGCATCCGCCATGAATGTCCTGGACCTGGAACAGCAGATGCGCGCGGCCTTGGAAACCGGCCAGTTCATGCCGTATTTTCAACCGATCGTGCGTTTGCCGGATGCCGGCATCGCGGGCTACGAGACGCTGATCCGTTGGCAGCACCCGGAACGGGGCTTGCTGGGGCCGGGCGCATTTTTGCCGGCGGCCGAGGAAACCGGCCTGATTGAAGCCATCGACTGGCACCTGTACCGCCTGGCTTGCCAGGCGGCGCAGCGATTCCTCGGCGATCAGGGCGTGCTGAACATCAATATTTCGCCGCGCCATTTCCATAGCCGGAATTTTCCCCGGCGCCTGCTGGACATGCTGGCGCAGACGCGCATCGCCGCGCATCAACTCTGTGTCGAAGTCACCGAAAGCACCCTGCTGTCGAATCCGGATGCCGCCGGCAAGATTCTGGACAGCCTGCACGAGGCGGGGGTCCGGATCGCTCTGGATGATTTCGGCACGGGATATTCATCGCTCAGCCACGTGCACCGGTTCCCGCTCAGCACCTTGAAGATCGACCGCGCTTTCATCGAACCCCTGGGTTTGGGAGGGCAGCAGCGTAGTTCCGCCATCGTGTCGGCGGTCCTGAGCCTCGCCAGGTCGCTCGATCTGACGGTCGTGGCCGAAGGGGTGGAAACCCCGACTCAGCGGGATGCCTTGCAGGCCATGGGGTGCGCATATGCCCAGGGCTTCCTGTTCGGCAAACCCGCCCCTGCCGACCATTGGCCGCCGACCGCTTCGTTGTCGGGCTGACCCGGTCCGCGTCGCGGCCGCCAGGCGTCCGCTCCCCGATTCCTAGGGACTTCCCTAGGTGTCATCCGACGGTCCAGCCTTCATAATGCTGCACATGCAGGTGAGGAGACAGCCCTGCTTGGGCACTGGCGCTGCGCAGATGGCGCTTTCATTTGTAGGCGGTACCCATAAAAAAGAAAATCTGGCGGGGCCGGTGATCTGATCACCGGCCCTGTTCATTTTCCGCTTGGGCGGCAGGCCTGCCGCCTCAGTGCCCGCCGGATGTCGAAAACACGTTCAACACCAGCACGCCCGCCAGGATCAGGCCGATACCGATGAGGCCGGCGATATCCAGCGCCTGGCCGAAGATGAAGTAGCCGATGATGGCGATGGCGACGATCCCGACCCCGGACCAGACTGCATAAGCGATCCCCACCGGGATGGTCTTGAGCGCCAGCGCCAGCAGATAGAATGCCAGCCCGTAGCCGATCACGGTGATGATGGATGGCGCCGCCCGGGTGAAACCGGCGGATGCCTTCAGGGCGGATGTGGCGATCACTTCGGCCACGATGGCAATGATCAGATAGGCCCAGCTGATATTCATGAGGGATTCCTGGAGGTGGGGGCCATGCGCCGGCAAATCGGGCGCCGATGGGCCGCTAGGGTTCCTGAGGCAGGCGCAGCAGAGCGGTCACGGCCCCCGCGCCGCCGTCGCGTTCGTTGCCCTGGACCCAGGCCTGGATGGCTTCCAGGCGGCTGAGGTGCTGGCGGATGGTGGATTTGAGCACGGGTTCGCCCTGGCGCGACCCGATGCCCTTGCCGTGGATGACGCGCACACAGCGGATGCCGTGTTCCAGGCAGGAAGCCAGGAAGCGGTCGAGCCGTTCCCGGGCCTCGTCTTGTGTGCTGCCGTGCAGGTCCAGTGTGGCCTGGGCGATCCATTTGCCGCGCCGCAGGCCGCGCAGCAGGTCCGGCCCGCAGCCGGGCTGCAGGAATTCCTGGGCATCGGGATCCAGGATGCCGGTCGCCGCCGGATGCCGCTGGCGGGCAGGCTGCGGCCGTTTGGGCGTGTCGGATTCGCCCTGGGCATGTTCGCGGCGGACGCGCAGCAGAGTGTCCGGGACGCGGCGCAGGGCAGCCCGCGCTCGCGGGCCGCGATCGGGCAGCGGCCGCACGAACCGCATGGCCTGGCGAAACAGCGCCTGGTCGGCCGGGTCGAGCGCGGGCTGCGTGTCATCCGCGGCCCGCGCCGGCGTGTCGGGCTTGCGGGCGTCGGGAGATGCCGGCAGACCGGGACGGCCGGATTGGCGCGCCCCGCGCGCGCGAGGGCGCGGCGGCGTGGCCACCGGGCGTTCCGCC
>NZ_JBATVG010000013.1:0-201559 GCF_049671645.1 Castellaniella sp. | reverse complement strand
GCGACGCCTCTATCCGGGGCGCCAGCTGCGCCGCGCGGACATTGGTGCACATCATGGTGAGCGCGTCCGGCCGGCTGGCGCAGACCTCGGAGGCCATCGTCAGGATCTGCGGCTCCGTCACCTCGGAAAACGCGAAATTGACCTGGAGATCGAGATGCCGCTCCGCGATGATCCGGACTCCCGAGGCGGCATAGTTTTCGACGATACGGTCCTGCACTGCCTTCAGGTAGGGCGACATCAATCCCAGGGTTTTCGCGCCCCGGATCCGGAGGATCTCGTTGAGCGCCAGCACCGACGTCGTCGCCGGGATGCCCGTCGCCTCGGTGATGCGTTGGCACAGCCTGACGTCCGTGTCGAAGCCCAGCCAGCTGGCTGCCGTTCCGCTCCAGCCGATGACGTCCACGCGGGCGTCGGCGAGCAATTTTGCGGCTTCCAGGATCTTGCTGTCGTCGAACTGCCGCGTCGCCTTTTCCCCCAGCGAGATCTCCGTGACCGTGAAGCGCGAAAAGTGCGCCGACACGCCGGGCAGCCCGCTCAGGATGGCGCAGGTCGCCGGTTCGAGGGAAGTATTGGAAGAGGGCGTCAACATGCCCAGCAGAAAACGTTTGCTCATCGCAGGTCCATCATTTCAGAGTATTCGATCACACAACGGCGGGATGGCCGCGAAGCGCCGCCATCCCGCGGGGAAGGGGGTTGCGGCCCGCCTCATTCCAGCAGGTAGCCGCCGTCCACGACCACGTCCTGTCCCATCAGGAAGCTCGGGCTGCCGGCGGCCAGGTACAGGGCTACGTCCGCCACCTCGTCGACCTGGCCCAGCCTGCCGATCGGCAGCTTGCCCAGCTGTTGCGAGTTCCAGTCCGGCAGTTCTCCGGACGGCGGCGCTTCCTCGGACGAGGGGGCCTCGAACAGTTCGCGCATGCTGCGCATGCCCATGTCCTTCAGCGGCTGCGTGGCGATGGGGCCCGGGCTCAGGGAATTGACGGTGATGTTGTCCCGGCACAGTTCCAGCGCCATCGATTTGGTGAGGTGGATCAGCGCGGCTTTGGTCATGCCGTAGAGGGCGGCCCGGGGGCCGGCCACGCGCCCCATCTGGCTGGCGATGTGGATGATGCGCCCGCCGCCGCCGCGCCGCATCACCGGAATGGCCGCCTGGCTGGCAAAGAACGCGGATGCCAGATTGACGGCCAGGACGCGGTCGAACACGTCGCGCGTGTAGGACCCGAAGTCGTACGGCGCCCGGATCCCGGCATTGTTCACCAGGACGTCCACACGCCCGAAGCGCTCGTCCGCCAGCCGGATCATGTCCTCGGCCTGCCCCGGGGCGCCCAGGTCGAGCAGGGCGGTCTCCACCGGCCCGCAGCCTTCCTGGGCGAGGCAGGCCGCGCGGGCCGCATCGAGTTGTTCCCGGGTCCGGTCGGCGACCAGGAACAGGGTGGCGCCCGCCTGGGCGAAGCGTTTGGCGATGGCCAGGCCGATGCCGCTGGGCGTCGACGCGCCCGTGACCACGGCTACCTTGCCTTTGAGTGCTGACATGTGATCCTCCTGAGATCGATGCGGGTTCGTCCGTTGCCGGCCGATTCAACCATTGAACACGGACGGCAGCCACAGGGCGATGTCCGGAAAGACCGCCAGCAGCAGCACGAGCAGCAGCATGGCTACGACGAATGGCAGGCTGCCCTTGATGATGGGACTCAGGGTCCCGCCGCCGCTGACGCTGTGCACCACGAACAGATTGATGCCGACCGGGGGTGTGATCAGCGCCGCCTCCACCAGGATGATGATGACGATCCCCAGCCAGACCGGGTCGAAGCCCATGGCGACCATGATCGGCGCAATGATGGGAATGGTGGTGATCATCATCGACAAGGTCTCCATCACGCAACCGAGGATCAGGTAGAAGACCACGATGATCAGCAGCATCAGTTCCGGGGACAGGTGCAGCCCGACGATGAAATCGGTGATGGTCACCGTCAGGCCGGTCGAGGACATGACGAAGCTCAGGAAAGCGGCGGCGATGACGATCAGCACCACCATCACCGTGGACCGCATCGTGCCTTCCAGCGCATCCGTCAGCATGGCCCAGCTCAGCCGCTTCGAGGAGTGGGCCATGAACAGGCTGCCCAGCACCCCGAGCGCGGATGCCTCGGTCGCCGTGGCGATCCCGAGGTAAATGGACCCGACCACCAGCATGAACAGCCCGAGCGGCGGCAGCAGATCCACCAGGCTGGCGATCCTGGCTTTCCAGCTGGCCTCGACCCGGTGCCCGCCGAACGATGGCTTGGCCGCGCAGACCAGGGCGATGATGATCACGAAGAGCAGCGCCAGGAGCATGCCTGGCACGAAGGCGGCGAGATACAGCTTGGGCACCGAGGTATTGGTCAGCACCCCGTACAGGATCAGGTTGATCGACGGCGGAATCAGGATGCCCAGCGTGCCCCCCGCCGCGATGCTGCCCAGGAACAGGGACTTGTTGTAGCCGAATTTGTGCAACTGGGGCACGGCCACCGTGCCGACGGTCGCCGCCGTCGCGACGCTGGACCCGCAGGTTGCCGAAAACAGGGCCGAGGCGCCGATGTTGGCGTGCATCAGACCGCCGGGCAGCCAGGACAGCCACAGGCTCATGGCGTTGTACATCTTGTCCGCGAAGCCGGCCCGCAACAGGATCTCGCCCAGGAGGATGAACAGGGGGATGGCCATCAGCAGGAAGTCGTTGCTGGTGCTCCATGAGATTTCGCCGATGGCCTTGGTCAGGGGCAGCATGGAGAATTGCTGGTCCATGATCAGGCCCAGCACCCCGAGCGCGGCGGCGATCGGCACGCTCAGCGCAATCAGGCCCAGCAATAGAATCAGTGTGATCACGAGCATGTCAGGCCCCTCCTTGTTCTGTGCGCTGGTTGGCCAGCCGCGCTTCTTCTTCGGCCTCGTCCGTGCTGCCGCGCGGCCCGCAGAGCGCGGTGACGCGGGCGACGTCCCCGACGATGAGCGAGGCGCTCGCCCGGAGCACCACGAGCGCCAGCACGATCGTCATCCAGATCATGCCCAGCACCCACAGGCCCTGCGGAATCCATAGCGGCGTCCCCAGGTCCGTGTTCGCGGCGGCCCCCTCCTGGAGGGAGGTCTGGAATGTGATGAAGGCGTAGTAGGTGAGGACGACGATGAAGAACTCCAGCACGGCGACCGCCAGGATATCCATCGCGGCGGCCAGGCGAAGCGGCAGCTTCTGGTACAGGAGGTCGACTCGGACGTTGATCTTCTCGAAAACGCCGAAGGCGAGGGCCCAGGACGTGCTGATGGCCAGCACGTACCCCGAGAGCTCGTTGGAGCCGGCGGAGGCCATGCCGAAGACCTTGCGGCCGATGACGTCGAATGAAATCAGCAGCACGCTGGCGATCAGCAAGCCGCCCGCCACCCGCGCGCCCCATCTGGACAGGGTGGCCGCCCGGTCAAGCGATCGATCTAGAAAAGTGTTCATCTGTTTTTCCTATGGGGCGGCGCAACAGGCCCGTGGGATGATGCGCCGCCGGATGAGGGGCTGGGAGCGGGTCAGCGCCGCATCAGCGCTTCGCGACGCTGAAGTCCAGCATCTTGCCGACCGTCTCGTTGAACCGGGTCACGCAATCCGCGGAACAGCGCTCGCCCCACTTTGGCGCCACGGTCCCGTAGGCGACTTTTTTCAGCAGGTCGAGATCTTCCTGGGTAGGCTTGACCAGCTTCATGCTGCCCTTGACCGCGGCCGTGCATGCGGCCGCGCCCGAGTTGCAGTCATAGCCTTCCTGGTTCTGGCGGGCCACGTCGGCGATCAGATCCTTCAGCATGGCGCTGAAATGCGTGGTCACGAATGCCTGGACCTTGGGGTCGAGCTTGGACCAGGCCTTGTCGTTGACGGCGTACATGATGGGATTCCAGTTCAGCGGCAGTTCGAGCAGATGCGTGGAGACTTCGTACCACTTCGCGTTGAAGCCGGACAGGGAGCCGGTGATGGCGCAGTCGATCACGCCGGTCTGCAGCGCCGGCACCACTTCCGCAAAGGCCATGTTGACGCTGGAGCCGCCCATGGCATCGACGAAGTCGGCTTGTGTGCGGCTGCTGATGCGGACTTTCTTGCCCTCGATGTCGGCGAGCTTGCCGATGTTGCTGTTGCAGTACAGCACCTGCGCGGGGTTGATGCCGAAGCCGAGCAGATGAATGCCTTTCTTTTGCAGGATCTGTTGATAGACGGGGGTGAAGCTGTCGATGACGGCTTCCTCGTCCTTCAGGGTCGGCGCCATGCCGACCAGATTGACGGCGTCATAGATCGGATCGTCGGAGGCGAAATAGGAAAGCGTCGCGGACCCGAATTCGATCACGCCCTGGGACATCAGGCGCAGGATCTCGGCGCCTTTCAGCCCCATTTCGTTGAACGACTTGAACTGGGTTTCGATGGCGCCGCCCGACTGCTCGGGCACGGTCTTCGTCCAGAATGGCTTCTCGAACGAGGCCGTGGCGGTGTCGAAACTCAGGTTGCCGACGATATTCAAGTGCGTCTTGGGCAGATCTGCGGCGAAGGCCGCGCCTGACAGCGCGACACCGAGCGCGGCGGTGGATATGAACTTCTGCAACATGGCTACCTCCGTGGAAGGGGATATTGATGACGGAACTTGGGACTTCAGGACTTCGGTGCTGCTGTACTGCGGAATGCCGGCTGTCGCGCTCACGCATGCTGCATGGGCGTCCCGCACGGCATGAATTCGCCGGCGCCTGCGGAACCGAGGAATTCCCTGTGCCGGCTGACCAGGCGGCCGCGGCTGAACGTCATGACGGGCCAACCCGTTACCGCCATGCCTTCATAGGGCGTGTAGTCGACGTCGTGGTGCAGGTCGGCATTGCGGATCGTGACCCGCAATGCCGGGTCCCAGAGCGCGATGTCGGCATCCCCGCCCACGACGATGGACCCTTTGCGGGGGTACAGGCCGTAGAGTTTCGCGGGCTGCGTGGCGGTCAGGTCGACGAACTGGTGGATGCTGATGCGTCCGCCGCCCACGCCGCCTGAAAACAGCAGCGGCATCCGCGTTTCCAGGCCGGGAATTCCGTTCGGAATATGCTGGAAATGGCAGGTATGGCCGCCGGGCTTCTTGCCTTCGGCATCGTCGTAGCGATAAGGGGCGTGATCCGAAGAAAAGATCGAGAAGACATTGCCCGACAGCGCGCGCCAGACGGCTTCCTGGTTGTCCGGATCGCGCGGCGGCGGACTGCACACCAGCTTCGCGCCCTCGTAGCCTTCCAGGTCGAGATCCTGCGCCGTCAAGTACAGGTACTGCGGACAGGTTTCGGCGTAGATTCGCAGTCCGCGGCCGTGCGCCCAGCGGATCTGCTCGATGGCTTCGGCCCCCGACACATGGACGATGAGGATGGGGACGTCCACCAGTTCCGAAAATGTGATCGCCCGGTGCGTGGCTTCGCGTTCGACCGCCGATGGGCGCGAGACCGCGTGGTACCTGGGCTCGGTGCGGCCCTGCGCGACCAGCCGGTCGGTCAGCCAGGAGATGCAGTCGGCGTTTTCGGCGTGCACCATGACGAGCGCGCCGTGATCCCGGGCCACGGACAGCACGTCCAGGATCTGGCGGTCGTTCAGTTTCAGGTCGTCATAGGTCATGTAGACCTTGAACGAGGTGTAGCCCGCGCGGATCAGTTCCGGCAGTTCTTCGTCCAGCACCGCGGGTGTCGGGTCCGTGACGATCAGGTGGAAGGCGTAGTCGAGGCAGGATTTGCCGGCGGCTCGGCGGTGATAGTCCTCGACCGCCGCGCGCAGCGACTGGCCGCGCGCCTGGGCCGCGAAGGGGATCAGGGTCGTCGTGCCCCCGCAGGCGGCCGAACGGGAACCGCTTTCGAAATCGTCGGCCATGCGGCCGACTTCCTGCGGCTGGTCCAGGTGGCAGTGCGCGTCCACGCCGCCTGGCAGCGCCAGCAGGCCGGTCGCGTCCACGGTCCGGGTCGCGGGCCCGAGGTCATGCCCCAGGGCTGCGATCTTGCCGTCGCGGATGCCGATGTCCGCCCGGAACCGGTCGGCGGCGGTCACCACTTCCGCGTGGGCGATGATCAAGTCGTACGGTATGCCATCCATGCGTGTTCCAACTCCGTGTGCTGATGGAACCCCGGCGTGCGTGCCTGGGGTGACAAGGAAACAGCGCCAGTCTATATTCTCAACAAAATTGTTAACATAAGGATAAACACTTATATCCACTATTGTTTCAACATAAATGTCAATTTTGTGAGGGAAGCAGGCATCCCAAGGCCTGGAATCTGACCTGAATCAGGGTTTGATCCTGATCTCACACATGATTTCCGAACATTTTCCGGATAAATTGTTTACAATCCATTCGAGCATTTCATACAAAGAGAACGACGATGTCTCAAGCAAAGGCGCAGGCGATCCCTGGCACCCGAACGAAAAATCAGAAGGAACTGGACAGCGATCAGATCTACGAACGCATTCAGACGGCGATCCTGGAACGGCGCCTGCTGCCGGGCACCAAGCTGGCGGAAGAACATCTGGCAAAGGCCACGGGGGCAAACCGCATGCGGATCCGTCGCGTGCTTGCGCGGCTTGCGCACGAGCAGATCGTCACCCTGGTGCCGAATCGGGGCGCCTACGTGGCCCGGCCCACGACCGAGGAAGCGCGTGAAATGTTCGAGGCCCGGCGAATGATAGAACCGCCGCTGGTGGCCAAGCTCTGCCAGTCGGTCCGGCCGGAGGATCTCACCGCGCTTCGGGAACACCTGGACAAGGAAGTCCTGGCCCACCACAACAACGACCTGCGCGCCATCATCCGCTTGTCGGGGGAATTCCATATCCTGCTGGCGCAGATGGCGCGCAACGGCCCCCTGGTGCGGATGATCCGCGAACTGACCTCGCTCACCTGCCTGATCATCACCCTGTACGACCGGCCGGGCACGCCCGCCTGCCCGGAGGACGAGCACGCGCAACTGGTCCGGTTGATCGAAAAAGGCGACGGAGCCGCCGCCAGCCTGGTCATGTTGCAACACCTGGATCACATCGAGCGCACGCTCAATCTGGACGGGGACCTGAACTACTCCCCCGATTTCGACGCGATCTTTTCCGGTTGAGCGGCGCTCCGCGAAATCCTCTCGTTCCGACGGAATCGGGCGCCCCGCAGGGCGCCCGATTCTATTCCGCGCCGCTACGGCGCGGGCATGGATTCGTGGTGGTCGATGGACTTGGCGCGCGCTTCCAGGCCGGTCCTGCGTGATCCCGGCGAAGGCCGGCGCGAGTTACTGAGCCGGGGGGAAGGAGCCCGACGCCGCGGGTCGAGTCGCATCCTGCTGGTGGATCGCGATTCGCTCCCGGCCGGTCTCCTTGGCTTCGTAGAGCGCATTGTCGGCCGCCTGCAGCAGCGCCCGGGCGTTCTGGAAGAATTGAGTGCCTTGCATGTGGGTCGCGATACCCGCCGAGAACGTGACGGTGCCCTGGGCGCCGCTTTGGGTGTGAAACGGGTTGTCGCGGACATGCTCGAGCATGCGCTGCAGCACCGCTTCGGCTTGTTCCGAGTCCGTTTCAGGCAGAAGCATCACGAACTCCTCGCCGCCGTAACGGGCGACGGTGTCGATCTGCCGCGATTGCGCCTGCAGGCGCTGCGCGACCGTCGCCAGCACCTGGTCGCCCATGGCGTGCCCGAACGTGTCGTTGATGGCCTTGAATCGGTCCACATCGATGAATGCGACGCTCAGCGGTGTATTCGAGCGGGTCGCGCGCTCGAACTCGTGCTGCAGCATGGCGTCCAGGTAGTTGCGGCTGTACAGCCCCGTCAGGGAGTCGCGCTGGGTCTGTTCTTCGAGCACCGTGATGCGGTTCTCGAGGGCCTCAGTGGCGGGGTCCTGGGCGTGTGAGCGCAGCAGGCTCCTGACCGCGAGGGTCTCCCGGGCGTTGTATTCCAGGTCCTGCAGCATCTGCGCGTCCGCAAGCTGCGTGTCGAACAAGGCCTCCATCTCGGGGATCTTCTGGATCATGGCGCCGATGATGGCGCGGTATTTTTCCAACCTGACGTTCAGCAGCGTTCTGACCGAGTCATAGGTGAGTTCGATGGAGTCCGGTGCGGTCTGCTCTTTCATCCACGCATCCGCGATCAGGGCGGCTGCGGCGACGTAGAAGGGGAGCTTGTCGTCTTCGGGCGGCCCGTCGTGGGGCAGTTTGATGAGTTCGTGGCTCAGCCATGCCGACTGGCAGATCCGCTCCGGCAGCCCCCAGCTTTTCAACAGGTGGGCGGCCGCCTGGGCATGCGTGAATCCGAAGCGCACGGCTTCTTGCACAAGCAGGTGTTGATGGTCGGTGCTTTGCTGGTAGAGCGCCGCATAGGGATCGCCGAACATGGCGTCCATGGCGAGGATGCCGATGTCTTGCAGCAGGCCCGCCAGCAGGTAGTCCTCGGGCTGCACTTCGTCCAATTCCTCCGCAATGCTGCGGCAGGCGAGCGCGGTCAGCAGCGTCCGGCGCCAGTAGGCGTTTGTGTCGAAGCCCGACCTGTATTGTTGGGAGAGGCTCGCCCGCAGCGAAAAACTGAGCGATAGCGCGATGGTGGCGTTCAGGCCCAGCAGGCTCATGGCCTGCGACAGGTTGGTGACCGCGCGCCGGCGTCCATAGAATGAGGAATTCGCCACGCGCAGCAGCTTTCCGGCAAGCGCCGGATCGAACGTGATCTGTTCGGCGAATTCGTCCAGTGATGCGGACTCGTCGTTGGCAAGCTCCACGAGCCGCAGGGCCACCGTGGGGAGCGTCGGCAGGCGTTTGCAAAGTTTGAGCCGCGCAACGATATCCGCAGTTTGTTCACGTGTCTGGTGCGTCACTGTCTGGGCTCTCCTTTTTATCGTTGACTGTATTTTTACCGGAAATCGTGTGATCTGGGCGTCATTTCAGCCCCGAATGCCAGGCCCTGGCTGGATTTCGGAAATATTTTGTTGCCCTGTCGCCATTTGGCGACACATCGGAGGCCCGATCCCTGCCTGTTCCTCTCGGCGGGCCCCTTGTAGAATCTGTATGGTTTTGAAATATATCGCTGAGGGTTCGGATGGCACTGAAGGATTATCTGGGTGAGCAATTGCTGGGGGTTGCCGCATCGTACCAGCCTCAAGGCCTGGTTCACCATGTGGGTGTCGTGTATCCCAGGGCGAACAATGAGCTGCGGGTCTTCATCCCCAAAGGCCACGCGCTGGCGGCGGGATCGATGGTGACCTTGCATCTGGACAACCGCACCGGGGTGGATGAACTGGATGCCGAATTGCGCGTCTACCGGACCTCGTACAAAGGGCGTGTCATCGCCACCGATGAAAGCTGGGTGACCTTGCAGCCGGTGGAATACATGCTGATCCATGGAGTGCAGGTCGTCGAGCAGTACCGGGCGCCCGGATATGATTTTCCGCCGGATGGCCGCGCCGAGGCCGAACTGCCCGTCACGCCGCTGCGGCAACTGGGTCCCGTCCAGGAAAAAGAGCATCACAACAAAGTGGGCATACTCACTACCCTGGCGCTCGATCAGCCGCATACGACGGTGCTGGCCTTCCTGAATACGCAAGCCGATGACGTCTTCCTGATTTCCGTGCCGGGGACGTTCAAGTTGCGGCAATTGAAACGGGATCCGCACTGCTTCTTCATCATCGACGAACGGGCCAAGTTCACGTTCGAGCAGGCGATCGACTGGAATTACACCATCCTGGAGATGCAGGCCAGCCAGGTGCCGTCTTCCATGCCGCTGTACGAGCAGGTGCGCACGGCCTTCGTGCTGAAGAACCCCTGGGAGGCCGGTTTCTTCCTGATGGACGGCCTGGAAATGGTGCATCTGCAATGCCGGTCGGTCGTCTTTGCCGGGGAACCCCGCCCGTATCGCGCGTGAAGGTATCTGGCATCGGGGCCGCCGCGCTTTGTGCGGTTTTTTGATGCGGCGGCCGCGCGTGGCGGCTATCCGGCCGCCATGAACTCGAAAGGCTTCGCCGGCGTGAACCGGCTCGACACTTCGCCGGCCAGGGTCCGGTTCATATCGACGCCCAGGTCCAGGGTTTGTGTGTCCGCTCCTTTTGAAAAGTCGAGGAGCTTGAGATTCACCCAGAACACATTGGGCGATGTGGCGGATTCGGCATAGAAGAGCTTGTTCTTGTGGTCCGCCACGACGCGCCAGCGGGTCGTGGACAGGTTGGGCGCATCCGGCAGGCTGATGCCATAAGGCACCGAAACATTCCGGACGATGCTGAAAACCGCTGCGGCTGCAGTCCTGGGATCGTCGCTCTGGATCACTGCGTCGGCGTAGTAATTGGCGCGCACGAAACGGTCGGAGGCGCGGTTCGTCCCGGGCAGGAACGTCCGTCCGTCGATGCCGTCCCAGTAGCGCGTGATCGCGAGTTGTTCGTCGTAGGACGGTTCGTTGGTCATCGCGCGATATTCGCGGCTGTGGTGAATGTGCAGCTTGCCGTCGATCCATTCGAAAATCGCGCTGTCCCCCGTGGCGTCGGACAGGGACAGGTGCAGGGGGGCGAGGCTGCCGGGCCGTCCGGGCACTTCGCCGCTGACCACCTGCATCGGGATGGCGCGCGCATGCTTCACCGCTTCCGCGACCGTGGCGAACTGGTCGAGGAAATACTGCGCCCAGATCGATAGGGAGATGCGGGGGGTCACGCCGTCGTCCTCCGGGTATCCGGCGTTGGCCAGCCACAGCAGGTTCGCATTGAGGCCCGCCTCGTTCATCCCGTCCACCGCCGAGATTTCGTAGCCGGAAACGATCAGGCTGCCATAGGTCGAAGTCCATGCCACGGATCGAGGCCCGGCGGCTCCATCGCGCTTCATTCCGCGAGGAAAGACCCAGAGATTGCTGACGATCGGATCCTTGAAGTCCATCGAACGGCCCGTGAGATAGGTTTCGTTCGGGCCATGGTAGATGATGCGCGTGCAGGCATGCGCCTCCACGGCCACCAACGCCGCCGCGGCGGACAGCGCGGCAAGCATGCGTGCGAATCGGAACATACTGAACGGCGCTCCTTCGGGTTCGACAGGCCGGCCCAGGGTCGGGCCGGCCGGGCCGCGTCATGGACGCGGCCATCCCCGATCGTAATCGACATTCGACGCAGTGTATTCGCCGGCGCAGGCGCGGCGGCGCATATTGCCCGCACCTACAGGATAGGCGCCCCCTTCAGAATGTCCGCCACGCTGGGGAAGTGTTTCAGCGCGGCTTCGGGCAGCTTGGCGTCCGTATCGGCATAGGGCTCGACGGCGGCGTCTGCCGTGCCGACGATGATGCGTCCCACCATGCCCGCGTGTTCATGCGGGATGCAGAAATAATCGTAGACGCCGGGTACGTCGAACGTGATGGCGAATGATTTTCCGGGCATCAGATAGTCGGAATTCCAGCTGCTGGCTGCTTCCGGAATGCGTCGGGGCTTGCCGTTGTCGGGATGATAGGCCGTAGTGGTATGGACGTTGCCGGCGTCCTTGTTGATCCAGCGGACGGTCTGTCCCGGCCGGATCAGCAGGCCGCGCGGTCGGAACCAGACTTCGGATCCGCTGGCGGTGCCGGACAGGGCGATCTCGACCTCGTCGCCGGCCGCCCGCGCGCGTGGCTGCAGCGCGGCGGTCAGCAGGAGGCCGCCCCCGGCGGACAACAGCAGACGTCGCCGGGGGTCAAAGGCGAGGGCTTTCATTTCGCCACGCGGCTTTCCTGGCTGACCGGGACGTTCCACAGCACGATGTGGATGTGCGGCTCGGCGACGCCCGGGTGACCGGCGTTGTACATGATGTCCACGTGGTCGACCGTGCCGGCGGGCGCTTTCAGGTCGTGCAGGTTCATGTCCGCTTTCATGGCCGACAGCGGGATCATGTAGGTCGTGTTGACCAGCTTGCCATTGCGGTCATACCCCAGGAAGGGGCCGGCCGGCAGGGTGGCCGGGTCGACGAACAGCTGCCCCATCCCGGGGATGAAGTCGGGCAGCTTCACCAGGGAACTGACTGCCTTGTAGGGAGCGGCGGGCGGGGCCTTGGTGACGCTGGCTTGCGCGGCCATGACGGGGGAGGAACCCAGGGAAAGGGTCAGGGCGGCGGCGGTTGCGGTGGCCGTCAAGATCGAGCGGATCATGCTTTTCTCCTTGAATGGGCAGCGGGTATTGCTGCTTCTCACGGCATTGGATGCCGTCGGCCGGCCCGTCGTTTCATCGGTCCTCGTCTTCGTCCCCAAGCGATCCTGAACCGGGGTGTGTCTGTGGGGAACGGATTGCAAGAACCCATTGCCACGGGGTCTTTTCAAGAATCGACCGTGCTAACGTGCAAGAAAGAAGTCGTCTTGACAGGAGGTCGCCATGCCGGACACCACTGCTCAGTCCCGGTCCGGGACGGGCCATTATCTGGTTCTTTTTCATCAGGATCGCATGGAGGCCGGCATCCGGCATCTGTCCGACCTGGCTCAACTGCGGATCCAGCGCCGGACCGAGGAAGGGTTGGGCGCTCTGGACGAGGCCTGCGCCTTGGTGTTCGATCACATCGGCGTTGCCTTTGTGCGGTGCTCGGAACCGGCCCGCGTGCGTCTCGTCGAGGCGGCGGCGGATGGCGATTCCATTCTGGCCGTCGAGCCGGAACGCACGGTCCATGCCATCGGCGTCAATCCCGTAGCGCCCGGAGGCGCCGCCGCGCCGCTGCAGGATGAGACTGTTTCGTGGGGCATCCGGGCCGTCGGCGCCGATGCGTCCACCCAAACCGGGCAGGGCATCCGGATTGCCGTCCTGGATACCGGGCTCGATCTGTCGCATCCGGATTTTTCCGGCCGCGCCATTACAAGCCGCTCGTTTGTCGCGGGCCAGCCTGTGCAGGATGGCAATGGCCATGGCACGCACTGCGCCGGGATCGCTGCCGGCCCCCGCGATCCCGAGGGTGGGACGCGCTATGGCGTGGCGGGCGAGGCCCAGCTGTATATCGGCAAAGTCCTGGGGGATGAGGGCAGCGGCGGCGATGGCGGCATTCTGGAGGGGATCAACTGGGCCGTCAGCCAGGGATGCCACATTATTTCCATGTCGCTGGGCAGTCCGGTCGAGCCGGGGCAGAGTTATTCCCGGGTGTTCGAAGAGGTCGCCAAGCGTGCCCTGGCCGCCGGCACGCTCATCGTGGCGGCGGCGGGCAATGACAGCCACCGGCCGGATTCGATCGCGCCCGTGGGCCACCCGGCCAATTGCCCTTCGATCATGGCCGTGGCCGCCGTGGATCAGAAGCTGGCCGTGGCGCCTTTTTCCAGCGGCGGCTTGCAGGGGGATGGCGGGGAAGTCAACCTGGCGGCCCCTGGCGTCGACGTGTTGTCATCCTGGCCGAGGCCGGGGCTTTACCGGAAGCTCAGCGGCACCAGCATGGCCACCCCGTTCGTGGCGGGAGTGGCCGCCCTGCATGCCCAGCAGGATCCCAAGGCGCGTGCCGCGCGCCTTGCGGAGCGGTTGGTGGACAGCGCCCAGGCGCTTGACGATTCTTATCGGGATGTCGGCGCCGGCTTGGTGCGGGCGCCCGATGCCGAGTGAACCGGAACCCGGCATCATGGGACAGATACGCCTGACGCTGCTGGTGAGCGAGGACTGGCGCGACCGGTATCCCGCCGTCCTGGAGCGCTGCCGGCAGGCCGGCCTGACCATAGAGCGCGAGCTTGCCGAGGTGGGCGCGATTGCCGGCCGCATCGAAGAGGAGCGGCTGTGCGCTCTGAAGGCCATCGAAGGCGTATCGGCCGTCGAGCTCGAGCGCCTGAACCGCGGCCTGGAATAAGCCCCGCGCCCGCTGCGCACGCATGGCATGCGCGCGTTGGGGCGCCCGGATCCCTACATGTGGGATGGCAGCCAGGTCGCCAGCCCGGGGAAGAACCACAGCACCACCAGCAGCAGCATCATCAGGCCGAAATAGGGGGCGCAGACCCGGGCGATGTACGTGATTTCCTTGCGTGTCATGCTTTGCAGCACGAACAGGTTGAAACCCACCGGCGGCGTGATCTGGGCCGTTTCCACCGTGATCACCAGGAAGATGCCGAACCACAGCGGATCGATGCCCGCCGCATGGATGATGGGCAGCACGACGCCCATGGTCAGGACGATTGTGGAAATGCCGTCCAGAAAGCAGCCCAGCACGATGTAGAACAGCCCCAGGGCGACGATCAGCATGGCGGGCGACAGTTGCAGGCCGCCGACGAATTCGGCCAATTGGCGCGGCAGGCCGATGTAGCCCATGGAGAGCGTCATGAATGCGGCGCCCGCCAGGATCAGGGCGATCATGCAATACAGGCGAGTGGCCCCCAGCAGGGAATCCCGGAACGATTGCCAGGTCAGGGATTTTTGCGAGGCCGACAGCAGGAAGGCGCCCAGCACCCCGATGGCGGCGGATTCCGTGGCAGTGGCCACGCCGGTGTAGATGCTGGCGATGACGCCCAGGATCAGCAGCACGACCGGAATCAGCTGGCGCGATTCGCGCAGCTTTTCGCGCAGGCCCATCCGGGTGGCGACTTCGGGGACCTGGTCGGGGTGCAGCAGCGCCCAGCCGATCAGCCAGCCGCTGAACAGCGCCGCCAGCAGCAGGCCCGGAACGATGCCGGCGATGAAGAGCTTGGCGATGGAGGTTTCCGCCGCCACGCCGTAGACGATCAGGATGATGGAGGGCGGAATCAGCAATCCCAGCGTGGCCGGCCCGCCCAGCGAGCCGATGATCTGCGCGTCGGGGTAGCCGCGCTTGCGCAGTTCGGGCAGGTTCATCTTGCCCACGGTGACGCAGGTGGCCGCCGATGAGCCGCAGACCGAGGCGAAGATCGTGCAGCCCAGCACATTGGTGTGCAGCAGGCGCCCGGGCAGGCGGTTCACCCAGGGAGCCAGACCCCGGAACAGGTTTTCCGACAGGTTGGTGCGGTAGAGGATTTCGCCCATCCAGATGAACAGCGGCAGCGCGGTCAGCGTCCAACTGCTGGAACTGCCCCAGATGGTGATGGCCATGGCGTCGCCGGCCGGACGGGCGGAAAAGAATTCCATGCCGAACAGGGCCACACCGGCCAGGGTCAGGCCGACCCAGACCCCGCCGCCCAGCAGGGCGAACAGGACCACGATCAGGGCGAAGCTGGCGGTGATCTCATTCATGGTGCAGGTCCTCGGTGGATTCATGGTCGCGCCGGCCGTGGCATTCCAGGCAGAACTCGTCCAGGAAGGCGATGAAGAACACCAGGGTGCCCACCGCCATCAGGATCTGCGGGATCCACATCGGCGTGGCGTCGATGCCCGTGGAAATGTCCTGGAAGACCCAGGATTGCCAGACCAGCCGTGCGGAATAGAAGGCCAGGAAACCGGCCAGCAGGGTGGCGACCAGCAAAGCGGCCAGTTCCAGCCCCCGGCGCTTGGCGCCCCGCAGCATGCCCAGCACCAGAGTGACGCGGATGTGTTCGCCTTTTTTCAGCGTGCTGGCCAAGGCCAGGAAACCCGACCCCGCCATGGCGTATCCCGCGTAGGAATCGATGCCGCCGACCGGAAAGCCGATCAGGCGGCCCAGGATGGTGAAGGTGACGGCGACAAGAACCAGAATCATGCATAGCCCCGCCAGCCAGGCGCTGACATCGTAGAGGCCGTCGAGCCATTTGCGCATAGGAAGTCCTTGTCGTGTCCGATCTTATTTACCGGCGCGATACGCAGCCAGCACCTGCTTGCCGTCGTCGCCGGCCTTGGCCGTCCATTCCTGGATGACCGTGTCGCCGACCTTCGCCAGCCCTGCGCGCAGTTCGGCCGAGGGTTCGACGATCTGCATGCCGCCGGCCTTCAGCTTGGCGATGGAATCGGCATCCACCTGGCGGGATGTCTTCCAGCCGCGTTCCTCGGCCTGGGAGGCGGCTTTCAGCACGGCGTCCTGCTCGGCCTTGGGTAGCGCATCGAAGGCTTTCTTGTTGACGACCACCGCGTTCTTGGGAATCCAGGCCTGGACGTTGGTGAAATATTTCATCTGCTCGTAGAGCTTGTTGTCGGCCCCCGTGGCGCTGGAGGTGATCAGGCCTTCGATGACCCCGGTGGCCAGCGCCTGGGTCAGTTCGGCTTCCTGGATGGTGACGGGCTGGGCGCCGACCAGTTCGCCGATGCGGGCCGTGGTCGGGCTGTAGACCCGCCATTTCATGCCTTTAAGATCGGCGACGGTGTTGATGGGTTTGTTGCTATAGATGCTTTGCGGCGGCCAGGCGACGGCATACAGCAGTTTCATGCCCTGCTGGTCCAGTTTCTTGTCCAGGGCGGGGCGCTGGGCCTGATAGAGTTTCCAGGCCTCGTCGTAATTGCCGGCCAGGAAGGGCAGGCCGTCCAGCCCGAACAGCGGCCATTCGTTCTGGAAGCTGACCATGAAGAATTCGCCGGCCTGGGCTTGCCCGCCCTGCACCGCGCGTTTGATCTCGGGCATCTTGAAGAGCGATGCGCCCGAGTGCACCGTGATCTTCACATCGCCGTTCGTGGCGGTGGATACGTCTTTGGCGAACTGTTCCAGGTTCTGGGTATGGAAATTGAAGGCGGGGTAGGCCGAGGCCAGATCCCATTGCGCGGCGGCATGGGCGTTGAACGCCAGGCCCAGGCCGGCAGCCAGGGTGGCGGTGAAAAAGGCGCGACGTTTCATCAGATCTCCTAGCAGGTCGTGATCGAGGTGGCAGGGCCATGGGGAACATATGCGCCGGTGGGCCGGGTCTGATCCAGTCAATGGCCAGGGGAAACAGTAGCGCAGCTATTGCCCGGCATCCATCAGGGTTTTCAACAATGCGAATATTTTTGTAGGCGATATAGTCTTTGTTTGTTCATTCATTTGATTGTGATTGTTCAATCATATGAAAGGGCCGAGCGTGGCGGCTGCTCCCCTGCGCTGCGGGGTGCGCGTCCGGCGGCCGGAATGCGGGGGCTTAGTCGATGCGTCGGGCGTAGACCGACAGCACCATGCGTTCGGACTGGATCAGGTAATGTTCCAGGGTTTGCGCGGCGGCGGCCGTATCGCCGGATTCAAACAGGTTCAACAGGTGAATGTTCTGGTCCACAAAAGGCGCGTGCAGGTATTCCGGGTCGTCCAGCAGGCCGAAGGCCAGGCGCAGTTCGGCGGCGATGTCGGCGAACATCGCCGACAGGCGGGCGCTGTCGGCCAGGGCGACGATGCCCGCATGAAATGCCATGTTGGCCGACCCCACGCCCAGCCAGTCTCCCGCTTCGCGCATCTGCCGCGCGGCATCGGTGGCCTGATTCAGGCGCTTGTGGGCTGGGTGGCGCGGCCAGGCCTGGGCCAGCGCCTGGCACTCGATCAGGCGGCGTACCCGATAGATGTCGATAATGTCGGCGATGCTGGGGACGACGACCGATACGCCACGGTTGGGTTCGTGGTGCAGGAGACCTTCCTTGACCAGGACGCGGAAGGCCTCGCGCAGGGTATTGCGCGATACGTCCAGTTGCTCGCTCAGGCTGGCTTCGGACAGGCGTTGTCCCGCATGCAATTGGCCCTGGATCAGTTGCTGGCGCAGGTTTTCGGCGACCGTGTCGGCCAGGCTCGGGGATGGGATGGCGCTGGGATAATGCCGGGATTGCATGGAGTCCCCTGGTTCGTAGGTTGGCTGGGCGGCGGTTTGTTTTTTGATGGGGCGGATTGCTCAACAATCCATCGCATTGCCTGAAATGATAAGGAAACATCATGGACTTGAACAGTGATCTGGGGGAAAGCTTCGGCGCCTGGCGCATGGGCGACGATGCCAGCATGTTGGACATCGTCACCAGCGCCAACGTCGCATGCGGTTTTCATGCTGGGGACCCGGCCGGCATCCTGGATACCCTGCGCGCGGCGGCGGATCGTGGCGTGGTCATCGGGGCGCATGTGGCCTATCCCGACCTGGTCGGCTTCGGCCGCCGCAATATGGACCCGTCCAGCCGCGAACTGGTGGCCGACGTGATCTATCAGATCGGCGCCCTGCAGGGCCTGGCCGCTGCCGCCGGGACCCGGGTCGCGTACGTCAAGCCGCACGGCGCCCTGTACAACACGATCGCTCACGACGAGCGGCAGGCGGCGGACGTGATTGCCGGCATGCTGGCGCTGGACCCCGGCCTGGTCCTGATGGGGCTGGCAGGTTCGCCGTTGCTGGACTGGGCGCGGGCGCGCGGTCTGCGCGTGGTGGCCGAGGCCTTCGCCGACCGGGCTTACACGCCCGCCGGGGCGCTGGTGTCGCGCCGCGAGGCGGGCGCCGTGCTGCACGATCCTGCCCAGGTCGCCGACCGCATGCTGGACCTGGTCCGCACGGGCGAAATCACCGCCATCGACGGCAGCCGTGTGCGCCTGCAGGCCGACTCGATCTGCGTGCATGGCGACAGCCCGGGCGCTGTCGCCCTGGCGCGCGCGGTGCGGCAGCGGCTCGAGTCCTCCGGTGTCGCCCTGACGCCGTTCGTGGATGTGCGGGCAATATGATTTCTCCGCGCTGTCTGCCGGCCGGTGACGGCGCCGTGTTGGCGGAACTCGGTTCGCTGGACGAGACTCTGGCGCTGTTCCAGGCTCTGGGCGCCTGGCCCGCCGGCGTGGAGGACGTGATTCCCGCCGCTCGCACGCTGCTGGTGCTGTTCAGCCCGTCCGTCCTGACGGCCCGGGAGGTTGCCGCATGGCTGCAGCGGATCGCCGCAGCCATGCGGGCGCGGACCGAACCGTCGACCACGCGCCCGGTGACGAACCGGGCGAGGACCGCCGTCCGCCGCGTGGAGATCCCCGTGCGCTACGCGGGCGAGGACCTGGAAGCGGTCGCCGACCTGCTCGGCCTGACGCGTGCCGAACTGATCGAGCGCCATACCGGCAGCGACTATCTGGCGGCTTTCGCCGGGTTTGCGCCGGGTTTCGTTTACCTGGCGGGCGGCGATCCCTGTTTCCATGGCGTGCCCCGGCGCGGCGCGCCGCGCGTGCGCGTGCCGGCAGGGTCGGTGGCGGTGGCCGGGGATTTCAGCGCCGTCTATCCGTCCGACAGCCCGGGCGGCTGGCAATTGCTGGGCGAGACGCCCTGGCGCATGTGGGATATGGATCGGGCCGAACCGGCGCTGGTGCAACCGGGCTTCCAGGTCCGTTTCCGCGATCTGGACGCCCCCGGGACCGTGCGCAGTTTGCCCGCCGCTGCGAGGACGAAGTCTGCGCCGCCGCCCAGTGTGGCCGATGCTGCTGCGCCCGATGCGCCGACGGCCTGCGAGGTGCTGGATACGGGCTTGCAGACCCTGATCCAGGACGAAGGCCGGCCCGGTCTGACGCGCCTGGGGGTTTCCCGGTCGGGCGCGCTCGACCGCCGGTCCATGCGCCGCGCCAATCGATTGGTGGGCAATCCGCCCGGCGCGCCGGTGTTGGAACACGCGCTGGGTGGATTGCGGCTGCTCTGCCACGGGCGGGCCGTGATGGCGGTGACCGGCGCCACGGCGCCGGTGGTCGTGACTTCGGCATCGGGCATGCGCCTGCCTGCGGCAGCCGGCCATCCCATCGTGCTGAACGAGGGAGACGAGCTGCGGATCGGCCGGGTACGCGCCGGCGTGCGCTGCTATGTGGCCGTTGCCGGCGGCTGGGCGGCGCGGCCCGTCCTGGGTAGTTGCGCCACCGACATCCTCGCCGGCATGGGCCCCGAGCCCCTGAGGCGGGGCGACCGGGTGTCGGTCGGCCGCCTGCTTCCGTTCGAGGACGGTCCGGTTGATGACAGACCTGTGTCCGATGAGGCCGATGCGCTTTGCGCGGGAGATCAGGTGACTTTCGATGTGGTGCTCGGCCCGAGGGATGACTGGTTCGACGCTGACACTCTGCGCCGGCTCCTGTCGCAGGACTGGGTCGTGACGCCGCAGTCCAACCGGGTGGGCATGCGGCTGGCCGGAGCCGAGCCCCTGGTGCGCGCGCGTCCCGGGGAACTGCCCAGCGAAGGAACCGTCGCGGGCGCTCTGCAGGTGCCGCCCAGCGGACAGCCTGTCCTGTTCCTGGCCGATCATCCGCTGACGGGGGGATATCCGGTCATCGCCGTGGTGCTGAGCGCGCAGTTGGACCGATTGGCGCAGGTGCCGGTCGGGGCCCGCCTGCGTTTCCGGTCCGCGCCGAACCCGCTTTCCGCGCCCGGGTAAAGACCGCCGCAATCCGGCCGTAGACTTCGTACATGGGGCCGCCAGCTGTGTTCCGCCTGCCGGGGTCCGCAGCCGGAGTGACGCCATGAATCCTCTCGATCCGCTTTCTTTCGCCATTCCGCCGCCGATCGGTCTTGCGCCGGCTGGCGGCAGGACGCCTGCCGGAGAGGCGTCGGCGGATGGGGCGTCTCCGGTCCGTTCGTCGATTTCCGACCTGGGACGGGCTTTGTCCGCGGCGTCGTCCAAGGTCGCGTCGAGCGCCTCGAACCGCTACCGGGACATCGACGATAGCGATCTGCCTGATGCCGTGAAGAACCTGCTGCGCATGATCCGCGACCTGCGGGAAAAACTGGCCGAACTGGCACGGGACTTGCGGGAAACCCAGGCTGACGAGGGGATGGATCCCGAGGTCAAGCGCACTCGCTTGCGGCAGATTCAGGCGCAGATGAGCGCGCTGAACGGCGCGCTCATGGCGGCCACCCAGAAACTATCCAGCCTGATGCGGGAGATGAAGCTGGACAAGGAACAGCAGATGAGCGCTGCGCAACTGGCGCTGGCGTAGCCGTCGGTCGGACTAGGCGTCCTGAGGGACCCCGGCCCGAGCGGCGCCGTTGCGGCGCCATTCGATGAATCCGATCGTGATGCCGCTGGCGCAGACGATGGCGATGCCCAGCCAGGACACGAGATCGGGAAATTGTCCCCAGATCAGCCAGCCCAGCGCGGCGGCGCTGACGATCTGGAAATAGACGAAAGGCGCCAGCAACGAGGCGGGCGCCCGCCGGTAAGCCTGGATTTGCAGGAAATGCCCCAGGCAGCCCCAGAACCCCGTGCCCATGAGCACCAGCCATTCGAATACCGACAGCCGCCCGAACAGCGCCACGATGTCCTGCCAGTAGACGGGCAGGGCCAGCGTCATGACGACGCTGCCCACGGCGCCGCTCCAGATCAGCGTCGTGTAGGGATCGTCGACCGCCACCCGGCGGGATGCGATGTATTGCGAAGCCAGCGCGCAGGCCGTCAACAGCCCGAACAGCGTGCCGGTCAGGTCCAGTCCCGAGCCCGGCCGCACCACCACCAGCACGCCCAGAAGCCCGACCCCCGCAGCCACCCAGCGCGACAGGAAGGGAGGTTCCTTGAGCGCCCAGGGCGCAATCGACAAGACGATCAGGGGCGCCAGGAAGTTGATCGCGGTAGCCTGGCCCAGCGGCAGGTAATGCAGCGTGGTGAAAAACAGCATGGTGGCGGCCAGCATGGACAGGCCGCGCGCAGTCTGGGCCTGTGGCCGGCTGCAGCGCAGTGCCTTCCATCCCCGGATCGGGATGATCGTGAGCATCGTCAGCGTCACGTGCACCCCGTAGCGCACCAGGCACACCACGAACAGCGTGACGCCGATGTCCTCGCCCATCAGGTATTTGCCGCTGGCGTCCAGTCCGGATAGCGCCCACATGGAGACGACCAGCAGCAATACGCCGGCCAGAATCTGGCGGGTAGCGGGGCTGGCGGGCGGTGGGGGCACGGGGGCGTCTCCGATGGCACGAGAGCCACACTATAGGCCACTTTCCGGTGCGGATGGTTGTCGGGCGCCCGTGTCCGTCATTGCGATGCTGGAGGGGCGCCGGCCTGCGTCGATATGTTGACATGGCAGAACACCGCTTTTATCATGCATACACTTTCAAAAAAAGTGTATGCACTTTATTGTGAAAGAAAATATCCAACAAACCAAAGGAGCGGGTCATGACAAAGGATGAGACGTCCAGGCGTGCATTCATACGAACCGGGTCGGCAGTGGCGATGGCGACAATGGCGGGAGCCGCCTTGCCCGTCAGCGCAGCGTCCGAGCCTCGAATCAAGTGGCGGCTGGTATCCAGCTTCCCGACGACACTTGATGTGATACACGGCGGCATCGAGCAGATTGGGCGGCGGGTCAAGGAATTGACCGATGGGAAGTTTGAGATCAGCGTGTTTCCGGCCGGAGAAATCGTTCCGGGCTATCAAGTCCTCGATGCCGTTCAGCAAGGTACGGTCGAGTGCGGGGTCACCTGTGGGTTCTATTATCTGGGCAAGCTCCCGGCCCTGGTGTTCGATACCTGCCTGCCCTTCGGGATGACGCCTCGCCAGCAGGACGCCTGGATGAGCTATGGCGGCGGCCTTGAACTGATGCGTGAGCTGTATGGCCAATTCGGCGTCCTGCAGTTCCCTTGCGGGGGGACGGGGGCGCAGATGGGCGGATGGTTCCGCTCGGAAATCAAAGGTGCGGAGGATCTCAAAGGCTTGCGTATCCGGACCCCGGGCTTTGTCAGCGAGGTCTATGCCAGGCTCGGCGCGGTGCCTCAGCAGATCGCCCATAGCGACGTCTATTCTTCCCTCGAGAAAGGCACGCTCGACGCGGTCGAGATCATTGGCCCGCACGACGACGAAAAACTGGGTTTGTGGAAGGCCGCCAAGTTCTATTACTCCCCCGGCGTGCTGGAGCTCGATGCGCAATTGAGTTTCATCGTGAACAAGAGTCGCTGGGACAGCCTGCCGCCCTCCTACCAGGCCGCGATCGCCACGGCGAGCGCGGAGTCTCGTTCCAGGATGATCGCGAAGTACGACGCCGTGAATATCGCGGCGCTGCGGCGGCTGCTCGCCAACGGCGTCAAGCTGCGCTACTGGCCCGAGGATGTCGTCAAGGCCATGTACAAGGCGACGGGGGATCTCTTGAGGGAAAAGGCGCAGGCCGATCCCCTGTTCGCGAAGGTCCACAAGAACTGGGAGGACTTCCGGTCGAGCCAGTCCCTGTGGTCGTCCATCAACGACGCCGCCGCCGAGCACTATGTCATGACGCTCGCTAAAACATCGGGCAAGTAAGTCCCCGATGCTTCGATATTGTGATTTGGATTAGTCATGGAGAAAAAATGACCACCGCCTTGCAAGGTATCAAAGTTCTGGAAATGACGCGGTTCATCGCAGGGCCGTATGCGGGCAGCGTGCTGGCGAGCCTGGGTGCGGACGTCATCAAGATCGAACCCCCGGATGGGGATGTGGTGCGCAGCTTCGGCCCGATGAAGGCGGGGGTTGGGCTTCCGTTCGAGATGATGAATCACAATAAGAAGGGGCTTGTCATCGATCTGAAGAAACCCGGCGGGCGGGAAGTCATCTACCGCATGGTCAAGGACGCCGACATCGTTCTGGAGAGCTCCCGCCCGGGGACCGCGGAGCGGCTGGGAGTCTCCTATGAGAGGCTGAGCGAGATCAATCCCCGGCTCATCTATTGCTCGATCTCCGGCTTCGGCCAGGACGGACCCTATCGCGGGCTGGGCGGTGTCGATATCGTGGCGCAGGCGATGGGCGGGCTGATGGGTATCACCGGCGAGCCGGGCGGCGAGCCCGTCAAGGTGTCCCAGCCCATCGCCGACTATGGCTGCGGCATGTGGGCGGTGATAGGCATTCTTGCGGCTCTCGCGGCCCGGCAGCACACGGGTCGCGGACAGCGTGTCGATTCCGCCTTGCTGGATACCCCGATCGCCTGGTCGCTCTGGGAGGCTTCCCGGTATTTCGGCCTGGGAGAAGTTCCCGAGCCGCTGGGGTCCTCGCATCGCAATGTCGCTCCGTACCGCGCCTTTCTCTGCGCCGATGGCCGGCATGTGGTCATCGGCGCGGCAAGCCAGGCGCTCTGGGAAAAGCTCTGTGAAGCTTTGGACGTGCAGGCCTTGCTCGCCGAGGAGCGTTTCAGCTCGCCGCCGCTGCGCGTGCGCCACCGGGCTGCTCTGGAGGCCGAGCTCAAGCCGCTGTTTCGCAGGAGAACGAGCGAGGCGTGGCTGTCCGTCCTGAATGCGGCGTCCGTGCCTTGCGGACTGGTGAAACGCTATGACGAGGCCGTCGATGATCCCCAGGTGAAGCGCAGAAAAATGGTCGCGGATGTCCATCATTCGAAGGCGGGCCCGCTCAGCATCCTGGACGTGCCCGTCTACCTGTCCGACACGCCGCGGGTGCCCGTGTCACAGGCGCCCGGTCTGGGCGAGCATTCGACGGAGGTGCTCGAGGGTTGGGGTTTCAGGGATGACGAAATCCAGGCGCTGCTGGCCGGGAACGTCGTGGTGTAAAGACGCGCGTCGCGCATGGACGGATCGAGCGCGGGCGTCGCGAGTCCCGCCCGATTCCGTCGGCGCTGCCCATAGGGGTTCTGAGATGAGAGCTTTGCTGTGTTTCTCTGAGTTCGTGGATCGCTTGTCCGCTCAGGTCGGGAAATGGGTGTATCGGCTTGTATTGATCACGGTTTTGATCAGTGCGTTCAATGCGGTCATCCGCAAGACGTTCAGGTATAGCTCCAATGGTTTGCTGGAGATTCAGTGGTATCTGTTCGCAGCCGTCTTTCTGCTGGGGGCGGGGTACACCCTGATGCGCAACGAGCATGTCCGGGTGGATGTGCTGGCGGGCCGTTTGTCCGGCCGAGCGCAGGCCTGGATCGACATATTCGGGACGATCTTCTTCCTCCTGCCCATGGTGATCTTGATCTGTTGGCTTTCCTGGCCTCAATTCGTAGAGTCGTTCGTGCGCGCGGAGGTGTCCTCGAACACAGGAGGCCTGATCATCTGGCCCGCTCGTTTGTTGATCCCTACTGGGTTTTTCCTGCTCGGCCTGCAAGGGCTCTCGGAACTGGTCAAGCGCGTCGCGTATTTGCGGGGCATGGGGCCTGATCCCCGGGATCTGACGGCCCGTGTGCCGGATGGCGCAGTCGAGAGCCGGGATGACCAAGGAGCGCATACGGAAGGGGATGCGGAATGATTCAGTTCCTGATTGAAAATATCGCGCCGCTGATGTTCGGCGCGCTGGTCATCGTCCTGTTGCTCGGTTATCCGGTCGCGTTTTCCCTGGCTGCCGTGGGGATCGGATTCGGTGCTCTGGGGATTCATCTAGGCTTGCTCGAGCCGTCGTTGGCGCAGGCCTTGCCTCAGCGGATATGGGGGATCATGTCCAACGACACCCTGCTGGCCATTCCCTTTTTCACCTTCATGGGCCTTATCCTGGAGCGTAGCGGAATGGCCGAGGACCTGCTGGATACGATCGGGCAGCTTTTTGGTTCGATACGCGGCGGACTGGCCTATGCGGTCATCTTTGTGGGCGCCCTCCTGGGAGCGACCACCGGCGTCGTCGCGGCCTCGGTCATTTCGATGGGGCTGATTTCCCTGCCGATCATGCTCCGCTACGGCTATGACCGGCGCTTCGCCTGCGGTGTGATTGCGGCTTCGGGCACGCTGGCTCAGATCATCCCGCCGTCGCTCGTGCTCATCGTCATGGCCGATCAACTGGGCCGGTCGGTCGGGGACATGTATGCGGGGGCCTTTCTGCCGGCGGCCCTTCTGGTTGCGCTCTATATCGCGTTTGCGGTCGGAGTCGCGGTGCTGAAGCCCGCCTGGGCGCCGGCGATGCCCGGAGACGCCGTCATGCTGCGGGAGTCCTCCGAACGGAGCGGCCTCAGGTCGCTGCTGGTGCTCGTCGTCCTGTCCACGGTCCTCTCGGTTGCCGTGGTGCAGACCCAGCTGCCCGGCGATACCCCCATGGACGAGAAGGTCGTCATTCTGGTCCTTTTGATTACCGCCATCTCTTTTCTGGCGGCGGCGCTGTGCCGCGTGCTGCGGCCGGGCCTGTTGTCCAGGCTGGCGGAACGGGCGATCTTTGTGCTCGTGCCGCCGCTGGTGCTGATCTTCCTGGTCCTGGGCACGATTTTCCTTGGCGTGGCCACTCCCACCGAGGGGGGCGCCATGGGAGCTGTGGGCGCGCTGGTCATGGCGATGTCCCGTAAGAGACTGTCCTGGAACTTGTTGAAGCAGGCCATGGATGTGACAGGGAAGCTGTCTACTTTTGTCCTGTTCATCCTGGTGGGCGCCCGTGTGTTCAGTCTGACGTTCTATGCGGTCGAGGGGCATCTCTGGGTCGAGAACCTGTTGCTTGGCCTGCCGGGCGCGCAGACCGGCTTTCTGATTGTCGTCAATGTTCTGATCTTCTTGTTGGCCTTCTTTCTGGATTTCTTCGAACTCGCGTTCATCGTCATTCCGCTGCTGGCGCCAGCGGCCGAAACGCTGGGCATCGACCTAGTCTGGTTCGGGGTGCTGATCGCGGTCAATCTGCAAGCGTCGTTCCTGCATCCGCCGTTCGGGTTTTCGCTGTTCTTCCTGAGGAGTGTCGCGCCCGACAAGGACTACATCGACAAGGTCAGCGGAAAGCGGACGGCGAAGGTGACCCTGGGGCAAATATACTGGGGAGCGATCCCCTTCATCCTGATCCAGATACTGATGGTCGTGATCCTCGTGGTATTCCCGGAAATCGTCATGGTCTACAAGAGCGGCGCTTCAACGGTCGATCCCGACACGATCCAGATCGAACTGCCTGCCCTCGATCGGATCGGCCCGATCACCGGACTGGGAGGAGACTGAGTGAGGTGTACGCCGCGATCCATTAAAATCCGTGATATGAAGAAGCAGATATGAAGAAGCAGCAGTCCGAAATCCTGCGCGATGCAATCGAGGAAATGGTTGCGACGGGCGAACTCAAGCCTGGTCAGTATCTCGAGGAAGGAGAACTGGCGAAAAGGTTCGAGGTATCGCGCACGCCGATCCGCGAGGCTTTATTGCAGCTCGGTTCAGTGGGTATTGTCGAAATACGTCCGCGCCGGCGTGCGCGCGTGGCGCAATTCGATCCGCCTTTGCTTGTCGAGATGTTCGAGGTGATGGCCGAGCTTGAAGCGATGTGCGGAAGGCTTGCCGCCCGGCGCATGTCGCCCGAGGATCTCGATGAATTGGCGCTCGCTAACGAGAACTGCCGCGTGGCGTTGTCGGAGGATCACCAGGATGCGTATTACTACGCCAACGAGAAGTTCCATGAACTGTTGTATGTCGCCAGCAGGAACCGTTGCTTGGCCGAGCAAGCCAGAAACCTGCACAGAAGGCTGCGGCCGTATCGCAGGCTTCAGTTGCGATTGCGGGCGCGAGTCAGCCAGTCGTTCGAAGAGCATTGCGCCATTGTGAGGGCCCTGCAGGAGCATGACGAAAAGGCGGTCGACCATCTGATGCGAACGCACATCACGATGCATACGCAACGCTTTTCCGAACTGATGGCGTTCCTCGCCTCGGTGGGAAATCACGAAGACTAATGTTTCTGTGGCGCAGTCAAAGAAAAACCGCCTAGGTTGTTGGCCCCTAGGCGGTTCTAACTAGCTGGTGAAGCTAGGTAATTCTGGCGCGGCTGGCAGGATTCGAACCCACGACCCCTTGGTTCGTAGCCAAGTACTCTATCCAACTGAGCTACAGCCGCTAAAGAGGCGTAAATATAACATGTTTTACTGAGACTGTCATATCGCACGCCGGTTTTCCGGTGGGTTTTCATAGCGCCATCGCGTGAACGCGCGGTGCCTGGGGAACCCGGGAAAGGGCAGAATCATACCACGATTATGCCCGGTCAGCGCGGCTTGCGTTTGACGGGCCGACGGCTGACGGCGGGGTGTCCGTCGACGTAGAACCGCAGGGGCTTGTCCGCCCATTCGCCGGCATAGTCCACGCCGATGCGCGGGCTGGTGGCAATGGCGGCGGGGGCGGGGGCCTGGTCCCTGGCCAGCCACAGCGTATCGCTGCACAGGTCCATGCCATAGTGATCCAGCGAGATGTCCATGGCCTTGCACAGGCGCCCGGGGCCGTTGGCGGCCGCCTCCAGGCCCGACACCGGCGCCAGCGCTCGCAGCAGCACTGCGGTGCCGCTGCCTTCTGGGCCGGTGACGGCATTGATGCAGTGGTGCATGCCGTAGATCAGGTAGACATAGGCGTGGCCCGGCGGACCGAACATGGCGCGGGTGCGGGCGGTGCGCCCGCGCGAGGTGTGGGCGGCCAGGTCGGTCGGGCCCAGGTAGGCCTCGACTTCCACGATGCGGCCGATGCGCAGGCCTGCGGGCGTGGCGTGCATCAGCAGGCAACCCAGCAGGTCCGGGGCGACCGTGATGGCCGGACGATCGTAGAAAGCGCGGTCCAGCCGTCGGCACTCGCCCTGGATGGCATCGGTGGGCAGGCTGAATTTTCCGGGATTGATCACTGTGGACATGACGTTCATCCCCGGCTGGCCGCGATCGCCAACTGATCCAGCCAGCGGGTTTTGTCGGCGGCAGGCAGGAACGAGGCCTGCAGGCTGTTGGCGGCCAGCGTGACCAGCTCGTCATGGGACAGGTCCAGGGCCTGGGCGCTGGCGACGTAGTTGTCCAGCACGTAGCCGCCGAAGTAGGCGGGATCGTCGGCGTTGATCGTGACCATGGCCCCGGCCCGCAGCAGGCGGGCCAGATTGTGCTCGGACAGGTCGCGCACGACGCCCAGCTTCAGGTTGGACAGCGGGCAGACGGTCAGGGGAATCCGGCGCTGGATCAGCGTCTGCAGCAGATCGGGGTCGTCGCTGCTGCGCACCCCGTGGTCGATGCGGGCGACCTTCAGCGTTTCCAGGGCTTCCCGGACATAGGCGGCCGGGCCTTCTTCGCCCGCGTGGGCCACCAGGTGGAAGCCCAGTTCCGCGCAGCGGGCGTAGACGCGGGCGAATTTCTCGGGCGGGTTGCCCCGTTCGGAGGAGTCCAGCCCGATGCCGACCCAGAGGTCGGCGTATTTCTCGCGCAGCGGCAGGGCGGCGTTCAGGGTCGCGAAGGCGTCTTCTTCGCTGAGATGACGCAGGAAACTGAGCAGCAGGTAGCCGCTGATGCCCAGGGTGTCGCGGGCCTCGCGCAGGGCGCTGGCCAGGCCGGCGAACACGGTGCCGATGGCGATGCCCCGGTGCGTGTGGGTCTGCGGGTCAAACATGAGTTCGACGTGGACCAGCCCATCGGCATGGGCCCGTTGCAGATAGGCCATGGTCAGGTCGTGGAAATCCTGTTCCGTGATCAGGACGCTGGCGCCTGCGTAATACAGATCCAGGAAGGACTGCAGATCGGTGAATTGGTACGCGGCCCGCACGGCATCGACGCTGGCGTAGGGCAGCGTCACGCTGTTGCGCCTGGCCAGGGCGAACATCAGTTCAGGTTCCAGCGTGCCTTCGATGTGCAGGTGCAGTTCCGCCTTGGGCAGCGCGCGTAGCCAGTCGCGCAGCGCGGGATCGCAGGGGGCTTGGAGCATGGGGGGTTCCGGTCAGAGAAACGGGAATTCATTATAGGACCGCCCCTGGCGCGTTCCGATGCCCCGCCGTCAGGCGGGCGCGCCCCGCCAGGCGGCCAGCGCCAGGGCCAGCCAGGACAGGATCAACAGCAAGCCGCCCAGCGGGGTGATGGCCCCCAGGCCCCGGATGCCGGTCAGGACCAGGGCGTACAGACTGGCGCTGAAGATCAGCAGGCCGGCCAGCATCAGGCCGCCGGCCCAGGCGGCAGGGGCGGGCGCCAGGCGGGACCACAGCGCGGCGATCAGCAACAGCCCCAGCCCGTGGACGATCTGGTAATGGGCCGCCGTGCGCCAGGTGTCCAGCAGATCCGGGGTGACCAGGCGCCGCAGGCCGTGGGCGCCAAAGGCGCCCGCAGCAACGCCCAGGGCCAGGACCAGGGCGCCGCACAGGATCAGGGAACGGGGGGTCATCGCGAACATCTCCGGAGAACAGTATGTCCCGATTGTATCGGGGCCTGTCCGCCGGCGTGAATCGCGGGTAGACTGGACCGGGGCATTGTGCCTATTCGGGGGTGCCAGCATGGCTGTTCAGGGCCTGTCGTCGGACACGCACCAGGTGGAAAACCAGGCGCCGGATCTGCCGGATTGCAACCTCTTTCTGGCCGATGCGGTTCTGATGCAGGGGGTGCGGCGCGAGGGCGGTCAGCACCATGAACCCGATCTTGAATCCTGGGGGCGGCGCCTGGGGCAGTCCGATCTGGCGCGCCTGGCGGCCGACATCAACCGGGCGTCCCCCGTTTTGCGCGCCTTCGACCGCACCGGTCACCGGATCGACGTGGTCGATTTTCACCCGGGCTGGTCGGAATTCCTATCCCTGGGTTTTGCCCAGGGCATGCATGGCAGCGCCTGGATCACGCCCGCCGATGGCGCCCACGTGGGCCGCGCGGCGCATTATCTGATGCACGGTCAGGTCGAGGCCGGCTCCCTGTGCCCGATCACCATGACCAGCGCCGCCATTCCCTTGCTGGCGCGCGAACCCTGGTTCGCCGATCTGCAGCCCAAGCTCGCCAGTCGCCGCTATGACGCCCGCGATCTGCCGGTCGCGGACAAGCAGTCTATGATGATCGGCATGGGGATGACGGAAAAACAGGGGGGATCGGACCTGCGCGGCAATACCAGTTGGTCGGAGCCCTCCGGCGATGGCTGGTTCCGCCTGACCGGTCACAAGTGGTTTTTTTCCTCGCCCATGTCCGACGCCCACCTGATGCTGGCTCGCGACGGCGACGGACATTCCTGCTTTTACGTTCCGCGCTGGCTGGACCGCGGGGTGCGCAACGGGGTCCGTATCCAGCGTCTGAAGGACAAGCTCGGCAACCGATCCAATGCCAGCGCGGAAGTCGAATTCGCCGGGGCTCTGGGGCGGCGGGTGGGCGAACCCGGACGCGGCATCGCCACTCTGGTGGAAATGGCCTCGTACACGCGCATGGATTGCGTGCTGGGCAGCGCTGCCCTGTTGCGCCAGGCCGTGGTGCAGGCCATCCATCATGCCCGCTACCGTCAGGCCTTTGGCCGCAGATTGATCGATCAGCCCCTGATGCGGCAGGTGCTGGCCGATCTGGCTCTGGAAAGCGAGGCTGCCACTACGCTGGCGTTGCGCCTGGCGCGGGCCTTCGACCATCCGGAAAATCCTGCGGAGCAAGCCCTGCGCCGCATCCTGACGCCTGCAGCAAAATTCTGGATCTGCAAACGCGCCATCGAGGCCGCCGCGGAGTGCATGGAGGTCTGGGGGGGCAATGGCTACATCGAGGACGGCCCGATGGCGCGTCTCTACCGGGAAGCGCCGGTGAATTCCATCTGGGAAGGTTCCGGCAACGTCATGTGCCTGGACGTGCTGCGGGCTGCCCGCCAGGCGGAGGCCCTGACGACCCAGGAAATCGATGCCCTGGCCCAGGCTCATGCCGATGAGCCTGCCTTGCGGGCAACGGCAGACAGGCTGCTGCGGGATCTGCGTCTGGATGCCGAGTCGCAGCAGGGGCGCGCCCGACAGATCGCGCAGGACCTGGTCTTGCTGGTGCAGGCGGATTTATTGTTGCGGCACGCGCCGGAATGCGTCTCGCGGGCATTCGTGGACAGCCGCCTGGTCGGGGGCGGCGGGCGTGTGTATGGCGCGCAGGCGCTGGATCTGGCCTCGGATGCTCTGTTGCAGCGGGCCTGGCCTGACTGATGTGACGGTGGCCGGGCGTCTGGGCCAGGCTCCGTTACAATGAGGCGTTCGATGGCTGCGCCTTGGGTGCGGCCTGTTTTTTACCGTTGGGCCTTATCCCAAGGGAACAGCGCCTCCTTCGGAGGCCGGCCAGCGGAGAATCTGTCCGCGCAGCCGTGGAGACCTCTTTTGCCAGCGAGCCGCTTTTTTCATTCCATATCGATACCCGGTACGCTCATCCGTCGGGTCGCGTCGGCGCTGCTGTTGGGCTCCGCCTCGCTGCTGGCCTGGTCCGGCGCTGCCGCGGCCGGAACTTACGCTTTGTCGGGACAAGTCGTGCAGGTCGCCGACGGCGATACGCTGACGCTGCTGGTGGGGCGTCAGCGGCAACGGGTCCGGTTGGCCAGTATCGATGCGCCTGAAACCGGCCATGGGCGCGCCCAGCCCGGCCAGCCCTATGGGCAGGCCGCGCGCAAGGCGCTGGCCGATCTGGTGGCCGGCAAGACTTTGACTTTGCGGTGTTATGAGCAGGATCAGTATGGGCGCGATATCTGCGACGTGCCGCTGGCCGATGGCCGGCAAGCCAATCGCCTGATGGTGGCCGGCGGCATGGCCTGGGCCAATCGGCAGGGCGGGGGAAAATACCTGCGCGACGCCGGCCTGGCGGATCTGGAACGCCAGGCTCGCCAGCAACGGCTGGGTTTGTGGCGCGATCCGAAGCCGGTGCCACCCTGGGAATGGCGCTGGAAATGCTGGAAGGCGCTTGAAACCGGGCACTCAACCCCCATCTGCTGATCATGGCACTCAAAGTATTCGATCTCGCGTGTGAACACGACCATGTTTTCGAAGGTTGGTTCACCTCTCAGGAAAGCTACGACGATCAGCGGGCGCAGGGGATGGTGCGTTGTCCGATCTGTCATAGCGACCAGATTACGCGCCGCGTGTCGGCGCCGCACCTGAACGTCAGTCATCTGCGCCGGGAAACCCCGCCTGCGCCCGATGTCGAGACCGCGGAATCATTCGCCCCGCAGGGCCGGGCAGCCGTGGCTGCGCCGTCCAGCGACCAGCTCACGCGCTTGCAGGCCGAGGTCCTGCGCCAGATCCGCCACATCGTGCGCCAGTCGGACGATGTCGGCGCCCGGTTTGCCGACGAAGCCCGGCGCATGCACAGCGGCGAAATCCAGGAGCGTCCGATCCGCGGCACCGCGTCCGTGGAAGAGTGCCGCGAACTGGCCGAGGACGGCATTTCCATCATGCCCATCCCCGACATCCTGGACGACGACCGCTTGCAGTAGATGCGGGAATGCGGCGCGGCGCGGGTTCAGATGGCCGAGGTGCCCCCGTCGACATACAGTTCCACTCCATTCACGAAGCTCGAATCGTCCGAAGCAAGAAACAGCGCGGCCGTCGCAATTTCCTCAGGACCGCCCATCTTTCCTCGCGGGACCAGGGATTCGAAATACCGCTTCGTCTCCTCGTCGAAGAGTTGCTCCTGGATGGGCGTGGCGATCTGCCCCGGGCTCAGCACGTTCACGCGGATATTCCTGCCCTTCAGTTCGTTGAGCCATCCGCGAGCGAATGCCAGCAGCGTTGCCTTGCTGGCCGCATACACGCTGAAGCCAGGAAAACCTTTGATCGAGGCAATCGACCCGGTCATGAAGATCGACCCGCCGTCGTTGAACAGCGGCAATGCTTTCTGGACCGTAAATAGCGTGCCGCGCGCATTGAGGTCGAAGGTCGCGTCGAAGTGCTGCTCGGTGATCTCGCCCAGGGGGACGGCTTCACCCGTGCCGGCGCTCGCATACAGGACGTCGATCTTGCCCTTTTTCCGCTTGACCGTATCGAACAGGCGGTCGAGATCATCGAGATTGGACGCGTCGCCGCGCACGCCGGTTACGTTCCGGCCGATCAGCTTGACGGCCTCGTCCAGCGCTTCCTGCCTGCGGCCCGTGATGAATACATAGGCGCCTTCTTCAACGAACCGCACGGCGCTCGCCAGAGCCATGCCGCTCGACCCGCCCGTGATGACTGCGACCTTTCCTTCAAGCTTTCCCATGATATTTCCTTTCGTAGTGTCGAACCACGTCTCTATTCCCATTTGCGCAAATGCGCTGTATCTTATGGATCAGTGGTTCAGATCTTGATGTGATGATTCGGGTCACTGATCCATTTAGAAAATATACGGATCACTGATCCGCTTGTCAAGAAAATCCATGCGAGCTGACGCCAGAAAAAATTACAACCATCTTCTTGCCGTCGCGCGTGAGGTCGTCTCCGAGCATGGCGCCGATGCGTCCATGCGAGATATCGCCCGCCGGGCCGATGTCGGGTTGGCCACGCTGCTTCGCCATTTCCCGACGCGAGAAGCCTTGTTCGACGCGTTGTTGCGTACGAATCTGGATGCGCTGACGCAGAAGGCGGGCGAACTGGAAACGTCGCAGCCACCCGACGAGGCGCTCGTGTCCTGGTTTCGCGAGGGGGTGGCGTTCGTCCACAGCTATAGCGGCGTCGTGGCCTTGATGGCGAATGCCCATGCGGACCCTGATTCCGCGCTGTACGCTTCGTGCTCGGCGGTGCATGCAGCGGGCGCGCGACTTCTGCTCCGCGCCCAGGCAGAGGGGGCGGCGCGCGCCGATATGAATGGGACCGACCTGTTCGCCCTGATGTCGGCGCTCGGCTGGCTTGTCGACCAACCCGCCTTCGCGCCACGCGCCGACTATCTCTTTCACGTCATCGCGGGCGCCATCCTGACAAATCGATCGGGCGATCTGAAATAAAAAAAGCCGGAGGACATGAGTGTCCTCCGGCTTTTATGGCGGGCCCGATGCGTTGCTCGCTCATCTCACCGCTTGCAAGCGGTTCGGATGTGCCTGGCGCCGGACAGTCCGCCGGGACTGCCCGGTGTCCGGACACGTCCCGGCGCAGTTGCGCGATTACATCACGCGGCTGCGGTATTCGTTGGTGCGGGTATCGATTTCGATCTTGTCGCCGATGTTGCAGAACAGCGGCACGGCCAGTTCGTAGCCGGTGTTGATCTTGGCGGGCTTCAGGACCTTGCCGGACGTGTCGCCCTTGACGGCGGGTTCGGTGTAGATGATTTCGCGCACGATGATGGTGGGCAGTTCAACGGAGATCGCTCGGCCGTCGTAGAAGACGACTTCCACCGTCATGCCTTCTTCCAGGTAGTTCAGGGCATCGCCCATGCTGTCGGCTTCGACCTCGTGCTGGTTGTATTCCTCGTCCATGAACGCGTACATGGGATCGGCGAAATAGGAATAGGTGCATTCCTTGTTTTCCAGCATGACCTGTTCGAATTTCTCGTCGGCCTTGTAGACGGATTCGCTGGCGCTGCCGGTCAGCAGGTTCTTGAATTTGAGTTTGACGACGGCGGCGTTGCGACCGGACTTGTTGTATTCGGCCTTTTGGACCACCAGGGGGTCGCTACCCACCATCACGACGTTACCGACTCGCAGTTCTTGGGCGATTTTCATAGAGGTAAAACTCCGGGGATTGACGTGCCCCGAGCATGAAAAACGCGTTTCGAGGCAAAGCAGAAAAAAGATTAACTGTGTATTCTAACTCTTCTGGCGATGCTTCTGGCAAAAATCCAGTAGATTGCGAGCCAGATCTGTCTGGTTTGACAGTTCCGCCGACCAGTCCCGGCAGCGGGTCTGCCAGGCGTGCCAGGCCTGCGGGGCCAGGGCCTGCGGCAGCGCCTGGAGGACGCCCGCGTCATCATGACGATTCCAGGCGCGGGTCAGGGCCCGGGCCGGCGCGGGCCATTGGGCGCGGTCCAGCCAGGCGTCCAGCTTGTCCAGGTGCGCGTCGTCCGCCTGCCGGTAGATCTGCCAGACCAGCGGGCTGCCGGCCCAGAGGGCGCGAACCAGTGAATCCTCGCCGCGCACGAAATTCAGGTCGCAGCACCACAGCAGCTCGTCGAAACGGGCTTGCGGCACGAAGGGAATGGGCAGCACCTGCAGCGCCCCTTCGCTGCGCAGGCCTGCGGGCGCGGCGCCGGGGACCAGCAGGCAGGTCGGGGTGTCCAGTCGCGCCAGGGCGGCCTGCAGGCCGGCCCAGGGGGCGTCCGGGTAGCAGAACAACAGCATGATGCGGCCCTGATCCGGCAGTCTGCGGGCCGGCAGCCCGGTCAGCGCCTGCAGGCGCGTGCGCCGGTCCTGCGCCTGGGCCTGCCGCCGCTGGATGAGTAGCTCGGTTTCCCGCAGCAGCCCCCCGGTCGCCGGGCTGAAGCCGGGGAAATAGAAATATTTGGGAATGCCGCTGGCCTGCGGGGAAGGCAGGCCGTGGCAGCCCTCGACCCAGGATTCCGCGCTGAGATATTCCAGATTGATCCATAGGCAGCCGCGCGTCGCCATGGTCGCCGCATAGCGGGGCGGCAGGCTGCAGGCAAAGGCTTCGATGACCACGCCCCGCTCGGGCGCCAGCGCCTGTTCGGCCGCATGCCAGGCGCCGATCTGCACGCCCTGGACGGATTGCCGCTCACGTGCCGGATCAATGCCGGGCAGCAGGCGGCCCAGAACGCCCAGATCGTCGATCCAGAGGCGCGCGCCTTGTCCCAATGCCGCCAATTGGCGGGCCAGGCGCCAGCACACACCGGCATCGCCATAGTTGTCGATGACACGGCAGAAAATGTCGAAATCCAGGGGGCTCATCGGCGCTGTGCGGGATCGCCTGCCTTGGACATGGGCGCGGCGCCGGTTGCGGCTGCTCCGGCCCTCGTCCGAGGCCGCATCGTCAATGGAATTGCACCGGTTCGGGGTCGATTTCTTCCGGCAGTTCCGGGTGCTGCATTTCGCCCAGCATATTGGGGAAGTAGGGGGTGCCGCAGTCCTCGCAGAATTCCATGGCCTGCAGGCCGGGCAGGCGACGCACATCCTGGATGCCCGATTCGCGCAGCAGGGCGGCCAGGGTATCCCAGGTATCGACCTGGCCGTCTTCCCCCTGTTCCGGGGTGGATTCCTCGCGACTGAGCGACGGCCAGACGCAGCCGTAGATCACGTCGTTGTTCTGGCGGGTGCAAAACCCGATGCGGTATTCCTCGATGGCCTGTTCTCCGCAGGCGACGATGGCCGCCCGCAAGTCCGTGCCCGGGATGTGGGCGGCGGTCTGCAGCCAGGTGATGGCTGCTTTCAGCGTCAGCGGGCGGATGCCCTGATCCGCCTGCCGGGTGCTGGTGTAGAAGGCTTCGGGCGGCAGGTATTCGGTCAGGCAGCCGGTGAACAGGGACTCCGTGATGCGGGCGCAGCCTTCGGCCCAGAGCGCGGTGGTGGATGCGCGGCTGGGAGGCTGGCCGGGCTGGGCGGTCTGCCATTGGAAGAGCGCCTGGCCTTGTGGCACGATGGCCACGCCCATCAGGAAGTAGGCGTCGGCCAGCAGGTCTTCCGGCGTATCTGCGGCCCGCACGGCGGGCAAGTCGCGCCGCGCGCCCAGGGCGTGCTGGGCCAGCGACAGCACCCAGCCGCGGCTTTCCCGAAATGATTGCGGCAATTGATCGAAGCGGATCAGTTCGGGCAACAACTGCAGTCGGGCGTCCGGCGTCAGCACGGTTGTGCGCATCAGGTCGCTCAGTTGTTGCTGGTGCTGGGGTGTCAGCCGGCCGGCCGGCAACTGGTAGCGGGTCCAGGCCAGCAGCGGGGCGGAAATCAGCAGGGCCTCGTAGGCCTGGTCCTGATGGGTGAAGGCCAGGGATTCGGAATGGGCTTCGGCCTGTTCGACCAGGATCTCGTAGGCCGGCGAGCGCTGGTCCAGCAAGTGATCCAGGGCGGTTTCCACGGTATGCCCCTGCCGGGCGCTCAGGGCTTTGTCCAGGGCTTCGCCCAGCTGTTGCTGCCACCAGCGGTCTTCCAGTTGGCTGCCTGACTGGGACAGGGCTTCGGCCAGGGCGATCAGGGAAAGCGACGTCCGGGACAAGGCAGAGGATCGGGAACGGGCGGGCATGGGGAACCGAAAAGAGAAACAGGCACCAGAGGACCCCTAGTGTACCGCGTCTGTTCCGTCGGCCCGGTGGTGGGGGTAGGGGGCCGGTCCGCCTGTCTGCCGTCCCTCAGGACGAAAAAAGCCCCGGGATGAGCTGCGTCCCGGGGCTTTTCGGACCACCCCGGGATGGACCCGGGGCGGGTGAAGGCGATCAGGCCTCGACCGTGTTGGCCACCGCCGTGAAGTCTTCGATCTGATCGAAGTTCATGTAGCGATAGATGTTCTGGCTGTCCTTGGCCAGCAAGCCCATGGCCTCGAGGTATTCCTCGCGGGTGGGGATGCGGCCCAGGCCCGAGCAGATCGCGGCCATTTCGGCCGAGCCCAGGAACACGTTGGAGTTTTTCCCCAGGCGGTTGGGGAAGTTGCGCGTGCTGGTCGAGAACACCGTGGCGCCTTCGCGCACCTGCGCCTGGTTACCCATGCACAGCGAGCAGCCCGGCATTTCCATGCGGGCGCCGGCCGTGCCGAAAGTGCCGTAGTGACCTTCCTTGGTCAGCTCGCTGGCGTCCATCTTGGTGGGCGGCGCCACCCAGAGCTTCGAGGGCAGGTCGCGCTTGCCCTTGAGCAGTGTCGCGGCGGCGCGGAAGTGGCCGATGTTGGTCATGCAGCTGCCGATGAAGACCTCGTCGATGGCGGTGCCGGCCACGTCGGACAGCGTCTTGACGTCGTCCGGGTCGTTCGGGCAGGCCACGATGGGTTCGTGGATTTCGGCCAGATCGATGTCGATGACGGCGGCGTAGTCGGCGTCGGCATCGGGTTCGACCAACTGCGGGTTGGCCAGCCAGGCTTCCATGTTCTGGATGCGGCGGGTCAGGGTGCGGGCGTCCTGGTAGCCGTTGGCGATCATCCATTTCAGCAGCGTGATGTTGCTGTTCAGATATTCGATGATCGGTTCCTTGTTCAGGCGCACCGTGCAGGCGGCGGCGGAACGTTCAGCCGAGGCGTCGGACAGTTCGAAGGCCTGTTCGATCTTCAGATTCGGCAGCCCTTCGATTTCCAGGATGCGGCCGGAGAAGATGTTCTTCTTGCCCTTCTTTTCGACCGTCAGCAGGCCTTGCTTGATGGCGTACAGCGGGATGGCGTTGACCAGATCGCGCAGGGTGACGCCCGGCTGCATCGTGCCCTTGAAGCGCACCAGCACGGATTCGGGCATGTCCAGCGGCATGACGCCGGTGGCGGCGGCAAAGGCCACCAGGCCGGACCCGGCCGGGAAGCTGATGCCGATGGGGAAACGGGTGTGCGAGTCGCCGCCGGTGCCGACGGTATCGGGCAGCAGCATGCGGTTCAGCCACGAGTGGATGATGCCGTCGCCCGGACGCAGGGACACGCCGCCGCGCGTGCTGATGAAGGCGGGCAGTTCGTGATGCGTCTTGACGTCCACGGGCTTGGGGTAGGCGGCAGTGTGGCAGAAGGACTGCATCACCAGGTCGGCGGAAAAGCCCACGCAGGCCAGATCCTTCAGCTCGTCGCGGGTCATGGGGCCGGTGGTGTCCTGGCTGCCGACCGAGGTCATGCGCGGTTCGCAGTAGGTGCCCGGGCGCACGCCCTGGCCTTCCGGCAGGCCGCAGGCGCGGCCGACCAGCTTCTGCGCCAGCGAGTAGCCCTTGCCGGTGTCGGCGGGGGATTCGGGCAGGCGGAACAGCGTGGCGGGAGGCAGGCCCAGCGATGCGCGGGCCTTGGCCGTCAGGCCGCGGCCGATGATCAGCGGAATGCGGCCGCCGGCGCGCACTTCATCCAGCAGCACGTCGGACTTCAGCTGGAATTCGGAAATCACCTGGCCGTTTTTCAGGGCCTTGCCTTCGTAGGGGCGCAGCTCGATGACGTCGCCCATGTTCATGGCGGAGACGTCCAGTTCGATGGGCAAGGCGCCGGAATCTTCCATGGTGTTGTAGAAGATCGGGGCGATCTTGCTGCCCAGACAGACGCCGCCGAAGCGTTTGTTCGGCACGAAGGGGATGTCTTCGCCGGTGTGCCAGATGACGGAATTGGTGGCCGATTTGCGCGAGGACCCGGTGCCCACCACGTCGCCCACGTAGGCGACCAGGTGGCCCTTGGCCTTCAGTTCGTTCAACAGCTTGATCGGGCCGACCTGGCCGGCGGCGTCGGGCGTGATGCCGTCGCGCGGGTTCTTCAGCATGGCCAGCGCGTGCAAGGGGATGTCCGGACGGCTCCAGGCATCGGGCGCGGGCGACAGGTCGTCGGTATTGGTTTCGCCGGTGACCTTGAAGACGGTCAGCGTCAGGCTTTGCGGGACTTCGGGGCGGCTGGTGAACCATTCGGCGTCGGCCCAGCTTTGCAGCACAGCCTGGGCCTGGGCGTTGCCGGCCTTGGCTTTTTCTTCGATGTCGTGGAAGGCGTCGAAGACCAGCAGGGTCTTCTTCAGGCCTTCGGCGGCGACCGGCGCCAGGTCTGCGTGGTCCAGCAGTTCGATCAGGGCGCTGATGTTGTAGCCGCCCAGCATGGTGCCCAGCAGTTCGGTGGCATGCTTGGCGCTGATCAGCGTGCAGGTTTCCTTGCCCAGGGCGACGGCGGCCAGATAGGAGGCCTTGACCTGGGCGGCGTCGTCCACCCCGGCCGGGACGCGGTGCGTCAGCAGGTCCAGCAGGAATTGTTCTTCGCCGGCGGGCGGGTTTTTCAGCAGTTCGATCAGATCGGCCGTTTGTTGCGCCGTCAGGGGAAGCGGTGATACGCCGATGGCTTCGCGAGCAGCGGCTTCGGTGCGGTAGGAATCCAGCATGGGGTGCCCCAGGAAGAAGGGTTTGAGAACGACGTTATTTTAAAGAAGAAGCATCGTTCAGGCAACAGTCTTATATAAGATATAAGAGTTGGCGATGTTTTGTGGGGTTCTTTAGTTAGGTTACTTGCTGGCGGGGGACCGGCGCGCCCCAACCAGCGGTCCGGCCTTTGGCCGGACTTCCCGGATCTTCTTCGTCCGGGTGGGCGGCGGGCGAACTCGGCCTTCGGCCTCAAACACGCCCGCTGACTTCCCCCACCCTCCCTTCGGAAGCATCCGGCGCTGGTCGACCGGGCGCGCCGGTCCCCCGCCAGCCCACCCAAGCCTGGGATCGTTGCCCTGGTGACGGGTGTCCAGTAACTCAATAACTCAATAACTAGTAACCCAAGCCCGTGGCGGCGGTGTCTCTGCGGGCGCAGTCGGACAGCGCCGTATGCTTCCGAAGGGAGCCGGAGGGCCTTCGTCGGGCGTGTTTGAGGAGCGAAGCGACGAGTTCGCCCGGCGCCCCGGCGGACGAGGAAGATCCGGGAAGTCCGGCCAAAGGCCGGACCGCTGTCTGGCGCCCGCAGAGACACCGCCGCCACGGGCGTGCGCATGCAGACGCCTCGTGCGCGGAATCCATCGCTTCAGTCCACCAGATCCTGATATTCCGGATGCCGCTGCACATAAGCCGCGACATACGAACACACCGCACGGACCCGCCAACCCCGAGCCCTGGCCGTGTCCAGGCCGAAGCTCACGAGATCCGCAGCGATGCCGCGCCTGCCCACCGGGGCAGGCACCCCGGTATGGACGAAGGACGCCACGGATCCGTCCAGCACATAGTCCAGCACACACAATTGACCGTCTTCCGTGAACTCAAAACGGCGGGCGGCTTCGTTGTGCCGGATGGTGCGGCGGGCTTGTGAATCAGATGACATACAGATCCACGTACTCGTGCACCGGCATGGCTTCCAGCTTCGCCTGATCCAGAGATACCGCCAGGATGCGTTCCTGCTGGCGGGCCGGGAACTGGCGGGTCAGGTTCTTGCGGAACTTGGCTTCCAGCAGCGGGATGCCGTCCTTGCGGCGCCGCTTGTGACCGATCGGGTACTCGCAGACCAGCTCGTCGAGCTTCGTGCCGTCGTTGAATTCCACAGTCAGCGCATTGGCGATCGAGCGTTTTTCCGGGTTGTGGTAATCCTGGGTGAAGGCAGGATCTTCCACGCACACCATCTTGTCGCGCAGGGCGTCGATGCGCGGATCGGCGGCGACGCTGTCCTCATAGTCGGACGCAGTCAACTGACCGAAGATGATGGGCACGGCCACCATGTACTGGATGCAGTGGTCGCGGTCGGCCGGATTGTGCAGCGGGCCTTTCTTGTCGATGATGCGGATGCAGGCCTCGTGGGTGCGGATCGTGATCTTCTTGATGTCGGCATCGGTCTTGCCCAGGGACTTCAGCTTGGCGTGGATGTCCATCGCGCATTCCACGGCGGTCTGGGAATGGAATTCGGCCGGGAAGGAAATCTTGAACAGCACGTTTTCCATCACGTAGCTGCCGTAGGGGCGCTGGAACTTGAAGGGCTGGCCCTTGAACAGCACATCGTAGAAGCCCCAGATCGGCGCGCTCAGCACGGATGGATAGCCCATTTCGCCGGTGCGGGCCATCAGGGCCAGGCGCACGGCGCGGCTGGTGGCGTCGCCCGCCGCCCAGGACTTGCGGCTGCCCGTGTTGGGCGCGTGGCGGTAGGTGCGCAGGCTTTGCCCGTCCACCCAGGCCAGGGACACCGCATTGATGGTTTCGTCGCGCGACAGGCCCAGCATCTGGGATACCACGGCGGTCGAGGCGACCTTGACCAGCACCACGTGGTCCAGACCGACCTTGTTGAAGGAGTTTTCCAGTGCGATGCAGCCCTGGATTTCGTGGGCCTTGATCATGCCTTCCAGCACGGCGCGCATGGTCAGCGGGGCCTTGCCGGCCGCCACCGCGTTGCGGGACAGCCAGTCGGCCACGGCCAGGATGCCGCCCAGGTTGTCGGACGGGTGGCCCCATTCGGCGGCCAGCCAGGTGTCGTTGAAGTCCAGCCAGCGGATCATGCAGCCGATGTTGAAGGCCGCCTGGACCGGGTCCAGCTGGAATTGCGTGCCGGGGACCTTGGCGCCGTTGGGGACGACCGTGCCGGGCACGATGGGGCCCATCAGTTTGCGGCAGGCGGGGTATTCCAGGCCTTCCAGGCCGCAGCCCAGGGTGTCGATCAGGCAGTTGCGGGCGGTCTCGAGCGCCAGGGCGCTGTCGATCTTGTAGTCGAGCACGTAGTCGACGATGTCCACCAGCACCTGGTCGGGCTGGGGACGGACATTGGAAATAGTCGCAGACATAGATATTCCTGAAAAGTTGCGGCTTATTTGCGCTTCGAGAGCGGGACGAATTTCTGATCTTCCGGGCCGACGTAGTTGGCCGTCGGGCGGATGATCTTGTTGTCGATGCGCTGTTCGACGATGTGCGCCGACCAGCCGGCGGTGCGGGCGATCACGAACAGCGGCGTGAACATGGCGGTGGGCACGCCCATCATGTGATAGGAAACGGCCGAGAACCAGTCCAGGTTCGGGAACATTTTCTTGGCATCCCACATGACCGATTCCAGCCGCTCGGCGATGTCGAACATCTTGGTCGAACCGGCGGTCTTGGACAGTTTCCGGGCCACGGCCTTGATGACTTTGTTGCGCGGGTCGGAGACGGTGTAGACCGGGTGGCCGAAACCGATCACGACTTCCTTGGCCTCGACGCGGCGGCGGATGTCGGCTTCCGCCTCGTCGGGACTGTCGTAGCGCTTCTGGATTTCAAAGGCGACCTCGTTGGCGCCGCCATGCTTGGGTCCGCGCAGCGCGCCGATGGCCCCGGTGATGGCGGAATACATGTCCGACCCCGTGCCGGCGATGACGCGGCCGGTGAAGGTGGAGGCATTGAATTCGTGCTCGGCGTACAGGATCAGGGAGGTGTGCATGGCCTGGACCCACTCGTCGGACGGGACTTCGCCGTGCAGCAGGTGCAGGAAATGGCCGCCGATGCTGTCGTCTTCGGTTTCGACGTTGATGATGCGTCCGTTATGGCTGTAGTGGTACCAGTACAGCAGAGCCGAGCCCAGGCTGGCCATCAGACGGTCGGCGATGTCGCGGGCGTCGGGCAGATTGTGGTCGTCTTTTTCGGGCAGCACGCAGCCCAGCACCGATGCGGCGGTGCGCATCACGTCCATGGGGTGGCTGGCCGCGGGCAGGGCTTCCAGGGCCACCTGGACCTGGGCCGGCAGGCCGCGCAGGCGGCGCAGTTTTTCCTTGTAGGCCTTCAGTTCGGGCTTGGTCGGCAGCTTGCCGTGGATCAGCAGATGGGCGACCTCTTCGAATTCGCAGGTATCGGCGATGTCCAGGATATCGTAGCCGCGATAGTGCAGATCGTTGCCGCTGCGGCCCACCGTGCACAGGGCCGTGTTGCCGGCCACGATGCCCGACAGGGCGACGGATTTCTTCGGCTTGAAGCCGGGCGCGGGCGAGGCGGCGGCGGGAGCCGCTGCAGCCTTGCCGGCTGCGGGCTTGCGGGGCGCCGGGGTCGATTTCGTGGAAGCAGTCTTTCGTGTCGCCATCAGAGGTCTCCTTGGGTGACGGATGGAAATTCGGTGGGCGGGCCTGGCTCAGGACGCCTTGCCCTTGCCTTGCTGGAACAGCGCGTCGAGCTGTTCTTCGTAGCGGTGGTAGCCGATGCGGTCGTACAGTTCTTCGCGCGTCTGCATCAGGTCGATGACGTTGTGCTGGTGTCCGTCGCGGCGAATGGCTTCGTACACGGTTTCCGCCGCCTTGTTCATGGCGCGGAAGGCCGACAGCGGGTACAGCACGATGCCGACGCCGGCGCCCGCCAGTTCCTGCACGGTGAACAGCGGCGTCTTGCCGAATTCCGTGATGTTCGCCAGCACGGGCACGCCCAGGGACTTGGAGAACCTGGCGTAGGTTTCCAGATCATAGGAGGCTTCCGCGAAGATCGCATCGGCGCCGGCTTCCACGCAGGCGTGGGCGCGCTCCAGGGCGGCATCCACGCCGCTGACGGCGATCGCGTCGGTGCGGGCGATCAGGTAGAAATCGCTGTCGGTGCGGGCATCGGCGGCGGCCTTGACGCGGTCGGCCATTTCTTCGGTGCTGACGATTTCCTTGCCGGGACGGTGGCCGCAGCGCTTGGCGCCGACCTGGTCCTCGATGTGGCAGCCGGCGGCGCCGAACTTGATCAGCGATTTCACGGTGCGGGCGATGTTGAAGGCCGAGGGCCCGAAGCCTGTGTCGATATCCACCAGCAGCGGCAGATCGCAGACGTCGGTGATGCGGCGGATATCGGTCAGCACGTCGTCCAGGGTGTTGATGCCCAGGTCGGGCAGGCCCAGGGAGCCGGCAGCGACGCCGCCGCCCGACAGGTAGATGGCGCGGTAGCCGGCGCGTTTGGCCAGCAGGGCATGGTTGGCGTTGATGGCGCCGATGATCTGCAGGGGGGATTCTTCGATGAGGGCCTGGCGCAACAAGGCGCCGGGAGAGGCGGGACGGGTCATGAACAGCGCTCCGGTGTGCCGCTGCGCGGGGTGGACCCGATGCGCGGCAGAGATCGCCCGGGGGAGGGCGGGGTTCCAGTCGATGCTGTCGGCATTCTGTGTCCGCAGGACGCGCCTGTCTGTCATCGACCGGACATTCGACGGCGCATCCGCGGGCCGGCCTGCGGATGCCTCCGTCAGGACATGCTTACTTCAGGAGGTCGGCGATACCGTCGCGTTCTTCCAGCAGTTCGTTCAGGGTGTGATCCATGCGCTCGCGCGAGAAGGCGTCGATTTCCAGGCCGCTGATGCGCGTGTATTCGCCGTTGGCGGTGGTGACCGGCACGCCGTAGATGATGCCTTCGGGGATGCCGTAGGAACCGTCGGACGGAATGCCCATGGTGACCCACTTGCCGTTCGTGCCCAGCACCCAGTCGTGGATGTGGTCGATGGCGGCGTTGGCGGCGGAGGCCGCGGACGACAGGCCGCGGGCTTCGATGATGGCGGCGCCGCGCTTGCCGACGGTCGGGATGAAGGTGTCGGCGATCCAGGCCTGGTCGTTGATCAGCTTCTGGACGGGCTGGCCGCCGATGGTGGCGAAGCGCGTGTCCGGATACATGGTGGGCGAGTGGTTGCCCCACACGACCAGCTTCTCGATGTCGGCCACGGCCTTGCCGGTCTTGGTGGCCAGTTGCGACAGGGCGCGGTTGTGGTCCAGGCGCAGCATGGCGGTGAAGTTCTTGGCCGGCAGGTCCGGAGCGGACTTCATGGCGATGTAGGCGTTGGTGTTGGCCGGATTGCCGACCACCAGCACCTTGACGTTGCGGCTGGCGACTTCGTTCAGCGCCTTGCCCTGGGCCGTGAAGATCTGGGCATTGACCTGCAGCAGGTCCTTGCGTTCCATGCCTTTGCTGCGGGGGCGCGCGCCCACCAGCAGGGCGACGTCGGCGTCCTTGAAGGCGGTGCGCGGGTCGCTGTGGGCGCTCATGCCGGCCAGCAGCGGGAAGGCGCAGTCGTCGAGTTCCATCATCACGCCCTGCAGGGCCTTCTGGGCTTTTTCGTCCGGAATTTCCAGCAGTTGCAGGATGACGGGCTGGTCCTTGCCGAGCATTTCACCGGAAGCGATGCGAAACAGCAGGGCATAGCCGATCTGGCCGGCGGCGCCGGTGACCGCAACGCGCATGGCGGGTTTGGACATAGTGATTCTCCGATAGGATGAGGGGGTATCCGGGGTATGCGAAAACGCCGAAAAGAGTAGTGTATTTCATCCCTCAGCGTCAAGAGTCTTATATCTTATATAAGACAGAAGAGTATTAGACATCTGCACGCGGAAATGCGAAAATGCCGAAGTTCCATTTTGTAGCATGGGCCGCCCTGCAGCACTTTCATCCGACATGTCCGATACCCCTTCGATCGACCGCCAACAGCCGCTAGGGCGCGCATCACACAGTGCCGCGTTCAGCCCGTTGTATCAGCAGATCAAGGGTCTGATCCTGCAAGGACTGGACCGGGGCGAATGGAAGCCCGGCGAAGCCATCCCCAGCGAACTGGAATTGGCCGCCCGTTTTCAGGTCAGCCAGGGCACGGTCCGCAAGGCCATCGACGAATTGGCGGCCGACAATCTGCTGATCCGCCGCCAGGGCAAGGGCACCTTCGTCGCCACCCATAATGAAGCCCGGGTCCGCTACCGCTTTTTGCGGCTCAGCCCGGATGACGGCCTGCCGGCGGCGTCCAGCAGCCAGATCCTGGACTGCCGGCGCACCAAGGCCTCGGCCGAAATCGCGGCCGCCCTGGATCTGCGGGCGGGCGATGCCGTGGTCAACATGCGCCGCGTGCTGTCTTTCGATGACACGCCCACCATCCTGGACGACATCTGGCTGCCGGGCAGTGTGTTCAAGGGCCTGACCCTGGAGTTCCTGCAGCGCTATCGCGGGCCGGTCTATGCTTTGTTTGAAACCGAATTCGGCGTCAGCATGGTGCGGGCCGAGGAAAAGATCCGCGCCGTGGCAGCCACCGATGCGCAGGCCGACTTCCTGCAGGTCGCGCCGGGCAGCCCCTTGCTGCAGGTCGAGCGCATCGCCTACACGTATGGCGACCGGCCCATGGAATTGCGGCGGGGCCACTACGTCACCGAACGGTACCATTATCGCAACAGTTTGAATTGATCTGCAGATCGGCGAAAATGCCGATTGAACCCAGAACATCCTTCTAATTTTCAACTACGAGGCCATCATGTCTGAATCAGCCACAAAGCCGCGTCCGCAGTTTCGTAATCTGGGGTTGTCCGACCTCATGAGCTACAAATTGCCGCCCGCTGGCAAAGCATCCATCCTGCACCGCGTCAGCGGGGCGCTGTTGTTCCTGGCGCTGCCGGTGATCCTGGTGCCGCTGTTCGCGCACAGCGTGCAGTCGCTGGAAACCTTTGCCGCCATGAAGGCCTGGGTGGCCAGCCCCGCCTGTAAGATCGTGCTGCTGGTGCTGATGTGGGGCTACTTCCATCATTTCTGCGCGGGCATCCGCTACCTGACGCTGGATCTGCACATCGGCAACGACCGCGCGTCGTCGCAGCGTTCGGGCGCCCTGGTGACGGGCGTCGCGCTGGCGCTGACCGTCGTGTTCGGTTTGAAACTATTCGGAGCCTGGTAATGATACAAGAACGCATCGGCCGCAAGCGCCTGGTCGTGGGCGCGCACTATGGCACACGCGACTTCATCGTCCAGCGCGCCACCGCCGTCATCATGGCGATCTACACCCTGGTTCTGGTGCTGTACGCCGTTTTCACGCCCAGCCTGGATTTCGAATCCTGGCGCGCTTTCTTCGCCTTTACCATTGGCATGCTGCCCGTCGGCCAACTGCTGGCGACCCTGGCTTTTCTGTCTCTGGCCTGGCACGCCTGGATCGGCGTGCGCGACATCTGGATGGACTACGTGCACTCTGCCGGCCTGCGGCTGTTCCTGCAGGTCCTGACCATCCTCTGGCTGGTCGCCGCGGTGGTCTTCTTCGCTAAAATTCTCTGGAGTCTCTAACGTGGCTGCTGTCAAGAAAACTCTCCCGCGCCGCCAGTTCGATGTGGTGGTCGTCGGCGCCGGCGGGGCCGGCCTGCGCTGCGCCCTGCAGCTGTCCAATGCCGGCCTGACGGTGGCCGTGCTGTCCAAAGTCTTCCCCACGCGCTCGCATACGGTCGCGGCGCAAGGCGGCGTCAGCGCCTCGCTGGGCAACATGAGCGAAGACCACTGGCAATGGCACATGTACGATACGGTGAAGGGTTCCGACTGGCTCGGAGACCAGGATTCGATCGAATTCATGGTGCGCGAAGCCCCCAATGCGGTCTACGAGCTCGAACACTTCGGCATGCCGTTCGACCGCAACCCCGACGGCACCATCTATCAGCGCCCCTTTGGCGGGCATACCTCTCATTTCGGTGAAAAGCCCGTGCAGCGCGCCTGTGCCGCGGCCGACCGCACCGGCCACGCCATGCTGCATACCCTGTATCAGCGCAACGTCGCGGCCCGCACCAATTTCTTCATCGAATGGATGGCGCTGGATCTGCTGCGCAACAACGACGGCGACGTGCTGGGCGTGACCGCCATGGAAATGGAAACCGGTGACGTCTACGTCCTCGAAGCCAAGCACACCGTGCTGGCCACCGGCGGCGCGGGCCGCATCTGGGCCGCCACCACCAATGCCTTCATCAATACCGGCGACGGCCTGGGCATGGCGGCGCGCGCCGGCATCCCGCTGCAGGACATGGAATTCTGGCAGTTCCACCCCACGGGCGTGGCTGGCGCCGGCGTGCTGATCACCGAAGGTGTGCGCGGCGAAGGCGGTTTCCTGCTGAACAAGGACGGCGAACGTTTCATGGAACGCTATGCGCCGCAGTTGAAAGACCTGGCGCCGCGCGATTTCGTGTCGCGTTCCATGGACCAGGAAATCAAGGAAGGCCGCGGTTGCGGCGACGGCAACCATGTGTTGCTGAAGCTTGACCACCTGGGCGCTGAAACCATCATGAAGCGCCTGCCGTCCATCCGTGAAATCGCTATCAAGTTCGCCAACATCGATCCGATCAAGGACCCGATCCCGGTCGTGCCCACCATCCATTACCAGATGGGCGGCATTCCGGCCAACTACCATGGTCAGGTCATGACCCTGGTCAATGGCGAGGAAAAAGTCGTCAACGGCCTGTATGCCATCGGCGAATGCGCGGCCACGTCCGTGCACGGCGCCAATCGCCTGGGCACGAATTCGCTGCTGGATCTGGTGGTGTTCGGACGGTCGGCGGGCAATTTCATCGTCGACCAGCATCCTGAACGGCAGCATAGCCACCAGGTGCTTCCCGAGACTGACATCGAGGCTTCCATCGACCGTCTGGATCGCCTGGAAAGCCGCACGTCGGGCGAAAAGCCCCAGGATGTCGTCCACAAGATGCAGCAGGCCATGCAAAGCCATTACGGCGTGTTCCGCAAGCTCGACAAACTGAAGGAAGGCGAACAGGTCATCAGCGATCTGGTGCCGGAAGTCGAGAACATGTATTACTCCGACAAGTCCCAGGTGTTCAACACCGCGCGCCTGGAGGCTTTGGAAGTCACCAACATGATCGAGGTCGCCCGCGCCACATCGAAGTCCGCCGCCAACCGGCTGGAATCGCGCGGCGCCCACGCGCTCGAAGAATACCCGGACCGCGACGACGTCAATTGGCTCAAGCACACCTTGTGGTTCGCGCCGGACAACCGTCTGGACTACAAGCCGGTGCGCATGAAGCCGCTGACCGTGGACACCATCCCGCCCAAGGCGCGGACCTTCTAATCTGGATATCGTCATGACTAAACGTATCGTGAAATTTGAGATCTACCGCTACGATCCGGACAAGGATGAGCGGCCTTACATGCAGAAACTGGAAGTCGAACTGCAGCCGTCCGACAAGATGCTGCTGGACGCCATCCTGCGGATCAAGAACGACGTCGACGACAGCCTGGCGCTGCGCCGCTCCTGCCGCGAGGGCGTGTGCGGGTCCGACGCCATGAACATCAACGGGCATAACGGCCTGGCCTGCACGACCAACATGCTGGACCTGACCGAACCCATCGTCCTCAAGCCGCTGCCCGGCCTGCCCGTGGTGCGCGACCTGATCGTGGACATGACGTTCTTCTACGATCAGTACCACTCGATCAAGCCGTATCTGATCAACGACGAACCGCCGCCCGAGAAAGAACGCCTGCAGTCCCCGGAAGAACGCGAGGAACTCAACGGCCTGTACGAATGCATTCTGTGCGGCTGCTGCTCGACGGCCTGTCCGTCTTTCTGGTGGAACCCGGACAAATTCGTCGGCCCGGCCGGCCTGTTGCAGGCTTATCGCTTCATCGCCGATTCACGCGACCGCGCCACGAGCGAACGTCTGGACAACCTGGAAGATCCGTACAGGCTCTTCCGCTGCCATACGATCATGAACTGTACCGAGGTCTGTCCGAAGGGCCTGAATCCTTCGGCTGCCATCGGCAAGATCAAGGAAATGCTCGTCCGGCGTACGGTATAGGAATCCGCATGCCTGGCGATCTTTCTGATCTGGACCGCGCACGCCTGCGCTGGCGGGCGCGCCGCGGTCTGCTCGAAAACGATCTCATCATCACACGCTTCCTGGATGCCTGCGAAGCGCAGTTGAGCGAGGCCGACGTTCGGGCGCTGACACAGCTTTTTGAAATGGGCGACAACGAATTGCTCGACGTCCTGCTGGGGCGGTCGGATCTGGATGGGGTATATGACACCCCCGACATCCGGCGGCTCGTCGAGCACATGAAAGCGCTGTAACTTAAAGGAAAATCACATGCAGCTATCCGATAAAAAAGCCACGCTATCGTTCTCCGATGGCAGCCCGTCGGTCGAATTTCCCGTGTATCAGGGGACCGTGGGCCCGGACGTCGTCGACATCCGCAAGCTCTACGGCCAGACCGGGATGTTCACCTACGATCCGGGCTTCATGGCGACCGCTTCGTGCGAATCGGCCATCACCTACATCGATGGCGACAAGGGCCAGCTGCTGTATCGCGGCTACCCGATCGACCAGCTGGCGCAGAAATGTGATTTTCTGACGATCTGCTATCTGATCATGAACGGCGAACTGCCCAACGGTCAGCAGAAGCAGGAATTCGACAGCCTGGTCACGCACCACACCCTGGTGCACGAACAGATGCACACCTTCCTGCAGGGCTTCCGCCGCGACGCGCACCCGATGGCGGTGTTGACCGGTCTGGTGGGCGCGCTCTCGGCCTTCTACCACGACTCGACCGACATCACGAATCCGCGTCACCGTGAAGTCTCCGCCATCCGCCTGATCGCCAAAATGCCGACCCTGGTCGCCATGGCGTACAAGCATTCCCTGGGACAGCCCTTCATCTACCCGAAGAACGATCTGTCCTACACCGGCAACTTCCTGCGCATGATGTTCGCCACGCCTTGCGACGACTACCAGGTCAATGATGTGGTGGAACGCGCGCTGGACCGCATCTTCATCCTGCACGCCGATCACGAACAGAATGCGTCCACCTCCACGGTGCGCTTGTGCGGTTCCTCGGGCACCAACCCGTTCGCGGCCATCGCGGCCGGCGTGGCCTGCCTGTGGGGCCCGGCGCACGGCGGGGCCAACGAAGCCTGCCTGAACATGCTGGAAACGCTCCAGGCCAACGGCGGCATCGCCAAGGTCGGCGAGTTCATGGAAAAGGTCAAAGACAAGAATTCCGGCGTGCGCCTGATGGGCTTTGGTCACCGCGTCTACAAGAACTACGACCCGCGCGCCACGATGATGCAGGAAACCTGCCGCGAAGTGCTGGACGCCCTGGGCCTGCATGACGATCCGCTGTTCAAGCTGGCCATGGAAGTCGAGCGCATCGCCCTGGAGGATCCGTACTTCGTGGAACGCAAGCTCTACCCGAACGTCGACTTCTATTCGGGCATCGTGCAGCGCGCCATCGGCATCCCGACCTCGCTGTTCACGGCCATCTTCGCGCTGGCCCGCACGGTGGGCTGGATCGCCCAGTGGAATGAAATGCTGTCCGATCCCAACTACAAGATCGGCCGCCCGCGCCAGCTGTATACGGGCGCCGCGGTGCGCGACGTGAAGTAAATTTTCGAGGTTTTTGTTAGCACTATAGTGCTGACGGAATATCGGAAACGGGCCTTCGGGCCCGTTTTTTTTGGCCTCAGAACGCCGGCAGCCTGCGGGCGACAGGCTGGGATTTGACGATGGACGAGCGGGTTTCCGCCTTGTCCGAAATGCTTTCCAGGATGAAGTCCAGGTGCTCGATGGAGCGCAGGTGCAGGCGTGCGATGAAGCAGTCGTCGCCTGTCACCTTGTCGCACTCCGAGAGTTCCGGAATCGCCTCGAGCGCTTTCTGCACCGCGTGCAGCTTGCCCGGCAGCGGCTTGATGCGGACGATGGCCTGCAGGGAATAGCCCAGGGCGTGCGGATCGACGGTGACGGTGAACGCGCGGATCACGCCTCGGTCTTCCAGCTTGCGCAGGCGATCGGTGGCGCCGGGCGCGGAAAGGCCGATGCGTTGCGCGAGCGTTTTGACGGGCAGGCGGGCGTCGGCTTGCAGCAGCGCGAGGAGTTGACGGTCAGTGTCATCTAGTGCCATGGGATATTCCTTTATTTTCCTTTCTATAAAAGGAATATATATCTTTTCTCTTTTTTATTTAAGATGAATTTTCCAGCCAGGCAGTTAAATTGGTATCCCTATCGATTGCCGGAGAAGTGCGATGAACGATAATGTCCGAGGGACGCTGGAGATGAGCGCCGCGATGGTGATCGCCGGCACGATCGGCTGGCTGGTGGTGCTGTCGGGCCGGCCTGTCACCGATGTCGTGTTCTGGCGCTGCCTGTTCGGCGCGGCGACCTTGCTCCCCGTGTGCCTGGCGCTGGGGCATTTCAAGCGCGGACGGGTGACGGCGCGGCAGTTGGGGCTGGCGGTCCTGGGCGGTGTGGCGATCGTGGCGAACTGGCTGCTGTTGTTCTCGGCCTACTCGCGCGCCTCCATTTCCATTGCGACCGTGGTGTACAACGTGCAGCCCTTCATGCTGGTGGGCCTGGGGGTGCTGTTGCTGCACGAACGCCTGACGCGCAGCCGGGTGTTCTGGCTGGTGCTGGCCTTCGGCGGCGTGCTCTTGATCGTGCAGGCCCAGCCGGAAGGGCAGGCCGCCGGGAGCGACTATCTGACGGGGGTGGCGATGGCCCTGGGCGCCGCGTTCTTCTATGCCGTGGCGGCCCTCATCGCCAAGTCCCTGCGCGGGGTGCCGCCCCATTTGATCGGACTGATCCAGACGGTCGTGGGCGTTGCGCTGCTGTGGCCGCTGGCGCACTGGAGCGACCCGATCGCGTCCGCCAGTTGGCCCTACCTGGTGACGCTGGGCGTGGTGCATACCGGGGGGATGTACATCCTGCTCTACGGCGCCATCCAGCGCCTGCCCACCTACCTGACCGGGTCGTTGTCCTTCATCTACCCGATTGTGGCGTTCCTCGTGGACGCCTGGGCCTTCGGGAAGCACCCGCAACTGTTGCAGCTGTTGGGCGCGAGCGCCATTTTGCTGGGCGCCGCCGGCATGGTGCTGGGGTGGTCCGAGGGGCCGCAGGCCCTGCGCATGGTCCGGCGTCGGCGCGCCTGAGCGCCGTCCGGCGGAGCCGCCGGCGGGACGCTTCCGTTCCGCCGGCTGGGCCTTTCGCGGGCAAGCCGCTACACTTGCCGGTCAATGCGAATCCAATGCGGAAAGAATTCAATGACGGATGTTCTGTATCTGAGCCCCGAGGAAATCGAATCCCTGTCCATGCGCGTCTTGCGCCACCACGGACTGGATGAGGCGCATGCCGGCGCCATCACTCGCGTGGTGCTGGCCGGCCAGCGTGACGATTGCCAGTCCCACGGCGTGTACCGGATCCTGGATTGCGTCCGGACGATTCGCGCGGGCAAGGTCAAGGTGGCGGCCCGGCCCGGTCTGCAGGATGGCGCGGGCGTCGTCGTTCGCGTGGATGCGGATTTCGGGTTTGCGCCGCTGGCATTCGAGCGCGGGCTGGATCCGCTGACGGACCTTGCGCGCCGGCAGGGCATCGGGGCGCTGGTCATCCGGCACTGCGTGCATTTTTCGGCGTTGTGGCCTGAAGTCGAAGCCTTGACCGCGCGGGGGTTGGTGGCCCTGGCCCTGACCCCCAGCCATGCCTGGGTGGCGCCCGCGGGCGGGCGCCGGCCGGCGCTGGGCACCAATCCGATCGCCTTTGGTTGGCCGCGCGCCGGGAAGGACCCTTACGTCTTCGATTTCGCCACCAGCGCCATCGCTCGTGGCGATCTGGAATTGCACCGGCGCAGCGGCCAGTCCCTGCCGGCCGGTTGCGGGGTGGATGCCCAGGGTCAGCCCTCCACGGATCCGCTGGCCGTGATGGCGGGCGCCATGCTGACCTTCGGCGGCCACAAGGGCTCGGCCCTGTCGACGATGGTCGAGCTGATGGCGGGGGCCTTGATCGGGGACTGGCTCAGCAGCGAATCGCTGGACTATGACGCAGGTGCCGGGGCATCCCCCTGCCATGGGGAACTGATCCTGGCGTTCGACCCGGCGATGTTCGGCGACCCGGCCGAGGCTTCGGCCCGCGCGGAAATGCTGTTCGGCGCCATCGAATCCCAGGGGGCTCGCCTGCCGTCCCAGCGCCGCTACGCAGCCCGCGCGCGCAGCCGGGAACGGGGCATCGCCGTGCCGGGCGCCCTGTACCGGGAAATCCAGGCGCTGGCGCCCAAAGCGTAAAAAGCCGGGCCGTCTTGGGAGACGGCCCGGCTTTTAATGGCGGCGCACGCGGATCAGACCGCTTCGCCGACCTCTTGCTGGGCATCCACCACGGCCAGAGCCGTCATGTTGATGATGCGCCGCACGGTGGAACTGGTCGTCAGGATGTGCACCGGGCGCGCCGCGCCCAGCAGCACCGGGCCCATCGCCACCCCATGGCTGCCGGTCATCTTCAGCATGTTGTAGGTGATGTTTCCGGCATCCAGGTTGGGCATGATCAGCAGATTGGCTGGCCCCTTCAGCATCGTGTCGGGGTAGGCCTTGGTGCGAATCGGTTCCGACAGGGCGGAATCCGCGTGCATTTCCCCGTCCACTTCCAGGTTCGGAGCGCGTTCCGCGATCAGGCGGCGGGCTTCAGCCATCTTCAGCGAGGACGCCGTGGGGCGGCTGCCGAAGTTGGAATGCGAGAGCAGGGCGATCTTCGGCACGATGCCGAAGCGGCGGACTTCTTCCGCGGCCTGGATCGTCATGTCGGCGATCTGTTCCGCGTCCGGGTTCTCGTTGACGTGCGTGTCGCAGATGAACAGCGTCTGCGTCGGCAGCATCAGCACGTTCATCGCCGCGTAGGTGCGGGCCGTCGGTTTCAGGCCGATGACTTCCTGCACGTATTTCAGCTGATTGTCGAAGCGGCTGGCCACCCCGCAGATCATGGCGTCTGCGTCGCCGCGCTGCAGCAGCATCACGCCGATCAGGGAGTTGTGCTTGCGCACCATGGCCTTGGCGATGTCGGGCGTCACGCCTTCGCGGCCGCGCAGCTTGTAGTACGCAGTCCAGGTTTCGTTGAAACGGGAATCGTCTTCCGGGTCCACGATTTCCACATTCTGGCCGGGCACCAGGCGCAGGCCGAATTTACGGATGCGCATGTCGATCACGGAGGGCCGGCCCACCAGAATGGGCCAGGCGATCTGCTCGTCGAGCACCGTCTGGGCGGCGCGCAGCACGCGTTCGTCTTCGCCGTCGGCGTAGATCACGCGCTTGGGCGCGGATTTCGCCTGCTGGAACAGGGGGCGCATCAACTGGCCGGAATGGTAGACGATGCTCATCAGGGACTGGCGGTAGGCGTCCATGTCCTCGATGGGGCGCCGGGCCACGCCGGATGCGGCGGCGGCTTCGGCCACGGCCGGCGCGATCTTGATGATCAGGCGCGGGTCGAACGGTTTGGGGATGATGTATTCCGGCCCGAAGGACAGGTCCTGGTCGGCATAGGCGCCCGCGACCTCGGCGCTGCTTTCGGCCTCGGCCAGTTCGGCGATGGCCTTGACGCAAGCCAGCTTCATCTCTTCATTGATGACGGTTGCGCCGCAATCCATCGCGCCGCGGAAAATGAAGGGAAAGCACAGGACGTTGTTGACCTGGTTGGGGTAATCGGAGCGACCCGTGGCGACGATGCAATCCGGACGAGCGGCCTTGGCGTCTTCCGGGCGGATTTCCGGATCGGGGTTGGCCAGGGCCAGGATCAGGGGCCGGTCGGCCATGCTGCGCACCATGTCCTGCGTCAGCACGCCGGGGGCTGAGCAGCCCAGGAAAACGTCGGCGCCCCGGCAGACGTCCGCCAGCGTGCGGGCATCGGTCTGCTGCGCGTAGCGGGCCTTGTTGGGCTCCATCTTTTCATCGCGGCCCTGCCAGATGACGCCGCGCGAGTCGACCACATAGATGTTCTGCTGAGAAACACCCAGCTTGACCAGCAGGTCCAGGCAGGCGATGGCGGCGGCTCCGGCGCCCGAGCAGACCAGCTTGACCTTGCCGATTTCCTTGTCGACGACTTTCAGGCCGTTCAGGACCGCGGCCGAGGAAATGATGGCCGTGCCGTGCTGGTCGTCGTGGAAGACGGGGATCTTCATGCGTTCGCGCAGCTTCTTTTCGATGTAGAAGCATTCCGGCGCCTTGATGTCTTCCAGGTTGATGCCGCCCAGCGTCGGTTCCAGGGCGGCGATGATGTCCACCAGCTTGTCGGGGTCGTGCTCGTTCAGTTCGATGTCGAACACATCGATGCCGGCGAATTTCTTGAACAGGCAGCCCTTGCCCTCCATGACGGGCTTGGCGGCCAGCGGGCCGATGTTGCCCAGGCCCAGCACGGCGGTGCCGTTGGTCACGACGCCGACCAGATTGGCGCGGGACGTGTATTTGGCGGCGGCGGCTTCGCCTTCCGCGTGGATGGTCATGCTGGCGATGGCCACCCCCGGCGAATAGGCCAGCGACAGGTCGTCCTGGTTGGCCAGCGGTTTGGTGGGCACGACGGAAATCTTTCCGGGTGTCGGGAATGCGTGGTAATCAAGCGCCATTTTGGCGCGATCATCTTTCAAGTTCATGATGACGAGTGCTCCTGCTGATTTATTGGTCTGATATCTTCGCGACCCGCCCGGGCAAGGCATGGTCCGCACAAGTGTTTGTAAATACCAACGCCAATCTCGTGAAAAGGGGCATAGACCGGGCGTTTTGGGCTGGTCAGTTTATACCCGCGTGGCAACACGGGTATACTTTAGCCTTAATACGGCTTATGCAAGGCGTCGTACATCAGCCTTCTGCCCCTGCTATCCGCTCATCGGTCTGGCCGAGCCGCGGAAGGTTTTTCAATCTGCATCGTTCGGGTGAAGCACCCGTCAGGTGAAGCGCACAATGTCAACGGAACAAGAACTCCAATCTAATTCTTATCTTTTTGGCGCCAACGCGCCTTACGTAGAAGAACTCTACGAAGACTATCTCGATAATCCGGGTTCCATTCCAGACCAGTGGCGCAGCTACTTCGATCAGCTTCAGCACCAGCCGGCTGCTGATGGCCGCGAAGCCACCCGCGATCAGGCTCACGCCCCCATCGTCGCTTCCTTTGCCCTGCGGGCTCGCGAAAACGCCTTTCAGGTGCGGCCGGCGCAGGCATCGGATCAAGCCCTGGCCATCGCCAGCAAACAGGTTTACGTCCAGTCCATCATCGCGGCATATCGCTCGCTGGGTTCGCGCATTGCCCAGCTCGATCCGCTGAAACGCCGCGACCGTCCCGCCATCCCCGAACTGGATCCCGCCTTCTACGGTTTGTCCGAAGCCGATCTGGACCAGATCTATTCGGCGACGAACACCTATTTCACCAAAGCCGACACGATGACCATGCGGGACATCCTGAAGGCGCTGCAGGATACCTATTGCCGCAACGTCGGCGTGGAGTTCATGCATATCTCCGACCCGGCCGTGAAGCGCTGGATCCAGGAACGCCTGGAATCCACCCTGGGGGTGCCCGAATTCACCGTCGAGCAGAAACGCAATATTCTGCAGCAGGTCACCGAAGCCGAAGGCCTGGAACGTTTTCTGCATACGAAATACGTCGGCCAGAAGCGCTTTTCCCTGGAAGGCGGCGAAAGCTTCATCGCCTCCATGGACGAAGTCGTCAATCATGCCGGTGAAAACGGCGTGCAGGAAATCGTCGTCGGCATGGCCCACCGGGGCCGCCTGAATCTGCTGGTCAATATCATGGGCAAGATGCCCGGTGACCTGTTCGCCGAATTCGAGGGCAAGCATACCCAGGCGCTCAGCGACGGCGACGTCAAATACCACAACGGCTTTTCCAGCGACCTGTCCACGCGCGGCGGCCCGCTGCATCTGTCGCTGGCATTCAACCCGTCGCACCTGGAAATCGTCAACCCGGTGGTGGAAGGCAGCGTGCGCGCCCGCCAGGACCGTCGCGCCGATCCCAAGGGCGATCAGGTGCTGCCCGTGCTGGTGCACGGCGACGCGGCCTTCGCCGGTCAGGGCGTGGTCATGGAAACCCTGAATCTGGCTCAGACCCGGGGCTACGGCACCGGCGGCACGCTGCACATCGTCATCAACAACCAGATCGGCTTCACGACCTCCGACCCGCGCGACACGCGCTCCACGCTGTATTGCACGGACGTGGTCAAGATGATCGAAGCCCCGGTCTTCCACGTCAACGGCGACGATCCCGAAGCCGTGGTCTTCGCGACGAAACTGGCCCTGGATTACCGCCAGCAGTTCGGCCACGACGTGGTGGTGGATATCGTCTGCTTCCGCAAATTGGGCCACAACGAGCAGGACACCCCGTCCCTGACCCAGCCGCTGATGTACAAGAGCATCGGCAAGCACCCCGGCACCCGCAAGCTGTACGCGGATCGCCTGGTGGCCCAGGGCATTCTGGCCGACGGCGAGCCCGACCAGATGGTCAAGGACTATCGCCAGCTGATGGAAGACGGCCAGCGCACGGTCGAGCCCGTCCTGACCGACTATAAAAACAAGTACGCCACCGACTGGTCGTCGTTCCTGGGCGCCAAATGGACCGACCATGCCGACACCGGCGTGCCGCTGGCCGAACTGACCCGCATCGGCGAAAAACTGACTCAGGTGCCGGAAGGCTTTACCGTTCACCCCCTGGTCAACAAGCTGCTGAACGACCGTCTGGCCATGGCCCGCGGCGAACACCCGATCGACTGGGGCATGGGCGAGCACCTGGCGTTTGCCACGCTGGTGGCCAATGGCTATGCCATTCGCATCACCGGCCAGGATTCGGGCCGGGGCACGTTCACCCACCGCCATGCGGTGCTGCATGACCAGAAGCGCGAGCGCTGGGATGCCGGGTCCTACATCCCGCTGCAGAACGTCTCCGAAAGCCAGGCGCCGTTCACCGTCATCGACTCGGTGCTCTCCGAAGCTGCCGTGCTGGGTTTCGAGTACGGCTACGCCACGGCGGAACCCAACATCCTCACCATCTGGGAAGCCCAGTTCGGCGACTTCGCCAACGGCGCCCAGGTCGTCATCGACCAGTTCATCGCCTCGGGCGAGGCCAAATGGGGCCGGGCCTGCGGCCTGGTGCTGATGCTGCCGCACGGCTACGAAGGCCAGGGGCCGGAACACTCGTCCGCTCGGATCGAGCGTTTCCTGCAACTGTGCGCCGACAACAACATGCAGGTCGTGCAGCCCACCAATGGCGCGCAGATCTTCCACGTGCTGCGCCGCCAGATGATCCGTCAGTTCCGCAAGCCGCTGGTGATCTTCACGCCCAAGTCGCTGCTGCGCAACAAGGCGGCGACTTCCCCGCTGGACGATCTGGCCACAGGCACCTTCCAGCCTGTCATCGGCGAAGTCAGCGCCGACATCGTGCCGGCGGACGTCAAGCGCGTGCTGGTGTGTTCCGGCAAGGTCTACTACGACCTGGTCCATGCCCGCGACGAACAGAACCGCAAGGACGTCGCCATCCTGCGCATCGAGCAGCTCTATCCGTTCGCGCACAAGTCCTTCCAGACCGAACTGCAGAAGTACGAGAACGCCAAGGAACTGGTCTGGGTGCAGGACGAACCGCAGAACCAGGGGCCGTGGTTCTACGTGCAGCATCATCTGTACGAGAACATGAACGATGGTCAGAAACTGGGCTATGCCGGCCGTCCGGCTTCGGCTTCGCCGGCCGTGGGCTACCTGGCCAAACACCAGGAACAGCAGCACGCCCTGATCGAGCAGGCCTTCGCGCCGAAACTGAAAAGCTTCTCGCTGATCAAATAAACCGACCTATTCAAAGACTGACATACCGGAAAAATCATTATGGCCATTACCGAAGTTCTCGTTCCCCAGCTTTCCGAATCCATCTCCGAAGCCACCTTGCTGAACTGGAAAAAGCAGCCGGGTGAAGCCGTCGAAGCCGATGAGATCCTGATCGAAGTCGAAACGGACAAGGTCGTGCTGGAAGTGCCGGCCCCTGCCTCGGGCGTGTTGTCCGAAATCGTCAAGGGCGACGGCAGCACCGTGACCTCGGGCGAAGTCCTGGCCCGCATCGATACCGCCGCCAAGGCTGCCGCTGCCGCTCCGAAGGCTGAAGCCGCACCTGCCGCCGCAGCCGCACCTGCCGCCGCTGCCGCGGCCCCGGCGCCGGCCGCCAAATCCTCCGCGGCCTCGCCGGCCGCGGGCAAGATCCTGTCCGAAAAAGGCATCGACCCCGCCACGGTGGAAGGCACGGGCCGCGCAGGCCGCGTCACCAAGGGCGATGCCCTGAACGCCTCGGCCGCCGCCGCTCCGGCCACGCCGGCCGCTCCGGTCCCGGTCGGCCTGGACGGGCGCCCGGAACAGCGCGTGCCCATGAGCCGTCTGCGCGCCCGCGTGGCCGAACGCCTGATCCAGTCGCAAACCGAAAACGCCATCCTGACGACCTTCAACGAGGTCAACATGCAGGCCATCATGGATCTGCGCAAGAAATACAAGGAAGCCTTCGAAAAGGAACACGGCGTCAAGCTCGGCTTCACGTCTTTCTTCGTCAAGGCGGCCGTCGCGGCGCTCAAGCGCTATCCGGTGGTCAACGCCTCGGTGGACGGCAAGGACATCATCTACCACGGCTATTTCGACATCGGCGTGGCGGTGGGCAGTCCGCGTGGCCTGGTGGTGCCCATCCTGCGCAATGCCGATCAATTGTCGCTGGCCGACATCGAAAAGCAGATCGCCGACTTCGGGCGCCGCGCCCAGGACGGCAAGCTCACTCTGGATGAACTGACCGGCGGGACCTTCTCGATCTCCAACGGCGGCGTATTCGGTTCGATGCTGTCGACCCCGATTATCAACCCGCCGCAATCGGCCATCCTGGGCATCCATGCCACCAAGGATCGCCCGGTCGCGGAAAACGGTCAGGTCGTGATCCGTCCGATGAACTACCTGGCCCTGTCCTATGACCACCGGATCATCGACGGCCGCGAAGCCGTGCTGGCCCTGGTGGCCATGAAAGAAGCCCTGGAAGACCCGCAGCGCCTGCTGCTGAGCGTCTGATCCACCGCTTTGACGTAATCCGGTACGCACCCTTCGGGGTGCGTCGTTTTGAGAGAAGAACATGGCAAAACAATTTGATGTAATCGTGATCGGTGCGGGCCCCGGTGGCTATATCGCCGCCATCCGCGCCGCCCAGCTGGGTCTGGCCGTGGCCTGCGTGGACGCCTGGAGCAATGCCGCCGGCAAGCCCGCCCCGGGCGGCACCTGCACCAACGTGGGCTGTATCCCGTCCAAGGCGCTGCTGCAGTCCTCCGAACACTACGATCAGGTGAACCATCATTTCGCCGAGCACGGGATCACCGCCAAGGGCGTCAGCCTGGATCTTGCCAAGCTGGTCGGACGCAAGGACACGGTGGTCAAGCAGAACAACGAAGGCATCCTGTATCTGTTCAAGAAGAACAAGGTGTCCTTCTTCCACGGCACGGGGTCGCTGGCGGCCAAGACCGATTTCGGCTGGTCGGTGAAGGTTGCCGGCAAGACCGAGGAAGACCTGGAAGGCCGTCACGTGATCGTCGCGACGGGCTCCAGCGCCCGCGAACTGCCGGGCCTGCCCTTCGACGAGGAACAGATCCTGTCCAATGACGGCGCCCTGCGCATTCCCGCCGTGCCCAAGAAACTGGGTATCATCGGCGCGGGCGTGATCGGCCTGGAAATGGGCAGCGTCTGGCGTCGCCTGGGGTCCGAAGTCACCATCCTGGAAGCCATGCCCGATTTCCTGGGCGCCGTGGACCGCGATGTGGCCAAGGAAGCGCAGAAGGCCCTGACGAAACAAGGCCTGGACATCCAGACCGGCGTGCGCATCGGCGAAGTCAAATCCTCCGCCAAGGGCGTGAACATCCAGTACGCGGACGCCGCCGGCGCTGACCAGAAACTGGCGGTGGATCGGCTGATCGTGTCGATCGGCCGCGTGCCCAACACCCAGGGCCTGGGCGCCGACGTCGTGGGCTTGAAGCTCGACGAGCGCGGCTTCGTGGTGGTCGACGAAGACTGCCGCAGCAATCTGGCCAACGTCTGGGCGGTGGGCGACGTGGTGCGCGGCCCGATGCTGGCGCATAAGGCCGAAGAAGAAGGCGTGGCCGTGGCCGAGCGCATCGCCGGTCAGCACGGGCACGTGAATTTCGACACGATTCCCTGGGTGATCTATACCTCGCCGGAAGTCGCCTGGGTCGGCAAGACCGAACAGGCCCTGAAGGCCGACGGCCGCGATTACAAGGCCGGGTCCTTCCCGTTCATGGCCAATGGCCGCGCGCGCGCCCTGGGCGACACGACCGGCTTCGTCAAGATCCTGGCCGATGCCAAGACCGATGAAGTCCTGGGCGTGCACATCGTCGGGCCGATGGCGTCCGAACTGATTGCCGAAGCCGTCACCATCATGGAATTCCGCGGCGCCGCCGAGGACATCGCCCGGATCTGCCATGCGCACCCGACGCTGTCCGAAGCCGTCAAGGAAGCCGCCCTGGCGGTGGACAAGCGCACGCTGAATCTGTAGTCGCCGATGGATGTCAGCGCGTACTACGCGCAGGCCCTGCGTGAGCGGGGCTTCGTCGCAGACGAGGCCCAGCACGCAGCCGTCGTGCGCCTGCAGCACTACTATGACGACTGGATCGAGTTCAAGCGGCAACGCTCCAGCCGGCTGAAAAAGCTGTTCCTGCACCCGGACGTGCCTCGCGGCGTGTACCTGTGGGGCGGGGTGGGGCGCGGCAAAAGCTTCCTGATGGATGCTTTCTACCTGACGGTGCCCGTCAAGCGCAAGGTCCGCCTGCATTTTCATGAATTCATGCGGGGCGTGCACCGGGAGATCCGCGCCGTCAGCGGCGAGGCCGATCCTCTGGACCACGTCGCCCGCAACATCGCCAAGCGTTATCGCCTGATCTGCTTCGATGAGTTCCACGTCTCCGACGTGGCCGACGCGATGATCCTGTATCGCCTGCTGATGCGCCTGTTCGAATACGGCACGTCATTCGTGATGACGTCGAACTACGAACCGTCCACCTTGTATCCCGATGGTCTGCACCGCGACCGGATCCTGCCGGCCATCGCCCTGATCCAGGACAAGATGGACACCCTGAATGTGGATGCGGGGGTGGATTACCGCCGCCGCACGCTGGCGCAGCTGCGCACCTACATCACGCCCATCGTCGCCGCCACGCGCGACGAGCTGCGATCGGCGTTTGATCGCCTGGCCGACACGGCGGAACAGAAACCGGTCCTGCTGATCGAGAACCGCGAGATCCAGGCCGTGGCCCTGGCCGGGACCGTCGTCTGGTTCGATTTCACGGCCTTGTGCGGCACGCCGCGCTCGCAGAACGACTATCTGGACCTGGCCGATCGTTTCCAGACCATCATCGTGTCGGACGTGCCGCGCATGGCGCCGCGCCAGGCTTCCGAGGCCCGGCGCTTCACCTGGCTGGTGGATGTGCTGTACGACCACAAGGTCAAGCTGATCCTGTCAGCCCAGTGTCCTGCCGATGAACTCTATACTCAGGGGCCGATGTCCAACGAGTTTGCCCGCACGGTGTCGCGTCTGATGGAAATGCAGTCGCGGGAATACCTGGCGGAAACCCGCCGGGCGGCCGTGGTGCTGTAGGGCCGGGCAGGGCGTCCCTTTATCCGAATATCAGGCAGATCGATGAATTCTTCCGCGAAATCCCCGGCGCAGACCCGGGTCCTGACGGGCATCACGACGTCCGGCACCCCTCACCTGGGCAATTATGCCGGGGCCATCCGCCCGGCCATCCAGTCCAGTACGGAACCTGGGGTGGATGCGTTCTTCTTCCTGGCCGATTTCCATGCCTTGATCAAATGCGCCGATCCGGCCCGTGTGGCCCAGTCGCGCATGGAGATCGCCGCCACCTGGATCGCCGCCGGCCTGGATACGGATCGCGTGACCTTCTACCGCCAGTCGGACGTGCCGGAAATCCCGGAACTGTGCTGGATGCTGACCTGCGTGACCGCCAAGGGCCTGATGAACCGGGCGCATGCCTACAAGGCCTCGGTCGACGCCAATGCGCTCAAGGGCGTCGATCCGGACGACGGCGTCACCATGGGGCTGTTTTCCTATCCGGTGCTGATGGCGGCCGACATCCTGATGTTCAACGCCCATCGGGTGCCGGTGGGGCGCGACCAGATCCAGCACCTGGAAATGGCGCGCGATATCGCCCAGCGCTTCAATCACCTGTATGGCCGGGGCCGGGACCTGTTCGTCCTGCCCGAGGTCCAGATCGACGAGGACGTCGCCACGCTGCCCGGCCTGGACGGGCGCAAGATGTCCAAGAGCTACAACAACACGATTCCCCTGTTCGAGGGCGGCGCAAAGGCCTTGAAGGCCGCCGTGGCGCAGATCGTCACGGATTCGCGCCTGCCCGGCGAGCCCAAGGATGCCGAGGCCGCACACCTGTTCACCCTGTATCGGGCGTTTGCCACGACGCGGCAGGCGGCGGAGTTCCGCGCCGCCCTGGAAGGCGGGTTGGGCTGGGGGGACGCCAAGCAGGCCCTGTGCGACCTGATCGAGGCCGAGATCGGCCCCATGCGGGCGCAGTATGCCGATCTGATGGCGCATCCCGATCGCATCGAGGCCATTCTGCAGGCGGGGGCTGAAAAAGCGCGGCGCGTGGCCATGCCGTTCATGGACCAGTTGCGCGAGGCGGTGGGCCTGCGCCAGCCGGCCGCGGCGACCGCCGGTAAAAAGGCCGCCGGCGCCGGCAAGGGCGCGAAGGCCCGGCTGGTGTCCTTTCGCGACGAGGACGGCCGGTTCCGCCAGCGCCTGTTTGCGGCGGATGGGGCGGAGCTGCTGCTGTCCGAACCGTTCGAGGATCCCAAGCTGCTGAATCAGTTGGGCCGCCAACTGGCGCAGGCGGACTTGTCGGCCTTGCAGGCCGATGCGCAGGGGCTGGTCAGTCTGGAAGCGGACGGGCAGCGCTGGGCGCGCTGTGCGGCCGACCGGGTGGAGCAGGTGCGGCAGGCGCTGGCTGCCCTGTGACAGGGCGGTTCAGACGACGTTTCGCTCGATGATCGGTTGCTGGTTCAGGATGCGGCCCCAGCCCAGGCGGCTCAGGTCCAGCGTCTGGAATGTCCCGGTGGTGATGAGTTCGGACAGCGCCCGGCCGATGGCGGGCGCCTGCTGCATGCCGTGACCGCTCAGGCCATTGGCGAAATACAGGTTGTCGATGGCCGGATGCAGGCCCAGGATCAGGTTCTGGTCGAAGACGTTCATGTCGTAATGCCCCGCCCAGCTGCGGCTGCAGCGCAGCGCTTCGAAGGCCGGCACGCGGGCGGCCAGCGTGGGCCACAGGATCTCGTCGAACAGTGTGTGCTGCACGTCGTAGTCGCGGGCGTCCGGGTCCTGGTCCGCCGGAGGGGCGACGCCCATGATGTAGCCCTGGCCTTCGGGGCGGAAATAGGCGCCGCCGGGGTCTATGACCATGGGACAGCCGGGTAATGTCCGGGGGCATTGGACGTAGAAGATGCTGCGTTTGCGGGCATGCACGGGCAGCGTGATGCCGGCGGCCAGCGCCAGTTCGGCGGCGCCGGTGCCTGCGGCGTTCACGACCGCGCCGCAAGAAATGCGCCCGCCGTCGGCCAGCAGCACCCCGCGGATGTGGCCCGCCGCGTGATCCAGGCCCACGACTCGCTGGTTCAGGTATGCGGCCCCCTGGGAAAGCGCCTTGCGCCGCATGCCCTGCATCATGCCGTAGGCATCCAGCCACCCCTCGCCGCTCAGCCCCAGGGCGCCGCCGGCCAGGTCGTCCGTGTTCAGCCACGGGTAGCGCGACTTCAGTTGCGCCGGGTCCAGTAAGGCGATGTCGGCTCCCAGGCTGCTTTGCATGGCGTGGTTTTGACGCAGCGTGGCCAGGCCGGGGGCCGTGGCCAGGAACAGGTAGCCGCCTTCGTGGAAGGCGAGGTCGGGGCAGTCGCCGTCCACGGTCATGACCTGCTTGAATTGACGCAGAAACTGCGTGCCGAAGAGCGACATGCGTATGTTTTCAGGAGTGGAGAACTGGTGGCGGATCGACGCGGCGGACAGGGCTGTGGCGCTGTGCCGGTAGCTGCTGTCGGCCTCGATGACGGCCACCGAGCCGGTGAAATCCGGGGCTGCCGTCAGGAAGTACGCGGTAGCGCTGCCGATGGCGGCGCCGCCGGCGATGACCACGTCGAAATGCTGTTGCGTCATCCGGGGGGCTCCTGGAAGGGGGATGCCGTGCGGGCGGCGTCCCGGGTTTATTGTGGGGCGAAAATTTTCCGGACTCTCTAGGTGTTTTCTATGAGGGGAATGATTGGGGGCCGTTTGCCTGCGTGCTATCCTGACTTCGGTATGTGATTCTTCCCTTCGAGCGGAGCGTCCCATGAAACACCAGGACCTGTTGCGATCCCTTGGCGTGTCCACGGACATCCTGACCGGCGGCGACCTGGCCGTGCATTCGCCCATCGATGGCAGCCGGCTGGCCATGGTGCATTGCCATCTCCCGCAGGACGTTGGTCCGGCGGTGGGCCGGGCGTACGAGGCTTTCCTGAGCTGGCGCGCGGTGCCCGCGCCGCGACGCGGCGAATTGGTGCGTTTGCTGGGCGAGGAACTCCGCGCGCAAAAGCAGGCCCTGGGTCGCCTGGTGTCGCTGGAGGTCGGCAAGATTCCGGCCGAGGGCGAAGGCGAAGTCCAGGAAATGATCGATATCTGCGATCTTGCCGTGGGCCTGTCGCGCCAGTTGTACGGGCGCACCATCGCATCCGAACGCCCCGGCCACCACATGCTGGAAACCTGGCATCCCCTGGGGGTGGTGGGGGTCATTTCCGCTTTCAATTTTCCGGTCGCCGTCTGGTCCTGGAACGCCGCCGTCGCGCTGGTGTGCGGCGACCCCGTCGTCTGGAAGCCATCCGAAAAATCGCCGCTGGCGGCGCTGGCCTGCCAGGCCATCTTCCGGCGGGCCTGCGAACGTTTCGGCGATGACGCTCCGGACTCTCTATTGCAGGTCCTGATCGGTCGCCATGACGTGGGCGCCGCCATGGTGGATGATCCGCGCGTGGCCCTGGTATCCGCCACGGGATCCACGCGCATGGGCCGCGAAGTCGGGCCGCGCGTGGCCAGGCGTTTTGGCCGCTGCCTGTTGGAACTGGGCGGCAACAATGCCATTATCGTGACGCCGTCGGCGGATCTGGACATGGCGGCGCGTGCGATCCTGTTTGGCGCCATCGGCACGGCGGGGCAGCGCTGCACCACGACCCGTCGCCTGATCGTGCACGAGTCCGTGGCCGATGACCTGCTGGCGCGCCTGAAGAAGGCCTACGCCAGCGCTTCGATCGGCAGTCCGCTGGATGCCGGCACCCTGGTGGGGCCGCTGATCGACCAGGCGGCATTCGACCGGATGCAGCAGGCGCTGGACAAGGCGCGTCAAGCCGGTGGGGTCGTCACGGGGGGCGGCCGCGCCCTGGCGGACCGCTATCCCGACGCCTGGTATGCGCGCCCGGCCATCGTGGAAATGCCGGCACAGCAGGAACTGGTGTGCGGCGAAACTTTCGCCCCGATTCTGTACGTGATGCGCTACGCCCGCTTCGCGGATGCCCTGGCCATGCACAATGCGGTTCCGCAGGGGCTGTCATCGGCCATTTTCACGACGGACCTGCGGGAATCCCAGTTCTTCATCAGCGTGGCGGGCTCCGATTGCGGCATCGCCAACGTCAATATCGGCACGTCCGGGGCGGAGATCGGCGGCGCCTTCGGCGGCGAGAAGGAAACCGGCGGCGGGCGGGAATCGGGCTCGGATGCCTGGAAGGCCTACATGAGGCGCGCCACCAATACGATCAATTACTCGCGCGAACTGCCCCTGGCGCAGGGGATACATTTCGGGGGCGATTGATCCGTTTCGCCGGCGCCCTGGCATGGATGGGGGCCAGGGCGGCGCGCGGATGGTGGCCCTGCCCGCATCAGGCGCCGCCGGGATCCATCCGGGTCATCTTGGCGGCCGCTCGGCCGCGCAGCCATTCCAGCACCAGCAGCAGGGCGGTGGAAAACAGGATCAGGATGGTCGCCACGGCGGCGATGATGGGGCTGATGTTTTCGCGGATGCCGGTGAACATCTGGCGCGGCAGCGTCACCTGCTCGGGGCCTGCCAGGAAGAGCGTGATCACGATTTCATCGAAGGCCGTGGCAAAGGCGAACAGCGCGCCGGCGATCACGCCGGGCGCGATGATGGGCAGGGTCACGCGGAAAAACGTGTGGGCGGGCCCGGCCCCCAGGCTGTAGCTGGCGCGCAGCAGGTTGGGGTCGAAGCCTTGCAGCGTGGCCGAGACCGTGGTCACGACGAAAGGCGCGCCGATGGCCGCCAGCGCCAGGATCAGGCCGGTGTAGCTGTTGACCAGCCCGTAGGGGGCGAAGAACAGATAGATGCCCAGGCCGGTGACGACCAGCGGCACGATCATGGGCGAAATCAGGACCGACATCAACAGGCCTTTGCCGCGGAACTGCGCCCGGTGCAGGCCGGCCGCCGCCAGCGTCCCCAGCACGGTCGCCAGGACGGTCGCGGCAGGCGCCACGATGAAGCTGTTGGTGGCGGCGCGGGCCCATTCGTCGGACTGGAAGAGCGCGATGTACCAGCGCAGCGAGAGGGCGTCGATCGGATAGAGCAGCATCGATCCCTGATTGAACGACAAGGGGATGATGACCAGGATCGGCAGCAGCAGGAACAGCAGGATCAGCGCGCACAACAGGCGCAGCGCATAGTGCCAGATGCGTTCGACCAGGGAAAGATAAGGCGGGAATTCTGGGTTGAACATAATCGTCCTTCAGGCCTTCAAAGAGGGAACCGCCGCTTGCCTGTCTGTGGCGGTTCCGGTGTCCGTGCGTCAGCTCAGGGCCAGTTCCTTGCCGGAAATCCTGCGGTACAGGGCGTAGAGCACGAGCGTGCCCGCCAGCAGGATCAGCCCCAGCGCGCTGGCCATGCCCCAGTTGATGGTCTGGTTGGTGAAGTAGGCCACGTAGTAGCTGATCATCTGGTCCGCGGCGCCGCCCAGCAATGCCGGCGTGATGTAGTAGCCGATGGCGATGATGAACACCAGCAGGGAACCGGCGGCGATGCCGGGGTAGGTCTGCGGCACGTAGATGCGCCAGAAGGCGGCGAACGGATGGCTGCCCAGGGAGATGGCGGCCCGCTGATAGGTGGATGGCACTGATTGCATGACACTGTACAGGGGCAGCACCATGAATGGCAGCAGGATATGGACCATGGCGATGTAGACGCCCAGGCGGTTGAACAGCAGGGGCAGCGGCTGGTCGATCAGCCCTATCCGTTCCAGGGCGCTGTTGATCAGGCCTTCGCGCTGCAGCAGGACCACCCAGGCGGCGATGCGCACCAGCACGGACGTCCAGAAGGGAATCAGGATGCAGATCAGGACCAGATTGGCGCGGCGCTTGGGCAGGCGCGTGATCCAGTAGGCAAGGGGGTAGCCCAGGAGCAGCGTGACCAGGGTGACGACCGCGCTGATGATGAAGGTGCGCGAGAAGATGGCCTGGAAGGCCGAGGTGCCGGGCGGAGCGGACACGATGCTGCCCTTGGCGTCCAGTTTCAGGTCCAGGGACGCCAGCAGGTAGTAGGGTGTCCAGGATTTGTCGTTGCTGGCGATGACAGCCCAGTAGGCGGGGTCGGCCCAGCGCTTGTCCAGGTCGATCAGCCGCGCGCGGGCGTCGGGGGCGTCGGCGGCGGGGAAGGGCAGGCGGCGCAGCGTCTTGAAGATCAGCGACCGGTAGCCCGAGATTTCGTAATTCAGCCGTCGGGCCAGTTCGCCGGCGGCGGGAGTGCTTTTGGCATTGCCCAGATCCCGCGCCAGGGCCTGGAAGGCGGCATCCGGCGGTTGGCTGTTCCCGTCCCAGTCGGCCAGCGCCTGCAGCGTGCGGGGCAGGGTGTGGATGACTTCGGGGTTGTCGGCGGCCCGGGTCAGCAGGGAGGCAATGGGGATGATGAAGACGACCAGCAGGAAGATGGCCAGGGGCCCGACCAGCAGCAGCGCGCGCCAGGTTTTCTTCCGCTGGGCGGCTCGCATCGAGCGCCGGATGGCGACGGGATCGTCGAAGGTCGTATCCATGGCAGTGTCCTGACGTAAGGAATGACGGGATGGCCGTCAGGCCATCCCGTGCGCGGGATCAGCGGGCGGCCCAGGCCGTGAAGCGCTGTTCGAGTTCTTCGCCGTGGTCGGTCCAGAATTCGAGGTCGTTGAACAGGGCGTTGCGCGCGTTGGCCGGCGAATTGGGCACGTTGGACAGGACCTCGGGGCTGAGCATGCCGATGGCCTGCTTGCTGATGGGACCGTAGGCGATGTGCTGCGAGTAGGCGGCCTGGGCCTTGGGCGAGCTGGCGTAGCGGACGAAGTCGATGGCCTGGTCCTTGTTGGCCGAGCCGGTGGGGATGACCCAGTAGTCGAAGTCATAGACGCTCTGGTTCCAGACGACCTTCAGGGGCCGGCCCTCGCGTTGCGCCGCGTCGATGCGCCCGTTGTAGGCGGCCGACATCACCACGTCGCCGGCGGACAGCATCTGCGGCGGCTGGGCGCCGGCTTCCCACCATTGGACGTAGGGTTTGATCTCGTCGAGCTTCTTGAAGGCGCGATCCACGCCTTCCGGGGTCGCCAGGACCTTGTAGACGTCCTGCGGCGCGACGCCGTCGGCCATCAGGGCGAATTCGACGTTGTAATGGGCGCCCTTGCGCAGGCCACGTTTGCCGGGGAATTTCTTCACATCCCAGAAGTCGGCCCAGCCGGTGGGGGCGGTCTTGAGCGTGTCGGCGTTGTAGGCCAGCACCGTGGACCAGACGAAGGTGCCCACGCCGCAGTATTTCAGGGCGCCGCGCACCAGATCGCCCTTGTTCAGGATGGATGCCCAGTCGATGTTCTCGTACAGGCCTTCATCGCAGCCGCGGCCCAGGTCGCCGGTTTCGACTTCGACGGCGTCCCAGACGACGTTATGGGACTGGACCATGGCCTTGACCTTGGCCTGTTCGCCGTTATAGGCAACAGGGATGACCTTTTTGCCGGTTTCTTTTTCGTAGGGCTGGATGAAGGCCGCGGTCTGCGCGTCGCCGTTGGCGCCGCCGAAGTTGACCACGGTCAGGTCGCGCGCCTGGGTCGGGGCCTGGAACAGGACCAGGGGCACCGTGACGGCCAGCGCCGTCAGAAGCGGGGTTTTTTTCATGGGATGTCTCCTTTGGTGTGGATATGATGTGACGCTTCAGGGGTGGAAAACACGGACGTGCCCGGGGTCGACCCGCAGAGGGATGCGGGCCCCCGTGGCATGTGTCCCGGCGTCCGCGGCCAGGGGCATCTTGACGAAGAACGTGTCGCTGTCGCCCAGGCGGCAGCGCAGCCGGACGTGATCGCCGAAATAGACTTCATCGACGGTGTCGGCGTGAAAGCGGTTCGGGCCATCGTCGGCGGCGGGCAGGATGCGCTCGGGGCGCATGGCGATGACGCAGGGGCTGCCGACCTGCAGGCCCTGGACGTTCAGGCCGCGCAGCTGCGGGCCGCCGGTGACCTCGACCTCGCACCAGTCGCCGTCCTGGGCGCGGACGGTGCCGGGAAACTGATTGCTGTCGCCCACGAATCCGGCCACGAACCGGTTGCAGGGGGATTCATACAGCGTGTCGGCGCTGCAGACCTGCTGGATGATGCCTTGATCGAAGACGGCGATGCGATTGCTCATGGTCAGGGCTTCGCTCTGGTCGTGGGTGACATAGACGAAGGTGATGCCCAGCTTCCGGTGCAGGGCCTTGAGCTCGAGCTGCATGTGTTCGCGCAGTTGCTTGTCCAGGGCGCCCAGCGGTTCGTCCATGAGCACGATTTTGGGCTCGAAGACCAGGGCGCGCGCCAGCGCGATGCGCTGCTGCTGGCCGCCCGACAGCTGCGCCGGGTAGCGTTTTGCGAAATCCTGCATCTGCACCATCGACAGCGCGTCGTGGATGCGCTGCGCGCGCTGGGACGCAGGCACTTTGCGGACCTTCAGGGGGTATTCGAGATTGCGCTCCACCGTCATATGGGGGAACAGGGCGTAGTTCTGGAACACCATGCCCAGGTTGCGATGGTGCGGCGGGACGTCGTTCAGGCGGCGCCCTTCCAGCAGGATGTCGCCTTGGGTCGGGGATTCGAAGCCGGCGAGCATCATCAGGCAGGTGGTCTTGCCGGAGCCCGAAGGGCCCAGCAGCGAGAGGAATTCGCCGGGATAGATATCGAGATTGAGATCCCGGACGACCAGATGACTTCCGTCATAGGATTTCTGGACGCCCTGGAATCGGACCAGGGGTTCGGGGGCAGGAACGGCAGACATCGGGGGCGGTCTCCGGGAGCGGGTGATCGGGATGGCGTCAGGCTGGGTCAGCCATGGCATCCATCAGGATAGCCAGACCTTCGTCCAGGAGGCCATCCGGGATTGTCAGGGGGAACAGGAAACGGATCACGTTGCCGTAGGCGCCGCAAGTCAGCAGGACCAGGCCGCGTTCCAGGGCGCGCCGCTGGATGCCGGCCGCCGTGTCCGGGTCGGGGTGGCCGTCCGGACGGCGGAATTCGGCGGCGACCATGGCGCCCAGGCCGCGGATCTCGACGATGCGGGGGTGTCTGCGTTCGGCCAGCGCGTGCTTCAGGCGGCTGCCCAGCGCGTCCGCCCGGGCGATCAGTCCCTCGTCCTGGATGACGTCGAGCACCGCCAGAGCGGCGGCGACGGCCAGCGGGTTGCCGCCGTAGGTGCCGCCCAGCGACCCGCGCGGAGCGGCGTCCATCAGTTCGGCCCGGCCGCACACGCCCGACAGCGGCATGCCGCCCGCCAGGCTTTTGGCCATGGTGATCAGGTCCGGAATCACGCCGGAATGCTCGATGGCGAACATCCTGCCGGTGCGGGCGAAACCGGTCTGGACTTCGTCGACGATCAGCAGCATGCCGTGCTCGTCGCAGCGCTGGCGCAGCGCCTGCAGCAGTTCCGGGGGGGCGACGTTGAAGCCGCCTTCGCCCTGGACGGGCTCGATGACGATGGCGGCGACCCGCTGTGGACTGATGTCGGCCTTGAACAGCAGGTCCAGCGCCTTCAGGGAGTCCTGCACGGTCACGCCATCCAGGGCGCTGGGAAAGGGGATGTGATAGACCTCGGCCGGCAGCGGGCCGAAGTCCTGCTTATAGGGGGCGACCTTGCCGGTCAGGGCCATGCCCATGAAGGTGCGGCCATGGAAGGCGCCCGAAAAAGCGATGACGCCGGTGCGCCCGGTGGCGGCGCGGGCGATCTTGACCGCGTTTTCCAGCGCTTCGGCGCCGGTGGTGAAGAAGGCGGTCTTTTTGGCGTGGCCGCCGGGCGTCAGGCGGTTGATGCGCTCGGCCAGCTGGACGTAGGACCCGTAGGGGGCGACCTGGAAGGCCGTGTGGGTGAAAGCGTCGAGCTGGTTACGGATGGCCTGGACGATGCGGGGATGGCAATGGCCGGTGTTGGCGACGGCGATGCCGGCCGCGAAATCGATGTAGCGCCGGCCTTCCACGTCCCAGAGTTCCGCGTTGAGGGCGCGTTGGGCGTAGAAATCGCAGGTGATGCCGATGCCGTTTGGAATGGCCGAGTTCTTGCGTTGCTGCCAGTCCTGATTCAGGTCCGTCATGTTTGTCTCCTGGTAGGCGGGTATTTCCGCACTCGTTTTTTTTTACTATACTGATCTTTTGGTTTGTCAAATAGATCCATTTAAATAAAATTAATGGGGCCAATTTGGAATCCTTTATTCTCTCTGAATGGCTGTTGCAGAACTTCGGCGCTCCTGGTGATAGTCCTGCTTATCATCGCTTGTATCAGCTGATCTGTAGAGCCATTCTCGAAGGACACCTGAGCGCGGGCGCCCGTTTGCCGTCTTCCCGCGATCTGGCCTCCGAACTGGGGATCGCGCGCAATACGGTGCTGCAGGTGTACGACCAGCTGTCCGAGGAAGGCTATGTGCATGCCGGCGTGGGCCGCGGCACCTATGTCCAGGACATCAGCCAGGATCTGGTCGATCCGCCCGCCGCCAAGAGCGATGCGCCAGAGCACGCGGCGGTCCACCCGGACAGCGTCCATGATCTGTCGCGCCGGGGGCGCGCGCTGGTGTCGCGGCTGGGGTTTTCCAATCTCCAGTCGGGCGCTTTCATGCCGGGCATTCCCGATGTGCGCGAATTTCCGCTGAAGACCTGGTCCAGAATCCAGAACCGCCTGTGGCGCAGCGAACCCTGGGACTTGATGCGCTATGCCCCCGCCGGGGGCCATGGCCCCGCGCGCCAGGCGATCTCGGATTATCTCGGCAGCGTGCGCGCCGTGCGCAGCTCGGCCCAGCAGGTCGTCATGACGACCGGCATCCACCAGGGGGTCGACGTGGCGATCCGGCTGCTGTGCGATCCGGGCGATACGGTCTGGATCGAGGAACCCGCCTATTGGGGGGTGCGCAATCTCTTGCTGAGCGCCGGCCTGCGCCTGGTGCCGATCCGGGTCGACGAGGAAGGCATCTGTCCCGGCGAAGCCGAATACGCCCGCCCGCCGCGCCTGATCGTGGTGGCGCCGTCGCACCAGTACCCCCTGGGCATGGTGATGAGCCTGGCGCGGCGGCGCATGCTGCTGGACTATGCGCGCCAGGTGTCCTGCTGGATCATCGAGGACGATTACGACAGCGAGTTCCGCTACGGTTCACGGCCGCTGGCATCCCTGCAGGGCATGGATGAGTCGGGTCGCGTGCTGTACGCGGGCAGCTTCAGCAAGACGCTGTGCCCCGGCCTGCGGGTGGGATTCCTGGTGGTGCCGGAGCCGCTGGCCGACGCCTTCGCCGATGCGGTGGCCGAGCTGTACCGCGAGGGCAACATGATGAACCAGGCGGTGCTGGCGGAGTTCATCCGCGAGGGGCACCTGGCCCAGCATATCCGTCGCGTCCGGCGCCGCTACGCGGAACGCCGCACCTGCCTGATCGATCAGATCCACGGTCATTTCGGCAATACGCTGGAAATCGTCGGCGGTGACGCCGGCCTGCACCTGATTCTGGCGCTGCCCGAAGGCGTGGACGACACCCTGGTGGTGCGCGACGGCCTGCAGCAAGGGGTGGTGACACGCGCCCTGAGCACGTATTACCTGGAGCGGGCCCATGCCCGCCCCGGTCTGTTGCTGGGTTATGCCGGGGTCAGCCCGGAAGAAATCCGGCCCGCCTTCGACGCGCTGGCGCGCGTGATCGGCGCTTATCTTTGACTTCGCCCAAAAGGGATTCCGCCATGAATGCATCCGACAGCCTGGCTCACAGCGATGTGGCCTATCAATTCCACTCATACACCAACGCCCAGCGCCTCCGCGAGGAAGGCCCCTGCATCATGGCGCGCGGCGACGGGATCTATGTCCACGATACGGAGGGCAAACAGTACATCGAGGGCATGGCGGGGCTCTGGAGCGTCGCGGTGGGGTTCAGCGAGCCGCGATTGGCGCAGGCGGCCTACCGCCAGATGCAGAATCTGCCCTTCTATCATACGTTCAGCCAGAAATCGAACATCCCGTCGATCGAACTGGCGGAAAAACTGATCGGCTTGACCGGCGGACGCATGTCCCAGGCGTTTTTCACCAACTCCGGGTCCGAGGCCAACGATACGATCGTCAAGATGGTCTGGTACTACAACAATGCGCTGGGCCGCCCCGAAAAAAAGAAGATCATCGCCCGCGAACGCGGTTATCACGGCGTGACCGTGGCGTCGGCCAGCCTGACGGGGCTGGCGGGCAATCACCGCAGCTTCGATCTGCCGTTGCCGCGCATCCATCATGTGCGCTGTCCGCATTGGTACCGCGAAGGCAAGCCCGGCGAGACCGAGGCCCAGTTCGGCGACCGCCTGGCGGCCGAACTCGAGGCCCTGATCCTGAAGGAAGGCCCGGAAACGGTGGCGGCCTTCATCGGCGAACCGGTCATGGGCGCCGGCGGCGTGATCGTGCCCCCCGAAGCCTACTGGCCCAAGATGCAGGCGGTGTGCCGCAAGTACGACGTGCTGGTGATCGCCGACGAGGTCATCACCGGTTTCGGGCGCACGGGCCGCCTGTTCGCGTCGGACGTGTTCGGCATCGAACCCGATTTCATGACCTTGTCCAAGCAGTTGACCTCGTCCTATCAGCCGTTGGCGGCTGTGCTGATGAACGAGCGGGTGGCCTCCGTCCTGATCCGCCACAGCGGCGAACTGGGCAGCTTCGGACATGGCTACACCGCCAGCGGCCACCCCGTGGCCACGGCGGTGGCGCTCGAGAACATCCGCATCATCGAGGAGCGCGGCCTGGTGGACAATGCCGCTGCGGTGGGCGCGGTGCTGCAGCGCCGGCTGCGGGAACTGTCCAGCCACCCGCTGGTGGGCGAGGTGCGCGGCGTCGGACTGATCGCGGCGGTCGAGCTGGTCACCGACAAGGCGGCCCGCACACCCTTCGACCCCTCGGGCAAGGCAGGGTCCCTGGTGGTGCGCCAGGCCCAGGACAACGGGCTGATCCTGCGCGGCATTCAGGACAGCGTGGCTTTTTGCCCGCCCTTGATCATCACCGAGGCGCAGGTCAATACGCTGGTGGATCGTTTTGCGCAGTCGCTGGATGAGGTGACGGGCGCGCTGCGGTGACGTCGGCCGTCGGGGCCGGGGGGCTGTCCCGCTGCGGCCCGTCGGGCCGGGCTTGCTCCACCAGCCAGTCCCGGAACTGTATCAGGGCGGGCAGGGCGGTCTTGCGTTCCGGCACGATCAGGTGAAAGGCCCGCTGCCCCGGGCCGCTGTGGGGGTTCAGGATGCGCAGCGCGTCCTGGTCCAGCTCCTGCTGGATCAGGAAAGGCGGGATCAGCGCCACCCCCAGCCCGTCCGCGGCAGCCTGGGACAGCATGGAAAACAGCTCCAGCTGCATGCCAGCCATGTCGGCGGGGGCGCTGACCCCGGCCGAGACGAACCAGTCGCGCCAGGCGGTGGGACGCGTGCTTTGCTGCAGCAGGGGCAGGGCCGCGATCGCAGCGGCATCCAGGGGCCCGTGGGCCAGCCGGGGGCTGCAGACCGGCACGGGGTTTTCGCGCATCAGGAAATAGGCCTGGGTGCCGGGCCAGCCGGGGTCGCCGGAATAGATGGCGGCGTCGAATTCCGTGTCGTCGAACAGGAACGGGCGGGTGCGGGTCGCCATGTTCACCTGCAGTCCGGGGCCGCAGCCCCGGGGGCCGGCCAGCCTGGGCAGCAGCCAGCGGGTGGCGAAGGTCGGCACGACCGCCAGGTCCACCACGCCGCCGCCCTGGTGCGCCATGATCGCCAGGGTATCGCGTTCGATGGCGTCGAGTTGGCGGCGCACCAGCCGGCCATAGCGTTCGCCCGCGTCGGTCAGGCGCACGCCGCGCCGGACCCGGTCGAACAGCGGCACGCCGACGAAGGCCTCCAGGGTGGCGATCTGGCGGCAGATGGCCCCCTGGGTCAGGGATAATTCCTGCGCTGCGTGGGTGAAGCTCTGGTGGCGGGCGGCGGCCTCGAAAGCCTGCAGCGCGGTGGTGCTGGGCAGACGTTTACGCATGACGGTGCGGATGTGGAGTGATTAAATCTCACAGATTCATCAGTTTATATCGTTTGCGACGCTGCCGCGCTATCGTTAGTATGCAAAATCATCACTTTGATCTTTCAGGAGCCTGAGCATGTCCTCGTCCCGCCCCCAGTTCCAATGGCTTGATCCCCTGCTGCTGGACCAACAGCTGACCGACACGGAACGCATGGTGCGCGACGCGGCTCGCGCCTATTGTCAGGACCGTCTGCTGCCGCGCGTCCAGGACGCCTTCCGTCATGAAAAAACGGATACCGCGATTTTCCGCGAGATGGGCGAACTGGGCCTGCTGGGGGCGACGATTCCGGAACAATACGGCGGGGCCGGCATGAATTATGTCTGCTACGGCCTGATCGCCCGCGAGGTCGAGCGCGTGGATTCCGGCTACCGTTCGATGATGAGTGTGCAAAGCTCACTGGTCATGGTGCCCATCAATGCCTTCGGCACGGCGGCCCAGAAGGAAAAGTACCTGCCCAAGCTGGCCAGCGGCGAATGGATCGGCTGTTTCGGCCTGACCGAACCGGATCACGGGTCGGACCCGGGTTCGATGGTGACCCGGGCCAAGAAAGTGCCGGGCGGCTACAGCCTGTCGGGCGCCAAGACCTGGATCACCAACAGCCCGATCGCCGATGTGTTCGTCGTCTGGGCCAAGGACGATGCGGGCGATATTCGCGGCTTCATCCTGGAAAAGGGCTGGAAAGGCCTGTCGGCGCCGGCCATCCACGGCAAGGTCGGCCTGCGGGCCTCGATCACCGGCGAAATCGTGCTGGACGAGGTCTTCGTCCCTGAAGACAACATCTTCCCGGACGTGCGCGGCCTGAAAGGCCCCTTCACCTGCCTGAATTCCGCCCGCTACGGCATTGCCTGGGGCGCGTTGGGGGCGGCCGAGGCCTGCTATGAAACCGCCCGCCAGTACGTGCTGGATCGCAAGCAGTTCGGCCGGCCGCTGGCGGCCAATCAGCTTGTCCAGAAAAAGCTGGCCGACATGCTGACTGAAATCACGCTGGGCCTGCAGGCCGTGCTGCGCGTGGGCCGCCTGAAGGACGAAGGCGCGGCGCCGGTGGAAATCACCTCCATCATCAAGCGCAATTCCTGCGGCAAGGCGCTGGACATCGCCCGCACGGCCCGCGACATGCTGGGCGGCAATGGGATCTCGGACGAATTCTGCATCGCCCGCCACCTGGTCAACCTGGAAGTGGTGAACACCTACGAGGGCACGCACGACGTGCATGCCCTGATCCTGGGGCGCGCCATCACCGGCATTGCCGCTTTCGCGAACTGAGGGGCAAGTCCATGGCGCAAGACGCAGCGGGGGCCCTGTCGCGCATCCGGGTCCTGGACCTGTCGCGAGTGCTGGCCGGTCCCTGGGCGACCCAGATCCTGGGCGACCTGGGCGCCGACGTCATCAAGATCGAACGGCCCGAGGCCGGCGACGACACGCGCGGCTGGGGACCGCCCTGGATGCCTGACGAGCAGGGACGGGAATCCCGCGTCGCGGCCTATTACCTGTGCGCCAATCGCAACAAGCGCTCCGTCACGGTGGATATGGCCAGCCCGGAGGGCCAGGACCTGATCCGCCAATTGGCGCGCCAGTCGGATGTGCTGGTGGAAAATTTCAAGGCGGGCGGGCTGGCCCGCTACGGCCTGGATTACGACAGCCTGAAGGCGATCAATCCGCGCCTGGTGTATTGCTCGATCACGGGATTCGGGCAGACCGGCCCGTATGCGGCCCGCGCGGGCTATGACTTCCTGGTCCAGGGGCTGGGGGGATTGATGAGCGTCACCGGCCGGCCCGATGATCAGCCGGGGGGTGGCCCCATGAAGGTCGGTGTGGCCCTGACCGACATCCTGACGGGCCTGTATGCGGCCAATGCCATCCAGGCCGCCCTGGCCGCCCGGGAACACACCGGCCTGGGCCAGCATGTGGACATGGCCTTGCTGGATGTGCAGGTCGCCTGCCTGGCCAACCAGGCCATGAATTACCTGGCCACGGGCAACAGTCCGGGGCGACTGGGCAATGCACATCCCAGCATTGTGCCGTACCAGGATTTCCCGACTGCGGATGGCTATATGATCCTGGCGATCGGCAATGACGGCCAGTTTGCCCGCTTCTGCGAGGAAGCCGGGCGGGCGGATCTGGCCGCCGACGCCCGTTTCGCCACCAATCGGGCGCGGGTGGAGCACCGGGATGCCTTGATTCCCATCCTGCGTCATCTGACCACGGCGCGCACCACCGCCCAGTGGATCGATGCGCTGGAATCGCGGGCCGTGCCCTGCGGGCCCATCAATGCGGTCGGGCAGGTCTTCCAGGACCCTCAGGTACAGGCGCGGGGCTTGCGCATCGACATGCGGCACCCGGAAGCCGGGTCTGTGCCTTTGGTGGCCAGCCCGATCCGCTTGTCGGATACGCCGGTGAATTATCGCCGCCCGCCGCCTGCGCTGGGCGAGCATACGGCCCAGGTCCTGGAGGAGGTCCTGGGCCTGACACCGCAGGCGATCGAGACTTTGCGCGGGCAGGGGACTGTCTAGCCGCCGCATCCCCCGGGCGCCGGCCGCCACGGTATTCGGGATACTGCCGCTGCGGGCCCCGCAGCGGCGCCGATCAGCCCTGCTGGGCGCGGATCGCGGCAGCGACCCCCGCGCCATAGGCCGGGTCCGCCTGGGTGCAGTGTTCGATGTGCAATGCCTGCACGTCGGCGCTGACGCCGGCGATGGCGCGGGCCGTGTTGTCGAACAGGGCCTGCTGCTGGGCGGGCGACATCAGGCGGAACAGATTGCCGGGCTGGGAAAAATAATCCGGATCTTCCCGGTGGTTCCAATGGTCGGCGGCGCCTTCCAGGCTCAGCGGCGGTTCGCCGAATTCGGGCTGCTCGGCCCATTCGCCGGCGCGGTTGGGCTGGTTGCCGGTCAATCCGCCATGGTTGCCGTCCACCCGCATGGCGCCGTCCCGATGAAAGCTGTGGAACGGACAGCGCGGGGCATTGACCGGAATCTGGTGGTGGTTCACCCCCAGCCGGTAGCGCTGCGCATCGCCGTAGGAAAACAGGCGCGCCTGCAACATGCGGTCGGGTGAAAAGCCGATGCCCGGGACGACGTTGGCCGGTGTAAAGGCGGCTTGTTCGACTTCGGCGAAGAAGTTTTCCGGATTACGGTTCAGTTCCAGCACGCCGACCTCGATCAGCGGGTAGTCGCCGTGCGGCCAGACCTTGGTCAGGTCGAAGGGGTTCAGGTGGTAGCTGCCGGCATCCTTTTCCGGCATGATCTGCACGGACAGCGTCCAGCGGGGGAAATTGCCCTGGGTGATGCTGTCATGCAGGTCGCGCTGCGAGCTTTCCCGGTCGCGGCCGATCAGTTCGGCCGCCTGGGCATCGCTCAGGTTGCGGATGCCTTGTTGGGACTGGAAGTGGAACTTCACCCAGAACCGTTCCTGGTCGGCGTTGATGAAACTGAAGGTATGGCTGCCGAACAGATGCATGTGGCGGAAGTCGGACGGGATGCCCCGGTCGCTCATGACGATGGTGATCTGGTGCAGGGCTTCGGGCAGGCCGGTCCAGAATTCCCAATTGTTCTGGGCGCTGCGCAGGCCGGTGCCCGGATCGCGCTTGACCGCGTGGTTCAGGTCCGGAAATTTCAGCGGATCGCGAAAGAAAAAGACCGGGGTGTTGTTGCCGACCAGATCCCAGTTGCCCTGTTCCGTGTAGAACTTCATCGCCACGCCGCGGATGTCGCGCTCGGCATCCGCCGCGCCGCGTTCGCCGGCGACGGTCGAGAACCGGATGAACATCGGCGTCTGCTTGCCGACTTCCGAGAAGAGGGCGGCGCGGGTATAGCGCGTGATGTCCTGGGTGACGGTGAACGTGCCGTATGCGCCCGCGCCCTTGGCGTGCATGCGGCGTTCCGGGATGACTTCGCGGTCGAAATGGGCCAGCTTTTCCAGCAGCCAGACATCCTGCAGCAGGGCCGGCCCGCGGGGACCGGCGGTCTGGATGTTCTGGTTGTCGACGACAGGGGCGCCTGCGGCGGTGGTCAGTTTCTTCATGCTTCTGCTCCTGAAATGAACCTGGTTCGGGGAGGGCGGCGGGCTACTGTCCGGTATCCCGTAGCTTATGAAGCAGTCTAAGCGCAATCGGAAATTTAATAAAATTGATTATGTATTAATGAATGATAGTTCTTTGCTATTTATCAAAGACCCGGCGCGGCGCGGGGGGCGACGGCCGCCGCCACATCCCGCGCCGCGCCGGGTGAAGACCGTTCAACGCTTGTTCTGCAAGCGTGCGAAGGCGTCGGCCATGGCGCCTTGTGGAGCGGCGGCCGGCCGTTCGGAATGGCCGGGGCGCGCACCGGGGCGTCCGCCCGGCCGCCTGCCGGCGCCCGAGCCGGCTTCCTCCGAGCGGCCCCGTGAGCGTGGCTCCGGGTCGTCCTTGCGCATGGTCAGCGCGATCCGCTTGCGGGCCACGTCGACTTCCAGCACCCGCACCTGAACCGTCTGGCCGACACGCACGACGTCGCGCGGGTCCTTGACGAATTTGTCCGCCAGAGCGGACACGTGCACCAGACCGTCCTGATGCACGCCGATGTCCACGAAAGCGCCGAAATTGGCCACGTTGCTGACCACGCCCTCCAGCACCATGCCGGGAGCCAGGTCCTTGATGTCGTGGATGCCTTCCTTGAAATGCGCCGTCTTGAATTCCGGACGCGGGTCGCGTCCCGGTTTCTCCAGTTCGGCGAAGATGTCGCGCACGGTGGGCAGGCCGAAGCGCTCGCTGGTGAAATCCGCCGGCGACAAACCTTTTAGCGCTTGCGCCTGCCCCATCAGGGCAGAGGCCGGCCGGCCGGCCTTCAGCACGATCTGCTCGACGACCGGGTAGGCCTCGGGGTGGACGGCGGATGCATCGAGCGGATTGTCGGAGCCCGGCACGCGCAGGAACCCGGCCGCCTGTTCGAAGGCCTTGTCGCCGAACCGGGGGACTTCGCGCAAGGCCTGGCGGTTGGGAAAGGCCCCGTGCGCCTCGCGCCACTGCACGATGTTGCGGGCCAGGCTGGCGTTCAGGCCGGAAACCCGGGTCAGCAGCGGCGCCGATGCGGTGTTCACGTCGACCCCCACGGCGTTCACGCAGTCCTCGACCACGGCGTTCAGCGAATGCGCCAGTTCGCGTTGATTGACGTCGTGCTGGTATTGGCCCACGCCGATGGCCTTGGGTTCGATCTTGACCAGTTCGGCCAAGGGGTCCTGCAGCCGGCGGGCGATGGATACGGCGCCGCGCAGGCTGACGTCCAGGTCCGGGAACTCCTGAGATCCCAGCTCAGAGGCCGAATACACGGAAGCGCCGGCTTCGGACACCACCATCCGCTCGAATGCCAATTCGGGGTGGCGTTCGCGCAGGGTGGCCGCCAGGCGCTCGGTCTCGCGCGAGGCCGTGCCGTTGCCGATGGCGACCAGCGGAATCCGGTGGCGCTGGATCAGGGCGGCCAGAGTGCGCAGGCTGCCTTCCACGTCGCGGCGCGGCTCGAACGGGTAGATCGTGGCGGTATCCAGCACTTTGCCGGTCGCGTCGATGGCGGCGACCTTCACCCCGGTGCGGATGCCGGGGTCCAGGCCCAGCACGGCCTTGGGGCCGGCGGGGGCGGCCAGCAGCAGGTCCTTCAGATTGGCGGCGAAGACGCGGATGGCTTCGGTCTCGGCGGCTTCGCGCAGCCGGCCGATCAGTTCGGTTTCAAAGGTCGTCAGCAATTTGACGCGCCAGGCCCAGCGGCAGACTTCGGCCAGCCAGTGCTGGCGCGGCGTGGCCTGGGCGTCGAAGCGGGCATCGATGGACAGCAGGTCGGCGATGCGAGTGACGCACGGGTGCGGCGTCTGGGCTTCTCGTTCGGCGTCCAGGCCCAGGCGCAGGTCCAGGATGCCCTGCTGGCGGCCTCGCAGCAGGGCCAGCACACGGTGCGAGGGCAGGGTGCGCAGGGCTTCGTGGAAATCGAACCAGTCGCGGAATTTCTCGCCTTCGGATTCCTTGCCGGCCACCACCTGGGCGTAGAGCAGCCCGGTTTGCCAGAGCTCGCCGCGCAAGGCTTCCAGCAGCGGGGCCTGCTCGGCGAAGCGTTCGGCCAGGATGTCGCGGGCGCCGTTCAGGGCGGCCTTGGCGTCGGCGAATCCGGCCTCGGCATTCAGGTAGTCGCCCGCCAGCGTTTCCGGATCGGCCGCGCGGTCGGCCAGCAGCGTATCGGCCAGAGGTTCCAGGCCTGCTTCGCGGGCGATCTGGGCGCGGGTGCGGCGCTTGGGCTTGTATGGGGCATACAGGTCTTCCAGGCGTTGCTTGCTGTCGGCCGCCAGGATCTCGGCGCGCAAGGCGTCGTCGAGCCGGCCCTGCTGGGCGATGGAATCCAGGATGGCGACGCGCCGGCCTTCCAGCTCGCGGATGTAGAGCAGCCTGACTTCCAGTTGGCGCAACACCGTGTCGTCCAGCCCGCCGGTGACTTCCTTGCGGTAGCGGGCGATGAATGGCACGGTGGCCCCGGTATCCAGCAGATCCACCGCGGCGGCGACCTGGGCGGGACGGGCCTCCAGCTCGGCGCACAGCAGGTGCAGGACCCGCGCGGGGTCGACGGAGTGGGGGGAGACGGCGGTAACGGCAGTGGACATGCGGACGTCCTAAAATACGAAGGTCAAGCGGCGCATTTTGCCATAGCATGCGCCCCGCCCGGAAATGCCTGGCGTATCATCCCCCGATTCATCTTGTCTTCCTTTCCCATGTCCAGTGATGATCTGCACGCCGTATTCGGCCCTGAAGGTCCTTTGGCCCGGCAGCTACCCGGCTATGTGCCGCGCGAGGCCCAGCAGGCGCTGTCGGCCGCAATCCAGGACACGGTGGCGGCCGGCGGCGTGCTGGTGGCGGAGGCGGGGACGGGGACGGGCAAGACCTGGGCCTATCTGGTGCCGGCCTTTTTGTCCGGCGACAAGGTCCTGATCTCCACCGGCACCCGCACGCTGCAGGATCAGCTCTTTCGGCGCGACATTCCGCGCTTGCGCCAGGCGCTGGCGATGTCCGTGGACGTGGCCTTGCTCAAGGGCCGCAGCAACTATGTCTGCCACTACCATCTGGAACGCCTGGAACAGGACGAGCGGGGCCTGAAGTCGCGCGATGAAATCGCTCAACTGAGGCAGATCCGCCAGTTCACGCAGCTCAGTCCGACCGGCGACAAGGCCGATCTGCCCGCCGTGTCCGAAACCGCCGATATCTGGAATCGCGTCACCTCGACTCGCGAGAACTGCCTGGGGCAGGATTGCCCCTTTGTGCGCGATTGTTTTTTGCTGAAGGCGCGGCGTCATGCGCAGGAGGCGGATGTCGTCGTGGTCAACCACGCGCTGTTCATGGCGGATCTGGCCCTGCGCGAGGAAGGCATTCCGGATCTGCTGCCCGAAACCCGGCTGGTGGTGTTCGACGAGGCCCATCAGCTGCCCGAGACGGCCACCCGTTTTCTGGGCCAGAGCGTGTCGCTCCATCAGATGCTGGATCTGGCGCGGCAGGCCGAGGCCGCCGGTCTGGCGCAGGCGCGCGAAGCCGTGCGCTGGGCCGAGCATTGCCAGGCCCTGGAGTCCGCCGCCCGTGAACTGCGCCTGGTGAGCGCGCCGGTGGGACGGATGCCCGGCGGGCGGGCGACCTTCGATCAGATCCCCGAACCCGAAGCTTTCGATGCCGCGCTGGACCGGCTGAGCCAGGCCCTGGATACGCTGGCCGAGGCGCTGGGCACCCAGGAAGAGCGCCATCCCGACCTGGCGGCGGCGGCGCGCACGGCCCGCACGCTGCGGGCCCGGCTGCTGCAATGGGCGCAACCCGCCCGAGGGCAGCCGGAACCCGCGGACCAGGCGGCGGTGCGCTGGCTCGAACACAGCGCCCATTCCGTGCGCCTGCACCGTGCGCCCTTGTCGGTGGCCCGCATTTTTTCCGGCTTCCGTCGTCCGGAACAAGCCTGGGTGCTGACGTCCGCGACCCTGTCGGTGCGCGGCGATTTCGCGCACTTCCAGCATCAGTTGGGGCTGGGGGGCGCCCAGACCGCCAGTTGGGCCTCGCCCTTCGATTATCCGGCTCAGGGCCTGCTGTATGTGCCGCAGACTCTGCCTTGGCCCAGCGATCCTGGGTTCACCGATGCCTTCGCCCAGGCGTTGATGCCGCTGGTGGACGCGTGCGCGGGCGGGGTCCTGGTGTTGTGCACCACGCTGCGGGCCGTGGACCGGGTGGCGGATCAGCTATTGCGCGGGCTGTTGTCGTCGGATCGGCCCGTGATGCGTCAAGGCGAAGCCACGCGCGGCGTCCTGCTGGAACGTTTCCGGTCGGTCGGCAATGCCGTGCTGGTGGGCAGCACCAGCTTCTGGGAAGGCATCGATGTGCCGGGCGATGCGCTGACGCTGGTGGCGATCGACAAGCTGCCCTTCGCGCCGCCCGACGATCCCGTGCTGGAGGCCCGGCTGAATGCCTGCCGCGCCGAAGGCGGCAATCCGTTCATGGAATACCAGCTGCCGCAGGCGGCGCTGCTGTTGAAGCAGGGCGCGGGCCGTCTGATCCGGTCGGAACAGGATTGGGGCGTCTTGATGGTAGGGGACGGCCGCTTGGTGGACAAACCCTACGGCCGATTGCTGTGGCAGGGCTTGCCGCCCTTTGCCCGCACGCGCGATGCGGCGGTGGCGGCGGATTTCCTGGCGCATCCACCCACCGCCGATCCGCTGGCTACAGCCAGTTGATCGGGTTCCAGGCGCTGCCGGATTCCTTCAGGCCCTGCTTGTAATACTTGCTGTCGGGGAAGTTCTTGTCCAGCACCCGTTTGGCGTCATCGGCCAGATTGGGCATGTCGAGCTTCTGGTAGCTGAGCATCATCAGGTACAGCGCCTTTTCCACGATGGGAACGCCTTGGAAATCCGTGACCACGGTTTGCGCCCGGTTGACCGCTGCGACATAGGCGCCGCGCTCGTAGTAGTACTGGGCGATATGGACCTCGTTTTCGGCGATGGTGTTGACCAGCCAGGCGACGCGTTTGCGGGCATCGGGGGCGTAGCGGCTGTCGGGATAGCGTTTGATCAGTTCATTGAAGGCTTCGTAGGATTCGCGCAGGCCTTTGGGGTCGCGTTCGCTGGGATCCTGGCGGGTGATGTTCGACAGGATGGCGCTGGGCGGCGTGAAAGTGATCATGCCTTTCAGGTACAGCATGTAGTCCGTGCCGGGGTGGTTCGGGTACTGCTGCAGGAAGCGGTCGATGGCGGCCTTGGCCTGTTCGGGTTCTTCGTCTTTCCAGTTGATGTAGGCCTGGTCGATCAGGGACTGCTGGGCGTAGATGCCGAAGGGGTAGCGGGCTTCCAGGGCTTCCAGGTTTTTCCGGGCGTCGGACCAGTTGCCCGAACCCATGTCGGACCGGGCCTGGCTATACAGGCGTTCGGCGCTCCAGCCGGCGGTCGGGTCGACCTTGCCCGAGGTGGAACTGCACCCGGCCACGAATGCCAGACAGAGGCCGGCCAGTGCCAGCCGGGCGAGAGACGGCAGGGATTTCAGGAAAGCAGGTGCTTGCACGGCCACGGGGCATCCTTGATCAAGGTGTTAGCATTGTCGGCAGATTATATGATTTGTCGCCATGTCTGACACAGAGATTGCTACCGAGGACGCGGGCCCTGACGAGCCGGTGCTGTTTGAACTGCCCTTGCGGGCGCTCCCGGATCGTCTGGACAAGGTCCTGGCCCGTCTGTTGCCCCAGCATTCCCGCAGTCGCCTGCAGACCTGGATCGAGGATGGGCACGTGCGGGTGGACGGGGCCGTGGGCAGGATCCGCACCCGCGTCGGCCCTGGCGCGCAGATTCAGGTCTGGCCGCAGCAGGCGCCCGAAGACCTGGCGTTCGTTCCCGAACCCGTGGCTTTCGACGTGATCGAGGACAGTCCCGACTGGATCGTGGTGAACAAGCCCGCCGGCCTGGTGACGCATCCGGGGGCGGGCAATTGGCATGGCACCTTGCTCAATGGCCTGCTGTACCGCTATCCCGAATTGCTGCATGTCGCCCGCGCCGGCATCGTCCATCGGCTGGACAAGGACACCTCCGGCCTGCTGGTGGTCGCCCGCACTGAAATCGCGCAAACCGCGCTGGTGCGCCAACTGCAGGCAAGGACCGTCAAGCGCGAGTATCGCGCGCTGGTCCACGGCGTTCTGACCGGGGCAGGCACGGTCGATGCGGCGATCGGCCGTGATGCCCGTGTGCCGGTGCGCATGAGCGCCGACCGGCCCATCGCGGCCAAGCCGGCCGTCACGCATTATGCCGTGCAGCGCACGGGGCGGTGCGACGATCAGCCTGTGTCCGAAGTCCTGTGTCGCCTGGAAACCGGCCGCACCCATCAGATCCGCGTGCACCTGGCTTTGCTGAAACACCCTTTGCTGGGCGATACCCTGTATGGCGGGCGTCCGGTGGCGGGGGCCGCGCGCCAGATGCTGCACGCCCAGGCCCTCAGCTTCCAGGACCCCGGGACCGGGCGGCAGCCGTCGTTCACGGCCGATCTGCCCGAGGATTTCCGCGCCGTGCAGGCGCGTATGGCATGGGACGGAGACCTCCATGACGCGCATTCTTGAATGGACGGCCGGCCTGCGAGGCGTGACCGGGGCGCCCTGGCCGGGGGTGCGGTATGTCAGCACCTGGCGCTGCGGCGGCGTCAGCGTCGCCCCCTGGGACAGCCTGAATCTGGGCCTGCACGTGGAGGACGATCCGGCCGCTGTGCGGGAGAACCGGGGCCGGGTGCGCGCCGGCCTGCCCTCGGAGCCGCTCTGGCTCGACCAGGTCCATGGGACGACGGTGTGGCACGCCGCTGCGCAGCGGCAGACTGCCCCGGAGGCGGCGCCTTGCGCGGATGCCGCGGTCACCATCAGCCGAGGCCGGCCCCTGGCGATCATGACCGCGGATTGTCTGCCGGTGGTGCTGGCCGATCAGGCAGGCACCGTGCTGGGGGCGGCGCATGCCGGCTGGCGGGGCCTGGTGTCCGGCGTGCTGGAAAACACCCTGTCGGCCATGCGACGGCAGGCCCCGCAGGCGTCAGCCTGGCGCGCCTGGATCGGCCCCGGGATCGGGCCCGACGCGTTCGAGGTGGGGGACGAGGTCCGGCGCGCTTTTGTGGATCTGGATGCCGGCGCGGCCATGTGCTTCGCGCCCTCGGCGCGGGCCGGTCATTGGCTGGCGGATCTGGCCGGTCTGGCGGCGCGGCGGCTGGCGCAGGCGGGCGTCGGGGAAGTCGAGTCCAGCGGGGAATGCACCTACCGCCAGGCGGATCGATATTTTTCCTACCGGCGGCAGGCGCGCACGGGGCGCCAGGTCACGTTGGCATGGCTGGTATGATCCCGGACACGCGGTCCTGTGGCGCCGGATCGGCCGCCAAGGCCCGCCCGGCGCGGCACTAGCGAATTACCCGGATTGACGCCCGTGGTCAGCATGGCAGAATGAACAACATTGAGGTCGTGGGGCTGCATCAGGCCTCACCGGGGCGGGGGGATGTCATGGGCGATAAGAATTCATCTCAGCGGTCGATGCCGCCGGGTGTCTCGTCCGACCGCCTGGCAGCCATCCAGGCCGACTTCCTGCAGGCTTGGCAGGCATTGCTGGATCAGGCGCGCCAGGGGGCGCTGGCGTCCTTGACGGACCGGCGTTTTGCCTCGGAAGCCTGGTCCAATAATCCGCATGCCCTTTTTTCAGCCCATGCCTACCTGATCGTGGCGCGCGCCCTGCAGGATCTGGCGCAGGCCGCCGACCTGGGCGACGCCGCCCGGGAACGCCTGCAGTTTTCCGTCATGCAGTGGGTCGAGGCCGCCGCGCCTTCCAATTTCCTGGCCAGCAACCCGGACGCGGTCCAGGCCTTGCTGCGCAGCGGCGGCGATACGTTGCAGCGCGGCCTGGCCAACCTGCTGCACGATCTGCGGCGGCGCCGCATCACCCAGACGGACGAATCGGCCTTCGCTCCGGGTGGCAATCTGGCCGTCACGCCCGGCGCCGTGGTGTATGAAAACCCGCTGATGCAGCTCATCCAGTATCAGCCGCAATGCGCCCAGGTGCATCAGCGGCCGCTGCTGATGGTGCCGCCCTGCATCAACAAATACTACATACTGGACCTGCAGCCTGCGAATTCCTTGGTGGCGCATGCCCTCCAGGCGGGTTTCCAGGTCTACATGATCTCCTGGCGCAATCCGCAGGCCGGGGATGTCGACGGCATCGACGGCAAGACCTGGGATGATTACATCCAGGACGGTGTCCTGCAGGCCATCGATGTCGTGCAGGCCATCAGCCGCCAGCCACGGATCAATGCCCTGGGTTTTTGTGTCGGCGGCACGCTCTTGTCCACCGCATTGGCCGTCGCCCGGGCGCGGGGTCAGGACCCGGTGGCGGCCCTGACGCTGCTGACCACGTTGCTGGATTTCCACGACACCGGGGTCCTGGACGTCTTCGTGGATGAATGGCATGCCCGCACGCGCGAACAGCAGCTGGGAGATGGCGGCCTGATGACGGCCGGCGAATTGTCCACCACCTTTTCCTTCCTGCGTCCGGCGGAACTGGTCTGGAATTACGTCGGCTCGAACTACCTGATGGGGGAATCCCCCCGCGCCTTCGACCTGCTGGCCTGGAATGCCGACGGCACCAATCTGCCCGGGCCGTTCTTTGCCTGGTATTTCCGCAATACCTACCTGGAAAACCGCTTGAAGACCGGCCAGCTGCGCGTGTGCGGGCAGGCGGTGGATCTGCGCGCCCTGGACATGCCGGCCTATCTGTACGCCTCGCGCGACGACCACATCGTACCCTGGCGCTCGGCCTATGCCTCGACCCTGCTGCTGCGCGGCCCCTTGCGTTTCGTGCTGGGCGAATCCGGCCATATCGCCGGCGTCATCAATCCTCCGGCGCGCGGACGGCGGGGCTACTGGTTTCGGGACGCCGGCGACTTGCCCAGCGATCCATCCGAATGGGAGGCCTCGGCCGCGCATGCCGCGGGCAGCTGGTGGCCCGACTGGCTAGGCTGGCTGGCCGGCCACGCAGGGCCCATGCGGCGGGCCGCCCGGTCCCTGGGCAATACACGATACCCTGTCATAGAGCCCGCCCCTGGGCGCTATGTCAAAGTAAAAGCTGACTGAAGGAGAACCCTATGAGTGGAAAACTGGCTTACGTCACCGGTGGCATGGGCGGCATCGGCACCTCGATCTGCCAGCGCCTGGCTAAAGAAGGCTTTACCGTGGTGGCGGGGTGCGGCCCCAGCCGCGACCACCTCAAATGGCTCAGCGAACAGGCGGCCCTGGGGTATAAGTTCAATGCGTCGGTGGGCAATGTGTCCGACTGGGATTCCACCGTCCAGGCCTTCGTCAAGATCAAGGAACAGTTCGGTCCGGTCGACGTGCTGGTCAACAATGCCGGCATCACGCGCGACGGCGTATTTCGCAAAATGACCCAGGAAGACTGGCGCTCCGTCATCGACACCAATCTGAACAGCCTGTTCAACGTCACCAAGCAGGTGATCGACGATATGGTCGATCGGCAATGGGGGCGCATCATTAACATCAGTTCCGTCAATGGCCAGAAGGGCCAGTTCGGGCAGACCAACTACTCCACGGCCAAGGCCGGCATCCATGGCTTCACCATGGCGCTCGCCCAGGAGGTCGCCAGCAAGGGCGTTACCGTCAATACGATATCGCCCGGCTATATCGGCACCGACATGGTCCGCGCCATCCGCCCCGACGTGCTGGAAAAGATCGTGGCCACGATTCCGGTGAAACGGCTGGGCACGCCGGAAGAAATCGGTTCTATCGTCGCCTGGCTGTCCTCCGATGATGCCGGGTTTGCCACCGGGGCGGATTTTTCGCTCAATGGCGGCCTGCACATGGGTTGAATCAGATGCCGCAAACTACTTCCGCGCAGTCCGAACGACTGATCAAAAAATACCCCAACCGCCGGCTCTACGACACGCAGTCCAGCGCCTACATCACCTTGGCGGACATCAAACAGCTCGTGCTGGAGAACACCGTCTTTCGCGTCGTGGATGCGAAAAGCGGCGAGGACCTCACCCGCAGCATCCTGCTGCAGATCATCCTCGAAGAAGAGTCCGGCGGGATGCCGATGTTCTCGGCCAATGTCCTGGCCCAGATCATCCGGTTCTACGGCCACGCCATGCAGGGGGTCATGGGCACGTTCCTGGAAAAAAACATCCAGGTGTTGATGGACATCCAGGATCGCATGGCCGAACAGTCGCAAGGACTGTATCAGCAGCACTTCGGCCCCGAGGCCTGGGCGCAGCTGATGAACATGCAGACGCCGGCCTTGCAGAACATGATGAACAACTACATCGAGCAAAGCCGCCACGTGTTCCTGCAGATGCAGGACCAGATGCAGGACCAGACCCGCAACCTGTTCACCGGTTTTCCCTTCCCGGGGCAGCCGGAGCCCGGCAAGAAAAAACGCTGAATACCCCTATCCCCGAGATGGAGGGCAACCGCCGCCATACGCCTTGAGGCGCTGGCGGCGGTTGCGCCTGAATCCCTGATCGCCCGCCATGAAGGCTTCCAGCATGTGCGGGATCAACTTCTCCGCATTGGTTGCTTCGCCATATGCCCGCGCGTGCGGCGAGGCGTACCTTTCGTCATCGCCGCAGCTAGTGCCACGACTGCTAGCGCAAGCGGCACGAAGGACACCCATAGCACCGTGTTCCATCCATAGGCTGATAGCAGGCCGCCCGATGAGAACGAACCGATCGCCATGAGGCCGAAGACGATGAAATCGTTGAGCGACTGCACACGGGTCTTCTCCTCGGGCTGGTGACACTCCAGCACTAGCGCTGATGCGCCGAGGAAACCGAAGTTCCACCCCATACCCAGGAGGATCAGTGTGGCCCAGAAGTGCGCCACGTCGATGCCGCCCAGCCCGACGGAGGCGGCAAGCCCGGTCAGCGCGAGGCCCATTGTCGCCACGCGATGAGCGCCGAAGCGCGCGATCAGACTGCCTGTGAAGAAGCTCGGCGCGTACATCGCGATGACGTGCCATTGCAGGCCCCAGTTGGCGGACTCCTGCGAGTGCCCGCAGATGTGCATGGCCAGCGGCGCGGCCGTCATCAAGAAGTTCATCAGCATGTACGACACCGCACCGCAAATCGCAGCGGCTACAAAGCGTGGCTGTCGCGCAATCTCCGCGAGCGGCCGCCCGCTAGCGATCTCCTCTGCCGTGGGCATGGGCAGCTTCACGCCCAGCAGGATGAAGGCAGAAACGACGGCGACTGCGGCCTGCACGAGGAAGGTGACAGCGAACATGTGTGGCGGCCACAGGTCCATGGTCCATGTGACCAACTGCGGCCCCACAACCCCGGCGGCCACGCCTCCGGCCATGACCAGTGACAGCGCCCGCGCGCGCCGTGCCGGCGCCACGCCATCAGCCGCCGCGAAGCGGAATGACAGCACCACGGCCGCATAGCTGCCGCCAAAGAAAGTCGCCAGGCAGAACAGCCAGAACCAGCCCATGAGCACGGCAGCCATGGCCAGCAGGCCGGCCAGCACTCCAGTTCCGGTTCCCGCTAGAAAAGCAGTGCGCCGGCCATGCCGCCTGGCGATGGCGCCCACGGGCAGGATGCAGGCCGCCATACCCACCACAAAAATGGAAATGGGCAGCGTGGCCAACATCGGCGAAGGAGCCAGCATGTCGCCAACAATGGCGCCCGTGGCATAGACCACGACCGAGTTGGCTCCCGCCAGGGCCTGGGCAATGGACAGGCGCCAGATGTTTCCCTGCTGCACCTTCTCGGGCAACAGATCGGATTTCGGTGCAGAAGCAGCAAGAGTCATTTTTGTTCCGTTGTTTGATGTGTGCGTCCGGTGGTCAGCACCATGCGGTACTTGACGTCGCCGGACCGCAGCCTGCGCAGTGCCTCGGTGGCCTGTTCCAGGGGCAGAACTTCGATGCGCGGCCGCACGTCCGCCAGTACGCTGAAGTTCAGTGTCTTCTCGTTGTCGTAGGGTGTACCGGTGATCGACCCCAGGATGCTGCGCTGGCCACCCACCAGCAGGGCTGCGGGCACTTGCAACGGCCCCTTGCCCGGGTTCAGTACGACCAGCCGCCCTTCAGGCGCCAGGCCAGCCAGCAATGCCGCCACCGTGTCGGCATGGTCGATCATGGCCACGATGGCCTGCACGCCACCCATGCCCTTGAGCCGGGCCACAGCATCTTCCTCGCGGTTGTCGATGTAGACGTGCGCCCCCAAGGCCAGAGCATCCGCCGCAATGTCGCTGCCGCGTCCGATGGCGACCACTCTGAACCCCATGCGGCGCGCATATTGCAGAGCCATATGCCCCAGGCCGCCAATGCCTAGGATGACTACCGTATCTCCGGCCTGGGCGCCGCACTTCTTCAGTGCATTGAAAGTCGCTATGCCCGCGCACAGGATGGGCGCAGCTTCTTCCGAGCGCAGCTCATCGGGAATGGCGACCAAGCCGGTACTGCGCACAAGCATCATTTCGGCATAGCCGCCATCGCAACTGTTGCCGACCACCGGCTGGTCTAGACAAAGCTGAAAATGCCCCTGCCTGCATTGCACACATTCGCCGCAGTAGCCGCCCAGACGACCGACGCCGATGCGCTGGCCCAACCTCCAGAGAGCGGGAACACCCGATCCGAGCGCCACGATATGCCCGACGACCTCATGGCCGGGCACGCGCGGCGGCTGTAACGTCGGATCGGCCTTGTCGATGTCGGCTGCATCCGCACCGCAGACGCCGCAGGCTTCGACTGTTATCAACACCTGCCCGGGGCCGGGTGTAGGCGTTGCGCGCTCCACCAGTTCCAGCACGCCAGGCCGGGTCACCTGCATAGCGCGGTAGGTAGTCTTCATCTTCATAACTGTTGCTCCAAAAGGGGAGGGACGCCGAGTGCAGCCGCCTCGATCGCTCCGGCAACGTATCCCGGAAACTGAGGCGACCACTCGCTGGCGATACCCGTGATTCGGCCCATCCACAAACCCTCAGCCACTGAAGCAGCAGGTGCGGAGCCATGGTGGGCGGGTCCATCCTGATCCGCCGAGGTGGCAGTCCAAGGGTCGGCGGCCCAATCCTTGATGAAATCAGCCTGCGGCGCTGCAGCTCGCTCTCCGAACAAGCGCACGAACTGGGCGCGGCAATGCGTGCGCAATACTTCTTCGGAAACGCCGCACCGCACACGAGCCGGCACGCCGAAGAAGCCAAATAGAGCGGAACCGCCGCCAGGCATCGAAGCGTCATGGATCTCTCCCAGCGGGCCCCGAGCGCTATGCGCTTCGCCGGACAGACCATATTCGCGCCAGAACGGCGTGTCGTAGAGAGCTACATACTTTGCGTGCGGCGCCATCCATGTGGCCGTCCCCTGCCATGCGCGCATCACCGCTTCAGGCAGCACGGGCGTGAAGCCAATCAAGGCCACCGCCAAGCGCGGCGGAACAGCCAGAAGTGCATGCTGCACACGGTAGGTGATGGCGCGCCCCTGAGCATCCTCGGCATCCAACTCCACATGAAGCCCATCGGAGCGCATATGCAGCACGCGATGGCTCGACATGAGATTCGCTGGCGTCAATCCCAGCCGTAGGGCATCGGTCAGCGCACCCATCCCCCCCACCAATCGCATGGAAGGAGGCGCCGAGGCATAACCTCGCGCGCGCATGGGTGCGGCGTTCGGCGTGCGCTCAACGACCATATCGCCGTCCTCATGCTGCTCAAAGCGCTCCAAGCCGAGACGGTCGATAAGATCGTCAAGTTGCCGCTGATAGGCGGGCCAGAACCATGTTGGCCCAAGGTCGAAGCGGTCAAGCGGCGAAATGCCAGAGATCGACGATGTGGACGCGATTCGACCGCCCCAAACGCTGCGGGCCTCCAAGATTACATAGTCATGGATGCCTTGTTGCTCCAGCAAGTGCGCGGCATATAACCCGGCCAGACCTCCCCCCACGATGGCGATGCGTAGCTTTCGCATGGTCATGCCTCCTCCGGCATTTCGCCCAGGCGAGCGATCTTGAGATAGAGGGTCGTGCCGTGTGTGGCAGCCACGATCCCCGGATATTGGCCTGCGGGCAGGCGCATCCAACTGCCACGCTCATAGGATTCGCCGTCAGCCACCACATTGCCACTCAGCACCAGCAGTTCGGCACCGTCCACGGGTTCAGCGAACAAGGCTTCGCCCAGCGCCAGCCGCTGCAAGCTGGTCTGCTCGGCCTCGTTCGAGAACAGCGGACAGACCTCGCGGTCGGCCTGATTCTGCCAGGACTGAGCAGCTCGGGTGTCGATGCGCACCGGGTCTTGCTCGTCCGGCCGCATCTGCTGGAGCTTGACAAAGATAACGGCGCCTTCCCCGCTGGAAGGTTGGTGGTTGGAGCCTGACGGGTTGCGCAAGTACCAGCCTGCCGCGTAGTGCATGCCGTCTTCGGAGAAGGTGCCGGATAGCACGAGGATTTCTTCGCCACCAGGATGTTGATGGCGCGGAAAGGAAGATTCAGGTGCGTATCGCACGATGCTGGTGGCGCGCGCTTTTTCCATACCCACTCGATCCAGCATCACCCGCTCAACGCCCCCTTGAGGCGAAGCCACCCATTCATATTGGCGGGGCACCACGACGACGCGGCGCGAGAAATCTGCGTTGATCAGCATTGACAATGTTCCAGATGCAGCAGGAAACCGCCTTGCTGCGGGATTGGCGGGCAAGTCCGCTCCTGCCGCTTCGGCCTACTTGTTCGGCAACTGTTGGGGTTGGCAAACCAGGCATCGGTGTGATGCCTAGTGTTGAAGGTTCATGCGGTTTGGTAGATGCGCACGTCAGGAGCTGCAGCGAGCAGAGGCTTCAGGCCCGCCACCACGTCGGCCGTGAACAGTTCGCTCTGCAGGTAGGCGTTCGCGTTTTCCTTCGTATCGAAACCGTGCAGCACCTGCACGTCTTCGTCGCGCACCAGCAGTTCCTTGGACTTAGCGCCAGTGATCGTGTCAAGGAACGGCGCCTTGTACTTCTGATAGATGCCTGCAGCGGCTGCCCGGTTGGCTTCAGCAATTTGCAGGGTGATTTGCAGATAGACCATATGTGTCCTTCTTGTGGGGTAGTTGAGAAGTCGATGAATACAGGGCAGGAGCAGGACTCCTGCCCAGCGCATCAGTTGCGGCCGGCCATCACGCCGCCGTCCACGTCCCAGATGGCGCCGGTGACCCAGCTCGCCTTGTCCGAAAGCAGGAAGGTAACGACTTCAGCCACGTCCTGCGGCGTGCCGACACGGCCGATCGGGTGGAAGCCGTTGAAGCCCTGCAGCGCACTGTGCACTTCGGCCTTCGGGATGAAGCCCTCGTAGATCGGCGTCTGCACCACCGCAGGCGACACGGCATTGACGCGGATGTGCTTGGGCGCCAGCTCCATTGCCAAGTGCTGGGTCAGCGAGTGCAGGCCGGCCTTGGCCATGGAATAGGCCGACGACGGCGTGGCCGAGATGGCCTGCTTGGCCCACATCGAACCGATATTGACGATCGCACCCGGACGATCCTTGGCCACGAGGTTGGCGGCGACCTTCTGCGTGATGAAGAAGAACGCCTTGTTCAGCTTCATGTACTGGTCGTAGTCCGCCTCCTGGTGCTCCAGGAAGGGCTTGGGAAAGAACACGCCGGCCGCATTGACCAGCAGGTCGATGTCGGAATACTGTTCGTCGATGGCCTTGAGGAGGGCCGCCACGCCCGCGTCATTGCTCAGGTCCGCCGTCAGCGCTGCCACTTGGCCCAGCGCGGCCAGTTCCTGGCGAGCCTCTTCGGTCTTGCCCGCACGATGGCCCACGACCACGACGGAGCCGCCCTTAGCGAGGACCATCTTGGCTGTTTGCATGCCCATGCCGCTGGTGCCACCGACGACCAGCAGCTTCTTACCTTTGAACTGATTGCTCATGTGAAATCTCTCTACCTGCCAATCGACAGGTTCCGGTTCATGAAAAAGCGGGACGAGCGGCTTTTTCCGCCCAATGTCCGTACCGATGCAACGGGCAACGCCTTTTCCCTGGATGGGAAAAAAGCGCCATCAAGGTTTATGCTTGCCAGCAAGAAAAGCTACTTATGAAGGCATGCGAAGAAATGCTCGTGCCAGTTGCGCACCACGAGAAAAATGGCCTTGAATAAGGCTAAATTCTTCGCTTATTCCGCTGTGCTGACAAATGAGATAAAGTGTCTGGTATAGAAAGAAAAACTTTCCCACATTGAAGACACCTGTTTACCTGAACGCCCTGCGCGCGTTTGAAGCCAGCGCCCGGCACCAGAGCTTTTCGGCTGCGGCGCAGGAACTCCATGTCACACCGGCAGCGGTGGGCCAGTTGGTTCGCGGGCTGGAGGGATGGCTTGGCACTCCCCTATTCAACCGAGGCCCAAGCGGCAAAGCCAGGCTTGTGGCGACCGATGCCGCATTGCGTGCGCTACCTGACATACGCGCCGGCTTCGACAAGCTGATCCTGGGCTTGGACCGTCTCCAGGAGGGGGCCGTCGGCGGCATATTGACGGTCACAGTCAGCCCTGCATTCGCGGCAAAGTGGCTGCTGCCGCGCATCGACCGATTTCAGAGCGCTTGCCCGGACACGGATGTGCGACTGGATACCAATCACAAGTCAGTGGACTTTGTCGCTCAGCAGATCGATATTGGCGTGCGCTACGGCTTAGGGAAGTGGCCTGGCCTGAAGGCCGACAAGCTCATGGACGAAGAAGTTTTCCCGGTGTGCTCTCCGGATATGTGGCGCCGGTGCAGAGAGTTGTGCAAGCCGAATGATCTGGCCCACGAAACCCTGATTCATGACTTGTCTATGACCGGCCATGCGGGCTTCCCCTCGTGGGAAGCGTGGATGGGGAAAGCCGGGGTTGCTGATGCCGCGATGACCTGGCGTGGCTTGCGGATCAACAATTCAGCGGCCGTCCTGCAAGCGGCGATCGAGGGGCACGGCATTGCGCTTGCACGCAGCGTCATGGCACGAGATGACCTGGCAAGTGGGCGCCTAGTGCGTCTCTTCCCAGAAATCAGCTTTGCTTTGGATGTGGCCTATTACGTCGTGTACCGTCCTGAGTGCTCCGGTTTGCCGAAATTGGTGGCTTTCAGGGATTGGCTGTTGAGTGAAGCGGCTTCGCAAAGTGAACCCTCTCTTTAATGGCGTGCTTCGGTACTTACAGACCTTTCTGGCGACCGTGTACGAATTCGTCGAACGGCACACCAGGCTCACGTATTTGTAATTTCTTTTCGTAATACGTAATGCGTCAGTGAGGTCTCTATCTCACCCGCAGGGCCGCAGGCATCGCGCCGCGCTCCAGCTGGCGGCGGTTGCGGCAAAAAAATTCGTGTTTTGCTCTGCGCCGGCCGGGCTGCGGTGGTAAATTAACGAGAATCATTCTTCTTATCATGACGGAGAGCTTTTATGGTGAACAAGCTGTTGATCGCTGTGGCGGGTCTGGGTCTGGCGTCTTCCGCGCTGGCGGCCGAATATCCCATCGGCGAGCCCAAGGACATTCATGGCCTGGAAGTGGCCGCGGTCTATCTGCAGCCGGTCGTCATGGAGCCCGAGGGTATGATGCGGGCCGCCAAAGACTCGGACATCCACCTGGAAGCCGACATCCATGCCACGGCCGACAACAAGAACGGTCTGCCCGAGGGCGCCTGGGCGCCCTATCTGAATATCCAGTACGTGCTGCAGAAGCAGGGCAGCGACAAAGTCCTGAAGGGTGACTTGATGCCGATGGTGGCCAATGACGGCCCTCATTATGGCGATAACGTCAAGCTCGAAGGTCCGGGCAAATATCAGCTGACGTTCGTCATCGGTTCGCCGGAAACCGCGCCGCATAATCATTTCGGCCGCCATGTGGACAAAGAAACCGGCGTGGCGCCGTGGTTCAAGACCTTCGAGGTGAAATACGATTTCGTGTTCGCCGGCACGGGCAAGAAGGGCGGGTACTGAGATGCGCCCCTGGCTGGCCGTTCTGATGGTGGCGCTGTCCGGCTGGCTGGCGCCCGTGGCGGCGGCGCGGGCCGATATGCCGGTCTACACCCTGACCTTCAAGGCGGACGGCACCTTCGAGCCGGCCCGTCTTGAGGTCCCCGCCGGGCGCTTCAAGATCGTGCTGGTCAATGAAAGCACTGAAGCCGTCGAATTCGAAAGCCTGCCCCTGCGCAAGGAAAAAGTCCTGGGGCCGGGGGTGACGTCGTTCGTGGTGCTGTCTCTGTCCCGGCCCGGGGAATACCCCTTCTTTGATGATTTCCATCCCCAGGTGAAGGGCACGCTGGTCGTGCTGCCCAAACCCTGATTCCGGACGCGATCCATGGAACAAGTCGCCTTTATCGTCTGGCGTGAAAGTGTCGAGGCCCTGCTGGTCGTGGGCATCCTGTACTCCTGGCTCCGGGCTTCGCCCGAGGGGCGGCGCGGCCTGCCCTGGCTCTGGGGCGGGGTGGGAGCCGGGCTCTTGCTGGCCGGCGCCCTGGCCCTGGTGCTGTTGGGTATGGCGTCATGGCTGTCCGACACGGGGCAGGAATGGTTCCAGGCGCTGATGGCGCTGGCGGCGTGCGCCCTGGTGGTGCAGATGGTGGTCTGGATGCGTCATCATGGGCGCGGCCTGCGCCGGGAACTCGAAACCGGGGCCTCCGCGCAGATCGGCGGAAACCATTGGTGGGGGCTGTTGGCGCTGGTCATGATCGCCGTGGCTCGCGAAGGCAGCGAGACCGTGGTCTTTCTATATGGCACGGTCCTGTCTTCGCAGCAGGACGGCCGGCTGTGGCCCATGGTCCTGGCAGGCGCGGGCGGTTTTGCCGTGGCCTTGCTGACGTTTTGGTTGTTGCAGCTGGGCGGTCGGATCATCACCTGGCGGCGGTTTTTCAAACTGACCGAAATCCTGCTGCTCCTGCTGGCCGGCGCCCTGCTGGTATCCGCCACCGACCGCCTGATCTCCCTGGGCGCGTTGCCCGCTCTGGTGGACCCGATCTGGGACAGCAGCGGGCTGCTGGGGACCGAAGGCGGCCTGGGCAAGATTCTGGCCGATTTCGCCGGCTATCGCGCCTACCCCGCGCTGTCGCAGGTGCTGATCTGGCTGGGATACTGGGTCGTGGTGATCGGCCTGTTGCGCCGGGCTTCGGGACCCGCCTCCGGACGGGCCGGGGTGCCGGCATCCACCTGAGGCCGCATTTGCGCGCGGCGTATCCTCGGTATACGCTTTGCGCCTTGTGCGTTCGGTAGGCGCAATCAGGACACAGGCATGATGGGGTCGGTTTCTCGTGGGCAAGGGTTTCGGGCGCAGGTGGCGCGGGCGGGCGATTTCCTGCGCGACCATCAGCGCGCCATCCGCGGCATCCAGTGGGTGATCGTCGGCGTGTACGTGGCGCTGCTGGTCATTCCCGCCATATTGCCGCTGCCCGACCGCAGCGCATCCGTCTTCAACAATCTTACCGTCGTGGCCCAGTTCGCCTTCTGGGGCGTCTGGTGGCCTTTCGTCCTGGTCTCGATCCCCTTGTTCGGCCGCGCCTGGTGCGGTCTGTTCTGTCCGGAAGGCGCCCTGACCGAATGGGCCAGCCGCCATGGACGGGGCGGGGCGATTCCCCGCTGGATGCGCTGGGGCGGCTGGCCGTTCGTGGCTTTCAGCCTGACGACGATCTACGGCCAGCTGGTCAGCGTCTATCAGTATCCCTGGGCCGTGGCGGCCGTGCTCGGAGGCTCCACGATTGCGGCTATGATCGTGGGCTGGCTGTATGGGCGCAACAAGCGGGTGTGGTGCAAATACCTGTGTCCGGTCAATGGGGTGTTCAATCTGCTGGGCAAGCTGGCTCCTTGGTATTACCGGGTGGATGCCCAGGCCTGGCGGGCGCCGGTGCGGCGCGTCGAGTCCATCAACTGCGCGCCTCTGTTGCCGCTGCGCAATATGCAAGGGGCCGCCGACTGCCATATGTGCGGCCGCTGCAGTGACTACCGGGGCGCCATCACCCTGTCGCCGCGTTCGCCGGAAGCGGAAATCGTCCAGGTGGCCGAGGGCAGCGGCTGGCAGACGATGCTGATCGTGTTTGGCCTGATGGGTCTGGCCGTGGGCGCGTTTCTCTGGAGCGCCAGCCCCTGGTTCGTCACGCTCAAGCAGACCATGGCGACCTGGCTGGTCAACCGGGACGTGTATTGGCCGCTGGCCGACAATGCTCCATGGTTCATTCTCACGCATTATCCCCAGGTCAATGACAGTTTCAGCTGGCTGGACGGCACGGTCATCCTGCTGTTCATCTTCGGGGCGGCGGGCGTGGTGGGCGGCGCGACGTTTGGCGGCCTGTGGCTGGCCGATCGCCTGTTGCCGGCCGCTCCCCCGCGTCCCGGAGTGCGCGACGCGGCCGGCCAATTGCTGCGCAGCCGTCTGGCGGGTGTTCACAAGCTGGCCCAGGGTTTGATCCCCGCCGCCGGGGTGGGGGTGTTTCTGGGGTTGTCAGCCACGACCCTGACCTTGCTGCAGCATGAAGGGGTGGCGACGGGATGGGCCAATCCGGTCCGCTTCACCATGTTGGCCCTGGCGCTGGCCTGGAGCCTGCGCTTCGAGTGGCGCCTGGCCGGTTTGCGCACGGACAGTATCTGGCGCAAGAGTGGGGCGGTCGGCGCCGTGGCCGTGGGGCTGCTGCCTTTTGTCTGGGCCTGGCTGTTGTTTTTCGTGCTGTGGTGATGCCCGCATTCAGCGGGTGTCGTCTTTCGTAAAATTCGCTATGCTGTGCGCTTGTGCCTGTTGCGGGCATCGTCCATATGGCGCCCTGGACATCGGGCGTTTCCTGGCCTGGAGTGCAATGCATGTCGGCAGTCCGATCCCGTCTGGCGCTCAGGCAATGGTGGCCCGGCTTGCTTGTGGCGCTGCTGGGGTTGGCCTTGACGGCGGGCCTGGTGCGTCATCAGGTTCAGGCAGTCCATACGGTTTCCCAGATCCGGTTTTCTGAAGAGGTCCGATCCTCCACCGATGCGCTGGCCCAGCGCATCGTCGCCATCCGCGAGATCGTGGCCGGTTTGCGTGACGTGTTCCTGATCGATCCCGATCTTCGCCGCGATCAATTCGAGCGCGTGGTGGCCGGGCATGATGTGCGCGCGCATTATCCGGAACTGATCAATCTGTCCTTCGTGCGATGGGTCAGGGCGGCCGACCTGCCTGCCTATCAGATGCGGCTGCGAGGCCTTGCCGGCATCCACCCTTTGCGCCGGCAGGCGGATTATTACGTGGTGGAATATCTGTGGCCCCTGGAAGGCAACCAGGGCGTCGAAGGCCTGGAGATTTCCTCGCAGCCGGCCAATCTGGCCGCTTTGCTGGCAGGGCGGGCTACCGGCTTGCCGACGGCATCCGCGCCGTTTCTCCTGCTCCAGGAGGCTCGGGACCGGACCGGTTTCCTGTTGCGGTATCCGATCTTCCGCAGTGCCGCCGGTCTGGCTTCCCAATCGGATTTCATCGGGTCCGTGGCTGCCGTCATCCGTGTCAATCAGATGCTCGATGCCGTTCGGGCATCGGGGTTCTTGCGCGGCGTGTCATTGCGTCTGACGGATATCGGCCTCCGGGAGGCGCAATCCCCGGGATCGCCCGGCATCGGGCAGGGCGCGACGACCTTGGGGGAAGCGCAGGACCCGGCTCCCCGGGAGATGTCGAACCCCCGGCGGGAAACCCGCGTCCTGGACGTCCTGGATCGGCGTTGGCAGTTGGATTTCACCCAGACGCAGACTCTGGCTTCGGCCGAGGAGCGCCGGCTGCCCTGGTGGATGGGGCTGGCCGGCGGAGCCCTGTCGCTGCTGCTGGCCGGCCTGACCTGTGTGCTGTGCGGGCTGCGTCAGCGGGCCGTATCCCAGGCGGTCAGCACGAACGTTGCCTTGCAGCACAGCGAAGAGCGCTTTCGCGCCGTCTTCAACCAGGCCGCCGTGGGGGTCTCCCTGAGCGACATGGTGACGGGAAAACTGGTGCGGGTGAATCGGAGATATGCCGCCATTCTGGGTTATACCGAGGCGGAATTGCTGCAGTACGACTTCCAGTCGCTGAGCCATCCGGACGATCTGCCGGCCGATCTGGCGCAGATGGCCCGGGTGCGATCCGGCGAGATCCAGGAATTCCAGATGGAAAAACGCATGATGCACAAGGACGGCCATCCCGTCTGGGTGCTGCTGACGGTGTCGCCGATCCGCCAGCCCGGGGCCGCCCCCGACTATCATGTCGCCGTGATTCAGGACGTGACGGAACGCCGGCGCATGCAAGACGCGCTGCGTGACAGCGAACGGCGCTTGCTCAGTCTGCTGGACCACCTGCCGGTGGGGGTCTGCCTGGTCGAGCAGGGCCAGCGCATCGTCTTTCGCAACCGGCGGTTCCTGCAGATCTGCGGCTACGCGGAGGACCAGGCGCCGGACGTCCGATCCTGGTGGGCTTTGAGCATTCCCGACGTGCCGACGCGCAGGGCGCTGCGCCGCGCCTGGGAGCATCAATGGCGGCATGTGGCCGATGGCAGCGAGTCCCGGGCCGGGCTGGAATGCCAGATCCGTTGCCGGGACGGCCAATGGCGCACGGTGGCGCTATCCGGCTTGCGGCTGGGGACGGATTATCTGGTGACACTGGAAGACCTCACGCTGCGCAAGATGGCCGAGGAGGAAATCCGCTATCTGGCCTACAACGATCCTTTGACAGGACTGCCCAACCGCCGCCTGCTGTTGGACCGTCTGCAGCAGGCGCTGGCAGCCAGCGCCCGTCGGCGCCGTTACGGCGTTTTGCTGATGCTGGATCTGGATCACTTCAAGACCATCAATGAAACCCGCGGCCACGACGCGGGCGACGAGCTCTTGCGACAAGTGGCGGACCGCTTGCGGGCGCATCTGCAGAATTCCCATACCATCGCCCGGCACGGAGACGATGAGTTCGTCGTCGTTCTGGAAGATCTGTCGGACCAGCCCGAGGAAGCTGCCGCCCGGGCGGAAGACCTGGGCCGCCGGATCCTGGAAGCCTTGCGGGCGCCTTATCTGCTGGACAATGAGTTTTGCCATTCCAGCGTCAGCATGGGGGCCAGCTTGTTCCAGGGCCAGGAAACGGCGGCCGACGAGCAGTTGCGGCGGGCTGACCTGGCCATGTATCAGGCCAAGGCCGCCGGACGGGACACGCTGCAGTTCTACGATCCGCGCATGCAGGCCGTGGTGCATAAACGGGTGTCGCTGGAACTGGATATGCGGGTGGGGCTGGATCATGATCAGTTCGAACTGTTCTATCAGCCCCAGCTCGATCAGAGCGGCATTATCGGGTGCGAAGCCTTGCTGCGCTGGAAGCACCCGCGGGATGGTTATGTGCCGCCGGCATCGTTCATTCCGCTGGCTGAAGACAGCGGCCTGATCCTGCCGCTGGGGGACTGGGTGCTGCGCGCGGCCTGTCGCCAGCTGGCCGCCTGGGCGGATCATCCCACCCTGTCCGCGATCCGGGTGGCGGTCAATGTCAGCCCCCGGCAGTTCCGCCAGCCGGATTTCGTCGAACAGGTCCTGGCGGCGCTGGCCGGCGCGGGAGCGGATGCCCATGGGCTGGAACTGGAACTGACCGAAGGCCTGTTGCTGCAGAATGTCGAGGAGACCATCCAGAAAATGGCGCGTCTGAAGAGCCATGGCGTCGGGTTTTCGCTGGATGATTTCGGGACGGGCTATTCCTCCCTGGCCTACCTGAAGCGCCTGCCCCTGGATCAATTGAAGATCGACCAGAGCTTCGTGCGCGACGTGCTGACCGATCCGAACGATGCCGCCATTGCCCGCACCATCGTGGCCCTGGGCCTGAGCCTGGGCCTGCGCGTCATTGCCGAGGGTGTGGAAACCGAAGCGCAGCGCGCATTCCTGCAGCGCCATCATTGCCATGCCTGGCAGGGGTATCTGTTCAGTCCTCCGGTGCCGGCCGCGGATTTCGAGACCCTGGTTGCGCAAGGCCTGGACGGCCCCTTCCCGAAGGGCTCCGGCGGGCTTCCGGAAACAACTTGAGATCAAGTTTTTCGCGCCGCGCAAACCCCGTCCCCTTTGGTTTCCGGTCATTTTCCGGTGATTCCGGGGCTCTGATGGGTGGCTTTTAAATCACTATATGTAGTATATTTTCTAGGTTGAATGCACAAGATTTGGTGTCCGAATGGCGCTCGGCACCCTATGTTTCCTTATCCACCCACCAAAAGAAGACTACTCACATGATCAAGACCGTTATCAAGCGCGATGGACGCAAAGAGCCCTTCATCCCGTCGAAACTCAACGGCTGGGGAGAATGGGGCGCCACCACTTTGGGCGACGGCGTGGACTGGCCCTCCGTGGTGCTGGAAACCGTCACCAACATGCCCGAGGAGTGTTCCTCGGAATTCCTGCAGATGCAGCTCATCCGGCATTGCCTGGATGCGGACACCTGGTCCTACAACCGCATGGCGGGCCGCCTGTATGCGGCGCTGGCCCAGAAAGAACTGAAGGATGTCTGCGATGGCGCGTTTCCCACGGTGCTGACGCTGCACCGGCGCCTGGAAGGCCTGGGCTATATGGAACGCCTGGATTACTCCGAAGAGGAATACTTCCAGGTCGAAGGCATCATCGATCACACGCGGGACTTCGAATACGCCCACTACCAGATCCACACGCACCGGTCGAAATACGCCATTTCCGACCGGGTCAAGGGTATCCACTACGAAACCCCGCAGTTCGTCTACATGCGCATGGCCATGGCCCTGGCCGTGGACCAGCCCCGCGAGCGGCGCATGCGAGACGTGGCGAAATTCTACGAACACCTGTCGAAGAACCGCATCAACGCGCCCACGCCCAACCACATCAACCTGGGCACGCCGCTGCGCGGCTATGCCAGTTGCTGCCTGTACGCGTCCGGCGACTCGGCCCGCTCGATCGCCGTGGGCAACCACATCGCCAACACCATGACCTACATGAGCGCGGGCATCGGTTCGTATCTGCAAACCCGGTCGGTCAATGACCCGGTGCGCGGCGGCGTGATCCGCCACCAGGGAAAACTGCCGTATCTGCGTGCGGTGGTGGCCGAGATCAAGGCGAATCTGCAAAATGGCCGGGGCGGCGCCTGCACCAGCTATTTTTCGATCTTCGATCCGGAAATCGACACCCTGCTGCGCTTGAAGAATCCCATGTCCACCGAGGACCGCAAGATCCGCGGCATGGATTATTCCTGGGGCGGCAACCGTTTCTTCGCCCGCAAGGTCGCCCGCAACGAAAACATCTTCCTGTTCAATTGCCATACGGCGCCCGATCTGTACGAGGCGCTGTACAGCGATGACGAATCCCGTTTCGAGGCCTTGTACGAGCAGTACGAACAGGACCCGGACTTCAAGAAGCAGACCGTCAATGCGCGGGAATTGCTGATCACGGCCATCAACGAGTGGAACGAGACGGGGCGCGTCTACGAGCACAACATCTACGAGATGAATCGCCACACGCCGTTCACCGGCACGATCTACAGCTCGAATCTGTGTTCTGAAATCGCGCTGCCCACGGCGCCCTACAACCACATCACCGAGCTTTACCAGACGACCGACGCCTCCTTCGTGGAATTCGAGGATGCCGACGGCGAGTTGCATACGCTGCGGCCGGGCACGGGGGCGGTGGATACCGCCCGGGGCATGGCCTACCTGGAAGACCTGACGGCGGGCGACGTGCTGGCCGATGGCCGGCGGATCGCGCGCATCGTGCGTTATTCCTCGCCCGAGGTCGCCACCTGCAACCTGGCCGGCATCGTCGTGTCGAACATCGAATCCGACGAACAATACGAGGAAGTCGCCTACTATGCCTTGCTGATGATCGACAAGTGCATCCATCTGGCCGACTACGAGCTGCCTCACGTGGGCGTGACGTCCAAGGCCCGCCTGAACGCCGGGGTCGGCATGCTGGGCGTGGCGCACCTGATGGCCCGCAACCACAAGCGCTATACCGAAGACAGCGGCAAGCAGTTCATCCATTGGGTGGCCGAACGCCATTATTACCACCTGGTGCGGGCCAGCCTGCAGCTGGGCAAGGAACTGGGCAACGCCCCCTGGATGCACAAGACCAAATGGCCGCAGGGCTGGCTGCCCATCGACACCTACAATCCCAACGTGGACAAGGTCGCCGATTTCCAGAACCACTATGACTGGGAAGCCCTGCGGGCGGACATCATCGCCAATGGCGGGATCCGCAATTCGGTGGTGGCGGCGCACATGCCCACGGAAACCTCGGCGAATTCGTCCGGCACCACCAATGGCGTCTACCCCATCCGCGAACTGACGATGATCAAGACCGACAACCAGCGGGTCAACTACTGGGCGGCTCCAGAAGGCGATACCCTGGGCCAGTGGTATGAATCGGCCTGGGAAGTCTCCGCCCAGGACATGACCGATATCTACGCCATCATCCAGAAATGGACGGATCAGGGGATTTCGGCCGACTTCTACCGCAAGGTCATCGGCGACGCCAGCATCGAGTCCACCGAAATGATCCAGAACTATCTGTATCGCGTGAAGATGGGCCTGAAGTCCAAGTACTACATGAACCAGAAGACTTCGGCGGGCATGAAGAAAGTCGCCGATTTCTCCGCCGCCCAGGGTTTCGTGAAACTCGACACGGCCGGTATCCAGCTGTCGGCCGCGCCGCAGCCCGTGACCAGCCTGGACGAAGATCCCATGTGCCAGGGCGGCTGCACGCTGTAAATTCATTCGCGCACGGCACGACGCACTTTCCGGTGCGGCGTGCCGTGCGCCTGTTCTCCATCGGAAGACCGCATCATGTCTGACAACGTATTCAACTACCAGAAACAGGACTACGCCAAGCCGCTGCTTTTCCTGGGCGAAAAACAGGGGCTGTTCGACACCATCAACCGTCACTACCCGGACATCTGGGCCCTGTACAAGACGCAAAAGTCCCTGGATTGGGACGAGAACGAATTCGACTATTCGTCCTGCAATGCGGACTTCAAGAGCTGCCCGCGCGCGACCTACGACATGATGGTCAAGACCCTGGCGTGGCAGTGGGAGGCCGACAGCGTGGCGTCCCGCGCCATCGCGCCGGTGCTGGCGCCGTTCATCACCTCGTCCGAGCTGTGGGCCGCCTGGCAACGCATTTCCGACAACGAGGTCGTGCATGCGGCCACCTATTCGGAAATCGTGCGCAATTCCTTCGATGATCCCTCCGCCATCATCGATGAGATCCTCAGCGTCGAGCAGGCGCACGACCGGCTGTCGCGCGTCGTCAAGGCTTTTGGCGACGGCTACGAGGCCTCCCACCAGTACGCCTTGGGCAATCTGGAGAACGACCAGGACACCTACAATACCGTGTTCATGATGGTCGTGGCGCTGTTCTGCATGGAACGCATCCAGTTCATGGCGTCCTTTGCCGTGACCTTCGCCATCTGCGATACTGGCATGTTCCAGCCCATCGGCAAGGCCATCCAGAAGATCGCCCAGGACGAACTGGAAATCCACGCCGAACTGGACCGCGCCGTGCTGCGCAACGAGTTGCGCACGGAACGGGGGCGCAAGGCCTTCGAGCAGTGCCACTTTGAAATCGAGGCCCTGATCGCCGAAGTCGTGGACAGCGAACTGGACTGGATCCAGTACCTGTTCTCGGAAGGGCGCGAGCTGGTGGGCATGAATGCGGACCGCTTGTCGGCCTGGACGCTGTATTGCGCCAAGGACGTCTACAACACCGTGGGCATCAAGACCGACCGCTATGAATTTCCGCCGTCCAACCCGCTGAAATACATGGAAAAGTGGCTGAACATCAGCAAGACCCAGGCGTCGCCCCAGGAACAGGACATCGCCGCCTACAAGGTCGGCGTCATGCGCCGCACCGACGAAGGCGTGGTGTTCGACGACGAGTTCTGACGGGCGTCGCCCGCCCGGCGGGGCGGGGCTTCATTCGTGGTCCGAATCGATGGGCTTCCAGCGATTGGCCCATTGATCCACGCTGTTGACCAGCATATTCAGCACGGCGGCGATGGTCGCCAGCACCACCAGGGCGGCGAAGACGCCGCTGGTGTTGAACTGGGCCGAGGCATCGTTGATCAGGAAGCCCAGCCCGCGGTTCGAGGCCACCAGCTCGCCGATCACCGCGCCGATCAGGGCGTAGGGGATGGACATCCGCAGGCCGGTGAGCAGGCCGGCCACAGAGCCGGGCAGGGTGACCTTCAACGCCACGTCCCGTCGGCTGCCGCCCATCATGCGCACCGCGTTCTTCAGGCCCTCGTCCACATTCTGGACGCCGGCGGCGGTGCTGAGGAACACCAGGAAAAAGACCGAAATGGCGGCCAGCAGGACCTTCATGCTGAGATCGATCCCGAACCAGATGATGAACAAAGGGGCGACGGCGACTTTCGGGACGGAATACAGCGCCAGCATGTAGGGAATCAGCACATCCCACAGCGGCTTGACGGTGGCGATCAGGTAGGCCAGGGCGGCCCCCGAGGCCGCGCCCAGCAGGAAGCCCAGGACGACTTCCTGGAGCGTGATCCAGGTGTTGCGCCAGAGCGTGCCGTCGGCTGTCCATTGAATCAGCATGGCGACGACGCCCTGGGGCGAGCCGAAGAATTGCGGATCCAGCACTGCTCCCGACAGGCCGGCCCAGACGCCCAGAAAGATTGCCAGCACCAGCAGCCGGGCCGCCAGGATCAGCGCGCGGCGGCGGTTGCGCTGCCACCAGCTGCGGTTCAGCGGGATCAGCAGGGGGCCTTGGGACGGGGGGGAAGGGCGGCGATCCGGGCTGGACATGGAAGAGGATCCCTGATGTGTCATCGGCTGGCTTGTCGGAGGGCGTGCGTCAGCGCCCGATAGAGATTCAGATAGTCGGGATGCAGGCGGATCTCGTCGGCATCCCGGGGACGGGGCAGGTCGATGCGGATGTCGAGTCCGATGGAGCCCAGCGGTCCCAGCACCACGATCCGGTCGGCCAGCATCAGGGCCTCTTCGATGTCGTGGGTCACGAACACCACGGTGCGCCCGCTGTCCGCCCAGAGCTCCAGCAGTTGCTGTTGCAGGTCGCCGCGCAACTGGGCGTCCAGCGCCCCGAAGGGTTCGTCCAGCAGCAGGGTTTCCGGATTGCCGCACAACATGCGGGCCAGGCTGACGCGGCGGCGCATGCCGCCGGAGAGCTCGCGGGGGTAGTGGCGCTCGAAGCCGGACAGCCCGACCCGGTCGATCAGCCGCTGGGCGACCGGGGCCCTGGCCGAGGGGGCGATTCCCTGGATTTCCAACGGCATTTCGATGTTCCGGCGCACGGTGCGCCAGGGCATCAGCGTGTCCTGCTGGGTAAGATAGCCGACGGCGCCCAGGGGGCCGGATAGCGCATGTCCGCGATAGCTGAGCGTGCCTGCCGTGGGGGTGGTCAGGCCGGCCATCAGGTTCAGCAGCGTGGATTTGCCGCAGCCGCTGCGTCCGAGCAGTACCAGAAAGCCGCCTTCCTCGACGGTCAGATTCGCGCCTCGAAGGGCGACCAGCTCCTGGTCATCCTTTCTGAAGTGTTTGTGGACATCCTGGATGAGATACGCCGCCGTCATCAGTGGGCGCCGCCCAGCGCGGATTGTATCCATTGAGCGGGGACCATGGTGGCGTAGTCGGGCGCTTCGGTGATCAGGCCCGAATCCAGATTGAATTTGACTTCCCGGTCATATTCCCCCTGGCTGATGGCGGGGGTCCGGGGGATCTCGGCGCGCAGGATGGACAGCAGCCGGTCGACCGTGTCATCGTTCATGGTGGGGCGGTAGGCTTTGAACAGGGCGCGGACGGCCTTGGGGTCGTCCTGGTGGATGAAGCGCTCGGCATCGGCGATGCCGCGCACGAAGGCCGTGACCGCAGGCCCCTTGGCATCCAGGACCGCCTGGGTGGTGAACACGACGCCGTGCACGACGGTCTTCAACTGCGGGATGTCCCCGCGCGCGGGCGAAATGTAGATGTGTCCGATCCGCGTGGCCTCGGCTTGCTGCCCGACCGGCTGCGGAAAGGACAGAACGTCGACGCGCCCGGTTTTCAGCGCGCCCAGCGCCCCCGTCATATTGGACCCCAGGGACACCAGCGTGACGTCCGTGGCCGATTGCAGGCCGGCGGTGCCCAGCAGGAAATTCACCAATGCCTGTGTGCCGCTGCCCGGACCGGTGATGCCGATCTTCTTGCCTTTCAGGGCCTGGACCTTGTCCTGGAGCGTAGCGGATGCGGGCGGCCCGGAAAACGACGGCCCTGTGATGATGTCCACATAGTAGGTGTTCACCAGCTGGGCGATCATCCGGGTGCTTTTATTGGCGCGGTACAGATTCAGCGGATCGGTGCCGTTGCCCCCGGCCACGTCGATACTGCCGGATTGCAGGGCGGCTGCGAGCTTGGCGCCGGTGCCCAGCAGGGGGATATCGCCGACTTCCAGGCCTTGCTGCTTGAAAAAGCCCTGCTGCTTGGCGACGAAGATCGGGAAGAAGGCGATGGAGTCGCTGATCTGCCCGACCTTGAGGGTCATGGCGGGGGATTGCGCCTGGGCCGGGGGCGGGGCCAGGATCATCCATGCGGCCACGAGCGCCATCCCCAGGCCCTGGAGTGCGGCCAGGAACGTTCCGGTGAAAGAATGGCACTGCGGGAGATGAAATCTCTGCTGCATGATGGCGGTTCCTCGGGGTTCAGGCGCTCGCTGCATGGGGATGCCGAACGGATGTGTTCATCCGTTGTAGTACAGATCCGGGGGCCGTGTCCATGGCGCCCGGGCTGTTGCGCAGTCAGTCCGTCCGGGGATTGGCTTGCAGGCTGCGCAGCGAGAATTCCCGGGGTGTCTGTCCTGTGTGCTCGCGGAAAGCGGCGATGAAGGATGACAGGCTGTCGTAGCCGCAGGCCAGCGCCACGTCGGTGATGCGTTCGCCCTGTTCCAGCAGCGGCAAGGCGTGGACCAGTCGGGCGCGTTGGCGCCATAGGCGAAAGCCCAGGCCCGTCTGTTGCAGGAACAGGCGCGTCAATGTCTTTTCCGACAGTCCGATCTGGCGCCCGTAGTCCGCCAGCGTGGGGGCGGTGTCGGGCGCGCGGTGCAACTGGCGGCACAGGGGCAGCAGCCGCTTGTCGGATGGCCAGGGCAGGATCAGGCCGGCTTCGGGGCTGACGGCGATCTGGTCGGCCAGGACCCGGGCCAGCCGGCCATCGGGCCCGTCCGTGTCGTATTCGATGGGAATCGCGCTGAAGCGGCGGATCAGTTCCTGCAGCAGCGGACTGATCACCAGCACGCGGCAGTCGGACCAGTCCAGCCCCAGCGCCGGGCCATCGATGTACAGGCTGCGGATCTGGGTATGGGGAGATTCATAGACGCGGTGGCGCACGCCCGCCGGAATCCAGACGGCGCGCTGCGACAGGGCGATGAACCGGGCCTGCGGTGTCCAGACCTGCAGGTGCCCCTGGATGGCGTACGATAGTTGCGCCCAGGCGTGCTGGTGCGGCCCGGGGATGATCATGTTGGGCTGACTGTCGATGTGGCCGTACAACGGGCGGGGCAGGTCTTGCAGATAGCCCTGCCGGATGATGGGGATATGTCCGTTCATAACTGTTTCGAAGCCGTTTGTCGCCAAACATGAATATCGAGCCAGTTTACTCTGTTCATCGAGAGCCCCGGACCGCCGGAGCATCCGTTTCCCGGGACCCAAATCCCGGGGGCGGGTGCTTCGGTTGGTCCTCTTTGCGTTTTATGCATGCCCGGCATGCTTCGCGCCGTCCGCTTCACGCAAACCCGCTTCACGCAAACCACTTCCCGCCGTTGGATTCGCAGGCCGCCTGTGGCGGGCCTGGCGTGGATTTTGCCCGAAGCCATAAACAAAACAGGCCGGACCCTGTTGGAATCCGACCTGTCTCTGATTTGGTTGCGGGAATAGGATTTGAACCTATGACCTTCGGGTTATGAGCCCGACGAGCTACCAGACTGCTCCATCCCGCGTCTGAAGAACATAACTATAACATAGTCTGCGAAAATAATGCAAGCAAACCTTCGGAGTTCACGATAAAATGACGGAAACGGAAATCCTGCGGGTATTGGAAACCGCTTTGTTATGCGCGGATGCGCCCCTGCCGGTGACGCAGTTGCGCAGCCTCTTCGAAGACACGATTTCCGGGGACGACGTCCGGCGTCATCTGGCTGCCTTGCAGCTGGATTGGCGCGACAGGGGCCTCGAGCTGGTGCAGTTGGCTAGCGGCTGGCGGTTCCAGAGCCGTCCCGATATGCAGCGTTACCTGGGGCGCCTGAACCCCGAAAAACCGCCTCGATATTCTCGCGCCGTGCTGGAAACCCTTGCGATCATCGCTTGGCGACAACCGGTCACGCGGGGTGATATCGAAGACATTCGCGGCGTCACCGTATCGGCGCAGATTGTTCGCACCCTCGAAGACCGGGGCTGGATCGAAGTGCTGGGCTACCGGGATGCCCCCGGGCGTCCCGCCCTGCTGGGCACCACGCGGCGCTTCCTCGAAGATCTCGGTTTGCGGGCGCTGGACGAGCTGCCTGCGCTGGATGCGGATGATTCCGTGCAGGTGCTGGAAACCCTGGCGCTGGCGGCGCCTGATGCCGTCGATGCCGATGCTCTCGCGGAATCGATGCCGGAATCCGATTCCGCGCCGGATCAGGTTCCGCAGGTGCCCGCTGCCCCATCATCATGATCAGAATTTTGTGTAGGAGTCATTGAACCCCATGACAGCAGAACTCGAAACGACATCGTCGCACGCCGCCTCCGCCTCGGGGCCGGCAGAGCCATCGGCTTCCGGCCAGGAAGGCAAGGGCGCCCCCGGCCGTTCGCGCGGGGGCCGTAAATTGCGCACGCCGTTTCGTCGTCGTCGCGGGGACGCGCAGGCGGAAACGCCGCCTGCGGAACAGGCCCAGGCCGTGGATGCCGGGCCCGCCGAAGAAGCCGATCGCGCCTTGTCCTACCTGGGCGACCACCAGACCCGGCAGCGGCTGGATCGCTATCTGAACAGCGACGCCCTGATGCCCAAGCTGCATAAGGTCCTGGCCGAGGCCGGCATCGGATCGCGCCGCGACATGGAAGATCTCATCATCGCCGGGCGCGTGTCCGTCAATGGCGAACCCGCCCACGTGGGTCAACGCGTGGGTCCCAACGACAAGGTGCGCGTCAATGGCCGCCTGGTGTCGCGCCCCAAGGTCGGCAGGCTGCCCCGGGTGGTTCTCTACCATAAGCCGGCCGGCGAGATCGTCAGCCACGACGATCCGGAAGGGCGGGCCACCGTCTTCGCGCGGCTGCCGCGCATCCGCAGCGGCAAGTGGCTGTCAGTCGGCCGCCTGGATTTGAATACCGAAGGTCTGCTGATCCTGACGACGTCGGGTGAACTGGCCAACCGCCTGTCCCATCCCCGTTATGGGGCCGAGCGCGAATACGCAGTGCGCGTCCTGGGCGAGCTGACCGATGAAAAACAGGCGGAATTGACCGCCGGCATTCAACTGGACGACGGCCAGGCGCAGTTCAATTCCCTGGAATACATCGGCGGCGAAGGCAGTAATCGCTGGTATCGGGTCACGCTGTCCGAGGGCCGCAACCGCGAGGTCCGGCGCATGTTCCTGGCTGCCGGCGTGACGGTCAGCCGGCTGATCCGCACCCGGTTTGGCGACGTCATCCTGCCCAGCAATCTGCGGCGCGGCCGTTGGGAAGAGCTGGATGACCAGTTGGTGGGCGCCCTGATGGTTCAGCTTGGGCTGGTTCGGGCCGGCGATGATGACGCCGACGATCAGACCGAGCGCCAGCCGATGTCGCATGCCAGCGCATTGCCGCCGGGTTTCGGCACGCCGGGCCAGAATGGTCAGAATGGCGCGCGCCTGAACCGGCGTGGCCGGGTGTCGGGGGGGCGCAAGGCATCGATCGACCCTTTCACGACGGGCTTGCTGATCAGCGGCGGCTTGGCCAATGGACATCCTGACGGCGGCAAACAGCCTGCTTCGTCCAAGCCTCATCACAAGGCCAGGTCCGCCAAGGCGGGCGGTCCCGCCGCGCGGCAGGGGAAATCAGGGGGCAAGCCCTCCAGGCCGCAGCCTGATGGCCAGCAGCGCTCTCGCGAGCCCAAGGCCCGGGTGCGGCCGGCCGGGGATCCGGCACAGCCTAAATCCCCGAAATCCGCCAACAAGCCGGCTGCGCAAAAACAGAATCGCCGCCCGTCCAAGCCCCGTCGCCAAGGGGGGGCTGAACACCAGCCCCAGGGGGCGCACGCGCACGAGTCTCAACTGGCGCGCGTCGGGCGCAGCCGCTAAGAGACGGGGTCTGAAAAACCTTATATAAACGACGAAATGCTGTTATAATCTAAGGCTTTACAGCGCTTTGGTGCTGTGTCCACCGGAAACCTGCTTTGGCTGGATTGCGTCTTTTCTAGTGCGCATCCGGTCGTTCGAGCAGGTTTTCGGCGGTTCCTGAATACACCTTGCGGCGCGTCCGCGGGGCCAACAGAGGGCTGCGGGACAGCCCCTTTTTTTTTGGAATTTATGGCAGATATCTTTGCGGTCACCCAGCAGGCCTTGCTGGGTTTCGATGTGGAACTGGTCGATGTGGAACGCGCGCCCCTGGGGCTTTTGCGCGTGGTGATTGATCGTCCCGAAGGGGTGCGCATCGAAGACTGCGAACAGGTCTCGCGCCAGCTGTCGCACGCGTTTGAAGTCGACAACATCGACTATAAGCGCCTGGAGGTCAGCTCTCCCGGGGTGGACCGGCCATTGCGCCGTCTGGCGGACTACGTCCGCTTTGCCGATCAGCGCATCGAACTGCGCCTGCGCGAGGCCGTCGAGTCCCGTAAGGTCTTTACCGGCGTGCTGCGCGTCGCGGGCGATGAATCGCCCGCCCTCAGTCTGGAATACGAAGACCAGACGGGCAAGCTGCAGACGCTGCCGTTTTCTTTTGATGATGTGGACCGGGCACACCTGGATCCTCTTCTCGATTTCAAGGGTAAGAAGCAATGAGTCGCGAAATTCTTCTATTGGTCGACGCCCTGGCGCGTGAAAAAAGCGTGGAACGCGATGTGGTGTTCGGCGCGCTCGAAAGCGCTCTGGCCTCCGCCATGAAAAAGCGCTTCAAGGAAGACGTGGACATTCGCGTGGCCATCGACCGCCAGACCGGCGAGCATGAAGGCTTTCGCCGTTGGCTGGTCGTGCCCGACGAAGCCGGCCTGCAGGAACCCGATGCCCAGGAACTCTATACGGATGCCCAGGACATCGTTCCAGGCATCGAGATCGGTGAATACATCGAAGAGCCCCTCGAACCCATCGAGTTCGGCCGGATCGGCGCGCAGGCCGCGAAACAGGCCATTCTGCAAAAGATCCGCGATGCCGAGCGCGAGCAGGTATTGAACGATTTCCTGGACCGCGGGGAAAACATCATTTCCGGCACGGTCAAACGTCTGGACAAAGGCGATGCCATCATCGAAATCGGCAAGGTCGAAGCCCGCCTGCCGCGTTCCGAGATGATCCCCAAGGAAAACATCCGCTCCGGCGACCGGGTCCGGGCCTGGGTCCTCAAGGTCGATCACACGGCGCGCGGTCAGCAGGTCATCCTGTCGCGCACGTCCCCCGATTTCATCCGCGAATTGTTCGACAACGAAGTGCCGGAAATCGAGCAGGGCCTGCTTGAAATCAAGGCGGCCGCCCGCGATCCGGGCGTGCGTGCCAAAATCGCGGTCGTGGCGTACGATAAGCGGATCGACCCGATCGGCACCTGCGTCGGCATGCGTGGTTCCCGCGTCACGGCCGTTCGTAATGAACTGGGCGGCGAGCAGGTCGATATCGTGTTGTGGGCCGACGATCCGGCCGAATTCGTCATCGGCGCCCTGGCGCCCGCGCATGTCGAATCCATCCTGGTGGACGAAGACAAGCACGCCATGGACGTCGTCGTGGACGAGGAAAACCTGCCCAAGGCCATTGGCGCCCGCGGACAGAATGTGCGTCTGGCATCCGAACTGACCGGCTGGCAGATCAACATCATGACGCCGGAAGAAAGCCAGAACCGCCAGGACGAGGAACGCACGGCGCTGCGTCATGCCTTCATCACGAAGCTGGATGTCGACGAAGAGGTCGCCGACATCCTGATCGACGAAGGCTTCACGGGCCTGGAAGAAGTCGCCTACGTGCCCTTGCAGGAACTGCTGGACATCGAGGCCTTCGACGAGGAAACCGTCAACGAACTGCGCACACGGGCACGCAATGCGCTGCTGACCGAGGCCATCGCCCAGGAAGAGCGCGTGCAGACAGCCAGGGACCTGCTGGAAATCCAGGGAATGGACGCGCCGCTGGTTGCCAAACTGGCTGAAAACAACGTCACCACACTGGATGATCTGGCCGAACTGGCGGCCGACGAACTGGCCGAACTCACCGGCCTGCCCGAGGAAACCGCCAGCGACATGATCATGCAGGCACGGGCCCACTGGTTCGAGGACGACAAGGCCTGACGGCTGTCGCATCGCACTATACCGAGCCCCTTAACGTAGTCAAAGAGAGAGTCGAATGCCGAGTAACACCGTCGCCCAATTCGCCGAAGAACTGAACATGCCCGCGAACGTCCTGCTGGATCACTTCCGCTCCGCTGGCGTCCAGCTCGATTCGGTGAATGCTGACGTGACCGAGGCGGACAAGAGCGCCTTGCTGGAATCGCTGCGGCGTTCCCATGGCTCGGACTCGGGCAAAAAGGTCGTGCTGACGCGCCGCAAGACGTCTGAGATCCATCAGGCGGATGGTTCCGGGCGGTCGCGCACGATCCAGGTCGAAGTCCGTAAAAAACGTGTCCTGGTGAAACGCGACCGGTCCGAACTGCTGGAATCCGCCCGCGTCGAAGCCGCAGGCGCGACGCCGCCGGAAGCCGCTGAAGCCGCTGAAGCTGCGCCCGCTGTTGCCGCCGCCGTGCCGGCCGCTGTCGAACCCGCTGCGACACCGGCCGTGCCCGTCGTGGAAACGCCGGCCGCCGCGCCGGAAGCCGCAGAACCTGCCGCCCCGGTCGTGGCGCAGGAAACTCCGGTGACGCCCGAGGCGCCCGCTGAATCCACGCAGGCCCCCGACACGGCCGCTCCGGTCGCGGCGGATGTCCCCGCGGCCGCCACCCCAGAAGCACCTTCTACCGAACCCGAGCAGGAAATCGTGAGCGAAACCCCTGTCGTCGAGCCGCAGGCTGCGCCTGCCAAGACGTCTGCTGCCTCTCCTTCCACCCCGTCATCCCATGCGCGGCCCGATTCCGGCGCGACGCATCCCGCAGCGTCCCGCCCCGAGGCCTCCACGGCGCCTGTGGCCGCGCCGGCCGCCACGCCGGGCAAGGCTCGCCGCGCTCCCGCGGACTCGGATCGCGATCGCGCCCGCAAGGCCGCCGAGGCCGAAGCGGCGGCGCTGCGCGAGATGATGCGCCAGCCGCGCAAGGTCCTGCGCGCCGCGGAACCCGAAGAGGCCGCCACCAAGACGCTGCACAAACCCGCCGGCAAGGGCGCCGTGAAGAAGGAAACCGAAGGCAAGAAGGTCATCAAGACCGCCGACGTGTCCTCGACCTGGTCCAACGACGGCCGCAAGAAACCGTCCAAGGCCGATACCCTGTCGGCCGGTTCGGGCCAGGAGGCCTGGCGCGCCGGCGGCAAGGGCCGCAGCGGCAAGGGCGGCCGCAGGCAGGGGGGCCGTCGCCAGGCGGATCATCACCAAGAACCGCAACAGGCGGAATTCATCGCCCGCGAGGTCCATGTCCCGGAAACCATTTCGGTGGCCGATCTGGCGCACAAGATGTCCGTCAAGGCGGCCGAGGTCATCAAGCATCTGATGAAACTGGGCCAGATGGTGACGATCAACCAGATCCTGGATCAGGAAACCGCCATGATCGTGGTCGAGGAACTCGGCCATCAGGCGATTGCCGCGAAGCTGGACGATCCCGAAGCCTTCCTGGCCGATACGGAAGTCGCCGAGGCCGAGGCCTTGCCGCGCGCGCCGGTCGTGACCGTCATGGGCCACGTCGATCACGGGAAGACGTCCTTGCTGGATTACATCCGCCGCACCAAGGTCGCCACCGGCGAAGCCGGCGGCATCACTCAGCACATCGGCGCCTACAGCGTCAAGACGGATCGCGGCGTGGTGGCCTTCCTGGATACTCCGGGCCACGAGGCTTTCACGGCCATGCGTGCACGCGGCGCCCAGGCGACCGACATCGTGATCCTGGTAGTCGCGGCCGATGACGGCGTCATGCCGCAGACCCGCGAGGCCATTCACCACGCCAAAGCGGCCAACGTGCCGCTGGTCGTGGCCATCAACAAGATCGACAAGCCCGAAGCCAATCCTGAACGCGTCAAGCAAGAACTGGTGGCTGAAGAAGTCGTGCCGGAAGAATACGGCGGCGACGTGCCCTTCATCGCCGTGTCGGCCAAGACCGGCCAGGGCATCGATGAGCTGCTGGAAAACGTGCTGCTGCAGGCCGAGATCCTGGAACTGAAGGCGCCGGTCGACGCGCCTGCCAAGGGCATCGTCATCGAAGCCCGCCTGGACAAGGGCCGCGGCCCGGTCGCGACGATCCTGGTGCAAAGCGGCACCTTGCATCGCGGCGATGCCGTGCTGGCCGGCGTGGCCTTCGGCAAGGTTCGCGCCATGCTGAACGACACCGGCAAGCCCACTGCGGAAGCCGGCCCCTCCACTCCGGTCGAGATCCAGGGCCTGGCTGAAGTTCCCGCCGCCGGCGACGAGGTTCTGGTGCTGGGCGACGAGCGCAAGGCGCGTGAAATCGCCTTGTTCCGCCAGGGCAAGTTCCGCGACGTCAAGCTGGCCCGCCAGCAGGCCGCGAAACTGGAATCCATGTTCGACAATCTGGGCGAGGGCGTGCGCACGCTGCCGCTGATCGTCAAGACCGACGTGCAGGGGTCCCAGGAAGCCCTGGTGCAGTCGCTGCTGAAGCTGTCCACCGACGAAGTCCGTGTCCAGGTCGTGCATGCGGCCGTGGGCGGCATCTCGGAAAGCGATGTCAACCTGGCCATCGCCTCGGGCGCCGTCGTCATTGGCTTCAACGTGCGCGCCGACCAGTCCGCCAAGAAGCTGGCCGAGACCAACGAAATCGATCTGCGTTACTACAACATCATCTATGACGCCATCGATGATGTGAAGAACGCGCTCTCGGGCATGCTGGCGCCGGAAAAGCGCGAAGAAGTCATCGGCATGGTCGAGATCCGCGAAATCTTCACGGTGTCCAAGGTCGGCAACATCGCAGGCTGCATGGTGCTCGAAGGCGTGGTCAAACGGGATTCCCAGGTGCGCCTGCTGCGCAATCACGTCGTGCATTGGACCGGCATGCTGGATTCCCTGCGCCGTTTCAAGGACGACGTCAAGGAAGTCAAATCCGGCTTTGATTGCGGGATCACGCTCAAGAACAACAACGACATCCAGGTGGGTGACCAGCTCGAAGTCTTTGAAATCAAGGAAATTGCCCGCACGCTGTGATGGCGCGGCTTTGTGAATCATGGGTCGTCATAAATCCAAACCGAATCCCGGCCGCAATACGCGCCTGGCCGACCAGATCCAACAGGATCTGGCGGCGCTGGTGCAGCGCGAGATCGACGTGGCACGGGCCGGCTTGATCACCTTGACCGGGGTGGATCTGTCGGCGGATTACGCCCACGCGAAGGTCTATTTCACGGTGCTGGGCGCTGAGCCCGGCACGGCGGCGCAAGCCTTGAACGACAAGGCCGGCTGGCTGCATTCGCAGCTCTTCAAATTGCTGCACATCCATACGGTTCCCACCTTGCGCTTCGTGCACGACGTGCAGTTGGCGCGGGGAATCGAGCTGACCCAACTGATCGATCGGGCCAATCGTCCCCAGGCGGGCGCATCGGAAATTCCCGAACTCGAAGACCCGGACGGCCAGCCCTGACAGGGCGGTCGTCACTCATCTGGACGGATTGAACGATGGCTTCCCGACGCGGGCAGATGCTCGACGGTGTCCTGTTGCTGGACAAACCCGAGGGCCTCTCCAGCAATCATGCGCTGCAACGCGCCAAACGCACGGTGGATGCCCGCAAGGCGGGGCATACCGGCACGCTGGACCCCTTTGCCACGGGCCTGCTGATCTGCTGCTTCGGCCGCGCCACGAAAATTTCCGCGGCCATGCTTGAAGCGGACAAGGTCTACGAGGCGACGGTCGCTTTCGGCGAGGAAACCGACAGCGGGGATCTGACGGGCCACATCGTGGCGCGGGCGGACGACATTCCCGCCGTTACGGCCGATCAGCTGGAATCCGTGCTGGCCGGGTTCCGGGGCGACATCGAACAGATTCCGCCCATGGTGTCGGCGCTCAAGCGCGACGGCAAGCCTTTGTACGAATACGCGCGCCAGGGCATCGAGCTGGAACGTCCGCCGCGCCAGATTACCATCCACGCGCTGGACCTGCTGTCGTGTGACGGCGCCTCCGCGCGGCTGCGGGTGCATTGCAGCAAAGGCACCTATGTGCGTACCCTGGCCCAGGACATCGGGCGCCGCCTGGGGTGCCTGGGGCATCTGTCGGCCTTGCGGCGCACGGCCGTCGGCCCCTTCGCGCTTGAACAGGCCATCGGGCTGGAAGCCTTGCAGGCCATGGCCGCGCCGCAGTCGGCGCTCATCCCTTTACACGCCTTGCCGGACGGACTGCGCCCGGCAAGTGTTTCTACCGAGGAAATCACCTTATGAAGCGAGCTTTGCGCAACGTGGCCATCATTGCCCACGTGGACCATGGCAAGACCACTCTCGTTGACCAGCTGCTGCGGCAGTCCGGCACCTTCCGCGACAACCAGCAGGTGTCCGAACGGGTGATGGACTCCGGCGACATCGAGCGCGAGCGCGGCATCACCATCCTGGCCAAGAACTGCGCCGTCGAATACGAAGGGACGCACATCAACATCATCGACACCCCGGGACACGCCGATTTCGGCGGCGAGGTCGAGCGCGTGCTGTCCATGGTCGATGGCGTGCTACTGCTGGTCGATGCGGTCGAAGGCCCCATGCCGCAGACCCGTTTCGTGACGCGCAAGGCCCTGGCCCTGGGCTTGAAGCCCATCGTCGTGGTCAACAAGGTCGATCGCCCGGGCGCCCGTCCGGAGTTCGTGGTCAACGCCACGTTCGATCTGTTCGACAAGCTGGGCGCGACGGAAGAACAACTGGATTTCCCGGTGATCTATGCGTCGGGCCTGTCCGGCTACGCCGGCCTGACCGACGATGTCCGCTCGGGCACCATGCGTCCGCTGTTCGATGCCATTTTGCAGTACGTGCCGCAGCGCGACGACGATGCAGAAGGCCCGTTGCAGCTGCAGGTCATCTCCCTGGACTACAGCAGCTATGTGGGCAAGATCGGCGTGGGCCGGATCAACCGCGGCCGCCTGCATGCCGGTCAGGACGTGGCCATCAAGTTCGGCCCCGAGAGCGAGTCCTTCAAGGGTCGCGTCAACCAGGTGCTGAAGTTCCAGGGCCTGGACCGCGTGTTGGTGGATTCCGCCGAGGCTGGCGACATTGTGCTGATCAACGGCATCGAGGACATCGGCATCGGCTGCACGCTGATGGACCCGGCGACGCCCGAGGCCTTGCCCATGCTGCGCATCGACGAGCCCACCTTGACCATGAATTTCATGGTGAATACCTCGCCCCTGGCCGGACGCGAGGGCAAGTTCGTGACCAGCCGCCAGCTGCGCGACCGCCTGGACCGCGAACTGAAGTCCAACGTCGCCTTGCGTGTCAACGACACCGATGACGACACCGTGTTCGAGGTCTGCGGCCGGGGCGAACTGCACCTGACCATCCTGCTGGAAAACATGCGCCGGGAAGGCTATGAGCTGGCCGTCTCGCGGCCCCGCGTCATGTTCAAGGAAGTGGATGGCGTGAAATGCGAACCCTATGAATTGCTGACGGTGGATGTGGAAGATTCGCACCAGGGCGGCGTCATGGAAGAGCTGGGCCGCCGCAAGGGCGATCTGCAGGACATGCAGCCCGATGGGCGTGGTCGCACCCGCCTGGAATACCGGATTCCGGCGCGCGGCCTGATTGGCTTCCAGAGCGAATTCCTGACGCTGACGCGCGGCACCGGCTTGATGAGCCATATTTTCGACGACTATGCCCCGGTGCGCGAAGGCGGCGTGGGCGAGCGCCGCAACGGTGTGCTGATCAGCCAGGACGACGGCACGGCCGTGGCCTATGCCCTGTGGAAACTGCAGGAACGCGGCCGCATGTTCGTGTCCCCCCAGGACCCGGTCTATGAAGGCATGATCATCGGCATCCATTCCCGCGACAACGATCTGGTGGTCAACCCGATCAAGGAAAAGAAGCTGACCAACGTGCGGGCATCGGGCAAGGACGAACATATCGACCTGGTGCCGCCCATCGCGCTGAACCTGGAATACGCGGTGGAATTCATTGCGGATGACGAGCTGGTCGAAGTCACGCCCAAATCGATCCGCCTGCGCAAGCGCTACCTGCAGGAACACGAGCGCCGCCGCAGCCTGCGCGAATCAGCCTGATCGACGCCCCTGAGCCCGACGGTTCAGACGACCCCGCCCTTCGTGGCGGGGTTTTTCGTTTCCGGAGGGCTGCGCGGCCTGCTGCTCTTACAATAGGGCGAGGCTCCGTCGCGCGCCCTCAGGCGCCCGGAACGCCATTCTTTGCCTGGATATCATGATTCTCTACCTGCACGGATTCCGCTCCTCTCCCGATTCCTTCAAGGCCCGCCTGATGGCGGGCGCGCTGGCTGAACGCGGCCTGGCGCCGGACTGGCTCTGCCCGCAACTGCCGGCCAGCCCCGCCGAGGCATTGAGGCTGGCCATGAGCCTGGTCGCAGGCCGCCTGCCTGCCGGCGCGCAGACCCGGGCAGGGCAGGAGGAAGACAATGCCGCGCGTCTGACGGTCATCGGTTCTTCGTTGGGCGGCTTCTACGCCACCTGGTTGGCCGAACGCCTGGGGTGCCGCGCCGTGCTGCTCAACCCGGTCGTGCATGCGGCCCGGGATCTGGGCACTCAGGTCGGCTCGCATCGCACGTTCCACGGGGACGAGCCTTTTGAGTTCCTGCCTGCGCACGTGGATGAACTGGCCGGGGCGGAAGCCGATATCCGCGTCCTGACGCGTCCCGAACGCTATTTCCTGCTGGCTGCCACCGGAGATGAGGTGCTGGATTGGCGGGATATGCAGGCGCGTTTTTCCGGCAGCCGCCAGCGCATCATCCAGGGCAGCGACCACGGCCTGTCGGATTTCGAGCGGTGGTTGCCTGAAGTCCTGGATTTTGCGCTGGCCGCGTCTCCGGGCACGCCCGCGCGGCCCTGCCGCGTCGTGACCGGCGGCTGGGACACGCTGGGGCCCGAGGCCTCGCGCATCCGGCTGGAAGTCTTCGTCCAGGAACAGCAAGTGCCGCTGGAAGAAGAACTGGACCCCAAGGATGCCCAGTGCCTGCATGCCGTCGCCTACGATGCGGCGGGGCAGGCAGTGGGCACCGGTCGTCTCCTGCCCGACAGCCATATCGGCCGCATGGCCGTGCGCCGGCCTTGGCGGGGCTCGGGAGTCGGTTCCTTGCTGTTGACGGCCCTGATGGATGCCGCCCGTCAGCGCGGCGATGCCGGAGTCATCCTGGCCGCTCAGATGCAGGCCAGGCCCTTCTATGCGCGCCACGGTTTCGTGGAAGAAGGCGATACCTTCATGGATGCGGGGATCGAGCACCGGCTGATGCGGCTGCGGTTCTGATGGTTTCCCCGATCCCGCGCCCGCTGCGGGATGCGCGGCGCGGACGCTGCCTTACTTCAGGTTGCCCGACAAAAACTGCCGCAGCCGGGGGCTTTGCGGATTGTCGAAGATGTCGGCGGGAGCGCCGGTTTCTTCCGCCACGCCCTTGTGCAGGAACATGACGTGGGACGCCAGGTTGCGGGCGAACCCCATTTCGTGGGTCACGACCAGCATGGTGCGGCCTTCCTCGGCCAGTTTCTGCATGACCTTGAGGACTTCGCCCACCAGTTCCGGGTCCAGCGCGGACGTGGGCTCGTCGAACAGCATGACTTCCGGTTCCATGGCCAGTGCGCGGGCGATGGCCACACGCTGCTGCTGGCCGCCGGATAGCGAGGACGGATACTGTGTTTCGACCTTGGGGTCCAGGCCGACCTTGGCCAGATAGTGGCGGGCGCGTTCGGTGGCTTCGGCTCGGCTGAGCTTCAGCACCTGGATGGGCGCTTCGATCACGTTGCCCAGGACGTTCATGTGCGCCCACAGATTGAAGTGCTGGAACACCATGGCAAGCTTCGAGCGCAGGCGGCGCAGCTGGTCCAGATCCGCGGCATGGGGTTCGCCATGCTTGTCGTGCGTGATCTTCAGCAATTCGCCGTTCAGCGACACGGAGCCCTGGTTGGGCTTTTCCAGGAAGTTGATGCAGCGCAGAAAGGTGGATTTGCCCGAGCCGCTGGAGCCCAGGATGCAGATCACGTCGCCGGCATTGGCCTGCAGGGAGACGCCTTTCAGGACCTCGTTGTCACCGTAGCGCTTGTGGATGTTGAGTACGTCGAGTTTGGACATGGATGTTATCGATGGAGGCCCAAGTAGGCCAGTGTACGGCGTTCATACCAGCGGAACAGTCCGATCAGGGTAAACGACAGCCCCAGGTAGAGCAGGGCGGCAATCCCGTAGGACGCGAAAGTCTGGTAGGTCGCGGAATTGGCATCCCGGGCGACCTTCAGAATGTCGGGGACCGTGGCGGTGAAGGCCAGGGATGTGGCGTGCAGCATCAGGATGACCTCGTTGCTGTAGGCGGGCAGCGCCCGGCGCAGCGCCGAGGGCAGGATCACCCGGCGGTACAGGGCGAAGCGCGTCATGCCGTAGGCGCGGGCGGCTTCGATTTCGCCGGCGCCGGTGGCGCGGATGGCGCCCGCGAAGATTTCCGTCGTGTAGGCGACCGTGTTCAGGGTCAGGGCCACGACCAGGCAGTTGAAGCCGTTCTGGAAGAATGCCGCCAGGCTGGGCGTGCCCTTGACGAAGTCCAGGCTGTAGATGCCGGCGTAGATGAACAGGATCTGCACGTACAGCGGCGTGCCCCGGAAGACATAGCTGAACGCCCACAGGGGGATCGACAGCCAGCGGCGCGACGACACCCGGGCCACGGCCAGGAAGATGGAAATGAAGAACCCCATGGACACCGACAGCACCAGCAGCCACAGGGTGATCGCCATGCCCGACAGGCTGCCGTTGCTGGCGTACAGGTAAGCCCGCCAGAATTGATCCAGCACGTCCATCATAGGGACACCTCTCGGACGCCCACGCTGTAGCGCTTGTCCAGCCAGTACAGCACCCCGTTGGACACCGTGGTCAGCGCCAGGTAGATCAGGCCGGTGAGGCTGATGAAGAGAAACACCCGGAAGGTGACGTTGCCGGCATCCTGGGCGACCTTGACCAGATCGGACAGTCCGATGAGGGACACCAGGGCCGTCGATTTCAGCAGGACCTGCCAGTTGTTGCCGATGCCGGGCAGGGCATGGCGCATCATCTGCGGGAACAGCACCCGTCGAAAGACCTGGAATTCACGCATGCCGTAGGCGGTTGCGGCTTCCAGTTGGCCGTGAGGCACCGCCATGAAGGCGCCGCGGAAGGTTTCGGCGAAGTAGGCGCCATAGATGAAACCCAGGGTCAGCACGCCGGCGCCGAAGGGGTCGATGTCGATGGGCTCCAGACCCAGCAGATCGGTGAAGTTGTTCAGGTAGATCTGCAGGCTGAAAAAAATCAGCAGCATCAGCACCAGATCGGGGACGCCCCGGATCAGCGTGGTGTAGGCGGTCGCCAGCAGGCGGGCGCCCCAGGATTCGGACAATTTTGCCCAGGCGCCCAGCAGGCCCAGGGCCAGGGCAACCAGCAGGGACAGCAAGGCGAGCTGGATGGTGACCCAGGTCCCTGCCAGCAACAGGGGGCCGTAGCCGTTCAGAAACATGGAAAACGATCGGGAATGAAGACCGCCCGGTGGTGCGGGGCCGCAAGGGCCGTCCGGGCGGTCAGGGCCTGCGGCATGCCGCAGGCCGGATTATTGGGCGGGGAACTGGATCAGGCCTTCGGCGAAGTATTTCTTCGCGAAACCCTGCAGGGTGCCGTCGGCCAGCATGGCCTTCAGGACCTTGTCCACGTCGGCCTTCAGTTTGTTGCCCTTGCGCAGGCCCATGGCGATGGGGTCGTTCAGGATCGGGTCGTCCAGCGTCATCTGCGCCAGTTCATAGCTGGCGCCCTCGGGCTTGCTGAGAAAGCCCTCGACCGCGCTCTGGGCTTCCTGGAAGGTCGCATCCAGGCGGCCGGCGGTGACGTCCACGTAGGCGTTGGTGTAGCTGGGGTAGGACACCACGGTCACGCCTTTGGGCGCCCAGTATTTGCGGGCATAGGTTTCCATGGTGGTGCCTTGCTGCACGCCCACGCGTTTGCCTTTCAGGGATTCGGCGGTGGGTTCCAGCCCGCTGCCTTTCTTGACCATCAGCTTGACCGGCACGATATACATCGGCGTCGAAAAGTCGATGACCTTCTTGCGGGCTTCGGTGGCCGTCATGGTGGAATTGGCCAGGTCGAACTTGCGGGCCTGCAGACCGGGGATCAGGCCGTCGAAGGACTGGTCGATCCAGACGCACTTGCGCTGCAGGCGTTTGCACAGTTCGTTGCCGATGTCGATGTCGAAGCCTTCGAGTTGACCGTTCGGATTGCGGTATTCGAATGGGGGATAGCCGGCCTCAGTCGCGATTTTGAGTTCCTGGGCATCGGCCGCCGAACTGGCGGCGGGAATCAGACCGGCTGCGATCAGCAGCGCGGCGCCAAGCAAAGTCGTTTTCATCGGGTGATTCTCCTGTGGGGCCGGGATCTGAGTAGCTGCCCGGCGGTAACAAGGCGTGATGTTAACTCAGGTCGCGGCACAGCCGCATCAAGCATTACCCGTAGAGGGGGCTTATTCGGGCAGGACGGGTTCGCGGCTGGGTTCGATCTGGACGGCATCCTGGATCTGGCGGATGACTTCGTCCAGATCGTCGGTGACGGTGAGCAGATCGACGTCGAAGGGGCTGACCGTGCCATTGGCGACCAGCTGGTCGCGGACCCAATCGATCAGGCCCGACCAGAACTCCGTGCCGATCAGAATGATGGGGGCGGGCGGCTGCTTCAGGGTCTGGACCAGCGTGATGGCTTCGAACAGTTCATCCAGGGTGCCGAAGCCGCCGGGGAGCACGACGTAGGCCAGGCTGTGCATGAAGAACGAGGCCTTGCGCGAATTGAAGTATTCGAAGTGCAGGCTATCGGTTTGATAGGGATTGTCGGCGTTTTCCCGGGGCAGGCGGATGTTCAGCCCGACACTGCGTCCGCCGGCTTCGAAGGCCCCCCGGTTGGCGGCTTCCATCAGGCCCGGCCCGCCGCCCGCGATGACCGGCACGCCCAGTTGCGCGATGCGGGCGCCTACTTCCTGGCCCAGTTCGTAAAAGGGGTGGCCGCGCGGGATGCGGGCGCTGCCGAAAACGCTGACGCCAAGGCCTATTTTCTGAAAAGCGATGGCGGCATTGCGCATCTCTGCAATAATCGTGGGAATCTGTTGTTCTGCCGAGACCCGTTTTGTCTTGTTGTTTGTCATGAAAAAAACCTTGTTGCTTGTCGATGGGTCCAGCTATCTGTACCGCGCTTATCATGCGATGCCTGATTTGCGCAACGCGCAGGGCGAACCCACAGGTGCCTTGTACGGCGTCATCTCCATGTTACGAAGGCTGATGTCCGATTACAAGGATACAGCGCAGTACGGCGCCTGCGTCTTTGACGCCCCCGGGGGGTCGTTCAGGGAACAGCTGTACCCGCAGTACAAGGCCAACCGGCCATCCATGCCCGAAGACCTGCGGGCCCAGATTCCTGCCATTCACGAAGCGGCGGCGGCGCTGGGCTGGACTGTGATTGTGACACCCGGCGTCGAGGCCGACGATGTCATCGGCACACTGGCGCGCCAGGCGGCCGAAAACGACTTTTATACCATTATTTCGACCGGCGACAAGGATCTGGCCCAATTGGTGAACGATCAGGTCGAACTGATCAACACCATGTCGGGCGACCGCCAGGACCGCGACGGCGTGATCCGCAAGTTCGGCGTGCCGCCGGAACGCATCATCGATTATCTGATGCTGACGGGCGACACGGTGGACAATGTGCCCGGGGTGGACAAGGTCGGCCCCAAGACCGCCGCCAAATGGCTGAACGAATACGGCAGCATCGATGCGCTGGTGGCGCAGGCGGAACAGATCAAGGGGGTCGCGGGGGCCAATCTGCGCCAGGCCGCCGCCCATTTCCCCATGACCCGCGAATTGTTGACGATCAAGCTGGACTGCGACCTGCCATCCGACTACGCCGTCACCCGCATGGCCTTGCGCTCGCCGGACCAGTCCGTCCTGACCCGCCTGTACGAGGCCTATGGCTTCCGGTCCTGGCTGCGTGAAGTCACCGGCGACCCGGATCGCATCCCGCAGCAGGATGCCCGGGCCGCGCAGCCCGAGGCGACGCCTCCGGCGCCTGACCAGATGCGCTATGAAACCATCCTGGATCAGGATCATTTCGCCCAATGGCTGGCCCGGCTGCGCGCGGCGCCCCTGGTCGCCCTGGATACCGAAACCACCAGCCTGGACCCCATGGCGGCGCGCCTGGTCGGCCTGTCGGTGGCGATTGAACCGGGCCATGCCGCCTATATTCCGGTCGGTCATCGCGCGCCCGGCACCCCCGACCAGCTGGATCGCGCCTGGGTGCTGGACCAGTTGCGGCCCTGGATCGAGGATGCGGCCGCTCCCAAGCTGTTGCATCACGCCAAGTACGATGCCCATGTGTTCGCCAACGAAGGCCTGGTCCTGCGCGGCGTGCGGCACGACACCATGCTGCAGGCCTATGTGCTGCAGTCGCACCGGCGGGTCAACCTGCAGGACCTCTGCATCCAGTGGCTGGGGGTGACCGGGACCACCTATGAAGACCTGTGCGGCAAGGGCGCCCGCCAGATCGGCTTCGACGAGGTCGATCTGGAACGCGCGGCGCATTACGCAGCCGAGGACGCCGACTTCACCCTGCGCCTGCATCAGGTGCTGCTGCCGCAGGTGCAGGAGCATCCGGGCCTGCTGCGGACCTACGAACTGGAGATCCGGACGTCGGACGTGCTGACGCGCATCGAGCGCAACGGCGTGGCCATCGACGCCCAGGCGCTGGCCCGTCAGAGCCATGAGCTGGGCCAGCAGATGATCGACCTGGAGTCCCAGGCGCATGCCCTGGCGGGCCAACCCTTCAATCTGAACTCGCCCAAGCAGCTGGGCGAGATCCTGTTCACGCAGATGCAGTTGCCTGTGCTGCGCAAGACGGCCGGCGGGGCGCCGTCCACGGATGAAGATGTCCTGACGCGGCTGGCGGCCGACTACCCCTTGCCCCGCCTGTTGCTGGACTACCGGGGCATCGCCAAGCTGAAATCCACCTATACCGACAAATTACCGCGCATGATCGATCCGCGCACGGGGCGGGTGCATACGCGGTATGCCCAGGCCGCCGTCATTACAGGGCGCCTGGCCTCGTCGGATCCCAATCTGCAGAACATTCCGGTGCGCACCGCCGAAGGCCGGCGGGTGCGTTCCGCCTTCGTGTCCTCGCTGGGCAGCATCGTCTCGGCGGACTATTCGCAGATCGAATTGCGGGTCATGGCGCATGTGTCGGGCGATGCTAATCTGCGCCGGGCTTTCGCCGAAGGCGAAGACATTCACCGCGCCACGGCGGCCGAGGTCTTTGGCGTGGCTCCGGACCAGGTCGATGCCGAACACCGCCGGGCGGCCAAGGCCATCAATTTCGGCCTGATCTATGGCATGGGGGAATTCGGCCTGGCGTCCAACCTGGGCATCACCCGCGCGGCGGCCAAATCCTATATCGACCGGTATTTCATGCGTTATCCGGGCGTGGCGGACTACATGGACCGCATCCGCCGCCAGGCGCGGGAGCAGGGTTATGTGGAAACCGTCTTCGGGCGGCGCCTGTATTTCCCCGATCTGGCGGGCGCCAAGGGCCCCAGGGCGGCTGCCGCGGAGCGCGCCGCCATCAACGCCCCCATGCAGGGGACGGCGGCGGATCTGATCAAGATGGCCATGGTCGCCGTGCAGGACTGGATGTCCGCGGAAGATCTGCGCAGTCTGATGGTGATGCAGGTGCACGATGAACTGGTGTTCGATGCCGTGCCTGAAGAGCTCGATCTCCTGCGCGAGCGGGTGCCGCGGCTGATGGCCGGGGTCGCCGAACTGGCCGTGCCTCTGGTGGCGGAAGTCGGCGTCGGACGCGATTGGGGCGAGGCGCATTGATATCGCCCCGGGCGCGTCGACGGGGCGGCGTCAGCCCGCGTCGCGCAACCGGTTGGGGCGCAGCTCGCCGTGGCGCGCCAGGATCGGATAGGCGGCGGCATTGACCAGATAGGCATTGACGCCGCCCGCGTCGCGCAGGACTTCCAGGTAAAACGCGCCGACGTCGGCGGCGTCCAGGTGGCCGGTCTTGATGCGTTCCAGGTGCCGGTCGGCGGCCTTGGATTCGAGGTCGCGGAAATACTCTTTCTCGAAGGCCAGATTGCGGGCAACCTGGCGGTCGCCGGAGACGAACAGCGATGCCGCCTGGCGCAGATTGCGTTGCAGGCGGTCCAGCGTGTCGGCCAGTTCGGCCTGCTGTTCGGTGTCCAGCGCCCAGTGTTTCTTGTGCAGGCGGCCGGCGTGGCCCAGCAGCCCCATGCCCGAGACGCTGGCGGCATGGGCGATATTCATCGAAAAGCTCAGGATGACTTTCAGATATTGCTCGTCGTCCGGGCTGAGGCTTTCCTGGTCCAGCGTGGCCAGATAGGTGGTCACGGACTGGTCCAGCTGGCCGATGGCGCCATTCAGATAGCGGGCGCGGCCCATGGCCTGGCTGTCGTCCTGCAGCAGGGCGCGTTGCGTCAATTGCAGGGATTCGCGCAGCAGATCCGTGAGCCGCAGGGATTCGCGGGCGGCCTGGCCCAGAGCCACGGCCGGGACCTCGCGGGCGGATTCGTCCAGGTAGCGGGGGCGGGCCGGGTCGTCGGGGTTGCTGCGTTGCGGCAGCAGGCGCTGCAGCATATGGGCGTAGGGCCGCAATGCAGGCATGAAGCAGGCTGCCACGATCAGGTTGAAAACCAGGTGGAAGTTGGCCACGCCATGGGCGGGGTCATCGCCCATGACTTGCATGATGTCGTGCGACCAGGGCAGCAGGGCCATGCCCAGCAGGCAGCCGGCGACCCGGGTGCCCAGATTGCCCATCGGCAGGCGGCGGGATGCCGGGTTGCCGTCGTGGCCGCCTTCCAGGACCGGATTGATGGCCGTGCCCAGATTGGCGCCCAGCACCAGGGTGTAGGCCAGCGCGGGATCGGCCAGCCCGTGATGGGCCAGCGACATGATGAGCACCACCACGGCCACGCTGGAATGGGATGCCCAGGTGAGCGCCGTGCTGGCCAGCAAAGCCAACAGCGGGGCGTCGCCCAGGGCGTCCAGCGCAGTGCCCAGCATGGGGGCGCTTTTCAGCGGCTCGAACATCGAGACCAGCTCGTTCAGGGACAGCAGCAGCAGGCCCAGACCGATGGCGGCCCGCCCCAGGTCGCGGGTGCGCCCGGGCGCGTAGTGGCGGAACATCCAGACGCCGATCAGCACCAGGCCGGGCGCCAGGGCCGTCGGGTTGAAGGACAGCGCCTGCACGATCAGCGTCGTGCCGACGTTGGCGCCCAGCATGGCGGCCAGGCCCGGCACCAGGGATACCAGCCCGTCCATGGCGAAGCCGGCAATCATCAGGCCGGTGGCGGTGCTGCTCTGGATGGCGGCCGTGATCAGCAGGCCCGTGCCGAAGGCGCGCGGCAAGGACCCCATGGCTCGGCCCATCCACATGCCCAGGGTCTTGCCAAAGGCCCGCTGCACCCCGGTCTGCACCATGTGCACGCCCCACAGCAGCAGGGCGATGAAGCCGCTGAAGGCGATGATGACCTGGAATTCTTTCATGCCGGGCGAGGAAAATCAGGCCTGCTGGCGGCGCAGGGCCTCGATGCGCTGTTCGATGGGCGGGTGCGAGGCGAACAGGGCGCTCAGCGATCCGCCCGCGATTCCGGCCGCCTGGAAGGATTTCGGCAGTTCGCCGGCATCGACGCCGCCCAGCCGGGCCAGGGCGTGGATCATCGGTTCGCGGGAGCCCAGCAGGTGGGCGGAACCCGCGTCCGCCCGATATTCGCGCTGGCGGGAAAACCAGGCCACGATGATCGAGGCGATGACGCCGAACAGGATTTCACAGATGAAAACGCTGGCGTAGTAGCCCATGCCCACGCCGCGTTCGTTCTTCAGGATGGCGCGGTCGATGAAATAGCCCACCAGGCGCGAGAGGAAGATGACGAAGGTGTTGACCACGCCCTGGATCAGGGTCAGCGTGATCATGTCGCCATTGGCGATGTGCGCGATTTCGTGCCCCAGGACGGCGGTGACTTCCTCTTCGGTCATGGAGGACAGCAGGCCCGTGGAGACCGCCACCATGGAATCGTTGCGGAAGGCGCCGGTGGCGAAGGCGTTGGGAGCGCCTTCGTAGATGGCGACTTCCGGCCGGCCGATGCCGGCGCGGTCGGCCAACTGGTGCACGGTGTCCACCAGCCAGGCCTCGCGCTGATTGCGCGGCGCCTGGGGATCGATGACGTGCGCGCCCGTGCTGGTCTTGGCCATCCATTTGCTCATCAGCAGCGAGATGAAGGAACCGCCGAAGCCGATGATGGCCGCGAAGATCAGCAGCTGGGCCGGGTCGATGCCGTTGGCCGTCAGGTAGCGGCCCACGCCCAGCAGGTTCATGGTGATGCTGAGCACCAGCATGACGGCCATGTTGGTGGCGAGAAACAGGATGATGCGCTTCATATGGGGGACGGCTCCGCGAGTCGGTTTTGGTGTGCCCAAAGTGTATAGTATCGGCTTTGAGAACTGTATCCCGTTGTGGTGACAAACATGCAGTCCTTGTGGATGCTGCTGGCCTGTGCGATGTTCGCCATGATGGGTGCCTTCGTCAAGGTCGCGGCCGACCTGGGCGCCACCTTGCCCGAGATCGTGCTGTTTCGCGGCATTCCGTCGGTCCTGTTGCTGTTCTTCTGGGCCCGGTCCACGCGCCGCACCATCCGCCCCTCCAGTTGGCGCCTGCACTTCTGGCGCAATCTCAGCGGGATCGCCTCCATGTGGCTGGGTTTCTTCGCCCTGTCGCAGCTGGCCCTGCCCACGGCCATTAGCCTGAATTACACCGCGCCGCTGTTCATCGCGGGCTGGCTGATGTTCTTCGGCGGCGCCCAGCGCGACCCCGTCCGCGTCCTGGCGGTGCTGGCGGGTTTCCTGGGGGTGCTGGGCATTCTGCGGCCCAGCGTCGAACATGACCAATGGCTCGCCGCCGTGATGGGTCTGGGGGCGGGCGGTCTCGCCGCCATCGCCATGATGCAGATTCGCCAATTGGGTCAGATCGGTGAGCCGGAATGGCGCACCGTGCTGCTGTTTTCCGTCGGCGTGTGCATCAGCGGCGTGGTCGGCATCGGCGTGCAGGGGTGGCGCACGTCCGATCCCCTGGCGCTCCTGGCCCTGGGCGGACTGGGGCTGGCCGGCCTGGTGGGGCAGTTGACCATGACGCGCGCCTTCGGCCTGGGGTCTACCCTGTTGACGGCCGCCCTGCAGTACACCACCATCATCTTTGCCGCGCTGATCGGTATCCTGTTCTGGGGTGATCGACCCGCCCCGCTCGCCTGGGCGGGCATGGCGCTGATCATCGGTTCGGGCCTGTTGTCGGTGTGGCGCACGCATATGGAATCCCGTACCTTGCGGGGCGGCAACCGCCTGCCCGCAGGAACCCAGCAGACCAAGGAGGTAAACCCATCATGACCGACTTATTGATTCAGGCTGAAGCATTGCGTGATCGTCTGAGCCGTCCGGGCTGCCTGGTATTCGATGTGCGCCACGATCTGGGGGATCACCAGGCGGGCCGCCGCGCCTACGAGGCCGGCCATATTCCGGGCGCTTTGTACCTGGATCATGAAACCCAGCTATGCGCGCCGCGCACCGGCCGCAATGGCCGCCACCCCCTGCCTGATCGGGCCGATTTCGCCGCCCTGCTGCGGGCGCAGGGCCTGACGGCGCGGTCCGACGTCGTGGTCTACGATGCGGGCAACAGCATGTTCGCCGCTCATCTGTGGTGGATGCTGCGCTGGCTGGGGCATGAATCCGTGGCGGTGCTCGATGGCGGCTGGGCCGCCTGGCAGGCGCTGGGCGGAGCCGTCGAAACCGGCCCGCGGACGGCTTCCGTCAGCGAGGCCCAGGCCCTGCAGGGCCTGGCGCTGACCGGGCAGCCGTCCATGCCGGTGGTGGACGCTCGGGCGGTACTGGCCAATCTGGACGAGCCCCGTTTCACGGTGCTGGATGCCCGGGCGCCCGAACGCTTCAGCGGCGAGGTCGAACCCATGGATCCCGTCGGCGGGCATATCCCGGGGGCTCTGAATCGACCTTTCGTGCAGAATGTGGACCCTGATGGCCGTTTCAAATCCCCGGCCCGCCTGCGTCAGGAATTCGAGTCCCTGCTGGGCGGTCGCCTGGATCACGGTATCGTGCATCAGTGCGGCTCGGGCATTACGGCCTGTCACAATGTGTTCGCCATGGAACTGGCCGGTTTGCGTGGGTCGGCCCTGTATCCCGGCTCATGGAGCGAATGGTGCAGCGACCCTGACCGGCCGGTCGCGCGCGGTCGCTGAGTTCCGTCCATGCGTGATTGAGCAGGCCCCGGCAGGCGAAGCGGGGCCTGTTTTCCATGGAGTCTCGTGACGACGGCCTACGTCATCAGGCGCCGGTACCAGGCGTGGAAATGCGCCATTCCGTCTTCCAGCGGACTTTGGTAGGGGCCGCATTCGCTGGCGCCGCGTTCCATCAGGGCGCGGCGGCCGGCATCCATCCGTTCGCCGATCTCGTCGTCCTCATCGGCCGTTTCCATGTAGGCGGCCCGTTGCGCCTCGATGAATTCGCGTTCGAAGGCGACGATTTCCTCGGGGTAGTAGAACTCGATGACGTTGACCGTTTCCTGGGGGCTGACCGGATGCAGGGTCGATAGCACCAGCACATGCGGGTAGAGCTCGATCATATGGGTGGGGAAGTACGTCACCCAGATCGCGCCGAAGTCCGGCGCCGACCCCGACCGGTAGTGCAGCAGCCGGTCGTGCCATTGGCGGTAGATATCCGTGCCCGGCTGCCCCAGGGCCTGGTGCACGCCGACTTTCTGCATACTGTGGAATTCACCGAATTCCCAGCTCAGGTCGTCGCAGGTCACGAACTGCCCCAGGCCCGGGTGGAAGGGGCCGACGTGATAGTCCTCCAGGTAGACTTCGATGAAGGTCTTCCAGTTGTAGCGGCAGGTGTGGACTTCGACGTGGTCGAGCTGGTAGCCGCTGAAGTCGAATTCCGGGCGTGCGAACAGGCTGTCCAGATCCTGCCCGGGGTGGCGTTCGCCTTCGAAGAGCAGTCCGTGGTAGCGGTGCAGCGGAAAATCGGCCAGCCGGGCCTGCGGCGGGTCCGAAAACAGGGGGGCGTCAAGCAGCTTGCCCTGGGTGTCGTAGCTCCAGTGATGCACCGGGCACAGGATGCGTCCGCCGGTCTGGCACAGGTTGCCGGATGCGCAGGCAGCGTCGCGGCCGTTCTGGCTGCCCAGCATCAGCGCCTGGCGGTGGCGGCACACGTTGGACAACAGGCGCACGTCGTGGCGGTCGCGCAATAGCACGCGTCCGCCACCTTCGTGGACCAGCGTGCGCCAGTCTCCGGGCTCCGGCACCATCTGTTCATGCCCGACGTAGCGCGCGCTGCGGGCGAAGATCTGCTGGCGTTCCCGTGCCAGGATGTCCGGGTCGAAATAATGCTGGACGGGCAACTGGCTGGCCAGGTCCGCGCCGGAAGGGATGGTTGGGTAGCTCATGATTCCCCCGCCAAGAATGATGCCGGCCAGCGAGGCCGGTGCGAAGAACATGCCCGCCGGGGACGGGACAGGGGCGAAAATTGTACCTCAGTCGGGCGCCGCCGCTTTTCAGGGCTCCCGCGCGCCGCGCGGGAGCGGCATTTCACCCGGCCCCGGGGTTCTCGTACAATTCAGTCTGGACTTCAACGATGAAACCCCATGGTCAAGGAAAAAACCACGCCGCGCCCCGATGCTTCGCCGGCGCAAGAGGCATTGCCCGCTGATTTCGAATCCGCGCTGGCCGAACTCGAATCGCTGGCGGCCCGTATGAACGATGGCAATCTGGGCCTGGAGGAATCCATCGCGCTGTATCAGCGCGGGGTGGCGCTGGCCCGTGTCTGCCAGCAGCGGCTGGATGCCGCCGAGCAACAGGTGCAGGTGCTTCAGGGACAACTGCTGGAACCCTTCGAGGGCGCCCAGGGGCAGGATGCGTCATGACCGCGGTGGCTGGCGCTTTTGATCAATGGCTGCAAGACGCTGTCGTCCATGTCGGCGCGGTGCTCGAGGAAGTGCTGCCCCCCCTGGAAGACGATGGTCCCGCGCGCCTGCACGAGGCCATGCGCTACGCCGTGCTGGGGCCGGGCAAGCGCATTCGGGCGGCGCTGGTGCTGGCGGCGGGCGAGGCCAGCCGCACGCCGGGTGTCGCCTCCGCCGTCCAGGACCTGGGCCTGGACGGGGCGGCGGCCGCCGTCGAACTGATACACGCGTATTCCCTGGTGCACGACGATCTGCCCTGCATGGACGATGACGACTTGCGGCGTGGCCGCCCGACCGTCCATCGCCAGTTCGACGACGAAGCGCTGGCCATGTTGGCGGGCGATGCCCTGCAGCCGCTGGCCTTCGATTGCCTGGTGCAGATGCCGATTGCCCCGGCGCTGATCGTCCAGGCCGTGCAGTTGCTAGCGCGCGCGGCAGGCAGCGACGGCATGGTGGGCGGGCAGGCGATCGACTGCGCCAGCGTCGGGCACGCTCTGTCCATCGAATCCCTGCAGCGCATGCATCGCATGAAAACCGGCGCGCTGCTTGAAGCCAGCGTGCTGCTGGGCGGTGTGGTGGCCGGGGCCAGCTCCACGGTGCGCACCGGCCTGGAATCCTATGCGGCCGCGATGGGGCTGGCATTTCAGGTCGTCGATGATATTCTGGACGTCACGGCGGATTCCGCGACCTTGGGCAAGACCGCCGGCAAGGATGCCGCGCAGGGCAAGCCCACCTACGTGTCCATCCTGGGGCTGGACGCGTCTCGCGAACTGCTGCTGAATTTGCGCGAACAGGCTCACCAGGCCCTGCTGCCGCTGGGGCCTTCGGCCTGCCGGTTGCGGGAACTGGCCGATTACATCATTGGTCGGACCCACTGAACCCGGGAGCCGAGCCGACATGAAGAAGACAAGATGACAACTCTATTGGAAGGGATCGCCTCGCCGGCCGATCTGCGCCGCCTGGAGCGGCGGGAACTGAAGGATCTGGCCGTCGAGTTACGGGCTTTCGTGCTGGATTCCGTCGCCCGCACCGGGGGTCACCTGTCCTCGAACCTGGGCACGGTCGAATTGACGCTGGCCCTGCATTACGTATTCAACACCCCCGACGATCGGGTGGTCTGGGATGTGGGCCATCAGTCCTATCCCCACAAGATCCTGACCGGCCGGCGCGAAGCCATGGCCGGCCTCAGGCAGATGGGCGGCATTTCCGGCTTTCCCAAGCGCAGCGAATCTCCCTACGACGCCTTCGGCACGGCGCATTCCTCGACCTCGATCTCGGCGGCGCTGGGCATGGCCGTGGCTGCCCGCAATGCGGGCATCGACCGCCAGCACATTGCCGTGATCGGCGATGGCGCCATGACGGCGGGGATGGCCTTCGAGGCCCTGAACAATGCCGGCGTCACGCCCGACGTCAATCTGCTGGTGGTGCTGAACGACAACGACATGTCGATTTCGCCGCCGGTGGGCGCCCTGAATTATTATTTCGCCCGACTGCTGTCCGGGCAGTTCTACGCCCGTGCCAAGATGATGGGGCGGGCCGTGCTGCAGCATGTGCCGCCGGCGCTGGCGCTGGCGCGCAAACTCGAAGGCCATGCCAAGGGCATGCTCTCGCCGGCGACGCTGTTCGAGGAATTGGGCTTCAACTACATGGGGCCCATCGACGGCCACGACCTGGAAGCCCTGATCCCGACGCTGGAAAATATCCGGGCGCTCAAGGGCTTGCAGTTCCTGCACGTCGTCACCCGCAAGGGGCAGGGCTACAAGCTGGCCGAGGCCGATCCCGTGCTGTATCACGGGCCAGGGAAATTCGATCCCTCGGTGGGCATCCAGAAGCCCGCCCAACCCGCCCGTCGGACCTTTACCCAGGTTTTCGGCCGCTGGCTGTGCGACATGGCGGCCAGCGACACCCGGCTGGTCGGCATCACGCCGGCCATGCGCGAGGGCAGCGGGCTGGTCGAATTCGAGCGCCAGTTTCCGCAGCGCTATTTCGATGTCGGCATCGCGGAACAGCATGCCGTCACCTTCGCCGCCGGCCTGGCCTGCGAGGGCTGCAAGCCGGTCGTGGCCATCTATTCCACCTTCCTGCAGCGCGGCTACGATCAGTTGATCCACGACGTGGCCCTGCAGAACCTGGACGTGACCTTCGCCCTGGATCGCGCCGGCATCGTGGGCGCCGACGGGGCCACCCATGCGGGGAATTACGACATCGCCTTTCTGCGCTGCGTGCCCAACATGGTGGTGGCCACGCCCTCGGACGAGCGTGAGGCCCGGTTGCTGCTCAACACCTGCTATCGTCATCCCGGCCCGGCGTCGGTGCGCTATCCGCGCGGGGCGGGGGGCGGCGCCGATCCCGGCGACAGCCTGGAGCCCGTGGAGATCGGCCGCGGCGTCGTGCGCCGCCAGGGCAAGGACGTCGCCATCCTGGTGTTCGGCACCCTGCTGCCGCAGGCGGCCCAGGCTGCCGAGGCCCTGGACGCCACCCTGGTGGACATGCGCTTCGTCAAACCGCTGGACGAAGCGCTGCTCACGCAGCTGGCGGATGCGCACACGCTGTTCGTCACGGTCGAAGAGGCCGCGATCATGGGCGGCGCGGGCAGCGCGGTGACGGAATACTTGCATCGGGAGGCGATCGTGCGCCCGGTCCTGCAGCTGGGGCTGCCGGATGAATTCATCGATCATGGGGACCAGAAGGCCATCCTCGCCGGGCTCGGCCTGGATGCCCAAGGGATCGAGGCGTCGATACGCCAGCGTTTGGAAAGGACACATTCATGAACACCTTGCTGGATCCGGCGGCCATCGTCATGCCGGACGTGCAAAGCAGCGCCGATACCCGGCACATCGCCATTCAACGGGTCGGTGTGCGGGGAGTGCGCCACCCGCTGCTGGTGGCGACCGCCGCCCAGCCGCAGGCCACCATCGCCGACTGGGAAATGACCGTGGCGCTGTCGCCGGAAGAAAAAGGCACCCACATGTCGCGGTTCATCGCATTGCTGGAAGCGCATCGCAGCCAGCCGATGACGCCCGCAGCCTTGTGCGCCATGACCCAGTCCATGCTGGACCTGCTGCAGGCGGATGCGGGCGATGTCACCGCCCGCTTTCCCTATTTCGTCGAAAAGACCGCGCCCGTGTCCGCAGTGCGCAGCCTGATGGACTATCAGGTCGGCTGGACGGTGCGGGCCCGCCGGGGCCAGGCCCCCGCCTTCGCCCTGCGGGTGCAGGTGCCGGTGACCAGCCTGTGCCCATGCTCGAAGGCCATTTCCGAATACGGCGCGCATAACCAGCGTTCGCACGTCACCGTGCACCTGGAATGCGCGGCGGATCAGGCCCCGGCCCTGGACGATCTGATCGCGCGCATCGAGGCCCAGGCCTCGTCCGAACTGTGGGGGCTGCTGAAACGCGCCGACGAGAAATTCGTCACCGAGCGCGCCTATGAAAACCCGAAATTCGTGGAAGACCTGGTGCGCGACGTGGCGGTCATGCTGCAGCGCCTGCCCGGCGTGAACGCCTACGAGGTCGAGGCCGAAAATTTCGAGTCCATCCACAACCACTCCGCGTATGCGGTGGTGCGCAGTCGTTAGCGACGGCTGCGCGGGTGTGTTAGAATGCCGGGTTACTTGCTCGACCGTTCCTGCTTGTTTGCCCATTAAAACGGGCCAGCCATCAGTGCCGGCGGGCTGTCTGTCAACATCGCAGATATCCACAAGGAGTCATTCATGCGTCACTACGAAGTAGTGTTTATTGTGCACCCCGATCAAAGCGAGCAAGTGCCCGCCATGATCGAGCGTTACCAGACCATGGTCACGACCAACGGCGGCCAGATCCACCGTGTCGAAGACTGGGGCCGCCGCCAGCTGGCCTACCCGATCCAGAAGCTCGTCAAGGCTCACTACGTGTGCTTCAACATCGAGTGCGGCCAGACCGCCCTGGACGAACTGGAACACTCGTTCCGCTACAACGACGCCATCCTGCGTCACCTGTTCATCAAGACCAAGCATGCTCACACCGAGCCGTCGATCATGATGAAATCGGTCGAACGCGAAGAAGCCCGCAAGGCTTCCAGCGCCGAGACGTCGAACTCCTGATCCGGCACTCGCGAGATCCGTGAACCGAGTCGAGCTGGCTGCGACATTGATCGAGATTCCGCCTTTGCGCCACACACCGGCAGGTCTGCCCGTGTTGCAGTTGCAGATGGCTCATGAATCCCAGGTCCTCGAAGCCGGCCTTCCCCGCCAGATTTCCATGGAATTCAAGGCGGTGGCTCTGGGAGACGTTGCTCTGACCTTGGCCAAGGCCCCCGCGGGCAGCCAGGTGCGGATCATCGGATTCCTGGCGCCGCAGCGACAAGGATCGGATCGGCTGGTATTGCATATCCAGCAGCTTGTGCAGGCACATTGAATGAACCCTCCGGGGCGAGCCCCGGAACCAGACAAAGGCAAACATCATGGCTTATTTCAAAAAGTCGAAAGAAAAACGCAAATTCGGGCAACAGAATCCGCTGTTCAAGCGCCGCAAGTTCTGCCGCTTCACGGTCGCCAAGGTCGAGGAAATCGACTACAAGGACCTGGACACCCTGCGCGATTTCATCCAGGAAAACGGCAAGATCATCCCGGCCCGCCTGACCGGCACCAAGGCGCATTATCAGCGCCAGCTGGACACCGCCATCAAGCGCGCCCGTTTCCTGGCCCTGTTGCCGTACACCGACAACCATAACTAAACCGAGGTCCCCGTCATGCAAGTCATTCTGCTTGAAAAAGTCGTCAATCTCGGGAACCTGGGTGATGTGGTGCGTGTGCGCGATGGCTACGCCCGCAACTTCCTGATTCCCCAGAAGATCGCCCGTCGCGCCACCGACGCCGCCCTGAAGGAATTCGAGGCCCGCCGCGCCGAACTGGAAAAGCACCAGGCTGAAAAGCTGGCTGCCGCCCAGGCCATGTCGGAAAAGCTGCACGGCTTCGCCTTCGTCATCAGCCAGAAGGCCGGTGTCGATGGCCGCCTGTTCGGTTCCGTCACCAACATGGACGTCGCCGCCGCCCTGCAAAAGGCCGGTTTCCCCGACGTGCACAAGGGCCAGGTCCGCATGCCGGACGGCGCCATCAAGGCTGTGGGTGAATTCCCGCTGCAGGTGGCCCTGCACGCCGACGTGGTGGCCGACATCACCCTGACTGTTCAGGGCGAGATGGCGTAATCACCGCGCGCAGTACCGTGCTACATTTCTCCCAGTAGGAATGGCAGGGTAGCTTCAAAAGGCCGGCTCCATGCCGGCCTTTTTTGTCGCCGGGCCGTCCCAAGACAAAAATGCCCCCCTGGGGGCAGCAAGCAGGCGTCAGCCTGTGCAGCGTGGGGGCCTTTTTCATTGGATAAGTTTAGGGACTGACGGTGGAAATCGAAAACGATACCCAACTGGACTATCTGCGAGTGCCGCCGCATTCCATCGAGGCCGAGCAATCGGTGCTGGGTGGGCTGCTGCTGGACAATGCCGCGTTTGATCGCGTGGCCGACGTCCTGACCGAAGACGACTTCTACCGTTTCGATCACCGCCTGATCTGGCAGCACATCACCCGCCTGGTGGGCCTGGCCCGCCCGGCCGACGTGATCACTGTGCACGAATCCCTGGCGACCGCGGGCAAGACCGATGACACCGGCGGGCTGCCGTACCTGAACGCCCTGGCGCACAACACGCCCTCGGCCGCCAATATCCGCCGCTATGCCGAGATCGTGCGCGAGCGCTCCATGCTGCGCAAGCTGGTATCGATCGCCGACGAGATTTCCGCCGCCGCCTTCAATCCGCAGGGCAAGGAAGCCCGCCAGATCCTCGACGAAGCCGAGTCCCGGGTGTTCCAGATCGCCCAGGAAGGCGCCCGGGGCATGGCGGGGTTCCAGGAAATCCGACCCCTGCTGGCCCAGGTGGTGGAACGTATCGATGAGCTCTATCACCGCGAGGGCGATTCCGACGTCACCGGGGTGCCCACGGGCTTCGAAGACCTGGACCGCATGACCTCGGGCCTGCAGCCGGGCGACCTGGTGATCGTGGCGGGGCGTCCGTCCATGGGGAAGACCTCGTTTTCCATGAACATCGGCGAGCACGTGGCGATCGAACAGGGCTTGCCGGTGGCGGTGTTTTCGATGGAAATGGGGGCCGTGCAGCTGGCCATGCGCATGATCGGTTCCGTGGGTATGCTGGATCAGCACCGCATGCGCACCGGCAAGCTGAACCAGGACGACTGGCCGCGCCTGACCCATGCGGTGCAGAAAGTCGAACAGGCGCAGATCTACATCGATGAAACCCCGGCGCTGACGTCCATGGAGGTCCGCGCGCGCGCCCGGCGCCTGTCGCGCCAGTGTGGCCAGCTGGGGATGATCATCATCGACTATATCCAGCTGATGTCGGGCAGCGGCGGGGAAAACCGGGCAACGGAAATTTCCGAGATCAGCCGTTCGCTGAAAAGCCTGGCCAAGGAACTGAATTGCCCGCTGGTCGCCTTGTCGCAGTTGAACCGCAGCCTGGAACAGCGCCCCAACAAGCGCCCGGTCATGAGCGATCTGCGCGAATCGGGCGCCATCGAGCAGGACGCCGACGTGATCATCTTCATCTATCGCGACGAGGTCTACAACCCCGACTCGCCCGATAAAGGCACGGCGGAAATCATCATCGGCAAGCAGCGTAACGGCCCCATCGGCACCGTGCGCCTGACCTTCCAGGGCGCCAGCACGCGATTCCTGAATTTCTCGGCAGCGCCGGGTTTCTGATCGCCACGACGGCCTGCCGCTCATGCGGGCCGCGTTTCCAGGTCCGGCGTCTGTCGGGCTGTGTGCTTACATTACAGGTCGTGGGCGCTCATGCGCAGCGCCATGCGCAGGGCGGCCCGCAGCGATGCCGGGTCGGCCAGCCCCTTGCCGGCGATGTCGAAGGCCGTGCCGTGGTCCACGCTGGTGCGCACGAAGGGCAAGCCGACGGTGATGTTGACGCCCTCGTCCAGACCCAGGTATTTCACGGGAATCAGCCCCTGGTCGTGATACTGGGCCACGACGACATCGAATTCGCCCTGACGGGCGCGCATGAAGATGGTATCCCCCGGCCAGGGGCCGGAGACGTCCAGGCCTTCGGCCCGGGCCTGGGCAATGGCGGGCGCGATGTGCAGTGCTTCCTCGTTACCGAAGACGCCGCCTTCGCCGGCGTGCGGATTGAGCCCCGCCACTGCGATCCGGGGACGGGCGATGCCGGCTTGCAGGCAGGCGCGCTGCGCCAGGCGGATGGCGCGGATCTCGGCGGCCTGGCTGAGCGCGGCGGGTACATCGGCCAGGGCGATGTGGATCGTCACCAGCAGCACCCGCAGTTCCTCGTTGGCCAGCATCATGGCGTAATCCGCCGTGCCGGTGCGGACCGCCAGGATCTCGGTGTGGCCGGGAAAATCGATGCCGCCGGCGTGCATGGCGCCTTTGTGCAGCGGGGCCGTCACCAGCGCCCGCAGAAGCCCCGCCTGCGCGTCGTCGATGGCGTGGCACAGGTATTCGTAGGCCCCGCGCCCCGCGCGGGCATCCAGGCGCCCGACGGGCAGGTCGACCGGCAGGGCCTGCCAGCGGTTCAATACGCCGATGACGCCGCCCGTCGTCCCCGCGCCGGGGCGATCCAGCGATTGGACCTGCAGGTCCAGCCCCAGGGCCTGGCAGGTGCGGGCCAGCACGCCGGCGTCGCCGTAGACTACCGCCGGGTGGGGCAGGCCTTCGGCAAACAGGCGCGCGATCAGTTCCGGGCCGATGCCTGCCGCATCCCCCAGCGTGAAGGCCAGGGGCAGCGGCGCGCGCGCGGGACCGTTCACGTCAGAGGGCGTCGCTGGCATAGTCGGCCAGACGCGAGCGTTCACCGCGTTGCAAGGTGATGTGCCCGGCGTGCAGCCAGCCCTTGAAACGATCCACCACGTAGGTCAGACCGGAGCTGCCTTCGGTCAGGTAGGGCGTGTCGATCTGCGCGATATTGCCCAGGCAGACGATCTTGGTGCCCGGGCCTGCCCGCGTGATCAGCGTCTTCATCTGCTTGGGCGTCAGGTTCTGGGCTTCGTCGATGATCAGGAACTTGTTCAGGAAGGTGCGACCGCGCATGAAGTTCATGGATTTGACCTTGATGCGCGAGCGGATCAGGTCCATGGCCGGGGTCTTGTTCCAGTCCTGGCCGTTGCCATTGCCGCTGGTGCTGATCGCGCCGCCCGACCCCTGGTGCAGGACTTCCAGATTGTCTTCCAGCGCGCCCATCCAGGGCAGCATTTTTTCTTCCTCGGTGCCGGGCAGGAAACCGATGTCGTCGCCCACAGGCACCGTGGCGCGGGTGATGATGATTTCCGTGTAGCGCTTGGTTTCGAAGGTCTGCGCCAGGGCGCTGGCCAGCGTCAGCAGCGTCTTGCCCGTGCCTGCCTGGCCCAGCAGCGAGACGAAATCGATGTCCGGGTTCATCAGCAGGTTCAGGGCGAAATTCTGTTCACGGTTGCGCGCCGTGATGCCCCAGACGCTGTTCTTGGCGTGGCTGAAGTCGCGCAGGGTGGCCAGCACGGCGCTTTTGCCGGTGACTTCGCGCACCTGGGCGGACAGCGGCATGTCGCCATCGTAGTAGACGAATTCGTTGACGCTGAACTGGCTGCACAGGGGGCCGCGCACGCGATACCAGGTCAGGCCGTTCTGTTGCCAGGATTCGATGTCCTTGCCATGCTTGATCCAGAAATTTTCCGGCAAGGGCATGATGCCATCGTACAGCAGGTCCGAATCGTCCAGCACATGGTCGTTCAGGTAGTCTTCGGCCGGCAGGTTCAGGGCGCGCGCCTTCAGGCGCATGTTGATGTCCTTGGACACCAGCACGATTTCGCGCTTGGGCGATTCCTGGCGCAGGCCGTGGACGATGCTGAGGATGACGTTGTCCGCCTTGCCCATGGGCAGTTCGATTGGCAGGCGGGTTTCCGTGGGACGGGTCTGGAAGTACAGCGAGCCCAGGGCGTCCTTGTTGCCGGACGCATCCAGCGGGATGCCCTTGTTGAGATCGCCCGTGGTGATGAGCTCGTCCAGCGCTCGGCTGACCTGGCGGGCATTGCGCGCGACCTCGGACATGCCTTTTTTCTGGTGATCGAGCTCTTCGAGCACGATCATGGGCAGGAACACGTCGTGTTCGGCGAAGCGGAACAGCGAGGAGGGGTCGTGCAGCAATACGTTGGTATCCAGCACGAACAGCTTGCGCTGGGCGGTGGGCAGGCGTTTGGATCGGGTCTTGGCGGGAGTCGCGGGCTTGGGCGCCTTGGCCGTTTCGGGCTGTGTGGACGCGCGGGCCTTGTTCTCCGGGGCGGCGTCGCGCTGGCGGGAGGCTGGCGCGGCCTTGGCGGCAGGAACCGTCCTGGCGGCTGGAGCGGGGACGGTGGCTGGGGCAGGGACGGCGGCTGGCGCGTGCGCAGCGGATTTTGTCAGGATGGCCGCCAGCGGGCGTTTGGAACGGGATGCCGCAGGGGCGGCAGGCGCTGGAACACCAGGCCCCGCAATGGCGGACGCCGCGGCGGATTCGCTGGAGATGGCCCGCTGGCTGACGGCGGGACTGGATTCCACAGTGTCGCCGAGTCGGGCCGGCGGTTTGGGAAGGGGCATGAAGGCTCCTGGGGTGGGCTTAGGCAAGCAGATTCCGGGCGGCCTGAAGAACTTCTTCAGCGTGGCCGGGGACGCGGACGCCGCGCCATTCCTGGATCAGGACGCCGCGCCGGTCGATCAGAAAGGTGCTGCGGTCGATGCCTCGCACCTGTTTGCCGTACATGTTCTTCTGCTTCATGACGGCGAACAGGCCGCACAGGGCCTCGTCCGGATCGGAGATGAGCGGAAAGGGCAGGCTTTGCTTGTCCGTGAAATTCTCGTGGGATTTCAGCGAGTCGCGGGAAATGCCGTAGATCTGGCAGCCGATGGCCTGGAACTGCCCGTGCAGGTCGCGGAAATCCTGGGATTCGGTGGTGCATCCCGGGGTGTTGTCCTTGGGGTAGAAGTAGAGGACGAACGGCGTGCCTTGCAAGGCGCTGGAATCGACGGGGCCGTGGGTGGAACTGGCCTGGAAGGCGGGCAGGGCCTGGCCGGTGGCAACGGATGTCATTCTTGGGGATCTCCAGGTAGTAGCAGGGCCAGGACGCGCCGTTCCTCGGACATGAGGATGTTGTAGGTGCGGGCGGCGGCCTGGGTGGTCATGGTTTCGACGCCGATGCCCAGCTGCAGCAAGGGGCGTGTGGTTTCGGGGGCGAGAAACGTCTGTCGCGTCCCGGTGCCGATCAGCAGCACCTCGGGGGCGCCTTCGGGCAGTGTGGATGGCGCATCGTCCAGGAAGTCCATTGGATTCCGGCGGGCGGGGTCCAGACCGATCAGGGCCTTCAGAAAGGCCGCGTCGATATCCGCCACGGTCCTCAGTTCGACGTGGCGCACGGGGCCTTCCGGCCCGAAGCAGACGGCGGTCTCGAATCGGACGCGATTGATCTCCAGGTGGTGTTCCCCGTAAGCCGTGACGGTATTGAGGGCGGGATTGAAGTCTTTTTGCAGTAACACGGAACGCTCCAGAGTTCCTGTGATGATAGCGCAGTGCCGACGGCGACGGGATCGGCGGCCGGATGAACGTCGACCGGATTTGCGAGTCGCAGACGCATGCGCTAGATTATCGGATTTGCTGCACTGCAATCACCCGCTGCCGATTTCTTCCCTGCCCAGTCCGAGGACCATCATGACGACCTTCCCGCGCATCGAGCGCCTGCCCCCCTATGTGTTCAACATCACCGGGGAATTGAAGATGGCTGCCCGGCGGCGCGGCGAGGACATCATCGACATGTCCATGGGCAATCCGGACGGCCCGACCCCGAAGCATATCGTCGACAAGCTGGTTGAAGTGGCCGAGCGTGAAGACACCCATGGCTATTCGGTGTCCAAGGGCATTCCCCGCCTGCGCCGGGCGATCACCGCCTGGTATCAGCGCCGCTACGGGGTGGAATTCGATCCGGATAGCGAAGCCATCGTCACCATCGGCTCGAAAGAGGGCCTGGCGCACCTGATGCTGGCGACCCTGGACCGGGGCGACACCGTGCTGGTGCCCAATCCCAGCTATCCCATCCATATCTACGGGGCCGTGATCGCCGGCGCCAACATCCGCTCGGTGCCGATGACGCCCGGCCTGGATTTCTTCGAGGAAATCGAACGCGCCGTGCGCGAGGCCATTCCCAAGCCCAAGATGATGATCCTGGGTTTCCCCAGCAACCCGACGGCGCAGTGCGTCGAACTGTCGTTCTTCGAGCGCATCGTCGCGCTGGCCAAGGAACACAACATTCTGGTCGTGCACGACCTGGCTTATGCCGACATCACCTTCGACGGCTACGTGGCGCCGTCCATCATGCAGGTGGAAGGCGCCCGGGACGTGGCGGTGGAATTTTTCACCATGAGCAAAAGCTACAACATGGCGGGATGGCGCATCGGCTTCATGGTGGGCAATCGCGAATTGGTCAATGCGCTGGCTCGCATCAAGAGCTACCACGACTACGGCACCTTCACGCCTCTCCAGGTGGCGGCCATCGCCGCCCTGGAGGGCCCGCAGGACTGCGTGGCCGAAGTCGTCGAACAATACCGCCGCCGCCGCGACGTGCTGGCCAAGGGTCTGCACGAGGCCGGCTGGCCGGTGGACGTGCCCAAGGCTTCCATGTACATCTGGGCGCATATCCCGGAACCCTATCGGGCGCAGGGCTCGCTGGAATTTTCCAAGCGCCTGCTGGCCGATGCGAAGGTCGCGGTGTCGCCCGGCATCGGCTTTGGCGATTACGGGGATGAATACGTGCGCTTCGCGCTGATTGAAAACGAGCAGCGCACCCGACAGGCCGTGCGCGGCATCAAGGACATGTTTCGCAAGGACGGGCTGTTGAAATGAAACCCATCCGGATCGGTTTGCTGGGTCTGGGCGTCGTCGGCGGCGGCGTCTGGACGGTGTTGGCCCAGAATGGCAGTGAAATCGCACGCCGGGCAGGGCGGCGCATCGAAGTCGCGGCGGTGGCCGTGCGCGACGTCGCCAAGGCCCGCGCCCTGGTGGGGCCGGACGTGCGCGTCATCAATGACGGAATGGCCCTGGCGCAGGACCCCGACATCGACATCATCGTCGAACTGATGGGCGGCGACACCGTTGCCCGGGACTGCATGCTGGAGGCCATTCGTCACGGCAAGCATGTCGTCACGGCCAACAAGGCGCTGCTGGCGATGCATGGCAACGAGATTTTCGCCGCAGCGCAGGAGCGAGGCGTGATGGTGGCTTTCGAGGCCGCCGTCGCCGGAGGCATTCCCATCATCAAGGCCATTCGCGAAGGCCTTACCGCCAACCGCATCCAGTGGGTGGCGGGCATCATCAACGGCACGACCAATTTCATCCTCTCGGAAATGCGCCAGCGCGGCCTGCCGTTCGACGCCGTCCTGGCCGAAGCCCAGCGCCTGGGCTACGCCGAAGCCGATCCGACCTTCGATATCGAAGGCGTGGACGCCGCGCACAAGCTGACCCTGCTGGCCTCGCTGGCCTTCGGGATCCCGGTGCAGTTCGACAAAGCCACCACGGAAGGCATCTCGGGCCTGGCGTCCGAGGACATCGTGCATGCCGACCGCCTGGGCTACCGCATCAAGCTGCTGGGCATCACCCGGCGCCGTCCCGACGGCATCGAATTGCGCGTGCATCCCACGCTGGTGCCGGCCGACTGCCTGCTGGCCAACGTCGAGGGCGCCATGAACGCCGTGCTGGTGCGCGGCGACGCCGTGGGCCTGTCGATGTACTACGGCCAGGGCGCCGGGTCCCTGCCCACGGCCTCGGCCGTCGTGGCCGACCTGGTGGACGTGGCCCGTCTGCAGATGGCCGATCCGGAACACCGCGTGCCGCATCTGGCTTTCCAGCCCGAATCCGTCGTCGACATTCCTGTCCTGCCGATGGCCGAGGTCCGTTCCAGCTTCTATCTGCGCTTGCGGGTCGACGACCGTCCCGGCGTGCTGGCCGATCTGGCCCGCATCTTGTCGGGCGCCGGCATTTCAGTGGGGTCCATGTTCCAGCAGCCGCATGGCGAACATCAGGCCGATATCATCTTCCTGACCCACGAGGCTCGCGAAGGCGACGTGGACGATGCCCTGCGCGCCATGCAGGCTCAGCCCTTTGTCCGTTCAGACGTCACGCGTCTGCGCGTGGAGAATCTGACGTGAAATACCGGTCCACCCGGGGCGGCATGGCCCCCTTGCCCTTTTGCGACATCCTGCTCGAAGGCCTGGCCCCGGACGGCGGCCTGACGCTGCCCGAGACTTTGCCGCAGCTGGATGCCGGCACGCTGGAATCCTGGCGCGGCCTGTCCTATGCCGAATTGGCGGCCCGGGTGCTGGGCCTGTTCATCGGCGACGTGCCGGCGCCCGATCTGCTGCGCATGACGCAGGCGGCCTATGCGCCGGACGTCTTCCCGCGGATCGCGCCGGTGAAGCCCCTGCGTCCCGGCTTGTCCCTGCTGGGCCTGTCCGAAGGCCCGACCCTGGCGTTCAAGGACATGGCCATGCAGTTTCTGGGCCAGATCTTCGAATATGTGCTGGCGCAGCGCGGCCAGACCCTGAACATCCTGGGGGCGACTTCGGGCGATACGGGGTCGGCGGCTGAATACGCTTTGCGCGGCAAGCGCGGCGTGGCCGTGTTCATGCTGTCGCCGCACGGGCGCATGAGCGCCTTCCAGCGGGCGCAGATGTATTCCCTGCAGGATGCCAACATCCACAATATCGCCGTGCATGGCGTCTTCGATGAATGCCAGGACATCGTCAAGGCCCTGGCGGGCGATCTGGATTTCAAGAGCGCCCATCGCCTGGGGGCGGTGAATTCCATCAACTGGGCGCGGATCGCCGCCCAGATCGTGTACTACGTCTGGGGCTGGCTGCGCGCCACATCGGGGCCGGGACAGTCAGTGTCCTTCGCCGTGCCTTCGGGCAACTTCGGCAATATCCTGGCCGGCCACCTGGCGCGCCGGATGGGGCTGCCGATCCGGCGGCTGGTGCTGGCCACCAACGAAAACAACGTGCTGGAGGAATTCTTCCGCACCGGCATCTACCGGCCTCGTCCGGCCAGCCAGACCTATGCCACGTCCAGCCCTTCGATGGATATTTCGCGGGCCTCCAATTTCGAGCGCTTCGTCTTCGATCTGGTGGGGCAGGATGCGGCGCGGGTGCGGGCGCTGATGGATGAATTGCGTCGAACCGGGGCGTTCGACCTGTCGGATCTGAAGCCGCAATTCACGCGGGACTACGGTTTCGTGGCGGGAGCCAGTTCGCATGCCGACCGGCTGGCGACGATCCGGGCCGTCCACGCGGAAACCGGCGTGCTGATCGACCCCCACACGGCCGATGGCGTACACGTCGCCCAGGCGCATCTGGAACCCGGCGTTCCCATGCTGGTGCTGGAAACCGCCTTGCCGGCCAAGTTCGCCGAGACCCTGATCGAGGCTACCGGCCAGGCGCCGGCCGTGCCGGCCGATCTGCAGGACCTGCAGCAGCGCCCCCAACGGGTCGAAATCATGGACTGCGATGCGCGTCTGGTAGCGGATTATCTGCGCCGGCATGCGTTGTAAGCCCCCACGCCGCGCAAGCTGACGCTTGCGTGCTGACTACACCGCGACCCGGCGGCAAAAATCGAGGCTCAGGCGGTCCGGTAGGTTTGCAGATGGATGCTGGTTTCCGACTGGCTGATCCCCCGGATCAGCCGGATGCGTTCCAGCACCTGGGATAGTTCCTGCAGATCGGCGGCGCGCAGCTCGGCCAGCAGGTCCCAGCGGCCGTTGGTGTCGTGCAGGGCGGCCACCCCAGGTTCCCCCAGCAGGCTGGCGATCACGGTCCGCGCTTCGTTGCCATCCACCGTGATGCTCATCCAGGCATGGATCGCCTGGGGCTGCACGTCCGGGCGCAGCCGCACCGTATAGCCCACGATCAGGCTCGCATCTTCCAATCGACGCATACGCTGCGTCACCGTGCCTCGCGCAACCCCCAGGCGTCGCGCCAGCGTGGCGACGCTGGCGCGAGCGTTGGCCCGCAGCAGGCGGATCAGGTGCTGATCGGTTGAATCGATAGCGATGTCTTTGGACACATTGCTCTCCTCATCCTGTCATTTTGATGATTTTATGTCGAAAGTGATGCATTTCTGACGATAGTCATTGACGATGACTTCAGACACACTGGAAGCAGATCCATACTTTCCAGGAGACGATCATGCGCACGACACGGAGCTCGCACGCCAGGACCTTGTTTCTGGATACCCCTGACGTCGCCCGCCTGATGGGGGTGCTGGGTGTCCCGGCTGCCTTGCGGATGCTGACGGAGCGCTTGCGGACGGACTATCTGCGCTGGCCGGAATTCGACAAGGCGGCCCGGATCGCCGCATATTCCCCGCAGGGCGTCATCGAACTGATGCCCATCACCGACGGCCGCGTCTACAGCTTCAAGTGCGTCAACGGCCATCCGGGCAATGGCGCGGCGGGTCTGCCCACCGTGATGGCCATGGGGGCTCTGCTGGATTGCGATACCGGCATGGTGCGCCTTCTCAGCGAACTGACGCTCACCACGGCGCTGCGTACGGCGGCGACGTCGGCGCTGGCCGCGCAGGCGCTGGCGCGACCAGACAGCCGGTCCATGGCCCTGATCGGCAATGGGGCGCAAAGCGACTTCCAGGCCATCGCGTTTCATGCCTTGCTGGGTATCCGCGACTTGCGCCTGTATGACGTGGACCCGGACGCGTCTCTGCGCCTGCAGCGCAATCTGGCGGCCAGCCGCCTGGACGGGCTGCAGGTGCGGGTCTGCGATTCGCTGGCCCAGGCCGTGCGGGGCGCCGATGTGGTCACGACGGTGACGGCCTGGCAGGGGGCTGCCCGGGTGCTCACGGCCGATCTGCTGGAGCCGGGCATGCACCTGAATGCCGTGGGCGGGGACTCGCCGGGCAAGACCGAACTGGATCCGGCCATCTTGCCGCGTGCGTCCGTCTTCGTGGAATTCCCGCCGCAGACGCGCAAGGAAGGCGAGATCCAGCAGATGGCGGCCGATTTTCCCGTGACGGAATTGTGGCGGGTGCTGGCGGGACAGGCTTCGGGGCGGGTGGACGAGCGGCAGGTGACGCTGTTCGATTCGGTCGGGTTTGCGCTGGAGGACTATTGCGCTCTATCGTTTCTGCAGGCCGCCGCGACGCAGCATGGCGTGGGGCGCTGGGTGGACATCACCCCCGGCCAGGAAGATCCGCGCGATCTGTATGGCTGGATGCTGGCTCACGAACAGATGTCCGTTGCGCCGGCCTGATGTCCGTCTCGGGCGTCGCGGCCGGCAGGGCATGAAAAGCGTATCGGGCGGCCCGACGGGCCGCCCGGATTCGGAGGGGAGGGGAATGTCTTGAATACGTCCATTGCCTTGATCGGCGCGCCGACCGACATCGGCGCGGGCGCCCTGGGCGCGTCCATGGGGCCGCAGGCGCTGCGTGTCGCCGGACTGGATCGCGCTTTGCGGCGTCAGGGGTGCGAGGTCATTGATACCGGCGACCTGAACGGCCCGCCCAACCCCTGGCAATCCGCAGTGCAGGGCTATCGGCATCTGCCGCAGGTCGTGCAGTGGAACACCCAGGTTTTCCAGGCGGTGACCGGGCAGTTGCAGGCGGGTCGCGTGCCCATGCTGCTGGGCGGCGATCATTGTCTGGGCATGGGTTCGGTGGGGGCGGTGGCGCGGCACTGCCGCCGGCAGGAACAGCCGCTGCGCGTGTTCTGGCTGGATGCGCACACCGATTTCAATACGGCGCAGCTGACCCCCAGCGGAAATGTCCACGGCATGCCGGTGGCCTGCCTGTGCGGCTTCGGGCCGCGTGAACTGACGGACCTGGGCGGGCCGTCCCCCGCGCTGCGAGCGGACGAATTGCGCATGATCGGCATCCGCAGCGTGGATGCCGGAGAGCGCCAGTTCGTCCATGAACAGGGCCTGGACGTCTATGACATGCGCACCATCGACGAGCGGGGCATGCGGGCGGTGATGGACGCCGCCCTGGACGGCCTGCCGCCGCAGGCCCACATCCACGTCAGTTTCGACGTGGATTTCCTGGACCCGGATTATGCGCCGGGGGTGGGGACCACGGTGCGCGGCGGACCGACCTGGCGCGAAGCCCAGCTGTGCATGGAAATGCTGGCCGACACAGGGCAAGTGGGGTCGGTGGACATCGTGGAACTGAACCCGGCGCTGGACGTGCGCAACGGCACGGCCAAGGTGGCGGTGGAGCTGATTGAAAGCCTGTTCGGCAAGTCGACCCTGATCCGCCGGGGCCGCGAAGAGCGGCCCGTGCGGTGAATCATCCGTTCTCCGCCAACGCGGCGGCCTTCAGGCCGCTGCGCACGGCGCCTTCCAGCACGGCCGGATAGCCGGTGTCGGTCCAGTCGCCCGCCAGCAGCAGGCCGGGCCAGGGGGTGATGGGGCCGGGCCGCCGCAGATTCGGGGTGGCGTCGAAGGTCGCCCGCTTTTCCGTGATCAGGATCTGCGCCTGGATGGGGGGCAGGGGGCGCGGCGCCTGGGCGCGGATCTGTTCCACCGTGCCGGCGATGATGCGCGCCGCGTCCTGGCCGGCGTAGCGGTCGGCTGCACCGATGACGACGTGAACCAGGCGGCGGTCCTGCGGGTCCGCGCCGCTGGCGCTGCGATCGAACAGCCATTGTCCCCAGGCGCGGCGCTCGGGCTCGTCCCACAGCAGCGCCATGGCCCGTCCCGATTCCCAGGGGCGGCTCAGCCGCAGGCTGACCGTGCCGATGGCGGCGTGGCGCAGGTCCGGCCAACTATCCAGGTAGGATGCGGCATCCGGCAGGGGGGACAGCAGGCGCAGGGCTTCAGGCTGCGGGGTCGCCAGGATCACGCGGTCATACGGTTCGCCGTCCACCTGCCAGCCGCCCGCCGGGGTGGGGCAGAGCGTCCGCACCCGCTGCCGCCGCAGGCGTTCGGCCAGTCGCTGGCAGGCCTGCTGCGGCCATAGCGCGTGCAGGTGTCCGCGGGGGATGTAGATCCGGCTGGCGTCGGCATCGGCGCCCAGGCTGTCGCGCAGGACACGGACCAGCAGGCGGGCGTCGGTCCGCTCCAGCGGGGTGTTGGCGGCCGCCAGACATAAAGGCGCCCAGAGGCGTTCCAGCAGTCGCGGCGGGCAGTCCAATCGTTGCAGCCAGTCGGCGGCCGTCTGCTCGGCGCCGATCTTTTCGGGCTCCAGCGCGCGCAGCACCCGCCACAGATGGCGGCGGCCCGGCCAACCCTCCAGCCCGCGGCTGCCGAACAGGGCGCCCAGGCGATGGGCGGGCGCGGGCAGCGGCCAGAATGCCAGACGCAGGCGTCTGTCGGCCGACTGCAGATTCAGGGGTTCGACGTGGCAGGCGCTGCCAGGGTCCACGTCCAGGGAGCGCATCAGGTTCAAAGTGTCGCGGTAGGCGCCCAGCAGGATGTGCTGGCCATTGTCGGTCGCCAGACCCAGGCCGGCGTGCGACACGGGACGGGCCCTGCCGCCCGCCTGCGCGGCGGCTTCGAAAACCTGGACCCGGCATCCTGCGCGCTGCAGCCGCACGGCGGCCGCCAGTCCCGCCCAGCCCGCGCCGACGATGGCGACGTTCATGCCGCCAGACGGCGCACCAGCCCCTGGCCGCCGCCGACCCAGACCTTCCAGGCCAGCCAGAACTTGCGGATGGGCGTCAGAGCGATGCGTTGATTCAGTACGTGCCAGCCGTCGCGTTCGATTTCGTCCAGCAGCGTGTGATAGATGGCGGCCATCATCAGCCCCGGGCGCTGGGCGCGGCGGTCGGCGGCGGGCAGCAGGCGCATGGCGTCCCGGTACAGCATGCGGGCGCGCAGGGTCTGTTGCCGCATCAAGGCCGTGAAGCCGTCCGTGTAGCGGCCGTCCAGGATGTCGTCGACGGTGACGCCGTGTTGCGCCATCTCGTCGGCCGGCAAATAGATGCGGCCGCGTCGGGCATCGTCGCCCACGTCGCGGATGATGTTCGTCATCTGGAATGCCAGGCCCAGGGTTTCGGCGTATTCCAGCGTGCGGGGATCGGTGTAGCCGAAAATGCTGGCCGACAGGTCTCCCACCACGCCGGCCGCGCGCCAGCAGTACTGGCGCAGGGCCTCCCAGTCGGCATAGCGGAACTGGTCCAGGTCCATTTCCATGCCTTCGATGATGGCGTAGAACGGGTCGGGACGCAGGCGGCAGGGTTCCAGATGCGGCTGCAGGGCGATGGCCACCGGGTGATCCGGCGAACCGTTGAACATCTGTTCCACCTGGCCGCGCCACCAGGCCAGCTTCATGCGGGCGACGGAGGCCTCGTTGACCCCGTCGACAATGTCGTCGACCTCGCGGCAGAAGGCGTACAGGGCCGTGATGGCCCGCCGCCGTTCGGAAGGGAGGAACAAAAAGGAATAATAAAAGCTCGATCCGCTTTGAGCGGCCTTGTGCTGGCAGTATTCGTCAGGGTTCATGATGGAGGGGCAGGGCGGTGGCGGGGCGGGGCCGGCAGAATGCGCGCCAGCATAGCAGGAAGCCGTCGCGCCGGGTCAGGATGGGCCGGTCGGCATAAGGGTTGTCGCCGCCGCGTTCCAGTTTTTCCAGGATGCGCAGGCCGCCGTGGACGACCAGGCGCAGTTCCCAGCCGAAACGTCCGGGCAGGCGCCAGGCCAGGGGGCTGCCGGCCAGCAGCAGGCGGCGCGCCTGCTCGATCTGTTCCTGGGCCACGGCGCGCCAGGCGGCTGGCGCCTGGCGCGGGCGCGACCGGCACAGATCGGCCAGGGCGGGCAGCGTGACTTCGTGGCGGGCCAGGCAGTCCAGGGGAATGTAGCAGCGGCCCTTGGCCTGGTCCAGGGCCACGTCCTGGCAGAAGTTCACGCGCTGCAGGCCGCTGCAGATGGCGTCGGACTGTTCCAGGTCCTGGGCGGCGGTGGCGCCGAACAAATGCAGCATCAGCCGGCCCACCGGATTGGCCGATCGGCGGCAGTAATCCAGCAGCGCCCGTTCGTTCTCGTAGCAGGTGACGCTCAGGTCTTGCAGGAAAGCGGACAGCAGGTCCAGAAATGGCTGGATCGGCAACTGGTGTTCGGCGATGGTCTGTCCCAGCCGTTCGAACAGGGCCCGGTCCGGCGCGGATAGCGGCGTGCGGATGGCGCGGTGGGCGCCCAGGTCCTGGATGGCGGACCGCCAGGACTCCAGGGCCGTTCGCCGGGCGGTGGGTTCGGCGTCGCCTTCGTCGGCCAGGTCGTCGGCGCCGCGCGCGAAAGCGTACAGATTGCGCACCGCCGGGCGCAGGCGCGCCGGCAGCAGGATCGAGGCGACAGGGAAGTTTTCGTAATGATCGACAGCCATGATCCGGCAGTATACTGAGCCTCGGCCGGGAACCGGCCCGAACGGGCGATCAGCCCAGGGAACCTCCGAACAAGCCGCGCGGTCAGCGGGCGCTGCGGCTTGTTCGGAGGCTCTCTAAGCCAGCGAGGCCCGCGCGCCCCGCTTTTTCTGTTTTTTGGGGATCCCATGCCGCGTCCAGTCCTGGCGACCATCGATACGAATGCCCTCGCGCACAATCTGCAGGTGGTGGCGCAGCGTCTCGCGCGGGATGCGACCGGCGCCGCGCCTTCGATCTGGGCTGTCATGAAATCGCACGGCTATGGCCATGGGATCGCCGCGGCAGTGCGGGGGTTTTCCCAGGCCGACGGCCTGGCGATGCTGGACCTGGACGAGGCCGTGCGCTGCCGCGAGCTGGGCTGGACCGGGCCGATATTGCTGCTGGAAGGCTTTTTCGAACCCGCCGACCTGGATGTATTGTCCCGCTATTGCCTCAGCACCACAATTCATTGCGCCGAGCAGCTCGACATGCTGGAAGCGGGCCTGGTCCGCGCGCCCATCGATGCCTTCGTGAAATTGAATACCGGCATGCATCGCCTGGGTTTCCAGCCGGGCGAATATGCGGATGCCTATGCCCGCGCCCGGGCGCTGCAGGCGCTGGGCGTGCTGGGATCCGTGGGGAAAATGACCCACTTCGCCCGGGCCGACGACGATGCGGCCGTCACGCGGGCGCAGCTCGATTGCTTCCGGGCCGCGACGCGGGGGTTGCCGGGCGCCGTCAGCGTCTGCAATTCGGCGGCGACCTTGACGCCGGGGTTCGCGGCCGGCGCGGCGGACGCCGAGCAATGGGTGCGGCCGGGCATCTGCCTGTACGGCGCGTCGCCTTTTGCCGATCAGTCCGCCGAAAGCTTCGACCTGCGGCCGGCCATGACCCTCAGCGCCCGGTTGATCAGCACGCATGTCGTGCCGGCGGGCGAGGCCGTCGGTTACGGGCAGGTTTTCCGCGCGCCCCATCCCATGCGGGTCGGCATCGTGGCCTGCGGTTACGCCGACGGCTACCCGCGCCATGCGGCCACCGGCACGCCGGTCACCGTGGCCGGGGTGCGCACCCGGCTGGTGGGGCGGGTGTCCATGGACATGCTGGCGGTGGACCTGGATTCCGTCCCGGCGGCGTCGGTCGGAGCGCCCGTCGTGCTTTGGGGGCAGGGCGGGCCGTCGGTGGACGAAGTCGCGCTGTCCTGCGGTACCATCGGCTACGAACTCCTGTGTGCGGTGGCGCCCCGTGTGCCGCGCCGCGAACTGTGATGTCGCTTTCAAGGACCCTTCATGAAAAATAGCTGTGTGCTCGTCACGGGTGCGACCAAAGGCATCGGCTGGGCCGTCAGCCAGCGGCTGGCCGATCAGGGGTGCCATGTGGTGGGCCTGGCCCGCCATACGGCGGACATCGATTTCCCGGGCTATCTCTATGCCTGCGATCTGGCCAGCGCGGGCGAAACCGAAGAATTGCTGCGCGTGATCCGCGAGAAATATCCCGTCGATGCCGTGGTGAACTGCGTCGGGCCGGTCATGCCCGAACCGCTGGGCGAGGTCGATCTGGCGTCGTTGTACCAGTCCTTCGACCTGAACGTGCGCGTCGCGGTCCAGGCCGTGCAGGCCTTCGTGCCGGGCATGAAGGCCCGCAAGGCGGGGCGCATCGTCAATCTCTGCAGCCGTGCGGTGTACGGTTCGGTGGGACATACCAGCTATTCAGCCGCGAAAAGCGCCTTGCTGGGCTGCACGCGCACCTGGGCCCTGGAACTGGCCCCTTACGGCGTCACGGTCAACGCGGTGTCTCCCGGGCCGGTGGAGACCGGTTCGTTCCGGGCGGAATGCCCGGTGGGCAGCGAGGCCGAACGCGCCGTGCTGGCGACCATCCCCCTGGGCCGCCTGGCCCAGGCCGACGAGGTCGCCGCCGCCGTCGTCTTCCTGCTGAGCGACGAGGCGGCCTTCATCACGGGGCAGGAACTGGGCGTGGACGGGGGCGGCAGCCTGGCGGGCCGCTGATGGCCAAGGCCCGCACCCTGTTTCTCTGCGCGGATTGCGGCGGCACGACCGCCAAATGGGAAGGCCGCTGCCCTCACTGCGGCGCCTGGAATACCCTGCAGGAGTCCCGTGAATCGGCGGCTTCCGCCACGCATCGCTTCGCGCCGCTGGCCGGCTCCGCGCCGGTGCGGCGCCTGGCCGACATCGAAGCCCGTGAACAGGCCCGCAATCCCACCGGCATCGAAGAATTCGATCGCGTGCTGGGCGGCGGCCTGGTGGCCGGCGCCGTCGTCCTGATCGGCGGCGACCCGGGGATCGGCAAGTCGACCTTGCTGCTGCAGGCCCTGGCCAGCCTGTCCGAGCGCGGGTCGGTGCTGTACGTCACCGGAGAGGAATCCGCCGAACAGGTGGCTTTGCGGGCGCAGCGCCTGGGCGTGTCGGGCGACGCCGTGGATCTGCTGGCGGAAATCCGGCTGGAACAGATCACGGGAGCCCTGGTTGAACGCCGGCCTGGAGTCGCCGTGATCGACTCCATCCAGACTTTGTATTCCGGCGATCTGACGGCGGCGCCCGGTTCGGTGTCCCAGGTGCGCGAATGCGCCGCTCAGTTGACGCGGGTAGCCAAGCAGACCGGCGTGACGCTGATCCTGATCGGCCACGTGACCAAGGATGGCGCCCTGGCCGGCCCCCGCGTGCTGGAACACATCGTCGATACCGTGCTGTATTTCGAGGGCGATACCCATTCCTCCTTCCGGCTGGTGCGCGCGATCAAGAACCGCTTCGGCGCGGTCAATGAACTGGGCGTCTTCGCCATGACGGACCGCGGCTTGCGCGGGGTCAGCAATCCGTCGGCGCTGTTTCTGGCCGGTCATGCGCGGCAGGTGGCCGGGTCCTGCGTGATGGCCACCCAGGAAGGCACCCGCCCGCTGCTGGTCGAAGTCCAGGCCCTGGTGGATACGGCGCACGTGCCCAATCCCCGGCGCCTGTCGGTGGGTCTGGAAAGCAGCCGCCTGGCGATGCTGCTGGCCGTGCTGCACCGCCATGCGGGGGTGGCGACCTTCGACCAGGACGTGTTCGTCAATGCCGTGGGCGGGGTGCGCATCATGGAACCCGCCGCCGACCTGGCCGTGGCCCTGGCCATCCTCTCGTCCATGCGGGACCAGCCTCTGCCGGAAGGCCTGCTGGCCTTTGGCGAGATCGGCCTGGCGGGGGAAATCCGCCCGGCGCCGCGGGGGCAGGAGCGCTTGCGCGAGGCGGCCAAGCTGGGCTTTGGCCGCGCCATCGTTCCCAGGGCCAACCTGCCGCGCCAGCCTATCGAGGGGCTGGAGATCCAGGCGGTGGATCGTGTCGAGGACGTGCTCGGCGTGTTGCGTTAAAGGATTTTGGATGTCTGAAAGTTTGTGGTTGATTCCGGCCTGCCTGGCCGTTGGCGGCGTCATCGGATTTTCCGGCGGGGTCCTGGGAATCGGGGGCGGATTGTTTGCCATTCCCCTGCTGGGCCTGGTCCTGGGGTATGAGCAACAGGCCGCCCAGGGTACGGCCCTGATCATGGTGCTGCCGGCCGTGTTGCTGACGGTGCGCAAATACCACCAGCGCTCCCCCATCGACCTGCGTTCGGCGGCGGCGGGGGCGGGGGGCTCCATCGTGTTCACCTGGATCGGCGCTCAGATCGCCCTGGGCATCGATCCCTGGCTGTTGCGCCGCATCTATGCCGGCTTCGTGTTCCTGATCGCCCTGTTCTATTTCCGGGAAAGCCTGGGCCGCAAGGCGCTGGCGCGGCCCGCCAGCCATTTCCGCGAGGTCGGTCAGGTGCGCCGCCTGTGGTATTTCCTGGTGGGGATTTTCGCCGGCCTGACCGGGGGCGTCTTCGGCGTCGGCGGATCCGTGCTGGCCGTGCCCCTGATGACGACGTTGTTCCATCTGCGCCAGACCTCGGCGCAGGCTCTGGCGCTGACCATGATCGTGCCGGGCACGGTGGTGGCCCTGGCCACCTACGCCTGGCATGGGCAGGCGCATGGCCTGGTGGGGATCCCGCTGGCCCTGGGCAGCCTGCTGTGCGTGCCGTATGGCGTGCGCCTGGCCTATGCCTTGCCCGAGGCGCGGCTCAAGCTGATCTTCGCCTGCATGCTGCTGATCATCATGGCGCTGCTGCTGGCGCGCGGCGCGGCATGACGACGTTGCCCGCCGGCTGGGTGCGCCGCCCCGTGCGGGGGGGCGCTTTGTGCGTGCCGGAACGCCTCGCCGCATCGGCGCGGGCCGAATGGTTCGATCCGCACCGCCCGGGGGCAGTCGCCGTGGGTGAAGGCGGGCGGCAGGCCGCCTGGTTCGTCGAAGGCGCTCATGGCGCCGCCGTCCTGCGACACTACCGCCGCGGCGGCCTGCGGGCGCGCCTGGGCCGAAACACGTATTGCTGGCTGGGAGAGGGCCGGGTGCGGGCCTGGGCGGAAGCGCGGGTGCTGGCGCATCTGCGGTCGGCCGGCCTGCGGGTGCCCGAACCGCTGGCCGCCGCCTATTGGCGTCGCGGCCTGTGCTACCGCACTGCCATTCTGGTGGCCCGCATCCCGGGGGCGCGGGCCTTGGCGGGGCGGCTGGACCAGGCGGATCCCCGGGCCGTTGCGCAGGCGATCCATGCCATGCATGCGGCCGGCGTCTGGCATGCGGACCTCAATGCCTACAACATTCTGTTCGACGACCAGGACCATGTCTGGCTGATCGATTTCGACCGCGCCCGCCCGGGTGTGGTGCGTCCGGCACGGCGGCGTAAAAATCTGTTGCGTCTGCGCCGGTCTTTGGTTAAGGTAGCCGGCGCGCGCGGAGCGCAGTGGTGGGATGCACTGGACGGGGCATATCGGCAATTGTCCGCCTGAAAGCGGCGGCGCGGTCCGGTCCTGATGATCCCCTTGTTGACCTTTCTATGGGGACCTTGCCATGAAAATCGGCACCGTTCATACCCTGTTGGCCACCGCCGCGCTGCTTGCAGCCGGGTCGGTGCATGCTCAGGATCGTGTCGTCAATGTCTACAACTGGGCCGAATATACGGCGCCCGACACCCTGTCCGGCTTTGAGAAGACCACCGGCATCAAGATCCGTTACGACGTCTACGATACCAACGACACCCTGCAGGCCAAGCTGTTGACCGGCAAGTCCGGCTACGACGTGGTCGTGCCGTCCACGCACTATGCGGCCCGCCAGGTCCAGGGCGGCTTGTTCCAGAAGCTCGATCGCTCGAAAATTCCCAACTGGCAGTACCTGGATCCCGATCTGATGGCGCTGGTCGCCACCGTCGATCCCGGCAACCAGTATCTGGTTCCCTGGGGCTACGGCACCAACGGCCTGGGCTACAACGTGACCCAGGTGCGCGAGATCATGGGCGCCGACGCGCCGCTGAATTCCTGGGACATGCTCTTCAAGCCGGAAAACGCGGCCAAGCTGCAGTCCTGCGGTATTTCCATGCTGGACGAGGCGGCCCAGGTGTTTCCGGCCGTGCTGCATTATCTGGGCAAAGACCCCAACAGCGGCGATCCCAAGGACTACGAGGCCGCTCTGGCTTTGTTGAAGACCATCCGTCCCTACATCCGCCAGTTCAGTTCCTCGGGCTATATCGATGAATTGGCTTCGGGCGGCCTGTGCATGGTCTACGGATTTTCGGGCGATGTGATGATCGCCTCGGCGCGGGCCCGCGAGGCGAAGAAGTCCTACGCCATCGACTATTACATTCCGCAGGGCGGCGCGCCGGTCTGGTTCGACACCATGGCCATCCCCAAGAGCGCCGAACATGTGGACGAGGCTCACGCCTTCATCAACTACATCGAGACCCCGCAGGTGCACGCGGCCATCACCAACACCATGTTCTATCCGAATGCCAATAAAGAGGCCCGGAAATACGTGGTGAAGGAGGTGGCCGACAACCCCATGATCTATCCCCCGGCGGACGTGTCCCGCACCTTGTTCGTCATCAAGCCCCAGCCCATGAACATCCTGCGCCTGCAGACGCAGATGTGGGCCCAGCTGAAGACCGGGCGCTGATGATCATGCAGGACCCGCGCGGCATGCCTCGCCAGGGCGAGGCCGACGACTTCGTGCGCATGGAGGAAGTCGTCAAGATCTTCGGCGATACGGTGGCGGTGCAGTCCGTCAGCCTGTCCGTGCGCCGGCACGAGATCTTCGCCCTGCTGGGCAGCTCGGGCTGCGGCAAATCGACGCTGCTGCGCATGCTGGCGGGCTTTGAGGAGCCCACGTCCGGGCGCATCATCCTGGACGACGAGGACATCACCGGCCTGCCGCCGCACCGGCGGCCGGTGAACATGATGTTCCAGTCCTACGCCCTGTTTCCGCACATGACGGTCGAGGCCAACGTCGCCTTCGGTCTGAAGCAGGAAGGCGTGCCGCGCCAGGAGATCCACGAAAGGGTCTTTGAAGCCCTGGATCTGGTGCAGATGGCCGGCTATGCGCGGCGCAAGCCCCACCAGCTGTCCGGCGGCCAGCAGCAGCGCGTGGCCCTGGCCCGCAGCCTGGTGAAGCGCCCCAAGCTGCTGTTGCTGGACGAACCCATGTCCGCCCTGGACAAGCAGATCCGCCAGGCCACGCAGATCGAGCTGGTGAAGATCCTGGACCAGGTGGGCGTCACCTGCATCATGGTCACGCACGACCAGGAAGAGGCCATGACCATGGCCAGCCGCCTGGCCGTCATGACAGAAGGCCAGATCGTGCAATGCGGCACGCCGCACGACGTCTACACTTTCCCCAGCACCCGCTTCGTGGCGGGCTTCATCGGCTCGACCAATCTGTTCACCGGCACCATCGTGGTCGACGAGCCTGACCACGTGCTGATCGAAAGCGACGCCCTGACGCGTCCGCTGTACGTCAGCCACGGCGTCAGCGAACCCCTGGGCATGGAAGTCCACGTCTCCATCCGGCCGGAACAGATCCGCGTCGGCCGCCAGGCTCCGGAATCCGAATCCAACTGGGGGCACGGCATGGTGTCGCACGTGGCCTGGATGGGCAGCTATGCCCGCTACCAGATCCGCCTGGATGCCGGCCAGACCATCGAAGCCAGCGTGCCCAGCCTGGACTGGAACCAGTCGGATGCGCCAGGTGTGGACGAGGAAGTCTATGTCACCTGGTCGCATGACGCCGGCACGGTGCTGGCCTCATGAACCTCAGCCGTCGACCCAGTGCCCGCCAGTGGGCCATCGCGGTGCCCTTCGCCTGGCTGGCGCTGTTCCTGCTGGTGCCGTTCCTGCTGGTCCTGAAGATCAGTTTCTCGGACCTGCAGTTCGGCATTCCACCTTATCTGCCGATCGCCACTCTGCAGGATCAGACTCTGTCGCTGGCGCTGCATCTGCGCGGCTACTTGCTGCTGTTCACCGACAGCCTGTATGCGGCTGTCTATCTGAGTTCGGTCAAGATGGCCCTGGTCACGACGCTGTGCTGCGCCCTGATCGGCTATCCCATGGCCTATCACATCGCCCGTTCGCGCCCGGAAGTCCGCAATCTATTGCTGCTGGGGGTGATCCTGCCGTTCTGGACGTCGCTGTTGCTGAGGGTCTACGCCTGGGTCGGCATCCTGCGCAACGACGGCCTCCTGAACCACCTGCTGCTGGGACTGGGGCTGATCGACGCGCCGCTGGAAATCTACCGCACGGACCTGGCGGTCTATATCGGTCTGGTCTATGCCTACCTGCCCTTTTTCATCCTGCCGCTGTATGCCAATCTGGTGAAGCTCGATGACCGCCTGCTGGAAGCCGCCTGCGACCTGGGGGCCAGGCCCTGGCAGGCCTTCTTCCAGGTCACGCTGCCTCTGTCCATGCCGGGAGTGATCGCCGGGGCCATGCTGGTGTTCATACCCTCGGTGGGTGAGTACGTGATCCCGGAGATGCTGGGCGGGGCCAATACCCTGATGATGGGGCGCGTCATGTGGAACGAATTCTTCAATAACGCCGACTGGCCGATGGCGGCGGCCGTGACCTGCGTCATGGTGCTGTTGCTCCTCGTGCCCCTGTCGATCTTCCAATACAACCAGGCGCGCCAACTGGCCGGGCGGGATCGATGATGCGGCGATCGTCCTGGTTCCGCTTTCTGTCGCTGGTGGTCGGCTACGGCTTCCTGTATGTGCCCATCGTCTGCCTGATGGTGTTTTCCTTCAATGATTCGACCCTGATGAATTCCTGGTCGGGGTTCTCCGTCCGCTGGTACCGGTCGCTGTTCCAGGACCAGGCGCTGTTGTCGGCCGCCCGCTTGTCCCTGATGATCGCGCTCCTGACGGCGACGGCCTCGGTGGTCATCGGCACCTGGGCGGGATACGTGCTGGCCCGCATGGGGCGTTTCCGGGGTTTCGGCCTGTATGTCGGCATGCTCAGCGCTCCGCTGGTGATGCCGGAAGTGGTGCTGGGCATCTCCCTGCTGCTGATGTTCGTGGAAGTCTCCAAGCTGACCGGCTGGCCCGACGGCAACGGCCTGTTCACCATCTGGGTGGGGCACGTGACCCTGTGCACGGCCTACGTGGCGGTCATCATCCAGTCGCGCGTGCGCGATCTGGACCGCTCTCTGGAGGAAGCCGCCCTGGACCTGGGCGCTTCGCCGCTGAAGGTGTTTTTCGTCATTACCCTGCCGCTGATCGCGCCGGCCCTGGCGGCCGCCTGGCTGCTGGCCTTCACCCTGTCGCTGGACGATGTGGTGATCGCCGCCTTTCTGTCCGGGCCGGGCTACACCACGCTGCCGCTGGAAGTCTTTTCCCGCGTGCGCCTGGGCCTGAAACCGGAAATCAACGCCCTGGCGACGTTGTTCATGGTGGCCGTGGGCATCATCGTGGTGGCGGTGAACCGCATGCAGATCCAGGCATCGAAGCGGCAGGCGGGGTAGGAAGGGGCTTCGCGCCGCCTACACGCCCAGCAACAGCACCGCCAGCGTGAACAATCCCGACGACAGCAGCATGCTGGCCGGGAAGGTCAGCAGCCAGGCCAGCAGGATGGTGCGCACGGTTCCGTTATGCAGGCCGCTGCGGTTGGCGACCATGGCGCCGGCCACTCCGGAGGACAGCACCTGAGTGGTCGAGACCGGCAGGCTGAATGCATTGGCCACGCCGATGGCCGCGACGGCGGTGATCTGGGCGGACATGCCTTGCGCATAGGTCATGCCCTGCTTGCCGATCTTTTCGCCCACGGTCCGCACCACGCGGCGCCAGCCCACCATGGTGCCCATGCCCAGAGCCAGCGCGACGGCCGCGATCACCCAGAGCGGCGCGTATTCCGTCGTCGCGCTCAGGTCGGCGCGCAGGCGCTTCAGGTCGGCCGTCTCGCCGGCGGGCAGCACGTTCAGGTTGATCACTTTGCGGGCGGTGTCGTCCAGACAGAGCAGGTGGCGGCGTACGCGTCCGCGCACGTCGGGAGGCAGGTCTTCGTAGGCGCGCACGCCGTCCAGGCTGCGGCGCACCGCCTGGACGGCGGACAAGGTGTCCTGTGGATCGCAGCGGGGGGCGGGGGGCAGGTCGGCGTTGACCGGGCGCTTGAGCGTCAGGTGGCCGCGCAAGAGGGCCTCATTGCGCAGGTACAGGTCGTTCAGATGGGCGGCGGCATCATAGGTGCGTTGGATCTGGTAGGGCGTGCTGGCCGGATCCAGCACGAATTTGGCCGGGACGATGCCGATGAGCACCAGCATGACCAGGCCGATGCCCTTTTGGCCGTCATTGGAGCCGTGCACGAAACTCACGCTCATGGCCGAGAGGACCAGCACCAGCCGGTTCCAGAAGGGCGGGTGCTTCTTGTTGTCGATGGCCCGGCGCTCTTCGGGCGTCTTGTGCATCTTCGAGCCGGTAAACAGCTTCTTGAGGCCCAGCAGCAGCAGCGCCGCCATGACGAAGCCGGCCAACGGCGAGATGACCAGCGACAGGCCGATGTCCATGGCCTTGCCCCAGTTGATGCCGGCGCCTATGGGCAGGCCGGTCAGCAGGCCGTTGGCCAGCCCCACGCCCAGGATGGCGCCGATCAGCGTATGCGAGCTGGAAGCGGGGATGCCGAAATACCAGGTGCCCAGATTCCAGGCGATGGCGGTGACCAGCATGGAGAACACCATGGCCAGGCTGCGGCCGCTTTCCAGGTTGAGCAGCAGGTCCACGGGCAACAGGTGGACGATGGCATAGGCCACCCCTACGCCGCCCAGCAGCACGCCCAGGAAGTTGCAGATGCCTGAAAAGAACACCGCCAGGTGCGGCGGCATGGCCTTGGTGTAGATGACCGTGGCGACGGCGTTGGCGGTATCGTGAAAGCCGTTGATGAATTCAAAGACCAGGACGAGGGTCAGCGCCAGTACCAGGCTGAACCCGACCGCGAGGGGCAGGCCCGAGAAGAGGTCGAACATGATGGGTGGGAAGGTTCGTGAGACGCGGCATTATTGCAAATTTGCCGGACGCGGGCTTGGATGGGTTGTGCGCGATGGCGGGTCGGTGCGGCCTGTCGCGCGGCGACGCCCGGATCGACGTCGCCGCGCCCTGGGGCCTTAGCTCAGGAAATCGACCTTTCCCGTGCCCAGGCGGTAGATTCCGCCGGCGATCTTCAGCTTCCCGGCCTGTTGCGCCTGGGCGATGATGCCGGATCTTGCGACCAGGTCCGCCATGCCGTTGCGCACGTTCTGTTCGATGGCGGCTGCCAGCAGATCGGTCTTGCCCGGGTCGATCTGCTTGACGGCGGGGACCAGCGCGGTCACCAGGGATTGGATGTGGCCAGGGAACTGGGCGTGGTCCTTCACCGCCTTGACGGCGGCATCCACTGCGCCGCATTTCTCGTGCCCCAGGACGAGGATGGCAGGCACCTTGAGCACCGCTACAGCGTATTCCAGGCTGCCCAGCATATCGTCGTTGGCGAAATTGCCTGCGACCCGGGCGACGAACAGGTCGCCTCGGGCGCTGTCGAAGGCGTATTCAGGCGCGACGCGCGAATCGGCGCAGCCCAGGATGGCGGCATACGGGTTCTGGCCGCCGGCCAGCGCCTGGCGTTCGTGGGCGAAGTTGTGGCGCAGCCTGACGCCCGACACGTAGCGTTGATTGCCTTCGGCCAGTCGCCGGAGAGCCTCGTCGGGCGAGATGACGTTGTCGGGTTTGGGCTGGCCTGCGGCCTGTGCCGCGGCGCCGACCAGGCCGCCCGCGGTCGTCAGCGCCAGGGTCAGGGCGGCCGACGAGCGCAGGAAGCGGCGGCGGGATGCCGCGTGCGTGGTCATGCAGGAGTTTGAGTCGCACATGGGGGTTCCTCTCGAAGATGTTCGGGCAGGCGGCAGCCCTTGGGTTCAAGTTATTGATGTTTCAAAGGAATACAATTGCGGCTGGGTGATATTAGCCGCTTCGGCAAGGGAAATGGGATTTTTCGTGCCTTGTCCGGCTATGCCGCCTCCTGGGAAAGCGCAGCCCGTAAAATATCCACCTTTCCAACCCTGAACGGACGTTTCCTCATGTTTTCCCAGGATGAACTCAAGCAACAGGTCGCCCAGGCCGCGCTCGACTACGTGCTGCCGCAGCTTCAGCCCGACAGCATTCTGGGGGTGGGGACCGGGTCCACGGTGGACCGTTTCATCGATCTGCTGGCGGCGCACCGCCAGGCGTTCCGCGCGGCGGTCTCCAGTTCCGAGCGCAGCACCCGCCGCCTGCAGGCGGCGGGCATCGCCGTGCTGGACCTCAATGACGTGGCTTCCACCACCTTGTACGTGGACGGCGCCGACGAGATCGACCGGCAACTGAACATGATCAAGGGCGGGGGCGGGGCGTTGACGCGTGAAAAGATCGTCTCGTCGGTGGCCGACCGCTTCGTCTGCATCGTGGATGCCTCCAAGCTGGTGGACCGTCTGGGGGCTTTTCCGCTGCCCATCGAGGTCATCCCCCTGGCGCGCGAGGCTGTCGCCCGTGAGATCCGCCAGCTGGGCGGGCAGCCGATCCTGCGGAAAGATTTCACGACGGACAACGGCAACCAGATCCTGGACGTTTCCGGCTTGCAATACGGCGATCCGGCCGCTTTCGAGGCCATGCTGAACAACATCCCCGGCGTCGTCTGCTGCGGCCTGTTCGCCATTGCGGGAGCACATGTGGCCCTGGTGGCCGGGCAGGATGGCGTGTCCCGGCTGGAACTGCAGGACGACTGATCGTCATACGTTTGTCATATCCGCCTGCTATGCTGGGCTTCTTTCCAAGCGGCAGGCGTGATGGTACGCTGTGCGCTCGTTGAAATCGCCTGGACGGCAGGCAGAGAGGCCCCCGATGCTGGAACATACCAATAAACAATTTCACGGCGAACTCGAAACCACGCGTTCCATGTTCCTGCAAATGGGCGGCCTGGTTGAGTCGATGGTGCTCGACGGCATCCAGGCCCTGTCGGAAGGCGAACTGCAACTGGTGGACCGTGTGCGGGAGCACGAACGCCAGGTCAACCAGTTCGAAGTCGATATCGACGAGCGCATCAGCCAGCTGATCGCCCGCAACCAGCCCACGGCCGTCGATCTGCGGTTGCTGCTGTCGGTGTCGAAGATGCTGACCGACATGGAACGCTGCGGCGACGAGGCCGAAAAGATCGCCAAAGTGGCCCGCCGCCTGCACGAGGGCGATTCCTCCTACGAGCCCGTCGTCGAGCTGCGCCATATGGCCGACGCCGTGGCGGCCATGATCCGGGCCGCGCTGGATGCCTTCGCCCGCGAAGACCCGGTGGCGGCCGCCCAGGTGGTGCGCAACGATAAGGACGTGGACAAGGAATGGAAGGCCTCCCTGCGCCACATCATCACCTACATGATCGAGGATCCGCGCACCATTTCGCATTCCATTGACCTGATCTTCATCGCCCGGGCGCTGGAACGCATCGGCGATCATGCGAAGAACATGGCCGAGCGCGTCATCTACATGGTGCGCGGCGACGACGTGCGCCACACCGGCGTGACCAACACCGAACGCCTGGCGCGGGGCGAGCCGCCCGAGCCTCGCGAGTGAGGACTTGCGCCGTTTATAGATATTCGCCGTTGCGATCGGTATGCATCGTCAGGCCGGGTGTTGGGTGGCGTAGCCGATAAGGCGCTCTCAGGGTGCTGCCCCCCTTCCAAACAGCGCAAGCACGGTATCGAATTCATGCTGCAAGTCGAGCTGAGGCGCAGTCAGCCAGCGCATGAGCGCCCCCAGATAAAGATAGTGAAAATAGAATCCAAGCTGTTCTGCGGGCCGATCCGGGCGGATTTCGCCCCGGCCCTGTCCCACGGCAATCAGTTTCGTCCAAAGGGGTAACAGGCCCGGGTCGTCGCCCGACGCCGCGCGCGGGTCGAAGGTGGCGAATCTGTAGCGCACGTAAGGCAGCAGGTAGTCCGGGTGTCGTTCGCACCAGCGGGCGGACGCCTGCAGCAGGGGCGCGACTGCGGCCGTAAACCCGGCGCCCGGGTCCGGCTGGAGCGTGTATTCCTTCAGGTCCTTGTCCAGCGCATCTTCCAGCACTCTCGCCAGCAGCGCCTCCTTGACCGGATAGTACTTGTACAAGGTTCGCTTGGATACGGAGGCCTGGCGGGCGATTTGCTCCATGGTCACTGCCGCATAGCCATGCGACTGGAAAAGCGCATGCGCGACCAGAGCAATGTGATGGGGTATTTCCGCGCGGATACGGGGCCGGGGCGAGGCCGATGTCATGTGCCGGGCTCCAAAGTTCATGATAAAGTATACGACGTTTACTTTATGTCAGGCAATCCCATGAATCTCCTGATTTTGACGTATGGCACGGAAGGCGATACCAGTCCATTGATCGTCCTGGGCCACGCCTTGCGTGCGGCGGGAAATACGGTCCATATTCTGGGGGATGCGCGTACCTTGGGATTGGCGCATCAGCTTGGGGTTCCTGCGTCCCCTCTGGCCGGCGATGTCCGGAAGCTCCACGCCGATTGGGGGCGCACGGGGGCAAAAGGCGCGGCAAAGTCGCTGGTGAAGTTGGCGAACGAGCAGTGCGATGCCTGGATGCGGGACGCTCTTGCCGCCGCCGAAGGCTGCGATGCGGTCGTGACGTCGGGGCTGGCTGGCTTTGTCGGGCTCTCGGTCGCCGAACGCCTTAAGGTTCCGGTCATCGGAGCGGGGATGATTCCATTGACGCCGTCCAGGGAATTTCCGTCCCCGTTCCTGCCGTCACTGAAGATCCCCGGCTGGGCCAATCGCGCAAGCCTCGCGCTGACCAATCAGTTGCTCTGGCTGGCGTTCCGGGGCGCCTTGAATCAGGCCAGGGCCGATGTACTGGGCTTGCCCCCCCGTAAAGCGTTGTGGAACGATCATCCCATGCTTTACGGTATTTCGCCGACGGTCCTTCCGCGTCCCGTGGACTGGCCCGCCACCGCGCATCTATGCGGTCAATGGATGCTGCCGACGCAGAGCGATTATGAGCCGTCGCCGGATCTGGCCCGCTTCCTCGCCGCCGGCGAGGCGCCCGTCTATATGGGGTTTGGCAGCATGACAGGCATCGATATGCCGAAGATCGTCGATGCTGCGGTCACTGCCCTGGACGGTCGGCGCGCCGTGTTCTCGGGCGGCTGGAACGGCATGCATGACGCAGGGCTGCCCGACACGATCCTGCGCGTCGATCGGACGCCGCATGACTGGCTCTTCCCCCGCATGGCTGCGATTATCCACCACGGAGGCTCAGGCACGACGCATTCCGCATTACGGGCAGGCAGGCCGTCGATCGTCATGCCATTTGTGGGCGACCAGCCTTTCTGGGCGGCAAGGCTTCGGCACTTGGGCGTAGCGCCTGCGGCGGTCTCGCCTGCGCGCCCGGATCCGAAGGCGCTTGCAGCGGCGCTGCGCTTCGTGGGCAGGGAATCGGTCGTCAAACGGGCGCAAGCGCTGGGCCGGCACATGGCGCAAGAGGATGGACTTGCCGCCGGGGTGAAGATCGTGATGAGCCTGTTGGAGCGCTCAACACGTCTGTGTCGAGCGTCGCGGGGATGATCGCGCTGGGCGCCAGGGAGGTGGAAAACGAGCCTCGCCTGGCGCCGGGACAGTCTCGCCTGCGCTCACAGCAGGGCGATTCTGGGGAAGTCGACGGGAACGTCCAAGGCGACATTGATGTAGTTGGTGAAGAGGTTCAGGGCGACATGGGCCATGATCTCGACGATCTGCTCGTCGCCGAAGCCCGCCTCCCGCAAGCGTGCGACATCGGCATCGGCGATCTGGGCGCGCCGCTCGACCACGTTCAGGACGAAGGTCAGGGCGGCAGCCGTCCCGGGGTCGCTGGATCGGCCGGCCTGGGCGGCGGACATCTCGGCGGAAGAGGCCCCGGCTTTCAGGCCCAGCGCGGTATGGGCCGCCAGGCAGTATTCACAGCGGTTGCGGTTCGCGATGGCCACAGCGATCTGCTCGCCGAGCTTGGCGCCCAGGGCGCCCTTGCCCAGTGCGCCGAAGGCGGCCCACATGCTCTGCAGGGCGGCCGGGGAGTTGGCCACGGCCTTGAACATATTGGGCGTGGCGCCGAAAGCCTGCTGGATCTGGGCCAGCAGGGGCTGGCTTGCTGCGGGGGCGAGCTGGGTTTGAATGTTGACTCGGGACATGTCGGTCTCCTGGGGATGGGCGGGTTGGCGTGAAGAAAGGTTTTCGGGAAGCGACCCGTGCGGATAGTATGGGCGAGTTGGGTGTATGATTTGGATCAATTTATTCAAAAAAATTATCAATTAGTCCAAATGCAAGCCTCTGTCCCTATCGATCGCCTTTCGGGCATCCTCGAACGGTTTCGAGTGCAGGCCCGGCTGCATCACTCCGGCGCGTTGTGCGGGCTCACCCGATTCGACGCCTGCGAGGGCCATGGCTATCTGCATGTGTTGCGTCGCGGCCGGCTGGAGGTGAGCCATCCCGGCGCTCGCGACGTGCCCGGATCGATGCGCTTCGACGAACCGACCTTGCTGCTGTATCCGCGTCCCCTGACTCACTGTTTCCACAATCCTCCCGTGGACGGGGCCGATTTCACCTGCGCGCGCCTGAACTTCGACGGCGGCCGATACAATCCGCTTGCACGGGCGCTGCCCCCTTTGATTGCATTGCCATTGGCGCGTGTGTCGGGTCTGGATCTGGCGCTCGAATTGCTGTTCGCCGAAACCGATCGGGTGCGCTGCGGACAGCGCTTGCTGGTCGATCGGCTCTTCGAGGTGGTTGTGATCCAGCTGCTGCGCTGGCTGCTTGACCATCCGTCGGAAGCGGGCGTGCACCCCGGCTTCATCACGGGGATGTCGGATCCTCGCCTGGCGCGCGCCCTGGTCGCCATCCATGATGCGCCTGGCGACCCTTGGCCGGTGGGACGCATGGCCGAACGCGCTGGAATGTCACGCACGGCGTTTGCCAACGCCTTTCGCGATGTCGTGGGGCTGACGCCGGCGGATTACCTGAACGATTGGCGCATGGCGTTGGCGCAGAACAGGCTGCGCGAAGGCCGGCCCATCAAGATCCTGGCGGAGGAGCTCGGGTACGCGAACCCTTCGGCGCTGTCGCGCGCATTCTCCGCCAGGATGGGGGTGTCTCCTCGCGAGTGGCTGGCGAAGAACCCGGCAGGGCTGGACGAATGAATCCGGCGCGACCCTTGATCGCGGCGTTATAGGTTCCGGTCAAGAAAGGCCCGGATCGCCGCGCCGATCTCCGCCGCATGGGTTTCCAGGGCGAAATGGCCGGTGTCGTAGAACCGGACCTCGGCGTTGGGGAGGTCGCGCTTCCAGGCCTGCGCCCCGGCCGGCAGGAAGAAGGGATCGTTTTCGCCCCATACCGCCAGCAGCGGCGGCTGGCGCTGGCGGAAGTAGGCCTGGTATTGCGGATACTGCGCGACGTTGCTGGCGTAGTCCAGGATCAGGTCGAGCTGGATGTCGAGGTTGCCCGGGCTGGCCATCATTGCCGCGTCGAGAATATAGGTTTCGGGCGCGATCAGGCTTTCGTCTCCGACGCCGTGCGTGTATTGCCACTTCAGTGCGGCGGGTTTCATGAACTCGCGCACCGCTGCCCGGTTCTCGGGCGAGGGGTGCCTCCAGTATTCCCGGATCGGCATCCAACCGTTGGACAGGCCTTCTTCGTAGGCATTGCCATTCTGGGAAATGATGGCGCTGATGCGTTCGGGGTGCGCCGTGGCCAGGCGCCAGCCTACCGGCGCGCCGTAGTCGAAGACCTGAATGGCATACCGGTCCAGCCGCAGTAGTTCGGTGAAGCGTTCCATCGTCTTGGCCAACTGCTCGAACGTGTATGCGTACCGCCCGTCTTCAGGCGCCTGGGTCAGGCCGAAGCCGGGCAGGTCCGGCGCGATCACGTGGTAGCGGTCCGCCAGCAGGGGAATCAGATTGCGATACATGAACGACGAGGTCGGGAATCCATGCAGCAGCAGGACCGCAGGATCGTCGCGGCTGCCGGCCTCGCGGTAGAAAACCTTGACCTCGCCCACCTGTTCGTACCGGTGATGGGCCCGGAGCGGCGCCGCTTGCGCGTCGGCGGCCTGCGCCCCGCCGGCCATGGGCGCTCCGATCGGATCGGTGGCTGCGAGCAGTTTCGTGGATGTCATGCAGCAACTCCTTTGTAACCCCTTAATTTGATTTTGAGAGGTTACTTTCGTTTGAATAACCTGTCAACTTGATTTAAAGGGGTTACAATACGATCTATGCACAAGACTCTTGCCGATGCCCCGGCGCCATTCTTCGTCGCCGACAACCTGGCGCTCGATTTCATCAACACCCGGTATGGAAGCGGCGAGGCGGCGCGCGAGTGCTTCGCGGACGACCGCAACGTGCTGGATTGGTTGAAGTCGGCGGGGGTTGCTGCGCCGGACGTAGCCGAGGCTCCCGTCGGATTGCTGGCCTTGGCGCGCCGGCTGCGCGCCGATGCGAAAACCCTGCTCGACGCCGCCTTGGCCGGGACGCAGGCGCGGGCGTCTCTTGTCAATCAGATCCTGGAGCAGGGGCGGCGATCCATGAAGCTTGAATGGGACGGGCAATCCGCCCGTTTCACCATTGTCAGGGGGCCGCGCGGCACTGATGCCGCCAGCCTGCTGGAGCCGGTGGCCGCAGCGCTGGCGACCTTGCTGGCCGACGGCCCGCTGGATCGGGTGAGGCAATGCGAGGGCGAAGGCTGTTCCATGTTGTTCTGCGATCAGACGAAATCCCGCCGACGGCGGTGGTGCAGCATGGCGGTATGCGGCAATCGGATGAAAGTGGCCGCGTTTCGGGCACGGCGAAAGGAAGGCGGCACGGCTTCGTGAGGCCTTGATGGCTCCGGAGGAAGCGCTTCCGCGGTTGATTGAGCCCCGGCCGTGAGTATCATGGGAACACGGTTTCCGTTGCCCATCGGGAAAAGCCATGCAGAGATACTTCGCCGCGCTGACCATCGTGCTCATGCTTGGGATGGTGCTGACTCGTGCTTGCGTGATGCGCAGGACGGGGGTGCGGGCCCTGAAATTCGGCGCGCTCGATAAACGGGACTTCCTGATCCCGCCGTTTGCCTTCTTTTATTTTTATCTTGTATTTGCCGCTGCGTTCGGCTGGCCTGCGGTCAGCACGCAGGCATTTTTCGAATCAGACCCGATCGCCTGGGCGGGTGTCGCCCTGTGCGCGGCGGGCCTGGCCGTGTTGCTGTGGAGCTTGGTATCTTTCGGGCGGAGTTTCCGTGTGGGCATCGACGCCGATCATCCCGACAAGCTCGTCACCACCGGAATTTTCGCGTTCAGCCGCAATCCCATTTATGTCGGTTTCGCTTTCATCGTGCTGGGGCAGTTCCTCGTGTTTCCGAACTGGATCCTCCTGGTCTATGTCGGCGCGGCGACCTGGCTTTTCCATCGGCAGGTTCTGCTGGAAGAGCGTTTCTTGAAGCGTCACTATGGCCAAGAGTATCTTGAGTACTGCGGCCGGGTCAGACGATATCTTTGATCGGACGGCCTTGCCCGCATGACCGGTGACGGCCCGACTTCCGGAGGCCGGTTTGCTCGGCGGGGCGTGCCGCGTCCGGAGTCGGCGGGATCAGGCCGAGGGCGGCGTGTAGCCCTGGGCTTCGACGTCCTGGTCCTCGAACAGAAAGGCCTTCATGCGGTCGGCCAGGAACTTCCGCGCTTCGGGGTCGGCCAGGCTGAGATGGTTTTCATTGACCAGGCGGGTCTGGATGTCCAGCCATTTGGCCCAGGCGTCCTTGGAGATTTCCCGCCAGATGCGCACCCCCAGGTCGCCGGGATAGGGCGGGTAGTCCAGGCCGGGGGCCTCGCGGTTCAGTTTGTGGCAGTGGATCATGCGGGCCATGGTCGGGGATCTCGCTCTTCAGGTGGGCAACGGGCCCATTGTAGCGGCTGGGCGGTAGGGCGCCGGAGGTGGCGGGTTTGGGCCAGCGCCCCAAGGGGACCATGCCAGGCCGACGCGTGCGTTCCGGACTCAAACGGGCCCGGACGAGGCCTGCCAGTCGCGCAGCACCTCGCTCAGCCCGGTTCGCCAGCCGCGTTCCAGCGGTCCCAGCAACGTTTCCAGCCGCGTGCAATCCAGGCGGCTGTTTGCAGGCCGGGGTTCGGGGGCGGGCCAGTCCCGCGACGAGATGGCTTCGACCGCGGGCAGGCGCTGGATCAGGCCAAGCTCCAGGGCCTGGGCGAAGATTTCCTGCGCGAATCCGTGCCAGCTGACCCAGGGAGCGCCCGAGAAATGATAGATCCCGCCGGGAATGCGCGTAGATGCGGTGGACGCTGTCGCCCCGTCGCTGTGGGGCTGCCGTGACGGCCGGTGTGGGACAGGTGCGGCGGGCGCCGCTGCCGCGCCGTTGCCCGGCCCGCAGGCACGGGACCGCAGCGCCAGCCGATGCAGGACACAGGCCAGATGCCCGGCCCAGGTCGGTCCGCCGATCTGGTCGTCGATCACCCGCAGTCGCTCATGCTGCGCGCCCAGGCGCAGCATGGTGCGCACGAAATTGCCGCCCCAGGCGCTGAATACCCAACTGGTGCGCAGAATCACGGCGTCGGCTGTCGTCTCTAGGATGGCCTGCTCTCCCAGCCATTTGCCGCGCCCGTAGGTGTTCGGCGGGCAGGGCGCGTCGGATTCGCGGTAGGCGCGATCCAGTGTGCCGTCGAAGACATAGTCGGTGGACACGTGCAGCAATCGGATGTCGCGCGCCGCGCAAGCGCGGGCCAGCAGGCCGGGCGCGCGGGCATTGATGGCCAGGGCCGCCTCCGGCTCGGCAGCGGCGCGGTCCACAGCCGTGTAGGCGGCGGCGTTGATCAGGTAATCGGTCGGGCGCGCGTCCAGCCAACGTTCGATGGCCGAGGCGTCGGTGATGTCCAGTTGCGCGCGGTTGGCGAAGGCATAGGCGGCGCTGTCGTCCCGCGCGGCCAGGGCCTGCAGGGACCGGCCCAGTTGGCCGTCCGCGCCCGTCACCAGGATGCGCGGGCCTGCGGGCGCGGGGGCGGCAGGCATCAGGCGGGCGTGGCCGGATGCGCGGCCGTCGCGCCCAGGCCCGGACGCTGATAGCTGCCGTCCCGCACTCGGCTGCACCAGTCGCGGTGCTCCAGGTACCATTGGACGGTCTTGCGCAGGCCGCTGGCGAAGGTTTCCTGCGGCGTCCAGCCCAGTTCGCGCTGAATTTTTCCGGCGTCGATGGCGTAGCGCAGGTCGTGGCCTGGGCGGTCCGCCACGTGCGTGATCAGGTCGCGATAGCGCGCCACGCCGGCCGGGCGCTCCGGCGCCAGTTCTTCCAGCAGCGAGCAGATCGCCTGGACCACGTCGATGTTGCGCTGCTCGTTGTGGCCGCCGATGTTGTAGGTGTCGCCGGGCGTGCCGGCCTCAAGCACCCGCAGCAAGGCGCGGGCGTGATCTTCGACGTACAGCCAGTCGCGGATCTGCAGCCCTTGGCCATAGACGGGCAGGGGTTTGCCCTCCAGGGCGTTCAGGATCACCAGCGGAATCAATTTTTCCGGGAAATGGCAGGGACCGTAATTGTTCGAGCAGTTCGTCACCAGCACCGGCAGGCCATAGGTGCGATGCCAGGCCCGGACCAGATGGTCCGAGCCCGCCTTGCTGGCGGAGTAGGGAGAGCTGGGGGCATAGGCCGTGGTTTCCGTGAACATTCCACCGGTCTCCGCCAGGTCGCCATAGACCTCGTCCGTGGAAATGTGATGGAAGCGGAAGGCGCGCCGGGCTTCGGCATCCATCCCGTTCCAGTGGCGGCGGCTGGATTCCAGCAGGGCATACGTTCCCACCAGGTTGGTTTGCACGAAGGCGGCCGGCCCGTCGATGGAGCGGTCCACGTGGGACTCGGCCGCCAGGTGCATGACTGCGTCCGGCGCATGCCGGGCAAAGACGCGGTCCAGTCCCGCCGAGTCGCAGATGTCCAGGCGCTCAAAGGCATAGCGGGGGTCGTCGGCGACGATTGCCAACGATTCCAGGTTGCCGGCGTAGGTCAGTTTGTCCACGTTGACGACCGCGTGGCCGGTGGCCTGGATCAGATGACGGATCAGGGCCGAGCCGATGAATCCGGCGCCGCCGGTGACGAGGATCTTCATGCTGGGTTCCTGTGGGGCCGGGTGCCAGGCGTCACAGCCTTTTGATGAATACCAGGCTGTTGCGGGAATGGTTGTAGTGCGCCCGCTTTTCGTGGGGCAGGTCGGACACGCCGCCCTGCACGAAACCGCGTTTCAGAAACCAGTGCGAGGTGCGGGTGGTCAGGACGAACAGGCGCCGCGCGCCCTGGCTGCGAGCGGTGGCTTCGGCATGGCGCAGCAGCTTTTCGCCGTCGCCCGTGCCCTGCCATTCGGGATGCACGATCAGGCAGGCCATTTCGGCCATGCCTTCATTCACATAGGGGATCACCGACACGCAGCCGTAGATGACGCCGTCGTGTTCCAGCACCGTGAATTTTTCCACGTCGCGCTCTATCACGGCGCGGCCGCGCGGCACCAGGGTGCCGTCGGCCTCCAGCGGCTCGATCAGCTGCACGATGGCGCCGACATCGTCGGCCAGCGCCGGGCGCAGGTCTTCCAGCGTGTCTTCCACCACCATGGTGCCCACCCCGTCGTGGGTGAAGATTTCCAGCAGGATGCTGCCGTCCAGGGTGTAGGGCACCAGGTGCGCCCGCGCCACCCCGCGCTTGACGGCCAGCGAGGCGTGACGCAAAAAGGCACTGGTGTCTTCGTCCAGCACGTTCTGGGCCAGCAGGTCGTCGGCGTCCTTGCGGGCCAGTTCGGTGTCCACCGACCCGTCGGTTTCCGTCACGGTGCGGTTCTGCGTCAGGAAAATCAGCTTTTCCGCCCGCAGGGCCACGGCTGCGTTGGTGGCCAGGTCTTCCATGGCCAGGTTGAAGGCTTCCCCTGTGGGGGAAAAGCCCAGCGGGGACAGCAATACGATGGCGCCCTGGCTGATGACGCTGTGCATGGCGTCGATGTCCAGCTTGCGCACGGTGCCGGTCCGCTTGTAATCCACGCCGTCGATCACGCCCACCGGCCGGGCAGTCACGAAATTGCCCGAGATCACGCGGATCTTGGCATGCGACATCGGCGTGTTGGGCAGGCCCTGGCTGAAAGCGGCCTCGATGTCCAGGCGGATTTCGCCGGCGGCTTCCTTGGCGCACTCCAGGGCTTCGGGGCTGGTGGGTTCCGTTCCCCGGCCGAATTGCGTGGAGTAGCCCTTCAGTCGCAACTGTTCGTTGACTTGCGGGCGGGATCCGTGAACCAGCACCAGCTTGATGCCTAGGGCGGACAGCAGCGACAGGTCCGCCACCAGGGCTTCCAGGCCGCCGTCTTCGATCAATTCGCCGCCCAGCGCCACCACGAAGGTCTTGCCGCGGAAGTCGTGCACATAGGGGGCGACTTCGCGAAACCATCGCACGAATTGCGCGGGGGCGAATTCGGGGGCGTCCTGAGCGGAATAGGTGTCGATCTCGGGTGCATTCATGGCAAATGTCGCAGACAACGGTTGGGCGGAACCACGAAATTATAATAAGGGATTGCCCCCTGCTGGGGGATTGGGCGACAGGGGGCCTGCGAGGCCGGTTCCCCGCGCCGCCCGGCGCCTCATTTGCGGAAATCATCGTCTTGCCAGAAAAACCATCACAGCCCCCGGATTCCGTCCCGCATGCCTCCCGCTCCGCGGGAGATTCGTCCGCCGGGGCGCCGGGCGGGTCGCGTCGTCGTCGGCGCGCCGGTCCGGCGCCCGATGCGCAGGCGGCCGGGGCGGGGGACCGTCCCCTGCCCGCCATCGCCTACCCGGAGGATCTGCCCGTCAGCGCCTGCCGCCAGGAAATCGCGCGGGCGATTGCGGAACATCCGGTCGTCATCGTCTGCGGTGAAACCGGATCGGGCAAAACCACGCAATTGCCCAAGATCTGCCTGGAACTCGGGAGAGGCCGCCATGGCATGATCGGCCACACGCAGCCTCGCCGGCTGGCGGCCACTTCGGTGGCGCAGCGGGTGGCCGAGGAGCTGCGCACCGAGCTGGGCGATTGGGTGGGTTATCAGATCCGCTTTGGCGAACGCACCGGACCTGCCACCGCGATCAAGCTGATGACCGACGGCATCCTGCTGGCGGAAACCCAACGCGACCCTTTGCTGCGCCGCTACGACACCCTGATCATCGACGAGGCCCACGAACGCAGCCTGAACATCGACTTCCTGCTGGGGTTTCTGAAACGCCTGCTGGCCCGTCGCCGGGATCTGAAACTGATCATCACCTCGGCCACTATCGATGCGGACCGCTTCGCGCGTCATTTCGGTTCCGCCGAACGGCCGGCGCCCGTCATCCAGGTCTCGGGGCGCCTGTTTCCGGTCGAGTTGCGCTACCGCCCGGTGCGCCCGGATGCCCCGGAGGCCGAACCGCAGGCGGCAGGCCGCGGCGATGAGGAACGCGACCTGGTCGACGCCGTCGCCGATGGGGTGGATGAATGCGCCCGTCACGGGCCGGGCGACGTGCTGGTATTTCTGCCCGGCGAGCGGGAAATCCGCGAATGCGCCGAGGCCCTGCGCAAGCGTCACCCGGCAGGCGCCCTGGTGCTGCCCTTGTACGCCCGCCTGTCGCGGGCTGAACAGGAACAGATCTTTCACCCGCGCGGCAATACCCGGCGCATCGTGTTGGCCACCAATGTGGCGGAAACCTCCCTGACGGTGCCCGGCATCCGCTACGTCGTGGACAGCGGCCTGGCGCGCATCAAGCGCTATTCCTGGCGCAGCAAGGTCGAACAACTGCGCATCGAGCCCATCAGCCAGGCATCTGCCAATCAGCGGGCCGGCCGCTGCGGGCGCCTGGGCCCCGGGGTCTGCATCCGGCTGTATGCCGAACAGGACTTCAAACAGCGCCCCGCGTTCACCGATCCGGAAATCCTGCGCTCTTCGCTGGCGGCCGTCATTCTGCGCATGAAGGCGCTGCGCCTGGACGACGTGGAGGCCTTTCCTTTCGTGGAACCGCCGACGGGCCGGGCTGTGGCCGACGGCTATCAGCTGTTGCAGGAACTGGGGGCGCTGGATGAGCAGAACCATCTGACCCCGGTGGGGCGCTCCCTGGCCAAATTGCCGGTGGACCCGCGCGTGGCCCGGATGATTTTCGCCGCTCATGAGCAGCAGTGCCTGACGGAAATCCTGGTGATCGCGTCGGCCCTGTCCATCCAGGACCCGCGCGACCGGCCCATGCAGGCCCGCGAGGCCGCCGACAATGCCCATGCGCAGTTCCGCGACAAGCAGTCCGAATTCCTCGCCTGGCTGAAATTGTGGGAATGGTATGGGGAACAGGTCGCCCACAAGGCCTCGCAGCGCAAGCTGGTGGATCAGATCCGGGCGAAATTCCTGTCGCCCGTGCGTCTGCGCGAATGGCACGATACCCATGTGCAGCTGCTGACCCTGGCCCGGGAACAGGGCTGGCGGTTGAACCAGACGCCGGCCACCCGGGAACAGATCCATATGGCCCTGCTGGCCGGCCTGCTGGGCAATATCGGCATGAAGTCCGACGACGCCAACCTGTACCAGGGGGCGCGCGACATCCGTTTCGCCATTCATCCGGGCTCGCCTCTGCAGAAAAAGGCGGGGCGCTGGGTGTTGGCCGCCGAACTGGTCGAAACCACCCGGCTGTACGCGCGTTGCGTGGCGCAGATCGATCCTGTCTGGGTCGAGCGGGCAGGGGCCCATTTGTTGAAAAAGGCGTGGTCCGACCCGCGCTGGGAAAAAAAGGCCGGCCAGGTGGTGGCCAACGAGCGCGGCACGGTCTATGGCCTGCCTGTATATACGGGCCGCCGCGTCCATTACGGTCGGGTCGATCCGAAGGCGGCGCGCGAGATCTTCATCCGCGACGCCCTGGTCCCTGGCGATATCGACAGCAAGCTGCCCTTCATCGCCCATAACCGCAAGCTGATCGCTTCCATCGAGCGGCTGGAACATCAAAGCCGCCGGCCGGACATTCTGGTCGATGACGCGCTGATCTATGCCTTCTACGATCAGCAGATCCCGGCCGATGTCAGCCAGACGGCGACGCTGGAGGCCTGGGTCGGCACGCTGGATGCCCAGGCGGCCAAGCGCCTGAACCTGAACCGCGACGACCTGATGCAGCACGATGCCGCCGGCGTCACGACCGAGGTCTTTCCCCGCCGTCTGCAGTGGGCCGGGGCCGAGCTGGCGGTGGATTATCACTTCGAGCCCGGTTCGCCGCGCGATGGCATGACGCTGACCGTGCCGCTGTTCGCTCTGAACCAGATCGACGCCGCCCGCTGCGAATGGCTGGTGCCGGGCATGCTGAAAGAAAAAGTCCATCTGTTGCTGAAATCCCTGCCGCAGAAACTGCGCCGCCACTGCGTTCCTTTGCCCGATTATGCGGCGGGTTTTCATGATCGCTGGTTCGAACGCGCCGCCGACCCGGGCATGGGGCTGCTGGACGCCATCATTCAGGATGTCTGGGACCAGTGCCAGGTGCGTGTCCAGGCCACGGATTTCAAACTGGAGACCCTGCCGCCGCATCTGTTCATGAACTTCAAGGTCATCGATGAACATGGCCGCATGCTGTCGGGCGGGCGCAGCCTGGACCAGTTGCGGGCCGAACACGGCCGCCAGGCCCAGGCCTCTTTCCAGCAGGTGGCCGCGCGGGATCGCGCCGCCGCCCAGGTTCTGGACCATGAAGGCCTGACGGCATGGACCTTCGGCGCCTTGCCGGAACTGCTGGAGATCCAGCGGGGCGGCCAGTCTCTGATCGGCTACCCCGCCTTGCGGGATCGGGGGGAATCCTGCGATCTGGATGTGTTCGACGACCCGCAGGAAGCCCGCCGGGTGCATGCGGATGGCCTGCGCCGCCTGTTTCGCCTGGCCTTGCGCGAACAGGTCCGTTATCTGGAGAAGAATCTGCCGGAACTGACCCGCATGGCCATGTGGTACATGGATCTGGGCACGCAGCAGGAATTGCGCGATCAGCTGATCGATGCCGCCATCGGGCAGGCATGCCTGATGGAACCCTGGCCCGAGGACGCGGAATCCTTTGCCCGGCGTTGCGAGGAAGGGCGCGCGCGCCTGAGCCTGCTGGCGCAGGAACTGTCCCGGCTGGCGTCCGCCGTGCTGCAGGAACGGGCCGCCCTGCAGAAGAAACTGCCCCAGGCCAAGCCCTGGCCGTCCGCGCAGCAGGACATCCGCCTGCAGATGGATGCGTTGATCGGGCGCGGTTTCATCGGCGGGACGCCCGCCGAGCAGTTGAAGCATCTGCCCCGCTATTTGAAGGCGGCGCAGATGCGGATCGACAAACTGCGGGAGGACCCCGCCCGGGACGCCCGCCTGATGGCCGAGATGGGGCCTTTGATCACCCCTTGGCAGCGGGCGCGCGCGGCCCTGAAGGGCGCCCCGGATGCGCAACTGGACGCCTTTCGCTGGCAGCTTGAGGAATTGCGCGTCGCCCTGTTTGCCCAGACCCTGCGCACGCCTTTTCCGGTTTCGGTCAAGCGCCTGCAAAAGAGCTGGTCCGCCATGCCCCGATAGGCATCCCTTCAGTACAATCCCCGCATGACGATGTCTCCTGTATCCCCCCCTTTTGTGCACCTGCGCAGCCACTCGGAGTTTTCCGTGGTGGACGGCATTGCCCGCATTCCGGACCTGGTCAAGCGCGCCAAGGCCTTCGGCCAGCCCGCCATGGCCCTGACGGATCTGGCCAACCTGTTTGCCTGGATCAAGTTCTACAAGGCGGCCCGCAAGGCCGGGATCAAGCCGATTGCGGGCTGCGATGTCTGGCTGCAGAATCCGGATGACGAGCACAAGCCATTTCGTCTGCTGTTGCTGGCCACGGATCATGCGGCCTATCTGGAATTGTGCGAATTGCTCAGCCGCGCCTGGACGGAAAACAGCCAGCGCGGCCGGGCCGAACTGCGCCGCGAGTGGTTGTCCGGAAAAAACGGCCTGATCGCGCTGTCGGGCGGGCGGGCGGGCGATATCGGCCATGCGCTGGATGCGGGCCGGATGGATGAAGCGCAGCGTTTGGCCCGACAGTGGGCGGCGGATTTCCCGGACAGCTATTTCATTGAACTGCAGCGCGCCGGATTCGAGGGCGACGAGACCTACGTCCAGGCGGCGTTGCGGGTGGCGGTCGACTGCGGCCTGCCGGTGGTGGCGACCCATCCCATCCAGTTCATCGAGCCGGAGGACTTCCGGGCCCACGAGGCCCGCGTCTGCATCGCCGATGGCGAATTGCTGGGCAATCCTCGCCGGGTCAAGCGCTTCACGCCCGAGCAGTACATGCCCGACAGCGACGAGATGGCGCGGCGCTTTGCCGACGTGCCCTCGGCGCTGGCCAATACGGCGCAGATCGCCCGGCGCTGCAATCTGACCCTGACGCTGGGGCACCCCGAACTGCCGCTGTTCCCGACCCCCGACGGCGTGTCGCTGGACGATTACATGGTGCGGCTGGCCAATGAAGGCCTGCAGCGCCGCATGCTGCAGCTGTATCCGGACGCCGAAGAGCGCGCCCGCCAGATGCCCGCCTACCAGGAACGCCTGGACCTGGAATGCAAGACGATCGTCGGCATGGGGTTCCCGGGCTATTTCCTGATCGTGCAGGACTTCATCAACTGGGGCAAGAGCCATGGGGTGCCGGTCGGCCCCGGCCGGGGCTCGGGGGCCGGCTCCCTGGTCGCCTACAGCCTGGGCATCACCGACCTCGATCCCTTGCGCTACGACCTGCTGTTCGAACGTTTCCTGAATCCCGAACGCGTCTCCATGCCCGACTTCGACGTGGACTTCTGCCAGGACAACCGCGAACGCGTCATCGAATACGTCAAGGAAAAGTACGGCCGCGACGCCGTCAGCCAGATCGCGACCTTCGGCACCCTGGGCGCCAAGGCCGTGGTGCGCGACGTCGGGCGGGTGCTGGAAATGCCCTACAGCGTCTGCGACAACCTGTCGAAGATGATCCCCTTCAATCCGGCCGATCCCTGGACGCTGGACCGCACCCTGGAAAACGAACCCGCCTTTCGCGAGCGCTACGACACGGACGAGGAAATCCACGCCCTGATCGATCTGGCCCGGCCCCTGGAAGGGCTGACGCGCAACATCGGCATGCACGCGGGCGGCGTGATCATCGCCCGGGGCAAGCTGACCGACTACACGCCGCTGTATTGCCAGCCGGGCAGCGAATCCAGCGTCGTGTCGCAGTACGACAAGGGCGACGTGGAAGACGTCGGCTTGGTCAAATTCGACTTTCTGGGCCTGCGCAACCTGACTATCCTGGACTGGGCCGTGCGCTACGTGCAGGAATTCAATCCGGGCATGCGCGATTTCGACATCATGAGCCTGCCGCTCGATGATGCGGAAACCTATGCCTTGCTGTCCTCGGCCAACACCACCGCCGTCTTCCAGCTGGAATCCCGGGGCATGAAAGAGCTGCTGAAAAGCATGCAGCCCAATACCTTCGAAGACGTGATCGCCTTGCTGGCGCTGTTCCGTCCCGGCCCCCTGGAATCCGGCATGGTGGTCGATTTCGTCAACCGCAAGCACGGCCGCGCGGACGTCGATTATTTCCATCCCGACCTGGAACCGGTCCTGAAAAGCACCTATGGCGTCATCGTCTACCAGGAACAGGTGATGCTGATCTCCCAGATCATCGGCGGATATTCCCTGGGGGGCGCCGACCTGTTGCGCCGCGCCATGGGGAAGAAAAAACCCGAGGAAATGGCCAAGCACCGGGTGGTCTTCCAGGAAGGCGCCGTCAAGAAAGGCTACGACGCCGACCTGGCGGCCCACCTGTTCGACCTGATGGAAAAATTCGCCGGGTATGGCTTCAACAAGAGTCACTCGGCCGCCTATGCCCTGATTTCCTACCAGACGGCCTGGCTGAAACGCTACCATCCGGCGGAATTCCTGGCCGCCACCATGTTGTCCGACATGGACGATACCGACAAGATCCAGGTGTTCTGGCGCGATGCCGTGGCCAATGGCGTGGCGGTCCTGCCGCCCGACGTCAATGCCTCGGGCTACCGCTTTGCGCCCGTGGCCGACGATCATATGGCCCAGGGCAAGCCGCCGCGCACCATCCGGTACGGCCTGGGCGGGGTCAAGGGTACCGGCCAATCGGCGGTCGAAGCCATCCTGGCGGCGCGCGAAGCCGGCGGCCCGTTCGCCAGTCTGTTCGATTTCTGCGCGCGGGTGGACCGCCATACGGTGAACCGTCGCACCATCGAGGCCCTGATCCGCGCCGGGGCGTTCGACACGCTGGAAGAAAACCGGGCGGCCCTGCTGGAAACCCTGGGCAGCGCCATCGAGGCCGCCGAACAGGCGGAACGCAATGCCAATCAGTGCTCGCTCTTCGCCGATGAATCCGACCAACTGGTGGCCGGTGAACTGACGCGCGTGACTCCCTGGGATCTGCAGACCTATCTGACTGAAGAAAAGACCGCCCTGGGGTTCTATTTCAGCGGCCATCTGTTCGATGCCTGGCGCGACGAGATCCGCCGGGTGGCGCCCACGCCGCTGGCGCGACTGGCGCCTTCGCGCGGCCCGCAGTGGCTGGCGGGCGTCCTGGCGGCCGTGCGGCCCCGCATGACGCGGCGCGGCAAGATGCTGTACGCCCTGCTGGACGACGGCACCGCGCAGATCGAGATCGCCATCTTCAACGAGATGTACGAGCAGTACCGCGACAGTCTGAAGGAAGACCGGCCGCTGGTCATCCAGGGCCGGGTCAGCCACGATGATTATTCCGGCGGCCTGCGCGTGTCGGCCGATGATCTGTACGACCTGCAGCGCATCCGGGAAACCCGCGCCCGCAGCCTGCGCCTGTCGGTGCCCAGCCTGCTGGAGCCGGCGCAATTGCAGGAATTGCTGGGCCCGTGGCGCTCGGCGGACGCCGGTGTGCCGGTCGAATTGCGGCTGTGCCGCCCGGATTTTTCCTGCCTGCTGCGCCTGGGCGACGACTGGCGCGTGCGCATGGACGACGCCCTGATCGCCGGGGCGCGGCAATGGCTATCTTACGATCAGGTCGAGGTCCACTACGGATGAAGATGATCCCCATTCGCGTCATCAGCCTGGCTTCCCGGCCGGATCGGCGGCGGCAGATCGCCGCCCAGTTCGACCGGCTTGGGATATCCGGCTACAGCTTCCTGGATGCCGTCAATGGCAAGCAGCAGCCCGATCATCCGCTGTTCGCGCATTACGACCCCGTGGCTCGCGCCCGGGTAAAAGGTCGCGGCCGCGACCTGAAGCCGTCCCAGTTGGGTTGTTTCGCCAGCCATTACCTGCTTTGGCTGGAATGCGCCGCTTCCGGCCAGCCGCTGATCGTGGTCGAGGATGACGCCATCCTGAAGGATAATTTCCCCGATATGCTGGCGCATGCGCAGGCGCTGCTGCAGGCCTGGCCCTTTATCTGGCTGCACGAATACGACCGGCCGGGCCGTGACGCCTTCGAGCATGTCGGGCGGGTGGGGCCCTTCGCCTTGACGCGCAAGCTCAAGAAACACTCTTGTTCCGTGGCGTACCTGCTGGCGCCCGAAGGGGCCCGCGCCCTGCTGGACGGTGGTCAGACCTGGGTATACCCCGTCGACGACATGATGTTCCGCTTTTACGAACATGGCGTGGAGAACATCGTGATCCGGCCGGCGTGCGTGGCGCAGGATCACGACTCGCCGTCGGACATCACGGGCGCCGCAGCGGAAGCTCCGCTGCCGCTGAAGGACAAGATACGGCGCGAGGCCTACAAGGCCCGCGATACGGTGTGGCGCATGCTCCACAATCTGCAGTTTCGTATCCATCATCATGGATCGTCTGCGTGATGGGGCCTTTGCGTATTCTGCATTCCGAGGCCGCCACCGGGTTCGGTGGCCAGGAAAACCGCATTTTCAAGGAAATGGGCGCCATGCGCGCTGCCGGCCATCACATGGAGGCCTTGTGCCAGCCGCATGCCCGCCTGGCGCAGCGTCTGCGTGATGACGGATTCCAGGTCCATACCCTGTTGATGGACGGTCCGCGCAATTACGTCCGCGGTGTTTTCCAGGTCCGCCGCATCCTGAAGGCAGGCCGTTTCGATGTCCTGAACACCCATAGCCGGCGGGATACTTTGCTGGCGGGCGTGGCCGGACGCTTGGCCGGCACGCCGTTGATCGTGCGCACTCGCCATCTGGCGGTGAAACCCGGTTCCCTGCTGTCCTATACCAGGGTGCCGCACTGCGTCACGACCGTCAGCGACCATGTGCGGCGTTTGCTCCTGGAATGCGGCGCGGCGCCGGATCGGGTTGCGACGGTTTACTCCCCCATCCCCTTGCCGCCGCCGGTTGAACGCTCCAGCCTTCGGGCGGAGCTCGGTATTCCGGACAACGCCATCGTGGTGGGGTGCGTGGCGGTGATGCGGGCGAAAAAAGGCCACCGGGCGCTGATCGATGCCATGACGGATCTGCTGCGCAGGCCGGATGTCTATCTGGTCCTGGTGGGGGATGGGTCGCCTACCCTCGAAGAACTTCAAATGATGGTGCAAACACGCGGTTTGCAGGATAAAGTGCTCTTTACCGGACGCCGGGCGGATATCCCGAACGTGCTGGCCGGATTTGACCTGTTTGCCCTGGCCACGGAGCAGGAAGCCTCCGGCACGGTTTTCGTCGAAGCCGCCGCCGCGGGCCTGCCGGTGGTCGGCACGGATGTCGGAGGGGTTTCCGAGATGCTGCAGGATGGGGTGACGGGCGTGCTCGTGCCTTTGCATGACCAGAAGGCTCTGGCGGATGCGATACGGATGCTGGTCGACGACCCCGGGCGGCGTCGCGCGATGGGCCAGGCCGGGATGCGGGCTGTGCGTGACTCGGACCGCTTTACCCTGGAGGGCCTGGTCCGGCGGACCGAACAGTGCTACCGGGGCTGGCTCAAGGATCGGATCGGATGAAACAGATGCGAACGGTCCCCGTCCTGATGTATCACCACGTCACCCCGGCAGGCGGCGCCATCAACGTTACGCCGGAACATTTTCGCGATCAGTTGGCCTGGCTCAAGCGGCAGGGCTACCGGACGCTCACGTGCGAGGAATTTGCCGCCCACCTGGCGGGGGAGCCCGCCCCGGAACGGTCGGTCCTGATCACGTTCGACGACGGTTACCTGGACAATTATGTCCACGCCTGGCCCGCGTTGCGGGAATACGGTTTTCACGCCGTCATCTTCCTGGTCACGGGCTGGATCGGCCAGGGACCGGCCAGGCCGCATGCGGGGCAGGGGGAGGGCGCGCGCGCCTTGCCGCCCACCCCCGATCACGCGGACTGCATGCGGCAGGTGGCGGCGGGGCAGGCTCATGAAATTGCCTTGAACTGGTCGGAAATCGATCGCATGCGAGCGGACGGGGTCTGTGAATTCCATAGTCATACCCATACTCATACCCGCTGGGACAAACAGGATCCTGCCCGCAAGAACGAGCAGATGCGCCACGAGTTGCAGCAGTCGCGCGCCTGTCTGGCCGATCATCTGGGCGCCGTGTCCGACCACCTGTGCTGGCCCCAAGGCTACTTCGATGCCGACTATGTCGCCATCGCCCGGGAAGCCGGCTTCCGCCATCTTTACACAACACGGGCTTTCGGTCGGAACCGGCCCGGCTCGGATCCGGCCTCGATCTTCCGTTTCGCAGTCCGCAATACATCGGGCGCGTCCGTCGGCCGCAGGATCCGTGTGGCGGCCAGCCCCTGGATCGGGCCTTTGTTCAATGCCTGGAAGCGTTGGAAACGGGGGCAACGGTATGCCGGCTAGATCCGTGCGGCGGGGGCGGCGGATGCGCAGCGCGCCGGTGCATCCATGAAACTGTCCGTCATCGTCATCACCAAAAACGAAGCGACGCATATCGGCGCGTGCCTGGACTCGGTCGCGTTCGCGGACGAGATCATCGTTCTGGACTCCGGAAGCACCGACGCGACCTGCGAGATCGCGCGGCAGCGCGGAGCGCGCGTGGAGCGCAGCGCCGACTGGCCCGGCTTCGGCCCGCAGAAGAACCGCGCCCTGGACCTGGCGACGGGTGACTGGGTCCTGTCCATCGATGCCGACGAACGCGTTACGCCCGCCTTGGCGGAGTCGATCGCGCGGGTCCTGGCCGCGCCGGATGCGCAGGCGTATCGCGTGGCCCGGCTGTCCAATTTCTGCGGCCGCTGGATACGCCATAGCGGCTGGTGGCCCGATTACGTCGTGCGCCTGTTTCGCCGCGATGCCGGGCGTTTTTCCGATGCGCCTGTCCATGAACACGTCGTGGTGTCCGGCAGGACCGGGACCCTGTCCGGCCACTTTCTGCATTATCCCTATGCCAGTCTGGAGATCTTCATCGACAAGATCAACCGCTATTCGACCGAAGCCGCGCGCGCGGCCTACCGGAAGGGTCGCAGGACCGGATTGATGGGGCCGTTCGGCCATGCCGCCTGGACCTTCATCCGGCATTATGTAGTGCGGCGCGGCTTCCTGGACGGATGGCAAGGTCTGGTGCTGGCGGGAATGGCTGCGACGGGCAGTTTTTATCGTTACGTCAAACTGTACTGGCTGGGAAAGCGTCCCCCGGCGGCGAGCGCGGATGAGGCATGAAGATCCTCTACACCAATTTCCATCCCCACAACGGGGGAGGGCATGCGACTTATATCGCCAACCTGGCGCGCTCCTTCCAGGGGGAACACCAGATCACGGTGGCGACGCCCGCCACGAGTCGCCTGTATGCGCAGGCCCGGCAGATTCCGGGCGTGCGGGTCTGGAATACTTCTTTCAGCACGCGGCTCAGGCCCATGCTGATCGAAGTCATGGCGCTTCACGCCTTGTTGCGTGAGGAACGTTTCGACCTCGTCCATGTGAATGGCTCGGCCGATCATCGCCAGCTGATGCTGGCCCGGCTGGGGCTGCCCGGGCGGCCCCGTATCGTCTGGACCAAGCACAACACCGTGCCTGCGCGCAGTTTTGGCAACCGGGTGCGGGCGTGGGCGGGGACGGATGGCGTCATCGGCGTCTGTGATTACGTCAGCCGGCAGTTGATGGATTCCGGCTATGGGGCCCGCCTGATCCAGACGATCCGTCTGGGCGTCGACACGGATCGGTTTCGCCCCCAGTCCGCCAGCGCATGCGCCCAGGCGCGGCGCGAACTGCTGGGCGAGCTGCCCGACGACGTGTGCGTCCTGGGCAGTGTCGCGGGAACGGACCGCGCCAAAGGCTGGCTGACCTTGGTGCAGGCCCTGGCGCGTTTGCCCGTCGCCCAGCGCCGGCGTTTTCGCGTGCTGGTTGCGGGAGACTTGCCGCGCGGCACCTTGCGGCAGGACGTGGAAGCCTTGGGGATGAGCGCCTACGTGGTGTTTCCGGGACTGGTGGATGATCCTCGCCGCGTGCTGGCCGCCAGCGACGTCGGTTTCGTGCTGTCCTTCCAGGAAGCAGGGTCCTACGCCGCCTGCGAATCGCTGTCCATGGGGTTGCCCACCCTGGTGTCGAGCGCGGGCGGTCTGCCTGAACTGGTGCGCGATGGCGTGGACGGCTGGGTTGTCCCGGCGGGCGACGTCGACGTCCTGCACCGCTGGCTGCTGGCGCGGCTGGCGGCGCCGACCGATGTGGCGATCGCCGATGCGGCCCGGGACCGGGCCCTGGCCCTGTTTTCCTTGCCCGTGCTCTCCGGGCAGACGATGGACTTCTACCTGCGCGTCTGCGCGCAGGGCTGACCGCGCCGATATAATCCGTTCATGATCCCCATCCTCATGTACCACCAGATTGGCGAACCCAATCCCCGGGGGACCCCTTATCGGGGGCTCACCGTGCATCCCCGGGATTTCCGGCGGCAGATGATCTGGCTGCGCCGGCTGGGCTATCGAGGCCTGTCCATGGCGCAGTTGATGCCTTATCTGCGCGGCGACAAGCAAGGCAAGGTCTTTGGCCTGACTTTCGACGACGGCTACCGGAATGTCCTGGATCACGCCGTGCCGATCCTGGAAGACTGCGGCTTTCAGGCCACCAATTATTTCGTCGTGCGGCAGTTGGGGGGCTCCAACGTCTGGGACCGGGCCGAGGGCGTTCCCGCGTCCGCCCTGATGGATGCCCAGGGGGTGCGGGACTGGGTGGCGGCGGGGCACGAGGCCGGCTCCCACACTTTGAATCATCCCGTGCTGCCGCGTCTGTCCCCCGAACTGGCGTTCAACGAGATCCACGATTCCCGCGAGGCGCTCGAACAGCTCACGGGTGCGCCGGTCAGGGCCTTTTGCTACCCCTATGGAAAGTTCACGCCCGTCCTGGCGGATTGCGTGCGGGAAGCGGGCTACGACAGCGCGACCACGACCGCCGGCGGCCTGGCGCGGCGTGCGGACGACGTCTTCGCCTTGCCGCGGATCGCGGTCATGCGCTCCACTTTGCTGCTGCGGTTTCTGCAGAAATGCCTGACTCCGCTGGAAGACCGCAAGCGTGTCCGGCGCGAGCGGAGGACGGCGTGAGCGCCGGGGAACCGCGGCCGGACGAGCCGGCGCAGTCCCCGTCGGGGCTGTCCATCGCCTTCGTCGTCGATCGTTTCGGCAGCCGCTTTGGCGGCGCGGAAGCCTACGGCGTGGCGCTGATGCGGGAACTGGCCGCGGCCGGCCATCGCATCACGGTGTTCGCGCGGGAATACGACGCTGCCTGCGAGCTGCAACTGCCGTTCCATCCGGTCCGGGTCAGTCGCCGCTGGCCCAGCTGGATCCGGGTCTGGCTGTTCGCCAGGCGGGCGGCGCGGCTGACCCGTCGGGGATTCGACATTGTTCATTCCCATATGAACGGCTGGTGCGGCGACGTGGAAGTCATCCACGTCACGCCGGTCCGCTATCGCTGGCGAGTGCAGCCCATGGCCTTCATGCGGCGCGCGCTGTCGTATGTCAGCCCCCGGGTGCTGACCTATCTGGGGCTGGAAGCCCGCCGCGTCGCGCCGCGCCCCGCCCATCGGGCGGTTGCCGTATCCCAGCTGATCGCCCATCAATTGGGGCAGGCCTATGGATTCGCGGAAACGCGGATTCCGGTGATTCCCCCGGGTGTCGCGGCGGAGCCGCCCGTCACGGCTGAACAGCGGCGCCAGGGCCGCCAGGCGCTGGGCCTGCCCGATCAAGGTGTCCTGTGTCTGCTGGTGGCCCGCAACCCTTTGCGCAAGGGCCTGCCCACGGTGCTGCGGGCTTTGCAGCAGTTGCCCGACGATGTCCTGCTGCTGGTGGTGGGCGCCAACGCGGCGTCTCGGGATTGCGTGGCCCAGGCCCCGGAATCCGTGCGCGGGCGGGTGCATCTGGTGCCGGAAACCTCGCAGGTGGCGCCCTATTACCAGGCGGCCGATCTCTACGTGCATCCCACCTTGAACGACAGCTTCGGCATGGCGCCTCTGGAAGCGATGTCCTTTGGCCTGCCGGTGATTCTCAGCCCGGCTCCCTGGTGCGGTTTCGCTCAATATGTGACGGCCGGCGAAGAGGCCCTGGTGCTCAGCCACCCGGAACGGGCGGACGAACTGGCTCAGGCGATTGAACGGCTGATCGCCGATCCTGCCCTGCGTGACCGCCTGCGGGCCGGCATGGGAGGGGTCCTGGCGCGGCATGCCTGGCCCGAGGTCGCCCGGCAGTATCTGGCGCTGTACGCGGACATCCTGCGGGAGCGCCGGGCCGGGGGCCGATGACCCTGCGCGGCCCTCAGGGGGCGCTACAGCGCTACACCCAGCCGCGTATCCAGTACACCAGCAGGCCCAGGTATTCCTTGACGATCGAGCGGCTGGCATTCAGGGTGCGCAGGTCCGGCAGCCAGAATGAAAAATCCGGTTCGTCCGGAACCACGATCTGCGGTGGAGAGGGCGCGGCGATCGGGTTCAGGCCCTGCTTCTGGAAACTGGCCATCGCGCGCGGCATATGCAGGGCCGACGTCACCAGCAGGAACTGTTGAATGTCGTGCTGGCGCAGGACCTTGGCCGTATAGACCGCGTTCTGGTGCGTCGTCAGGCTGTGGTCTTCCTGGATGATGACCGCGGCCGGCACCCCGTCGCGTTCCAGCGCCGAGGCCATCATGCGCGCCTCGCTGATTCCGCCGTCCAGGGCGGCGCCGGAGACGATGACCAGCGGCGCCTTGTCGGCCGCATACAGACGGGCCGCCGTATCGGTGCGCAACACTGTCATCTTCGGGTTGTAGGATTCGAACCAGTTGGGCCTGCCGTTGGCGGTGTTGCCGCCCAGCACCACGATGGCCTGGGCCGTGGGCAGCGCTGCGGCGGGCTCGTGGGGATAGCGCTGCTCCAGCAGGCCGCCGGCCCACAGGGAGGTCGTCGGCAGGGACCAGAACACGGCCCAGGCCACGGCGCTCACGGTGATGATGGCGGCAGTCTTGCGCCAGCGCACGACGAACAGGATCGCGGCCAGGACCAGCAGTGTGACGGATAGGTTCAGGGGAATGACCAGATTGGCCAGAAATTCGGAAACGCTCATGCGGCAGGAGGAATGTTCATGTGTTCCAGTGCCTGATCCAGGACCTCGGGGGCGCTGGGCCAGGCGTGCAAGTGCCCCAGGCGCAGGGCCTGGTTGGACCAGGGGCCTGTGCGGTTGGGGTCTGTGACGCCAAACAGGGTGATCTGGCGGGCGTGGGCGGCGGCCGCCAGGTGCGAGACGCCGGAGTCGTTGCAGATGACCAGCCGGGCTTGCCGGGTCAGGGCGGCGAAGGCCCCCAGCCCCAGGGGCGGCAACCGTTGCGCGGTCGGGGCGGCGGCCTGCGCCGCCTGTTGTTCAGTGGCCGGAGGGGCCATGACGACGGGAATGCCGCGCGCCTGCAGCGACTGCGTCAGGCTGTCGAAGCCCGACCATGCCTTGACCCGGCCTTTGTGCAGCCCGGTGGCGGTCGGCGCGATCAGCACGAAGGCGTCCCGTTTCAGCCCGGCCTGCGCCAAGGCCTGCGCGGCCTGCAGTTCGTGCGCGGCGGCGGCCTGCCAGCGCAGCTCCTCGGCGGGTTCCGGATCCACGACCGGGAGTTGCCACCGTGTCAGGGCGTGGCGGGTGAGGTAGTGCCATGATTGCACGGCGTGCAGCGGCCCTGCGGGTTTGCGGCAGGGCCAGCGCAGGATCAGGCTGCGGCCATCGTCCCGGTAGCCGGCGCACGGAATGCCGGCGAAGCGGAACACCAGCGCGCTGGACAGGGAGTCGGGCAGCAGCAGCCCCAGGGATTTGCCCTGGGCGGATTGTTTCAGATGCTGGCGTACGGCGGCCCGGTCCTCGCGCCAGGACCCGCGCATCGGCACGAACCCGGCCAGGGGGTAGGCGGCCAGCAGATCCTGCGCCCAGGGCCGGGCGCAGACAATGAGCGGCAAGCCCGCTCCCAGCAAGGTATCCAGGCTGGGAAGGCTCATGCAGACGTCGCCCACCCAATTGGGCAGACGCACGTACAGGGCAGGTCGGGTGGCGGGTGTCAACGCGGGTGCTCCAGCGGCCCGCTGCGGGAACTGATGGCTGGCGGGCTAAAATGCGTGATTCACGACAGTATATAAGAGAGTGTGCCGGTTGAAACCCGATTCGAATCAGGCTACTGACAGCCGCCCCGTGCGGCTGGCGTTGTGGCGCCAGATTTATCTGCGCCTGGGCAAGGACTGGAAAGTCGGCCTGCTGGCGCTGCTGCTGCTCAGCGTGGCCTCGGCCACGCAGCCCCTGCTGGCCGTCATCATGAAACCCCTGCTGGACGAGGGTTTCACGGGCGCCCGGCCGTCGTATATCTGGTCCATCCCGCTGGCGGTGGTCGGGCTGATGCTGCTGCGCGGCGTGACGACGTTTTTGGGCACTTACCTGATGTCCTGGGTGGCCAACAACATGCTGCTGGGCCTGCGGGGCGACATGTTCGAACGCCTGCTGAGCATGTCGGATGAAACCTTCCGGTCGCGCGACCGGGGGCGTTTGCTGAACCGCTTCACCATCGATGCGGGCAACGTCAGCGGCCTGTCCACCGAAGTCGTCCGCGTCATCGTGCGCGAATCCCTGACCGTGGTCGCCTTGCTGGCGGTGTTGCTGTACATGTCCTGGCAACTGACCCTGATCGTGCTCGTCATGCTGCCGCTGTCCGTGCTGACGGGGCGCTATTTCGTGCGCCGGCTGCGCCGCATCAACCGCGACACGATCAACATGAACGCGGAACTCACGCGGGTCGTGTCCGAAGGCATTGCCGGCCAGCGCGTCGTCAAGCTGTTCGACGGCTATGCGCGCGAGCGGGAACGCTTCGGCTACGTCAACGCCCGCCTGCGGCGCTTTGCGATGCGGGCGGCCAGCGCCGATTCGGCCATGTCGCCGATTTCTCAGTTTTTCGTGGCGCTGTCGGTGGCCATCGTGGTGGCGGTCGCGCTGTACCAGGCCAACCACCAGGGCCTGACAGTCGGCAGCTTCGCGGCGTTCATGGCTGCCCTGGGCCAGATCTTCGACCCGCTCAAGCGCCTCACCAACATCGCCGGCGCCGCTCAACGCATGCTGGTGTCCGCCGAATCCGTCTTCGCCCTGATCGAGGAGCCCGTCGAGTCCGATCACGGCACGCGCGACATCGACGGGCGCCTGGCGGGGCAGGTGACGTTCCAGTCCGTCACCCATCGCTTTCCGGATGTGTCGCGCAATACGCTGGACGCCGTGTCCTTTGCCGTGCAGGCGGGGCAGACCGTGGCGCTGGTGGGGCGGTCCGGCAGCGGCAAGACCACGCTGGTCAATATGCTGCCCCGATTCATCGAACCCAGCGGCGGACAGATCCTGATCGATGGCATCGACGTGCGGGAATTCCGCCTGCGCGCCTTGCGCTCGCAATTATCCCTGGTCAGCCAGGATGTGGTCCTGTTCGAAGGCACCATCGCCGAGAACGTGGCCTACGGGGTGCTGGGAGACATCCCGGAGGCGCGCGTGCGCGCGGCGCTGGAGGCTGCGAGCCTCTGGGACTTCGTGGCGGGCCTGCCGGATGGCATGCATACCCAGGTGGGCAGCAATGCCAGTACGCTGTCGGGGGGCCAGCGCCAGCGCCTGGCCATTGCCCGGGCCCTGATCAAGGACGCGCCCATCCTGATCCTGGACGAGGCCACTTCCGCTCTGGACAACGAGGCCGAACGCCAGGTCCAGGCCTCGCTGGAGCGTCTGATGGCCGGACGCACGACCTTGGTCATCGCCCATCGGCTCAGCACGGTGCAAAAGGCCGACCGCATCATCGTGCTGGACCAGGGGCGCATCGCCGAATCCGGCACGCACACCGACCTGCTGGCCCAGGGGGGCCTGTATGCGTCCTTATATCAACTGCAGTTCCAGGACTCCGTTCCCGGCGGGGCGGATGGCGTCGCAGACCGGCCGGACGCGGATGCGCCGTGACGCCGGCACGGCAAGCTGGATTACCATTCTGGATTCGTTTCTTGGAGCACCCGATGAAGACGATTTACGTTCTGAGCTCTCTGGCCCTGCTGTCCGCGTGCGCCAGCCACCCTCCCGGCCTGACCCTGGACGAGCTGGAGACGCCCCGCTATCAGGTGACGGAACGTCGCCGCCTCCCGATCGACTTCCCGGGCGTGCAGCAGAACCTGTTCCGCCACGCGGCGGCCTGCGGGCAGACCTATACCTTCGAGATGGTGCCCAATGAAACTTCTTTTGGCCGCGTCGTCTACCGGCCCGTGCCGGATGCCGGCTGGGACCGCAGTGTCGTCTTGAGCCTGACCCTGCTGCACAACCGCACCATCAACGTCAAGGCCTACAGTTATCGCGCCGGCCAGATGGACCGTGTGCACGAGATGATGACCGCCATGATGAAGCCGGAACTCTGCCACGCCGACAGCAGTTGGGAAAACAAGATGGACGCGGGCGAGTAGAACAGGCCTATAGCAGCACCAGATCGTATTGTTCCTGTCCGTAGCTGGCTTCCACCGCCAGCGAAATCGGCTTGCCGACGAAGTCGCCCAGCATCGCCAGGTGCTGGCTTTCTTCTTCCAGGAACAGATCGATCACCGCCTGGGATGCGACGATGCGGAACTCCTTGGGATCGAACTGGCGGGCTTCACGCAGGATTTCCCTCAGGATCTCGTAGCACAGCGTGCGGGCGGTGCGCACCGCGCCTCGGGATTGGCAGGTGGGGCAGGGCTCGCAGAGCTGATGCGCCAGAGAATCCCGGGTGCGCTTGCGCGTCATTTCCACCAGACCCAGCTGGCTGAAGCCGCTGACGGTGACGCGGGTCCGGTCGGGCGACAGGGCCTTGTGCAGTTCCGCCAGGACCGAAGCCTGATGCCCGGCGTCGTCCATGTCGATGAAGTCCAGCACGATGATGCCGCCCAGATTGCGCAGGCGCAGTTGCCGCGCGATGGCCACCGCGGCTTCCAGATTGGTCCTGAAGATCGTGTCGTCGAAATTGCGCCCGCCGACGTAGCCCCCGGTATTCACGTCCACGGTCGTCAATGCCTCGGTCTGGTCGATGATCAGGTATCCGCCGGATTTCAGATCCACGCGGCGCGATAGCGCCCGGGCGATTTCCTCGTCTACGTTGGCGGTATCGAACAGAGGCCGGTTTCCGCTGTAATGATGAATGCGTTCAACGACTGATGGGGTGTAGCGCTGCGCCCAGGCGATCAGTTCCTGGGTGACGGAGCGGGAATCCACCGTGATGCCGCCGGTCTCGGGCGTCGCCATGTCGCGCAGCACGCGCTGGGCCAGCGTCAATTCCACGTAGACGGGCGAAGGGGCGGGCACCTGACGGATCCGTTCCTGGATGCTGGTCCACAGCATGCGCAGGTAGCTGATATCGTCCGCCAGCTCCTCGTCGCTGGCGCCCTCGGCCTGCGTGCGCACGATGAAGCCGCCCGGTTCGTCGGCCGGCCGCAGGGCCACAATGCGCTGGCGCAGGGCTTCGCGTTCGGCTTCGCCGTCGATGCGCTGCGATACGCCGATGTGCGGTTCGTGCGGCAGGTACACCAGCATGCGTCCCGCGATGCTGATGTGCGTGGACAGGCGCGCGCCCTTGGTGCCCATGGGGTCCTTGATGACTTGCACCAGCAGCGGCTGGCCCTCGAACAGCAGCTTTTCGATGGGCGTCTGGGGGGCGTGTTCGCCGGCGCTGCGGGCGTGGCGGTTCTGCCGCAGGTCGGCCACATGGATGAAAGCCGCGCGTTCCTGGCCGATGTCCACGAAGGCGCTTTGCATGCCGGGCAGTACCCGCGCCACTCGTCCCAGATAGAGATTGCCCACGTGCCCGCGCTGTATGGTGCGCTCCATGTGGAGTTCCTGCACGACGCCTTGCGTCGTCAGGGCGACACGGGTTTCAAAAGGAGTGACGTTGATCAGAATGTCTTCGCTGGCAGGCATGATGGAAGTATCGTTCTTATGTAAGGAATGTCCTGCCTGGGACTGTATCACCATCGATGGCAGTCAGTGGCCGCATGGGGCGTCACGACGGCCGTGGCGATATATTTTCAATAAATTGTGGAGTGACTTGCGCGGTGTAAAAAAGCTGTGCTATAGTTCGGTCTCTTCGCCGCAGGGCACCCAGGGTTAACCCTGAAACTGATCGGTTTTACTGGTTGGTTGCCACGCAGAAGTCATTGATTTGCAAGCGTTTAGCTCGATCGATGATGGCTGTGAGCGACGGGGATTCGGTTTCGGCCGAAGGCAGTCTGGCTTGACATTGAGATGCAGATGTGTTTTAAT
>NZ_JBATVG010000012.1:0-5985 GCF_049671645.1 Castellaniella sp. | reverse complement strand
TCCGCAACCGCAAGGCCGGCTACGCCGTCAGCATCGTCAAGGCGGGCGCCCGCATCGTCGGCCATTCCGCCGGCCCCGTGCGTGCGCCGCTGGCCGAACTGAACGCCCAGGAAGAAGCCTCCCTGCGGACCTTGATCGAAGCCCTTTGAACGGAGCATCCATGACCGCCAATCCTCAAAGCGCCCAGGTCCTGGGCCGCATCCTTCTGACGGGCGCAGCCGGAGGCCTGGGCAAAGTCCTGCGCGATCTGCTGCGACCCTATGCCCGGGTGTTGCGCCTGTCCGATATCGCTCCCATGGCGCCCGCTGCGGGCGACCACGAGGAGGTCGTCCCGTGCGATCTCGCCGACAAGGACGCGGTGGACGCCTTGATGGAAGGTGTGGATGCCGTCGTGCACCTGGGTGGAATTTCGGTCGAGCGGCCCTTCGAGGAAATCATAGAGGCCAATATCCGGGGCACATATCACCTCTACGAGGCGGCGCGCCGCCACGGCGTGCGGCGGATCGTGTTTGCCAGTTCCAACCATGTCATCGGCTTTCACAAGCAAGGCGTGCGCCTGGACAGTCGTTCCGCGCGGCGTCCCGACGGCTATTACGGCCTGTCCAAGTCGTTCGGCGAGGATCTGGCGAATTTTTATCATGACCGCTACGGCATCGAGACCGTCAGCATGCGGATCGGATCGTCCTTTCCCCAGCCGCGCAACCGCCGGATGATGCATACCTGGCTCAGTTACCGCGACCTGACGGAATTGGTGCGCCGCGGCCTGTTCACGCCGGAAGTCGGTCATACCGTCGTCTACGGGGTGTCGGCCAATCGGGACGTCTGGTGGGACAACAACGGGGCGGCGGTCCTGGGCTATCAGCCGCAGGACAGTTCCGAGGTCTATCGCGCCGACGTCGAACGCCAGCCCGAGCTGTCTCCCGATGATCCCGATGCCGTCTATCAGGGCGGAGCGTTTACGGCGGCGGGGCCTTACGAGCAGACCCCGCCCGTGCGGCGCGCCACGAGCTCCGCCGGGAAGGCGGAAGTGGTCGTGCAGCTGCGCAACCAGACGGGGGAAAGCCCGGTCTGGCATGCGGGCGAGCAAGCCCTGTATTGGGTGGATATCCCGGCGGGCATCCTGCATCGCTGGCGGCCGGGCGATCAGCAGCATGCCAGCTGGCGCGCCGGCCAGCAACTGAGCTGCATTGCGGCGCTGCCCTCGGGCGGCTGGGTAGGCGGCATGGAAGACGGCATCTATCGCCTGACGCCGGGTCCGGACCAGACGCTGGCCGCCGAAAGGCTGGTCAAGGCCCCGCATGCGCGCGCGGGGATGCGCTTCAACGATGGGCGTTGCGACCGGCAGGGGCGCTTCTGGGCCGGCACGATGCTGTCCGACATGTCTCAACCTGCCGCCGTCGGCGCTCTGTATCGCCTGGCGGGTCGGGATGCGGACCTGCGCCTGGAGCAGGTGTTCGACGGCATGCTCGTGCCTAATGGTCTGGCCTTCAGTCCGGATGGCAGGACGATGTATTTGTCCGATTCGCATCCGCAGCAGCAGCGCGTCTGGGCCTTTGACTACGACATCGAGCAGGGTATGCCGCGCAACCGCCGCCTGTTCATCGAGGCGCTGGCCGCAGGCCGGCCGGACGGCGCGGCCATCGACGCCGAGGGTTGCTATTGGATCTGCGGCAATGATGCGGGGCTGGTGCACCGCTACACGCCGGAGGGCCGGCTGGATCGCAGTATGCGCGTGCCCGTGGCGAAACCCGCCATGTGCGCATTCGGCGGCAAGGATCTGGATACCCTGTTCGTGACTTCGATCCGCCTGCCCGATGCGGCGCCGCATTCGCTGGATGGAGCCGTCTTCGCCCTGAACCCCGGGGTGTGCGGCATAGCAGAATCCGCCTGCATCATTTCATGACTCTTGTGGCTTGCCTTGGCAGGCCACAGTTTTTTGTAGGTCTCGCAGTGCTTGTAGTTTCCGTTTGAAAAATAAAACAGTTCTTAAAAGAGAGAGGAAGACATGTTCAAACTGAATTTGAAGCTCGTTTCAATGGCCGCTGCGGCGGGCCTGCTGTCGGCCGGAGTCGGTTCGGCCCAGGCGCTTGAATTGCGGTCGGCGGATATACACCCGGAGGGCTACCCCACCGTCATGGCCGTCCAGAAGATGGGCGATCTGATCAAGGAGCGCAGCCAGGGACGCATCACGGTCAAGGTCTTTTCCGGCAGCGCCCTGGGCAGCGAGGGCGATTCGATCGAACAGGTGAAGCTGGGCGCGCTGTCGATGACCCGGGTCAGCAGCGCCGCCATGCACAATATCTGCGAGGTCACGCGGATCCCGTCGTTGCCATTCCTGTTCAGATCGACGGAACACCTGCACAAGGTCCTGGACAGCGCTATCGGGGAACAGATTCTGAAATCCTGCGAACAAGCAGGTTTCGTGGGCCTGGCCTGGTATGACAGCGGGGCGCGATCGATGTATTCCCGGGGTAAGCCCATCGCCAACGTCGCGGATGCCAAAGGAGCGAAGATCCGGGTGCAGCAATCCGATCTGTCGGTGGCGATGATCGAGGCCATCGGCGCCAATGCGACCCCGATGCCCCTGGGAGAGGTCTATACCTCTTTGAAGACGGGGCTGATCGATGCGGCGGAAAATAATTACCCTAGCTATGAAAGCGCGCATCACTACGAGGTCGCCAAGTATTTTTCCAAGACCGAACATACGATGACGCCGGAGATCCTGCTGTTTTCAAAACGGCAGTGGGACAAGCTTCCGGAAGCCGATCGCAAGATCATCCGCGATGCCGCCCGGGAATCCGTTCCCTACATGCGCAAGCTGTGGGCCGAGCGCGAGGCCAAGTCCCTGGAGATCGTGAAGAAAGGCGGCGCCCAGGTGGTCGAGGCCGACAAGGCATCATTTCAGGCCGTCATGAAGCCGGTGTATGACCGTTTCGTCACCACCGACGAGATGCGCGATCTGGTTCAGCGCATTCAAGCGGTGAAGTAAGGTGCGCCGCCTGCACGATACCGGCCTTGGTGGCGCGGCGGCTGGCGGCCGCACTGCCTCGGCCGGCTGCTTGACGGGTCTGATGGACGGTTATACGAGGCTCTGCGTGTGGTTGGCGCGCTCGTGCAGAATACTCAGCGTCGTCGGCATGGTGGCCTTGCTGGCCGCCGTGGCCTTTCAGGTTTTCGGACGCCACGTCCTGAATGACACGCCGACCTGGGCCGAGAGCCTGTCGCTGTTGCTGGTCTTGTACGTCACCATGCTGGGCGCCGCCGTCGGCGTGCGGGACGGCACGCATATCGGCTTTGAGTCGATCCTGCTGCTGGTGCCGGAAGCGCGCCGCCGCCCGCTGCTCTTGCTGATTCACGCGCTGGTGCTGGTGTTCGGCATATTGATGGCTTGGAATTGCACAATTCTGGCGGAGTCGGTCCATGCCTACAAGATCCCCAACCTGGGGCTTTCCGAGGGGTGGAAGTACACACCGGCCTTGATCGCCGGCATCCTGATCGCCATTTTCTCCATCGAACACATGATCGCGGTATTGCGCAACAAGAAGGTGGAATCCGCATGGCTCTGACTATCCTTTCCTTTGCCTTCATGGGCTTTCTGGTGCTGGGCGTGCCGGTCGCCTTTTCGATCGGCCTGGCCTCGATCACCGCCATCGTCTATGAAGACCTGCCGATCGCCGTCGCGTTTCAGCAGATGACGTCAGGCATGAATGCCTTTTCATTCCTGGCCATCCCGTTTTTCATCTTCACCGGGGAATTGATGTTGCACGGAGGCGTGGCGGATCGTATCGTCGCTTTCGCCAAAGCGCTGGTGGGGCATGTCCGAGGCGGTCTGGGCATGTCCAACGTGCTGGCATGCACCTTGTTCGGCGGGGTGTCGGGTTCGCCGGTTGCCGACGTGTCGGCCATGGGGTCGGTCATGATTCCGATGATGAAGCGCGAAGGCTACCATGCGGACTACGCCGTCAATGTGACGACGCATGCCGCGCTGGTCGGCGCGCTCATGCCGACCAGCCACAACATCATCATCTACACGCTGGCCGCCGGCGGGCAGGTCTCCATCGCCGCGCTGATCGTCGCGGGCATCGTGCCCGCGGTGCTGTTGACGGTGTGCAATCTGGCGGCTGCCTATCTGGTCGCGCGGCACAGAGGCTATCCGGCCGGGCAGTTCCCGGGATGGGGAGTCGTGTGGCGAGCGATGGCCGCCGCCGTGCCGGGCATGCTGGTGATCGTGCTGATCATTGCGGGGATCCTGAGCGGGGTCTTCACCGCCACCGAGTCCGCCGCCGTCGCCGCCTTGTACGCCCTGGGCCTGACGGTGCTGGTCTATCGTTCCTTGAAGTGGCGGCAGTTCCTCGCGGCCGCCGCCAAGGCCGTCCAGACGACCGGCGTCGTATTGCTGTTGATCGGGATTTCGGCGACTTTCGGCTATCTGATCGGGTTCTATGGCGTCGCCGAGAAAACCGGTGCTTTAATGGCTGCGGTTTCGGACAGTCCGTGGGCGATCTTCCTGATGGTGAATATCGCCTTGTTCATACTGGGTACGTTCCTGGACATGGCCGCCACGATACTGATCTGCACGCCGATTTTCCTGCCGATCTGCATGCAGTACGGCATGGGGCCGGTCCAGTTCGGGATCGTCATGCTGTTGAATTGCGCGCTGGGGCTGAATACGCCGCCGGTGGGTACGACGCAGTTTGTCGGTTGCGCCATCGGGCAGGTATCTGTGGGGACGGTCATGCGCACCATCTGGCCGTTCTATGGCGCTTTGCTGGTAGCCTTGGCGCTGGTCACGTACGTGCCGGCATTTTCTCTTTGGCTGCCCGGGCAGCTGGTGTTCTGACGATGGGGCGAGGTTTTTTCGCATGATGTCTTCTTCTTTGCCGAACCGCACCGCAGTCGCCGTGCTGCTGGCGGTCGGCTCCCTGTTTGCCGCGAATCACGTGGCGGCCCGCCTGGCCTTCGACAGTCAGGCGGGTTTGCTGCTGGCAATCATGTGTCGCTCCGGCTTGACCTTGCTGGCGCTGATTGCGTTCGTCTTGTGGCAGCAACCCCGTTTGCGCTTGGAACCGGGCCTGGCAAAGTGGCAGATCATTCTGGGTGTGCTGATTGCACTGCAAAGCCTGTGCCTGTATTCGGCTGTGGCGCGCATTCCAGTGGCCTTGGCGCTGTTGATCGGCAATACGTTCCCGATCATGCTGGCCCTGCTGACCTGGCTGTTGGGCGGGCGTCCGCCCACTCGGCGCATCTGCTTTCTGATGGGCCTGATTCTGTGCGGACTGGTGCTGGTGCTGGATCTGCCCGCCTGGCTGTCTTCGTCCGGGCAGATCACCCCCGCCTGGCGGGCGGGGGTGGGATTCGCCTTTGCGGCGGCCTGCATGTTCGCGTGCGGTCTGTGGATCACGGAACATCGCCTGGGGGCGTTGCCTGGGGCTGTGCGCAGTCTCTACACGATCCTGATCGTGTTTGGCGGCATGCTGGTGGCCGGGGCGGCGGGCGTGGTGCCGGGCGGCATGAATCCCCCCGCCAGCAGCTCGGGGTGGCTGGCCTTGCTGGCCTTGTCCGTGCTGTATGCGACTGCCTTTTCCGTCTTGTTCATCTTCGTGCCGCGCCTGAACATGGCGCGCAACGCGCCGGTCATGAACATCGAACCGGTGGCGAGCCTGCTGTTTGGCTGGTTGCTGCTGGATCAGGTCTTTGGCGGCCTGCAGCTGCTGGGCGGGGCGGTGGTGCTGGGCAGCATCGTGATGCTGGCGTATTCGCGACGAACTTGAATAGCGGAACGGCCCCGCTGAGGGGCCGTTCCGGCAGATGTCCGCTGCGCCGGTGACGCTCAGGCGGGCAGGGCTTCGATGAGTTCGCGCAGGGAGGCTTCTTCCTGGGCGTTCAGTTCGGCCAGCGGCGCACGCACGGGGCCGGCGGAATGGCCGACGATGCGGGCGCCCGCCTTGACGATGCTGACGGCGTAGCCGGCCTTGCGGTTGCGGA
>NZ_JBATVG010000011.1:0-103246 GCF_049671645.1 Castellaniella sp. | reverse complement strand
CGACATCATGGGCGAGATCAACGCCGCCAACCGCGAGCAGACCACCGGCATCGAGGAAATCAATTCCGCCATCACGCAGATGGACGACGTCACCCGGCAAAACGCCAGCCTCGTGGAGGAATCCGCCGCCGCAGCCACCAGCCTGCAAACTCAGGCCGACACCCTGGCCCAGTTGGTGGCCACCTTCAACCTGGGCACCCAGGCCGATGCGCCGGCCGCCGGCGCCAGCCAGAACGCGCATGCCGGCCAGTCCGCCGGCGCGCGCCAACAACAGGCCGGCGGCGCGGCCAAGGCCCAGCCTTCCGCCGCCCCCCGCCTGCCCTCGGCGCCGGAAAAGGTCGTCAGCCCGGCGCCCCAACGCCCCCGCCGCGAGACCAAGACCGAAGCCCCGGCCTCCGCAGCCGGCCATCCCGCACTGCGCGCGCCCGGCAAACCGGCCCCCGCCACGGCCGACACGGAAGAATGGACGGAATTCTAAAGTCCTGACCCGGCCCGCCCCATTCCCCGGAACGGGGCTTTTCAATACAATCAGCGCATGATGCGCAGCCGGCCCGCCTCGCGCGGGCCGTTTGTTTTTCATTCCAAGGAGACACCCCCGTGCGTACCGGTATACTGCTGGCCACCCTGACCACCGCGCTGTTCACATTGCCATTGCCCAGTCTGGCCCAGGTCAAGATCGGCGTCGTCACGTCGGCCACCGGTCCCACCGCGCTGGTCGGCATCCCCCAGAAAAACACGGTGCCTCTGCTGCCCACCCGGGCGGGCGGCCTGACCATCGACTACATCAGCCTGGACGACGCCAGCGATCCCACGCAAACCGTCACGGCGTTCAAGAAACTGATTTCCGAAGACCACGTGGACGCCATCATCGGGCCCACCGGCTCGCCCAATGCCATGAGCGTGCTGCAATTCGCTGCCGAATCCGGTACGCCCATGCTGGCGCCGGTGGGGGCGGCATCCATCGTGCTGCCCATGACGGACCAGAAGAAATGGGCCTTCAAGACCACGCAGAACACGGACATCATCGCCCAGGCGCTGGTGCGCGACATGGTCAAGCGCGGCATCCACACCGTGGGATTCATCGGCTTTTCCGATGCCTACGGCGATGACTGGTACCAGGTCTTCAGCAAACTGGCCCAGGAAAACGGCCTGAAACTGACGGTCGCGGAACGTTATCAACGCACGGACAGCTCCGTCACAGGCCAGGCCCTGAAGCTGCTGGCCGCCAAGCCCGATGCCATCCTGATCGCCGGAACGGGCGGCGCCGCGGCCCTGCCCCAGTCCACTCTGGCGCAGCAGGGATACAAGGGGCAGTTCTACCAGACCCACGGCGCAGCCCTGCCTGCTTTCCTGAAGCTGGGCGGCAAGGCCACGGAAGGCACCATCCTGGCCGCCAGCCTGATGCTGGTACTGCCTGAAATCGCGGACAGCAACCCGTCCAAGCCCATCGCCCAGGACTATATCCAGCGCTATGAGGCTCGCTACCAAGAGCGTCCGGCGACCTTCGGCGCCAACGTGTACGACGCCGGACTGCTGCTGCAACACGCCATCCCCGCAGCGGCAAAGGCCGCGCAGCCGGGCACCGCGGCCTTTCGCAAAGCCCTGCGCGATGCCCTGGAGCAGACGCACGAACTGGTCGCTACCCAGGGGGTCTACAACATGAGCCCCACCGACCACAGCGGCTTCGATCAGCGCGGCCGCGAACTGATCACCGTGAAAAACGGCGCCTGGACGCTGCTGCGCTGACGACTACGACTTCTGGGCGTCCAGTTTCTTTTTCAGGGCGTCCAGAGGCAAGGCGCCATTGACCCGGCTGCCGTCGGCAAAGAACAGGGCAGGCGTCCCCTGGATGTTCAGCTTGCGCCCCAGCGCCAGGTTTTCCTGGATGGGCGTCGGGCAATCCGCCGTTGCGGGCTGTTCGCCATTCAGCATCCAGGCCTTCCAGGCCTTGGCCGGATCGGGGGCGCACCAGATGTCCCGGGACCTGGTCGCCGAATCGGGCGTCAGGATCGGGAACAGGAAGGTATAGACCGTGACGTTGTCCACGTCTTCCAGGGTGCGGTGCAACTGCTTGCAATAGCCGCAATTGGGGTCTTCGAAGACGGCGACCTTGCGCGCGCCCGTGCCCTTGACCTGACGGATGGCGTGATCCAGCGGCAGGCTGTCGAACGCCACCTGCTGCAGGGCTTCCAGCCGCTCCGCCGTCAAGTCCCGGCGAGCCTTGGCATCGATCAGCGACCCCTGCAGCACATAATCCACCTGGGCATCGGTATACAGCAGATCCAGCCCCACCTGCACTTCGTAGATCCCACCCATCGGGGTCAACCGCACGGCATCCACCCGGATGCCGGGAAACCGCTGCTCGAAGGCCCGGGTGATGGCCTGGGCCTGCTGCGGCGCCGGCGTCGTAGCGGTCACCTTGGCATCCGAGGGCGTGGACATGCCCCCCGTCGCCGTCACCACCCCATCGGCGGACGCCGCGGCCGAATGCTCGGGCTGAGTGCCCAGCACCTGATCCGCAGGCTGGGCTTGCACGGTCAGGCTGGCGCACAGCAGCAGCCCGGCCAGACTTGAAAAATGTTTCATGGAAAAAACCTCTCGATACCGAATGGGACGATCCGACCGGGATCAATCCCCGGCGGCCGCCCGAATCAATTGACGCTTCAGGAAAGGCAGGCGGTCCGCCACCTGCATGCCCTGGTTACGCGCCCAGGCCAGCGGGGCGCACTGCGTGCCGAACAGACGATGCAGGCCATGCGTCACAGCCCCCATCGCCCAGACCGGTTCGGCCCGCTGGCGACGGTAGCGGGCAAGCACCCGCGAATCGCCGGGCGAACGGTAGGATTCCCGGGCCTGCAGCACCTGCATCATAGCTTGCACATCGCCCAGCCCCAGATTCAGGCCTTGCCCCGCCAGGGGATGCACACGATGGGCGGCATCGCCCACCAGCGCCACGCCCGGCGCCACCATGGCCGTCCGTTCCAGGGTCAGGGGGAATCCTTGGGGCTGCGTGCGCAGGCGCAAGCGCCCCAGGCGCCCGCCTGTGATGGACTGCGCGTGGGCGGCCAGATAAGCCTGCTGCGCCTGGGAGTCCAGGGCCAGCCAATCGCGCGCGCGCCCCTCCGGCAGCGACCAGACCAGTGAGGCCTGCGGCCCATCCGCCGTATCCGGCATCGGCAGCAAGGCAAAGACACTGTCTCCCGTGAACCATTGATACGCGCGCTTTTGGTGCGGACGTTCGATATCCAGATGAGCCACCACGCCCATATCGCCATAGGGCGTGTAGTCGTGATGGATACGGGCTGCCTGCCGTACCGGCGAGCGCGCGCCATCGGCGCCGACCAGAAGATCCGGCTGCCACTGCCTCCCCTGTGCCGTGGTGACGGTGATCCCGGTATCTTGTGTGATCAGCCCGGCGAACTGATCCTCGTGCCAGGCGATCCCCATGACTTGCACAGCCTGCTGCAGGGCTCGTTCGATTTCACCGGACTCGACGATCCAGGCCAGCGCGTCGCGGGCATCCTGCCAAGCGGAAAGATCCAGGCAGCCGTTCGCATCGCCATGGATTTCCATGGCTTCGACCGGGGTGATGCGGCGGGCGTCGATCAGCCGCCAGGCACCCAGGCGATCCAGCAGCGCGCGGCTGGCATCGGAAATCGCATACACCCGCGGATGGTAATCGTCAGCCGCCCGCGCGGACGGCACGTGGCGCGGCCCCAGCAGGTCCACCGACAGACCGGAGCGAGACAGCCCCAAAGCGCACGCCAGGCCGGCGATGCCGGTACCGCACACAAGGATGGATGGTTGTGTCATGGTGTCTTTTCATCAACGGGCGCTGGGCGCCCCGGCCTGGGCAGGCCACAGCAGCCACATCCGGCCCGGCTGTTTCATCCGCCCGGCCGCGGCGCCGGCCTGATCGCCTGTGCCCCAATAGAAATCCGCGCGCGCCGCGCCCCGGATGGCCGCCCCCGTATCCTGAGCGAACACCAGGCGCTGCAGGGGACCCGCCCCGCCCGGTTGGCGGGTGGCCAGCCAGACCGGCGTGCCCAGCGGCACGAAATCCGTATCGACGGCAATCGAGCGCTGCGCCATCAGCGGCACCCCATAAGCGCCCCGAGGGCCGAGTTCCGGATCATCGATGGCTTCCTCGCGGAAAAACACCATGGCCGGGTTGACGTTGAGCATCTGCTGCACGCGATCGGGATGATTGCGAGCCCATTGCTTGATATTTTGCATCGAAGTCTGCGCCAGCGGCATTTCCCCCTGCTGCGCCAGCCATTGGCCGATCGACACATAAGGACGGCCATTATGGTCGGCGTACGCCAGACGCACCACGGATCCGTCCGGCAGCACGGCGCGCCCGGACCCCTGGATCTGCAGGAAAAAGGCCTCGACCGGATCGCTGGCCCAGACGATGACGGGCGGCTGGCGGGCAGGGTCGGCGGCAATCTGCGCCCGCGTATCGTAGGGCACGATGCGCCGGCCTTCCAGCTTCCCGCGCACCCGCTTTCCGGCCAGTTCGGGATAGACGGCCCCCAGGTCCACCACCAGCAAATCTGCGGGCGTGGCATACAGCGGCCATTGGTAGGCGCCCGCGCGGCTGCGGGACGCATGAATCAAGGGCTCGTAATAACCGGTCGTCGTGCCGCTGGCCGCCTGACCGGCAGCCTGGTCCAATTGCCAGGGACGCAGATGAGTCTGCAGAAAGCTGCGCACCGGAGCGCCGGACGCCTGCGGCCCCAGCCCCGCCTGCACCGCCGCCTGACAGACCGGCTGCCAGGCCCGGGGCGCCGCCCTGGCCGGCGAGGCCAAGGATCCGGACACCGGGCGCATCAAGCCTCGGCAATCATTGAGCAAGCCCTTCCAGACATGGGCCAGATCGTCTTCGGCCCAGCCGGGCAACTGCTGCCAGGCAACCGGCACATAGCGCCCCTTCAGGACGCGCGCTGGCGTTTCCGGCAATGCGGACAAGGCGGGCACCACCAGCGGCTGCGTCACCGCGGGTTCGGCGCCGCCCGGCTCACCGGCCGGGCCTTCTTCCAGGGGAACCGAGGAACAGGCGCTCAACAAGGCCAGCATGGCCGCAGACCACAGAAGCTTTTTCATGCCAAAATCGGGTGCACTAAAATAGGCAGGATCATCAAACCGTCATCATGACACATCCGGACCCTGTTTCGCCATGACCGCCCTGCCCCCCGCCCGCATCGCCCCCAGCCTGCTGTCCGCCGATTTCGCCCGGCTGGGCGAAGAAGTCGCCGCGGTGGTGGCCGCCGGGGCGGACTGGATCCACTTCGACGTCATGGACAACCATTTCGTCCCCAACCTGACCATGGGGCCCATGGTGTGCGCAGCCCTGCGGCCGCATACCCAGGCCCCCATCGACGTGCACCTGATGGTCGAACCGGTGGACGCCCTGGTGCCCGCCTTCGCCAAGGCGGGGGCCAACATCATCAGCTTCCACCCCGAAGCCTCGCGCCACGTGGACCGCACGCTGGCGCTGATCCGCGACCATGGCTGCCAGGCCGGGCTGGTCTTCAATCCGGCCACCCCGCTGGACTGGATGGACCACGTCATGGAACGCCTGGACCTGGTGCTGCTGATGTCGGTCAACCCCGGTTTCGGCGGGCAGTCCTTCATTCCTCACACGCTGCAGAAACTGCAGCAGGCCCGCGACCGCATCGACCTCTGGCAAGCCCGGGGCGGCCAAGCCATCGCTCTGGAGATCGACGGCGGGGTCAAGCCCGATAACATCGCCGACATCCGCGCCGCCGGAGCCGACGCCTTCGTGGCAGGCTCGGCGATCTTCGGCCAGCCCGATTACCGCCAGGTCATCGCCGGCCTGCGCCAGGGCATCGCCCAAGGCGATGCCCAACGACGCACCACCGCCCGGCCGGATGAAACAATCGTTTCTTAAGCCTTTCAGTAGGACACGTTTGAACGGGAAGTGCTACCATGGCCCCGTTTGACGCACCAACTCTATCGCAATCGCCGCATCATGCACTTTGCCGGAATATTGTTTGATCTGGATGGCACCCTGGTGCATACCATCCCCGACCTGGCGGATGCCGCCAACGCCATGCGCCAAGACATGGACCTGGCGCCGTTGCCCGAGTCCCTGATCGCCACGTTCGTCGGCAAGGGCGTCGAACAGTTGGTCATCCGCACGCTCAGCCACGGCGGGCACCCACCCAGCGTCGATCAGGTCATGCGCGGCCTGGCCCGTTTCCAGGATCACTACCGCGCCCTGAACGGCCGCCACAGCCAGGTATTCCCCGGCGTGATCGCCGGGCTGCAGGCCTTTCACAGCCAGGGCGCCCGATTGGCCATCGTCACCAACAAAGGCTCCGATTTCACGGCGCCGCTGCTGCGACTCATGGGGCTGGATACCTATTTCGACGTAGTCGTCTGCGGCGACACCTGCGAACGCAAGAAACCGGACCCCCTGCCCCTGTTCCACGCCTGCGACCTGCTGGGCATCAAGCCCGCGCAGGCCCTGTTCATCGGCGACTCCATCAACGACGCGCTGGCGGCCCAGGCGGCCGGCATCCAGGTCCTGGCGCTGCCCTACGGCTACAACGAAGGCCAGCCCGTGCAGAGCCTGCCTGTGGATGCTATAGTGGATTCCCTTGTCGAGGCCGCCCAATGGGCCGCTGACCAAACACCCGAATTCGCATGAACAGCTTTCGCTATTACCCGACCGCCACCCGCGCCACCTGGCGCTGGTGGTGTTGGCGTTCCGGGTAATGGCATCCCGGGTGGCACCGATCGATCGCGCCACCCCATTTCACAGCCCGGACCTTTGATTGGCCGGGCTTTTCTGTCTCGGCCGCCCTTATCCCACAAGACCGCTATGACAGAAATCGAATTCAACGCGCTGGCCGCCCAAGGCTACAACCGCATTCCCCTGATTGCGGAAACCTACGCCGATCTGGATACGCCGCTGGCGATCTATTTGAAACTGGCTCATGCCGGCCCCGAGGCCGGACGCAACAGCTGCCTGCTGGAATCAGTGGTGGGAGGCGAGCGCTTCGGGCGCTATTCCTTCATCGGCCTGCCGGCCAAGACCCTGATCCGAGCCACCGGCACCACCACGGAAGTCGTGCGCCAGGGCCAGGTCGTCGAAACCCACGAGGGCGATCCCCTGACCTTCATCGAGGCCTTCCAGAAACGGTTCCGCGTCGCCCTGCGCCCGGGCATGCCGCGTTTCGCGGGCGGCCTGGCCGGCTATTTCGGCTACGACACCGTGCGCCACATCGAACCGCGCCTGGGCCCCTGCGTCAAGCCGCGCCCCGCCGGCCAACAGCCTGGCACACCCGACATCATGCTGATGCAGGTCGATGAACTGGTCATCGTCGACAACCTGGCGGGCCGCACCTACCTGATCGTCTACGCCGATCCGCAGCAGCCCGAGGCCTACGCCCTGGCCCGCCGGCGCCTGAAGGCCCTGCGCGAAAAGCTGCGCACCCCGGTCGTCATCCCTTATGCCTACGCCAGCATGCAGACGCCCACGGAACGCGACTTCAAGAAGGAAGACTACATCGCCGCCGTGCTGAAGGCCAAGGAATACATCGCCGCCGGCGACCTGATGCAGGTGCAGGTCGGCCAGGTGATCGCCAAGCCCTTCCGCGACTCGCCGCTGTCGCTGTACCGGGCGCTGCGGTCCCTGAATCCGTCGCCCTACATGTACTACTGGAATTTCGACACCTTCCACGTGGTCGGGGCCTCGCCGGAAATCCTGGTGCGCAAGGACCGCGAAGTCGAAGGCGGCGAAAGCCGCGAAATGGTCACCATCCGCCCGCTGGCGGGCACCCGCAAGCGCGGCGCCACCCAGGACGACGATCTGCGCCTGGAGCAGGAACTCCTGGCCGACCCGAAAGAACGCGCCGAACACGTCATGCTCATCGACCTGGCGCGCAATGACATCGGCCGCGTCGCCAAGACCGGCTCGGTGGAGGTCACCGACACGATGACGATCGAACGCTATTCCCACGTCATGCACCTGGTGTCCAACGTGCAGGGCGAACTGAACGACGGCATGAGCAACATCGACGTGCTGCGGGCCACCTTCCCGGCCGGCACCCTGACCGGGGCGCCGAAGGTCCGCGCCATGGAAATCATCGACGAACTGGAACCCGTGCGCCGAGGCATCTACGGCGGCGCGGCCGGGTATCTCAGCTACGGCGGCGAGATGGACCTGGCCATCGCCATCCGCACCGGCGTCATCCGCGACGGCATGCTGTACGTGCAGGCCGCCGCCGGCATCGTCGCCGATTCGGACCCCGAAAAGGAATGGCAGGAAACCGAAGCCAAGGCCCGGGCGCTGCTGCGGGCGGCGGAACAGGTGCAGTTCGGGCTGGATGAGCCTATCTAACGTTCCGCATGGGCATTAACCGGACAGGCCCTTAGGCCTGCCCTAAGCCACAGCAGCAGCCCTTCGCCGCGCCATCTACGGACGGCGCGGCTTGGTGCGATGCGGCGATCCGATCAGCGCACCAGCGAATCGCGCGTGATGTCCGCGATGGTGCGCGCGCCCGTCAGGGTCATGGCGACGCGCATTTCCTTTTCGATCAGGGACAGCAGATTCGCCACCCCGGCCTGGCCGCCGACGGCCAGGGCGTACAGCCAGGCGCGGCCCAGCAGCACGGTGTCCGCGCCCAGCGCCAGCATGCGCACCACGTCCAGCCCGGTGCGCACGCCCGAATCGGCCAGCACGGTGATCTGTCCCTTGACCGCGTCCGCGATCGCCGGCAGCGCGCGGGCCGTGGACAGCACGCCGTCCAGCTGGCGGCCGCCGTGGTTGGACACGATGATGCCGTCGGCGCCGAAACGGACCGCTTCCCGCGCATCGTCGGGGTCCAGGATGCCCTTGATCACCATCGGCCCTTTCCAGAAATCCCGGATCCACTGCAGATCTTTCCAGGAAATCGACGGATCGAAATTGGTCCCCAGCCAGCCGATATAGTCTTCCAGGCCGGTGGATTTTCCCAGGTATTTGGACACGTTGCCCAGATCGTGCGGCCGCCCCCACAGACCCACGTCCCAGGCCCAGCGCGGATGCAGCACGGCCTGCGCATAGCGGCGCCAAGCCGCATAGGGACCGCTCATGCCCGCGTGGGCGTCGCGGTAGCGGGCGCCCGGCACCGGCATGTCCACCGTGAATACCAGGGTGGACACCCCCGCGGCCTGGGCGCGTTCCAGCACGCTTTTCATGAAGCCGCGATCCTTCAGCACATACAGCTGGAACCACATCGGCCGGCTGATGGCGGGCGCGACTTCCTCGATCGAGCAGACCGACACCGTGGACATGGTGTACGGGATGCCGTGAGCATCCGCCGCCCGCGCCACCTGGACCTCGCCCCGGCGGGCGTACATGCCGGTCAGGCCGACCGGCGCCAGCGCCACCGGCATGGACAGGGTCTCGCCGAATACACGGGTCGTCAGATCGAGCTGCGACATGTCATTGAGCACCCGCTGGCGCAAAGCCACCCCCGATAGGTCGCTGACATTATGCTGCAGCGTGTATTCGGCATACGCCCCGCCGTCGGCATAATGAAACAGGAAGGGGGGCAGGCAGCGCTGGGCTGCTGCGCGGTAATCGGTGGATGCGGAAATGATCATGGCGGCTCGAATAAAAATCAGGAAAAATGCGACAGGCGCGAGGATCGGGCCCGACGGGCCTCGTCCTCGTCCATGGCGCGCACGGTGGCATGCACGAACTCAAGGTGTTGCCAGACCGTCGCCCGGGCGGCTTCGGCATCGCCGCGCAAAATGGCGTCCATCACGGCCTGATGCTGCTGGGCCAGCTGCACGTGCGTGTGTCGCACCGTATACATGCGCTGGCGGTTTTCCGTGACCGTCGCCCGCAGCAGGTCGAACAAGCCGTGCATCATCTGCAACAGCACGGCATTGTGGGATGCCTCGGCGATGGCCAAGTGGAACTGGGCATCGGCGCGGGCGCTCAGTTCCGGGTCGTCGTGCCCCTGAAACCGCTGCAGATCGTCGAAACGCGCCCGGATCTTCGCGCGGTCTTCCGGCGTCGCCCGCAAGGCGGCATGCCAGGCGGTGCCGCCTTCCAGCGCATGGCGGGCTTCCAGCACGTCGTAACGGTATTCGGGGTCGTCGGACACCAGATCGCCCAGCGTCCGCACCAACTGCTGGCGCGGCCAGGCAGCCCCTCCGGCCCCTGGCGCCTGCACATAGGTGCCCCCGCCCTGACGGCTGCGCAACAGGCCCTGGCTGGCCAGGTGCTGAATAGCCTCGCGCACGGAGGGCCGCGAAGCGCCCAGTTGCAGGGCCAACTGCCGTTCGGCGGGCAGACGGTCGCCCGGTTGCAGACCCTGATCCGTGATCAGGGCCTGCAACTGTCCGACAAGTCGATCCGAAAGGCGCGTGGTCGTCATGGTCATAGAGCGTGAACCATCCAGGGCAGGATATACGCCCGCCGGGCGGTGAACAAGACAGATTGTTCCCGCCCCACTAAATGGTATTACCACTACCAGGACGGAAATCATGGTGTGGATTATAGAAACATGGGATTTTCCTGGTCAACACAAATACAGGTAATCGGCGAAATTCAATATTGGTATTACCAATTTTGTGCTGACTGCTTTCATCCTGCGACCCGCTGGTTTTCACGGCTCGACAGCCGGCCCGTCGGCGCGTTAGAATCACTGCATGATTTTTCACGCGACCTCGCACACATCGACTTGGTGGCGCCTCTCTTAGAGGCGGCATCCTCATGCGTGTTTTTTCGCACTTTGCCGCCGTTCTGGCCGGCAAATCTTTATTCCCCACCTGTCTCCAGTACGGCGGTTTCTGACCAAGGAAATGCTTGATCATGAAGCTTCTGATGCTCGACAACTACGATTCCTTCACCTACAACCTGGTGCAGTACTTCGGCGAACTGGGGGTCCAGGTCGACGTCGTGCGCAACGACCAGATCGACCTGGCCGGCGTGGAGTCCCTGAATCCGGACCGTATCTGCGTCTCGCCCGGTCCCTGCACACCGGCCGAAGCCGGCATTTCCATTGATCTGATCCGCCACTTCGCGGGGCGCATGCCCATCCTGGGCGTATGCCTGGGCCACCAGGCCATCGGCGCGGCCTATGGGGGGCGCATCGTTCGCGCCCGGGAACTCATGCACGGCAAGATCTCGCCCATCACGCATACCGGCAGCGATCTCTTCGCCGGACTGCCCTCTCCCTTCGACGTCACGCGTTACCACTCCCTGGCCATCGAGCGCGCCTCGCTGCCGGACTGTCTGACCATTACGGCCGAAACGGCGGATGGGGAAATCATGGGGGTCGCGCACAAGACCCTGCCCGTCTACGGGGTGCAATTCCATCCGGAATCCATCCTCAGCGAACACGGCCACGCCTTGCTGCGCAATTTCCTGAACCTCTGAAATCCGCCCCCCTCGAAAGGAATTCCCGTCATGCCTTTGATCACCCCGAACGAAGCCCTGGTCCGCTGCATCGAACACCGCGAAATCTTCCACGACGAAATGCTGGAACTCATGCGCATGCTGATGCGCGGGGAAATGTCGCCGCAGCTGGCCAGCGCCCTGCTGATGGGCCTGCGCGTCAAAAAAGAAACCGTGGGGGAAATCACCGCCGCCGCCCAGGTCATGCGGGAATTCGCGCTGGGCGTGACGACCCCCTATCCCCAGGATCTGCTGGACATGTGCGGCACCGGCGGCGACGGCTCGCACACCTTCAATATTTCCACAGCCGCCATGTTCGTGGCCGCCGCCGGCGGGGTCAAGATCGCCAAGCACGGCAACCGCAGCGCCTCGTCCTCGTCGGGCAGCGCGGACGTGCTGGAAGCGCTGGGGGTCTGCATCACGGCCACACCCGAACAGGTGGCCGAATCGATCGATGCCACCGGTATCGGCTTCATGTTCGCCCCGGCCCACCATGGCGCCATGAAAAACGTGGCGGCCGTGCGCCGCGAACTGGGGGTGCGCACCATCTTCAACATCCTGGGGCCGCTGACCAATCCGGCGGGCGCCGAGAACCAGTTGATGGGCGTCTTCCACCCCGATCTGGTGGGCATCCAGGTGCGCGTCCTGCAGCGACTGGGGTCGCGCCACGTGCTGATCGTCCATGGGAAAGACGGCATGGACGAAGCTTCCCTGGGCGCCGCCACCCTGATCGGCGAACTGAAGGACGGCCAGGTGCGGGAATATGAAATCCATCCGGAAGACTTCGGCATGGCCATGGTGTCCAACCGCAGCATCAAGGTCGCCAACCGCGATGAATCCGCGCAACTGGTGCGCGCCGCCCTGGACAACACGGCAGGCACGGCCCGCGACATTGTCATCCTGAACGCCGGCCTGGCCCTGTATGCGGGCAATCAAGCCGACTCCATCCCGCACGGCATCACCCGCGCAACGGAACTCATCGCCTCGGGCGCGGCCCGCGACAAGCTGGAACAATTCAGTCAGTACACGCAAAGGTTTGCATCATGAGCGACATCCTCAAACAGATCCTGGACACCAAGCGCATCGAGGTCGCCACGGCCCGGCAGATGCGCAGCGAATCCGAACTGCTGCGCGAAGCCCGAAGCCGCAAGGACATCCGGGGGTTCGCCCGCGCCATCGAAGACAAGATCGCCCAAGGCAAGCCCGCCGTGATCGCCGAAATCAAGAAGGCCTCGCCTTCCAAGGGCGTGATCCGCGCGGACTTCCACCCGAGCGACATCGCCACCAGCTACGCCTGCCACGGCGCCGCCTGCCTGTCGGTCCTGACCGATGTGCAGTATTTCCAGGGTGGCTACGACCACCTGCGCCAGGCGCGCGCCGCCTGCAGCCTGCCGGTCCTGCGCAAGGACTTCCTGATCGATCCCTATCAGGTCATCCATGCCCGCGCGCTGGGCGCCGACTGCGTGCTGCTGATCGCCGCCGCCCTGGAACCCGCCCAGATGCGCGAACTGGAAGCCGTCGCCATCGACCTGGGCATGGACGTGCTGGTCGAAATCCACGATCGCAGCGAACTGGACGCCGCCCTGACGCTGCAGACACCGCTGCTGGGCATCAACAACCGCAACCTGCGCACCTTCGACACCCGACTGGACACGACCCTGTCCATGCTCAAGGACCTGCCCGAAGGCAAGCGCGTCGTCACCGAAAGCGGCATCCTGCAGCCCGCGGACGTGGACCGGATGCGCGAACACGGCGTGCAGGCATTCCTGGTGGGCGAGGCCTTCATGCGGGCGGAAGACCCGGGCACCGCGCTGCACGAACTGTTTTTCGATCGGGCATAAAGCCACCCTGGCCCGCTGCGCCTGCGGCAGCCCAGGTCCGAGCGGACCGCCGCCCCGCCAACAGCCCGCCGCATCCGCGCCCCTGCGCACAGGCACCATGATGACGTCACCTGACATCCCCCTCCGCACGCACTGCCCCCTGTGCGGCCCTGCCCCGTCCGGGCTGCTTTGGGAAGACGCGCAATTGCGCGTGATCCGCGTGGACGACAGCCCCTTTCCCGGCTACATTCGCGTCATCTGGCGCAGTCACGCGGCCGAAATGACGGACCTTTCCCCCGCCGAACGCGACCATCTGATGCGAGCGGTCTACCGGGTGGAAGCCCTGCAGCGTCAAATGCTCCAGCCCGACAAGATCAACCTGGCCAGCCTCGGCAATCAGGTGCCCCACCTGCACTGGCACCTGATCCCGCGCTGGCGCGCAGACCCCTGCTTTCCCGACGCCATCTGGGCGCCCGGCCATCACGACCCAGTCCGTCAGGCCGCCTGGCAGCAGCAGGCACAGGATCTTTCAGCCCGTGTCCCCGCCCTGCACGATGCCATCGCCACCACGCTCAAGGGCACGTGATATGCGCCCGCGCGACACCTGATAGCAGGCATCGATCCACAATCCCGGATTGCTTCGACACGTCCCGCGCCCCCGGCATCCGCCCAGGATCCGCGCCGCTGCCCCTTCCCCTGTCAAAGCCGCTTCCTCCCTCCTCTCCTCCTTCCGCTCACATGCGCACACCCCCCGCGACACCCCGCACTGACGCCGCCCCCGCCACTCTGGCCCGCACGCTGAAAAACCGCCACATCCAGATGATCGCCCTGGGCGGAGCCATCGGCACCGGCCTGTTCTACGGCTCGGCCGCGTCCATCCAACTGGTCGGCCCCGGCATCATCCTGTCCTATCTGATCGGCGGGCTGATGATCTACCTGATCATGCGCATGCTGGGCGAGATGTCCACGCAGGAACCGGTATCCGGCGCCTTCAGCCATTTCGCCTACCGCTACTGGGGCGGTTTCGCCGGCTTCCTGTCCGGCTGGAACTACTGGCTGCTCTACGTGCTGGTCAGCATGGCGGAATTGTCGGTGGTGGGCATCTACGTGAACTACTGGCTGCCGGACTTTCCCGCCTGGGCCAGCGCCCTGGCCGTGCTGCTCAGCATCACAGCCCTGAACCTGCTGAACGTGCGCCTGTATGGCGAAAGCGAATTCTGGCTGGCCTTCATCAAGATCGCCGCCATCATCGGCATGATCGTCCTGGGCTTGCTGTTGATCTTCCTGGGCTCCGACCAGAAGGCCAGCGGCCTGAGCAATCTGTGGGCGCACGGCGGCTTCCTGCCCAACGGCATCCACGGCCTGCTGCTGTCGCTGGTCGTCGTGATGTTTTCCTTTGGCGGCACCGAGCTCATCGGCATCACCGCCGGCGAAGCCGACGATCCGCGACGCAGCATCCCCAGGGCCATCAACCAGGTGCTGTGGCGCATCCTGCTGTTCTACGTGGGCGCCCTGGCGGTGCTGGTCATCCTGTACCCCTGGAACCAGATCGGCACCCAGGGCAGCCCTTTCGTGCTGATCTTCTCCAACCTGGGCATCCCCGCCGCGCCCGACATCCTGAACCTGGTGGTGCTGACCGCCGCGATTTCGGTCTACAACAGCGGCATGTACAGCAACGGGCGCATGCTCTACAGCCTGGCTCAGCAAGGCAATGCGCCCCGAATCTTCCTGCGCCTGAGCCCGCGCCAGGTACCCTGGGCGGGCATCCTGTTTTCCTCGGCCTGCACGCTGGTGATCGTGGTGATCAATTTCCTGGTGCCCGAAGGCGCCTTCATGCGGATCATGGCGGTCGCCACCGCCGCCGCTGCGACGACCTGGATGATGATCGTGCTGGTGCACCTGCGCTTCCGACGGGCGCACGATGCTTCCAAGCTGCATTTCCTGTCCCCCGGGTTCCCCTGGGTGAACTACCTGTGCGCGGCGTTCCTGGTAGGGCTGGTCGCGCTGATGACGCAACTGGACGACACCCGGCCGGCGGTCTACGTGCTGCCGGTGTGGTTGGGGGTGTTGTATGCGGGGTATCGCTTGCGCCAGCAATCATCGCGGGCTACGCAAGACCCCCCGGGCTCTTGACGCACCTGATGCGTCATGGGGGCTGATGCGCCCTGTTCGGCGGTCGGTCCGCCCAGGGCGCGCCCCCGCGAGGCCCTCAATCGGTATAGAAATCCAGCATGTGGCGCGCCACACAGGCGAACATCTCCAGCCCTGTGACCGTGCGGCACCCCGCGGCCCGCGCTGCGGCGATCAACGGCGACACCGCCGGCTCTGTGATGACATCGCCCACGATCATGCCGGCGGTCAGCGATTCCACCAGCACGGGCGAAGGATCGCCCCCCCGCATCCCCATGGGCGTGGCATTGACCACCAGATCGAGTCCGGCCGGATCCGAGGATGCCGCCGACACCGCCCCCAGGCCCAGAGACGCAAGACGCTCGACCAGATGCCCCTGGCGCTGGGCGTCCTGATCGCAGATGCCCAGGGACGCCACACCGGCATCGAGCAACGCCTGAGCAATCGCCGAGCCGGCTCCGCCCGCCCCCACGAGCAGCGCCCGCTTGCCGCGCGGCTCGAACCCGGTATCGCGCAGGGCCTGCACGAACCCCAGGCCATCGACCTGGTCGCCGAACCACTTCCCATCGCCCATGCGCCGCACGACATTGGCTGAACCGAGGAAACGCGCCCGCTCGCTCAGTTCGTCACACTGCCCGGCGGCGCCAAATTTATGCGGCACGGTCGCGATGATGCCATCGACATTGAGCGTGGCCTTCGCCCCCGCGAAAAAGGCCATCAGCGACTCGCGGCTGACATGAGCCGGCACCACGATCGCATCCGCCCCCCGCTCGGTAAGCCCGGCCGTCATCCCGGCAGGCGATTTCACCTGGGCGATGGGATCTCCCACGATGTAATAAAGCCGCGTCTTCCCTGACAAATTCAACATGCTTCCCAACCTCTCTCAGTCACATCATGCCGCGCAGCCCCTGCCGTGCGGGCATCTCAAACCTTCACACCCAATAAGCGCGCCTGAAGTTCCGCATCCGCTGCCAGATCCGACGCCCGGCCCTGATAGGCCACGGTTCCATTGACCAGCACGCAGGCGCTATCGGCCAGCGCCAACACCGATTCCGCATTGTGTTCGACGATGATCAGGCTGGCTCGATCGCGCAACTTGATCACGGCCTCCATCACCTCCTTCACGATGGCCGGCGACAGCCCCTCGAACGGCTCGTCGAGCAGGATGAGCTTGCTCGGCACCATGAGCGAGCGGGCGATCGCGACCATCTGCCGCTCGCCGCCCGACAGACTTTCAGCCTTGACGTTCCTGCGGTTGTGCAGGCGCGGAAACATCTCATAGGCGTCTTCAACCGTGATCCCGCCTTTGCGGGCGGCCAGGCGCAGGTTTTCGTAAACCGTCAGGTTGGGAAACAGGCGCCGTCCCTCGGGCACGATCGCAAGCCCCAGGCGATTGATGGTGAAGGACTTGGCCTGAGTGATGTCCTGGCCCTCGAGCAGGATCCGGCCGCGCGTAGCTCGAACCACACCCATGATGGTCTTGAGGGTCGTGGTCTTCCCCACGCCATTGCGGCCCAGCAATGCCAGCACCTCGCCCTGATGAACCTGTATCGACAGATCGCTGAGTACCGTGCTGCCGTGATAACCGGCGTCAATATGTTCCAGTGACAGCAAAGGCTGACGCGTCGCATGGGAGGCCTCGTCGGCCGCCCGCCGCACTTCATCGGAAAGTTCCGGCCTGTCCCCGCCCAGGTAGGCATCGATCACCTGCGGATCGCGCGCAACCTCTTCGGGGCGTCCATCCGCAATCAAGTGCCCGCGGTGCAGGACCGTCACCCGATTGGAGATCGTCAACACGCGATCCATATCGTGTTCGATCAGGAAAACGGCGCGCTGCCGGGCGAGCTGCTGGATGAGATCCGACACGACCACGCGATCCGCTTCGGCCAGCCCGGCCAGAGGCTCGTCGAGCAGCAGCAAGCGCGCATCGGTGGCCAGCGTCACGGCGATTTCAAGCAATCTCTGCTCGCCATGTGCAAGGTTCTCGCACTGGTCCGCAGCCCTGTCCTCCAGATGCACGGCCGCCAGCAACGACCAGGCGCGTGCATTGATTGCCTGCTCCCGGTAGGCATCACGCCAGAAACCGAGCCTTGGCGCCATGTGCGCCTGCGCGGCGATCCGGACGTTCTCGAATACGGTCAGGTTCCGGAACACGCTCAGGATCTGATAGGAACGGCCGATCCCCAGGCGGGCCCGCCGGTCCATGGACAGGCGCGTGATGTCCTGGCCTTCGAAAACCACAGTGCCCTCGGTGGGCGGCAGTACGCCCGCCAGGATATTGAACAAGGTGGTCTTGCCGGCGCCATTGGGCCCGATCAGGCTATGCAGCTGGTTGGGATAGATGTCCAGGCTGATGTCATGCGACGTCACCAAGGAGCCGAACTTGTTGGTCAGGTGCGTCACTGACAGAATCGGCTTGTCGGGATCCGCATTCTGCGGCGTGCCGAACCAGGGTTCGATATGAGCGGGCCGCGGGGGAATGCCGGACCGCGTGAGGCTCCAGCGCGGATTCCGGATCAGACGCCGGTACAGCCCATGAACGCCCTCGGGAGAAAGCAGGACGAACAGCACGATGATGGGCGCGAAGATCAACCACCAGTTCTCGCTGATGGCGCTGAGATTATCCTCGAGCACGATGAAGCTGATGGCGCCCCACAACGGGCCGACGAAATGGTGCACGCCTCCCAGGACCGTCATCAGCAAAGGATCCGCCGCGTGCTCCCAATTCAGGTTATTGGCGTAGGCGCCCTGCAGCAGCAGCGCCAGCAATCCTCCCGCGTAGCCGATGAACGCACCGGAGAAAATGAAGGCGACGAGTTTCAGCCGATAGGGATTGAAGCCCAGGCTCAGCATGCGCTGCTCATTGTCGCGCATGGCCTGCATGGCACGCCCGAACGAGGAATGCACCAGGCGCCACATCAGGTAGACTGCCGCCACGATCGTCAGCACCGCGAAGATATTGAACGAATCCCGCGACGGAAATAACGGCCGCGGAACGTTCTGCAACCCGTTTTCCCCGCCCGTAACATCCGTCCAGCGAAATGCGATCTCGAAGGCGATCTGCGAACACGCCAGCGTGAGCAGCGAAAAATAGAGGCCGCGCCGCTTGAGGATGAGCGCCCCGAGCAGGAATGCCAGCACCACCGAAAACAGGACGACCCCTATGAGCGCAGCAACCTCATTGGTGGAAACGTGCAGCAAGGTGATCGCCGCCACATAGGACGCCGTACCGAAGAAAACGGATGCGCCGAAGGGCACCAGGCCCGTGTAGGCCACCAGCAGATTCACGCCCATGCCGTATAGCGTATAGATGGCAATCTGCGTCAGGCGTGTCATCGGCGCCCCGACGAACGCCAGGAAAAAACCCAGCAGCACCAACGAGCTCAGCAGCACGGTGACCGGATGTTTGATGATGTCTTTCATTCGAAACGCTCCCAGCGCTCACCGAACAGGCCGCGCGGCCGAATCAGCAGGATCAGGGCCATCAACACATACATGGATGCCGCCGACGCCTCGGGCGCAAACTGCACGGTCAATGCCGTCACCAACCCCACGAGAACCCCCGCCACGATGGCGCCGGGGTAGGATCCCAACCCGCCGATGGTCACGATGACGAAGGCCGGCATGATGGCCACGGTCGCGATGTCCGGCGTCACAGTCAGCAGCGGGGCCGCCAGCAGGCCGGCCGCGCCGGCCAGCAGGCACCCCAACCCGAAGGCCACCGTCAGAACGCGCGGCAGATTGATCCCCAGCATTTCCACCATTTCCGGATCGCGACTGCCTGCGCGCAGGATCCGGCCATAGGGCGTGAAGGTGAGGAACGCCCACAACGCCACCAGCAACAGGACCGTAATGACGAGCACTGCCACCCGGTAGCGGGTAAGGAAGATCGCGCCGAATTCAAAAATCCCCGCAAAGACGGGGGGCGTGTTGAACGGGATGCCACCCGCCCCCCAGAACAACCGGATCAGGGCAGTGATGAAAAGGGACAGGGCGAACGTCAGGATCAGGCTCAGCAGCGGATCCTTGCCGTACAGATGACGGATCAACAGGCGTTCGCAGACCATGCCGACGAGCGCCACCAGAATCGGGGCCAGGATGACCGACCACCAACCCAACGAGGAATACAGGCTGACGGCGAAATAGGCGCCCAGCGCAAAGAATGCGCCATGGGCAAAATTGATGACGCCCAGCAGGCCGAAGATGATCGACAGGCCGATTGCGAGCAAGACGTATAGAAACCCTAAGACCAGCCCGTTGGCGAGCTGAGAGATGATGATATCTAACATGGCGATTACCGAATGAGGAGGCCGCCCGGCCGGATTCCGTTTTGCGAATCGGCCGGGCGAGATACCGGAGACCAATCACCGCACAGAGACGGTCAGTGCGGTGGCATCTTGCAACCGATTTCCTGTTCGGTGCCAAACAGCGCGTTCAGGTTTTCCCAACTCGGCTGCTTGGGTTCCTGGGCCACGGCATCCAGCCAATCCCACTTATCAGTGATCTTGTCCTTGACCTTGAACACCATGCAGGGGTGCAGCATCTGGTGATCCCAGCTCCGGTACCCGGCATCGTAGGCGCCGTCATTGATGCGGGTCGTCTCGAGGCTCTTCACGATCTTGCCGGCTTCGACAGACTGTGCCTTTTCAACCGCTTCGAGCAGCACGCGGGTGGTGTACCAGCCCAGCCAGACCTTGTCCGCGCACGGAGCCTGACCGGGATGCATCTTGGCGTATTCGGCAGCGAACTCCTTTTCGACCTGGGGGTTCTGCGGGTTGCTGAAGCTCCAGGGCATGCCGTAATAACCGGTAGCAGCCTCCGCACCCACGGACCAGAGGTCGATGTTGCCGATGATGGGGCAAGCCACCGGAATCTTTCCCTTCATGCCCATGTCGGCCCACTGCTTGAGGAAGGTCGACAGATCGCCGCCCGGCAAGCCCAGCATCACCACGTCGGGCTTGGCCTGGCGGATCTTGAGGATGAAAGAACTGTAATCGGACGTGCCCAGCGGCGCCTTGTCGTAACCCAGTTCCTTGCCGCCGGCTTGCTTGAGCAGGCCGGACATGCTGTTGTAGATGTCCTGGCCATAGGCATAGTTGGCAGCCAGGTAATACCAGTTCTTGCCAATTTCCAGACAAGCCGGCGCCAGCGCGCGGCTCGCCACCATGGTCGTCGTCAAGGTACGAAAGGTATATGGATTGCAATCGGACCCCGTCAGGGCCGCAGCCGCGGCGCCGGGGCACAGATAGGGAATCTGCGCGCGGGCGGCAACCGACGACATCGCCAGGGCGGTCCCGCTGTTCGAACCGCCCACGACGGCGAAGACCTTGTCCTGATACATGAGCTTGCTGATGTTCTGCTGGGCGCCCTGAGGATTGGGCTCGTCATACCAAAGCAGTTCGATATCGCGCCCCAGGATCTGATTGCCCTTGCGTTTGAGCGCCAGGGTGACGCCATCGGCCAGCTGCTTGGACTGCTCGGTCCAGACCCCTTGCTTGGCAAACACGATCCCAAGCCGCAACGGACCGGACTGGCTCTGGGCCCGCACGATACCGGGAACCGCCAGCGAGGCGAGTCCACCCACCATCGCCCCCCCTGCCGTCTTCAACACTTCACGGCGCGACCAGAGCGGTCGTTCCAGATGCTGCCCACCATGTTTCGTCGTCATATTTCGTCTCCTGACTGAACGCAAAAATTAGAGGTGTCAACTACTCTTTAGAATGGTAATCTATTATGGAATGCCATTCAATATTTTAAGAATTATAGATAACCCTAATCAATATGAGCACACACAAGCGCAAGTCACTCGCACTCATCGGCCTGGGGGCAATCGGAATCATGCATGTCGAACGGATCCGCAACGGCGCGGATTTCACGCTGGCAGCGCTGGCAGACCCCACCGACCAGGCGCGGGAATTCGCCCAAGCCAACAGCATCCGCTGGTACCCGGGACATCGGGAACTGCTGTCAGCCATACACCCTGACGGAGCCATCATTGCCACGCCCAATCGGACGCATGCCGCGATCGCTCTCGACTTCCTGGCCGAGCGCATCCCCATCCTGTTGGAAAAGCCCATCGCCGACACCCTGGAGGATGCCTGGCGAATCGCACACGCAGAGCAACAGAGCGGCACCCCCGTCCTCATCGGCCATCATCGACGCCACAACGCCATCCTGCGCGAAGCCCACAGGCTGCTGGAGAGCGGGCTGATCGGCCAACCGGTATCGGCCACCGTGATGGCCACTTTCCTGAAACCGGCCGGCTATTTCGACCTGGCATGGCATCGCCAACCCGGCGCGGGCCCGGTGCTCATCAATCTCATCCACGACATCGACATGTTGCGGCTGCTGCTGGGTGAGATCGCCAGCGTCCAGGCGATGAAGTCGAACCGGATCCGGGGCCTGGCGGTGGAGGACACCGCCGGCGTGCTGATGCAGTTCCGGTCCGGCGCCATCGGCACGCTTGTGACGTCGGACTGCGCAACCAGTCCGTGGAACTGGGACCTGTCCGCCGGCGAGGCAAGCCACTATCCGCAACAGAGAGAAAACACGCACTTCATTTGCGGTACCGAAGCGTCGCTCACACTGCCCGGGCTCGACATCTGGCAGTACCGGGAGCGGCAAAAACACTGGCAGGCGCCGCTGACCCAGACTCGCAGCATCCTGCATCGCCAGGATCCGTACCAGGCGCAATTGGCGAACTTCGCCGCAATGATCGACGGCACAGCGCCATCACGCTGCACCAGCCTGGACGGGCTGCGGACCCTGCAAGCGGCGCTTGCCATTCATGAATCCTGCGCAACCGCAAGCACAGTGGCGCTGGATCACGCAATCCCCCAATGCCCCCCGAAAACAAAGGAACATCAGTCATGAAACGACGCTATTCCCTGGCCCAGCTCACCACCCTGGAACTCGACCCGCCTGCGATGATCAGCACGGCCGCCAAAACAGGCTACCAAGCTTGCGGCATCAGACTGCTGCCGGTCAGCCCCGGCGGAATCGGCTACCCGCTCATGGACGACCCTGCTTTGTTGCGGGAGACCCTGGCCCGCATGGACGACACGGGGGTGCGGGTCGCCGACCTGGAAATCATCCGCCTCACCGAGTCATTCAATGCGCAGGATTACATCGCCTTTTTCGAAGTGGGCCAGAAATTGGGAGCGGCCAATATCCTGGTGGGCGGCAACGACACCAACGAGGCGCGCGCGACCGAATCCTTCGCCCGACTCTGCGAAGCCTGCAAGCCCTATGGGCTCACGGCCGACATCGAGTTCATGCCCTGGCTGCCGGTGGACCGGGTTTCCGCAGCGCGGCGCATCGTCGAAGCAGCCGGCCAGAGCAACGGCGGGGTCCTGGTCGATCCGCTGCACTTCGCGCGTTCCGCCAGCACCCTGGAAGAGCTCGCAGCCCTGCCAAAAGCCATGATTCACTATGCGCAGATCTGCGATGCCCCGGCTGGCATCCCCACCGAGACCTCGGAGCTTATTCACACGGCGCGCTGCGCCCGCCTTCCGGCAGGCGAGGGCGGCATCGACCTGCAAGGGATCTTCGAGCGGATCCCGCCGGAAACGCTCATCAGCGTGGAAATCCCCAACGACGCACTACGCGCTGGCATGAGCGCCGAGGCCTGGGCGGCCCACTGCCTCAAGACTTCGCAGCAGCTGCTTGATCAGATCGACGCTGAGAGCCGCTAGCATCACGGCCCCCTTCCCGCGCCACGAATTTCGCGATCCGCCAGCCGAATACGATGGCCGGACCGAGCGTGGTGCCGGGGCCAGGGTAGGTCCCTCGGAAAATCGACGCGAGATCGTTGCCGCACGCGAAAAGGCCGGGAATCACCTGGCCCGCCTCATCGAATACCTCGCCGTTGGCCGAGCCATCGAGACCCGCGCTGCAGGCCAGATCCGCAGGCCAGACGGTGACCGCGTAGTACGGCCCATTCCCGATCGGGCGCACGCACGGATTCGGCTTCTGCGCTTCGTCGCCGTTGAAGCGATTCATCGGGCTGGCACCCCGATGGAACGCAGGATCCTCGCCCCGCTCGGCCGCATGGTTATACGTTTCGACCGTGCGCTCGAGCCCCGCCGCGTCCACCCCCAACTTCGCAGCCAGTTCTCCCAGGGTATTGCCCTTCACCAGATAGCCGGCCCGCTCGAACGCGGAGATGCGGCGAGCGCTTCGGCCCGCCATCAGCAGCCCCAGGCCATACTGACGAATGAACGCCGCATCGACGACCAAGTGGGCCGGCACACTGGTCCCCTTGCCGTCGTCATGCAGCATGCCCATCACGAAGTCATGGTACGAGTTCGACTCGTTGACGAAGCGTTCCCCCCGGCTATTCACCGCGATGAGTCCGGGCTTGGCGCGATCCAGGAGAATATGGGGCCACACGCTGTCCCGGCTCCTGTCGCCGCCGGGCGCGCGAAGGATGGAACAGGGCATCCACAGGCCGGGGCTATCGCCGCTACTCTCGATACGCGCCCCGACGCTTTGCCCCTGCCCGACGCCGTCGCCGGTGTGTGTTTCCGGAGAAAGCGAAAGATCGCGCGCGCCCTCCGGAAACAGCTGCTTGCGCAGCGCTGGGTGACGCGCAACCCCCCCAGTCGCCAGCACGACACCGCACCGCGCGCGGATGCGACGGCGCCCGCCCGGAACCCCGACCACCGCCCCCGTCACTCGCCCCTGTTCCCGCACCAGTTCCACCAGCGGCGTCTCAAAACGAACCTCGACGCGGCGTTGGAGAAGGCTGTAGTAGAGCCTGGCGGCGAGCGCATTGCCCATGACCAGCTGCGTACCTCGCGGATAGCGCAACCGGTCAAGCGCGTATCGGCCCACGACCGCCAACGTGCGCTTGAAATTCGTCCACGAATCAAAAGGCGCGAGCAACATGCCCAGATCCGCTCGCGCCACCATCATGCCTCCCAGGCCCATGAACTCCCTGCGGGGAGGCCGCACCCGCGCAAAGGCCTTCCCCAGCACCCGGGCGTCAAACGGCAGAGGCACGAGCGCACGGCCGCCAAACGCAGCCCCCGGCCCCGCCAGATAATCAGGATGAGCCGCTGCGGCGACGAACTTGACTTCGCTGATCCGCCCGAGCTCGGCGATAGCCTCGGGACCGCTCTGCAGGAATGCCTCACGCGCCTCGTCGCCCCCTCGATCCGCCACTACGGCACGCAAAAACCGCCGGGCGTCTTCGACCTTGTCGGGAACGCCCGCTTCTACGCTCAAGTCGGTGCCCGGCACCCATACCGTGCCCCCCGAAGTGGACATGATCCCGCCCACCTGCGCAGTCTTCTCGCAAATCAGGACCTTCAGATGTTCGTGGGCAGCTACCAGCCCCGCCGTCAGCCCCCCCGCCCCCGCGCCGAATATCAGCAGATCCACTTCCTCATCCCAACCGCCCATTTTCGCCCTCATACCCGAAGAAATAACTCGGCGACCTGAAGCCAGGTCAGATCGTCACGTGCCCGGGAACATGAAATCTTCCATTTCCTGGTTTTGATGAATATAATACAGTAACGGAATGACGTTCAAGTTTTGATGGATGAGGATATTCATGCAACAGTGTGATCTGCTGGTGATCGGATCCGGAGCGGGCGGGCTTTCCGCGGCCGTGACTGCGGCGACGCTGGGGCTGAAGGTCGTGGTGCTCGAGAAGGAACCCGTCTTCGGCGGCACCAGCGCGTGGTCGGGCGGCTGGATGTGGATTCCGCGCAACCCCCTGGCGATGCGCGCCAACATTTGCGAACCCGTCGAGCGACCGCTGAACTATTTGCGCGATGAACTGGGGCCTCGATTCGATGAGAAAAAAATCTCAGCCTATCTGGACGCCGGCCCCAAGATGGTGAGCTTTTTCGAGTCCAAGACGGCCGTCCGCTTCATCGATGGCAACAAGATCCCGGATTTCCACCCGTCCTCGGAATTCGCCGGACTCGGAGGACGCTCCCTCTGCGCCGCGCCCTACGATGGGAGAGAGCTGGGTCCATTGATCCGCCGGCTCCGCCCGCCGCTGGATGAAATCACCTTGCGCGGGCTGGCCATTGCGTCGGGCAAGGATCTCGCTCATTTCTTCAACGCCGGGCGCTCGCCCAGATCCGCACTATATGTGTGTGGCCGGCTGCTGCGCTTCGCGCGGGACCGCCTGCGCCACGGTCGATCCATGCATCTGGTCAATGGCAACGCGCTGGTGGCGCGGCTGCTCAAATCCGCCCAGGACAAAGGCGTGGATCTCATTGCCGAGGCCCATGTGGAATCCCTGATGCAGGAAGACGGTCCGGGCAGCCGTGTCACAGGCGCCCGGGTGTCCATCGATGGCCGCCTGGAAGACATAGCCGCCCGCCATGGCGTGGTCATAGCCTGCGGAGGATACCCGCACGACGTGGCCCGCCGACGGGCCACATTTCCAAAAACACCGACAGGCCACGAACACTGGTCGGCCGCGCCGCCGACCAACACGGGCGACGGCATCCGTCTGGCGGAAGCCGCGGGCGCCCACTTCGACCACACGCTGAAACATCCGGCGGCTTGGGCGCCGGTCTCGCTGGTGCATCGGCGCGACGGACAGATCGCCCGCTTTCCACATCTGGTGGAACGGGCGAAGCCCGGGGTCATCGCCGTCATGAAAAATGGGAAACGTTTCACGAACGAGGCGGACTCCTACCACGATTTCATTGCCTCGCTCATCGATGCAACCGCACAGGACGAGCCCCTGCAAGCGTGGCTGATCTGCGACCATGCATTCCAACGCCGCTATGGCCTGGGCTTCTCGAAGCCTTTCCCGCTGCCGGTCGGGCCTCATGTCAAATCCGGCTACATCCAGCGCGCTCCTTCAATCAGCCAGCTCGCGCAGATCTGCGGCATCGACGCATCGGGACTCTCGGACACCATCGCCGCCTACAACCTGGGCGCGGCCCGGGGCGAGGACCCGGAATTCGGCAAGGGCGCCACACCCTATAACCGCATCCAGGGCGATGCCTCGCATACCCCCAACCCCTGCCTGGCCCCCATCGACAAGGGGCCTTACTACGCGCTACGCCTATACCCGGGGAGCCTGGGCACCTTCGCCGGGATCAGCACCGACGCATTCGGCCGCGCGACCAATGCCGACGGTGTCGCCGTGGAAGGACTGTACGTCGTAGGCAATGACAGCGCCAGCATCATGGAAGGCAACTACCCCGCCGGGGGAGTCACCCTCGGCCCGGCAGTCACTTTCGGCTTCATCGCAGGCCACCATGCGGCCGGGCAATCCGCATCTCTCTGAAATCCATTTAGACAAGGAGTCTCCAATCATGAATACGCTCTACGACGTCGTCATCCTGACCGCCAAGATGGGCAAGACCGGCGAAATCATGGAACACGTGCGGGACGCTCCCCCCGCCAAGGGAGCGACACTGCACGGCATCTGGTATTCGGATATCGGGGCCCTGGGCAAGGTGATGGTGTTGCGTAGCTTCAAATCCGGCGACGATCTCGCGGCGGCCCGCCAGCGGCAATTATTGGATGGCACTTACTACGGCACCGAAGGTCTGATCGACGATGTCGAGATCAGCACCTACGCGCATTTCCCGTTCCTGCCGGCCATCGAGCACGGGAGCTTCGGCGCCGTCTACGAGATGCGGACCTACGGAATCAAGCGGGGAGCCAGCCTGCAGGCCACACTGGACGCCTGGGAAATCGCCGTGCCGGAACGCACCCGCCTGTCGCGGCTGACCTGCGCGATGTATGCGCTGGATGGGAAGACACCGCGATTCCTGAACATCTGGCCCTATGCCAGTCTGAACGAACGCTCGGAAACGCGGGCCGCGGCGGTCAAGGCCGGCGTCTGGCCGCCCAAGGGAGGTCCGGAACACCTGACCACCATGGAATCCCATGTGTACTTGCCAGCACCTTTCTCACCTCTACAATGACGGCTGGCTCGACATCCGACGGGCCGGGCGGCGCTGCCGCACGCCAACCCGATCCCGTAGTCCTGAGCAATAGGACTTCGTCCTGAAAAAAGAGGAATTCCGCATGAGCAGCAGCCTGCAAAAGAGCCTGTCAATCCTGGAGCTTCTGGCCAAAACACCAAGCCCCATGCCGTTGCGTGACATCGCCGTGCATCTGGACAGTCCTCCGGCGACCGTCCACAGGCTCCTGAAGCTGTTGTCGAATGCAGGCTACGTCCGGCAGGACAGATCGAACAATGATTATTATCTGAGCCTGAAGCTGGCTTCATTGGGACTCATCGGGCTGTCCAACACGGGCATCCATGGGGTGGCGCAGCCACTCCTGGATCGCATGGCCGCTGAAACCGGTGAACTGGTGCGTTTGGGCCTCATCGAAAATGAGCGCCTGGTGTTCATCGCCAAGGCGGCCGTGGCCCGCTACGGCCTGCGCTACGATCCCGACGCCGGGCAGGAAGCCCCGCTATGCTGTACGGCCTCGGGCCAGGCCTGGCTGCTCAATCTGACAGACGAAGAAGCCTTGCGCATCGTGACTCGACAGGGCTTGCCGCCCAAGGGCACTCACGGCCCCAACGCGCCGGCCACCATCCAGGAATTCCTGGCGGATCTGACCGAGGCCCGCAAACGCGGCTACGGCCTGAACATCAACGCATCCATGGACGGCATCACCGCCATCGCGGTGCCCATCATCCCCCCCAAGCACCTTCCGGTCGTGGGGGTGCTCGCCATTTCAGGCCCATCAAGCCGCCTCACCAGGGAGATCGCCGAGACCTTCTTGCCCATGATGAAAAAAGAGGCGGAAGAACTCTCGGGAATCACGCTTTATCCCACGCTGTGATCAGCGGCCGGGACGCAAGCGCGCCCCGGCAAGCCCCCGGCGCATCCCGAAACAGGAAGGGCCGTCGTTCATCCGCGTCACGCCCGGCGAAGCTGCCGATAGCACTCCAGCGTCTTCCGGATTCCTTCCTCGAGGCCCGTGTTTGCCACGTCGGGCAACAACACACGGACGTCGCCCCCCTCGATGCGCGAAACAATCGGCAGCGGCGGCCCTGAGATCGACAGATGGGCGTCGGGGACCGCCTTGATCACTTCGGCCGCGAACTGATCCACATCCGCTACCGTGCCGATCATGTTGCAAACGTGGGCTCCGTCCATGCGACTGAAGGCGCTCTTGATGAACGCATCCGCAACATCTTCCACATACACGAAACCTGTGGAACCTGAAAACGGGATGGCATAGGGTTCGCCCGCCACGGCGGCGCGGCACGCCAGGCTGGGTCCGGCGCTGGACCCACCCTCGCGCCCCATCCCATAGACAACCAGCGGCCGCAGACCGATGCTTGCCACGCGCTGCTCAAGACTGGATTCCTCCCAGTAACAGCGGGCGATTCCTTCGCAGGCCAGCTTGTAAACACCATAAAGGGTACGAGGGTCCGGGAGTTCAACGTCCTCCGGCCCAAACACACCCGCGCTGCTGGCATAGGCCACGCAAGCCCATCGCCGTTCTCTGGCAGCCTCGAAAACGTTCAAGGTGCCCAACACGTTGACGCGCGCCCCCAGCACCGGATGCGCCGCGCAGAGCGGCGTCAGCACGCCGGCGAGATGAATGACGGCATCGCAGCCCTCGGACGCCTTGAACACCTGGTCGGAATCCGTGATGTCTCCGATGAACCACTCCACGCCGCTGTCCGCCGCCTTGCCGGCCACCTGTTGCACCAGCGTCCGATCATCGCGCTGATCGAAGATGCGCACATCATGTTCAGCCCGAAGCAACGCCCTGACGATCCAGGCGCCGATAAAGCCCGATCCACCTGTTAGCAATACCCTCATATCTCCTCGCCGCAGTGACTCTTCAAGATGTGCTTGGCCGGCAGGCGCAAGGCAGCTCGTCCGATGGGAAGCGAGCATGCGAAAGAGCGCTCTACACAGCCTTATCAAAAACGAAATTATATTTTGTTTTTTCTATTTTGTGAATATTATTCCGATATTGAATTAACCTCAACAGCATGGCATCGGCAGTTCATCGGAACCCGGCGGACACCCTGGCAACCCTCTCCCTCTCCATACGCAAAAAGGGGCGCTCCGAAGAGCACCCCTTTTCATCACAGCCGAACGGCAATCAACCGATCAGTGCGAACCCCGCTTGTGGCTGAACTTGCGCGCGGCGGCGGCCTGCGCGGCCAGCATCGCCAGCTCGGCTTCCACCACGGCCAGATCCGCCTTGTCCTTCGTGTTGCGCAAAGCTTCCTCGGCGCGCTCGCGCGCCTTGACCGCCTTCGCCTCGTCCAGGTCCGCGGCGCGGATCGCCGTATCCGACAACACCGTCACCGAATGCGGCTGGACTTCCAGAATGCCGCCAGCCACGAAGATGTTTTCCTCGGTGCCGTCGTCACGCTTGATCTTCAGCGTACCCGGCCGGATGCGTGAAATCAGGGGAGTGTGTCCCGGCAGAATCCCGAGATCGCCCGATTCGCCGGGCAGGGCAACGAACGTTGCCTCGCCCGAAAAAATCGAAGCCTCCGCACTGACCACTTCGATGTGAAGAGTCGCCATGTGCGTTCCTTATTGGATGGTTTTGGCCTTTTCAAAGGCCTCGTCAATGCCGCCCACCATATAGAACGCCTGTTCCGGCAGCGCATCGCACTCGCCTTCGACGATCATCTTGAAACCACGCAGGGTCTCGGTCAGCGGCACGTATTTGCCGGGCGAACCGGTGAACACTTCAGCCACGTGGAACGGCTGCGACAGGAAGCGCTGGATCTTCCGGGCGCGGGCCACGGCCTGCTTGTCTTCGGGAGACAGTTCGTCCATGCCCAGGATGGCGATGATGTCGCGCAGTTCCTTGTAGCGCTGCAGCGTCTGCTGCACGCCGCGGGCGATGTTGTAGTGTTCCTCGCCCACGACCTGCGGATCCAGCTGACGGCTGGTGGAATCCAGCGGGTCGACGGCCGGGTAGATCCCCAGCGCAGCGATGTCACGCGACAGCACGACAGTGGAGTCCAGGTGCAGGAAGGTGGTGGCGGGCGACGGGTCGGTCAAGTCGTCGGCGGGCACGTACACGGCCTGGATGGACGTGATCGAACCGGTCTTGGTGGAGGTGATCCGTTCCTGCAGCTTGCCCATTTCCTCGGCCAGCGTCGGCTGGTAGCCCACGGCGGAAGGCATACGGCCCAGCAGGGCGGACACTTCCGTGCCGGCCAGGGTGTAGCGGTAGATGTTGTCCACGAAGAACAGCACGTCGCGGCCTTCGTCCCGGAAGGATTCGGCCATCGTCAGGCCGGACAGGGCCACGCGCAGACGGTTCCCCGGGGGCTCGTTCATCTGACCGAACACCATGGCGACCTTGGATTCAGCCAGGTTGTCCAGCTTGATGACGCCGGCGTCCGACATTTCGTGATAGAAGTCGTTGCCTTCGCGGGTGCGTTCGCCCACGCCGGCGAACACCGACAGACCGCTGTGGGCCTTGGCGATGTTGTTGATCAGTTCCAGCATGTTCACGGTCTTGCCCACGCCGGCGCCGCCGAACAGGCCGACCTTGCCGCCCTTTGCGAACGGGCAGACCAGGTCGATGACCTTGATGCCGGTTTCCAGCAGTTCCACCGAAGGCGACAGTTCGTCGAACTTCGGGGCGTGCTGGTGAATGGCGCGCTTTTCAGTGGCCTGGATGTCGCCGCGTTCGTCGATGGGACGACCCAGCACGTCCATGATGCGGCCCAGGGTGCCCTGGCCGACCGGCACCGAAATCGGCGCGCCCGTGCCGGCCACGGCCATGCCGCGGCGCAGACCGTCGGACGAGCCCATGGCAATGGTGCGCACCACGCCGTCGCCCAGCTGTTGCTGAACTTCGAACGTCAGGCCCTTTTCCGCGAAAGCGGAGGACTCGTCGGTCAAGGTGAGCGCGTCGTAGATGTTGGGGATGCTGTCGCGGGGGAACTGAATGTCCACCACTGCGCCGATGCACTGAACGATGGTACCGTTGCTCATGTTTAGTCCTATAAGTATCTCTGGGTTGACCCGGCGTGCGTCGATCAGACCGCCGCTGCGCCGCCCACGATTTCCGAAATTTCCTTGGTGATGGCCGCCTGACGGGTCTTGTTGTAGACCAGCTGGAGGTCGCCGATGACTTTCTTGGCGTTGTCGGAGGCCGCCTTCATGGCCACCATCCGCGCGGATTGCTCGCTGGCCATGTTTTCAGCCACAGCCTGATACACCAGGCCTTCGACATACCGCATCAGCAGATCGTCGATGACCGTCTGGGAATCCGGCTCGTACAGATAATCCCAGCCGTACTGCGTGTCCAGCGTGTCGTCTTCCTGGCTGCCGGCCTGGAAGGGGTCTTCAAGCCCCGAAGGCAGCGGCAACAGGCGGATGAAGCTGGGGTCCTGCTTCATCGTGTTGACAAAGCGGCTGGTCGCCAGATACACGGCATCGACCTTGCCATTGGCGAAGTCGTCGATCTGCGCCTTGATGGCGCCGATCAGGCGTTCCAGATTGGGCGCATCGCCCAGCTGGACTTCCGAGGACACCACGTTGACGCCCACGCGATTGAGCAGACCCAGGCCCTTGGAGCCCAGCGCCGTCGCCTGGACGCGAATGCCCTGCTGTTCGAATTCCTTGATCCGCGCCAATGCCAGGCGCGAGATGTTGGTATTCAGACCGCCGCACAGGCCTTTGTCGGTCGTGACCAGCACGATGCCGACAGCCGACAGCTTCGGACGCTCCACCATGTACGGGTGGGTGTAGTCCGGGTTCGCCTGCATCAGGTGCGCGGCAATCGCACGGACCTTGGTGGCGTAGGGACGGCCGGCCCGCATCCGATCCTGCGCCTTGCGCATTTTCGATGCGGCGACCATTTCCATCGCCTTGGTGATCTTGCGCGTGTTCTGCACGCTCTTGATCTTGGTTCGAATTTCCTTGATTCCGGCCATTCCACTATTCCCTTGGGCTGACCGAGGCGCCTGTCATGGACGCCCCGGATGCAACTTAAAACGTGCCGTGCTTCTTGAACTCTTGAATCGCGGCGCCCAGAGCGGCGTCGTCTTCCTTGGACAGTTCTTTCACGTCTTCGATGCGCTGGATCAGGGCTTCGTGCTTGGACTTCAGGAAGTCCTTCAGGGCCTTTTCGAACGACAGCACCTGAGCGACTTCCAGGTCGTCCAGGTGACCGTTGTTGACGGAATACAGAGCGACGGCCAGTTCCCAGACCTGTTGCGGCTGGTACTGGGGCTGCTTCAGCAGTTCGACCACGCGCTTGCCGCGTTCCAGCTGGCGACGGGTGGCGTCGTCCAGGTCGGAGGCGAACTGCGCGAAGGCGGCCAGTTCACGATACTGGGCCAGGTCGGTACGGATACCGCCGGAGAGCTTCTTCACGACCTTGGTCTGGGCCGAGCCGCCGACCCGCGACACCGAGATACCGGCGTTGATGGCGGGGCGGATACCGGCGTTGAACAAGTCGGTTTCCAGGAAGATCTGACCGTCGGTGATCGAAATCACGTTGGTCGGCACGAAGGCGGACACGTCGCCGGCCTGGGTTTCGATGATCGGCAACGCGGTCAGGGAACCGGTCTTGCCCTTGATCTCGCCCTTGGTGAACTGCTCGACATAGTGGGCATTCACGCGGGCCGCGCGTTCCAGCAGACGGGAGTGCAGGTAGAACACGTCGCCGGGGTAGGCTTCGCGCCCGGGCGGGCGGCGCAGCAGCAGCGACACCTGGCGATAGGCCCAGGCCTGCTTGGTCAGGTCGTCATAGACGATCAGGGCGTCTTCGCCGCGGTCGCGGAAGTATTCGCCCATGGTGCAGCCCGAATAGGCGGCCAGGTACTGCATGGCGGCGGATTCGGAAGCGGCGGCAGCCACGACGATGGTGTATTCCATCGCGCCGTGTTCTTCCAGCTTGCGCACCACGTTGTTGATCGTGGAGGCCTTCTGGCCGATGGCGACGTACACGCAGGTGACGCCCTTGCCTTTCTGGTTGATGATCGTATCGATCGCCACGGCGGTCTTGCCGGTCTGGCGGTCGCCGATGATCAGCTCGCGCTGGCCACGGCCGATCGGCACCATGGAGTCGATGGCCTTCTGGCCGGTCTGCATCGGCTGCGACACGGACTGACGCGCGATCACGCCCGGCGCGACCTTTTCGATCACGTCGGTTTCCTTGGCGTTGATCGGGCCCTTGCCGTCGATCGGGGTGCCCAGGGCATCCACGACGCGGCCTTTCAGTTCCGGCCCGACCGGCACGGCAAGGATCTTGCCGGTGGTCTTGACGGAGTCGCCTTCGGACACGCCGATGTAGTCACCCAGCACCACGGCGCCGACGGAGTCGCGCTCGAGGTTCAGGGCCAGGCCGAAGCGGTTGTTGGGGAATTCGAGCATTTCGCCCTGCATCACGTCGGACAGGCCGTGGATGCGGGTGATACCGTCGGTCACGGACACCACCGTGCCCTGCGTGCGGACATCGGTGGACGCGCCCAGGCCTTCGATGCGGCTCTTCAGCAGTTCGCTGATCTCGGACGGGTTAAGTTGCATGGTAAGACTCCTGGAATCCTGTTGTGTGGCCCGCCGTCATGCGGCCAGCGTATCGCGCAGATTGGCCAGACGGGCCTGCACGGAAGTGTCGAGCACATGGTCGCCCACGGCGACACGCACCCCGCCGATCAGTTCCGGATCAACCGTCACCTGCGACTTGAGTTTGAGGCCGAACTTGCGTTCCAGACCCTGCAGCAGACCCGCGACCTGGGCATCATCCAGCGGAAAGGCGCTGGTGATCCGCGCCAGAGCGGTGCCTTCGACCTGATTGCGCAGGAGTTCGAATTGTTCCGCTACCTGGGGCAGGACCTGAATCCGGCCGTTTTCCACCACCAGGGCCACCAGATTGGCTGCCGGTTCGGGCAGTTCCTGGGGCACCAGCGCGGTGAGCAACTGGATGCGTTGCGCGTTGTTCAGACGCGGATCGCCCATGGCTTCCAGCACGTCTGGCATGCTCGAGACCTGGGCCAGCAGCGACAGTACGCCAGACCATGATTCGAGGCCGCGCGCGTCGTTGCGCACCGCTTCGAACAGGGCCTCGGCGTAGGGCCGCGCGATGGTAGATAGTTCAGCCATGACTCACCCTGATCAGAGTTGCGCCTTGAGCTGATCCAGCAGATCAGCATGCGCCTTGGCGTCGACTTCGCGGCGCAGAATCTGTTCCGCGCCCTTGACGGCCAGTCCAGCGACCTCGGCACGCAGAACTTCACGTGCGCGCTGCGCTTCCTGGGCGGCGTCCTGACGGGCCTGAGCGACGATCCGGGCCTTTTCGGCCTCGGCTTCGCGGCGGGCTTCGTCGATCAACAGGGCGGCCTGTTTTTCGACTTCAGCCAGACGGGCATGATTGTCCGTCTTCGAGGCCGCTTCCATCAGGCTGACACGAGCCTGCGCCTGGGCGAGGTCAGCTTTGCCCTTTTCGGCAGCAGCCAGACCGTCGGCGATTTTCTGACGACGATCATCGATTGCCTTCGTCAGGGGTGGCCAGATGAATTTCATCGTAAACCAACCCAGAACGAAAAACACGATCATCTGGAAAAAGAGAGTCGCGTTTAAATTCACGGTCGTTTCCCTAATTTACCCACTCGTGCCTTGCGGCGAACCCACAAGGCACCAAACCTGGCTGCCCGTCCCTCGAAAAGGCCGGATCAGCCCCTGGCCTGCCTAGGCAGGCCTGCGCGATCAGCCGACGAACGGGTTGGCGAACGCAAACAGCATGGCCAGACCCACGCCGATCAGGAAGGCGGCGTCAATCAGACCAACCAGCAGGAACATCTTGGTTTGCAGGGTGTTCATCAGCTCGGGCTGGCGCGCGGAGGCTTCGAGGTATTTGCCACCCATCAGGCCGATACCGATACAAGCACCGATGGCGCCCAGACCGATGATCAGACCGCAAGCGAGAGCAACGAATGCAACGTTGGTCATAACAACTCCTTGGTAAGTAAACGTTGTTTAGTCAGAAAACAAAATCAGAAATCAGTGGCCTTCGTGCGCCAGCCCGATATACACCAGGGTCAGCATCATGAAGATGTATGCCTGCAGCAGCACGATCAGGATATGGAAGATCGCCCACGCCGAGCCGGCCAGCACGTGCCCGAATGCCAGGCTGACGCTGGTCGCATCCACCCCCACCCAGGCCCCCCCCAGCAAGGCGATCAGCATGAACAGCAGTTCGCCTGCATACATATTGCCGAACAGCCGCATGCCCAGAGAGACGGTCTTGGCGACATATTCGATGAGATTGAGCAGCAGATTGAACGGGGCCAGCACCAGGGCGCCCACGCCATGCGCATGGAAGGGCGCAGTGAAGAGTTCTTTGACGAAACCGCCCACGTGCTTGATCTTGATGCCGTAGTACAGGGTGAGCAGCAGCACGCCCAGCGACATGCCCATGGGAACGTTCAAGTCGGCGGTGGGCAGAATGCGATGGTAGTACAGCGGATCGGAGTGATCGGCGCCCAGGCCGACCATCCGGAGAATCCAGCCCACCAGATCCACGGGAATCAGGTCCAGCGAGTTCATCAGGGTGATCCACAGGAACACCGTCAGCGCCAGCGGCGCGGCATACAGGCGGGATTTTTCGTTCGGGACGATGTTCTTGGCTTCTTCGTAGACCATGCCCACCAGCATTTCCACGGACATCTGGAAACGGCCGGGAACGTCGGTCGTGGCCCGCCGGGCGGCGCGCCACAGGAAATAGATGACGATGGCCCCCGTCAGGATGGACCAGAACAGGGAGTCGTAGTTCACGACGCCGAAGTTGGCGATGATGTCCTGCTTGTGCCCGAGATTATTCAGGTGCACCAGATGGTGTTGAATATATTCGGACTGAGGCGTCGTTACTGCGTCGGTCATCGGTAAGCCCTTCAAACGTAATCAAATCATGGCAGGCGGCGCAAGGCCAGCAACACCACATACCCCTTCATGACGCCCAGCAGGCCCAGCAGGAAAGCCAGCCAGTTCAACCAGCCGGCCCACTGCCACGCCACCAGGACCACCACCCCCGCCACGACCAGCAGCTTGAGGAGTTCGCCCCAGAAAAAGGCGAGCGATCCCGGGCGTTTCGGCCCGAAGTACCCCAGCAGCAGTCGCATGGCGAACAGTGCGTTGGGTACAAAATAGGCTGCCGCCCCAATCAAGGCGGAAGCCCCAGCGTCTTTCCCAGCAATCCCCCAGGCCCCCAGCACCACCAGCATCCCCGTGAATGCCTGCGCTGCCAGCGCCCGAAACAGACCAACTCGCGAGCGTCTGGCGATGAGGGCGCGTTCCGCATCGTCGAGCATCAGCGGCTCAGCCGCGCCCAACGACCCATCATCCAACCCATTGCACGGATCCGATGTGGCCCGATCACCCATAAAAACCCGCTCATGGCCCGGCGATCAAATCACCAGGCAATCAGTCAAACCGTTGAATTATAGCTTTTTTTGGCACGAGGTTCAGAGCCCCACCCCAAAAGGCGCACCATTTTAACCTAGTTTTCCCGTGCGTTGTTTGCCCGCCCCGCATCCGTCCAGGCATTACATCGTTTGGATGAGGCGCAAGGCCGATCCAGCCGGACGATCTAGATTATCCATCCTATGTGTAACGACATTGCAAACTCTTAAGATCGTTTCCAAGCATCACACAGCAAGAAACGGGCTTTTCGCAGGAGGGTCACCGTGTCGCCCCTGAATCTTCGGATCGGTGTCATCGCCGTGGCTCTGATGAGCACGATGGCGGCCGCGCAAGAACCGGAGGCCCCGAAAAGCACGCTGGACCAGGGGCAGATCAATACAGATCCGCTGAGGGGCTTGGTGATCAACCGGACCATTACCGTGCTGGGATGGGACTTCTACCAGAACTTCTCGCAGATCTGGCAGGCGCTCTACCCGGATGCGCAAGACACGATGACCGTGATTGAACGTCCAACCGCCCAATTCGGCAGCGAGATCTGGGTCAGCTATCTGGATCAGACGGTCTTTCACACCTTTCTGTCGCCGGCCCGTTCGCGGGCTCAGGAAGAAAGCAAGAAAGCGGTCGCCATCGTTCACGAAAACATCAGCATCATCAACGTTCAGCGCAAGTTCGTCCAGGATAGCGACCTGGGCCCCGAGGAGATGTAAATGAATTTACATATTGCCAGACACTGCGGCCGCGGAACGGCGCTCCAGTTGCTGATGATGACCGCCGCAAGCAGCGCCCTCATGGCGGGCCCCGCCCAGGCGAGTCAACTGACATACACGCCCGTCAACCCTTCGTTCGGCGGCAACCCGCTCAATGGATCGTTCCTGCTGCAAAGCGCGCAGACGCAAAAACGCTATCCATTCCCTACGGAAGATCTCGGCATCGATGAAATCGGCCAGATTATCCAGACCAACAACGGATTCCTGATTCAGAAAGGCAACCAGTTGTACTGGGTGGACAACAACGGCAACGCGCATCCCATCACGCTGAACACAAGCAACCCGTGAAACCAGACCAAGAAACAAACATAAGGATTCACCATGGACACCCTAGCGATGCCGGTCTTCCCAGCCGTGTTCCGGGCACGCCGCTTGTGCGTGAGCGCACTCGTCACCCTCACCTTGTCGGCCTGCGCCCTGCAGAAACCCGCCACGGTTTCCAATGAAGCCCATCTGACGCCGGCGACGCCGTCCACCGTGGATCTGATGCGGCTGCCGCCTCCTCAGCAAAAAATCGTGGCGGCCGTCTACGGGTTCCGCGACGAGACAGGCCAATACAAGCCTTCTCCCAACAGCGCGTTTTCCACGGCCGTGACCCAGGGCGCGGCATCGATGCTGGTGAAGGCGCTGAAGGATTCCGGCTGGTACGTCCCCGTCGAACGGGAGGGCCTGCAATCCCTGCTGACCGAACGGCGCGTCCTGCGGGCGGTCGACGACCACCCCACCGACGGCAGCCAGAAAGGCCAGGTGCCGAACCTGCTGCCGGCTTCGATCATTCTGGAAGGCGGGGTCGTCGCCTATGACACCAACACCCGCACGGGCGGCCTGGGCGCCAAATTCCTGGGCATCGGACTGACCACCCAGTACAGCGTGGATCAGGTCACGATCAACCTGCGGGCAGTGGATGTCATGACCGGCGCCGTCCTGAACAGCGTGTCCACCACCAAGACCATTTTCTCGTATGAAATCCATCCCAGCTATTTCCGCTTCGTCAATTACTACGACCTGCTGGAGATCGAGGGCGGCTACACCCACAACGAACCCGCCCAACTGGCCGTCAAGGAGGCCATCGATGCGGCCGTCATGCACCTGACGGTCCAAGGCATCAAAGACAATCTATGGCGCCTGAAAAACCCGAACGACTGGAACAGCCCCGTCATCCAGCGTTACCTGAATGCCGAGAAGGAATACCTCACCGTCACCAAGCGGGAGCCCGCCCAGCCGGAAGAGGCAGCCGCCACAACGGACAGCAGCCACTGATCGCCGCCATGCGCGCGATGCCAGCCGCCTGATCAGGAGTTCATCATGACCGAACGCAAACCAACCGCCCCCCATCGCCCAGCCCGGCGGGGCCTGGGTCTATGTCTCTTCGCCCTGCTGGGCGCCCTGCCGCTGACCGGTTACTGCTCTCCCGATCTGTCGCCCTTGTCGGAACTGCCGCCCGTGGAACTGGGCACGGCATCCCTGACGGCCAACGCGGTCCAGCAGGGGGTCCAGAACACCAGCCACATCACGCAGCGGGGCGCCGCCGAGGTCGCCTCGGTGCAGCAGATCGGAAACAGCAATACCGCCACTCTGTCCCAGACCGGGGCGGGGAACACCGCCAGCGCCACGCAGCAAGGCAACAACAACGACATACAGCTCACCCAGACCGGCAGCAACGACTCGGCCGAGATCAATCAGCAGGGCACGGGGAACCGCGTCCGGCTGGAGCAGTTCACCAGCAGCGCCTTCGCCCGGGTGGACCAGGTGGGCAACTTCAACCAGGCCACTGTCCAGCAGACGATCCCGGGGTCGATCCCACCCATCATCCAGATCGGGACCGGCCTGATCATGAACGTCTACCGGTAAGTCGGGACTGCCCTCACCTTTTCACAAAGCCCGGTTTCAAGACCGCCGAGCGGCGTATCTCTCAATCAGGTCTTGGCCATAGAGGAGAATCACCATGAACACGAAGTTTTGCGCACTGGCATCCGGTCTTGCCCTGGCCTTCGCAGGGACTGCTGCCTTCGCGGGCAGCTCCGCCAGCAACTATCAGAACGGCGTCCTGAACGATTCCGACATCACCCAGGCCTACAACGCGGACGCAACGGCCGATATCGTCCAGATCGGCACGCTCAACAAGGCCACGGCGACCCAGAAGGACAATGACGAGGGCTGGTTCTGGCATCCCGGGTCGGTCATGATCGACATTTACCAGAACGGCACTCTGAACACGGCCAAGGCGACGCAAACGGGCACCGGCGATGCGGACTCCAAGATCGTCCAGATCGGCACCCTGAACAAGGCGACGACATCCCAAACGGATGGCTGGAACCAGAAGTCCGACGTATATCAGAACGGCACGCTGAACACCGTCAAGGTGACTCAGGTGGGCGACCACCTGAATGCCTCTTCGGTCCAGATCGGCACCTTGAACACGTCCACCATCACCCAGACCGGCTGGTAAGTCCTGGGCCGCAACGGCCCCATCTCAGGCGGGCCTCCAGGCCCGCCTGAGACCACATCGGTTCATCAAACTCCCGGGAGAGGATCATGTTGGCAGCGGACGTCAATCTGCAGGTATGGCTGGACACCCTGCCAGGCACACACCCCAGCGTGGTCATCCCCTACGTGCAAAGCCCTGAAGCGGGCATCGTCCAGTATCAGCTCAGCGCCACCAAAAGGGGGCGCAGCGGCTCCTCCACCATCAATCAAAGCGGCGGCGTGCGGCTGCAGGCCAATCAGCCCACCGCCCTGACGCGATTCTCCCTCTCTGTCGGCCAACAGGATCAATGCAAGATCGAGCTGGTCCTGTTTGCCAACGGCAATCCCGCGGGCTCCTATCAGTTCGACTGCCCGCGCAATCCCTAGCCACCCTCCCGCGAGGTTCACCGTGCTCACCGGACTGCTGCCCGTCGCGCTGACCCTTTGCCTGTCCCTGGCGCTGCCGGGTCCCGCATCGGGAGCGCCGTCCCAAGGCTCCGAAGCCTTGATCCAGCAGGCGCGCGCGTACCGGGACGGCCAGCGCTGGGATGAAGCCATCGCCGCTTATCGAGAAGGGGAGCGCCGCTTTCCCCATCATCCCGCCTTCACGTACGGTCACATCATGACCCTGGCCGACGCGGGCCGCACCGACGACGCGATCCGGCAGGGCCGGCAACTCGTCGCCCGGCAACCGGCGATCGCGGACAGCCGCCTGACCCTGGCCTATGCCTACCATCTGGCGGGACAACCCTACGCAGCACTGGAACAGGCTTCCGCCGCATACGACCTGGCGCCTCACGTGCCTTACGTCATCCGCGCGTATATCCAGGCTCAGCAACAGGCCCGGCTGCCCGAGTCCGCCCTGCGCCTGGCGCAAGACCACCCCGACATCGTATCCCCGGAATCGATCCGCGGCCTGCAGGCGGATGTCGCCGCCCAGCTGACGCGGGCCGCCGCCGCCGAATCCCGAGGCGAGGCCAGCCGGTACGCCCTGGCGGATCGCGCGCTGGCCATGTATGACCGGCTGATCCCGCAATGGGAATCCCTGGGACCCTCCGCCCTGCCCAGCGTCAATCGCGCCAAGGCGGACCGCCTGCAGGCCCTGGCCGCCCGCCACCGCCCGCAGGACGTCACGCGGGATTACGAAACCATGCAAGCCGAAGGCACGCCCGTCCCGGCCTACGTGCTGAGCGACGTCGCCGCCGCCTACCTGGATCTGCGCCAGCCGGACAAGGCCGCACGGCTGTTCAAACGGTCACTGGACTCATCCGCGGACGGCGCGCAGGCATCCGGCCGGCTCGCCGACAGGACCGGCCTGTTCTACGCGCTGACGGAATCCGGCGACCCGGATGCCGGCCAGGCGCGCGCCGCCCTGGCGCAGACGGCGCAGTCCTTGCCGACCTGGATCTATTACCAAGGCGACCCGGTACGCCACCCCAACCCGCCGAAGCTGAGCGCAGCCCTGACCCAGGCCATGAGCACGCTGTACGAAGGCGATACCGGGCTGGCGCAGACCAGGCTGGATCACATGGTGGAAGACGCGCCGAACAACGCCGGCCTGCGGGCGGCCAGGTCCCAGGTCTACCGCGCCCGCGATCTGCCGCGCCAGGCCGAGCGCGACCTGAAGATTGGACAAACCCTGGCGCCCCGCTCCATCGACATCGAGGTCAATCAGGCGGAAACGGCGCTGGCCCTGCAGGAATGGCGCCAGGCCAGGCTGCTGCTCGATGACCTGACAACCCGCGCGCCGGAGGATCAGGCTGTTCAGCGCCTGGCCCGGGAGTGGCATGTGCACGACATGGCCGAGTGGCGCACGACGACAGGTTTCGGAACCTCCACGGACAGTCCGACTCAGGGCAGCCGCGACTGGAACATCGACTCGGTCCTTTATTCCCCTCCATTCGACGACCACTGGCGGGCCTTCACCGGCCTGGGCCACTCGGAAGGTCAGTTCAAGGAAGGCCTGGGCCGCTACGACTGGATGCGCGCCGGGCTGGAATGGCGCAGCCGCGACATCACCGCGCAAGCCGAGGTATCGGGCAACCACTATGGCGACCGGCACCGGGTCGGCGCCGCCCTCTCGGCGCTCGTCGACCTGGACGACCATTGGCAGATCGGCGCGGGCGCGGAGCTGCTGTCGCGGGACACCCCCTTGCGGGCCTTGATGCAGGACATCACGGCCAACCGCCTGAACGCCTCGATCCGCTGGCGCCGCGACGAACAGCGCGAATGGACCCTGACGCTGGCCCCGTCCTTCTTTTCCGATGGCAACACACGCCTGGAAGCCGACCTGTCAGGGCGAGAGCGCCTGCTCACCCGGCCCCGCTTCAAAGTCGACGCGCTGCTGGACCTGTCCGCCTCCCGCAATACGGCGGAAAACACGCCATATTTCAATCCCCGTTCGGATCTGAGCGTCCTGCCGGCCGTGCGGATCACACAGACACTCTATCAACGGTACGAGACGCAATGGGAGCAGCAATTTCTGCTGGGGGCCGGGACCTATACCCAGCGGGATCACGGCACAGGGGGCGTTTTCACGCTGGGCTACGGCCAGCGCTACCGCTACAACGACGCCCTGGAGATCAGCTTCATGGCCTCCGGCGTCTCCCGGCCCTACGACGGGCGGCGCGAGCAGGACCTCAATTTCGTCGTCAACATGACATACCGATTCTGAGGCGGGGCCATACCATGCGATCCTTGCCCATCACCATGCCCTTCCTCGCCTGCCTGAGGCTGCTGATGATGTCGCTCTGCCTGACCGTGCTGTCCGGGTGCGCGCAGGACATCCCGGCCTTTACGCCGCCCGCCCAACGGCCCTTGGCCCATACCGACCAGCCCTGGCCTCCCAATCGGGTTCTGACACTGGCCTACCACGACATCGAGGACAAAGACCCCGATCAACGCTTCCTGGCCGTGCGCACGGATCTGCTGGTCGAGCAGCTGCAGTGGCTGCGCGACAACGGCTATCAGGCCGTGTCGGTGGACCAGATCCTGGCGGCCCGCCACGGCGGCCGGCCGCTGCCGCCCAAAGCAGTGCTGCTCAGCTTCGACGACGGCTACCGCAGTTTCTACACGCGCGTCCTGCCGATTCTGAAGGCCATGCACTGGCCCGCCGTCTGGGCCCCCGTCGGCCGATGGATCAGCACCCCGGCCGATCAGCCGGTGCGATTCGGACAGATACAGGCGCACCGCGAGCGCTTCGCCACCTGGGAAGAGGTGCGGCAGGCCGCGCGATCCGGGTTGGTCGAGATCGCCGCGCACACGGACGATCTGCACCATGGCATCACGGCGAATCCCCAGGATAACCAGGAGCCGGCGGCCAGCACGTACCGCTACGACCCCGGGACGCAGTCTTACGAGACGGCGGCGGCCTACCGCCAACGGATTGCCCAGGACGTGCGGCGGATCAGCCAGAAAATCCGCCAGGCGACAGGCAAGGCTCCGCGCGTCTGGGTCTGGCCCTACGGCGCCGCCAATGGCGAAGCGCTGTCGGTCATCCGACAGCAAGGCTATCAGATGGCGCTGACGCTGGACGACGGCCTGGGCTCGCTGGATCAGCTGATGTCCATGCCCCGCCTGCTGGTATCGGACTCGCCGGGCATGTCCGAATTCGCGGCATCCGTGCTGGGCGCCGAATCCCAGGACAACTTCCGGGCTGTCCAGGTGGATCTGGACTACGTGTACGATGCGGACCCTGTTCAGATGAACAAGAACCTGGGCGCCCTGGTCCAGAGAATCGCCGACCTCCAGATCAACACCGTCTTTTTGCAGGCGTTCGCCGATCCCAAAGGCGACGGCCTGGCCAGATCCGTATACTTCCCGAACCATCAGTTGCCCATGAGGGCCGACTTGTTCAACCGGGCCGTCTGGCAGCTGAAAACCCGCGCCCGGGTCAAGGTCTATGCCTGGATGCCGGTCCTGAGTTTCAAGCTGTCGCCGGGCATGGCCCATGTCACGCGCCTGGACCCCGGCCATCCGGACGCCGCTCCGCGCCCGGATCCGGATCAATACCAAAGGCTTTCACCGTTCGACCCCAAGGCCCGCGCCGCGATCATCGGCCTCTATGAAGATCTGGCCCGCAGCGCTCCCATCGACGGCATCCTGTTTCACGACGACGCGCTGCTGAGCGACTTCGAGGACGCCAGCCCGGCCGCCCTGGCGGCATATCGGCGCGCCGGCCTGCCGGCATCCATCCCGGCGCTGCGCGCTGACCCGGCGACGCTGCGACGCTGGACCCGCTTCAAGACCCGCGCCCTGATCGAGTTCACCCAGACACTGGCCGAGCACGTGCGGGCGATCCGCGGCCCTCAGGTCAAGACCGCGCGCAACCTGTATGCCGCGCCCATTCTGGACCCCGCCAGCGAAACCTGGTTCGCCCAGAACCTGGGCGACTTCCTGAAGGCCTACGACTGGACTGTGCCCATGGCCATGCCGCTGATGGAAGGCGTGCCCGCCGCCCAATCCAGCGCCTGGATCAAACGGCTGGTGGCCGCGGTCGGCCAATATCCGGGCGCCCTGGACCATACCGTATTCGAACTGCAGGCCCGCGACTGGAGCGCGCCGCGACAGCCGGCCGTGGATACCCGCATCCTGGCCGGCTGGATGCGGCAACTGCTGCAGGCCGGCGCTCGGAATTTCGGCTACTACCCGGACGATTTCGTCCAGAACCAGCCCGTGCTGAACGCCATCCGCCCGGCCATCTCGAACGCCTGGTATCCCTATCGGTGAGGAGACCGCATCATGCCGGACCGCCTGCTGGCTTTCCTGACGCTGTGCCTCGTCGTGGGGGCGCCTATCGGCGCCGCCCTCGTGTGGACCGGCGACCTGATCCTGGATTTCGTTTTTTTCTATCCCCTGTTCATGTCGGGGCTATGGATGCTCGGCGGCCTGTATTTCTGGGCGCATTGGGAACGCCACTGGTCCTGGAGCCCGGACGACCCGCCACCGGAGCTGCCGGGCAACCCCATGATCTCCATCCTGATCCCCTGCCACAACGAAGCGGAACACGGCGCGGACGCCATCCTGGCCGCGCTTGACCAGCGCTATCTGCGCACCGAAGTCATCGCCATCAACGACGGGTCCAATGACGGCACGGAAGCGCTGCTCGACGGACTGGCGGCCGTCCACGATCGGCTGCGCGTCATCCACCTGGCGCAGAACCAGGGCAAGGCCATGGCCCTGCGCATGGGGGCGCTGGCGGCTCGCAGCGACTACCTGGTCTGCATCGACGGCGACGCCCTGCTGAACCGGGACGCGGCAAGCTATCTGGTCGCACCGCTCATCCGCCATCCCCGGGTCGGCGCGGTCACCGGCAATCCGCGCATCCGCACCCGCTCGACCTTGATCGGCCGGATCCAGGTCGGCGAGTTCTCGTCCATCGTGGGGCTGATCAAGCGCACGCAGCGCGTCTACGGCCAGGTCTTCACCGTTTCGGGCGTCATCGCCGCATTCCGGCGCAGCGCTCTGGACCGGGTCGGCTACTGGAGCCTGGACATGTCCACCGAGGACATCGATATCAGCTGGAAACTGCAGCGGGATCATTGGTCGATTTTCTTCGAGCCGCGCGCCCTGTGCTGGATTCTGATGCCCGAAACCCTGCGCGGACTCTGGCAACAGCGATTGCGGTGGGCGCGGGGCGGGGCCGAAGTCTTCATCAAGAATATCCCGAACATCTGGTCCTGGCACCATCGACGCCTCTGGCCCATGGTGCTGGAATACGGCGTATCCACGATCTGGGCGTTCGCCCTTGTCCTGAGCATCGCGCTGTGGGCCGCCGGACTGTTCATCCATCTGCCGGAGCACATCCGCGTCGAAACGCTGGCGCCCCCCGCCTTCACCGGCCTGGTGCTGGCGACGGCCTGCCTGCTGCAGTTCGGCCTGAGCGTCTTCATCGACCGGCGCTACGAGCCCGGGCTGATGCGCACCCTGTACTGGGTGATCTGGTACCCGCTGGCCTACTGGGCCATCGGCCTATTGACGACGCTCTGCGCCTTTCCCAAGGTCATGCTCAAGCGACACCACCACCGCGCCCGCTGGAACAGCCCCGATCGCGGCATCAAGGCACCCACATCATGATGATCATCCGAACCCCAAGATCCCTGCCGGGCCAATTGATTGACAGCCTGCTGACCGCGCTGGCCTGGACCGTGTTCCTCTACCTGCTGGTATCCGGCATCCGATCCGCGCTGACCGCGCCGGCAGCGGATCACGCCGCGCCGGCGGTCGTTCGCCTCCTGACGGATGCGCATGCGTTACTAGTCTATCCATCCGTATCCATATGTATTGGCCTGCTGTTGTATTCATGGGCCAGTTACAACGCCTGGCGCTTCAGTCATGCCGATCGACGCAAGACGCAAACTGCGCTCACCGACTGGGCGCTCGCGGCAAGCTTCCGCCTGAATCCCGCACAGGTAGCGGATCTTCACGCCAGCCGCAACATTCGCATGCATCATGCTCAAGATGGCCAGATCAGCCGGATGGCGCTGGACGAGCAATCCTGCACGCGTTCAGTCCCGGCCATCCATCTTGCGGCATGGCGCTGAAGGGAAACATCTGAAAACAAGATGCCGCCTCGCGCAACGGATATTGATTGCAAGGAATTGCGAGTCAAATAAACAATAGTTGCTTGCGTAGTCCGGCAAGAGGCTTGGCATCATGGCGATCATCACCGTAGCGGAACCCAACACGCTCGTACGCTTGGGTCTTCTGAACATGCTCCAGACACTGGATCGCCGCATCACAACCACGGGGCTGGATTACACCCAATTATTCCAGGGGCCCACCACCCGGCCATGCCACATCGATCTGATGCTGCTGTCGGTCCCCGATGCGTACGGCCGCGTCTTCGAACTGGTCACGGCAGCGCAACAAGGCTATGCGCCGCGCCGCATTCTGCTGCTCTCGGACACCCCATCGCTGTCCTATTCCCTGCTGAACCTGCCGGGCGAGCTGGCGGGCTACCTGTACAAGCATTCCTCTCAGGAGGTGCTGAAGACCTCGGTCATGCTGGTGCTGGCCGGGGGCAAGTGCTTCCCATACCCCGACCGCGCACGCGCCGCTCCCATGGCTGGCGAAAAATCCGAACCGGGAGCCATCCCGAAGCGCCGTTGGTACGACAGCGGTGAAATGACCTGCGAGCCGAGCCTCGAGGTACCCGCCAGCGTCAATCTGCTGTCCCCCTCGGCTGCCTCCAGCCGAGAGCTGCCGCAGCAACCGCACCGGCCCGCACCGGAAGGCAACCGCAAAGAGCCGCCCGATTTCCAGGCCCTGACGCCCGAGCGCATCACCCGGGAGGCCTGCATCCTGCAGCTGACCCCCCGCCAATACGAAGTCCTGGCCATGCTGGCCCAGGGCTACCCGCTCAAGAAGGTCAGCCGGGAACTCGACATCTCGCTCGCCACCGCCAAGACCCACGCCGAGGCGCTATATCAACGGCTCGGCGTCAACAACCGCAATGCGGCGGTCTACACCGCGATATCGCGCGGAGCCACCTTCGGCTGGCGCGAACCGCCCGCGAAGGATGCCGTCCCGAGGGCGGACGGCGACGCATCCCCTCCCGTCCCGGGTTGACGAAGACCGCACACCGACGCCATCAGCGATGCTTGAAGTCGGGCTTGCGCTTTTCCACAAAGGCCTTCATGCCTTCCTTCTGGTCTTCGGTGGAAAACAGGGCATGGAAATTGCGGCGCTCGAACAGCAGCGACTCGTCCAGAGTCGCCTCGAAGGCGCGATTGACGCATTCCTTGGCCATCATCACCGCCGGCAACGACATGGAGGCAATCACCGTGGCGGCCTCGATCGCCTCGTCCAGCAGCTTGTCCACCGGCACGATGCGCGCCACCAAGCCCGCGCGTTCGGCTTCGTTCACATCCATCATGCGGCCGGTCAGCACCAGGTCCATGGCTTTGGCCTTGCCCACGGCGCGCGGCAGGCGCTGCGTGCCGCCATAGCCGGGAATCACGCCCAGCTTGATTTCCGGCTGCCCGAATTTGGCGTTTTCGGCGGCGATGATGAAATCACACAACATGGCCAGTTCGCAGCCGCCGCCCAGCGCGTAGCCGGACACCGCCGCGATGATGGGCTTGCGGGCGCGGCGCAACGCGTCCCAGTTGCCGCCGAGGTAATCGGCCTTGTAGACGTCCATGTAGGACCAGCCCGCCATGGCGCCGATATCGGCGCCCGCCGCAAAGGCCTTTTCGCTGCCCGTCAGCACCATGGCGCCGATGTTCTCGTCCGCCTCGAAGGCCCGCACAGCGGCCGAGAGTTCATCGATGACCTCATTGCTGAGTGCATTCAGGACCTGGGGACGGTTCAGGGTCAGCAGCCCGACGCGCCCGCGAACCTCAACCTTTACCAATGCTTCGCTCATGTTGCCTCCAAAGTAAACTAGCGGAATGAAAGACGAACTGATTTGCTACCGGGTGCGCCTGGCCGACCCCGCGGGCCACCGCTACGCCATCCGACTGACCATATCGCAGCCCGACCCCAAGGGTCAGATGCTGCGCCTGCCCGCCTGGATCCCGGGCAGCTACCTGATTCGTGATTTTGCCCGACAGATCGAAACTCTGCAGGCGCGGGACGCGAACGGCGCGGTGACCGTCCGAAAAACCGACAGCCACACCTGGCGCTGCGCCCCGGCGCGCGGAGCGCTGACGATCGACTACACAGTCTACGCCTGGGACTTGTCCGTGCGCGGAGCGCACTTCGACGAAAGCCACGCCTTCTTCAACGGCTGCAGCCTGTTCCTGGCCGTCGCGGGACAGGAAGCCCGCCCCTGCCTGCTGGAACTCAGCCCCCCCGGCCACGCCAAAGGCTGGCAGGTCCACACCAGCCTGCCGCCTGCCGTCGGCCGGCCGGATTGCGCCAAGCCACGCGGCTTTGGCAGCTACCGCGCCAGCGACTACGACGCGCTGATCGACCATCCGGTGGAAATCGGCACCCCGCAATCCATCAGTTTCGAGGCCCACGGCGCCGTCCACCACCTGGTCTTCACCGGGGTGGCCCCGCAATTGGACCTGGAGCGCATCGCCGCCGACGTGCAAAAGATCTGCGCCGCGCAGATCGAACTGTTTGAACCCGCGACGCGGCGGGCCCCCTTCCTGGACAGCGCCGACCACTACACCTTCCTGACCACGATCACGGGCGACGGCTACGGCGGCCTGGAACACCGGGCGTCCACGGCGCTGATGACCAGCCGGCACGACCTGCCCATGCGCGGGCGGCCGGCTCCCGAAGGCTACCAGACCTTCCTGGGGCTGGTCAGCCATGAATATTTCCACACCTGGAACGTCAAGCGCATCAAGCCGGCCGCCTTCGCGCCCTACGATCTGGGCCGGCCCAACCACACACGCCTGCTGTGGGTCTTCGAAGGCTTCACCTCATACTACGACGACCTGATGCTGCTGCGCTCGGGCGTCATCGACGAGCCCGCCTATCTGAAGCTGCTGGCCCGTCCCCTGGACCAGGTGCTGCGCGGCGGCGGCCGCTTGAAGCAATCCGTCGCCGACAGTTCCTTCGACGCCTGGACGCGCTATTACAAGCAGGATGAAAACTCCCCCAACGCCCTGGTCAGCTACTACACCAAGGGCGCCCTGGTCGCCCTGGGGCTGGATCTGGAAATCCGCCATCGGTCGGGCCATACCCGCAGCCTGGACGACGTGATGCGCCTGTTGTGGGACCGGTACGGACGCGACTTCTTCCAGGGCCGCCCCCGGGGTGTGCCGGAAGACGCCCTGCCCGCCCTGATCCGGCAGGCCACCGGCGTGGACCTCGGCGATTTCATCGCCCGCTACGCCGAGGGCTGCGCCGACGTCCCCCTGAAAGCCGCACTGGCCCGCGCCGGCATCACACTGACGGCCGAGCCGGAGAACACCCGGCCCACGCTGGATGTGCGCACCCGCCCCGACACGGGCGGCCTGCGCCTGGCCACGGTGTACGAACAAGGCGCCGCCCATCGCGCAGGCCTGTCGGCCGGCGACCTGTTGATTGCCATGGACGGCTTGCGCGTCACCGACACTGCCAGCCTGGACACGCTGCTGGACGGCCGCCAGGCGGGCGATCGGGTCACGCTGCATGTCTTCCGACGCGACGAATTGCGCCAGTACCGGGCGCGGCTGGGCCAGCCCCCCGCCCTGAAGCACCGGCTGGAACGCACGGTCTCCGGCGCCCTCTCTTCAGGCCCTGCGGCATGAAGCCCGCCGACCAAGCCTCCGGCATCGACACCCGCCGCGTGATCCTGGACGATCTGCGAGTCTCGGCGTCCATCGGCATGCTGGACCACGAACGGGCCGTCCGCCAGCCCCTGCGCATCCATGCCGAATTCGACACCGATGCCTCGCGGCCGGTGAACGACGCCGACATCGGCAGCGTGCTGGACTACCGTCTGCTGCGCGACGCCCTGATCCAGGAAGCCGCCGGCGCCCACACCGACCTGCTGGAAACCCTGGTGGATCGATCCCTGGCCCGTATTCTGCGGGACTTTCCGGACGTCCTGCACGTCCGCCTCCGCATCTGCAAGCCGCAGGCGTTCGACGACTGCGCCGCCGTCTGCATCGAACAATCGCGCAGCCGCATCACCGCCGCCTGACCCCCGCACCATGTCCGCATCCACTCCTCATCCCCAAACGGCCGGCATTGCCGCAGAACACCTCTCGCCTGCCAGCCCCGACGGCGACACGCCCGCCGCACGCCATGCCCGCCACAGCGTCAGCGAAAACAAACTGGTCAAGCGGCTGCTGCGCGAAACCGGCAAGGCCATCGGCGACTACCGGATGATCGAGGATGGCGACCGCGTCATGGTCTGCCTGTCGGGGGGCAAGGATTCCTACGGCCTGCTGGATATTCTGTTGACGTTGCGCGAGCGCGCGCCCATCCATTTCGACGTCATCGCCGTCAACCTGGACCAGAAGCAGCCGGGGTTCCCCGAACACGTGCTGCCCGACTACCTGAGCGCGCGCGGCATCCCCTTCCACATCGAGAACCAGGACACCTATTCGGTGGTCAAGCGCCTGATTCCGGAGGGCAAGACGACCTGCTCCCTGTGCTCGCGCCTGCGCCGGGGCGCACTGTACCGCGTGGCCCGCGAACTGGGCGCCACCAAGATCGCCCTGGGGCACCACCGCAACGACATCCTGGCGACGTTTTTCCTGAATCTGTTCTACGGCGGCCGCATGAAGGCCATGCCTCCGAAGCTGGTCTCGGACAACGGCGAGCACATCGTCATCCGGCCGTTGGCCTATGTGCGTGAAAAAGACCTGATCGCCTATGCCAGATTGCGCGAATTCCCGATCATTCCCTGCAATCTCTGCGGCTCGCAAGAGAACCTGAAACGCAAGGAAATCAGCCGCATGCTGGAAGAATGGGACCGGCACTTCACCAACCGCACCTGGAATGTGTTCCGGGCTCTGTCGCACGTGGTGCCGTCCCACCTGATGGACCCGAACCTGATGGATTTCAGCGGCCTGCGCCCGACGGGCCTGGCCGACGCCGACGGCGACCGGGCCTTCGACGAGGAGGAGTTCCCCATGCCTGCGTTCTCCGAGGACGAAGATGCCGACGGCGACGGCAATCCCATCGCCGCGTCCAGCGATGCGATCGAACAGGTGATCGCCCGGCCGCGCGTGCGGCCGCTGGGGCAGCCCTGACCCGCCTGCGCATCCGTCCGTCAGTCAGGCGGCCTCGGGCGCGGCCCCTCCGCCCAGAATAGCGACGTGCGCCAGTTGCTCGTCCAGGAAATCGAGAAACGCGCGCGTGCGCGCCGGCATCATGCGAGACGGGAATAAAGCGACCATCGGGATCGCCTCGAAGGACCATGCCGGCAACACCCGGACCAGATCGCCCTCGTACTGATTGGCGCGCACCGACAACGGCACAATGCCCGCATGCTGCACGGCCATGTGCCTGAGCATCAGCACGTGGTTCATTGCGATCCGCCCGCCGACCCGGACATGCCGCTCTTCGCCCAGGGACGTACACAGCTTCCACACGGAATCCTCGCGTCCTGCGCTGGCGCGCAGGCACTGGTGCCCGGACAGATCGGCGGGGTCATCGGGAACACCGTGCAGGCGCAGGTATTCCGCGGACGCGAAAAGCCCCAGCGACAAGGTCCCCAAGCGCCGCGACACGATGCCCGAGTCCGGCAGATGCGAAGCCCGGATCACGACATCAAAGCCGTCCGCCTGCAAATCGATCTTGCGCACGCTCAGGTCGTACTCGCACTCGATCTCCGGGTAGCGCCGGGAAAACTCGGGCAATGCCCGCTGCAGAAAAGCCAGCGCCAGGCTGGACGGCAGCGAGACTTTGAGATGGCCGCGCGGCTGTTGGGCATCATCCAGCAAGGCTTCGTGCGCAATGCGGGCCTCCTCGACGATATGCCTGCAACGCCCGAAGTAGGCAGCCCCCGCCTCGGTCAGCACGACCTGGCGCGTGGACCGATTCAGCAGGCGCACCCCGACCGATTTTTCCAGTTGCGAGATACGCCGCGAAATGGTCGAGGCCGGCATCCCCAGCGCCTCGCCCGCACGGGTAAAGCCACGGCTGCGGGCCACCTCGACAAACAGTTCAATATCGTTCAGGGACGGAGACATGGCCTGCAGTCAGCGTATGCAAACGGTCTGCCGAGACTGCCGGACCATCCGGAGCCGACGACCGATTGTCGATAAAAATGGAAAGCTGAATTCGCATTGCCCCAGTTTATCGCAGCGCAGCAAACGCGCACACTGTTTTCCATGGAGACGGGGTCGGCAACACGACGCGGAAAGCCCGTGGTGACCCCGCCTCTCATTTCAACTTGAACTGAAGGAAACCATCATGAAAGTCGCTGCCACTGCTATCGTCGCCCTGTCACTGGGCCTTGCCTCCGTCGGAATCGCGCAGGCTGATGAAGCCAACTATCCGGAAATCGTGACCCCCAGCACTCAAACCCGGGCGGAAGTCGTCCAGGCGCTGCAGGTGGCGCAATCCCAAGGCCTGGTCACCACAGGCGAACACACCGACTACCCCCGCCTGCAGAACGATGGTTCGTCCCTGACCCGCGCCCAGGTCCTGAATGAACTGCAGCAGGCCAAGAGCGCCGGCCTGGTCAGCATCGGCGAAGACAACCAATACCCCAACGTGCTGTAAGACAGGCCCGAACCCAAAAGCTCGCCGCGCGCCATGCGCGGCGAGCTTTTTTTACGCCTGACGCACCCGGGCGCACACCCGGACGGCCCCGCCTTTTACGCTCTCCCGGCCAGCGAATCAGCTACTGTAATCCCGCATTGACAGATTCTTCCTCACGGCAGGAAACTGATCCAGTTGCTTCGGAAAGTGACATTCATTTCCACAAGCACCGGTTGTTTTCAAGATTCATCTCGCCTGCGCCGCCTACCAACGACGCACGTCCACCCGACGTACCAGAGGAGGATTCACATGAACGACAATCACAGCAACAGCGGGGCAGTCAGCCGCCGCACCTTGCTGAAGGCCGCCGGAGCAGCAGGCATCGCTGCCATGGCATCCCCGCAGATCATCCTGGCGCAAGGCGAACAGCCCGTGAAGCTGGGGGTCGACAACCCACTCACCGGCACCTACGCCATCACCGGCCGCAACGAACTCCATGGCATGGAACTTGCCGTCGAAGAAATCAACGCCAAAGGCGGCATCCTTGGCCGGCCGGCCAAGCTGATCGTCGAAGACTCCACCAGCGGCGACGCGGGGGTCGCCGTCCAGAAGGCCCGCAAACTCATCGACAAGGACAAGGTCGACTTCCTGGTCGGCAACGTCAATTCCGGCCTGACCATCGCCATGTCCGCCGTCGCTTATGAAAAAGGCGTATTCATGATGGATCCCGGCGGGCACGCCGACCCCATCACGGGCAGCCAATGTCACTGGAACGTGTATCAGGTCGATCCTTCCACCACGCTATTGGTCAATGCCATCGCACCGTCCCTGGTCAACCGCTTCGGCAAGAAATTCTATTTCCTGGTGCCGGATTACGCCTTCGGTCACGGCCTGCTCGACGCCTACAAGGTCAACTTGAAGAAGCTGGGCGCCACCAACCTGGGGGCGGACCTGATCCCCCTGGGCACCACCGAATACTCGTCCTACCTGATCAAGGCGCAGGCGGCCAACCCCGACGTCATCGTGATCCTGCAAAACGGCGAGGACCAGACCAACGTGCTCAAGCAGGCCGTGCAGTTCGGCCTGGACAAACGCTTCCACATCGCGGGGGCCAACATCGAGCTGGAAACCCTGGAAGCCCTGCCGCCCACCGCCCGCATCGGCAACTGGGTCATTGAATGGTACTGGAATCAACCGGGCGTACCCCACGTCAAGGAATTCACCAACGCCATCATGAAAAAAACGGGGCGCGTCCCCACCGCTCGCACCTGGTTCGGCCATACGGCCATCCACGCCTGCGCACTGGCCGCCAATACCGCCAAATCACTGGAAGCCGTGAAAATGGCCCGCGCGCTCAACGGCCTGACGCTTCCGCCGGAAGTCGCCCTGCAGCCTCATCCGGCCACATTCCGCGCCGATCAGCACCTGCTCATCGGCACGCTGTGGGCCGGCCATGCGCAGGAAAAAGGCGACGCCGGCGCCGACGACCTGTTCAAGATCGACGAAGTCATCGAAAGCAAAACGATCGCACCTACCGTCGAGGAGACCGGGTGCAAGATGACCTGGCCGGCCTGATCCAGACGCATGCGCTGGACATCGGACGACCCCGCCAGACGCCCCGGGCATCGGGGCCGTCCGATGATTTTCCCTGGCAATACCAAGCACTGGGTACCCGCACCCGCAGGGGGACCACTTTGTTAAACGGAGACGCCACGTGACCCAACTGGTCCTTTTCAACATCTTCAACGGACTGGTCATCGGCGCGTTCTACGCCCTGATGGCGCTGGGCCTGTCGCTGATCATCAACCTGACCAACGTCATCAATTTCGCCCACGGCGGATTCCTGGCCTTGGGCGCCTACATCGCCTATACCCTGCAGCCCTACCTGGGCTTCTGGGGCGCCCTGATCGTGTCGCCCTTCCTGACAGCCCTGATCGGCATCCTCGTGGAACGCGTGCTGATCCGCCCCCTGTATGCCCGCGACCCTCTCTACAGCTTGCTGCTGACTTTCGGCCTGGCCTACGTGCTGCAGGATTCCGTGCGCTATATCTGGGGCGCCCAGGGTCTGCCCATCCAGGTCCCGGCCGTGCTGCAATCCTCGCTCAGCCCCACGCTCTTCTTCCTGACCGGCTATCGCGTGTTCATGGTGGCCCTGGTGGCCATCGCCGTCGTCATCCTGTTCCTCATCCTCAAAAAGACGCGCCTTGGCATGCGCATCCGCGCCGGCACGCTGGACCTGGAAATGGTATCGGCCCTGGGCGTGGACGTGCGCATCCTGCGCAACCTGAATTTCGGCCTGGGCATTTTCTTTGCCGGCCTGGCGGGCGTGCTGGCGGCCGGCATGCTGGGGCTGACCCCCACCATCGGCGACCAGTTGATCATGCCCAGTTTCGTCGCCGTCATCGTCGGCGGGCTGGGCAGCCTGATCGGGACCCTGTTCGGCGGGCTGCTGATCGGGGTCGCCGCCGGGGTCGTCACCGTGTTCTATCCCTCGGCGTCCGAGGCCACCATCTACGTCATGATGGCGCTAGTGCTATTGATCCGGCCGCATGGCCTGTTCGGTGAAGAAGGCGGGACCAAACTGTGAACAATACCCTCAGCAAATCGATCAGTCTGATCATCGTCTGGGCCATCCTCCTGACATTGCCTACCTGGATCGGGAGCGTCGGCGGCTACACCGATCTGGCTTCCCGTGTGCTCATCATCGGCCTGGCGGCGATGTCCACCAATCTGCTGGTCGGGCATTCCGGCGTCATGGCCTTCGGGCATGCCGCATATTTCGGGCTAAGCGCCTACGGCACCGGGCTGGTCATCAAATACCTCGTGCCCAGCACGCCCATCGGCTTTCTCGTCGGCATCCTGACGGGGGCGCTGGGCGGCGCCATCATCGGCTACCTGCTGGCCAAGCTGCGCGGCATCTACTTCGCGCTGGCCACCATCGCCTTCGGCCAGGTGTTCTATTTCATCGCCTTTCGCTGGAACTCGGTCACCGGCGGCGACAACGGCCTGACCTTTCATCGGCAGCCCATCGACCTGGGCTTCACGCAGATCGACCTGTCCTCCAGCCTGGTGTTCTATTACACGTCCCTGGTGGTCTTCGCCATCTGCGCTGCGCTGATGGCCATTCTCCTGCGCTCGCCCTTTGGCCGCACCCTGCTGTCCATGCGCGAAAACGAGCGGCGGGCAAGGTTCCTGGGCATCCCGGTCAATCGGCACCTGTGGCTGGCGTACACCCTTTCCTGCGCCTTCGTGGCGGTGGCCGGGTCCCTGTACGGCATGCTGAACAATTTCGTCAGCCCCCACAACCTGCACTGGACCCAGTCCGGCGACTTCGTGCTGATGGCGGTGATCGGCGGCATGCGCTCTTTCTGGGGGCCACTGCTGGGGGCCGCCATCTTCGTGGTGCTGCAGGATTATCTGTCCAGCATCACCGACAGCTGGATGTTCTTCATCGGGCTGATCTTCGTCCTGGTCGTGCTATTCATTCCCCGCGGCATCGTCGGGCTGTTGCAGAGAAAAACATCATGAGCTTGCTCGAAGTCAATAAAGTCACCCAGCGCTTCGGCGAACTGACGGCGGTCAACCAGGTATCGCTGAACGTCGAAGAAGGCGAACTGCACGCGATCATCGGCCCCAACGGCGCCGGGAAAACCACGTTCTTCAACATGATCAGCGGGTTTTACCGCCCCACCAGCGGGCGCATCGTCTTCGACGGCGGCGACGTCACCAACCACCCTCCGCACACTCGGGTCGGCCTGGGGATGGCGCGTACTTTCCAGATCACCGAAATTTTCCCTGAGCTGACCGTGCGCGACAATCTGCGCATCGCGGTCGAGGTCACGCAGGGACTGCGGCTGAAGCTGTTCTCCACCCGCAGGCAGACCGCGCAGACCGACGCGCTGGTGGACGAACTGCTGGACACCGGCGGGCTGACGGCCAATGCCGACCGCCACGTCGGCGAACTGTCGCACGGCGATCAGCGATCCACCGAGATCATGATGGCGCTGGCCCTGAAGCCCAAGCTCCTGCTGCTGGACGAGCCGGCTGCGGGCATGGGCAGCCAGGAAACCTACGACACCGCCGCCCTGATCCGCAAGCTGCATCGCACGCAAAAACTCACCATCGTCCTGGTGGAACACGACATGCGGGTCATTTTCAACCTGGCGGACCGCATCACGGTGCTGACGGAAGGCGAGGTGCTGGAAGTGGGCACACCCGACGAAATCGCGGCCAGCGAGAAAGTGCAAGTGGCCTATCTGGGGGAAAAACGTGAAGGCGCTTGAAATTCAGCAATTGCATACGTACTACGACAAGAGCCATATCCTGCACGGGATCGACCTGGAGGTCCATGAGGGCGAGCTCGTCACCCTGCTGGGGCGCAACGGGGCCGGCAAATCCACGACACTGCGCAGCATCATGGGCCTGACGCCCGCGCGCGACGGCCACATCCGGGTCTTCGGCACCGAAGCCACGCATCTGGCGCCGTTTCGCATCGCCCGGCTGGGCGTCGGTCTGGTCCCCGAGGGACGCCGCGTCTTCGCCAACCTGACGGTGGACGAAAACCTGAAGGTTCCGATGGACCGCCCCGGCCACTGGAACATCCCGCGCATCTACCAGCTGTTTCCCCGGCTGGAGGAACGCAAGCACCACAAAGGCAAGCAGCTCTCGGGCGGCGAACAGGAAATGCTGTCCATCGCCCGGGTGCTGCTGCTCAACCCCCGGCTGCTGCTGCTGGACGAACCGTCCCAAGGCCTGGCGCCCCTGATCGTCAAGAACGTGTTCGATGTCATCGTCGCCGCCCGCAACGCAGGCACCTCCGTGCTGCTGATCGAGCAGAATGTCCGGGCCGCCATCGAAGTGGCGGACCGGGCATATGTGCTGGACAGAGGGCAGATCACCCACACAGGATCCGCCGCCGAATTCGGCCAGGACGAGCAACGCGTGCAGGAACTGGCAGGGGCCAGCGCCCAGAAATGGGATTTCCCGGACGATTGAGGCATCGGCCAGAAACCCCTGGCCGCCAACCACTGGCGGCATAACCCCGGCTGCCTCAGCCCATAGCCGTATCCAGGAACATCATCACGGCGAACCCCGCCATCAGGCCTACGGTGGCCGCCGTCTGGTGCCCATTGCGGTGGGTTTCGGGAATGACTTCGTGGGACACCACGAAGATCATGGCGCCGGCGGCGATCCCCAGGCTGACGGGATAGGCGATCGGCAGGCCGCTGGCCATCCCGACCCCGACCAACGCGCCCAGGGGCTCCATCAGCCCCGAGGCGACCGCCACCCCGACCGAACGCCCCATGCTCAGGCCGATCGCCCGCAGGGCCAATGCCACGGCCAGGCCTTCCGGAATATCCTGGATGGCGATCGCCGTGGTCAGCGGCAGGCCCACCGTCAGATCGCCCTGCGCAAAACCGACTCCGATCGCCATGCCTTCGGGCAGATTATGCAGAATGATGGCCAGCACGAAGAGCCAGACGCCGCTGATCCGCTCGACCGCCGGCCCATGCGGGCCGGCGCCTTCGTGGACATGGGGCGTGAAGTAATCCAGCCCCAGCATCAGCAGCACCCCCAGGGCCAGCCCCACCACGACGGTGAGGGCCGCCCCCGTGCCGCTGCCCAGCAGGTCGCGGGCCGCATCCAGCCCCGGCAGGATCAGCGAGAACGAAGCCGCCGCCAGCATCATGCCGGCGGCGAAACCCAACATGCAGTCCTGGGCGCGCGTCTCGACCCGGCGCAGCACCAGCGCGCCCAGAGCCCCCAGCGCCGTGGCCCCGAAACCCGCCAGGCCGCCCAGCACCGCATAGCCCAGGTAGCCGCGGTTGTTGCCGGAAAAGGACTCCATCCCGCTGTCGAGCAGCAACCAGGCCACCGCCAGCAGCGCCACCAGCAGGCCCACGGCAGGCACCCGGTGTTCCAGAAACTGGCGACGCCAGGAATTCAGTATTGAAACCGTCATCCATTTCCCCCCGGGACAAACACGCTCATGACGCTCTACGATACCGCACCGAATCGACGCACGAACGCACCGGCCCGACGGGGGCTGAAACAAGGCGATGGATGGGGATTGATGCAGAAATGGTGGGCGGTACAAGGTTCGAACTTGTGACCCCTGCCGTGTGAAGGCAGTGCTCTACCACTGAGCTAACCGCCCAATCGGACGCTGTCGGAATCAGCGCAGAAAACGCCAGGACAGCCGATTGGAAAGACCGCAATTGTACATGAATTCCGCCAAACTTGCCGGCGACGGAAAATCACCCGGCTGCGGATTCCTTTTCCTCTGCGGCGGGCGATTCCAGTTCTCGCCATAGGCTGCGGCCGCCTGCCGCCTTATCCAGGCCGTCCAGGTAGGCTTCGTGGGCCTGCTCGTCCCGGGCGCTGACCTGGATGACGGGCAAGCCGGACGCATCGAAGCGATCCATCGCCCTCACGGCGTCTGCCCCGGCCTTGCTGTCCGCCTCGTCGCCCCCTCCCAACAGGGAGTTCTGGCCGCGCGTCATGGCCAGCCAGACCTCACCCAGCAATTCCGAGTCCAGCAGGGCGCCGTGCAAGGTACGGTGGGCGTTGGATATCCCGAACCGATCGCACAGCGCATCCAGATTGTTGCGCTTGCCGGGGAACATCTCGCGGGCCACCACCAGGGAATCGGTGACCTTGCCGCACAGATCGGTGAACAGCGGCAGGCCGGCCCGCTTCAGCTCCGAGTTCAGGAATTTCACGTCGAACGCGGCGTTGTGGATGATGACCTCGGCATCGCGCACGAAATCAACCAGCTGTTGGGCGATTTCCGGGAATCGCGGGTGACCGGACAGGAACTCCGTGGTCAGGCCATGGATGCGCAGGGCGTCAGGGTCGCTGTCGCGATCCGGATTCAGGTACAGATGCAGGTGATGGTCCGTCACCTGGCGGTTGACGATCTCCACGCAGGCCAGTTCCACCACTCGATGACCCTGTTCGGGCTCCAGGCCGGTGGTTTCGGTATCCAGGACGATTTGGCGCATAGCAAGGGAATGGTTCAAGAGATTCAGGAATATCGGGCGCGGTCATGCCCGGCGAACGATCACGCGCGGGTCATCCAGCAGCCCGGGCCAGTTCTTCCACACCCTGATTGGCCAAGGCGTCGGCGCGTTCGTTGCCGGGGTCGCCCGCATGGCCTTTGACCCAGCGCCAGTGTAGTTCATGCTGCCCGGCCAGGGCGTCCAGATCCTGCCAGAGGTCGGCGTTCTTCACCGGTTTCTTATCGGCAGTGCGCCAACCTCTCTGCTTCCAGTTGGGCAACCACTGCGTCATGCCTTTTTGCACATAGACGGAATCCGTGTGCACCGTGATCACGCAGCGGCGCTTGAGCGCGCGCAGCGCCTGGATGACAGCCATCAGTTCCATGCGATTGTTGGTCGTCAGCGCCTCGCCGCCATGCAAGGTCTTTTCGTGCGCCCCCTGGCGCAGCAGGGCGCCCCAGCCCCCCGGCCCCGGATTGCCCTTGCAGGCCCCATCCGTCCAGATATCCACATGTGGTTCCGCCATCTATTTCCCGTTTGAAGAGTTTCCGACCCGATCAGCCGGCCGGGTCATCGATCTGGTTGGCCACGGGGGCGACGGCGCCGCGCCGCACGCGACGACGGCGGCCTTTGCGCCAGGCCGGCCCCACCAGCCGCATGCTGGACACGCGCTTGACGGCGGCGATCGCATAGACGGCCCCGCCCGCAGGCCACCAGCGGTCGCCGGCATGCTCCATGAAATGCCAGCGCTGCAGCCAGGCCGATGACGCGCACAAAGGCACGTAGCAGCCAAAGCGCCCCCGATCGAGCTCGAAGGATAACAGCTTGAACCAGTCTTTCAAGCGCGAGGGAGACACCTGGGACGGCACGGGGATCGGCAACTGCAAGGCAAGCCCCGGCAACGATTCCCGCAGCCCCCATAAACTGTAGGGATTGAAGCCGGTCATCACGACCCGCCCTTCGGGCATCAGGACCCGCTCGACCTCGCGCAGGACCTGATGCGGATCGGCGCACCATTCCAGGGTGTGCGGCATGACCATCAAATCGACGCTCTGGGTATCGAAGGGGAGCTGTTCAGGCTCGCAGATCAGGCGCCCGGCCCGGGTGCCGAACGGGGCGCTGGGGCTATGCGCCCAGACTTTGTGCGGGATACGATTGGCTTGCAGCAGATCCCAGTGCGGCAGGCCGATTTGTATGGCATGATAGCCAAACGCGTTGCCGACCATGGCGTCGACCTGCTGCTGCTCCCAGGCGCGCACATACTGCCCGACCGGGGTTTCCAGCCATTCCGCCAATTCAATCGGCATTGCGCGTTGCGGTGCCACCCTGACTCCCCATCATGAATTTCATCGCCCCAACCCCGGATGCGCCGGCTGCGCTGACACCCATCCCCGCCCTGTCGGACAATTACATCTGGATGGTACAGAAAAACGGCCATGCCATCGTCGTGGACCCCGGCGATGCCGATCCGGTCCTGGACCGGTTGGCGCAAGGGCTGATCCTGGAAGCCATCCTGATCACGCACCATCATCACGACCATGTCGGCGGCGTGCAGGCATTACACCAGCGAACCGGTGCCCGCGTCTACGGGCCGCGTCACGAAAACATCCCCGTGCGCGATGTGCCCCTGGAAGAAGGCGATATCGTCGATCTGCCCGGCACAGGGCTTCAATTCCAGATCCTGGACATCCCCGGGCACACAGCCGGGCACATTGCCTACGCAGGGCGCCTGGACGCCGGGCAGATCGCCGTATTCTGCGGCGATACGCTGTTCGCGGCGGGGTGCGGACGGCTGTTCGAAGGCACCCCTGCACAAATGTACGATTCCTTGGGTAAAATCGGATCTTTGCCTCCGGATACCCTGGTGTGCTGTGCGCACGAATATACGGCGGCCAATATCCGCTGGGCCCTGCAGGTCGAACCGACCAACGCGGCATTGCAGGCGCGTGCCCAGGATACGGCGCGACTGCGCGCCCAGGGTCTGCCAACCGTGCCGTCACGGCTGGGCCTGGAACTGCAGACAAACCCGTTTCTGCGCACCGGCCACCCGGATGTCCGGGCTGCGGCCAGCCAACACGCCGCCACACCACTGAACACGCCCCAGGCGGTTTTTGCAGGTCTGCGCGAATGGAAGAACAATTTCAAATGATCCGCTCATGAAAATCCTGCGACTGATACTGCCGCTGATCCTGGTCCTGCTGGCGGGCTGCGCCACCCACCGGACTCCCACCGATCAGCGCCAGGCCTACGTGGCAGAAGACACATCCCGCACGGTCGACCTGACCCACCCCCCTCGCGATATGTGGGACCGTGTCCGGCGCGGATTTTCCATCCCCAACCTGCACGGCGAACGGGTCGATTACTGGACCGACTACTACGCGGCGCACCCCCAGTCGGTCCTGCTCATGAGCCAGCGGGCGGGGAAATACCTGTATTACATCGTCGATGAATTGAATCGCCGCGGCCTGCCTACCGAACTGGCCCTGCTGCCCTTCGTCGAATCCGCCTACGATCCCAACGCCCTGTCGCGTTCCCAGGCCTCGGGGCTGTGGCAGTTCATCCCCAGCACCGGCCTGCACTACAAGCTGCAGCAGGACTGGTGGCGCGACCAGCGCCGCGACCCGGTCGCATCCACCCAGGCAGCCCTGGACTACCTGAGCTACCTGTACGACTTCCAGGGCGATTGGTACCTGGCCCTGGCGTCTTACAACTGGGGCGAAGGCGCGGTCAAGCGCGCCATGGACAAAGCCGTCAGCAACGACAAACTGCCGATCTACACCCAGCTGGACATGCCCGACGAAACGCGCAACTACGTCCCCAAGCTGCAGGCCATCAAGAACATCATCGCCCGCCCTGAAAAATACGGCATCACCCTGCCCCAGGTCAGCAACAGCCCCTACTTCACGACCGTCCATAAATCGCGCGACATGGACATCGCCGTGGCTGCAGCCCTGGCCGAAATGCCCATCGATGACTTCCGCGCCCTGAACCCTGCCTACAACCGGCCCGTGATGCTGGCGGCGCACAACCCTGCCCTGCACCTGCCACTGGACAAGGTCGCCGTCTTCAACAGCAATCTCGAAACCTATACCGGCCGGCTGTCATCATGGCAGGTCATGCATCCGAAACGCGGCCAGTCGCTGGCCGCCATCGCCAAATCCTACGGCATCACCCTGGACCAGCTTCGCCAGGCCAACAACCTGGGATCGCGGCAAACGCAGGCCAAGGTCGCCACCCTGCTGATTCCCGCAGCGCCCGGCGCGGAAGACGGCGGCATCCGGCTGGCGTCCTACGACCCCGACGCGGACAAGCCATCCCTGCGCCAGGTCCGGACGACCCCGCCCGCCCGCACTGCCCGCCTCAACGCCGCCCCCAGCATCCGCACTCACACCATCCGCAAGGGCGATACCTTGTATTCCCTGGCCCGCCGCTACAACACCTCGGTGGACGCCCTGCGCAAACTGAACAACCTGAAGAGCTCATCCCTGTCCACCGGCCAGCGCCTGCGCGTGCCCGGCACGGATGTGCAAAGCTAAAAATTCATCCATAGGACCAACACATCATGGGTTTTCTGAACGGCAAACGCATCCTGATCACCGGGGTGCTCTCGAATCGATCCATCGCCTACGGCATCGCGCATGCCTGTCGCGCCCAGGGCGCCGAACTGGCCCTGACCTATGTGGGCGAACGATTCGAAGAGCGCGTGCGCGGTTTCGCCAAGGACCTGGGCAGCGACATCGTCATCCCTTGCGATGTGGGCGACGACGCCCAGATCGAGGCCGCATTCGCATCCCTGCGTGAACGCTGGGACGGCCTGGACGGCTTGGTGCATTCGATCGGCTTCGCCCCCCGGGACGCCCTGGAAGGCGACTTCCTGGACGGCATGACGCGTGAAAACTTCCGCGTGGCCCATGATATTTCCGCCTACAGCTTCCCGGCGCTGGCCAAGGCCGCGCTGCCCCTGCTGGAAGGCCGCAACGGATCCGTGCTGACCCTGACCTACCTGGGCGCCGAAAAGGCCATCCCCAACTACAACATGATGGGCCTGGCCAAGGCATCCCTGGAAGCCAGTGTGCGCTACCTGGCCAAATCCCTGGGCAAGAAAGGCCTGCGCGCCAACGGCATTTCCGCGGGCCCGATCAAGACCCTGGCCGCCAGCGGCATCCGCGACTTTTCCAATATGCTGAAGTACGTGGAATCCCAGTCGCCGCTGGGCCGCAACGTCACGATCGAAGACGTCGGCAACGCCGCATCCTTCCTGCTGTCGGATCTGGCCGCCGGCATCACCGGGGAAATCCTGCACGTGGACTGCGGGTTCTCCAACACCGTGCCGGGGATGGACTGATAATTCAGCCTGTCAGCAACCAGGACCAGGCAGGCCGTCGTGACGCAATCGGAACAGGACAGAAACCGCAGCAAGCTGCAGGGCTTTCTGGAAGACAAGCTGAAATGGCACGACTACACCCACCTGGTCGTGGCCGACGACGACATGGACCGGGCCGCCTGGTTCATTCATACCATCGGCCTGGCTCGGTCCGGGCAGGCTGAACTGATCATCACGGGCGCGCTGGATCATGCGCTGGCCATGGACGTGATATCCGACGTCGTGGCCTACAGCCGCCACCACGACGGCCTGATCGATGGACAGCAGCCGGGCGACGCCGTGCGGATTCCGGTGCTGCTGAAAGACGTCTCGACCCCTTTCGTGCTGACCCAACGGGTGGCCCAGGCCAGCAGCCGATTCGGCGCATCGATCCGGGTCTTTCAAGTCGCCTGGGCCGATGCGCCAGGCCGTTTTCCGGACGATCCGGATTACGACCAAGCCCAGCATCCACAGCAGGCGTTGTGGCTTGCTCCGGCACCCTGACTGCTCAAGACTGCCGCCACAATGCGGCCGCCCCACATCTATCTTTTCGTATCAAAATCTGAACTAATTCGATCGCCGGGACTCATACCAAAATACACGCATTACACGTGCCTGCCATGCTGCTGGCAACGCCGTACCTCCTAGAGACAGTCAACAGTGTTGGCAGGTCCAGTTTCCACCCGGAGGTACCGTCATGTTGAAAAAAGCACTCTACATCAGCACTGCATTGGCCGGCCTGTTCAGCCTGGGATCGGCCCAGGCTGCCTGCACCACCACCGTCGGCAGCGTCATGTCGCTCACCGGTTCGTTGGGTGTGCTGGGACAACAGATCGCCAAAGGCGCGCAATTGGCCATATCCGATCTGAATGCCGCCAAGACCCCCAAGACCTGCACCCTGAACCTTTCCCTGCTGGACGATCAGACCAGCGCTTCTGTGGGCGTGGACGCCGCCAAGAAACTGGTCGACGTGCAGCACGTCCCCGCCATTGTCGGCGCCCTGTCCAGCGGCGTGAGCGCCGCCATCCTGACCTCGGTCACCACCCCCAGCAAGGTCGTGCTGATTTCCCCGGCATCGACCTCCCCGACCTTCACCGAGCTGGGCAAGAAAAACAAGACCGGCGGCTACTGGTTCCGCACAACCCCTTCGGATGCCCTGCAAGGCGTGGCCATGGCCAAGGTCGCCCTGGATGCGGGCTATAAGAAGGTCGCGATCCTGTACCTGAACAATGCCTATGGCAAGGGCCTGAGCGACGAATTCGCCCATGCCTTCACCAAGCTGGGCGGTACGGTGACGGAAAACGTGGTCTACAACCCCAGCCAGCCGTCCTATCGTTCCGAAGTGGACAAGGCTCTGAGCCCCAGCCCCGACGCGCTGCTGTTGATCGGCTACCCGGGAGACGGCACGACGATCGCACGCGAGTGGATCTCCAGCGACGGCCCGCAGAAGTTTCTGTTTCCCGACGGCCTGGAGTCACAGGATTTCGCCAATGACGTCGGCCTGCAGTACATGACGCACGCCCAGGGTACGGCAGCCGGATCGGTCACCACACCGTCTCTGGCGACCTTCAAGCAGGAATTCCAGGCAAAATTCGGCAGCCTGCCAACCCAGGCCTACATCACCAACGCCTATGACGGCACCGTGCTCGTCGGGCTGGCCATGGAATACGCCGGCAAGGCGACCGGCACCGCGATCCGCGACAGCATCCGCAAAGTCACCGACCCCAAGGGAGAAAAGATCTATGCGGGCGTCGATCAACTCAAGAAGGCAGCCAAACTGATCGCGGAACACAAGCCGATCCAGTACGTCGGCGCGTCCGGGCCCCTGCAGTTCGACCAGTACGGCGACATCAATGCGCCGATGGTGATCTGGTCGGTGCATGACGGCAAGGTCGAATCGACCGGCATGGTGACCGTCGACCAGATCGCCGCCCTGCGCCAGAAGGTCCAGTAAATCCGGCTGCGCGGCTGCGTCTCCTGGAAAGGGTGGCGAAAATGCTGGAAGTCAGAAAACTGGTCAAGGAGTTCGGCGGACTGCGCGCGATCGATGACGTGAGCTTCACGCTGCAGGCTCACACCATCACCGGACTCGTGGGTCCCAACGGGGCCGGCAAGACCACGCTCTTCAACACCATCGCAGGATTCCACACGCCGACCTCGGGGCGCATCACCTTCCAGAAACAGGCGATCGAAGGCCTTGCGCCCCATCGCATCTTCCACAAGGGACTGGTGCGCACGTTCCAGATTCCCCGCCCCTTCGCCGCCATGACGGTGCTTGAGAACACCATGATGGTGCCTGCCGGCCAGGCGGGGGAATCCTTCTGGAACAATTGGTTCCGGCGCGGCGCCGTCCGACGCCAGGAACAAGCCTGCCGCGACCGGGCGCAGGACATCCTGAACTTCGTCAACCTGGACCATCTGGCCGGAGAATACGCGCGCAATCTGTCCGGGGGGCAGCAAAAGCTGCTGGAACTGGCTCGCGTGCTCATGGCCGACCCGCGGCTGATCCTGCTGGACGAGCCCGGCGCGGGCGTCAATCCCAGCCTGCTGGCGATCATCATGGACAAGCTGCGCGAGCTTCACGAACACGGCATGACCTTCCTGATCATCGAACACAATATGGACCTGATCGAAACCCTGTGCGACCCGGTCCTGGTCATGGCCCAGGGCAAGCTGCTGATGGAAGGAACGCCGGACGAGGTCCGCAACGATCCCCGCGTCCTGGAGGCCTATCTGGGAGGAGCGCCATCATGAGCGGACTGGCGTTGCACGCACAAGGCCTGGTGGCCGGCTATACCCCCGAAGTGGACATCCTGCGCGGCGTCAGCATCGAGGTCCGCCGTGGCGAAATCGTGACCGTGCTGGGTCCCAATGGCGCCGGCAAATCCACCCTGATCAAGACGATCGCCGGGATGGTCTCGATCCGGACGGGCAGCGTGCGGCTCTTTGACGAGGACATCACCGGAATTCAGCCGCACCGCATGGTGCGCCACGGGCTGGCCTACGTCCCGCAGACCGACAATGTGTTCGCCCGGCTGAGCATCGAGGAAAACCTGGAGATGGGCGCCTACGCCGAACCGGAGCCCGCCGAAATCCGGCGCCGGCTCGAACGCATGTACCAGCTGTTTCCGCGGCTGGGAGAACGGCGCCGGCAGGCCGCCGGATCCCTGTCGGGCGGCGAACGACAGATGGTGGCGGTGGCGCGCGCCCTGATGGCGGCCCCCCGCCTGATCATGCTCGACGAACCATCGGCCGGCCTGTCACCCAAACTGGTCGGCATGGTCTTTGGCAAGTTGCGGGAAGTCCGCGACATGGGGGTGACGATCCTGCTGGTGGAACAGAACGCCAAGGCCGCCCTGGCGATTTCAGACCAGGGTTACGTGCTGGCGGAGGGACAGGACCGCATCCATGACGCCGCTCCGTCGCTGCTGGCCAACCCGGAGATCGGCGCACTGTACCTGGGCATACGGAGGGCCTCGCCATGATGCTGCAGTATGCCGCGAACGGCATCATCCTGGGCGCCACCCTCGCCCTGGGCGCCATCGGACTGACGTTGACCTACAACATCCTGCGATTCGCCAATTTCGCGCACGGCGAATTTCTGACGTTCGGCGCCTATTTCGCCCTGGTGTTCGTCAGCCTCTTCGCAGGCGGCGCGGGAACGCTCGGCCCCCTGAGCTTCGGCTGGGGCCTGATCGCCGCTCTGCTGGCGGCGGGCGTGCTGACTGCAGGTCTGGCGCTGCTGCTGGACTGGCTGCTGTTTCGCATGCCGCGCAAGAGCAATATCCAGGTCACGCTGGTCATCGCCTCATTCGGCGCATCCCTGCTGCTGCGCAATCTGGTGATTTTCATCTGGGGCTCGCAACCGGAATATTATTCGCGCAACATCGCCATCGCCATCCAGGTCCTGCCGGGGCTGCGCCTGACCGCCGACGAAATGTTCGTGCTGGCCGTCACCGCTCTCATGATGTTCGGCCTGCACGTGTTCCTGTCGCACACCCGCCTGGGCAAAGCCATGCGCGCCGTGTCCGACAACCCCGCCCTGGCCAGCATCACCGGCATCCACGTGCAAGGCGTCATCCGATGGACCTGGGTGGTGGGCGGCAGCTTCGCGGCCGTGGCCGGCGTATTGTTCGGCCTGACCGTGCAGATCGCCCCCGACATGGGTTTCAACCTGATCCTGCCCATGTTCGCCGCCGCCATCCTGGGGGGAATCGGCAGCATTTACGGCGCCGTGCTGGGCGGTTTGATCATCGGCCTGGCTGAATCGATGTCGGTGCCCCTGATCGGCTCGGCCTACATGCCCGCGGTCGGGTTCCTGATGATGTTCCTGATTCTGCTGGTCTACCCCAGAGGCCTGCTGGGAGATCGATCATGAGTGGCATCGGATCCTATCTGATATTTTTCCTGATCCAGGCGCTGATCTATGCGGTGGTGTGCCTGGGCCTGAACCTGCAATGGGGCTATACCGGCCTGTTCAACATCGGCGTGTGCGGCTTCTTCCTGGTGGGCGCCTATACCTTCGCGATTCTGTGCGGCCCCGGCTACCCAAGCCACCTGGGCGGTTTCCGTCTGCCGTTCCTGGTCGGACTGGCCGGAGCTGGCGCCACGGCGGCGCTGAGCGCCTGGATTGTCGGCATTCCCACGCTACGCCTGCACGAGGACTATCTAGCCATCGTGACCATCGGCATCGGGGCCATTTTCCAGCTGATCGCCCTGAACGCATCCTCGCTGACCGGCGGCAGCGAGGGCGCCACCAGCATCCCCAGGTTGCTGCCGCAGATCCCGCTGTCGGTCCTGGGACGCAATGCCCTGATGCTGGGCTTCATGATCCTGACCGTCACGCTGATTTATGGCGCGCTGGAGGCGATCGTGCGCTCCCCCTGGGGGCGGGTGCTCAAGGCCATCCGCGAAGACGAAGTCGCGGCATCGTCGCTGGGCAAGAATGTCTTTGCCTTCAGGCTCCAGTCCTTCGTCATCGGTTCGGCCATCATGGGCCTGGGCGGGGCGCTGTATGCCAGCTTCATCGGCTACATCAGCCCGGAAGACTTCCTGCCCATCCTGACCTTCCAGATCTGGACCATGCTGATCGTCGGCGGCAGCGGCAACAACAAGGGCGCCATCCTGGGCGCGTTGCTGATGTGGGCGGTCTGGACTCTGAGCGGAAGCCTGGCCCAGTCCATCCTGCCTGCGGATCTGCAGGTCAAGGGCGGCGCCGCGCAGATCATCCTGATCGGCCTGGTCCTGATCCTGACCCTGATCTTCCATCCACGCGGACTGATCGGCGAAGAGGCGGTCGTTTCGCGTGAGGCCCGGGTTGAGCCGCACCCGCCCTCGTAAGACAATAAGCAGTCGCCGGCGCTCGGTTCCAGGATTGATCCTGGGCTTGTGCACGGCGTTCCCCTCAACGACCCGAGGTTCTCATGAAGACCAGCTTCCATCTCGCCTATCACGTCCATGATCTCGACGCGTCGCGCAAGTTCTACGGCACGCTGCTCGGTTGCCGCGAAGGCCGCAGCACCGATACATGGGTCGACTTCGACTTCTTCGGCCACCAGATTTCGCTGCATCTTGGCGAGCCGTTCAAAGTCACGAATACGGGCCGCGTCGGCGCCCACATGGTGCCGATGCCTCATCTCGGACTGGTGATGTCCATGCCGGACTGGAAGGCGCTGGCCGAGCGCCTCAGCGGCCAGCACGTGGATTTTGTGATTCCCCCCAGCATTCGCTTCGAAGGCGAACCGGGCGAGCAAGCAACCATGTTCTTCCTGGATCCGAGCGGCAACCCCATCGAAATGAAGGGCTTCGCGGATCTCGACAAGGTGTACTCGACATGAGCAGGCCGCCGCTTTTCTGACACGCGCGGCCCCGGCCTACAAGTCGCGCGGCCAGTCCAGGGCCCAGTAAAAAAGCCCTTGATTTCAATGAAATCAAGGGCTTATGTCCTGGCGGACAGAGGGGGATTCGAACCCCCGATACGCTATTCACGTATACACGCTTTCCAGGCGTGCGCCTTCAACCGCTCGGCCACCTGTCCTGCACGCCTGCGGGAAGACCCGACAAGCGAAGTCCGTTATTCTAGCATGAATGTCAATCTGTCAACACGGACCGAGGGGCACCGTCGACCCGCAAAAGGATGTCGCGTGATCAGGCCAGGCTGGGCGCAGGCATGACCCCCATCGCGCCCACCATGCGTTCGACATAGCGGGCGATCAGGTCGATTTCCAGGTTGACGGATGCGCCGACCTGCAAATTGCGCAGGGTCGTCACCTGCACCGTATGCGGAATCAGGTTGATGGATATTTCGGTGCCTTCTTCCTGGTCATCCACACGGTTGACGGTCAGGCTGACGCCGTTGACCGTGATCGACCCCTTGTATGCCAGGTATTTCGACAAATGCGCCGGCACGATGATGCGCAATTCAGTGGATTCGCCCACCGCGTCGAAACACGTCACCCGCCCCACTCCGTCGACGTGGCCGGCCACCATATGGCCATCCAGGCTGTCGCCCAGCCGTAGCGCATGTTCCAGATTGACTTCGCCCTCGCGATCCAGGCCGCAGGTGCGCACCAGGCTCTCGCGCGAAACATCGACCTCGAACGAGGCATCCTGCAAAGCCACTACCGTCATGCAGGCGCCCTGGATGGCGATCGAGTCCCCCAACCGGGTAGCCTGCAGGGGCAGGCCGCCCGCATCGATCAGCAGCCGCACGCCGGCGTCCTCCTGATCCCCCAGGGAGCGAACTTCGGTGATGCGGCCGACAGCCGCCACGATTCCTGTAAACATGACGATTCCATCCATCAAAATCTCCCGTGCCAATCGGGAGCCTAGGTCCGCCCTTGCGAGGCGGACGATTCAGACCAAGGCCCGGGCCGGCAGGCCGCACGCCGTGCGCAAAGCCTGCCAATGGCTCGCATGCCGCAGCCTCAGGCGCATATCCGCGCCCAACTGTACCGCATCCAGGTATTCGAAGCGGAAGGCCTGATCCAGCGACGGAACGGGCGCCGGCAAAGCCGCCAGGCCCTGGCCGGCTCCGACAATGCTGGGGGCGACATACGCCACCCATTCGTCCACGTGCCCGCCCGCCACCAGAGCGCCCTGCAAGCGGGCGCCGGCCTCGACATGGACTTCGTTGACCTCGTGATCGCCCAGCCAGCGCAGCAAGGCATTCAAGTCCAGGGCGCCATTGTCGCCCAACGGCAGCACGATGACACGCACGTTGCGCCCGGCCAGCCGGGCGGCCTTTCCGGCGTCGGCCCGGGCGGTGAAGATCCAGACGGGGTCGCCATTGAACAGACGGGCTTGTTCCGAGATGATGAATTGCGTATCGAGCACCGCCCGGATGGGCTGGCGGGTCGTCGGCACCGCCCGGACATCCAGCAGTGGATTGTCCGTCAGGACCGTGCCGATGCCGGTCAGCACCACGCAAGCCCGGGCGCGCCAGCCATGCCCGTCGGCGCGCGCCGCATCGCCCGTGATCCACTGGGAGCGGCCATCCGGCAGCGCGGTATGACCATCAAAAGATGCAGCGGATTTCAGCCACAACCAAGGCGTGCCGCGCGTCATGCGGGCGCAGAAACCGGGGTTTTGCGCCAGGGCATCGTCGGCCAGCAGGCCGGCATCCACCGTCAGGCCAGCGGCTCGCAGACGTTCGATCCCTCGTCCCGCCACCTGGGGATTGGGGTCCTGCAAGGCGACCACCACGCGGCGGACGCCGGCGGCAATCAACGCATCCGCGCAGGGCGGCGTGCGCCCCTGATGGCTGCAGGGTTCCAGGGTGACATAGGCCGTCGCCCCCCGGACGTCCAGTTGCTGCTGCTCCGCGACCCACAGGGCCTGGGCCTCGGCATGCCGCCCGCCCGCTTCCTGGGTATTGCCTTCCGCCAGCCAGCGGCCATCGCGCACCAGCACGCAGCCGACCCGCGGATTCGGATTGCTGAGATACAGGGACTGTTCGGCTACCGCCAGCGCCCGCCGCATCCAGCGGTGATCTTCCGTCAATTGCGACGCCGTGTCAGGACTGCTCATCGTCGGGCGCCCGGAATTCATCGATGGTGTGCACAAATTCGCGAATGTCCTCGAAACTACGGTAGACGGATGCGAAACGGACATACGCCACCTGGTCGAGCTGGCGCAGTTCGGCCATGACCAGCTCGCCCACATGGCCGGAGGAGACTTCGCGCTTGCCGCTGGTCAGCAGGCGTTCCTGGATGCGGACCACCGCGGCATCCAGCGCCGAGGCGCTGACGGGGCGCTTGCGCAACGCCAGCGCCATGCTGGAGCGCAGCTTGGAGGGGTTGAAATCCGTCCGGGTGCCATTGCGCTTGACGACCGCGGGCATCATCAGATCGACCCGCTCGTAGGTCGTGAAGCGCCGATCACACGCAGTGCACCGGCGACGCCGACGGATCGTGTCGCCTTCCTCGGAGACCCGTGAATCCACGACCTGCGTATCGGCACAGTTGCAGAACGGACACTTCATCGGCCTATCGGGCGCCCGAGGGCGCCCGCCTCCGGATTAGCGATAGACAGGCAGGCGCGCCGTCAGGGCATTGACCTGGTCTCGCACGCGGGCAACGTTGTCGGCGTCGTTGGGATTGTCCAGCACGTCGGCGATCAGATTGCCCGTGAGTTCGGCCTCGGCTTCCTTGAAGCCGCGCGTGGTCATGGCCGGCGTCCCCAGACGGATGCCGCTGGTGACGAAGGGTTTTTCCGGGTCGTTGGGAATGGCGTTCTTGTTGACGGTGATGTGAGCCTGGCCCAGGACCGCTTCGGCAGCCTTGCCCGTGATGCCCTTGGCGCGCAGATCGACCAGCATCAGATGGCTTTCGGTGCGGCCCGAGACGATGCGCAGTCCGCGTTTGACCAGCGTATCGGCCAGGACGCGGGCATTGGCAGCCACCTGGGCGGCATAGGCCTTGAATTCGGGCTGCAGGGCCTCGCCGAACGCGACGGCCTTGGCGGCGATGACGTGCATCAGCGGCCCGCCCTGGATGCCCGGGAAGATGGCCGAATTGACGGCTTTTTCGAATTCGGCTTTCATCATGATCACGCCGCCGCGCGGCCCGCGCAGGGATTTGTGCGTAGTTGTGGTGACGAAATCGGCATGCGGCACCGGGTTGGGGTACTCGCCGCCGGCGACCAGGCCGGCGTAATGGGCGATGTCCACCATGAACAAGGCGCCGTTGTCGTGCGCGATGCGAGCCATGCGCTCGAAATCGATGCGCAGGGAATACGCCGAGGCCCCCCCCACGATCAGCTTCGGCTTCAGCGTGCGGGTGAGCTCTTCGAGTTTGTCGTAGTCCAGGACTTCGTTGGCGTCCAGGCCATAGGAATGGAAATCGTACAGTTTGCCCGACGCGTTGACGGGGGACCCGTGGGTCAGGTGGCCGCCTTCAGCCAGGCTCATGCCCAGCACCGTGTCGCCAGGCTTCAGGACCGCCATGTAGACGCCCTGGTTGGCCTGGGAACCCGAATTGGGCTGCACGTTGGCGGCTTGCGCGCCGAAGATTTCCTTGACGCGATCGATCGCCAGCTGTTCGACGATATCCACGTATTCGCAGCCGCCGTAGTAACGTTTGCCGGGATAGCCTTCCGCGTATTTGTTCGTCAGTTGCGTGCCCTGGGCCTGCATGACAGCCGGGCTGGTATAGTTTTCAGACGCAATGAGCTCGATGTGCTGTTCCTGGCGAACGTTTTCCTGCTGGATGGCGGCCCAGATGGCGGGATCGGCCTTGTCAAGGGTACGGGTGCGGTCAAACATGAATGATCCTGAAGACGATGGAAAGGAAATCAAGGCGCCACGGGGGCGATCAAGCAAATCAAATCATTCTAGCGCGAAGCATCCGGTCACAAGGCATGCAGGCGCGGATTCAGCGTATAGGTGCCGGTGATCGACGCCTTGGCCAACACATGTCCCTGCATGGCCGCCAACACCTGCGCACCGGTAAATCGCCCGGAAACGTCCAGCTCAGCCACATCCAGCGCATACACGGTCACGACATAGCGATGGACGAGCGCATCGTTCCATGGCGGACACGGCCCGTCATAGCCGAAATAATCGCCGTTCATGTCGCGGTCCGCCGCAAACCAGTTGGTGTAGTCGTTCAGGCCCTGGCGGGTGCCATCCAGGGCCAACGGGCCGGCCTTGCCGCGCGGCGTGATGCCGCTGGCGTAACTGCCCTCGGCCAGGCTGCGGACCTCGGCCCCGACATCCACCAGCACCCAGTGATAGAAATCACAGCGCGGCAGATCCGCAGGCACTTCACGTCCTACCTGGTTCACGTCGTCGGGTTTGCTGGGCACGTCGGGATCGACGCACAGCACGGCGAAGGACCGGACGCCGTCGGGGACCTCCGACCAGGCCAGGTGCGGGCTGTTGTTGCCGGCCAGGGCCACATGAGTTTGCGGATCGACGCGCGCGAAGGCGTTGCGTTCCGGAATGATCCCTTGATCGGGGAAAGATTCACTGTGCAGCTTCATGGAGCCTCCGGGAAACAGGCCTAGGTCAGGGTGACCCGGGCGAATTTACGCTTGCCGACCTGCATGACATACGTGCCGGCCGGCAGTTGCAAGGACTTGTCTTCGATGCGATCACCGTCGACGCGCACGCCGCCCTGTTCGATATTACGCTGAGCCTCGGAGGCGGAAGCCGCCAGGCCCGATTCCCGCAACACTTTCAGGATACCCATGGGGGCCGCCCCGGCAGTGACTTCCGGCAGGTTTTCGGGGATGGCGCCATCCCGGAACTGGGCATTGAAATGATCCAGCGCCCGGGCGCCATGGCCCGCGCCATGAAACCGATCGACGACTTCCTGCGCCAGCAGGACCTTGGCGTCGCGCGGATTGCGACCGCCGGTGACCTCCGCCTGCAAGGCGGCGATGTCGTCCAGCGAACGAAACGACAGCAATTCGAAATAGCGCCACATCAGGGTGTCGGAGATCGACATCAGCTTGCCGAACATGGAATCGGGGGATTCGGTGATGCCGATATAGTTGCCCTTGGATTTGGACATCTTTTCAACGCCGTCGGTGCCTTCCAGCAACGGCATGGTCAGCACGCACTGCGGCTCCTGGCCATATTCCTTCTGCAATTCGCGGCCCACCAGCAGATTGAACTTCTGATCCGTGCCGCCCAATTCCAGATCGGCCTTCAGCGCCACGGAATCGTAGCCCTGCAACAGCGGGTACAGGAATTCATGCACCGAGATCGGCACCCCGCCCTTGAACCGGCGCGTGAAATCGTCGCGCTCCATCATGCGGGCCACGGTATAGCGCGAGGCCAGCTGGATCAGTCCGCGCGAACCCAGCGGGTCGCACCATTCGGAGTTGTAGCGAATTTCCGTGCGGTCCGGATCCAGCACCAGGCTGGCCTGGGCATAATAGGTCTTGGCGTTTTCACGGATCTGTTCGGGCGTCAGCGGCGGACGGGTGGCATTGCGCCCGCTGGGGTCGCCGATCTGCGCCGTGAAGTCGCCGATCAGGAAGATGACCGTATGCCCAAGGTCCTGCAGCTGGCGCATTTTATTCAGGACCACCGTATGCCCCAGGTGGATGTCCGGCGCCGTGGGGTCCAGCCCCAGTTTGATGCGCAACGGCGTGCCGGTCGCATGGCTGCGAGCCAGTTTTACGGCGAATTCAGAGGCGACGAGCAATTCATCGCAGCCCCGCTGGGCCACGCGCAGATCATGGGCAATCTGGGGGTCGTCGGAGGCAATGGGGGACGGCATGGTAACTGATCTATCAGAAAAATTGAAAAAAGGCTCGAAAAAACGGAACTAATGCGCTAGCATAACGTGCCATCGCAGCTTCTGTACAACACATTCGACGCCCGAGCAGACGGCGGAGCCTCATATTAGCAGAGCCCCCGTTGCAGGTGATTTGTCGGCAGGCCCGCTGTCGCGCATTCCGATGCGTCGCGCCTGCCAGACTCGACACCCCGGCCCGGCCGCATCCGAACCGACTGAATCCATCACCGCCCATGATGCCTGACGCCCACCAGACACAACGCCACCGCCATATCACTCGCAGTCTGCTCTTTGCCGCCGGGGGCTTGTTTCTGACCGCTGCCGCATTGGCCGTCGTCAAGCCCACCGCGCCACCCGAACCGATTTTCCAGGCCCGCCAGACGCTCGACCTGCCCCCCATGGGCCACGATGCGCACAATGCCGCGCCCTATATCGCGTCCACCCGCATCCGCCGAGGCGATACGGTCTCCGACCTGCTGCACCGGCTGGGTGTCAGCGAAGACGGCCTGCTCACCTTCCTGACCCACGAGGAAAGCGCCCGATCCATCTATAAGCTCTACCCAGGCCGCACCGTCCAGGCCGCCCTGGACGATCAGGGCAATATGGTCTGGCTGCGCTACGCCCACACCCCCGGCAGCAGCGCCAAATCCGGCATTGAATCCGCCTGGCTGGAAATCCGTCCCGACGGGCACGGAAATTTCACCGCGCGCGAACGCACCGTGGCCGCAGTCCAGGAAACCCGGGTAGCCGAAGGCGAAATCAGCAGTTCTCTGTTCGGCGCGGCCGACCAGGCTCAACTGCCGGACGCCATCACCCTGGAAATGGTGGACATCCTGGGCAGCCGCATCGACTTCCTGAAAGATCTGCGCAAGGGCGACCGCTTCCGGATCGTCTACGACGCCTATATGCACGATGGCGAGGAAGTCGGCGCCGGCCGCATCCGCGCCCTGGAATTCATCAACAAGGGCAAGACCTATAGCGCAGTCTGGTTCCAGGGCGCCCAGGGCCAGGGCAGCTACTACGATTTTTCCGGCGCCAGCCTGAAAGGCGCCTTCCTGCGCACGGCCATCAAATTCACCCGGATCAGCTCGCGCTTCGGCATGCGCATGCACCCCATCCATAAAAAATGGACCGGCCACAAGGGCGTGGATTACGCGGCGCCGTCCGGCACGCCGATCCATGCGACCGCGGATGGCACGGTGGAATTCATCGGCCAGCAAAACGGCTACGGCAATGTCATCATCCTGAAGAACTTCGGCAAGTATTCCACCCTGTACGCCCACCAGAGCCGCTTTGCCAAGGGCCTGAAAAAGGGCGCCCATGTCCAGCAGGGCGATCTGATCGGCTACGTCGGCCAGACCGGCTGGGCCACCGGCCCGCACCTGCACTACGAATTCCGCATCAACAACCAGCCGGTGGACCCCCTGGCCGTCGACCTGCCGGTGGCCCGCCCGCTGGACGGCGCTGACCAGAAGGCCTTCCAGACGCTGGTGGCGCGCTACCAGCCGCAGATGAACATGCTGGCTCGCCTGCAGGACAGCCGCATCCAGATCGCCGCCCGCTGATCCACCGACGGCCCCTGCCTTCGCGGGGACTGCCGACCTTTCCCTGTTTGCAACCCCCCGGTGCCATGCCCAGCAGCTATTTCATCGGCCTGATGTCGGGCACCAGCACGGACGGCGTCGACGGCGTGCTGGCGCAATTGCCTGACAACCGTCCGATCGATTCCGGACTGCGACTGCGGCAAGATCCCGCCGGCCCGCTGGACGTTACAGCCTCCGCGCAGGCCATCACCGTGCTGGCCAGCGCCAGCTTGCCCCTGCCCGCCGCCTTGCGCCAGGAGCTGCTGGCGCTGAACTCGACGGGCCCCGACGAACTGGCCCGCGCCGCCCTGGCGGCCAATACGCTGGCTGACTGCTATGCCAACGCGGTGGCGGCGCTGCTGAAGCAATCCGGCCTGCAGGCCGCCGACATCCGCGCTATCGGAGCCCACGGCCAGACCGTACGGCATGCGCCGGAATCCGGCTATACCCTGCAGATCAATGCCCCGGCACGGCTGGCCGAATACACCGGGATCGCCGTGGTGGCGGATTTCCGCAGCCGCGACGTGGCGGCCGGCGGCCAAGGCGCCCCGCTGGTGCCCGCCTTTCACGCAGCCTTATTCGGCAGCGGCGCAGGCCGCGTGGTGCTCAACCTGGGCGGCATCGCCAACGTCACCTTGCTGGACGATCCCATCCAGGGCTTCGACACGGGCCCGGCCAATATGCTGATGGATGCCTGGATCCAGCGACACCAGGGACAGGCTTACGACCGCAACGGCGCCTGGGCGGCGCAGGGCCGCTGTCATACCGGTCTGCTGGCCGCCCTGCTCGCGGAACCCTGGCTGGCCTTGCCGCCGCCAAAATCCACGGGCCGCGACCTGTTCAACCTGGCCTGGCTGCAGGCGCGACTGGACACCCTGTCCGAGCGTCCGACCCCGGTGGACGTGCAGGCGACGCTGCTGCGATTTTCAGTGGAAACCATTGCCCAGGCTGTGCGTCGGCACGCCTCCGGCGTCCGCGCGATCCTGGCCTGTGGCGGCGGGGCGCTGAATCCGGTGTTCATGCAGGCGCTATCCCAAGCGCTGCCCTGCCCGCTGGGCACGACCGCCGACCATGGCGTTCCGGTGCAATCGGTGGAGGCACTGGCCTTTGCCTGGCTGGCGCAGGCCCACGTTCTGGGTCTGCCGGCCTGTCTGCCTGCCGTTACAGGCGCCCGCCACGCCACGATCGCGGGCTGCCTGTACCCGGCCTGATCACGGCGCGAACGACGATCCGCAACCGCAAGTAGTGTTGGCGTTGGGGTTGCGGATGACGAATTGCGCACCTTCCAGGTCGTCTTTGTAGTCGATTTCCGAGCCGACCAGATACTGGAAGCTCATGGCGTCGACCAGCAACTGCACGCCGTCGCGCTCGATGGTGGTGTCGTCTTCGGCCACGTCTTCATCGAACGTGAAGCCATACTGAAAGCCGGAACACCCGCCCCCCTGGACGAAGACCCGCAGCTTGAGCGCGGCGTTGCCTTCCTCGGTCAGCAGTTCCCGGACCTTGGCGGCGGCCGCATCGGTAAACACCAAGGGGCTGGGTGGAATGTCGAGGTCTGCGTGTTCGATAGTGGTCATGGTTGAGGCTCCTGCGCAGGGGTCGCTGCGCGGTTCAAAGCAGCATCCTGGGTGGCGCGGATCGTGTCGCCTTCCAGGATTTCCAGGCGCACCGACTGGATGTCCATGCCGGCGGGAATCTGAAGGATACCCGTGCTGCGCTGAAATTGATCAAACACCAGCGCCAGCGGATCAACCGCGCCCGGTGTTGCATCGGTCTCGCCGGCCTGATCCGAGGCCGACGGTGGATTCAAGTCCATTTTAACGGCTTTACCCTGCACATGGCCCTGAGCCACAAAACGCATGCGGCCTTTGAAGGGATCGGCGCCGGGAACCGCATTGCGGGTCAGCAGCACCCGGTAGCGCAGGAAATCGGCATCCGCCTGAATATCGAACGCCCGAACAGTCAAGGCGCCGGCAGGCCCCGGCGGAATGAGCTGTTCATAAAAGGCCAATTGGTCGCGCACATGCCCCAGTTGCTGCTGCAGGTCGGTGAGTTTTTCCTGCAGCACCCGCTGGGTGCCGACCTGAACATCCGCCTGACTGTGGGCCGCCGCCAGATCGGTCTGCGCCTGGGTCAGTTCCGCCTGCTGGGCGGCAACCCGCCCCTGCAAGTCCTGGATGCGTTGCTGGTCACCCGCATGCATGCCCAGATGCATGGCGGCAGCCCCAGCCAGGAAGGCCAGCGCCAGGAACAGTCCCAGCGTCAGCGTGCGGACCATCCAGCGCCGGAAGCTGCCTGTTTGTATGTCGTCGCGCGCCATGGAAGGCCCCCGTCAGGGCAGCACCGCCACCTGCTGCAGGCCGGTGGTTTCAGGAAAATCGAACATCAGGTTCATGTTCTGCACGGCCTGTCCGGCCGCGCCCTTGACCAGATTGTCCTGCACGACCAGCACGACCAGCGTATCCCCGTCCGCCGGACGGTGGACCGCGATGCGCAGCATGTTGGACGCCCGCACCGAACGCGTCTGCGGCAGGCTGCCGGCCGGCATGACATCGACGAAGGGCTCATCCGCATAGCGTTTTTCGTACAGGGCCTGGAAATCCGTGTCCAGGGCATCCGGCAGGATGCGCAGATACAAGGTGGAAAACATGCCCCGGATCATCGGCACCAGATGCGGGACGAAAGTCAGGCCCACGGGATGTCCCGCGATGCGGGTCAGGCATTCGGCGATTTCGGGATGATGCCGGTGGCCGGCCACCCCATAAGCGGCGAAATTGTCGGACGCTTCGGAGAACAAGGACCCGACCTGGGTCTTGCGCCCGGCGCCGGACACGCCGGATTTCGAGTCGGCGATGATGTGCGCGGTATCCACCAGAGGCTGCCCCGCCTGCAGCAGGGGTGCGAGCCCCAGCAATACCGTGGTCGGATAGCAGCCGGGGTTGCCGACCACCCGCGCCTGGCGGATGCGGTCGCGGTCCAGTTCGGGCAAGCCGTAGACGGCATCGCGGAGCACCGTCGGGCAGCTGTGCGGCATTTTGTACCAGCGCTGGAAGGCATCGATGTCCTGCAGGCGAAAATCGGCCGCCAGATCGATCACCCGCACGTCGTGTTCCAGCAAGCCGGGCGCCTGTTCCATGGCAACGCCATGCGGCGTGGCGAAAAACACGACGTCGCACTGATCCAGCGCGGCGTCTTCAGGAGTCTGAAAACGCAGATCGACATGGCCTCGCAGATTGGGAAACATGTCGGCCACCGGCATGCCGGATTCCTTGCGCGAGGTGATGGCGTGCAACTGCACATTCGGGTGCTGCGACAACAGACGCAGCAGTTCGACACCTGTGTAGCCGGTGCCGCCGACGATGCCGGCCTTGATGCGTGATGCGGTGATCATGATGATGAATCCTGTCTGATAAGCATGGCCCGCCGCGGCGGAACCGGAACATTCCAAGATTATGGCACGGGCCGCGTCCGACCCAGGCTGCAAAAAGTCACAGGAAGCGCGGTCTTCGCCCGGCCCACCCTGGACAAAGGCCGCGCCCGCGCCGGATGCAGAAGCGAAAAACCCCGGCACAGGCCGGGGTTTTTCGCTTCGCGCCGGGTGGCGAACCACCCGGAACAGGATCAGCGCTTGCTGAACTGTTTGCGACGACGGGCCTTGTGGAAGCCGACTTTCTTACGTTCGACTTCACGAGCATCGCGCGTGACGAAGCCGGCCTGCTTGAGCGGCGACTTCAGCGTTTCGTCGTATTCGATCAGGGCGCGCGTGATACCGTGACGCACCGCGCCGGCCTGGCCGGATTCACCGCCGCCGTGGACGTTGACGTGGAAGTCGAACGATTCCAGGTGGTTGGTCAGTTCCAGCGGCTGACGCACGACCATGCGGCCGGTTTCACGTGCGAAGTACTCGTCGACGGGGCGGCCGTTGACGATGATCTTGCCCGTGCCTTTTTTCAGAAACACCCGAGCCACCGAAGTTTTGCGGCGGCCAGTGCCGTAATTCCAATTACCGATCATGATGGCCTATCCTCAAATATCCAGGGTTTGCGGCTGCTGCGCGGTATGCGGGTGCTCGGCACCGGCATAGACCTTGAGCTTTTTCGCCATGGCGTAACCCAACGGCCCCTTGGGCAGCATGCCTTTGACGGCTTTCTGCAGGGCGCGGCCCGGAAAACGCTGCTGCATTTTCTGGAAGTTGGTTTCCGTGATCCCGCCCGGATAGGTGGAGTGACGGTAGTAGCGTTTGTCCTGCGCTTTCGCGCCGGTCACGACGATATCGGCGGCGTTGACGACGACGATGTAATCGCCCGTATCAACGTGCGGCGTGAATTCGGGTTTGTGCTTGCCACGCAGACGGCGTGCGACTTCGCTGGCCACACGGCCGAGGACCTTGCCCTTGGCGTCGATCACAAACCAGTCACGCTTGACTTCATGCGGCTTGGCCACAAAGGTCTTCATGATGGTGTTCCTGATGAAATGAATGAAATATTTCCGCCGGACTTTTAACCATATCCATCAAGGCCTTATGTAGCAGCCACCCCGAAAAATCGACGGCGAACCGAACGGCCCGTACAGATATGATCCGAAACGGAAATCCTACCATTGTACACAGTGGGGCAAATGGAAACAAATGCCCCCATGCAAACGTCTCTTTCCAGGGCCATGCAGGCGCTCTTTGCTACATGCCCAGCCGCTCGGCGAACCGCACCAGGTCGGCCAGGGATTGCGCCTGCATTTTCCGCATGGCGCTTCCCCGACGGACCTTGACGGTGATTTCACTGAGATCGAGCTGATAGGCGATCTGCTTGTTCATCAGCCCTTGCACGACCAGGCGCGCGACCTCGCGTTCGCCCTCGCTCAGCGAGCGCCAGCGATCCTGCAACTCGACCGTGGCCGCATCGCGCCGGCGGCGGTCCCGATCCTGTTCGATACCGTGCTGTATGGCGTCCAGCAGATCCTGATCGCGGAACGGCTTGCTGAGGAATTCGATCGCTCCGGCCTTCATGGCCTGGACGCTCATGGCGATATCGCCGTGCCCCGTCATGAAAATGACCGGCAGGCACAGACCGATATCCCGCATCTGCCGATGGAAATCCATACCGCTTTGCTCGGGCATGCGAACATCCAGCACCAGGCAACCCGGCGCATCCTGGACGGGTTGCGCCAGAAAGTCGCGCGTCGAGGCGAACGCCCGTACAGCCAGGCCCACGGACGCCAGCAGATCTTCCAGCGCGGCGCGCATGGAACTGTCGTCATCGATGACATAGACGATGGGCGATGCGGTGGCGCCGGATTGCGTATCCATATTCATCATGTCGACTCTCCGGGTGCGACGGGCACGCTGAACTGGAACATCGCTCCGCCCGGATGATTCGGCTGCGCCCAGATCCGGCCGCCATTGGCCTCGATGATGGCGCGGCTGATGCTGAGTCCGACACCGACCCCCTGTTCCTTGGTCGTCCAGAACGCGTCGAACACGTGTTCATGCATACCGCTCGCGATCCCCGCGCCGGAGTCCGCGACGGAACCCACAAGAGCGCCATCTTCGAGCCTCGACGCGATCTGCAGGGTGCGGGCATGGGCCGGCGCCGCCGCCATGGCCTCGATGGCATTGAGCACCAGATTGGCCACGACCTGCTGGATCTGGATGCGATCCGCCCATGCGCAGGGCAGATCCGCCGGGAAGCGGGTCGTCAGGCGGATGCCGTTGCGGTCTATTTCGGCCTGGGACAGGGCGATGATTTCCAGGAGCGCCGCATTGAATCCGAAAGCGCCCCTCTGAGGCGGCTCTCCTCTGGTGAGGCTGCGCACACGGGCGATGATACTGCTTGCGCGACCCGCATCAGCCAATATCCGTTCAAGCGCCTGGCGCGCTTTGTCGACGTTGGGCGGCTGCTGGGCCAGCCAGCGCTGGCAGGCATTCCCGCTCGTCACAATCGCGGCAAGCGGCTGATTGACCTCATGCGCGATGGACGTGGTCAGCCCCTCGAGGCTCTGGACACGCGCGATGCGCATCAATTGCGCTTGCGCCTCGTGCGCGGCCTCCCTGGCGGACGCCATCTTCAATACCAGGTAGGCGGTGATGATGATGGCGGCAATGCTGATGCTCATGTTGATCAGGCCGGCCTCGTGGGCGCCATGCGGCGTCAGCCCGAAACTGACCACGGTCATGCCGATGCACAGCGCGCAGAGCACGATCAAGGCGCGGCGGCCGAGCGCGCGCGATGCCGTCAAGATGACGGCGGTATAGAACACCGCGGCGGCAACTTCCAGGCTCGTGGTCGTGTCCGCCACGAAAATGGCCGCCATCGCCACGGCGATGAGGACCAGCGTCAAGACGGATTGCGCCCGGGGATGATTAGGCATGCGAGCCGCCCATGCGAAAAAGTTATTCAAATCAGCGTCTGGAAAGAGGCCGGAGGTCCGGCCCCTTCAAACGAATAGGCTAACAGACATTTTCGATCATGGATGCGCCACTGCCCCTTGCGGAATTCCCGCAGCACGGGCCTGACTGCGCGATCATTGCCAGCCGAACTTGCGGATGTAGATCGTCTTCATGGCCGTCGTCAGGGCGGCATACCCCATCAAGATGACGACCAGCCAAGGGAAGTAGCCCAGAGGCAATGCCTGCAGATTGAAGGAGTCCGCCAGCGGACTCATCGGCAATACGACTCCGATGGACATGATGAGCACCGTCATGGCCATCAGCGGCCAGGCCGCCCGGCTCTGGATGAACGGCAGCTTGGGCGTGCGTATCATATGCACGATCAAGGTCTGGGTCAGCAGGCCCACGACGAACCAGCCCGACTGGAACAACGACTGATCCGCCACGGTGTTGGCCGAAAACACGAACCACATCAGCGCATAGGTCATGATGTCGAACACCGAACTGATCGGCCCGAAGAACAACATGAAGCGGCCGATGTCGCCCGGGTTCCAGCGCAGCGGCTTTTCCACCAGTTCCTTGTCGACGTTATCGAAGGGAATGGCGATCTGCGAGATGTCGTACAGCAGGTTTTGCACCAGCAGCTGCAGCGGCAGCATGGGGAGGAACGGCAGGAACGCGCTGCCCACCAATACCGAGAACACATTGCCGAAGTTGGAACTCGCGGTCATGCGGATGTACTTGAGCATATTGCTGAAGGTCTTGCGACCTTCGATCACGCCCTTTTCCAGAACCATCAGGCTCTTTTCCAGCAGAATGATATCGGCGGCTTCCTTGGCGATGTCGACCCCCGAATCCACGGAGATCCCGATATCGGCCGCCCGCAAGGCAGGCGCATCGTTGATGCCGTCACCCATGAAACCGACCACGTGCCCGTTGCCTCGCAGGGCGCGCACGATGCGCTCCTTGTCCCGCGGCGTCAAACGGGCAAACACCTGGTGGAACTCGACCGCCTCGGACAAAACGGCATCGTTCATCCGCTCGACCTGCGGCCCCAGCAGCAGGCCGTCGTGCGCCAACCCGACCCGCCCGCATACGTGCGCGGCAATGAGTTCGCTGTCGCCCGTCAGCACCTTGACCCGCACGCCGTGCTCCGCCAGCGCGCGCAGCGCCGGCGCCGTGGACTCCTTGGGGGGATCCAGGAACGCGATGTAGCCGACCAGAGTCAAGCCGGTTTCGTCCGCCACCGAATACGCCGTCTGCGACGCCGGCAATTCCTTCATCGCCACGGCGACGACCCGCAAGCCCTGCTGGTTCAGATCACGCGTGACCTCGTGGACCTGCGCCAGCAAGGCCTCGTCCAGAGGCGCCTGGCGGCCCCCGCCCTGCCCGGCCTCGATACGGATCGAATCGCAGACCGAGAGCACCTCTTCGACCGCCCCCTTGCAGATCAGCTCATGGTGGGTTTCGCGCTCGGAGACCACGACCGACATGCGCCGGCGCTCGAAGTCGAACGGAATTTCATCGACCTTCCGATAGTCCTGCGCGACCCGCAGTTCCCGGTTCAATTCCACGTGCTCGAGCACGGCATGATCCAGCAGGTTCTTCAAACCCGTCTGGTAGTAACTGTTGAGGTAGGCATGACGCAGCACATCATCGGACGGCGTGCCGAACGCATCGGTATGCCGCTCCAAGGCGATCCTGTCCTGCGTGAGCGTGCCGGTCTTGTCAGTGCACAGCACATCCATGGCGCCGAAATTCTGGATCGCATCCAGGCGTTTGACGATGACTTTCTTGCGGGACATGACGACCGCCCCTTTGGCCAGGGTGGACGTCACGATCATCGGCAGCATTTCGGGCGTCAGCCCGACGGCCACCGACAAGGCGAACAGGGATGCCTCCACCCAGTCGCCCTTGGTGAAACCGTTGATCAGCAGTACGACCGGCACCATGGCCAGCGCGAAGCGGATGAGCAGCCAGCTCACGCTGTTCACGCCGGCCTGGAAGGCGGTCGGCGTGCGATCCGCCGCCGTGACGCGCGAGGACAAGGCCCCGAAATAACTGCGATTGCCGGTGGCGATGACCAGTGCCGTCGCCGAGCCGGAGATCACATTGGTCCCCATGAAGACGAGATTGGGCGCCTCGAAGACTGTCTCGAACGGCTGGGCGATTCCGACGAATTTCTCGACCGGCAAAGACTCCCCCGTCATCGCCGCCTGGGAAACGAACAAGTCCTTGGCCGCCAACAGACGGCAATCCGCGGGGATCATGTCGCCTGCGGAAAGCACGACATGGTCGCCGGGCACGAGATCGCGAATCGGCAACTCGGCCAGTGCGCGCGCCCGGCCCCCCTGGACGCGGCTGCGAAACCCGGACTCATCCGGCCCGGCCGCCGACTCATCGGGCGCCGGACGTCGAATCACCGTGGCGGTATTGCTCACCATGGCCTTCAGGTGCTCGGCCGCACGGCTGGAGCGGCCTTCCTGCACGAAGCGGATCACGGTGCTCAACATCACCATCATGCCGATCACGACCGTGGCTTCCATATCGCCCGTCAGGAAGGAAACGCCAGCCAGCAGGGACAGCAGCAGATTGAACGGATTCTTGTAGCAGTACCACAGATGCAATTGCCAGGGCAGAGGCTTCTCATGCTCCACCTCGTTCGGCCCGAAGCGGCTGCGGCGCTCGTCGGCCTCGGCGTTGGTCAGGCCCATTTCATGGGACGACATGCGGGCAAGCGCAGCCGTCACGTCATCGGACGCGATGCGCTGCATGTCGCGAGACACGCGGCCGGACGCGGCCTGCTCATCGTCCGGCCCGGTCCTGCTCAGGGTTTCAAGAAGCGCCTGCCGCCTGAAATGGCGGTTCGCATGGCGGCGGTTGAGAAATCCGCTGAAGAGATTCTTCAGCACACGATCGATGAAGCTCATGGAGCGGCCTCCGACTCGGGTCATACTTTTGATTCGGCCACCGGCACACGTACTGGGGCTGCGAGCGGGTTCTCATGGAAAGAATCCGGGCAATCACATACGTCGACCATGACGCATGAATCATGCGGATCGCATTTTCACATCCACGATGAAGCCTGACCAGAAGACATTGGGATCGAGGCCGTCCACCTATGTACAGGGCGGATATACCTTCGTATATTTCCGCCGATTTCCCACAAGAAAAACACCCCGGGGGTCGGATCGATGTCCAACCCCCGGGGTGCGGGTCTTGCAGCGGGCCCCAAGGGCCCGAGAACCGGGTTTACTTCTTCTGACGGGCCAGAGCGGCGCCCAGATAGTTGTCGAAAGAGCCTTCGGCCACACGGAACCAGGGCACCACGTTATCGCGGAACGACATGTAGCTGTCGAAGATCTTCTTGAAGCCGGGGTTCTTGTCGCAGAATTCCTTGTAGACCTCGGCGGAAGCCTTGAAGGACGCGTCCATGACTTCGCGCGGGAAGCTCTTCAGGACGGCCCCCCCTGCGATCAGGCGACGCAAGGCGTCCGGATTGTTGTTGTCATAGTATTCGACCAGATGGTTGGCCGCCGCGCGCGAAGCCACATCGACCACCGCCTGGTAAGGCTTGGGCAGTTCGGCATAGGCCTTGTCGTTGACGTACAGCGACACCTGGGCGGAACCTTCCCACCAGCCCGGGTAGTAATAGTATTTGGCGACCTTCTGGAAGCCCAGCTTTTCGTCATCCACCGGCCCGACGAATTCGACGGCATCCAGGGCGCCCTTTTCCAGGGCGGGATAAATGTCGCCCGTGGCGATCTGCTGCGGGACCACGCCCATGCGCGACAGGACTTCGCCCGCAAAACCGGCCGTGCGCATCGTCAGGCCCTTCAGATCTTCGGGGGTCTTGATTTCCTTGCGGTACCAGCCGCCCATCTGGGTGCCCGTATTGCCGAAGGGGAAGTTGATGATGCCGCGCGGCGCGAACAGTTCGCGCATCAGCTTCAGGCCACCGCCCTCTTGCATCCAGGCATTCATCTGGCGCACGTTCAGGCCGAAGGGCACCGCCGTGTCGAAGCAGAAGGAAGGGTCCTTGCCGTAGTAGTAGTAGGACGCGGTCTGGCCGCATTCCACCGTGCGGTTGCCGACGGCGTCCATCACGCCGAAGCCGGGCACCAGCTCGCCGACCGGATACAGGCGGATATTGAAATTGCCGTCGGTCAGATCCTTGACCATGCTGCAAAACAGCTGCGCCGTGGAATACAGCGCCGGGGTGGCGGGCGCGTAGGTGGACGTCATTTTCCAGTTGATCTGGGGGCTGGTCTGCGCGATAGAAGGCGCGGCCACGGCTGCCGTGCCGGCGACAGCCCCCAGCCCGGCCTTTTTCAGAAATGCACGACGCTGCATGATGAGTGATCTCCTTGGTGTGTTCGAATTGGAAGAAGCGCCCCTGATATTACACTGTGCAACCAATTGCGCGCAGCCCCCGCATCACGGCGGGAGACGCAGTCACTGGCCGGCTACCGCCATGCGCTCGATCAGGATGGAACCGGTGGATTTCGCGCCCCGGGCATGGACATCCGCCCCGACGGCGATCATCTGGCGGAACATGTCCGACAGATTGCCCGCAATCGTGATTTCATGCACGGGATGGCGAATCACGCCGCCCTGCACCCAGTAGCCGAAGGCCCCGCGGGAATAGTCGCCCGTCACGTAGTTGACGCCCTGGCCGATGAGCTCCGTCACCAGCAGGCCTGTGTCCATCTTGCGCAGCATGGCGTCCAGGTCGTCCGACGGACGGGTCAGGCGCGAACGCAGGCTGAGGTTATGCGAACCGCCGGCATTTCCGGTCGTGGCCAGGCCCAGTTTCCGGGCGGTATAGGTGGACAGGAAATAGCCGCTCAAGACCCCCTGGTCGACCACGCGGCGGGCCTGCGTGCGCACGCCCTCGGCATCGAACGGGGAACTGCCCTGCGCACCCGGAATATAGGGATTTTCAATCACGTCCAGATGATCGGCCAACACCGGCTTTCCCAGGCTGTCGAGCAGAAAGCTGGCCTTGCGGTACAGGGCCCCGCCGCTGGTGGCCTGCACCAGAGCGCCCAACAGGCCCACGGCCAAGGGGGCCTCGAAGAGCACCGGATAGTGGCCGGTTTTCACGCTGCGGGCGTTGAGCCGCGACAAGGCGCGTTCAGCGGCGTAGCGGCCCACGCGGACGGGGTCGGCCAGATCCTGGGCGCGGCGCGCGGACGTATACCAGAAGTCGCGCTGCATGCCGTCGCCCTGCCCGGCGATGGGCGCCACCGACAGGCTATGCCGGGAATAAGGATAGCCCCCCAGAAAGCCCCGCGAATTGCCCAGGACGAAATGGCCTTCCATGGTGTCCAGAGAAGCGCCTTCGGTATTGGTGATCTGAGCGCTAACCGCCATCGCCGCGCGCTCGGCCCGGATGGCCAGGCGGGCGGCGTCGGCCACATCGATCCCCCAGGGGTGATGCAGGTCCAGGTCCGGATAGTGCTGCGCCAGCTGATCCGCGTCCGGCAGGCCGGCGGCGGGATCTTCCGCCGTATGACGGGCGATGTGCCAGGCAGCTTCGACGGTCTTGCGCACGGCGTCCGCCGAAAAATCGGATGTCGATGCCGACCCCCGGCGCTGGCCGGCAAAGACCGTGATGGCCAGGGACCGGTCCCGGGTCTGTTCGATGGTTTCCAGCGTACGGTGCCGCACGGCGACGGAAAGCCCCCGGCTTTCGGAGACCTCGGCCGCGGCGTCCGAGGCGCCCGCATCGCGGGCGCAACGCAGGGCATCGGTGATCAGTTCGCGGAACTGGGCCTGCTGGACAGGGATGTCCAGGAAATCGTCTGTGTGTTCTTTCATGCGCAATCTGCCGGAGTCAAGGCGGTTATCATAGCCAATTGCAAACCATTTTATGCCCGAATCCATGGACGAACGCCTGCCGGACGAGGATACCGCCCAAGACCAGCGGCCCAGCAAATCCCAGGTCAAGCGCGATCTGCACGCCTTGCTCGATCTGGGCCGCGAACTGATCGCCCTGCCCGCCACCCGACTGGCGCAACTGCCGCTGGACGAATCCCTGCGTGAAGCCATTGCCCTGGCCCAACGCATCCACAGCAACGAAGGCCGCCGCCGGCAAACCCATTACGTGGGCAAGCTGCTGCGCCGCGCCGACGCCCAGGCCCTGCGCCGCCAACTGGCGGAATGGGCCAGCGGGTCGCGCGAACTGACGAGGTCCATGCACCGCCTGGAAGCGCTGCGCGACCGCCTGATCGACGACGACGAAGCCCTGACGCGGCTGCTGGCATCCTTTCCGCAACTGGATATCCAGGCCTTGCGGGCCCAGATCCGCGCCGCCCGAAAAGAAGCCCAGGACAACCTGTCGCGCACGCCGGATCAGGAACCCGCCCGCAAACATTACCGGGCCCTGTTCCAGACGCTGAAGCAGATTGATTTCGAGGACATCCCCAATGGACACGATGCTGGAAACGATTGAACGCGCCACCGGCCCCAAGCCCACGCACAGCGTGATCTGGCTGCACGGGCTAGGGGCGGACGGTCACGACTTCGAGCCCATCGTCCCCGAACTGGCGCATCCCCGACTGCCGGATATCCGCTTCGTCTTTCCGCACGCGCCGGTCCGCCCGGTCACGCTGAACGGGGGAACGCCGATGCGGGCCTGGTACGACCTGTACGGCCTAGACCGCGACGCCCGCGAAGACGTGGACGGCATCCGGGCCGCTCGGCACGCCGTCACGGCCCTGATCACGCGCGAAGCCGAACGCGGCATTCCACGGGAACGGATCGTATTGGCCGGCTTTTCCCAGGGCTGCGCCATGGCGCTGTACACGGGTTTGCGGCTGGAACACCGCCTGGCCGGGCTGATCGGCCTGTCGGGCTATCTGCCGTTGCGCAATACCACGGCGGCCGAGCGCCATCCGGCCAATGCGGCCACGCCGGTGTTCATGGCGCACGGCACGCAGGACATGGTGGTGCCCCTGACGTATTCGGAGGCCAGCCGCGACGCGATGATCGGGCTGGGGCAACCGGTGCAATGGCACACGTACCCGATGCCCCACGGGCTGCATCCCCAGGAACTGGACGACATCCGGGAGTTCCTGGTGGAGGTTTTCGCGGATGAATCAGACACGAAATAGTAGTTCTCGGGACATCTTGGACTGGGGCATCCCTCCACGTCGCGGCCTGCAGGCCACTCGGATTCGATAGGCATGTCCGATCTCATCCTCAAGGACTCTTGGGTCGAGGCATCCACGTCGCGCCTTGCAAGGCGCTCCGATTCGGCTGGCTGAGAACCGTCCGCAGGGACGGTTCTCAGTCCAGCCTCATCCATACCCTTCTCATCCCCGGGTCTTCTTCGTCGGGATCGTTCCGCAAGCCCAGGGACGTCATCAGGCCGATCATGGCCCGATTGCTGGCCAGCACGAGGCCTTCGATGTAGCGCAGGCCCTGCTGGCGGGCCACCTGGAACAGGCTGCGCATCAATTCCCCGCCCAGGCCGCGCCGTTGCCAGTCGTCGGCGATGACCAGCGCGTACTCGGCGCCTTGCCCATCGGCATTGCGCAGGTAGTGGGCGAACCCGACGATCCGTTCGCGCAGCAAGCCGCGATTTTCAGGGTTGGGGACCTGAACCGTGGCCACCAGGGCCACTTCGCGGTCGTAGTCGATCCGCGTATAGCGGGCCAGCATGCGAGGAGTCAATTCGCGCAGCATGGACACGAAACGCATGTAGCGCGACTCATCGGAGAGCTCGCGCACGAATTCCTGCAGCAATGAGGCGTCTTCCGGACGGATGGGGCGCAGCAGCCATTCCTGGCCATCCTTCATCACCATGGGCCGGACCATGCGACGCGGGTAGGGATGGATGGCCATGTGGCGGTACGCCTGATTTTCGGGGCGCTCGCCATCGTAGTTCGGGTCCAGGCCGATCCGGACGTCCTCGGCAAACAAGCTGGTATCGTCCCACCACAGCGGATCGATGTGCAGGGAGCGCACGCCCGGCAAGGCGCTGACGATCTCGGAAATCCGCTCCAGGGATTCGCGCAGCTGTTCAAACACGGCCGGGCTGAGATCCTTTTCCAGCACCCGGGACCAGAACTTGCCACGCTGGATCAGTTGGCGGGCCAGGTAATTGTTCAGCGGCGGCAGTTCGATTTCCCGATGCGGCGACGCCAGCCGGGCGGGCCGCCCGCCCGGGCCGAACTGCAGGTAAGGGCCGAAATGGGCGTCCTGGCGCACCTGGATCGCCATGGGCACGTTCCGGCGGGCCGGTTCGGGGGCGGGCTGGTCTTCCACCCGGATGGGGACATGGAAGCAATCCAGCAGCCAGCGACAGCTGGCGCGATCCAGTTCCGTCCGCCCGGACATGATGGCGTCATTCAGCAGCGCGCGGGCCTCGTCCAGGCGCGGCGGCCGATTCAGCATTTCAGGCGGAAGCGCCTGTTGGGCCAGGGTCTGGTTGTAATGATACGAGGCCAGGATGCCAAAGGCGTTGGCGGCGGATTCCGGTGTGCGAAAAGCCGGCAACCCCACGGCATCCAGCCGGTGGCGCTGCACGCGCATCGAGGCATCCCCCAGGAAACAGGAAATGATCGGTTTGGCGGCGGCTTCGGAAAACTGCGCCAGGGCTTCGGCCGCCGCATCCATATCCGACAGGGCGTCGGGGGCGATCAGGACCAGCACCCCGTCGACATTGCTATCGGAGGCCAGCAGGGACAGGGCCTGCCGCATGCGATCCGAGTCCAGGGGGGCATGACTGACGACGGGATTGTCCACCGCCGCGCCAGGCTCCAGCAGCGCGGCCAGGTCACGGCGGGTTTGCGTACCCAGATCCGCCCGCGAGACAGGCCCGCCCGAGCCGACCGCGTCCAGCGCCAGATGGGCCGCGCCATGACCGTTGGCGAACAGGGCAATGCGCCGCCCACGCTGACGTTTGGTGTGAACCAGCACTTTCAGCGCCGAGAACAACTGCACGAAGAAACGGATGCGCACGGCGCCGGTGCGCCGCAACAAGGCATCGAACACGGCGTCGGCGGCCGGATCACGACCCGGCCCCTGGCGGCCGGCTTTCAGAACGATGACCGGCTTGACACTGGCGGCCGCCATCAGGGCGCTGGTGAAACGGCGCGACGAATCGGCCTCTTCCAGGTAGAGCACGATGCTGTCCGAACGCGCATCCATGGACAGGTATTCCAGGACCTCGGCCGTGGTCACGCCCGAGGCGTCGCCCGTGGAAACCACAGTGGAAAACCCCAGTTGGATATCATCGGCCCAATCCAGCACGGCAGCCGCCACCATGCGTGACTGCGCCACCAACGCCACCCGGCCCACCGGGGCGCCATGCGGATCCAGGCCCAGGTTCAACCCCAGGTGCGGGCGCTGGATGCCCAGCGCGCCCGGCCCTAGAACCAGGCAGTCATTCATCTGCCCCCAGGCCTGGCAATAGGTCCGTGTCTCGACCGGGTTGGCCGAAGGGGTCTCGTGAGGCAGCAGCACCAGGGCGCGGGGATGGTGCGCCCGCAGTTCGCCCAGGGCAGCCGGCAGGCGGGCAGGGTCCAGGCAGAGCAGCGCCATGTCCAGCCGCTGGCCCGCCTGCAAAAAATCCAGTCGCTCCGGCAAGCGCCACTGCCCGGCTGCATCGACCCTCACGGCGGCGATGCGGCCGCGCAGCAGGGGCGGCGGCGACTGCACGACGGGCAGATCGCGGGAGCTGAGAACCAGCAAGGAACGCGGCTCGAATAAAGCCGCCAGACGATGACGCAACATGAACGCAACCCTGAAGCCCCCAAAGATGGGGCGTCCTTTAAAATACACGATTTCCATCTTGATTCTACAGGGCCTGCGTGACACGCACCCTGTCCGCCACCCACTGCCATGACCGCTTCCGCCCCGCGCCCCGTGCGTACACGCTTTGCCCCATCCCCCACCGGCTACCTGCATCTGGGCGGCGCCCGGACCGCCCTCTTTTCCTGGGCCTATGCGCGCCACTATGGAGGCACCTTCGTGCTGCGCATCGAGGACACGGATCTCGAACGATCCACGCCGGAGGCCGTTCAGGCCATTCTGGACGGCATGCAATGGCTGGATCTGCAGCCCGATGAAGGCCCCTTCTATCAGATGCAGCGCATGGACCGCTATCGCCAGGTCATCGCCGACATGCTGGCCCAGGGCTCTGCCTACCATTGCTACAGCACCCCGGCCGAAGTCGAAGCCATGCGCGAACGCGCCCGCGCCATCGGCGCCAAGCCGCGCTACGACGGCACCTGGCGCCCGGAGCCGGGAAAGACACTGCCGCCCATTCCGGCCGGCGTCCAGCCGGTGGTGCGCTTTCGCAGCCCCCAAGAGGGCGTCACCGCCTGGGACGATCTGGTCAAAGGCCCCATCAGCTTCGACAACAGCGAACTGGACGACCTGGTGATCGCCCGCCCCGATGGCACCCCGACCTACAATTTCTGCGTGGTGGTGGACGACTGGGACATGCAGATCAGTCACGTGATCCGGGGAGATGACCACGTCAACAACACGCCGCGCCAGATCACGATCCTGCAGGCGCTGGGCGCGGAACCTCCCCGTTACGGCCACGTGCCGATGATTCTGGGCCCGGACGGCGAAAAGCTCTCGAAACGCCACGGCGCAGTCAGCGTCATGGAATACGACCGGCTGGGATACCTGCCGGATGCCATGGTCAATTACCTGGCCCGCCTGGGTTGGAGCCACGGCAATGACGAACTCTTCACCCGCGAACAGTTCGTGGAATGGTTCGATCCGCGCCACCTCAGCCGCTCGGCGGCGCAATGGGATCCCAAGAAACTGAACTGGGTCAACGCCCACGCCCTGCGCCAGCTGGACCCCGCCGAGCTGGCCGAACGCGTGGCCCCGCGCATCGCTCAACGCGGCGGCACGCCGCAAGCCGCCGACCTGCCCGCCATCATGGCCTTGCTGCGCGAGCGCAGTGAAACCCTGGAAGACCTGGCCGAAGGCGCCCTGCTATTTTGCGGCCCCTACGTGCCGGCCGACGCGGCCCTGCGGGCGGAGGTGCTGGATGAAGCCGCCCTGGGCCTGCTGCGGACGTTCCAGACACAGGCCCGGAACCTGGCCGACTGGACCGAGTCCGAGCTGGACGCGCTGATCAAGGCCATCCTGAAAGCCGAAGGCGTGAAGATGCCGAAACTGGCCATCCCGCTGCGGGTGGCCGTGACGGGCCAGAAGCACACTCCGTCCATCGGCGCCGTGCTGACCCTGTTGGGGCGCGCCACGGTACTGGCGCGCCTGGACGCAAGCCTGGCCGGCTGAACCCGCTCGTCAGAAGGGCAGCCGATAGCCTGGCGACATGCGCCGGGCGCGCACGCTGCCCTGCGGGCCCTGCAAGCGCAATTCCGTCGCGTTGGACTGGACGATACGATAGCGGTTCGAGTAGATGGGATCATCCAGATTCACGGGCACGCCGTTGGATTCCAGGGTGCGCAGCACCAGCGTGCCGCCATCGCGCGACCAGCAGCCGGACTCTTCCAGCCCCTGTGACGGCGCCCGCGGCCGCTTGATCTGCTCCACATAAGCCATGGTGCCGTCCGGGTTCAAGGTATACAGGGTGCGCAAGGCGCCTGCCACCCCTTTCTGAGCAGCCACCGACAACCAGTTGCCCACCACCGCATCGCCGGCGGCCGCAGGCGTGCAAGTCGGCGCGGCGACAGGGGTCGACGGCGCCGTGGCCGGTTTGGTGGGAGCGCAACCCGCCAGCACCCCCAGGACGGCTGCGCCGGCGGCCGCCATCGAAAGACGAATGAATCGCATTGCTTGATTCCTGTTCATGACAATTGTCATCCAATACCCCCGGCACAGACAGGGGCGATCCCGACAGAGCCCACCGCCCGGCCTACAATTTTCGTGTCCCTGCGCGGTCTGCGGGAAAACAACCATTCTACTGACATGAGCCATTCCGTACTTGTCACTTTGCATCTGTTTGCCGCCATCATGTTCGTGGGGACGGTGTTCTTCGAAGTCCTGATCCTGGAAGGCATCCGCAAGCCTCTGGGGCGGGAGGCCATGCGCAACGTGGAACTGGCCATCGGGCGCCGCGCCCGGCGCATCATGCCGTTCGTCATGATCGCTCTGTTCGGCGCGGGTCTGGGCATGGCCTGGCAATTCAGGGACGCGCTGGCGCAGCCCTTCGCCAGCCATTTTGCCACCCTGCTGTGGATCAAGATCATCCTGGCCTTCAGCGTATTGGGGCATTTTATTTTCGCCATGGCCATGAGCGGCACGGGCCGGCTGAAATCGCGCCATTTTCAGATCATTCACCTGAGCGTGTTCTGCCATGTCGTCCTGATCGTCTTTCTGGCCAAGGCCATGTTTTATCTCTGAGCCCTGCCAATCAAGAAAGAAACGCGTCTTTTTCGAGACAAAGCGCAATCCGGTAGCCCGATAAAGGCCGCCGTTGCGCCGATAACGCTTGGAACCCCACAATCCTTACGTTAGACTTGAATGCGTGTGATATTCATGATATTGCACGCCTGCGCCATTTGAGATGGGCCGCACCTGACGTGGGGGTCATATCAAATGGGTGGACGTTTCCTTTTGCCTTAAGGAGCCCGACAATGGCAACCGCCAAGAAAGCCGCAGCCACACCCGCAAAATCCGCCCCCGCAAAAAAACCCGCAGCCCCCAAAAAGGCAGCCCCGAAAGCCGCCGCTAAACCGGTAGCCGCCAAAGCAGCCGCCAGCACGAAGGCCGCTCCCAAAAAGGCAGCACCCGCTGCCAAGGCCGCAAAATCCGCAGCAGTGAAGCCCGCAGCGAAAAAACCCGCTGCCACCAAGGCCGCCGCGTCGACAGCCAAGAAACCCGCCGCAACGAAGAAACCCGCTGCAACGAAGAAACCCGCCGCAGCCAAGGCAACCGCTGCCGTGAAGAAGGTCGCCGCCGTCAAGAAGACCGCTGCCAAACCGGCTGCAAAAGCGACGGCAAGCAAAGCACCGGCGAAATCTTCGGTGGCAAAGAAGGCTGCAAAACCGGCGGCTGCAAAAGCCACCGCAAAGCCGGCCGCCGCTAAGTCCGCCGCAAAACCGGCTGCGGCAAAATCCGCTGCGGCCAAAAAGCCGGCAGCCGGAAAAACGGCTGCGACCAAGGCCCCCGCAGCGAAGAAATCCGCTGCAGCCAAAGCCGCCCCCGCCGCTAAAAAGGCGGCAGCCGTGAAAAAACCGGCAGCCAAGGCCCCCGCCAAAAAGGCGCCGGCCAAAGCCGCTGCCAAGGCCCCGGCCGCCAAGGCGGCAGCCGCGAAAAAGCCCGCAGCCAGCAAAACCGCCACGGTGAAAAAGGCCGCCAGCAAGTCCGCCACCCCGGCGCCTGCTGCCCGCGCCGATGCCAATCCGGGGGGCAACTGGCCGTTCCCCCTGAACAACCGCCCGTAAACCAGGCAGCAAGACCAAAAGATGCGGCAAGGCAACTTGCCGCATCTTTTGCGCTAATGCGACAATGGCCTACTTCATGCCATCTGTGAGCACCGCATGGTCCGCGACATCCTGCTTTTTCTGATTGATATCGTCTTTTCGCTCTTTGGCATTGCCCTGATTCTACGGGCCTGGATCTTTGCGATCCGCCTGCATCCGTTCAATCCCTATTCCCAGGCTGTCCTGCGCGTCACCGACTGGCTGGTGCAGCCGATCCGGCGTATCGTGCCCGTCAGCGGACGTTTCGACTGGCCCAGCATTCTGGCCTGCTGGGTCACGGCCATGATCTACCTGCTGCTGACCTGGCTGATCGCCATGGGCGGCCTGCTGCCTCCGGCGTCCGCCATCGGCGCGGTCCTGCTGACCGGGCTGCTGGTGGGCCTGAAATGGCTGTTCAATGTGATCGTCTGGGTGACGCTGATCCAGGCCGTGCTGTCCTGGATCAACCCGCTGTCGCCGGTCATGCCGGTGCTCTACACCCTGACGGCGCCGCTGCTGGACCCAATCCGCCGCATCCTGCCCCGCATGGGGGGGTTGGACCTGTCACCGCTGGTCTTGCTGGTGGTGGCCCAGATCGTGATGATGATTCTGAACCACCTGGCGTTTTCCACCTTCGGCGTATGACGCCGATTACATGGGCACGACGCGGGTCGGGCCGCCGCCGCTGATGACCTGCACCCGCTGACCAGAACTGAGCGCGACGTCGTTGGCCTGCGCAATGACACGGGTTTCGCCGTTATCCAGACGCACGGTGATTTCCAGGCCCTGGGTCTTGTTGACCTGATTTTCGACGGCATTGCCCGCTAGGCCGCCCAGCAGGGCGCCGCCGATGGACGTCAGGATCTGGCCCCGGCCGCCGCCGATGGTGCTGCCGGCCACACCGCCCAGCGCGCCGCCGGCCAATGCGCCGACACCCGAGGACTTATCCGACTGGATGACGACCGGACGCACGGACACGACCGTGCCGTAACGCACGATCTGTTCCTGTTGAGCCTGGCCATAGGTGTAGACGGAGCTGGAAGCCGACTGATTGGCGCAACCGGCCAACGCCAGGGCGGACAGGGAAATACCGACCGCCGCCGTCAGGCGCAAGGCGCGGGATGAAAGAGAAAAGCTGCGGATCGCCATGATGGGACTCCCGTAATAGCAGACAACAAAGGATCAGGCGAGGCCCGCATCAACCCCATAATGGCGATGCAGCGCCGCCGCAATTTGATCACGAGACGGGCAGTGATTCTGCGGACCCTGACTGGCAATTTTAAAGCCGCCCATCACGTTCGCCAAACAGCAGGCATCCCGCAACGACCAGTCATTGACCAGGCCATACAGCAAGCCGGCGCGATGGGCATCGCCGCAGCCGGTCGGGTCCACGACCCGTTCGGCCGGCACCGGAGCGATATCCGTCTGTTCGCCGCCGGCATACAGGATGGCCCCCTGGGCGCCCAGGGTGACGACGGCCGCCTGCAGACCGGCGGCAATGTCCTTGATGGACTGCCCCGTGCGGTCTTCGATGACGCTGGCCTCGTAGTCGTTGGCTGTCAGGATGCTGGCCATGGTCAGCATGCGATGCAGATCATCGCCGCCAAACAGAGGCATGGCCTGACCCAGGTCGAAAATGAAAGGGATGCCGGCCGCATGCAGGCGCTCGGCATGGGCGAACATGCCTTCCTTGGAGTCGGGCGAGACGATGGCCCAGCGGGCGGCGCGGCCCGATAGATCGTTTTCGGCCGAACGCAGCATGGCGCCGGGATGGAAGGATGCGATCTGGCTGCTTTCCTGGTCCGTGGTGATGTAGCACTGCGCCGTATAGGCATCCGGCAGCACCCGCACCAGACTGGTATCGATCTGCAGATCGCGCAAGCGCCGCAGGTAGTCATCGGCATCCTGGCCGATGGTCCCGACCGGCACCGGATGCCCGCCCAGGAGCTTCAGGTTGTAGGCGATGTTCCCCGCGCAGCCGCCGTATTCCTTGCGCAACGCCGGCACGAGGAAAGACACGCTCAGGGACTTGAGGTTATCGGGCTGAATGTGGTCACGAAAACGACCCTCGAATACGGCAATCGTATCGAAGGCGATGGAGCCGCAAATCAGCACGTCCTGGTTGGGGTTCATGAATGAATATCCTCAGGGATAGAACAGGTCAAGCTGGTAGCCGTTGATCCGCAGGCCATCCAGGGCCAGCGGCACCTGAATCAGCACTTCGCTGCGGGCGGCGAAGGGGCGGCCGGCAAGCTCGGCGCCCAGGTATTCCAGGGGGGACAAATTGCGTCGCACCAGCAGCGTGCCGGCCGCGTCTTTCAGATCCAACACGATCGCCGGCCATTCCTGCGCATGGTCGGACTGATTGCGCAACGTCGCCTGCAAAATGAATCGCTGCACAGGCGCGGGCGCCTCGGCTCCCGCTGCCGGAGCAGACGGCCCGGCCGACGTCGGCGCCGCATCCTGCACCTTCAGCGCCGATCCCGTGATGGCCAACTGCGCCAAGTCACGGGCGTAAGGCACCTGACAGCGCAAAGGCACACAGGCCCGTTCCAGCCAAGGTCGCACGGCAGGCACTGCCTGCGCCAACTGGGCGCGATACACGTAAGCCAATTGCGCCCCCATCAGCACCACCAGCACGACCAGCAATAGGCGCGCCAGCAAACGGACGATCCCGGCCCACCAGGGCTGCGCATCGCCGGACCGCAACAGCGGCGCGGCCGTGCCGCCCTGGCTGCGATGCCCGGGCCTGGCCTCGACGACGAAGGATTCAGCCGAGCCGGCCTCCCCGGCCGGTGCATCCACCCAAAAATCATCCTCCCTGTCGCCGGAGCCGATATCCGGCGCGAGTCGGCCGCGCCCGGAACGAAACACCTGGGGAGCAAGCCCGTCATCGGCGTCATCCGGCGCGTCCGGGCCGGGGGCCAGGATGTGCGCGGCGGGTTCGCGGGACGCAAAATCGTCGGGGCCCGCAGATGAAGGCGCGCCGCTGCCCGAGGCGTCGGAAACCACCTCGGCATAACCATCGAAGATATGCGAACACTGAACGCAGCGGATATAGCCTTTGCGCAGTTGCAGATCTGACAGACTGGCTTGAAACACCGTGCCGCATTGCGGGCAACGTGTGGTCAGGTCCATGCCCCGGCCTCCCGTTGATCAGTCTTTGTGCCCGGCCAGACAGACCCAGCCGTCACGCGCCGCCCACACTCGCAGGGCCATCCAGGGCGCATAGGCCTCGGCAACCTCGTCAGCCTGGCGTTCCAGCACGCCGGACAGGACCAGCCAGCCCCCGGATGCCACCCGGGACGACAGCATGGGCGCCAGGACCTTCAGGGGATTGGACAGAATGTTGGCGACCACGATCTGGCTGGGGCCGGCAGGTAGCGCGTCAGGCAGACAGGCCTGCACCTGCACCTGATTGACGGCTGCGTTCTGCGTCGTCGACAAGACGGCCTGCTCGTCGATATCCACCCCGCGCGTGACCCCCGCCCCCAGCAACCGGGCGGCAATGGCCAGAATGCCCGAACCGCAGCCGTAATCCAGCACGGTCTCGCCGCCCTGCAGGTGGGCGGCCAGCCATTCAAGACACAGATGAGTGGTGGGATGGCTGCCTGTGCCAAAGGCCAGGCCCGGATCGAGTTCGATGCGGATGATGCCATCCTGAGAACCGCCCGCAGGCAAACCGGCACCTTCGCGATGCCAACTGGGCACGATCCAGATACGGTCGCCCACAGCGATCGGCCCGAACTGGGACTGGGTCAGGCGCACCCAATCGGCGTCCGGCACGTCGCGCAGCAGCCAATCGCCGGCTGACGGGGCCGGCCCGGCCAAGCCATCCAGCGCCATCAGCAATTGGGCGGGGTCATCGCCATCCGCCAACAAGGCCACGAGGCGGTTGCGCTGCCAGGCCAGGGTCTCGGGCTCCGTGCCGGGTTCGCCAAAGAGCGCCTGCTCCCGGTCGGTATCGCCATCGGCATCTTCGACGGACACCGACAGGGCGCCCGCCTCCAACAGCGCATCCGACCAGGCCTCCGCCTGATCATGCCTGCAACCGAGCACCAATTCACGCATGCCTTGACCCTATGACCGCTGGGCCAGTTTATGTTCAAGGTAATGAATGCTGGTGCCGCCCTTGATGAAATTTTCGTCCTGCAGCAGTTCGCGGTGCAGGGGGATGTTGGTGCGGACCCCTTCGACGATCATTTCCGACAGGGCGATGTCCATGCGCACCAGCGCCTGATGGCGGTCATCGCCATAGGTGATGAGCTTGGCCACCATCGAATCGTAATACGGCGGCACCGTATAGCCGGTAAAGACGTGCGAATCCATGCGCACCCCGGGGCCGCCCGGCACGTGCCAGTTGGTGACCTTGCCCGGGCTGGGCGTGAATTTGTATGGATCTTCCGCATTGATGCGGCATTCCAGGGCATGCCCGCGCAGATGGATGTCGCGCTGGCGCAGCGTGAATTTTTCACCGGCCGCGATGCGGATCTGCCACTGCACGAGATCCAGTCCCGTGATCATCTCGGTCACGGTATGCTCGACCTGGATTCGGGTATTCATCTCGATGAAGAAGAATTCCCCATTCTCATACAGGAATTCGAAAGTGCCGGCGCCGCGATACCGCATCTGGCGGCAGGCCTCCGCGCAACGCTCGCCGATGCGTTCGATCAAGGCGCGATCGATGCCCGGCGCGGGCGCTTCTTCCATGACTTTCTGGTGGCGGCGCTGCATGGAGCAGTCGCGTTCGCCCAGCCAGACAGCCTTGCCTTCGCCATCAGCCAATATCTGAATCTCGATATGGCGCGGGTTCTCCAGGTATTTTTCCAGGTAGACCTCGGGGTTGTTGAAGGCAACCCCGGCTTCGGTGCGCGTCATGGCCACGGCGTTGATCAATGACCCGGCGTCGTAGACGACGCGCATGCCGCGTCCCCCGCCACCGCCTGCGGCCTTGATGATCACAGGGTAGCCGACCTCTTCGGCGACCCGTTGGATCTCCGCCGGATCATCGGACAGCGCGCCGCCCGAACCCGGCACCACCGGCACCCCGGCGGCGATCATCGCCTGTTTGGCGCTGACCTTGTCGCCCATGATGCGGATGCTGTCGGGTCGCGGGCCGATGAAGACGAAACCGCTTTTTTCGACGCGCTCGGCGAAATCGGCGTTTTCCGCCAGGAAACCGTAGCCGGGGTGAATCGCCTCGGCGTCCGTGACTTCAGCCGCCGAAATCAGGGCCGGCATGTTCAGGTAGCTGTCGCGCGGCGACGAGGGACCGATGCAGACGGATTCGTCGGCCAGGCGAACGTATTTGGCCTCGCGGTCGGCTTCGGAATGAACCACCACGGTCTTGATGCCCATCTCGCGGCAGGCCCGTTGAATCCGCAGAGCGATTTCCCCGCGATTGGCAATCAGTATCTTTTCAAACATGGCTTAGGCAATGATGAACAGAGGTTGGCCGTATTCGACGGGTTCGCCGTTTTCAACCAGGATTTCCTTGATCACGCCGGACTTGTCGGCTTCGATCTCGTTGAGCAGCTTCATGGCCTCGATGATGCACAGCGGATCGCCTTCCTTGACGGTCTGGCCGACCTCGACGAACGCCGGGGAATTCGGATTGGGCGAGCGATAGAAAGTGCCGACCATGGGGGCCTTCACCTGGTGCCCCTGAGGGGCGGCGGCCGGGGCCGGCGCGGCTGCGGCGGGCGCGG
>NZ_JBATVG010000010.1:0-1541 GCF_049671645.1 Castellaniella sp. | reverse complement strand
GCCGCCGGTTGGCCGGCGAGGGCCGGCAGGCCGATCTGATCGCGGGCAACAACGTCTATGCGCACGTGCCCGACATCAATGACTTCACGCGCGGCCTGGCGGCGGCCTTGAAGCCCGAGGGCACGATCACGCTGGAGTTCCCGCACCTGCTGCGCCTGATCCAGAACAACCAGTTCGATACGGTCTACCACGAACATTTCTCGTATCTGTCGATCCACGCCGTGCGGCGGATCTTCGAGGCTGCGGGCTTGCGGATCTACGACATCGAAGAGCTGCCCACGCATGGTGGCAGCGTGCGGGTCTACGGCTGCCATACGGCGGCGGCCATGGAGCAGCGGCCCGACGTCGAGCGCGTGCTGCGTCTGGAGGTCGAGGGCGGTTTGCTGGACCTGTCCACCTACCAGGCCTTTCAGGCACGCGCCGACCGGGTCAAAAACGAGCTGCTGGCCTTCTTGCTGGAGCAAAAGCGCCAGGGCAAGACCGTGGCGGCCTATGGCGCGGCGGCCAAGGGCAATACCTTGCTGAACTATGCGGGTGTGAAACCCGACCTGCTGCCGTTCGTGTGCGATGCGGCAGCGGCCAAGCAGGGCAAGTACCTGCCGGGCAGCCACATTCCGATCCTGGCGCCCCAGGCGCTAGCCGTGCAGCGGCCCGATTATGTGTTGATCCTGCCTTGGAACATCGCGGCCGAGGTTCGGGAGCAGAACCGGCATCTGGCCGATCAGGGGACGCGCTTCGTGACGGCAGTGCCGCAGCTGGAGATCATGTGAAATCCCGTATCCACTACACCAAGCCGTCGATCACCGAGCTGGAAGTACGCTACGCGACCGATGCGGCCGCCAACGGCTGGGGTGATCGATGCTACGAATACATCGGCCGATTCGAGCAGTCGTTCAAGACGCACCTGGGCGCCGAATTCGCCCTTGCCACGTCGAGCTGCACGGGCGCCCTGCACCTGGGGATGGCGGCGCTGGGCATCGGGCCGGGCGACGAAGTCATCATGGCCGACACCAACTGGATCGCCACCGCCTCACCCATTGTGCACCTGGGCGCCACGCCCGTCTTCGTGGACATCCTGCCTGACACTTGGTGTCTGGATCCGGCCAGGGTCGAGGCAGCTATCTCGGCGCGCACGAAAGCCATCGTGGCGGTGCACCTGTATGGCAATCTATGCGATATGGATGCGCTGCTGGCCATCGGCGCGCGTCACGGAATTCCCGTCATCGAGGATGCCGCCGAGGCGATCGGCTCGGTCTATCACGGCAAAGGGGCGGGCACGATGGGGGCTTTCGCCTCGTTCTCCTTTCACGGCTCCAAGACCATGACCACGGGCGAGGGGGGCATGTTCATCACCCGGGATGCCGATTTGTACGAACGGGTTCTGACCTTGAGCAATCATGGCCGCGCCAGGGGGCAGACGAAGCAGTTCTGGCCGGACGCGGTGGGATACAAATACAAGTTGTCCAATATCCAGGCGGCGATCGGCTGCGCCCAGATGGAGCGGATTGATGTGCTGATCGAGCGCAAGCGGGAAATCCTGG
>NZ_JBATVG010000009.1:0-1541 GCF_049671645.1 Castellaniella sp. | reverse complement strand
GCCGCCGGTTGGCCGGCGAGGGCCGGCAGGCCGATCTGATCGCGGGCAACAACGTCTATGCGCACGTGCCCGACATCAATGACTTCACGCGCGGCCTGGCGGCGGCCTTGAAGCCCGAGGGCACGATTACGCTGGAGTTCCCGCACCTGCTGCGCCTGATCCAGAACAATCAGTTCGATACGGTCTATCACGAGCATTTTTCGTATCTGTCGATTCATGCCGTGCAACGTGTGTTCGCCGCAGCGGGCTTGCGCATTTACGACATAGAAGAACTCCCCACGCACGGCGGCAGTGTGCGAGTGTATGGCTGCCATGCAGCTTCGGCGATGGCGCAGCGGCCCAGTGTGGATCATGTGTTGCGTCTTGAGGTCGAGGGTGGCTTATTGGATCTGAGTACCTACCAGGCCTTCCAGGCGCGAGCGGATCGAGTCAAGGACGACCTGCTGGGATTCTTGTTGGAGCAGAAGCGCCAGGGCAAGACCGTGGCAGCCTATGGCGCTGCGGCCAAGGGTAATACCTTGCTGAACTATGCGGGCGTAAAGCCTGATCTGCTGCCGTTCGTGTGCGATGCGGCGCTGGCCAAGCAGGGCAAGTACCTGCCGGGCAGCCACATCCCGATTCTGGCGCCGCAGGCGCTGGCCGACCAGCGGCCCGACTATGTGCTGATTCTCCCGTGGAATATTGCGCCGGAGGTCCGGGAGCAGAACAGGGCGCTGGCGGACCAGGGGACGCAGTTCGTGACAGCAGTGCCGCAGTTGGAGGTCCTATGAAGTCCCGTATCCATTACACCAAACCGTCGATCACCGAACTGGAGGTGCGCTACGCCACCGACGCGGCTGCTAATGGCTGGGGCGATCGATGCTACGAATACATCGGCCGGTTTGAGCAGTCGTTCAAGACGCACCTGGGCGCCGAATTCGCTATTGCCACTTCGAGCTGCACGGGCGCCCTGCACCTGGGGATGGCGGCCCTGGACATTGGTCCGGGCGACGAAGTCATCATGGCCGACACCAACTGGATCGCCACAGCATCGCCTATCGTGCATCTAGGTGCCACACCGATCTTTGTGGACATTCTGCCGGATACCTGGTGCCTGGATCCGGCCAAGGTTGAGGCGGCCATTTCGCCACGTACGAAGGCTATCGTGGCTGTGCACCTGTACGGCAACCTGTGCGATATGGATGCGCTGCTGGCCATCGGCGCGCGTCATGGGATTCCCGTCATCGAGGATGCCGCCGAGGCGATCGGTTCGGTCTATCACGGTAAGCGGGCCGGTACGATGGGGGCTTTCGCCTCGTTCTCGTTTCACGGTTCGAAGACCATGACCACAGGCGAAGGCGGGATGTTTGTCACTCAGGATGCCAAGTTATACGAGCGGGTGCTGACTTTGAGCAATCATGGCCGCGCTAGGGGACAGACGAAGCAGTTCTGGCCGGACGCGGTGGGATACAAATACAAGTTGTCCAATATCCAGGCGGCGATCGGCTGCGCCCAGATGGAGCGGATTGATGTGCTGATCGAGCGCAAGCGGGAAATCCTGG
>NZ_JBATVG010000008.1:0-155617 GCF_049671645.1 Castellaniella sp. | reverse complement strand
CTGTGAAAGTAGGTCATCGTCAGGCTTTTATACCGCAAAGCCCCTGCAGAGTCTCTCTGCAGGGGCTTTGTCTTGGGTAAAACCAAAGCAAGACCAACGATATCGCCCGCTGCGCAACCGCGCGCCGTGGGCCCCCACGGGCCGCCTGCAGCAGGCGGCCTTGGACGCCACCCCTAGAACAGCTTCCCGAGCTGGTCGATCAGCAGATAGATCGAGAAGCCGCCGTAGAACACCACGGCCCACAGAATGGCCGCATAGCGCACGCCGGTCAGGCCGATGGCGCGGGGCAGCATGCAACGGTTCAACTGAATCAGCAGGACCGAATACACGAACATCACCAAGCCGTTGAGCGCCGAGGCGATCACCAGCAACAGCAGCGGCTGGCTGACGCCGGACAGCAGGATGATCGAGCCGAATGCCACCATCAGCCAGACGACCAGGAAGTACAGGCGGCTTTCCGACCAGGTCTTGCTGTCGCGTAGCCAGTTGTTCTTGGCAATGTCGGCGACGATGCGGCCGATCATGTCCAGCACGGTCAGGTTGGTGGACAGCAGCACCACGACGCCGGTGAACCAGAAGGCCGGCCCGACCCAGCTGCCGACCTTTTCGTTCAGGGTTTCGCCCAGCAGGCGCACGAAGTCGAAATTCTTCGCCTCGCCGCCGACCCCGAGGTAGGTGTAGGCCAGCATCATGAACAGCAGGATGGCGAGCAGGCCCAGCACGAAGAAGGTGAGAAACTGTTCACGGTCGGCGACGCGCCACCAGCCGCGCCAGCGCTTCATATTGGCTTCGTCCTGGGGGAAGAAGTGGCCGATGGCCGCGCCGGTGGTTTCCTCGCCAGTGATGGGCGAGACGATTTTGGGGAGCAGCGCCCCCATGCCCATGCCTTTGTCGCGCACCCAGTTCGATTGAGCCAGGTTCATGACGCCGCCGGCGCCGGCGAAGGCGATGGCCCCCAGCAGCAATGCGATGGGCAGTTTGCCGATGGCCTCGGGGATCTGGGGGACTTCAGTGGTGAAGCCGGACACCAGCGCGGACCAGGATTCGCCGGTCAGCAGCCCGAAGATAATGTAGATCATGAAGATCACGATCAGGGCCACCAGGAAGAACTGGATTTTCTCGACCGTCTTGTAGACCACCGGGGAGACCGTCAGGATGATGCCGATCAGGACCAGGGAAGCGATGGTGATCGGAATGACCGCGCCTTGGGACAGGCCGAAGGCGTAGGTCAGCGCCGTGGAGCTTCCGGTGGCCCAGCCCGGCCACATCCAGGGAATCACCGCCATGATGATGAACAGCCAGCTCCAGGGCTTCCACAGGCGAGTGAAGCCGGTGACCGCGGTTTCGCCCGTTGCCAGGGTATAGCGGGTGATTTCCATGTTCAGGAAATACTGGGTCAGAATGCCGATGGTGGCCAGCCAGACCAATGCCAGGCCGGTCTGGGTCGAAATGTACGGCCACAGGACGAATTCACCGGACCCGATCGAGCCCGCCAGCAGCAGGACGCTGGGGCCGATGACTTTCTTGAGGGGCAGGGGTTCGGGCAGGTCGCGGTATGTGACGGGGGGCAGATTGCCGCTGCGGATTTCAGAGGCGGTCTGGCCGGATGCGGCGGGACTGACAGCTGGGTCAACCATGTGCAATACCTCTTTGGAAGGCAAGATGTTTGCAACGATGGCCCTGCATGCAGCCACGGCCATCACCGGAGCTTGCGATGTTCAGCAAGTTGTCAGCACATGCTAGGAGACGAGACCGGGCAGGTCAAGGATGCAGCTGGAAATCGAGGGATAACCCGAGGCTTGACGGTGAGGCCTGTCGGGGGCCCCGGGATGCGCCTAGCGGGAGGTCCCGGCCTGTCGCAGCAGCTGCGTGGTTTCATGAGCGGGCAGGCCCATGACGCCGCTGTGGCTGCCCGACAAGTGCGTGATGAAGGCGGCGGCGCGGCCCTGGATGGCGTAGCTGCCTGCTTTGCCGAAAGGCTCGCCGCTGGCGCAATACTGCTGGATCTCGGTGTCGGACAGTTCCTGGAAGCTGACCAGGCTGATCTGGCAGGCTTCCAGCAGGCGGCCGCCCGAGGCCAGCGCGACGGCGGTGTGCACCTGGTGCGTGCGGCCCGATAAACGGCGCAGCATGGCGGCGGCGTCAGCTGCATCGACCGGTTTGCCCAGCACGTCGCCGTCCAGGATGACGGTGGTGTCGGCGCACAGGATGGGGGCCTGCATCCAGTCTCCGGGCCAGGCGGAGGGGATGTCGGCGGGATGCCCGCCGCCGGCCAGCCAGGCCACCGCCTGGCGCGCCTTGTCCTGGGCCGTGCGCCGGACGTAGTCCGCCGCGGCCTCGCCCGGCAGGCGGGGTTCGTCTTCGCCTTCGGGCGCGGGCACGCGCAGGATGCCGTGGGCAATGCCCAATTGGTCCAGGATTTCGTGTCGGCGCGGGCTGGCCGAAGCCAACAGGATGAAGGCGGGAATCATCAGGCGACGCGCAGGATCTTCAGGCCGTTGGTGCCGCCGCTGTTGCTGTAGAAATCGCCTTTGGTCAGGATGATCCAGTCGCCGGCCTGCAGCAGGCCGCGCTGGCGCAGGACGTCGATGGCGGCTTCGCTGACCTCGGAGGGCGGCAGCGCCGCCGCATCGAAGGGCACGGTGTAGACCCCCCGGAACAGGGCGGCCCGGCGCTGGGTCGCCACGTGGCGGGTATAGCAGTAGATAGGCACCCCGGAGCGGATCCGGGACATGATCAGCGGCGTGTGGCCGCTTTCGGTCAGGCTGATGATGGCCTTGATGCCCGGAAAGTGGTTGGCCGCGTACATGCTGGCCAGCGCGATGGTTTCGTCGCAGCGCGAGAAGGTTTCCCCCAGGCGGTGGTGAGACTTGATGCTGGTCGGTTCCTGTTCGGCCCCCAGGCAGATGCGGGCCATGGCCTGGACGGCCTCGACCGGATAGTGCCCGGATGCCGATTCCGCCGACAGCATGACGGCGTCGGTGTAGTCCAGCACGGCATTGGCCACGTCCGACACTTCCGCGCGCGTCGGGATCGGGCTGGAGATCATGGATTCCATCATCTGGGTAGCCGTGATGACCAGCTTGTTCAGGGTGCGCGCATGCTGGATGATCCGTTTCTGGATGCCGGCCAGGCGGGCGTCGCCGATTTCCACGCCCAGGTCCCCCCGGGCGACCATGACGCCGTCGCTGGCCCGGATCAGGTCGTCCAGGGCCGCGTCGTCGGCGACGGCCTCGGCGCGTTCGATCTTGGCGATGATCCAGGCGGTGCTGCCGGTTTCCCGCACCAGGCGCCGGGCCTGTTCCATGTCGGCCCCGGAGCGGGGGAAGGATACTGCCACGTAGTCCAGTTCCAGCTCGGCGGCCAGGAGGATGTCCTGGCGGTCCTTGTCCGTCAGGCTGGGCGCCGAGATGCCGCCGCCGCGCCGGTTGATCCCCTTGTTGTTGGACAGGGCGCCGCCCACCACGACCACGGTGTGGACGGCCGTCTCGTCGACGGACGTGACCTGCAGGATGACGCGGCCGTCATCCAGCAACAGTTCGTCGCCGGGGGCGCAGTCCTGCACCAGCGGGGGGTACTCGATGCCGACAATGGCCGCCGTGCCGGCGTCCAGCGGGTGCCGGATGGACAGGGTGAACGGGTCGCCCGCGCGCAGTTCGATGGCGCCGTCGAGAAAGCGGGCGATGCGGATCTTGGGACCCTGGAGGTCGCCCATGATGGCGACGTGGCGGTCCAGCCGGTCCGCGATGGCGCGCACCAATCGGACGCGTTCCCGGTGGTCGTCCGCCGAACCGTGCGAGAAATTCAGCCGGGCCACGTCCAGGCCGGCCTGGATCAGGGCCTCGATGCGTTCCGGACTGGAGGTCGACGGCCCCAGCGTGGCGACGATCTTGGTGCGGCGGCGGGCGGTCATGGCGGATCCTTAATCGCGGTGGTAGGGATGCCCGGACAGGATGCTCCAGGCGCGGTAGAGCTGTTCGGCCAGCAGGATGCGGACCATGGGGTGCGGCAGTGTCAGCGAAGACAGGCGCAGCGTCTGGCGGGCGGTTTGTTTCAGCGCGGGATCCAGGCCGTCCGGCCCGCCGATGACGAGGGCGACGTCCTGGCCGCCGGCCCGCCAGTCCTCCAGGTGATGCGCCAGGTCGCGGGTGCTGACGTCGCGCCCGTGTTCGTCCAGCATGACCCGCCAGGCGGGTTCGTGCAAGGCGGATTCGATGCGCTGAGCCTCGGCTTGCATCAGTTGGGCGGCGGTCTTTCCATGGGTGCGGGGTTCCGGCCGGATCTCGTGCAGTTCGATGGCGCAGTCGCGCGGCATGCGTTTGACGTAGTCCTGCCAGGCGTCCTGCACCCAGGCCGGCATGCGGGTACCTACGGCGTAGATGCGCAGTTTCATGCCTCGGGGAGGTCGTCGTCGAAGTCCGAGGCCTGAGCAGGCCCGGTAGGCAGCAGCCTGACGCGCACCGGCTTGGCGCCCCAGATTTCCTCCAGGTTGTAGTAGCTGCGGATGGCTGGCTGCATGCAGTGCACGACGATGTCGCCCAGATCGATCAGCACCCATTCGCCGGTGTCCTGGCCTTCGAAGGCCACGACTTCCAGGCCCTGTTTCTTGGCCTGTTCGGCCACGTGGCTGGCGATGGCGCGCGTTTGGCGGTTGGACGTGCCGCTGGCGATGATGACGCGGTCGAACAGGCCGGTCAGGCCCGTGGTGTTGAAGACCTTGATGTCCTGGGCCTTGGTGTCTTCCAGGGCGTCGATGACGAGGCGTTGCTGTTTTTGCAGATTCATGGCGTTCGGGAACTGTCCGGGGAAAGAGCCGGACGTTGATAGAGCTGGTGAGTACGAATGTAACCCAGCACCAGCGGGTCGAGTTGCGATTCGGGCAGGCGTCCCTGGATCAGTTCCTGGCGAATGGTCGAGGCGGAGACGTCCAGGGGGGGAAAGGGAATGCGAACCAGGCCATCGGGCGCCAGCGCCAGCGCCAGTTCGGCGGGCGGGGTCGGCGAAGTGCCCGGGCGTTGCGCCACGGCCAGGCGGACGTGTTGGAGGATGTCGCGCCAGCGGTGCCAGGTGCAGAAATTGGCCAATTGGTCGGCCCCCAGAATCCAGGTGTAGCGGGCGGTGCGGGGGAGAGCCGCCAGGGTGTCGATGGTATAGGTGGCGCCGGGACGCTGCAGTTCGATGGGGTTGATGCGCAACCGCGGGTCGTCGCCGCAGGCCAGCCGCAGCATGGCCAGCCGGTGTTCGGGCGCCGCGCCCAACTGGCCGCGCTGCCAGGGGCGGCCCGCGGGCAGGAGCTCGACGTAGGCCAGCGACAGGGTCTGGCAGGCTGCCCGGGCCAGGGCGATGTGCGCCCGGTGGACCGGGTCGAAACTGCCGCCGAGCAGGCCGACCTGGGGTATTACAGCCATGCGCGGGGTTTCAGGTAGTCGGCCAGGGCGGCTTCGGCCGAACCGGGTTCCGGCGTCCAGTCGTAGCGCCATTGCGCGATGGGCGGCATGGACAGCAGGATGGATTCGGTGCGTCCCCCCGACTGCAGGCCGAACAGGGTGCCGCGATCGTAGACCAGGTTGAATTCGACGTAGCGCCCGCGACGGTAAGCCTGGAAGCCGCGTTCCCGATCGCCATACGGGATCTGGCAGCGGGCCTGGACGATGGGCACGTAGGCGGGGATGAAACAGTTGCCGACGGATTGGGTCAGGGCGAAGCAGGCGGCGAAATCCGGGGTGTTCAGATCGTCGAAGAACAGGCCGCCCACCCCCCGGGTTTCCTGGCGGTGGCGCAACAGGAAATAGTCGTCGCACCAGGCCTTGTAGCGCGGGTATTTGTCGGCGCCGAAGGGGGCCACGGCATCGTGGCAGACCTGATGGAAATGGCGGGCGTCGTCCTCGAAGGGATAGTAGGGGGTCAGGTCCAGCCCGCCGCCGAACCAGAAGACATCCTGTTCCTCGCCGCTGCCGTGGGCGACGAACAGGCGCACGTTCATGTGCGTCGTGGGGACGTAGGGATTGCGGGGGTGCAGCACCATGGAGACGCCCATGGCCTCCCAGCTGCGGCCGGCCAGCTCCGGACGGTGGGCGCTGGCCGATGGAGGCAGGGTGTGGCCGCGCACGTGGCTGAACAGCACCCCGGCGCGCTCGAACACCGTGCCGTTCTCGCAGTAGCGGGTCAGGCCGCCGCCGCCTTCGGGGCGGGTCCAGGGGTCGCGGCCGAAGCGGGCGCCTTCCAGGTCTTCAAGGGCGTCGACGATGCGCGTCTGCAAGTTGGAAAAGGTCTCGTGGACGTGGTCGACGGGGACGTGCATGCGGGCTCCGTGGGCGGATGATCAATCGTGCCGTTTGTTGCTGGCCAGAGCGCGCCAGCCGATGTCGCGGCGGAATTGGCGGCCTTCGAACAGTGTCTGGTTGACGGCGTCGTAGGCGGCCTGCTGGGCGCGGCGGATGGAATCCGCCAGCGCCGTGACGCACAGGACACGGCCGCCGCTGGTGCGCAGTTGCCCGTCCTGGATGGTCGTGCCTGCATGGAAGGTCACGCAGGTATCGGTGTCGGGCGCCAGGCTGGTGATGGCATCGCCCTTGCGCGGGCTGTCGGGGTAGCCGGCCGTCGCCAGCACCACGCCCACGGCGGTGCGTCGGTCCCAGTCGATGTCGGCCTGATCCAGGGTGCCGTTCAGGGCGTGTTCCAGGGTTTCCGTGAAGTCGCTTTTCACGCGCAGCATGATGGGCTGGGTTTCAGGGTCGCCCATGCGGCAGTTGAATTCCAGCACCTTCAGCGGGCGGGTGGCGTCCGGCCCCTGGCCGATCATCAGCCCGGCGTACAGAAAGCCGGTGTAGGGGATGCCGTCGCGCGCCATGCCCTGGATGGCCGGCTGGATGACTTCGCGCATGATGCGATTGTGCAGGGCGGGTGTGACCAGCGGGGCGGGGGAATAGGCCCCCATGCCGCCGGTATTGGGGCCGGCGTCCGCGTCCTGCAGGCGTTTGTGGTCCTGGCTGGTGGCCAGCGGCAGCACGTGGTGGCCGTCGCACATGACGATGAAGCTGGCTTCCTCGCCGTCGAGGAATTCCTCGATGACGACGCGGGCGCCGGCGGCGCCGAAGGCCCCATCCGCGCCCAGCATGTGGTCGATGGCCTGCAGGGCCTCGTCCTGGGTCTGGGCCACGACGACGCCCTTGCCGGCCGCCAGGCCGTCGGCTTTGACGACGATCGGGGCGCCCTGGGCCTGGACGTAGGCCTTGGCCTGTTGCGCGTCTGTGAAGGTCTGGTAGGCCGCCGTGGGGATGCCGTGGCGCTGCATGAAGGCCTTGGCGTAGTCCTTGGAGCTCTCCAGCTGCGCAGCCGCCCGGGTGGGGCCGAAGATGCGCAGGCCGGCCGCCCGGAAGGCGTCCACGATGCCCGCCGCCAGAGGGGCTTCGGGGCCGACCACCGTGAAGGCGATTTTTTCGTCGCGGGCAAAGGCGATCAGCGCGTCGGTGTCCTGCAGCGGCAGGTTTTCAAGCAGCGCCGCGTGGGCCGTCCCGCCATTGCCGGGCGCGACGTAGATCTTCTGCACCCGGGGGGACTGGGCCAGGCGCCAAGCCAGGGCGTGTTCACGGCCGCCCGCGCCGATCACCAGCAGTTTCATTCGATGTCGTCCATGACGGCCGTGGTGTAGACCTCTTGCACGTCGTCCAGGTCTTCCAGGAGATCAATGATTTTCTGCATGCGCTCGGCGTCTTCGCCGGTCAGTTGGACTTTGGACAGCGCCTTCATGACGACGCCGTGGATCTCGGCTTCCAGGGCGGCGGCGTCGAAGGCCTGCTTCAACGCGGTGTAATCGCCCGGTTCGCAGGTGACCTCGATCACGCCCTCGTCGTCGGACTGGACGTCGTCGGCGCCGTTCTCCAGGGCGATATCCATCACCTGTTCCTCGGACGTGCCCGGGGCGAAGATGAACTGGCCGCAGTGCTTGAACATGAACACCACGCTGCCGTCCTGGCCCAGATTCCCGCCGTGCTTGACGAGCGTGTGGCGGACTTCGGACACCGTGCGCTGGCGATTGTCGGTCATGCAGTCTATGACCAGGGCCGCGCCGCCCACGCCGTAGCCTTCGTAGCGGATTTCTTCGTAGTTGGTATCGTCGCCGCCGCCTGCGCCGCGCTGGATGGCGCGCAGGATGTTGTCCTTGGGCATGTTGGCGGCGGTGGCCTTGTCCCAGGCCAGACGCAGGCCCGGGTTGGCGTCGGGGTCGGGGCCACCGGCACGGGCGGCCACGGTGATTTCACGGATGATCTTGGTCCAGAGCTTGCCGCGTTTGGCGTCTTGACGCCCTTTGCGGTGCTGGATGTTTGCCCATTTGCTGTGTCCGGCCATAATGTGTCAACTAGGATAAAACAGGGAATCGAGCATTTTAACCGCTTGGGGCGCATCAGTCCGGCGAGGGCGCTTTGGGCGGCGTGGCGCTTGCTGGGGCCATGGCCGGATCGGGTTCGGGGGGCGCTCGGCGCAGGCCCGACCAGACGATGGCGCCGATGATCAGGGCGCCGCCCGCCAGGGCGCGGGCGGACGGGTACTGGGCGAACAGAAGGGCTGCAAACAAAATGGCGTAGACGGGTTCCAGCGCGATGACGATGCCGGCGGTGCGCGCCTTCAGTCGCGCCAGACTGGATACCAGCAGGGCGTGCGACAGGGCGGTGCAGAAGACGCCCAGCACGAAGATCCACAGCCAGTCCAGCGGCCGCAGGGTCGTGAATTCCCGGAAGCACCATGGCAGGGTCAGGGCCGCGACGACCAGGTTTTCCCAACAGGCCAGCTCGCGTCCCGGCATGTGGCTGACGGCCTTGCGGTTGGCCAGCGTGAACAGGGCGAAGGCCAGGCCCGACAGTACGCCCCAGGCCAGGCCGATGGTAGCCTGGTCTCGGAAGTCGAAGGACGGCGTCACCAGGACCAGGCCCAGCGTGACCAGCCCCACGACCAGCCATTCGGATGGCCGGGTGCGTTCGTGAAACAGCAGGCCTTCCAGCACGGTGATGAAAGCGGGGAAGCTGGCAAAGCCCAGGGTGGCGATCGCGATGCCGCCGACCTTGACGGCAATGAAGAAGCTGATCCAGTGGATGGCCAGCAAGATGCCGGCCGCCCCCAGGGCGGGCCAGGATCGGCGCTGCGGCAGGGAGATGCGGTGTCCGGCGTGGCCGATGAACAGCAGCAGGGCGGCTGTGGCGAACAGGGCCCGGCCCGCCGTGATGAGCGTGGCGCTGGCCTGGATCAGTTCGCCGAAGATGCCGGTCAGTCCAAAGAGGAGTGCCGTCAGGTGGATGGCGAACTGGGCTTGGCGGGAATTCATGCTAGTCTGATCAGGTTCGGCAATACAGGGCCCGCGCGGGCCGGAGGAAATCACAGTGGAAAAGGCACAGATCATTCAAGTCAGCCAGCATGGGGGGCCGGAGGTCCTGCAACTGGCTCAGGTCGACGTTCCGGCACCCGCCCCCGGCGAGGTGCAGATCCGCCAGAAGGCCATCGGCCTGAATTTCATCGATATCTATTGTCGCACGGGCCTGTACCCGAACCCCGTGCCGCACGGTCTGGGGTTCGAGGCGTCCGGTATCGTCGCGGACGTCGGGGCGGGCGTCAGCCACGTTCGGGCGGGTGATCGCGTGGCGTATGGCCAGGGGCCGATCGGCGCGTATGCCACCTTGCGCAATGTGCCTGGGGACAAGGTCGTCGCCATTCCGGATGCCGTCAGTTTCGAACAGGCGGCGGCCCTGATGCTCAAAGGGCTGACCGTTCAGTATCTGTTTCGCCAGACCTATCGCCTGAAGGGCAATGAAACCGTTCTGTTTCACGCTGCCGCCGGCGGGGTCGGCCTGATTGCCTGTCAATGGGCGCGGGCCCTGGGCGTGCGCCTGATCGGCACCACTTCCTCGCCCGAAAAGGCGGCGCTGGCCCGCCGCTATGGGGCCTGGGAAGTCATCGACTACACGCATGAGGACGTGCCCGCCCGGGTGCTGGAGCTGACCGGCGGCCAGAAGGTGCCGGTGGTCTACGACGGGGTGGGCAAGGCCACCTGGGAAATGTCCCTGGACTGCCTGCAGCCGCGCGGCCTCATGGTCAGCTTCGGCAATGCGTCCGGCTCGGTGGAAGGCGTCAATCTGGGCCTGCTGGCGGCCAAGGGCTCGCTGTACGTGACGCGCCCGACGGTGGCGTCCTACACGGCGACTGCGCAGGCCATGCAGGCTGCCGCCGCCGACGTGTTCGAGCTGGTGACGGCGGGCAAGCTCGATATTGTCATCGGCCAGCGTTTTGCGCTGAAGGATGCCGCCTTGGCCCACGAGGCCCTGCAGTCGCGCCGGACCACCGGGGCCACGGTCCTGACCCTGGACTGAACCCGGCGCCCGGACGATGTCGGGACGGGCCGTGCATTCGTGAAAAAAGGGGGGCGTCGCGCCCCCCCTTTTTTGTCGATGCCCGCTCTGACAGGTGAGCGGATCAGGCGTCCTGATGGTAGCGGGTCACGCGTTCGACTTCTTTTTTCGAACCCAGGATCACGCCCACGCGCTGATGGATGGCCTCGGGCTGGATGTCGAGGATCCGCATGTGGCCGTCGGTGGCGCTGCCCCCGGCCTGCTCGATCAGGAAGCTCATGGGGTTGGCTTCGTACATCAGCCGCAGCTTGCCTTTGCGCCCGGATGCCCGGGCATCGCGGGGATACATGAAGATGCCGCCGCGTGTCAGGATGCGGTGGACGTCGGCCACCATGGATGCGATCCAGCGCGTGTTGTAGTTTTTGCCCAGCGGACCGGTTTCGCCCTGCAGGCATTCGTCGATGTAGCGCCGCACGGGCGCTTCCCAGTGGCGCATGTTCGATGCGTTGATGGCGAATTCACTGGATTCCTCGGGCACGCGGATATTTTCGTGCGTCAGCAGCCACGATCCCATCTCGCGATCCAGCGTGAAACCCATCACGCCCGCGCCCACGGTCAGCACCAGCATGGTCTGCGGGCCGTAGATGGCATAGCCGGCCGCCAACTGGCGCGTGCCGGGCTGCAGGAAATCGGCTTCGGCGATTTCACGCCCGGACGCTTCGGCAGGGGCCTGCAGGACCGAAAAGATGGTGCCGATCGACACATTGACGTCGATATTGGAGGAGCCGTCCAGGGGATCGAACAGCAGCAGGTTCTGGCCCTTGGGGTAGTGGTTGGGGATGCGGTGGATGGTCTGCATTTCCTCGGAGGCCATGGCGGCCAGGTTGCCGCCCCATTCATTGGCTTCGAGCAGGATTTCATTGGACAGGACGTCCAGTTTCTTCTGGATTTCGCCTTGCACGTTTTCCGTGCCCTGGCTGCCCAGCACGCCGCCCAGGGCTCCTTTGCTGACCGCGTGGCCGATGGCCTTGCAGGCCCGCGAGACGGTTTCGATCAGCAGCCGGACCTCCGGCGACACGGCCTTGTGTTCTCTTTGTTGTTCGACCAGGTACTGGGTCAATGTCTTGAATTTCAAAATGTTCCCCATTGGAAAGATAAAGAGGTCAGCGGGCCGGCGCCCGGATCAGGACGCCAGTGCCTTGGATACGATTTCGTGCACGTTGCGCGACAGGCCGGGCGCCGCCCGCACCCGCTGCAAGGCGGCCTGCATGCCGTCGCGGCCGGCGGGTTCGAAGCGCGCCCAGTTGTCGAAGGCGCGCGCCAGACGGGCGGCGACTTCCGGGTTGAGTTCGTTCAGGGCCAGCACCTGCTCGGCCCAGAAGTCGTAGCCCTCCGGCGTGTGCAGATTGGCCGGGTTATCCATGACGAAGCGGAAGATGACGGAGCGGGCGCGGTTGGGCGTGCGCAGCGTGAAATCGGGCAAGGCCATGAGCGCCCGGACCTGGGCGACCGAGCTGGACGGCGCGCTGGCCTGCACCCCGAACCAGCTATCCAGAACCAGGGGATCGTGCCGCCAGCGCTCGTGGAAGTCTTGCAGGAGGTCGGCGCAGTCCTGCGGCGCGTGCTGCAGCAGGGCGCTCAACGCCCCCAGGCTTTCGGTCATGTTGCGCGCCTGGGCGTACTGTTCCCGCGCCGTCTGGATGGCGTGGGCTTCGCGGCCGGCCAGCAGATAGTCCAGCGCCAGATTGCGCAGGGCGCGGCGCCCGGCCGCCACGGGGTCGGGAGAATAGGGGCTGCCGTCATCGGCCAGGGAGTCATAGAGGGTGCGCCATGCGGGGGCCAGGCCGGCGCCCAGCGCCGCCTGGACATCGGTCCAGGCGGCCACTGCGGCCCGGGGCGCCATCGGCGCGCTGCGTTCGATCAGTTCACGCAGGGCCGGCAGCGCGAGCAGGCGGGCCCGGTAGTCGGGCGACAGGGTGTCGTCTTGCAGCGCGGCCTGCCACAGCGCCAGTAGCGGCGCGATGTCCGGAGCGGGCGTATGCGTCTGTCGCGTCCCGATTCCGGCCAGCAGATGACGCAGGGCGGTTTCCTGAGTGGCGTCCCAGCGGGCGAAGGGGTCGGTGTCGCAGCGGGCCAGCAGGGCCAGATCGGCGGCGGGACGCTCGGTGTCGATGATGACGGGGGCCGAGAAGCCGCGCAGCAGGGACAGGACGGGCGCTTGCGCAATGCCGTCCAGGGTCCAGGACTGGCGCGCTTCGCGAAGTTCCAGCACCACGGTGTCCCGCTGCTGCCCCTCCCAGGCGATCGGCAGGGCGCGACCGGCGGGGTCCAGCAGCCCGATGGCCACCGGGATATGCAGCGGCGGTTTTTCGGCGATGGGGTTTTGACGGGCTTCCAGCCCGGCGGGGGCGCAGTGCTGGCTGAGCGTCAGGTGCAGTTGGCGGGCGGCGGGGTCGTAGCGCTGTTCGACCTGCAGGCGCGGGGTGCCCGCCTGTTCGTACCAGCGGCGGAAGATGCCGAAGTCCTGTCCGGCGTGTTGCCGGCTGTACACCGATTCCATGGCCTTGACGAAATCGTCGCAGGTGACGGCCTGGCCGTCGTGGCGGCGGAAGTATTCATCCATGCCGGCGCGAAAACCGGCTTCGCCCAGCAGCGTGTGCTGCATGCGAATCACTTCCGCGCCCTTTTCATAGACCGTGGCGGTGTAGAAGTTGCCGATTTCCTGGTAGCTGTCGGGGCGGATGGGGTGGGCCATGGGGCCGGCGTCTTCGGGAAACTGCATCATGCGCAGCACGTGCACGTCGTCGATGCGTTTGACGGCCCGTGCGCTGGCGGCTTCGTGTTCCGGCAACCCCTGGGCCAGCATGTCGGCGGAAAATTCCTGTTCGCGGAAAACGGTCAGGCCTTCTTTCAGGGACAGCTGGAACCAGTCGCGGCAGGTGACGCGGTTGCCGGTCCAGTTGTGGAAATATTCGTGCCCGATGACGGCTTCGATGCGGCGATAAGCCCCGTCCGTGGCACTGGCCGGGTCGGCCAGGACATAGGCGGCGTTGAAGACGTTCAAGCCCTTGTTTTCCATGGCGCCCATGTTGAAGTCGCGGGCGGCGACGACCATGAAGCGGTCCAGGTCCAGCTCCAGGCCGAAGCGCCGTTCATCCCAGTGCAAGGCATTCGCCAGACAATCCAGCGCCCAGTGGGTTTGTTCGCGGCAACCCCGGTCGCTGTAGACCTGCAACAGGACGGATCGGCCGCTGCGGGTGGTTTCGGTGCGCTCGATGCAGTCGAAGTCGCCCGCCACCAGGGCAAACAGGTAGCAGGGCTTGGGGTGCGGGTCGCGCCACAGGGTTTGCCGGCGGCCGTCGGCCAGCGTGGTCTGTTCAATCAGGTTGCCGTTGGACAGCAGGGTGGGGTAGGCCGCCGGATCGGCGCGCAGCACCACGTCGTAGCAGGCCATGAGGTCGGGGCGGTCCGGGAACCAGGTGATGCGTCGAAAACCCTGGGCTTCGCATTGGGTGAATAGTTTATCTCCCGATACATACAGCCCCATCAGCGTCGTATTTTGCGCCGGGTGGCAGCGGCTGATGATTTCGACGACGAAAGGCCGGCCGTGGGCGGGCGGCGTCAGTTGCAGCGTGGATTCATCCAGCTGGAAATCCTGAGTCGTCAGGATCCGGCCATCGATGCGCGCCTCGATCAGTTCCAGATCCTCGCCTTGCAGCACCAGCGGGGCGCCGGGCGATGTCTGGGGACCGGGCTCGAAGCTCAGCGTCGAATGCACGCGCGTTGCCTGGGCGTCCAGGTCGAATTCCAGCCTGACCTGGGACAGGCGATAGGGATACGGGGTGTAATCCTGGCGATAAATTGTCTGAGCAATATCGGTGCGCATGGTTCTGTCCGTCCGGCCTTCATCATCAAGGCTTCATTGTAGTCGGCCGGTCGGGCTTGCGCCGGGCAGGCGCGGCTTGTGTCGGAGTGCAACGGCCGGCTTTCGCCGGATCCGGGCTGCGCTTATGATGAAGACGTTCGGTTTTCAGGTATGACGATGCGATGAGTATGTTGTCGGGCGGGGGCCGCCTGCTGCGGTGTTGGCTGGGCTTGGTGTTCGTGATGATCGCGCTGGGCGGTTGCGCCAGTGTTTTTTCCGCGCAGGTCACGCGGTATCAGCAATGGCCCGATCAAACCCAGGGGGCCCGATATTGGATCGAGCCGGATGCGGCCCAGCAGAATAATCTGCAGTTCCAGACGTTTGCCGATACGGTGCGCGCCGCTTTGGGACCCACCGGGCTGGTCGAGGCCCAGTCCCCGGCGCAGGCGCGGTTTATCGTACGCATGGATTATGGCAGCCAGAAAGAACAGGAATGGCGTCAGCGTCTGGTCGACCCCTATTTTTATGGCGGCTTTCCGGGGCCAGGATTCGGCTATCAGCGCTATTGGGGCGCCTGGGGGCCGGGCCCGATGGTCGAGACCGTGCCGGTCGTCGTCAGCCGTCTGCATCTGTCGGTGCGCATCGACGACAAGAACCAGCAGGGGAACGAAGTCTACCGGGCGACGGCGGTAACGGCGGGGCGGGACCACCAACTGGGCGCCGCCATGCCGTATCTGGCCCGGGCTTTGTTTGACCGGTTTCCGGGCCGCAACGGACAGGTCGTGCAGGTACGCTATCCTCTGGAATAGAAATGGGGCCCAGGCGGGCCCCATCGATTCGCCTGCGGCGATCAGGCGGCTTTGTCGATCAGGAAAGTGTCGCGTGAAATACCCGACGCTTCGGCATCGGACACCCAACGCGGCGGTTTGCCGCGGCCGGTCCATTCGGCTTTGGTGTCGGGGTGGCGGTATTTAGGCGGAATGACGCGCTTGGCGCCGGAAGCGGCTTTGCGCGGGGCGGCGGCGCTGCGGCTGACGGACTTGCGATCGAAAACGGCGGAGATTTCTTCCGGAGTGATGCCATAATCACGCATGGATCGCACGATGGACGTGATCACCGGTTTGCGTTGTTTGGCTTGCAGGGTTTGCAGCTGTTTTTCGATTTTGGCTTTTTCTTTTTCCAGCCGGGTTTTTTGCGAGGCGTAACTGGTACGGGCCATTCGATACTCCGAAAGTAGGGACTTGGGCCTGGCTGATATTTGGGGAATGCCGACTTTTCAAGTTGCGTGCGATCCTGGTCCAGGGCAGTTTCTGATTTTAATCGGATTTTGACCTGTTTGTGCAAGCCGTGTCGCAATGGATTATGTATCAGATATTGAATCGCGCACCTCGCCGGGGCAAGGATTGTTAAATATGCAGGATGATTCTCTTTCAGTGGCCGCTGTGCAGATGGTGGCCGGGCTGTCGGTTCAGGAAAATCTGCGGCAGGCTGCGCACTGGATTGCCCAGGCCGCGCAGGGCGGCGCCCGCTTGATCGCATTACCGGAATATTTCTGTTTCATGGGGCGTCGGGACCAGGACAAACTTGCTCTGGCGGAAGCCCCGGGCGATGGCCCCATTCAAACATTTCTGGCGCAGCAGGCGAAACAGCATGAGGTCTGGCTGGTGGGCGGAACCTTGCCGCTGCGCAGTCCGGATGCGCACCGTATTTACAACGCGTGCCTGGTCTATGGGCCTCAAGGCGATCTGTGCGCCCGCTACGACAAGATTCATTTGTTCGGTTTTCAGAAAGACGCGGAAGCCTACGATGAATCGGTTGCCATCCGGCCGGGCGATGCGCCGCCCCAGGTATTCGAATTGCCATTCGGCCGAGTGGCGCTGGGTATCTGTTATGACCTGCGCTTCCCGGAGTTTTTCCGGGCTCAGGGGGATGTGCGCCTGATGGTGCTGCCCGCCGCTTTTACCTACACCACAGGTTCTGTACACTGGGAAGTCCTGTTGCGTGCCCGCGCGATCGAAAATCAGTGTTACGTGCTGGCCAGCGCCCAGGGGGGCGTGCATGAAAATGGCCGCCGCACCTGGGGGCATTCCATGCTGGTCGATCCCTGGGGAGACGTGCTCAGCCGTCTGCCCGAAGGCCCCGGCCTCGCGGCGGGGGTGCTGGATGCCGGCCGTCTTGCTTCGGTGCGGCAGTCGCTGCCGGCCTTGCGGCACCGGGTCATGTGATGTTGTCTATAGGTTGCATTTGATGAAAGTGATTGAACCGGGCCTGGATGCCCTGAATACCGCGCGTTCCCTGCTGCTGGATCCCTGGGGGCTGGATGAATCCCATTTGGCGCGGGCCTTGTCCGAAATCCATACCCATCGGGTCGATTATGCGGATCTGTATTTCCAATACAGCTGCTCCGAAGGCTGGAGCCTGGAAGAAGGCATCGTCAAGACCGGCAGCTTTTCCATCGACCAGGGCGTCGGGGTGCGGGCCGTCAGCGGGGAAAAAACCGCTTTCGCCTATTCCGACAGCCTGTCGCCGGCCGCGCTGCTGTCGTCCGCGCAGGCCGTGCGCACCATCGCCCGCCAGGGGGCGGGGCGCCGCCGCGTGGATGGCGGGCTGGAGACACCTCATCGTCTGTATCCCGCCGTCAATCCCGTGGATTCCCTGTCGGCGCCGGACAAGGTCGCCCTGCTGGAACGCGTCGAAGCCATGGCGCGCGCCGCCGACCCGGAAATCATCCAGGTCATGGCAGGCCTGGCGGCCGAATACGACGTCATCCTGGTGGCCGGCAGCGATGGCCGCCTGGTAGCGGATGTGCGCCCGCTGGTGCGTTTGTCCGTCACGGTCATCGCCGAACGCAAGGGCCGGCGTGAAATGGGCCATGGCGGCGGGGGCGGGCGCACCGGCCTGGCCTATTTCACCGATGAAATCCTGCGCGGCTATGTGGATCGCGCGGTGCACGAGGCTCGGGTCAATCTGCAGGCCCGTCCGGCGCCGGCGGGCCAGATGACGGTCGTGCTGGGGTCGGGCTGGCCCGGCATTCTGCTGCACGAAGCCGTCGGCCACGGCCTGGAAGGCGATTTCAACCGCAAGGGTTCCAGCGTGTTTTCCGGACGCATCGGCGAGCGGGTCGCCTCGCGTGGCGTGACCGTGGTCGATGACGGCACCTTGCCGGATCGGCGCGGGTCCCTGAACGTCGACGATGAAGGCCATCCCACCCAGCGCAACGTGCTGATCGAGGACGGCATTCTGCGCGGCTACATGCAGGATTCCATGAATGCGCGGTTGATGAAGCAGGCGCCCACCGGCAATGGGCGGCGCGAATCCTACGCGCATCTGCCCATGCCTCGCATGACCAATACCTACATGTTGGCGGGCAAGGCCGATCCGCAGGAAATCATCGCGTCCGTCGAGCGCGGCCTGTACGCCGTGAATTTCGGTGGCGGGCAGGTGGACATCACCAGCGGGAAGTTCGTTTTTTCAGCCTCCGAGGCCTACCTGATCGAAAAGGGCAAGGTCACCCACCCGGTCAAGGGCGCCACCCTGATCGGCAGCGGCCCCGACGCCATGCGCCGCATCAGCATGATCGGCCATGACATGGCCCTGGATTCCGGGGTGGGCACCTGCGGCAAGGAAGGCCAGAGCGTGCCCGTCGGGGTCGGGATGCCGACCCTGCGGATGGATGGCCTGACGGTGGGGGGCACCGCTTCCTGACGGGGGCGCTTGCCCGCTTTGCCGCTTGCCGGCGGTTCGGCTTCGACGGACACGGCGCCGTCCCCGCGGACTGCGCCATGTCCGGATTCATTCCCGGGTGTCAGGCCGCGGGGCTGTTGATCGCGCCGGCGTCCGCCGCGCGGCCGAACACCTGGCGCAGATAAGCCAGGAAGGTGGCATCGGTGCAGTGTTCCTTGCCGGGGCTGTCGGGCAGTTTCGCCGTGGGCATGCCGTTGCATTCGAATAGTTTCATGACGATGTTCAGGGGCTGCGGCCCCAGATCATTGGTCAGGTTCGTGCCGATGCCGAAGGCCAATTGCACCTGGTCGGCGAAGTGCTGGTAGATGTGCAGGGCGCGCGGCAGGTCCAGTCCGTCGGAAAACACGAAACGCTTGCTGGCGGGATCGATGCGCAGTGATCGGTAATGCGCCAGGGCCTTTTCACCCCAGGCGATCGGGTCGCCCGAGTCGTGGCGCAGGCCGTCGAACAGTTTGGCGAAATACAGGTCGAAATCCGCCAGGAAGGCATCCATGCCGACCACGTCGGTCAGGGCGATGCCCAGGTCGCCGCGGTATTCCTGCACCCAGTCTTCCAGGGCGCTGCGCTGAAAATCACGCAGGCGGACTTTGCCGAAGGCCTGGTACGACTGCAGATATTCGTGCGCCATGGTGCCCACCGGCACCAGCCCATGGGATTTTGCCAGCGCGACGTTGGATGTGCCGGTGATGACCTGCGGCACGGCTGCCCGTAGTTGTTCCACGACCTCGGTTTGCCAGGCGCGGGAAAATCTCCGCCGCAGGCCGAAATCGGAAATCTGCAATGGAAAGCGGCGGGTGGATGTTCTGGAGAAGTCCTGCAGGAGTTTGATTTTTTCCTGCAACCGTCGACGGCCTTCCGCCATGACGGCCGGAGTCTGATAACGGCGAAAATACAGTTCGTTGACAATGGCCAGCACGAAGATTTCAAAGGCCATGACATGGACTTGAGGGCCCCGTGCGACGATATTCAAGATGCCGCCGTCCGTGCTGACCTGGATGAATCGGCGTTGAAAATGAAAGAGCGACAGGAAGTCGACGAAATCGGATTTGATGTAGCGCAGCTGGCCCAGATAATCGAGTTCGGCCTGGGTGAATCGCAGGCTGCATAGATGATCGATCTGGGATTCGATATCCGGCGCCAGATCGGTCAGGGAGTGTTCCGGCGGGTTGCGGCAGATGAAGCGATATTCCGCCTGCGCGGCCGGATGGCGATGCAGCATGGCCTGCCACATCGTGAATTTATACAGATCGGTATCCAGCAGGGACGTGATGACGGGCTGGAAGGCAGTGGCATGCAGGGAAGACATCAGAAGCATCGGAAACGTCGGAATGGATCCATCTTAGCGGATTTCAAACTTAGCGGATTTCAAACGCCAGCCTGAGGTATAAAACCAGTAATAAAGGATTATTTCCCAGGAGGCTCGTTTCCATGACTGCCGATTCTCTGATGGCCGCATCATCCGCCTACGGCTACCCGCTGCTGATCAAGCAACTCTTCGAGTCCGCCCGGGCCAATGCCAGTCCGAATGAAATTGTGTATCGGGACCGGCGCCTGCGGTATGCCGATTTCTTCGAGCGGGTGGCCCGCCTGGCGCGTGTCCTGGCCGATCTGGGGGTGCGCGAAGGCGATACCGTGGCGGTCATGGATTGGGATAGTCATCGCTACCTGGAGGCCTTTTTCGCCGTGCCCATGATGGGGGCGGTGTTGCAAACCGTCAATGTCCGCCTGTCGCCCGAACAGATCGCCTATACCCTGAATGACGCCGAAGCCGGGGTGTTGCTGGCGCATGATGATTTCGTCCCCATCCTGGACGCGATCCGGGGGCAGCTGCGGACGGTGCGGCATTATCTGTCGCTGACGGACCGGCCGGATGGCGACTGGCCGGGGTCCGTCGGCGAATACGAGGCCCTCTTGTCGCAGGCCGCTCCGGATTTCGAATTTCCCGAGCTGGACGAGCGGACCCGGGCCACCACGTTCTACACCACCGGGACCACCGGCCAGCCCAAGGGCGTGTATTTCAGCCATCGCCAATTGGTCCTGCATACCCTGTCCACGGCGGCGGCATTGGGCAGCCCTCTGGCGCAAGGGCGCCTTCATCGGGAAGACGTCTATATGCCCATGACGCCGATGTTCCATGTCCATGCCTGGGGCTTCCCGTACATCGCGACGATGCTGGGCTTGCAGCAGATCTATCCGAGCCGCTATCAGCCCGACACCCTGCTGCGCCTGATCCGGGAAGAACACGTCACCTTTTCTCATTCGGTGCCGACCATCCTGCACATGCTGCTGGACCATGCCGATGCGGCGGCCACGGATTTTTCCGCCCTGAAGATGATCATCGGCGGCTCCGCGATGCCTCAGGGGCTGGCTCGGGCGGCCCTGGACCGGGGCATCGATGTGTTCACGGGCTACGGCATGTCTGAAACCTGCCCGATCCTGACCCTGGCGCACTTGAAGGATGCCGGCGGGGATGCCGAGACGCGATTGCGCGACCGCACGCGCACCGGATATGCGATTCCCCTGGTGGCGCTGCGGGTGGTGGACGATCAGATGAGCGACGTGGCGCGCGATGGCCGCAGCGTCGGGGAGATCGTGGTCCGCGCGCCGTGGCTGACTCAGGGCTATCTGCACAATCCCGATGCTTCCGAGTCTCTGTGGCGCGGAGGCTGGCTGCATACGGGGGACATCGGGACGCTGGATGCCCGGGGCATGTTGACGGTCACGGATCGCTTGAAGGATGTCATCAAGACCGGCGGCGAATGGGTGTCCTCTCTGGCGCTGGAAGATGCCATTTCCCGCCATCCCGCCGTCAGCGAGGTCGCCGTGGTGGCGGTGCCCGACGAGCGCTGGGGGGAACGTCCTCTGGTCATGATCGTGCTCAAGTCGGGGCGGACGGCCGACGTGCAGCAGATCCAGGCGCAGGTGCAAGCCGAGGTGGATGCCGGCCGCTTGTCCCGCTATGCGGTGCCTGAACGGGTGCGCTTCGTGGACAGCCTGCCGCGCACCAGCGTCGGCAAGCTCAATAAGCGCGCCATGAGAGAAAATCTGTCGGCGGAAAGCTGAAGGGGGCCGCGCCTATCGGCGCGGCCCCCCCGCTTCGTCCGGGCCGGAGGATCAGTCCTGCAGCCGTTCCCGCTGGGCGCGGACGCGTTCCAGGGTGTCGCCGAACTGAGCCAGCCGCGCCTTTTCCTGTTCCACGACGGCGGCCGGGGCGCGCTCGACGAAACTGGCGTTGGACAATTTGCCATGCGCCTTGGCGATTTCCTTCTCCAGACGGTCGATTTCCTTGTCCAGGCGGATGCGTTCGGCCGCGAGGTCGATTTCCACATGCAGCATGAGCTGAACGGTGCCGACGACCTGCACAGGGGCGCCCAGGTCCGGCAGGCGATCCACGGCCTGGACGCTGTCCAATCGGGCCAGCGCCATCAGGTAGGGGCCAAGCTCGTCCAGTTCGGCGCCTGCGCCCTGGACCAGCAAGGGGACCCGCAGGCCCGGCGCCAGGTTCATTTCTCCGCGCAGGGCGCGAATCGCGTCCGTGAGGGATTTGAATGTGTTCATGCGTTCCGCCGCGGCGGTGTCCAGCAGCGTGTCGCGGGCTTGCGGATAGGCCTGCGTGCTGATGCTGGCGGGCGTGTCCTCCCCGCGCACCCCCGCGGCCACCGAGACCTTTTGCCAGAGCTCTTCCGTGATGAAGGGCATGATCGGGTGGATCAGGCGCAGCAGGGTTTCGAGCACGTGGATCAGGGTGCGGCGCGTGGCGGCCTGCTGCACGCCGTCGCCGGTGTTCAGGCGGACCTTGGCCAGTTCCAGGTACCAGTCGCAGTATTCATCCCAGATGAAGTGATACAGGCGGTCGGCCACCTGATCGAAGCGGTATTGCTCGAATCCGGCGTGGACGTCGCCGATCAGCCGCTGCAGGCCGTCGATGATCCAGCGGTCGGCGAAGGACAGATCGCCCGCCTGGGGGCGGCCGAGATCCTGGCCTTCCACGTTCATCAGCACGAAGCGCGTGGCGTTCCAGAGCTTGTTGCAGAAGTTGCGGTAGCCTTCGCAGCGCTTCAGGTCGAAGTTGATGTTGCGTCCCAGCGTGGCATAGGCGGCCATGGTGAAGCGCAGCGCATCCGTGCCATAGGCGGGGATGCCGTCCGGGTAGTCCTTGCGCGTGCGTTTGCGGATGGAGTCGGCCTGCCTGGGGTTCATCAGGCCCGCGGTGCGTTTGGCCAGCAAAGGTTCCAGAGCGATGCCGTCGATCAGGTCCACCGGATCGATGGTGTTGCCCTTGGACTTGGACATCTTCTTGCCTTCCATGTCGCAGACCAGCCCGTGCACGTAGACCGTGCGAAACGGCACCTGACCGGTATGGTGCATGCTCATCATGATCATGCGCGCGACCCAGAAGAAGATGATGTCGAAACCCGTGACCAGCACGCCCGACGGCAGATAGCGGGCGAGATCCGGGGTCTGTTCCGGCCAGCCCAGATCGGTGAAGGGCACCAGGGCGGACGAGAACCAGGTGTCCAGCACGTCCGGGTCGCGGGTCAGCGGCCCGGTGACGCCGGCCGCGCGCGCCTGGCGCTCGGCGTCTTCGGCCGAGCGGGCGACGAAGATGCGGCCGTCCTCGGCGTGCCAGGCGGGAATCTGGTGGCCCCACCACAGTTGGCGGGAAATGCACCAGTCCTGGATTTTTTCCAGCCATTGGTTATAGGTGGTGGTCCAGTTTTCGGGGACGAAGCGCACACGGCCGTCGGCCACCACGTCCAGGGCGACCTGGGTGATGCTCTTGCCGGGATGCAGGCTGTCGGCGGGCGCGGGTTGGCTCATGGCGACGAACCATTGGTCCGTCAGCATGGGCTCGATGATGCTGTTGGTGCGGTCGCCGCGCGGCACCATGAGCTTATGATCGCGCACCTGCTGCAGCAGGCCCTGCGATTCCAGGTCGGCCACGATGCGCTTGCGGGCTTCGTAGCGGTCCAGGCCGCGGTAGGCCGCCGGGGCTTCGTCGCTGATCCTGGCGTCCAGGGTCAGGATGCTGATCATGGGCAGGCCGTGGCGCTGGCCTACGGCGTAGTCGTTGAAGTCGTGCGCGGGCGTGACCTTGACCACCCCGGTGCCGAATTCGCGATCCACGTAGTCGTCCGCGATCACGGGGATGTCGCGTCCGACCAGGGGCAGGGTGACGGTCCGGCCGATCAGGTGGGCGTAGCGTTCGTCGTCGGGGTGCACCATGACCGCCACGTCGCCCAGCATGGTTTCGGGGCGGGTGGTGGCGACCACCAGATGGGTCAGGTCTCCTGCCGGCGTGGTGAGCGGGTAGCGGATTTCCCACATGTGGCCGTCTTCCTCGGCGCTGACGACTTCCAGGTCGGATACCGCCGTTCCCAGGACCGGGTCCCAGTTCACCAGGCGCTTGCCCCGGTAGATCAGGCCTTGTTCGTACAGGCGGACGAAGACTTCGACGACGCCGCGCGACAGGCGATCGTCCATGGTGAAGTATTCCCGCGACCAGTCGCACGACGAGCCCAGGCGGCGGAACTGCCCGGTGATGGTGCTGCCGGATTGCTCCTTCCAGGCCCAGACCCGTTCCAGGAATTTTTCGCGGCCCAGGTCGTGGCGGGAGACGCCCTCGGCATCCAGTTGGCGTTCCACCACGATCTGAGTGGCGATCCCGGCATGGTCCGTGCCGGGGATGAAGACCGTGTCGTCGCCGCTCATCCGGTGGTAGCGGATCAGGCCGTCCATGATGGTCTGGTTGAAGGCGTGGCCCATGTGCAGGGTGCCCGTGACGTTGGGCGGCGGGAACTGGATGGCGAAGGGGGCGGCCGCGTGTCCGGCGGGCGGTTCGACGTGCTGTCCGCCGGCGAACAGGCCGCGGCGGTTCCATTCGTCATACCAGCGGGACTCGATATCCTGGGGTTCGAAGCTTTTGGGAAGAGAATGGGAGTCGCTCATGGGATCAGGCTGGGTTCAGACGGCGAAAAAACGATTATTGTAGGCGGATGTCAGGCAAACCGCGCATGGTAAAATGCGCGGTTGACCGCTCGTGTCCGTGGTGCCCGATTTTCGGCAGGCTGCGCGTCGCGCGGGATTCATTCTACCTTTTCATCCGGGAAACTCCTTTTCCCGTTTCTTCACCGGAAATCCTTTCATGGCTATCGAACGTACCCTTTCCATCATCAAGCCCGACGCCGTCGCGAAAAACGCCATCGGCCAGATCGTCGCCCGTTTCGAACAGGCCGGCCTGAAGATCGTGGCCGCCCGTCTGCAGCAATTGTCGCGCGACGAGGCCGAACGTTTCTACGCGGTGCACAAGGAGCGTCCCTTCTTCAAGGACCTGGTGGATTTCATGGTGTCCGGCCCCGTGTTCGTCCAGGCCCTGGAAGGCGAATCCGCCATTGCGAAGAATCGCGACCTGATGGGCGCCACCGATCCGAAAAAAGCGGCTCCGGGCACCATCCGCGCCGACTTCGCCGACAGCATCGACGCCAATGCCGTGCACGGTTCCGACGCGCCTGAAACCGCGGCGGTGGAAATCGCCTTTTTCTTTCCCGAAAGCAATATTTTCAGCCGCTGATCCCGGCTGACGGGGCCCGGGTGTCCGGGGCCCGGATGCCCTGCTGGCAGGGCATTGGTTCTTATTGGTTGAATGCTCATGTCTGGCACTGAATCCGTCAATGTCCTGGGTCTGGACCCAGCCGCCCTGGAATCGCTGGTTGCGCAATGGGGCGGCAAGCCTTTTCGCGCGCGCCAGCTGTCCCAGTGGGTGCACCAGCGCGGCATCGACCGGTTCGCCGACATGAGCGACCTCGCCAAGGATTTCCGCGCGCGGCTGGACGACCACTGCGTCGTGCAGGCGCCGCCGCTGAATCTGGAAAAGCGCTCGTCCGACGGCACTCGCAAGTGGCTGTTCGACATGGGGGCCGGCAATGCCATCGAAACCGTCTTCATTCCCGAAGACGACCGCGGCACCTTATGCATTTCCAGCCAGGCCGGGTGCACGGTGGCCTGTCCTTTCTGTTCGACCGGCTATCAGGGCTTCAGCCGCAACCTGACGACGGCCGAAATCATCGGCCAGCTCTGGTACGCCAACCGCGCCTTGCGCGACGATCCGCAGGCGGCCCGCTTGAACGGCCCCGCCGAAGACGCGCAGCGCGCCGTCAGCAACGTGGTCATGATGGGCATGGGCGAACCTCTGCTGAATTACGACCAGGTGCTGGGCGCCCTGCGCCTGATGGTCAGCGATCATGCCTATGGCCTGTCGCGCCGTCGCGTGACGGTGTCCACGTCGGGCGTGGTGCCCATGATCGACCGCCTGGCGCAGGATTGCCCCGTGGCGCTCGCGGTGTCGCTGCATGCGCCCAACGACACCCTGCGCGATCGCCTGGTGCCCCTGAACCGCAAGTACCCGCTGGCGGAATTGCTGGCCGCCTGCAACCGCTACCTGGACCATGCGCCTCGCGATTTCATTACATTCGAGTACATTATGCTCGACGGGGTCAACGATGCGGACGAACAGGCGCGCGAACTGATCGATATTGCGCGGCAGGTTCGCTGCAAGTTCAATCTGATTCCCTTCAATCCGTTTCCCCAGTCCGGCCTGCGGCGCTCGCCGATGGCGCGCATCCGTCTGTTTGCCCAGCAGCTGACCGACGCGGGGCTGGTGGTGACGGTACGCAAGACCCGGGGCGACGACATCGACGCCGCCTGCGGACAACTGGCGGGAGAGGTCCGCGACCGCACCCGCATCGATGAACGCCTGCCGGATCGCGCCCGGATCGTCATACGCAAAAAGGAGCATGGATGAGCGAATCCCTGAGGGACAGCCTGATGCAACGGGAATCACCCGATACGGGGACCCTGTCCATCGGGGATGCATTAAGGCAGCTGCGCGAGACGCGCGGCCTGACGCTGCCCGAAGTCTCCGCGCGGATCAAATATTCCGCCGTGCAGCTGGGCTACCTGGAAGCCGGCGATTGGGTCCGGCTGCCCGAGGGCGTGCCTCTGCGCGGCCTGGTGCGCAACTATGCCCGCTTCCTGGATGCCGATGTGGATGCCGTCTTGCGGCTGCTGGACCAGGCGGTGGGCACTACCCGGCCGCAGCCCGCCATCGTGGCCCTGGGCGCGCGCCGCGCCCTGCAGCAGGCCGACATGACCCCCAAGGGCGAGCCCGCCCACCGGACCTGGGCCTGGCTGCTGCTGATCCTGGTGCTGTTTGGCGTGGTGGGCGTGTATGCGGTCAATCGGGGCTGGGTCCCCGATCAGTGGTTGATTTTTGATTGGTTGAAGGCCTTGCGTCCATGACGTCTTCTGTGAATACCGAGCCCTCGACGGCCGCCCGCCGCCCCACACGCGCCGTCGCCGTGCGCTGGGGCGACCATGTGGTGCAGGTCGGGGGGGATGCCCCGGTCGTGGTGCAGTCCATGACCAATACCGACACGGCCGATCCCGAATCCACCGCCCGGCAGGTGCGTGAATTGTGGCAGGCCGGGTCTGAATTGGTGCGGGTGACGGTCAACACGCCCGAAGCCGCCGCGCAAGTGGCGGCGCTGCGCAATGCGCTGGACCGCATGAGCGTGCCGGTGCCCTTGGTGGGCGATTTCCATTACAACGGCCATAAGCTTCTGACCCAGTTCCCGGATTGCGCCCAGGCCTTGTCCAAATACCGTATCAATCCGGGCAATATGGGGGGCGGCAAGCGCCGCGACGACAATTTCGCCCAGATGATCGAGGTTGCCTGCCGGTACGGGAAACCCATCCGCATCGGCGTGAACTGGGGCAGCCTGGATCATGAGCTGCTGGCGCGGATGATGGACGAGAACGCGGCGCAGGCGGCACCCCGCACGGCCAATGCAGTGATGCGCGACGCCCTGGTGGTCTCGGCCATCAGCAATGCGGAGCGCGCCCAGGAACTGGGCTTGCCGGGCGACGCCATCGTGCTGTCCTGCAAGGTCAGCCACGTGCAGGACCTGATCGCGGTCTACCAGGATCTGTCGCGCCGCTGCGATTATCCCTTGCACCTGGGGCTGACCGAAGCCGGCATGGGTTCCAAGGGCATCGTGGCGTCCACGGCTGCCCTGGCCGTGCTGCTGCAGCAGGGCATTGGCGACACGATCCGGATTTCCCTGACCCCGGAACCCGGCGGCGATCGCTGCCGCGAAGTCATCGTGGCCCAGGAAATTCTCCAGACCATGGGCTTGCGCGCGTTTACGCCGATGGTCGTGGCCTGCCCGGGCTGCGGGCGCACCAGCAGCACCGTGTTCCAGGAACTGGCCGCCAGCATCCAGACCTATCTGCGCACGCAGATGCCGGTCTGGAAAAACCAGTATCCCGGTGTGGAGAACATGCACGTCGCCGTCATGGGCTGCGTGGTCAACGGGCCGGGCGAAAGCCGGCATGCCGACATCGGCATCAGCTTGCCGGGGACCGGCGAGGTTCCCGCCGCGCCCGTGTACGTCGATGGGCAGCGTACCGTCACCCTGAAGGGCGATACCATTGCCGACGAGTTCAAGCAGATTGTTGAAGATTATGTGGCGCAACGCTATGGACGAGGCATGGGCGAACAGCCGGCTCATCGTCCGGGCGTCGTGCCGCGCCAAGCAGGTTGATGCATGTCCGAATTCAAGAAAGTCGCCGGCCTGACCGGCATGAAAGATACCCTGCCGCCTGAATCGGCCGGCTGGGAGCAGCTCGAAGCCCTGGTGCGCGACTGGCTGGCCGGGTATGGCTACCAGAACATGCGCACGCCCGTGCTGGAACACACGCGTCTGTTCACCCGGGGCATCGGCGAAGTCACCGATATCGTCGAAAAGGAAATGTATTCCTTCGTCGATCCGCTGAACGACGAGCGCCTCACCATGCGCCCGGAGTTCACCGCCGGAATCGTGCGGTCGGCCATCGAACATAATTTCCTCTACGACCGGCCGCGCCGCATCTATGCCATGGGGCCGGTGTTCCGGCATGAACGGCCGCAGCGCGGGCGTTACCGGCAGTTCCATCAGATCGACGTCGAGGCGCTGGGCTTCCCGGGCCCCGACGTGGATGCCGAACTGATCCTCATGCTGGCGCGCCTGTGGCGCCTGCTGGGCTTGAACGACATCCGCCTGGAGCTCAATTCGCTGGGGCAGCCGGCCGAGCGCGCCGCGCACCGCGCAGCCCTGATCGCCCACCTCGAACAGCATCTGGACGTGCTGGACGAGGAAGCCCGTCGCCGCATGCACAGCAATCCGCTGCGGGTGCTGGATACGAAGAATCCCGCCATGCAGGCCATGGCCGATGCTGCGCCGCGCCTGTTCGATTTCCTGGGGGCAGAGTCCCTGGCGCACTATCAGGGTCTGTGCGCGCGCCTGGATGATGCCGGCATCGCCTATACCTTGAATCCCCGCCTAGTGCGCGGACTGGACTATTACAACCTGACGGTTTTCGAATGGGTGACGGACCGCCTGGGGGCCCAGGGCACCGTATGCGGGGGCGGCCGCTATGATGGCCTGATCGAACTGCTGGGCGGCAAGCCGGCCCCGGCCGTGGGCTTCGCCATCGGCATGGAGCGTCTGCTGGACCTCTGGCTGCAGGACGCGCCGGAGCAGGCGCCCGCCGAATGCCAGGTATACCTGGCGCATCAGGGCGATGACGGGCAGCGCCAAGCGGCCCGCCTGGCTGAATCCCTGCGGGACGTCGGGCTGCGGGCACTTGTCCACGCCGGCTCGACTGGGTTTAAATCACAATTTCGCCGCGCGGACGCCAGCGGAGCCGCGGTCGCCGTGATCGTGGGCGGGGACGAGCTGGCTGCCGGGGCCGCCACGGTGAAATGGCTGCGCGCGGGCTCTCCGGACGGCGCGCAGCAGGAATCGGTCGCTTTCGACCAGCTGGCGCATCATCTCAAGCAAAGGATCTGATTACAGGCATGGCATACGATCTCGAAGAACAGGAAAAAATTGACGCGCTGAAGGCCTGGTGGGAACGCTATGGCACGTTCAGCATGGTGCTGGTGCTGGTCGTGGCGGCCGCCTTCGCGGGCTGGCGCGGTTGGCAGTGGTATGCCTCGCATCAGGCCGGGCAGGCCATGGGCTACTACGAGGCTCTGGAAACCGCCGCCGGCCAGCCGGGCGATGATGCCGTGGCCCGCATCAAGGCCGCCAGCACGGCGCTGCGCAATGACTATGCCGGCTCCGGCTATGCCGCCCGCGGGGTGCTGGTGGCGGCCTGGGCCTTGCAGGAACGCCACGACCTGGATGGCGCCCGCGAACAGCTGGAATGGCTGGTGCGCGACGGCTCGGCGTCCGCCGTGCAGGCAGTGGCCCGCTTGCGCCTGGCGGGGGTGCTGCTGGCGCAGAAACAATACGATCCGGCGCTGGCCCAGCTGCAGGGGACCGCGCCCGAAGGCTTTGCCGGCCTGTATGCCGATCGGCGCGGCGACGTGCTGGCGGCGCAGGGACATGCCGACCAGGCGGTCCAGGCCTGGGGCGACGCGCTCAAGGCTTTCGGGACCGACCCGGCCGCCCAGATCGTCCAACTGAAAATCGATGCCCTGAACGGAGCTTGAGCCCCATGCGTATTCCTGTTCGTCTCATCCGCGTCGCCGTCCTTGGCCTGACGGTGGCGGGTTTGTCCGGCTGCGGCCTGTTTTCCAGCCCGGATGCCCGCTTCGACCCGGCGCCGCTCGTGGATTACACGCCGACGCTCTCCGTGGCGACCCGCTGGTCGACATCCATCGGCAGCGGCGGGGACTACGGCTTCGCGCCGCAGCTGGTGGGCGATACCGTGTATGCCGCGACGCCGTCCGGGACCGTGGCCGCGGTGGACCTGGCTTCCGGGGCCTTGCGCTGGAAAGCGGGCGATGAGCCTTTGCAGGCCGGCGTGGGCAGCGATGGTCGCACGACGGCGGTCGTCACCCGCAAGGGTGTCGTGGTGGCCTACGACGCGCAGGGCAAGGAACTCTGGCGCAGCCAGGCGGCCAGCGCCGTCAATGTGCCGCCGGCCGTGGGCAATGGCATCGTCGCCGTGCGCACCACGGATTACCGTATCCAGGCGTTTGACGAGTCGACGGGCAAACTGCGCTGGAACGTTCAGCGGCCCGGGCCGGCGCTGGCGCTGCGCACCAGCATCCGCATGGCGGTGGTGCCCAACCTGCTGGTCGCGGGCATGCCCAATGGCCGCCTGCTGGTCATCGATGCGGCCTCGGGCACCGTGCGCTGGGAAGGTTCCGTGTCGGCATCTCGCGGAGCATCCGATCTGGAGCGCATCAGCGACGTGGTCGGCGAACCGCTGACGGTCGGGCCGCTGCTGTGCGGCGTCAGCTACCAGGGCCGCATCACCTGCTTCGATGTGTCGCAGGGGGGGCGCGCGGTGTGGTCGCAGGATATCGCCTCGGCCACCGGCATGACGACGGACGGCCAGCACATCTACCTGCCGGACATGCGCGATGCCGTGCATGCGCTGGACTTGAAGGATGGCCATGAACTCTGGAAGCAGTCCGCGCTGCTGAACCGGCGCCTGAGCGCCCCGGCGGTCGCCGGGCGGGCCGTGGCGGTGGGCGATTTCGAAGGCTATCTGCACTTTCTTTCCCGCGCCGACGGCAGCCCGATGGCTCGGCTGCAGATCGGGGGCGGGCCGATCCTGTCCGCTCCGCTGGCGACGCCCCGAGGTGTCGTGGTGCAGACGAGCAGCGGCAATCTGATGCTGGTGGGTGTCGGTGACTGATCTGCATTTCAAACCGGTGGTGGCTCTGGTCGGACGCACCAATGTCGGCAAATCGACCCTGTTCAACCGCCTGACGCGCTCCCGCGCGGCCTTGGTGGCGAATATTTCGGGCCTGACCCGCGATCGGCATTACGGCGAAGGCCGGGTGGGCGATTTTCCGTTCATCGTGGTGGATACCGGGGGGTTCGAGCCGGTCGCCACGCGCGGCATCCTGGTCGAAATGGCCCGCCAGACGGAGCAGGCCATCGCGGAATCCGATGTCGTGCTGTTTCTGGTGGACGGGCGCGAAGGCATCAACGCGCATGACCATGAGATCGCCCGCCTGCTGCGCAAGACCGGGCAGCGGGTGCTGCTGGCCGTGAACAAGGCCGAAGGCATGCGCGATCATGCCGACCTGGCCCAGTTTCACGAGCTGGGACTGGGCGAACCCTACGCCATTTCGGCCGCGCATGGCGACGGGGTCTCCGCCCTGGTGGACGAAGCCCTGGCCGCGCTGTTGGCCCAGGCCCGTCAGGCAGCGGCGGAAGTCTCCACGGACGAATCGGCGCAGGAACCCGGCGCCGAACCCGATCATCGGATCAAGCTGGCGATCGCCGGGCGGCCGAACGTCGGGAAGTCCACCCTGATCAATACCCTCGTGGGCGAAGAGCGCGTGATCGCCTATGACCTGCCGGGCACCACGCGCGATGCCATCGAAATCGAATTCGAGCGCGCGGGTCGACGCTACACCCTGATCGATACGGCGGGCCTGCGTCGCCGGGGCAAGGTCTTTGAAACCGTCGAGAAGTTTTCCGTCATCAAGACCTTGCAGGCGATCGAGGCCGCCAATGTCGTGCTCTTGCTGATCGATGCCCAGGACGGGGTGTCCGACCAGGATGCCCACATCGCCGGATTCGCACTGGAGACAGGCCGCGCCCTGGTGGTCGGACTGAACAAATGGGATGCCGTCGACAGCGAACAGCGGGAATGGGTTCAGCGCGAATACGAACGCAAACTGCGGTTTTTGTCCTTTGCCCGGGTGCTGCATCTGTCCGCCCTGAAGGGGCAGGGGGTGGGGCCGGTCATCAAGGCCGTCGAAGCCGCCCATGCGGCCGCCTTCGCAAAGCTGTCGACGCCGAAGCTGACGCGCACGCTGCAGGCCGCCATCGAGCAGCAGCCGCCGCCGCGCAAGGGCATCTTTCGGCCCAAGATGCGTTACGCGCACCAGGGCGGGCAGAATCCGCCGCGCATCATCATTCACGGCAACGCGCTGGACGCCGTGCCGGATTCCTATCGGCGCTATCTGGAAGGCCAGTTCCGCGATGCCTTCAAACTGGCCGGAACGCCCCTGAGCGTCGAATTCAAATCCTCGCATAACCCCTATCTGAAGGATAAGCAGTCGTGAGCACGCTCTGGAGCGACCACATCGCCGGTCTGATTCCCTATACGCCTGGCGAGCAGGCCCGGATTCCAAACCTGCTCAAGCTCAACACCAACGAGAACCCCTACGGGCCTTCGCCCAAGGCGATCGAGGCCATGCAGGCGGCGCTGGGCGACGACATGCGGCTGTATCCGGACTACCAGGCCCTGGGCCTGCGCCAGGCCATCGCGCGGCGCTATCGTCTGGAGGCCGATCAGGTGTTTCTGGGCAATGGCTCGGACGAGATCCTGGCGCACGTGTTCAATGCCTTGTTCCTGCGAGGCGGGCGCCCCTTGTGGCTGCCGGACGTCACCTACAGCTTCTATCGCACCTACTGCCGTTTCTACGACGTGCCGCATCGCCTGATTCCGCTGGCCGACGACTTCACCCTGCGGGTGAGCGATTACACGGAAGCCGCTGAACAGGAACCGGCCGGGATCATCTTTGCCAACCCCAACGCGCCGACCGGCCGTGGCCTGGGGCTGGACGCGATCGCGGCCATCGCCCGGGCCCGCCCCGACAGCGCCGTCGTGGTGGACGAGGCTTATGTGGATTTCGGCGCGGAATCGGCCGCCGCCCTGCTGCAGGACTTTCCCAACCTGTTGGTGATCCATACGCTGTCCAAGTCCCGGTCCCTGGCGGGATTGCGCGTGGGTTACGCCTTGGCGTCGACCGATCTGGTGGCCGGCCTGCTGCGGGTCAAGGACAGTTTCAATTCCTACCCCCTGGATCGGGTGGCGCTGGCCGGCGCCCAGGCTTCGATCGAAGACGAAGCCTGGTTCGATCGCACCCGGCATGCCGTCGTGAACGCCCGGGAGTCCTTGACGGAGACTCTGCAATCGCTGGGGTTCGACGTCCTGCCGTCGCAGGCGAACTTCGTCTTCGCCCGCCATCGCACCCAGGACGCCGGTGTCATCGCCCGGGGACTGCGCGACCAGGGGATTCTGGTGCGCCACTTCCAGGCGCCGCGGATCGAACAATATCTGCGCATCACCGTGGGCACGCCGGAACAATGCATCCGCTTGTGTGATACGCTGAAGGCCGTCTTGTCCGCTTGATGAATTCAGTGCACTGCAGCACGGTCGCGGCCGTGCTGCAGTGCGTGAATCGCATTAAAATAATCCAAGTACTATAACGTCAATAACCGGAGCCTCGTCCATGAGCAATAAAGGGCAAATTCTTCAAGACCCGTTTCTCAACGCCTTGCGCAAGGACCATGTGCCTGTCTCGATTTATCTGGTCAATGGGATCAAATTGCAGGGTCAGGTCGAATCCTTCGATCAGTACGTCGTGCTGCTGCGCAACACCGTCACGCAGATGGTTTACAAGCACGCGATTTCCACCGTCGTTCCGGCGCGTCCGGTTGCCTTTCAGGTGGACGACTCTGCCGAATAATTTCCTGGCTGATCCGGTGTCGCCATCGCCCGCCGTGCGGCCCGCACCGGCGGGCATTGCTTTTGTTGCTTCGCCAGCAGCGTGGGGGATGAGACAGGACGGGTTTTTGCCCGTGGGGGCCATGCCCCGCCTCACGAATCCGAGCGGCATGCAGGCCGCGAGGCGGGAATCATGAACGCTCTGGTCATCAGCGTGGACCTGGGTGAACTGGATTACGCGGCGCATGCCGAAGAATTCCTGATGCTGGCGCAGGGCGCGGGGGCCGAGATCGCCGAGGTCCTGGTGGCGCGACGCAGCCGGCCGGATGCGGCCGGGTTCATCGGTTCCGGCAAAATCGAGGAAGCCGCCGCCCTGGTCAAGGCCACGGACGCCGAGGTCGTGCTGTTCGATCACCCGCTCAGCCCGGCCCAGCAGCGCAACCTGGAACGTCAGCTCCAGGTCCGGGTCGTGGATCGCGTCGCCCTGATTCTGGATATTTTCGCCTTGCGGGCCAAGAGCCATGAAGGCAAGCTGCAGGTGGAACTGGCGCAGTTGCAGCACCTGTCCACCCGGTTGACCCGCTTGTGGACCCACCTGGAGCGTCAGCGGGGCGGCATCGGCGTGCGCGGGCCCGGTGAATCCCAGTTGGAGACCGACCGCCGCCTGATCGGTGTCCGGGTGCGGGCTTTGCGTGAACGCCTGGACCGGGTCCAGCGCCAGCGCCTGACCCAGCGACGGGCCAGGGTGCGCGGACAGACCTTGTCGGTGTCGCTGGTGGGGTATACCAATGCCGGGAAATCGACGCTGTTCAACGCCTTGACCCGGGCCGACGCCTATGCCGCCGACCAGCTCTTCGCCACCCTGGACACGACCACGCGCAGGGTCTGGATCGAAGGGGCGGGGCAGGTCGTGGTGTCCGATACGGTGGGTTTCATCCGCTCCTTGCCGCCCACCCTGATCGCCGCCTTTCGGGCCACCCTGGAAGAAACCGTGCATGCGGACCTGCTGCTGCACGTCATCGATGCCGCCAGTCCGCAGCGCGACGAGCAGGCGGCCGAAGTCAACAAGGTGCTGAAGGACATTGGCGCGGATGAAATTCCGCAGATCCGGGTCTATAACAAAATCGACACGGCCGGGTATGATCCCCGGGTCGAACGAAACGAACATGGTACGATTGCGCGAGTCTTTGTCAGTGCGCTGCAGCGCAGCGGTCTGGACGGCTTGCGGCAGTCGATTGCAGAATTTGGGGGGCCTACGGGAAACAATGCGTGGAATGAAACTGTTCAACCTGAATGATCCGGGCTGGGGGCGCGGTCAGCAAAATCAGGACAACGAGCCTTCCAACAAACCGAACCCCGCCGGCGGGCCTCCCGACCTGGACGAGGTCTGGCGCGATTTCAACAAACGCCTGTCGGGCCTGTTCGGCAAGCGCGGCGGGGGGCGCGGTCCGCGCATGCCCTCGGGCGGCGGCCTGCCGTCGCTGCCGGGGCCTTCGCCGAAATTCATCCTGCTGCTGATCATTGCCGCCATCCTGTTGTGGCTGGCCAGCGGTTTCATGATCGTCCAGGAAGGTCAGGTCGCCGTCGTCACGCGCTTCGGCAAATACATCCACACCCTGAACCCTGGCCTGCAGTGGCGTTTGCCGTACCCGATCGAAAACTCGCAGGACGTCAATATTTCCCAGTTGCGCACCTTCGAGGTCGGTTTCCGCGGGTCGGCGCGCAACAAGGTCCTGTCCGAATCCCTGATGCTGACCAACGACGAAAACATCATTGATGTGCAGTTCGTGGTGCAGTATCGCCTGCGGCCCGACGGGGCGCCGGCCTATCTGTTCAACACCAGCCAGCCCGATGAGTCCGTGCGTCAGGCCGCCGAAACCGCCATGCGGGAAATCGTCGGCCGCAAGCCCATGGACTTCGTCCTGTATTCGGGCCGCACCGAGGTCGCCACCGAAGTCCAGGCGCTGGCGCAAAGCATTCTCGATCGCTACCAGACCGGCATTCAGATTTCCACGGTCGCCATCCAGAACGTGCAGCCGCCCGAACAGGTCCAGGCCGCGTTCGACGATGCCGTCAAGGCCGGGCAGGATCGCGAACGCCAGATCAACGAGGGCAATGCCTACGCCAGCAAGGTCCTGCCGGAGGCGGAAGGCCAGTCCGCCCGCATGATCCAGGAAGCCGAAGGCTACAGCGCCCAGGTCATCGGGCAGGCCCAGGGCAATACCTCGCGCTTCGATAGCGTGGCGTCCGAATACGCCAAGGCGCCGGCCATTACCCGCGAGCGCATGTATCTGGAAACCATGCAGGATATTTTCAGCGATACGGCGAAGGTCATGATCGACGCTCCGGTGGGCAACAACATGCTGTACCTGCCGCTGGACAAGATCATGCAGCAGGCCGCCCGCAGCGGCCCGGCTGCCGGTTCGGGCAGCGCGGCTTCGTCGGATTCGTCTTCGGGGGCCTCGGGCTCGTCTTCATCCAGCAGCTCCACCGTCAGCACGGCCGGCGCCGGCGCCGCCCAGGCGGCGTCCAAGAGCGCGCCGTCCTCGGGGCGTCCCGCCGCCCGAGGCGTGCCATCGGGGCTGGATTCGCTGATGCGCAGCCCGTACTCGAACTAGGAGCCCATGATGCAACGTTTTTTCCCTGCCCTGGTCGGTCTGGTCCTGTTGGTGGCCGCCTTGTCCTCCTGCCTGTTCGTCGTGCGGGAACGGGACTCGGCCCTGCTGTTTGCCCTGGGCGAAGTGCGTGAAACCATCACCGAGCCCGGCCTGTATTTCAAGTATCCGCCTCCGTTTGAAAACGTGGTCTATCTGGACAAGCGCCTGCAGACCATTGAAACCCGCGATCCGGAACGCATCCAGACGGCTGAAAAGAAAAACCTGCTGATCGACTCGTTCGTCAAATGGCGCATTGCCGATCCGCGTCTGTACTACGTCACGTTCGGCGCCAACAGCGGGGCGGCCGTCGAACGTCTGCAGGCCCAGATCCGGGATGCCCTGAATGCGGCGGTGAACGTGCGCACGGTCAAGCAGGTCGTCTCCAGCGATCGCGACACCATCATGAAGGAAATCCAGTCTTCGGTGGCCCAGCGGGCAAGGCCTCTGGGGGTGGATGTCGTGGACGTGCGGCTGCGCCGCATCGATTTCGCGCCGGAAATTTCCGAATCGGTCTATCGCCGCATGGAAGCCGAGCGCAAGCAGGAAGCCAACCGCCTGCGGGCCAGCGGCGCCGCCGACAGCGAACGAATCCGCGCCGAGGCCGACCGCAAGCGCCAGGAAATCCTGGCCAAGGCGTATGCCGAATCCCAGGCCAAGCGGGGCGAGGGCGACGCCACGGCGGCCGCCATCTATGCGGCCTCCTATGGCAAGGACCCCGAGTTCTATAGTTTCTACAAGAGCCTGGATGCCTATCGTTCCTCCTTCTCCGGGCACGACAGCACCTTGGTGCTCAGCCCCGATTCGGATTTCTTCCGTTATTGGGACCGCGCTCCCGGCAGCAAGCCGGCCACGCGCTAGACAGTACCGACGGGCGGCCTGGCCGGGTGCCGGGCCGCTTTCTTTTGGCTGTGATTTTGGAATAACAACCCATGATGTCGAACTGGCTGCTGCCGGAAAATCTGTCGGACATCCTGCCCGCCGAAGCGCGACGCATCGAAGAGCTGCGTCGTGAACTGCTTGATCTGTATCGCACCTACGGGTTCGAACTGGTCGCGCCGCCCATGGTGGAATATCTGGATTCCCTGATGCTGGTCGACGACGAGGCCCTGCGCCTGCGCACCTGCAAACTGGTCGATCAGCTTTCGGGGCTGACCATGGGCGTGCGAGCCGACATGACGGTGCAGGTGTCGCGCATCGATGCCCATCTGCTCAATCGCCCCGGGGTGACGCGTCTGTGTTATTGCGGCCCGGTCGTCCATACCCGGCCGGCGGGTCTGACCTCGGATCGCGAACTGCTGCAGATCGGAGCGGAAATATTCGGCCATGCGGGTGTCCAGGCCGATATCGAATGCGTGCGGCTGGCCCTGGATTCCGTGCGCCGCGCGGGGGTTCTGCAGCCGCGCCTGGATCTGAATCATCCCGGCGTGGGGCGTGCGCTGGTCGATGCGGACCCCGCTTTGGCGGAGGTCGCCAATATGGTCTACGACCTGCTCAGCGCCAAAGACGTTCCGGGGCTGGACGCCTTGTGCGTCGAAACCCGGGCGCGCGCCGATACGCGCCAGGCCTTGCGGACGCTGACGACCTTGTATGGGGATCTGTCGGTGGTCGATCGCGCGCGGCAGTGCCTGCCGGATCTGCCGGCCGTGCATGCCGCCCTGGATGCCTTGCGCACCCTGTGCACGGCGTTGCCGGATGCGCCCATCGCCATCGATCTGGCCGATATGGGGGGCAGCTACGGCTATCACTCCGGCGTTGTTTTCTCGATTTATGCCGCGGGCTGGCACGACGCGCTGGTGCGCGGCGGGCGCTACGACGGCATCGGTCGAAAGTTCGGCCGCGCGCGTCCGGCCACCGGCTTCAGTCTGGATTTGCGCAAGCTCTCGGCCGGCCTGCCCGATGCGCAGCGCGCCCGGGCGATCCGGGCGCCCTGGTCGGACAATCCGGCTTTGACCCAGGTGATCGGCACGCTGCGGGCGCAAGGCCACATCGTCATCCAGAGCCTGCCGGGAGAACCGCAGCAGTACGATGAATTCCGGATCGACCAGGAACTGGTCCTGGCCGATGGCGGTTGGGTCCTGCGGACGCTCGGCGTCTGATGGTATAAACTTATTCGTTTCCCAAGGCGGCATGGTGCTGCCACAAGCAAGGCTTATGAGCAAGAACATCGTCGTGATTGGCACCCAGTGGGGTGACGAAGGCAAGGGCAAGATCGTGGATTGGCTCGCCGAGTCCGCCCAGGGGGTCGTGCGCTTTCAAGGTGGGCACAATGCCGGCCATACGCTGTGGATCAATGGCCGCAAGACCATTTTGCGCCTGATCCCGTCGGGCATCATGCATCCTCACGTGACCTGCTATGTGGGCAATGGGGTGGTGCTGTCGCCCGAAGCCCTGCTGGCCGAAATCGGCGAACTCGAAGCCGCCGGCCTGGACGTGCGTTCGCGGCTGCAGATTTCCTCGGCCTGCCCGCTGATCCTGCCGTATCACGTGGCGCTGGACCAGGCCCGCGAAGCCCGCAAGGGCGAGGGCAAGATCGGCACCACGGGGCGCGGCATCGGCCCCGCCTACGAGGACAAGGTCGCCCGCCGCGCTTTGCGCGTGCAGGATCTGTACGATCCGGCCGTCTTCGACGAGAAACTGGCCGAAGTGCTGGACTACCACAACTTCGTCCTGACCCAATACCTGGGCGCCAAGGCCGTCGAGGCCAGCCAGGTGCGTGACCAGGTCATGGCGCTGGCGCCGCAGATCGAGCCCATGGTGGCCGACGTCTCCAGCAACATCCACATCGCCCGCAAGGCCGGTCACAACCTGTTGTTCGAAGGCGCCCAAGGCACTTTGCTGGACATCGATCACGGCACCTATCCCTTCGTCACCAGCAGCAACTGCGTGGCGGGCGCCGCCGCGGCCGGCACGGGTGTCGGGCCGCAGGCGCTGGACTACGTGCTGGGCATCGCCAAGGCCTACACCACCCGGGTGGGCTCGGGGCCGTTCCCCACTGAATTGCTGGACGACACCGGCCTGCGCCTGGCCACGGTGGGCAAGGAATTCGGTTCCGTGACCGGACGCCCCCGCCGTTGCGGCTGGTTCGACGGCGCCGCCATGAAGCGTTCGGTCATGATCAATGGCCTGACGGGCCTGTGCATCACGAAGCTCGACGTGCTCGACGGCGTCGAGCAGATCAAGATCGGCGTGGGCTACCGCTACAAGGGTCAATTCCTGGACGTGCTGCCCTATGGCGCCCATGCGGCCGCCGAAGCCGAGCCCGTCCTGGAGGAAATGGCGGGCTGGTCGGAATCCACGGTGGGCATCACCGAATACGACAAGCTGCCCATCAATGCCCGGCGCTACCTGGAACGCATCGCCGAAGTCTGCGATGTGCCGATCGATATGGTCTCGACCGGTCCGGACCGGCTGGAGACCATCGTGCTGCGCCACCCCTTCCAGGGGTAAGGCGGCACAATGGCGGCCCCCACGCTGCGCAGGCTGAAGCTCGCTTGCCGCCGCCCGTGGGGGCTTTTTTGCCTTGGGGCGGCCCGCCGGCAAAGACGCGCTGGCCACGCCGTAGTTTTTGAGCCTATTTCATACGCACATCACAGGATAGAAACATGAGCATTCCGCCAAGCACCGATCGCGACCTCTGGGTCAGCTGGGAACAGTACCACTCGCTGATCGAGCGCCTGGCTCTGCAGGTGCATGAATCGGGGTGGGCCTTCGACAAGATCCTGTGCCTGGCGCGCGGCGGCGTGCGGGTGGGCGACGTGCTGTCGCGCATTTTCGATGTGCCCCTGGGCATCCTGGCCACCAGCAGCTACCGCGAGGCGGCCGGCACGGTGCAGGGGCAGCTGGACATCGCGCAGTTCATCACCATTACGCGCGGCACGCTGGACGGCAAGGTGCTGCTGGTGGACGACATGGTGGATACCGGCCTGACCTTCAGCCGGGTGCACGATCACTTGCTCAAGCAGTTTCCGGGCATCACCGAAATGCGCACGGCCGTGCTGTGGCAAAAAGGCCATGCCCAGGTCCAGCCGGATTATTACGTGGACCAGTTGCCCACCAACCCCTGGATTCACCAGCCCTTCGAAGATTACGACAGCCTGCGCCCGCATCAATTGGAGTCCTGGATCCGCAAGGGGGTGCGCACCGCGTATCCTGATGCGAAAGCATAGATTCCCGTCCTGATTCGTGCTAGAATCTTCTGCTGTCTTATACGGATATTTTCCATTTCCCTAACCGTGGGTGCACCGGCAGCATCGATGCCGCCGACATTCATGATTTTTACAGGCTTTCAAGGATTTACATGCCGATTGTCCGCCTCAAAGAAAACGAGCCCTTCGAGGCTGCCCTGCGGCGCTTTAAGCGCACCATCGAAAAAACCGGTCTGTTGACCGAGCTGCGTTCGCGTGAATTCTACGAGAAGCCCACTGCCGAACGTAAGCGCAAGCTGGCTGCTGCCGTCAAGCGCCACTACAAACGCATTCGCAGCCAACAACTGCCGCCGCGACTCTATTGATTGATTCCTGAATCCTTCATCCAGGAATTGCTGGCGCGCGTAGATATCGTCGATGTCGTCGGCCGGTATGTGCAGCTGCGCAAAGGGGGCGCAAACCTGTTGGGTTTGTGCCCTTTTCACACTGAAAAATCGCCGTCGTTCACAGTCAGCCCCACCAAGCAGTTCTACCACTGCTTCGGTTGCGGCGCCCATGGCAGCGCGATCCATTTCCTGACCGAGCACACCGGCGCGCCGTTTCCGGAAGCCGTGCGTACGCTGGCGGCCAGCGTGGGCCTGACGGTTCCCGAGGAACCGCGCACCCCGCGCCAGCGGGCCGCCGAGCGCGAGCGCCGCGAGGAAGGGTCCCGCCAGCGCGACGTGCTGCAGCAGGCGCAGGCCCACTATCGGGCGGCCTTGAAGCAGGCGCCGCAGGCGATCACGTATCTGAAGAAACGCGGGCTCAGCGGCGAAGTGGCGGCCCGCTACGGCCTGGGGTGGGCCAGCGCCGATCGCCGGGGCCTGGCCTCGGTGTTCGAGCACTACGAAGACCCTGCGCTGATCGAATCCGGCCTGGTGATCGAGGCCGAGGACGGTCGCCGCCATGACCGTTTCCGGGGCCGGGTGATGTTCCCGATCCTGAACGGCCGGGGGCAGTTGATCGGCTTTGGCGGCCGCCTCATCGAGGCGGGCGAGCCCAAATACCTGAATTCGCCCGAAACCAGCCTGTTCTCGAAGGGACACGAGCTCTATGGCCTGCACGAGGCCCGCGCCGGCATCCGCAGCGAAGGCTGCGTGCTGGTCGTCGAAGGCTACATGGACGTGGTCGCCTTGGCGCAATTCGGCCTGAACAATGCCGTGGCGACGCTGGGCACGTCCACAACCAGCAACCATCTGCAAAAGCTGTGCCGGGCCAGCGACCGCATCATTTTCAGTTTTGACGGCGATGGCGCGGGGCGCAAGGCTGCCTGGCGGGCCCTGCAGGCGTGCCTGCCGTGGGTGGCCGAGGATGTCTCCATGCGGTTCCTGTTCCTGCCGGACGGCCAGGACCCCGACTCCTACGTGCGGGCCTATGGGGTGCAGGCCCTGCGGGCCTGCCTGGACGAGGCTTTGCCGTTGTCGCGCTTCATGCTGGAGGAACTGGCGGCGCGCCATGACCTGCGCGAAGCCGAGGGCCGCGCCGCCTGTGTGCACGAGGCGCGGCCCCTGTTCGCCCAGATGCCGGAAGGCGGGTTCCGCCTGCAGGTCGAACGCGAATTCGCCCAGCAGGTGCGCCTGACGCCGGAAGAACTCAGCCGCATGCTGGCCAGCGGGCCCGTTGCGGCTACGGCGCCGGCCGCGGATTTCCGGCGTCCGGACGGGGCGCCGGGGAGGCCGGCCGGCCGGGCGTCCGATGGGGCTGCGGAGGACTGGCAGAGCCCTGGCGCGCCCGTCGATGAGCCTTCCTGGGTCAGCGCGGAATTCGCCCGGGACGGAGCTCCCGCAGGTCGGCCTGCGGCCGGCCAGAAGCGGCGCGGCCGCGCGAACCAGGCCCGGACCGTCACCCCTTTGGCGCGGCGGCTGCTGCGTCTGCTGCTGGCGCACCCCGCGCTGGTGGACAGCCTGGGGGATCAGCAGCTTGAATTGTTGGCCCATCATCCCCATCTGCAGTTGGTGCGGGAATTGATCAGCCTGGCCAGCGCGTGCGGCGGGCGCCATGCCGGCGCGCTGCTGGAGGCAGCCGACCCCGACTCGGATCTGGCGGCCGCCATCCGGGATTTGTCCACGGAAGTCCTGACGCAGGAATTGCCTGACCCCGAGGCGGAATGGCGCGATGCCTTGCGGCACATCGAATTGCAGGCGGTGCAGGAACAGTGCGATCGCCTGGTTGCGGCCGGTTTGACGGATGACGCGCAGCGCCGGCGATATCAGGACCTCAGCCGTCGTCTGGCCCGGCTGAAGGCCCCGACAGGATGAATCTTCCTGTCAAGTGCAGTAAACTACATGGTTTTCAATAAGTTGAGCGCCTTCAACAGAATTGTCGACCCGGAATTGTTGCCCGCTCGGCTTTGAGGCTGAGCGGCAACGGAACTGAAAACGGAAAGAGCACATGACCCAAGCAACTGGCAAAACCCCTGCGGCTGCCAAAAAAACAGCAGCCAAAAAAACCAAGGCCCAGAGCGCTGAGCTCGAATCCGCGGTCAAGGCGGCCAGTGTGACGGCGCCGGTGGCGAAGAAGGCCAGCAAGCCCGCCGCCAAGAAAACCACCAAGAAAGCGGCGGCCGAGCCGCGCGCGCCCAAGGTTCCCAGCGGGCGCAAGCCCGGGCGTCCGGCCAAGAATGCCAATGGCGATGGCGCCGATTACGTGGACGACGACGCCGATGACGGCGAAGTCATTCCCGATCTGAAGCCGTTGCCCAAGCGGGGCGGCAAGCGCGCCAAGGGCGAGAAGGAAAGCCCGTCGCGCAGCCAGATGACCCCCGAAGAACAGGAAGCCCGGCGCAACCGCCTGAAGATCCTGATCAAGCTGGGCAAGGACCGCGGCTACCTGACCTACGGCGAGATCAACGATCACCTGCCCGACGATCTGGTCGATGCCGAAGCCATCGACGGTATCATCAGCACCTTCAGCGACATGGGGATTTCGGTCTACGACCAGGCCCCCGACGCCGAAACCCTGCTGATGAGCGACAACGTGCCTTCGGCCACCAGCGACGACGACGTCGAGGACGAGGCCGAAGCCGCCCTGACCACCGTGGACTCCGATTTCGGCCGCACGACCGATCCGGTGCGCATGTACATGCGTGAAATGGGCACGGTCGAACTGCTGACGCGCGAAGGCGAAATCGAAATCGCCAAGCGCATCGAAGACGGCCTGAAGCACATGGTCATGGCGATCGCCGCCTGCCCGACGACGGTCAACGAGATTCTGGAACACATCCGCAAGGTCCGCGAAGGCACCGCCCAGATCGACGAGGTCGTGGACGGCCTGATCGACGAGGAAGGCGAGGACTACGCCGGTTCCGGGGTCACGTCGGACGACGATGACGGCCCGGCGGGCGGCATGAGCAGCAAGCAGCTGGAATACCTGCGCGCCAAGGCCTTGAAGAAATTCGACCTGGTCGAGTCCTGGTTCGACAAAATGCGCCTGGCCTTCGAGGACGAGGGCTATAAGTCCCCCTCCTACGTCGAGGCCCGCGAAGCCATTCACGCCGAATTGCTGGGTGTGCGCTTCACCGCCAAGATGGTGGAGCGGCTGGCCGATGCCCTGCGCGCCCAGGTCGCCGAGGTCCGCACCCACGAACGCGCCGCCATGTCGATCTGCGTCACGCGGGCCGGCATGCCCCGGGCGCACTTCATCAAGGCCTTCCCGGGCAACGAAACCAATCTGGACTGGGTGGTCCAGGAAATCTCCGGCGCCCACGATTATTCGGAAACCCTGGAACGCCATGCGCCCGCGGTGCTGGAGATCCAGCAGAAACTGATCGAGCTGCAGCGCAGCGTCGTGCTGCCTCTGAAAGACCTGAAAGACGTCAACAAGCGCATGGCCACCGGCGAGGCGAAAGCCCGCAAGGCCAAGCGCGAGATGACAGAGGCCAACCTGCGCCTGGTGATCTCCATCGCCAAGAAGTACACCAATCGCGGCTTGCAGTTCCTGGACCTGATCCAGGAAGGCAACATCGGCCTGATGAAGGCCGTGGACAAGTTCGAATACCGGCGCGGCTACAAGTTTTCCACGTATGCCACCTGGTGGATTCGTCAGGCCATCACGCGTTCCATCGCCGACCAGGCTCGTACGATCCGGATTCCGGTCCATATGATCGAAACGATCAACAAGATGAACCGGATCAATCGCCAGATCCTGCAGGAAACCGGGGCGGAGCCCGATCCCGCCACCCTGGCGCAGAAAATGGACATGCCGGAAGACAAGGTCCGCAAGATCCTGAAGATCGCCAAGGAACCCATTTCCATGGAAACGCCCATCGGCGACGATGACGATTCCCACCTGGGCGACTTCATCGAGGACACCGGCACGGTGTCGCCGTCCGATTCGGCCCTGCATGGCTCCATGCGCGACGTGGTGAAGGAAGTGCTGGATTCGCTGACCCCGCGCGAGGCGAAGGTCCTGCGCATGCGTTTCGGCATCGAAATGAGCACCGACCAGACCCTGGAGGAAGTCGGCAAGCAGTTCGACGTCACCCGCGAACGCATCCGCCAGATCGAAGCCAAGGCCCTGCGCAAACTGCGCCACCCCAGCCGGGCGGACAAACTGAAGAGCTTCCTCGAAGGCCAGTAACGCCCTTCGAGGGGAATGGACGGGCCGCCCTGCATGGGTGGCCCGTTTGCGATGATGCGCCGGCCAGAGCGTCATTCGCGGAAACTCCTGGGGCCTCCCGCCGCTTGCCATCGTCAACCATGTCCATATCCTCGCCAGTGACCACGACCAGCCCCGAGCCTTTGGCGGCCAGGGGGTACGTGCTGATGCATGCCTGTGTGCTGCTGTTCGGGTTCACGCCGATCATGGGGCGGCTGATCACGCTGGACGCGCTGCCCCTGGTCTGGTGGCGCATGGCGCTGGCCGCGGTTGCGCTGCTGTCCCTGCCTGCTTCCTGGCGCGGCATCCGGAAGCTGTCGCCGCGCTTGCTGGCGCTCTGCTGCGCTGCGGGCGTGGTGCTGGCCACCAGCTGGGCCTTGTTCTACCTGGCCGTCAAACTCACCAATGCGTCCGTTGCCGCAGTGTGCCTCGGCACGGCGCCGCTGTTCGTCGCCGTGTTCGGGCCGGTCGTGATGCGCCGTCCCTGGAAGCGCTCGGACCTGGGATTGGCGGCCGCGATCGTTCCGGGTGTCGCGCTGGTCGTCGGCGGCATTCCCCCCGATATGTACCTGGGCCTCGGAGTCGGACTGCTGTCGGCGGCGGTGCTCATCGTGTTCAGCGGGCTCAACAAGGTTCTGGCAAACCGTGTCCATCCGCTCAGTGCGACGTGCATAGAGATGGGGGCGGGCGCCGCTTTTCTGGCCGCCGTGCTCTTCCTGCTGCCGGGGGACGATGCCGTGTTGACGGTTCCGCATGGGCGGGACCTGGTGCTGCTGCTGGTGTTCGCCATCGCGCTGACCGCCTTGCCCATTGCGATGATGCTGGCCGCGCTGCGTCACATCAGTGTGTTCGCCCAGCAGATGGCGGTGAATCTCGAACCCGTCTATGCCGTGCTGCTGGCTGTGCCTCTCCTGGGCGAGCAGCGGCAGCTCGGTCCGCTGTTCTACCTTGGCGTCCTGGTGATCGTGGGCACCGTGATGGCGGAGCCGGCGATGTATTGGCTGCGCGCCGGCCGCCGGCGCGGGCGTTCGAAGAAGAGAGTCTGATCGCCCCGGAACCGGGATCCGGGCGGCGAGGGCGCTGATCGTCGATCAGTCAGTCATCCAGCTTGCGGTACAAGGTGCTGCGGTGGATACCCAGGCGGCGGGCCGCTTGCGTGATGTTCCCCGCGCAATCCTGCAGCGCCTGGTGGATTGCGGCATGTTCCAGGTCCCGCAACTGGCCGGTTGCCCCTGCGCCCGGCAGCATGCCCGCCGCAGCGGGCAGGTCGCCGGCGTCGGGACCCCGGAGGGACTCGGGCGCGGGATCATTTCCGAACGGGTGCGGGGCCGCGGACGAGTCGGCGATCAGATCAACGGGCAACTGATCGGTCGTGATCGGCGCCGACCCCGGATGCTGGCACTGCAGCCGTCGCAGGATGCTGCGCAGTTCACGATAGTTGCCTGGCCAGGTGTGGCGCGCCAATGTGGCGGCGGCCTCCGGGGTGATCCTGCCCCCCAGGGCCTGGTACTGCGCGGCGATGAGTTCCGCCAGATCGGGGTGGCAGCGCAGCGGCGGCAGCGCCAGGGGCATGTCCTGCAGCCGGTAGTACAGGTCGGCGCGAAACAGCCCCCGGGCGACCAGGGCCTTGAGATCCTGGTGGCTGGCGCTGATCAGGCCGAAATCCAGGGGCAGCCGTTTTTCCGAACCCAGCGGCTGGACTTCCCGTTCCTGCAGCACTCGCAGCAGCCGGGTCTGCAGGACCAGCGGCATGTCGCCGATCTCGTCCAGGAAAAGCACGCCCTGGTGCGCCTGGCGCAGCAGCCCGCGGGCGCCTTCGCGCCGGGCCCCCGTGAAGGCGCCGGCCTCGTAGCCGAACAATTCGGATTCGATCAGGTGTTCGGGCAGCGCGGCGCAGTTGATTGCGATGAATGCGCCGTGGCGGCGGTTGCCGCCTGCGTGGATGTGCCGCGCCAGCACTTCCTTGCCGGTGCCGGTTTCGCCCTGCAGCAAGACGGCCAGGCCGTTGTCGATGGCACGGATGCCTTGTTCCAGGAGAGGCCGGTGGACAGTGTCCGGCGGCGGCAGGAGGTCCGAGGCGGGAGAGGGCGCGGGAATGGCGCGGGGCTTGGGGACATCGAGGGACACAAGCGGCCGGGCGGGTGTATGCAGGCGGCCGGTCAGCGCCTGACCGTCGTGGCGGCGCAGCCGGCCGTCGCGGGCCCGCAGGGGGCCGTCTATCCATTGTGCGCAGGCGGTGCCGATCAGCTGCCAATCGGTGTTCAGGGCCTGGAGCGCCGCTTCGTTGGCCCCTGCGATGCGGTCGTCGTCGTCGAGCAGCAGGATGGCCGGCCAGGCATCGGGCCCCGGATGTTCGCCCGGATAGAAATCCAGGCGGCGCAGCGGGCTGTCGATCAGGATCTGGTTGCTGATGCCCTGAGCCAGCCGTTGGACCAGCGGCAGGGCGTAGTGATACAGCGCGTCGGCGGGGCCGGAAAGGTCCAGGATGCCCAGGATGCTGCCGGTTGCGGACAGGATCGGAGCGGCATGGCAACTGAGGATGCTGTTGCGATTGAGGAAGTGTTCCGCGCCATGGACGCGGACGGCGCGGCCGTCGTGCAACGCGGTGCCGATGGCGTTGGTGCCCCGCTGGGTTTCGGCCCAGCTGACCCCGGGCAGCAGGGCGACGCGCTGGGCCTTGTCCAGAAAGCCGGGGTTGCCGCGTTCGTGCAGGATCAGGCCGCTGGGGTCGGCCAGCACGGCGATGCCGTTGGTCGATCCGGCCAGGGCGCCCAAGGCGCACAGGCTGGCCTCCGAGTGCCGCAGAAGCACCTGATGGGTTTCGATGCGAACGCCGAGGTCGGCGCGGGGCAAAGGGGCGGGGTCGGCCAGCAGTTGCCGGTCGAGATCGGCGCAGCGCGCCCAGGACTGGTGGATGCGCGTAGAGGCCTGGGCGCGGGCGTCCGGCGTGATGGCCAGTGGCGGTGAGTGCTGCATAGGCGTCTCCGTCCGGATCGCGATGCGGGTGACGCAGTTTGAGGCATCGCTGTCGCAAAATGCAGGGCCAAGTGTCGCAAAATGCGACAAGCCCCTGTTTTTAAAGCAGGTTCCGCTTCAGTATGCCATCGCTGCCGACGTAAGGGAAGCCCGGCGTCCCGCTGCGATGCGCTTGCCCGTTTGCGCTCCGCGCACCGGGCGTGGCTGTATCTGGCACGGTCCTTGCTTCAAGAGAATCAGGCGCCGGTGCATGGTGCACCGGACATGCCGGCGCCCCGGCAACGGGACGAGCGCCCCGGATCAAGGAGACAGACATGGACATGACCGACCTGAAGCACTTCGGGATCGATATCGGCTTCCCCTACAAGAAACACTACGAAAACTATATCGGCGGACGCTGGGTGGCCCCTGTGGCCGGCAATTATTTCGACAATCTCTCGCCGATCACCGGGCAGGTGTTCTGCGAAGTGCCGCGATCCGATGCCGCCGACGTCGAGGCCGCCCTGGATGCGGCGCATGCCGCTCGCAAGGCCTGGGGCGAGACCTCCGTGGCGGAGCGGGCCGGCGTGCTGCTGCGCATGGCCGACCGCATGGAACAGAACCTGCGCCTGCTGGCTGTGGCCGAGACCATCGACAACGGCAAGCCGCTGCGCGAAACCATGGCGGCGGACCTGCCTTTGGCGATCGACCACCTGCGCTATTTCGCCGGTTGCATCCGCGCCCAGGAAGGCGGCATCTCCGAGATCGACAAGACGACGGTGGCCTATCACTTTCATGAGCCCATGGGCGTGGTCGGCCAGATCATTCCCTGGAATTTTCCGCTGCTGATGGCAGCCTGGAAGCTGGGGCCGGCGCTGGCCGCGGGCAACTGCGTGGTGCTGAAACCCGCCGAGCAGACGCCCGCTTCGATCCTGGTGCTGATGGAGCTGGTCGGCGATCTGCTGCCGCCGGGCGTGCTGAACATCGTCAACGGCTTTGGCAAGGAAGCCGGGGCGGCGCTGGCGTCCAGCAAGCGCATCGCCAAGATCGCCTTCACGGGCTCCACCCCCACGGGCAAGCACATCCTTCATGCGGCGGCCGACAACCTGATTCCCAGCACGGTGGAACTGGGCGGCAAGAGCCCGAATATCTTCTTCGCCAACGTGATGGACCAGGATGACGCCTTTTTCGACAAGGCCCTGGAAGGCCTGAGCATGTTCGCCCTGAACCAGGGCGAGATCTGCACCTGCCCGTCGCGCGTCCTGGTTCAGGAATCCATCTACGAGCGCTTCATCGAACGCGCCGTCAAGCGGGTGGAGTCCATGAAAGCCGGCCATCCGCTGGAGGCCGGCACCATGCTGGGGGCACAGGTGTCCCGGGCGCAGATGGACAAGATCCTCGGCTACATCGACATCGGCCGGGAAGAGGGCGCGCGCTGCCTGACGGGAGGCGCCCGCAACGTGCCGGGCGAGGGGCTGGACCAAGGCTTCTATGTCAAACCGACATTGCTGTTCGGGGAGAACAGCATGCGGGTGTTCCAGGAAGAAATCTTCGGTCCCGTGGCGTCGGTCACGACCTTCAAGGATGAGGACGAGGCCATCGCCATCGCCAACGACACCTATTACGGCCTGGGGGCGGGGGTCTGGACGCGCGACGGGTCGCAGGCCTATCGAGTGGGCCGGCAGGTCCAGGCCGGCCGGGTCTGGACGAATTGCTTTCACCTGTATCCGGCGCATGCCGCGTTCGGGGGCTACAAGCAGTCCGGCATCGGGCGTGAAACCCATAAGATGGCGCTGGGCGCCTACCAGCAGACCAAGTGCCTGCTGGTCAGCTATAGCCCGAATGCCCTGGGCTTTTTCTAAGCGGTTTCAATCCGGGCTCCCGTCGCGCGCGGGGTCGTCCGCCGGGCGCCCGGACAGGTCGGTCGGCATGCCCGGCGTGTCGACTGCGCCCAGCACCCGCAGCCGGAAATCCCGAGGGGATTGTCCGGCTGTCTTGCGGAAGAATCGGGTGAAGTGCGCGGGCTCCGAGAAGCCCAGCGCGTCGGAGATTTCGCCGATCGTCATGGAGGTATAGATCAGGCTGCGGCTCGCTTCCAGCGCCAGGCGGTCATGGATCAGTTGCAGCGGGGTCTTGCCGGCGTGAGTGCGGGCGATCAGGTTCAGGTGGGTGGTGCTCAGGCCCAATTCGCGGGCGTACCAGGCGACCGCATGCTGGCGGCCATGGGCCTGTTCCAGCAGTTCGCCGAATCGGGCGTAGTGCTGCAGGCCCCGGGCGGCCCGAGGCGATGGCGCCCCGTCTGCGGGATGGCTGCGCAGGCGGGTGTAGAGCAACGTCAGCCAGGCTTCGATCTGGGCCTCCCGGAAGGGCTGCCGGGCGGCATACTGGGCATTCAGATGGGTGCAGGCCTCGTGCAGGCCGTCGCTGCGCGCTCCGGACAGGAACCGATGCAGCACGGGGTGGGACGGCGGGGCCGCTGACGGGCCCAGGCGCTGCGCCAGTTGCGTCAACAGCGCATTGGTGACGGTGATCACGTGGCCCGAGCAGTCGGCGTCAAATTCAAAACCGTGCACGTAGGCCTGGGGGACCTCGACGGCCGCCGGCCCCGCGATCTCGGGCCGCGCCTGATCCAGGCTGACGATGGCCCGGCCTCGATGCAGGTACAGAATCTGGTAGAGGCCCGCGTGACGGTGCGGCCGGATATGCCAATTATGCAAGCGGCTTCGGGATGCGATGGTTTCGCAGTGCAGCATTTCTGCCAAGGGCCATTCAGCCTGTTCGCCGTACAGCTGAAAAAGGGGGGCGGTCTGGAAATAGTTCATATCGGCAATTTTATGCTTGAAAAGTCCATTCCCAAATCAGCGGCGGGCGTTCACCATGATGCCTATGCCGGACAGATCCGAGCGCCAGGGGGCGCCGAGTCCGGGCGGAGGAGAATCATGAAGACACAAGTGGCGATCATCGGCGCGGGGCCGTCGGGGCTGTTGCTCGGGCAGTTGTTGCATCGTTGCGGCATCGACAACGTCGTCCTGGAACGTCATACCCCGGACTACGTGTTGGGGCGGGTGCGGGCCGGGGTGCTGGAATACGGCTTCGTCGATCTGATGCGCGAGGCGGGCGTGTCGGCGCGGATGGACGCGGAAGGGTTGGAGCACGATGGCTTCACGCTGGCTTTTCAAGGACGCCGCCAGCGGGTCGACATGATGGCCTTGACGGGGAAGTCCGTGCTGGTCTACGGGCAGACGGAGGTGACGCACGACCTGATGGATGCCCGCCGGGCCAATGGCGCGCCGATCTACTACGAGGCCACCGACGTGCAGCTGCATGATTTCCTGGATGGCAAGCCGCGCGTCACCTTTTTGCACGAGGGTCAGCGCAAGACGCTGGAGTGCGATTACATCGCGGGTTGCGATGGCTTCCACGGGGTGTCGCGCCAATCGGTGCCGCAGGATCGCATCCGCAACTTCGAGCGCGTCTATCCTTTCGGCTGGCTGGGGCTTTTGACCGAGACGCCGCCCGTCGAAGACGAACTGATCTATGCGCACAATCCGCGCGGCTTCGCTCTGTGCAGCATGCGTTCGCACACCCGCAGCCGCTATTATCTGCAGTGCAGTCTGGCCGAACACGTCGAGGAATGGTCCGACGACCGCTTCTGGACGGAACTGTCGGCCCGCTTGCCCGAGGACGTGGCAGCCAAGCTGCAGACCGGTCCGTCGTTTGAAAAAAGCATCGCGCCGCTGCGCAGCTTCGTGGCGGAGCCCATGCGCTTCGGCCAGCTGTTCCTGGTGGGCGACGCCGCGCACATCGTGCCGCCCACCGGGGCCAAGGGCCTGAACCTGGCCTCCAGCGATGTCTATACCCTGTACCATGCTTTGCGCGGCGCCTGCCTGGACAATCGCCCGGAGCTGCTGGACCGTTATTCGGAGATCTGCCTGCGCCGGATCTGGAAGGCGGAACGCTTCTCCTGGTGGATGACCTCGCTGCTGCATGCTTTCGACGGCGATGCCTTCACCCAGCGCATCCAGCAGGCGGAACAGGATTACTACACGAGCACGCAGGCGGGGCTGACCACCATCGCGGAAAATTACGTGGGCCTGCCCTACGAACCGGTGGTGTGAGCGTCCGGCGCGGGTGCGCCGCCGCCCAGCGTCCGGCGCCGGAAGTCCTTGGGGGACAGGCCGGACAGGCGTTTGAAAAAACGCGTGAAGTAGCCGGGATCGGCAAAGCCCAGTGAATCGGCGATGGTGCTGATCGGCCGGGTGGTGTAGATCAGCTCGCGGCGGGCTTCCAGCAGCAGGCGTTCGTGAATCAGCCGCAGGGCCGTCTTGCCTGCCAGCGTCTGGGCGATGGCGTTCAGGTGCGCGGCCGTCATTCCCAGGCGCCCGGCGTACCAGTGGACCTGATGCTGGCGGGAAAAGTGCGTCTCGATCATCTGCGCGTAACGCGCCAGGTGCAGATCGCCCGGAGCTTGCCCCGCAAGCTTTTCCGGGCCAGGCGCGTGATGGCGGTGAATCCACACCAGGATGGCGCCCAGCAGCGCTTCCAGCAGCGGACCGCGTTGCGGTTGATGTGGGCGGTGATATTCCAGGTCCAACTGATCGAAGGTGCGGCTCGTATAGTCATCCTCCGCGCCCAGTGCCAGCAGGGCCGGATCCGACAGCGCGTGCAGGCCCAGGCCGTGGCGCTGGCACAGCGGTTGCAGCAGGGCGTATGTCAGGGTCAGGATGTAGCCGCCCGCGCCGGGCTGGAAGATGAATTCGTGGACGACGCGCTGGGGAATCAGCACCACGTGTCCCGCGCCCGACGGCAGGGATGGCGCGCCGTTCCGGCGGCCGCCGGACCGCGGCCCGGCGGGTTTCGCGCTCAGGGCCCGGGCCTGACCGTCGAGCACGACGGTGGCGTCTCCCGACTGCAGGAAGAGGATCTGGAACAGGTCCGTGTGCTTGTGGGCTGTGACATGCCAATTGTGCAATTTTTCCTGCGCCGCGATGGTTTCGCAGAACAGCGGATCCGGGCTGGTCCAGACGTTGCCGTAACCGTATAGTTTATAGATCGGTATCGTGGTGTGATCGTGGGCGGGCGGGGCGGGAATCAGTGCGGTCATCGGGGCGCTGCCGTGGAATGGCTATCCACGAAATGTACATTTTTAAAACGCAAAAATCCATTCTCCGCAGCATCGCTTGGCCGCATGATGGACGTGTCTGACATGGAGTGGCCCCGGGGCTTGATGCAGCGCCCCAGATCCCGGCATCCGGGCGGGGCGTTTTTCAAGGAGACCCCTCATGACGACAGTCCAGACCCGCGCGCGCCGGCGCGATATTCCCGGCACGGCGATCTTTGACGGCGACCTGGCGCGGATCGGCTACGCCCTGAACCGCATGTGCTTCAGCTTCAATGCGGCGCCATGCCGCGCGGCCTTCTTGCAGGACGAAGAAGCCTACATGACGCGTTACCGCCTGAATGACGAGCAGAAAGCCGCCGTGCGCAGCCGCGAGGTGCTGCGCATGATCGCGGCGGGCGGCCATCCCTATTACCTGGCCAAACTGGCCGGCATCTTCGGCCTGGACATGCAGGACATCGGCGCCCAGCAGACCGGCATGAGCAAACAGGCATTCCAGGCGAAACTCGCCGCAGCGGGAGCATGACCATGGCGCATCTCATCGGCAGCATCAGCACTTCCCACGTTCCGGCCATCGGCGGCGCGCTGGCCCGCCAGAAGCAGCAGGATCCTTACTGGAAGCCGTTTTTCGACGCCTATGATCAGGCCCGCGACTGGCTGGCGCAGACGCGCCCCGACGTGGTCGTGATCCTGCACAACGACCATGGCCTGAATTTCTTCCTGGACAAGATGCCGACTTTCTCGGTGGGGGCGGCGCCGTCCTATCAGACCGCGGATGAAGGTTGGGGCATTCCCGCCCTGGTCGAACCGCGCGGTTGCGTGGATCTGTCCTGGCACATCGTCGAGACCCTGGTGGCCGACGAGTTCGACATCACCACCTGCCAGGAAGCCCTGATCGACCATGCGGTGTCCCTGCCGCTGGCCTTGCTGTGGCCCGAAGGCCAGCAGTCCGGGGCCTGGCCGGTGGAAATCGTGCCGGTCTGCATCAACACGGTGCTGGCGCCGTACCCCTCGGCCTCCCGCTGTTATCGCCTGGGCCAGTCGCTGCGCCGCGCCATCGAGTCCTGGGACGATGATCGGCGGGTGCTTGTGATCGCCAGCGGCGGCCTGTCGCATCAGCTGGACGGCGAGCGCGCGGGCTTCATCAACAAGCCCTTCGACCTGCAGTTCATGGGCAGCCTGGTGGACGACCCGACCTGGATCACGCAGTATTCCAACGAGGAACTGGTGGAACTGGCGGGCACGCAAGGCATCGAGCTGCTGATGTGGGTGGCGGCGCGGGGCGTGCTGGATGACATGCCGGTGCGCAAGCGCCACGCTCATTATCACGTGCCGATTTCCAATACCGCCACCGGCCTGCTGGTGCTGGAACCGGCCTGACGCCCGCCGGAACGGAGCAGGCCGCCGGCGGGCATGGGGTCATGCCGTCAGACGATGCCGCGCGGCCCAGTCCAGGATGCGTTCCAGGCAGGCCGCCGGCGCTTCGAAGGGCGCCATGTGGCCCGCATCCGGGATGGCGCCCAGCTCGGCGCCGGGGATCTGGCGGGCCATGTCCTCGTGCCGCGACAAGGGGCTCCAGCGGTCCTGCGTGCCGCTCATGAGCAGCGTCGGGCAGGCGATCCGGGGTAGCAGGCCGCCGGCGTCGGGGCGCTCGATGAGCGCCTGGATCTGGCCGGCGAATGATTCCACGCCGGAGCGCAGCACCATGTCCCGCATGCGCTGCATGAGAACAGCGTTGTTGCCGGTGTCCGCTGTGATCATGCCGGCCAGCCAGCTTTCGACGATGGCGGCGATGCCGCCGGCTTGAGCAGCCTGGACGATGGCATGCCGTTTGTCGATCTCGCCGGCGCCCAGGCCCTGATATCCGGTGTTCATCAGGACGAGCCCCCGGATCCGGTCCGGGGCCTGCCGGACCATTTCCAGCGCGACGCGCCCGCCCATGGAGTGGCCTACGACGATCGCGGGACCGCGGATCCTGCCCAGGATGTCTGCCGCGGCCTGCGACAGCGACGCGATGCCGCTGAGATTCGCCGCAAGGACCGGGCCGGTGCGCGAGAGCGGCCCGATGAAGTCGGACCAGGTGTCCGCGTCGCACAGCAGGCCGTGCAGCAGGACCCAGGTGGGGGATGCGGGATTCATGTTCGGGTCGGTCATGTCTGTAGGGGTTCTGCGAGAGGTGGTTGTGCAAGAGGCGGGAGGGCGCGTTCCGTGAATATTTCCGGCGTGATAATCTTGACTGGGCGCGAGGGTGGCGCTCTGGAGAGCAGTTTGGGTGTTTTCAGCCGCGCGCCCGGCGGGTTTTCATGAGATTGCGCATGACGGATTCTATTCTGTACGAGCCTCTTTATGTCCAGCCGGGACACCTTCTGCGGCGTGCGCAGCAGATCTCCGCTTCTATTTTCCACGATGAGATCGGCAGCCGGGTCACCCCGATGCAGTACGCGGTGTTGTGCGTGGTGCTGGACAATCCCCACGTGGACCAGGTGTCCATGGCGGGGCTGGCGGCGGTGGACACTTCGACGGCGGCTAGCGTCGCCACCCGGCTGGAAGAAAAGGGGCTGCTGCTGCGCGCAGTCGACCCGGCCGATCGGCGCCAGCGCCGATTGTCCCTGACGCCGGCGGGCTGCGATCTTCTGCGCGAGGTCAACGACGGAATCGCCCGGCTGCACCAGCGTATCTTCGAGAAGTTCTCGGCCCAGGAAGAAGCCCAGTTCATGACCTTGCTGGAAAAGCTGGTCCACCTGAATAATCACCAAAGCCGGGCGCCGCTCACGGTGGCCTCCGAAGGCCGGTAAACCGCGGGGTCCGCCGCCCGGCTGCGGGTAAACCTCCAGAGGGTTAGTCCTAATTCATCCTCCAAGTCCTCATTTGTAGAATGGTTAAACGTTCAGTGCTCTGAATAATTGTGTACTGAAGGCTTAAGATTCAAATATCATCATGAATGGCGCGCCGTTTTCGCTGCCGCGCCAGGAGGACCCTCATGTTTCCCATGAATGCCTGGTACGTGGCCTGTACCCCGGATGAAGTCGTCGACAAACCGTTGGGCCGCACGATCTGCGGCCTGCAGATCGTGCTGTACCGGGGCCGGGAAGGCCGGGTCGCCGCTCTGGAGGACTTCTGCCCGCACCGGGGGGCGGCCTTGTCCCTGGGTTCGGTCGTGGACGGCAATCTGATGTGCGGCTATCACGGCCTGGTCATGGACTGTCATGGCAAGGCCGTTTCCATGCCGATGCAGCGGGTGGGCGGCTTCCCCTGTATCCGCAGCTACCCGGTCGAAGAGCGCCACGGCTTCGTCTGGATCTGGCCCGGCGATCCGGCGCTCGCCGATCTCTCGGCCATTCCCGACCTGCCTTGGGCGGACGATCCTGAATGGGCCTTTGGCGGCGGCCTGTACCACATCCAGTGCAGTTATCGGCTGATGATCGATAATCTCATGGACCTGACCCACGAGGCCTATGTGCATGCCGGCAGCATCGGTCAGGACGAAATCGACCAGTCGCCCGTCAAAACGCACATCGAAGGCCGGCAGGTCGTCACCAGCCGCGAAATGAATGACATCGTTGCGCCGCCCTTCTGGCAGCTGGGCATGCGGGCCAGCGGCCTGGATGATCAGGCCCGGGTGGATCGCTGGCAATATTCGCGCTTTACCGCGCCGGGCAGCGTGCTGATCGACGTGGGGGTGGCGCTGGCGGGAGCGGGCGGCATCCAGGCGGACCCCGCCAAGCGGGTATCGGCGATCGTAGTGGACTTCATGACGCCGGAAACCGAATCCTCCCATTGGTATTTCTGGGGCATGGCGCGGCACTTCAAACCGGACGACGCGGCCTTGACGGAATCCATCCGGGAGGGGCAGGGCAAGATCTTCAATCAGGATCTGGCCGTCCTGGAAGCCCAGCAGCGCAACCGCGAGGCATTCAGCGACCGTCGTCTGCTGGCGCTGAATATTGATTCCGGCGGCGTGCGGGCCAACCGTATCCTGGATGATCTCGTCGCAGCCGAACGCGCGGTGTCATCCGAGGCCGCGGTGGGCTAAAGTGCAGCTTGTCCCCGCTCCGGCACGCGGCACATGAGCCGGCCGGAGGCTGGGCGCGCGAGAGAAAACCATGACTGATATTTTGTTGTCCGTCCGTGTGGCTGCCAAACATGAGGCAGCCCAGGACATCGTGAGCCTGGATCTGGAAGATCCCGCAGGCGGCCCCCTGCCGGCCTTTACGCCCGGCGCGCATATCGACGTGCATTTGCCCAACGGGCTGATCCGGCAGTATTCGCTGATGAACGATTGTCGGCAGCACGGCCGTTTCCGGATCGGCATCCTGCGCGAGCCGCAGTCCCGGGGCGGGTCCGTCGCTTTGCATGATCAGGTGCAAAACGGCGATCTGCTGCGCATCAGCCCTCCGCGCAACCGCTTCGAGCTGGTGCCTGCCGCGCATAGCCTGCTGCTGGGGGGCGGGATCGGCATCACCCCCATCCTGTGCATGGCGACCGAGCTGAATGCCCGGGGCGAGAGCTTTGCGCTGCATTACAGCTGCCGCAGCCGTGCGCGGGCCGCCTTCCTGGATGACATCGCGCCATTCGAGCAGGCGGGCCATGCCCATCTGCACTTCGACGACGAGCCTTCGACGGCGCTGGATGCCGCCGCGCTGCTGACCCGGGCGGCTCGGGACCGGGCGCAGGTCTACGTGTGCGGGCCGGCGGGCTATATCGAGTTCGTTCGCGCCCAGGCCCGGGCGGCGGGCGTTCCGGACGCGCAGGTCCATTTCGAACTGTTCGCGCTGGACGAGGCGGACAAGCCGCGCCCGGGAGACCAGGATCAGGCGTTTCAGGTGCAGCTGGCCAGCACCGGAGAGATCTTCGACATTCCGGCGGACGAGACCATCACGCATGCGCTGGATCGCCAGGGCGTCTTCATTCCCGTTTCTTGCGAGGAAGGCATCTGCGGCACCTGCCTGACGGGCGTGACGTCCGGCACGCCGGACCATCGCGACAGCTACCTGACCGACGAGGAGCATGCCGCCAACGATCAATTCACCCCATGCTGTTCGCGTGCTCGCACGCCTTTGCTGGTATTGGATCTATAGACCTTTTCACCTGAAGCACATCTTACAAAAACCAAGGAGACAATTCGTGAGACATTCCATCGGCAAGTTGCTGGTCGCCGCCGCCTTGGGGGCGGGTGCGCTGGGGTTGGCCCAGGCGCAGGATCTGAAGATCGGGATGGTGGTCCCGGCTTCGGGGCCCTTCGCATCCACGGGCCAGCAGATCATGAACGGGGCGAAGCTCTATCTGGATGAACACGGCGGCCTGCTGGGCGGGCGCAAGGCCGTCCTGCTGGAAAAGGACGATACCGGGATCTCGCCTGCGATCAGCAAGCGCCAGGCGCAAAACCTGTTGATTCAGGACAAGGTCGACCTCCTGGCCGGGTTCGGCCTGACGCCGGCCGCGTTCGCGGTGGCGCCGCTGGCGACCGAGGCCAAGATTCCCATGATCGTGTTGAACGCGGCGACCTCGTCCATCACGGAAAAATCGCCCTATATCGTGCGCACCTCGATGACGCTGCCGCAGGTCGCTGCGCCCATGGCCAGTTGGGCGGCGAAAAACGGCATCCATTCCGTGTATCTGCTGGTGGCGGATTACGGCCCCGGCCATGATGCCGCGGCCCAGTTCAAAAAGACGTTCACGGCGGCGGGCGGCAGCATCGCGGGCGAGATCCATACCCCGCTGACCAGCCCGGATTTCGCGCCTTTCCTCCAGAAGATCAAGGATGCCAAGCCGGATGCGATCTTCTCCTTCGTGCCTAACGGCGAACAGGGCGTGGCGCTGGCCAAGGGCTACAAGGAACGGGGGCTGGACAAGAGCGGCATCCGTCTCCTGGCCACGGGCGACGTGGTGACGGAAGACGTGCTGGGGGCGATGGGAGACAATGCCCTGGGGATGATTACGTCGTTCCACTATTCCACGGCGCACGAATCGCCGGAGAACAAGGCGTTCGTGGCGGCCTATGCCAAGGCGTATCCCAATGTGCGCCCGAACATGGTCGCCGTGGCCGCCTATGACGGCATGCGCCTGATCGACGAGGTTCTGAAAAAGGACCAGGGCAATGTCCGGGGCGACGCCTTCGTGGCGGCCGCCAAGGGCATGAAGTGGATCAGCCCGCGCGGCCCGGTGGAAATCGATCCGCAGACGCGCGACATCATCCAGAACGTCTATATCCGCAAAGTCGAAAAAGTCGACGGCATGCTGCAGAACGTGGAGTTCGACACGATCAAGGCGGTGAAAGACCCCGGCAAGCAATAAGCGCCGCACGGCATCCCATAGCAATCGGTTATAGCTGTTAGTCGTCGATGCGGGCTTACCTTATCCCGGCGTTCTGGGGATAATCGAACCACTATGACACAGACACGCACGATTGCCGGGATGCCGGTGTTTCCGGTCGGCCTGGGATGCATGGGCCTCAGTCACGGCTACGGCCCGGCCGTTCCGCCTGAACAGGCGCAGGCCTTGCTGCTGGGGGCGCTGGATCAGGGGGTGACGCTGTTCGACACGGCGGCGCTCTATGGCTTCGGGCACAACGAAGAACTCGTGGGCCGGGTGCTGTCGGCGCATCGCAGCCGCTTCTTCCTGGCCAGCAAATGCGGCGTCTTCCGGGAAGACGGCCAGCGCCGCATCGATGGCCGCCCCGATACCCTGCGCCGCACCTGCGAAGACTCCCTGCGCCGTCTGCGCACCGATGTCATCGATCTGTATTATCTGCACCGCTGGGACAAATCCGTCCCTATCGAGGACAGCATCGGCGCATTGGCGGATCTGGCTCAGGCGGGAAAGATCCGCCACATCGGTTTATCCGAAGTCTCGGCCGACACCTTGCGCCGGGCGCATGCGGTGCACCCCATCGCGGCGGTGCAAAGCGAATATTCCCTGTGGTCGCGCAACGTGGAAATCGCCGTCTTGCAGGCCTGCCGCGAACTGGGCGCTGCGCTCGTGGCCTTCAGCCCGCTGGGCCGGGCCTTCCTGGCCGATGGCCTGCCGTCCATGACGGCGCTGGCGGACACCGACCTGCGCCTGCGCATGCCGCGTTTTCAGCCGGATGCGTTTGAGCGCAATCAGGCCTTGCTGGTCCTGCTGCGTGATCGCGCCCGGGGTCTGGACTGCACCCCCGGTCAGCTGGCCCTGGCCTGGCTGCTGCATCAGGGGCCGGATGTCATCCCCATCCCCGGCACGACCCGTCTGGCGCACCTCAGGGAAAACCTGGCCGCCGTCGATGTGGCGCCGGATGATGCGCTGTGCGCCGAGCTGGCCGCCCACTTCGACCACCACCGGGTGGCGGGGGACCGCTACGGGCCCGCCACGCAGCTGGAAGTCGATACGGAACAGTTTCCGCCCGCCTGAAACGCGGGGGCGTCGGCCGGCCCGGAACCCGGGCCGGCCATTCTATTTCAGTCTTTGGGAGCAGTCATGCAGACGACACAGTTGGGCTTGATCGGTTATGGCGAAGTCGGCGGGATTTTCTGCGCAGGCCTGGGGCCGCAAGTGGCGGGCGTCAGCGCCTGGGACCTGAAACTGGCCGATCCGGCGGCGGCGCAGCCGCTGCGCGACCGGGCCGCCCACGATGGCGTTATCCTGCGCGCTTCCTCCGCCGATCTGTGCGCCGCCAGCAATCTGGTGATTTCGGCCGTGACGGCGTCCAACACGGTGGCGGTGGCCCGCGAAGCGGCTGCCCACCTGCGGCCGGACACGGTTTTTCTGGACCTGAATTCCGCGTCTCCGGGGGCCAAGCGCGAAGCTGCCGCCCTGATCGAAGCGGCGGGCGGACACTATGTCGAAGCCGGGGTGATGACCTCGGTGCCGCCGTATGGCATTCGCGTGCCCATGCTGCTGGGCGGTCCGCATGCGGAAGCCCTGGCGGGGCAGCTGGCCGCCTGGGGCATGGATGCCAAGGCCGTATCGCCGGAACTGGGTGTGGCCTCGGCCATCAAGATGTGCCGCAGCGTCATGATCAAGGGCCTGGAAGCCCTGGTGATCGAAAGCTACACCGCCGCGCGCGCCTATGGGGTCGAGGACTACGTGCTGCCGACGCTGCAGGAAACCTTCCCGTCCATCGACTGGACGGAACAGGGACGTTATTTCTACAGCCGGGTGGTGCAGCATGGCCGGCGCCGCGCCGAGGAAATGCGCGAGGTCGCCAATACCGTACGCGAGGCCGGCTTCGAGCCCTGGATGGCCGCCGCGACGGCGGAAAAGCAGGACTGGGTCGCCGGGCTGGCCGCCCAGGGTCTGTTCGAAGGCGTCCAGAAGGCGGGCGGCTGGCAGGCTTACGCCGATCGCCTGGTCAAGCACGTCAAGGACTGACCGGCGGCGCTCAGCCGGCCTGGATCAGCGTGGTGGGGTAGGCCTCGCGCACCGTGCTGCGGATCAGCTCCAGCATGGCTTGCTGCGTCAGGGTCGTGATGCGCCCGGACGCCGTCGCCAGATACAGCCGGCTGGGCAGTTCGGGCTGGCTGATGGGGCGGATGTGATAGCGGTCCGGCTGCGCCGAGGTCAGCACGGCATGTTCGGTCAGCACCGCATAGCCGGCGCCGTCGGCCACCAGGTCCAGGATGGCCGGCACCCCGTCGATTTCCAGGCGGATGTTGGGGCGGCAGCCGATCAGCGCCATCTGTGATTCCAGCAGCATGCGGATGGTATGCGGCCGATTGGGAATCACCAGGGGGATGCCGGCCAGCGATCGCAGCGGCATGGCCTGGTGGGACGGGTGCGGGCCCTTGGGGCCGACCAGATACAGCAGTTCGCTGGTCAGGGGGCTGAGGTCCAGTTCCGCCGAGGCGCTGGGGTTGTAGAGCAGGGCGATGTCCAGGCGGCCCGCCAGCAGCGATTCCTGCATCATCACCGACAGGCCTTCGCTGATGGACAGCGTGGCGTTGGGCAGTTGCTTGCGGAATTTCCGGGTCAGCGGCACCGTCAGCATTTTCGACGCGCTGGGAACGATGCCCAGAACCACCCGGCCCGCCAGAGCGCCCTGGACCCGCGCCATGTCTTCTTTGGCGCGTTCGACCTGGTGCAGAATCCCCCGGCAGTGTTCCAGCAGCACTTTGCCGGCTTCGGTCGTGGTCACGCCCCGGCCATTGCGGTTCAGCAGGTTCTGGCGCAGTTCGACTTCCAGCAGCCGCACCTGCCGGCTGAGGGCGGGTTGGGCAATATCCAGGGCATGGGACGCCTGAGTGAAACTGCCCAGTTCGGCCACGCGGGTGAAGTATTCCAGCTGTTTGAGGTCCATATCAGGGTTTACCCTTAAGTTTGGCATGACACCGATCTTATTATACCGATTTGATATAGCAGCTAGTGTACGTATGCCCTTATTCACCAGGCAGCTTGCGCCCATAATGACTGCAACATAGCAACGGTGGTGGTGTGATGCAAAAGCCTGTTCCGGCCTTGTTCATGCGCGGGGGCACTTCGCGCGGGCCCTTTTTCCTGGAATCCGATCTGCCGGCCGATACGGCCGTCCGGGATCAGGTTCTGCTGGCCGTGATGGGGTCGCCCGACCGCCGGCAGATCGACGGCATGGGCGGGGCGCACCCCTTGACCAGCAAAGTCGGCATCGTGCGCTCGGGCACCACGCCGGGGGTCGATCTGGAATTCCTGTTCGCCCAATTGCAGCCGGACCAGGATACCGTCGACACCACGGCCAACTGCGGCAACATGCTGGCGGCCGTGGTGCCGTTCGCCCTGGAACGCGGCCTGATCCAGGCCCAGGGCGATCAGACGACGGCGCGCGTCCTGACCCGGAACACCGGGATGCAGTGCGATATTACCGTGCAGACGCCGCTCACGCCGGCCGGCCGTCAGGTCAGCTACGAAGGCCAGGCGCGCATCGACGGCGTGCCCAAGACCTCAGCCCCCATCACCATCAATTTCCTGGACACGGCCGGCTCGGTGTGTTCCGGCCTGCTGCCGACCGGCCGGGTGCTGGATCGCGTGCGCGTCGAGCCGCCGGCCGGGGCGCAGTTTCCGGCGTTCGAGATCGACGTGACCTGCATCGACAACGGCATGCCGCTGGTGCTGTTCCGGGCGCAGGACGTAGGTTGCACCGGGCAGGAGCGCCCGGCGGAGCTGAATGCCGACACGGCGCTGAAGGCCAGGATCGAGGCCTTGCGCCTGAAGACGGCGGAACTCATGGGGCTGGGCGACGTCAGCGGGCGCAACTACCCCAAGATGACGCTGGTGTCGGCCCCGCAGGACGGCGGCGCCATCAATACGCGCTGTTTCATCCCGCACGTCTGCCACGAGGCCATCGGTGTGCTGGCGGCCGTGACGGTCGGCACGGCCTGCGTGCTGGAAGGCTCCGTGCCGCACGCCCTGGCTCAGGTGCCCGGCGGCGCTCGCAAGGCCGTTTCCATCGAACACCCCAGCGGCGAATTCACCGTTGAACTTGAACTGGACCCGCATGACGCTCAAAAAGTCGTGCGGGCCGCCTTGCTGCGCACGGCGCGTCTCATCATGCGCGGTGAAGTCATGGTCCCCGGCTCCGTCTGGCAGGCGGCGGGGGTGGACGACGACTGCGCTCGCTGATCCGGCTTATCAAAAGGAATCTGTCAACATGAACCGAAAACCCCTGATCATCGATTGCCATGGGCACTACACGACCGCCCCGCAGGCGTTGGCCGATTGGCGTGAACGGCAGATCGCCGGCATTCAGGACCCGGCGCAAAAGCCGCAGGTCTCCGACCTGCGCATCAGCGACGATGATCTGCGCGAGAGCATCGAGGCCAACCAACTGCGCCTGATGCTCGAGCGCGGCTCCGACCTGACGATCTTTTCGCCCCGGGCCAGCTTCATGGCGCATCACATCGGCGATTTTCAGGTCTCCAGCACTTGGTCGGCGATCTGCAACGAGCTGTGCCACCGGGTCGCCACGCTGTTCCCGGATCATTTCGCCATGGCCGCCATGTTGCCGCAGTCGCCCGGCGTGGACCCGGCCACCTGCATTCCCGAGCTGGAAAAGTGCGTCAAGGAATACGGCGCGGTCGGCATCAACCTGAATCCGGATCCGTCCGGCGGGCACTGGACGTCGCCGCCGCTGTCCGATCATTCCTGGTATCCGATCTACGAAAAGATGGTGGAATACGACATTCCGGCCATGATCCACGTGTCCACCAGCTGCAATCCCTCCTTTCACACGACGGGGGCTCATTACCTGAACGCCGACACCACGGCCTTCATGCAGTGCCTGACCTCGGATCTGTTCCGGGACTTCCCCACGTTGCGCTTCGTCATTCCGCATGGAGGCGGCGCGGCGCCTTATCACTGGGGCCGCTTCCGCGGCCTGGCCCAGGCGCTGAAAAAACCGCTGCTGGACGAACATCTGCTGAATAATGTGTTTTTCGATACCTGTGTCTACCATCAGCCGGGCATCGATCTGCTGACGCGGGTCATCCCGGTCAAAAACGTGCTGTTCGCCTCGGAAATGATCGGCGCGGTGCGCGGCATCGACCCCGAGACCGGCCATTATTTCGACGACACCAAACGCTACATCGAGGCGGCCACCGTCCTGTCCGACGCCGACCGCTTCCAGATTTACGAGGGCAATGCCCGGCGCGTCTTCCCGCGCCTGGACGCCGCCCTGAAGGCCAAGGGCCTTTGATCTCTAGAGGATGATGGATATGAGCACTCCCTTGAATCAGCTGGGTGTCGTGCATCGCACGATTCAGCGCGCCGACCCCGCCGCCGTGGAACATCTGTCGCATTTCGGCGTGGCGACCATCCACGAGGCCATGGGCCGCGTCGGCCTGATGAAGCCCTATATGCGGCCGGTCTGGCGCGGGGCGCGCATGTGCGGCACGGCCGTCACGGTGCTGTTGCAGCCGGGCGATAACTGGATGCTGCACGTGGCCGCCGAGCAGATCCGCCCGGGCGACGTCGTGGTGGCCGCCTGCACGGCCGACAGCACCGACGGTTTCTTCGGCGACTTGCTGGCCACGTCCTTCAAGGCGCGCGGCGCGCGCGGCCTGATCATCGACGGCGGCGTGCGTGATGTCGATACGCTGGAATCCATGGAATTCCCCGTCTTCTCGCGAGCCATCAGTTCCCGGGGCACGATCAAGGCCACGCTGGGCTCGGTCAACATCCCGGTGGTGTGCGCCGGCGCAGCCATCATGCCGGGCGACGTGGTCGTGGCCGATACCGATGGGGTGGTGGTGGTGCCGGCGGCGATCGCCGGCGAAGTCGCCGCCAAGGCCCAGGCCCGCGAGGACAATGAAGGCAACAAGCGCGACATCTTCGCCTCCGGCGTGCTGGGGCTGGATTACTACAAGATGCGCGAGGGCCTGGAGAAGGCCGGCTTGAAATACCTGGATTGAGGACTGCGCCATGAGCAACGTCGAACCCTTCATCAAGACCCCGGGCTGGCTGGATTACTACGACGGCCCCAGCCGTCCGCGTTTCCGCTTGCCGCCCGATGCCGTGGACGCGCATTGCCATGTCTTCGGGCCGGGGGCCGTTTTTCCCTATGCGCCGCAGCGCAAATACACGCCCTGCGACGCGCCGAAAGAGGCCTTGTTCGCCTTGCGCGACCACCTGGGGTTCGCGAAGAACGTGATCGTGCAGGCGACCTGCCACGGCACGGACAATCGCGCCCTGGTCGATGCCCTGAAAGCGTCCGGCGGCCGGGCCCGCGGGGTGGCGACGGTGTCGCAGGACATCACGGATGCCGAACTGCAGGCCCTGCATGCCGCCGGGGTCCGCGGCACGCGCTTCAACTTCGTCAAGCGCCTGGCGGATTTCACGCCGCGCGAGGTCCTGGCCGACATCGCCGCCCGCATCGCACCGCTGGGCTGGCACGTGGTGGTCTACTTCGAATCCAAGGACCTGCCCGAACTGTATGATTTCTTCACCGCGCTGCCGACGACGGTGGTGGTCGATCACATGGGGCGTCCCGACGTCACCCAGCCGGTGGACGGGCCCGAGTTCCAGCGCTTCGTCGCGCTGATGCGCGAGCACCCCAATATCTGGAGCAAGGTCAGCTGCCCAGAACGCCTCAGCCAGTCCGGGCCCCACGCCCTGAACGGCGAACAGCATGCCTATCAGGATGTCGTGCCCTTTGCCCGCAGCCTGGTGGAAACGTTCCCGGATCGTGTCCTGTGGGGCACGGATTGGCCGCACCCGAACCTGAAGTCCCACATGCCCGACGACGGGCTGCTGGTGGACTACATCCCGCAGATTGCCCCGACGGCGGCCTTGCAGCGCAGCCTGCTGGTGGACAATCCGAACCGCTTGTACTGGAGTTGAGCCATGTCCTTGAACAAGCCCTATACCGATATTCCCGGCACCACGATCTTCGATGCCGATCAGTCCCGAGTGGGCTACCACCTGAATCAGTTCTGCATGTCGCTGATGAAGGCCGACAATCGCAAGCGGTTTCTGGCCGACGAGCGCGCCTATCTGGATGAGTGGCCCATGACCGAGGACCAGAAGCAGGCCGTGCTGGCGCGCGATCTGAATCGCTGCCTGGAATTGGGCGGCAACATTTATTTCCTGGCCAAGCTGGGCGCCACCGATGGCCGCTCCTTCCAGTACATGGCCGCGAGCATGACCGGCATGTCCCAGGAAGACTACGCCGCCATGATGCTGGCGGGCGGGCGTTCCGCCAAAGGCAACCGCAAAATCGGAGAACACTCATGAGCCAGACTCACGCCCGCATCACCGCCAGCGTGTACACGTCCCATGTGCCGGCCATCGGCGCCGCCCTGGATCTGGGCAAGACGGGCACCGATTACTGGGCGCCGCTGTTCAAGGGCTATGAACCTTCAAAGCAATGGCTGCAGGACAACACCCCCGACGTCATCTTCCTGGTCTACAACGATCATGCCACGGCCTTCAGCCTGGACTTCATCCCGACATTCGCCATCGGCTGCGCAGCGCAGTATCAGCCGGCCGATGAAGGCTGGGGCGCGCGTCCCGTGCCGCCCGTGATCGGCCACCCCGAACTGGCGGCGCACATCGCCCAGTCGGTCATCCAGCAGGATTTCGATCTGACCATCGTCAACAAGATGGACGTGGATCATGGCCTGACCGTGCCGCTGTCGCTGATGTGCGGCCAGCCGCAGGCCTGGCCGTGCCCGGTCATTCCGTTCGCCGTCAACGTGGTCCAGTATCCCGTGCCCTCGGGGCAGCGCTGCTTCCAGCTGGGGCAGGCGATCCGCCGCGCCATCGAAAGCTTCGACCGGCCCCTGAATGTGCAGATCTGGGGCACCGGCGGCATGAGCCATCAGTTGCAGGGGCCCCGCGCCGGGTTGATCAACAGCGAATTCGACAATGCCTTCCTGGATCGTCTGATCGCCGATCCCGCCGGGCAGGCGTCGGTGCCGCACATCGATTACGTGCGCGAAGCCGGCTCCGAAGGCATCGAACTGGTGATGTGGCTGATCGCCCGCGGGGCCATGGCCGACGTGGCGGGCGGGCCCGCGCCGCGCGTCGTGCATCGCTTCTACCATGTGCCCGCGTCGAATACGGCGGTGGGGCATCTGATTCTGGAGGAACAATAATGGCGGATCAATCCTTGAAGGTCGCTCTGGCCGGGGCCGGCGCCTTCGGCATCAAGCACCTGGACGGCATCGCCCGCATCGATGGCGTGGACGTCGTCGCCCTGGTCAGCCGCGATCTGGAAAAAACCCGGGCCGTGGCGCAGAAGTACGGTATCGAACAATCCACCACCGATCTGGATGAAGTGCTCAAGCGTCCGGATGTCGATGCCGTCATCCTGTGCACGCCCACCCAGATGCATGCGGCGCAGGCCATGGCCTGCCTGCGCGCCGGCAAGCACGTGCAGGTCGAAATTCCCATGGCCGACACGCTGCAGGATGCGCAAGCCCTGGCGGCCCTGGCGCGCCAAAGCGGCAAGGTCGCCATGTGCGGCCACACGCGCCGCTTCAACCCCAGCCACCAGTACGTGCATCAGCGCATTCGGGCCGGCGAATTCCACATCCAGCAGATGGATGTGCAGACCTATTTCTTCCGCCGCACCAATATGAACGCGCTGGGCGAGCCGCGCAGCTGGACCGACCACCTGCTGTGGCATCACGCGGCCCACACCGTGGACCTGTTCGCCTATCAGTGCGGCAGCCCGATCGTGAAAGCCAATGCCGTCCAGGGGCCGGTCCACCCGACCCTGGGCATCGCCATGGACATGTCCATCCAGCTACAGGCCGCCAACGGGGCGATCTGCACCTTGTCGCTCAGCTTCAACAATGACGGCCCTCTGGGCACGTTCTTCCGCTACATCGGCGATACCGCCACCTATATCGCCCGCTATGACGATCTGGTCACCGGGCGCGACGAAGTCATCGACGTCAGCCGGGTGGACGTCTCCATGAACGGCATCGAATTGCAGGACCGCGAATTCTTCGCGGCGATCCGCGAGGGGCGGGAGCCCAACTCCAGCGTCGAGCAGGTCTTGCCGTGCTATCAGGTGTTACATGACCTTGAGCAGCAGCTGGCCGGCTGAAAAGCTGGTTTTTATTATTTTTCCAGGAGAGAGACCATGAAACTCATCAAGACCCTCGGGGCGATGGCGCTGGCCTTCAGCACGGCCGCTGCGTTCACGCCTGCCCAGGCCAAGGACCTGAAGATCGGCATCGTCATGCCGATGTCGGGGCCGTTTGCCGCTCACGGCAAACAGATCCAGCATGGCGTCGATCTGTACATGGCCCAGCATGGCGACGAAGTGGCCGGCCGCAAGGTCAAGATCATCATCAAGGACGACACCGGCATCTCTCCCGCTGTGGCCAAGCGCCAGGCCCAGGAATTGCTGATCAAGGACAAGGTCGACATTCTGGCGGGCTTCACCCTGACGCCGAACGCCTTTTCCGTCGCGCCGCTGGCCACCGAGGCCAAGGTCCCGATGGTCGTGCTGAACGCCGCAACCTCGTCGATCACCGAAAAGTCCCCCAACATCGTCCGGGTGTCCATGACCTTGCCGCAGGACACGGCTCCGATGGCGCAGTGGGCGTACGCCAACGGCATCCGTTCGGTCTATACCCTGGTCGCCGATTACGGCCCCGGGCATGACGCCGAAAAGCAGTTCCAGAAGACCTTCACCGAACTGGGCGGCAAGATCATCGGCGAAGTCCGCACGCCGGTCGCCACGCCCGACTACGCGCCGTATCTGCAGCGCATCAAGGACGCCAAGCCCGATGCGGTGTTCCTGTTCGTGCCCAACGGCGAACAAGGCGTGGCCCTGGCCAAAGGCTTCAAGGAACGCGGCCTGGACCAGGCTGGCATCAAGGAGCTGGCCACGGGTGACGTGACCGACGAGGACGTGCTGAACGCCATGGGCGACGCCGCCATCGGCATGATCACGTCCTTCCACTACTCCGCAGTCCACGATTCGCCGGAAAACAAGGCCTACGTGGCGGCCTACCACAAGGCCTACCCCAACGATCGCCCGAACTTCGTGTCGGTGGCCGGCTATGACGGCATGCATTTGATCTATGCCGCCCTGGAAAAGACCAAGGGCGACGCCAGCGCGGCGGCCTTCATGGATGCCGTCAAGGGCATGAAATGGGAAAGCCCGCGCGGCCCGGTGGAAATCGATCCGCAAACGCGCGACATCATCCAGAACGTCTACATCCGCAAGGTTGAAAAGGTCGACGGCGTGTTGCAGAACGTGGAATTCGACACCATCAAGGCCGTGAAGGACCCCGGTAAACAGGGCTGATCCGTGCGGGCGGCGGTGGTCATCATCCGATGCCCCGCCGCCGTCCGGATTCCTGTGGAGGCGGCGCCCCGATGGGGCACCGCCTGTCTTACCCTCCAGGATGAATCATGACTATATTATTCGATGGCGTTGCCTACGGCATGCTGTTGTTCCTGATCAGCGTCGGGTTGTCCGTGACCCTGGGCCTGATGAATTTCGTCAATCTGGCCCATGGCGCTTTTGCCATGCTGGGCGGCTACGCCTGTGTGATTCTGCTCAACAATTACGGGGTGCCGTTCCTGGCGACCCTGCCGGTGGCCGCCATCGTGCCGGCCATCGTCGGCGTCATTCTGGAGCGTCTGCTGTATCGGCGCCTGTATGCCGCCTCCGATCTGGATCAGGTGCTGTTTTCCATCGGTCTGGTGTTCATGGCGGTCGCGGCGGCGCACTATTTCTTCGGCGCCCAGCAGCAGCCCCTGCACCTGCCTGAATTCCTGTCCGGGCAGCTCCATGTCATGCCCGGGCTGGACGTGGGCGTCTATCGCCTGTTTCTGGTCATCGCCGGACTGCTGGTGGCGGTGTTGCTGCAGTGGTCCGTGATCCGCACCTCTTTCGGCGCCCGCTTGCGCGCGGCCGTCGACAACCAACGCGTGGCGCGCGGCCTGGGTGTGGACGTCAACCGAGTCTTCAGCCTGACCTTCGCGCTGGGCTCGGCCCTGGCGGGCCTGGGCGGCGCCCTGGGGGTGGAAATGCTAGGTCTGGACCCGGAATTCCCGGTCAAGTATCTGGTGTATTTCCTGATCGTGGTGTCGGTGGGCGGCAGCGGCAATATTCTCGGGTCCCTGTACGCCGCGATCCTGCTGGGGGTGGCCGACGTGGCCGGAAAATACTATATCCCCCAGATAGGCGCCTTCATCATCTACGCCGTCATGGTGGTGACGCTGATCTACCGTCCGCATGGCCTGTTTGGCCGCTCTCACAAATAGGATGCCGAGATGACGACTTCTTTCCTATCCGGGGCGGCCGCCGACCGGGGGGCGCAGCGGGCAGAAATGCTGTCCGCCTACCGCCGCACGGCGCGCTGGAAACCCCTGGAATACCTGTTCTGGTGCCTGCCGGTCCTGGCGTACTTCGCCTTCCCGGGCAATTATCTGCTGCTCAGCCAGATTGCCATCACGGGCCTGTTCGCGCTGTCGCTGGACCTGATCTTCGGCTATGCCGGGGTGATTTCCCTGGGCCATGCCGCCTTTTTCGGCGTTGGCGCCTATACCGTGGGGCTGCTGGGATCCCACGGTCTCGGAGATCCCTTGCTGGGGCTGGTGCTGGCGGCGTTCTTCGCCGGCGTGGTGGGCTTCCTCAGCAGCTTTCTGTTGCTGCGCGGCAGCGATCTGTCGCGCTTGATGGTTACGCTGGGTGTGGCGCTGATGCTCTATGAACTGGCCAATAAATTCACCAGCATCACGGGCGGCGTCGACGGCATGCCGGGCGTCGAGATCAAGCCCATCCTGGGGGTGTTCGATTTCGATATGTTCGGCCGGGTGGGCTTCATCTATTCGGTGATCGTGCTGTTCGTCCTGTTCTGGCTGGCGCGCCGCCTGGTGTATTCGCCCTTTGGGCAAAGCCTGCGCGGCATCCACATGAACGTGCTGCGCATGCCTGCGCTGGGCGTGCCGGTCAATAGCCGCCTGGTGAAGATCTACACCATCGGCGCGGCTTATGCCGGCGTGGCGGGCGCCTTGCTGGCCCAGACCAACCAGTTCGTGTCCCTGGACGTGCTCAGCTTCCAGCGCTCTGCCGACCTGCTGCTGATCCTGATCCTGGGCGGCGCCGGGCACCTGTATGGCGGCCTGATCGGGGCCGTGGTCTTCGTCATGATCAATTATTTCCTGTCCGACATGAACCCGCAGTACTGGCAGTTCTGGCTGGGCCTGATCCTGGTGCTGGTCGTGCTGTTCGCGCGCGGCGGCATCCTGGGCACGGCGCAGCAATGGATACGATCCGCCCGCCACAGGGCCCAGGCCACTGCCCGCACGGAGTCCTCTTCATGAACGCGGTTCTGCAAACCCACGACCTGGTCCGACGCTTTGGCGGCTTCGTCGCGACCGACCAGGTGAATCTGGCGATCCCCGCGGGGGCTCGCCATGCCCTGATCGGCCCCAACGGGGCGGGCAAGACCACTCTGATCAATCTGCTGACCGGCTACCTGGAGCCCACCTCCGGGCAGGTCAGCCTGATGGGACGGGACGTCACCCGCATGGCGCAGCACGAGCGCTGCCGCCAGGGGCTGGTGCGCACGTTCCAGATCAATCAGCTCTTCATGGGCATGACGGTGCTGGAATCCGTGGCGCTGGCCGTCAGCGAACGCCAGGGCCTGGGCACCCGGTGGTGGAAGCCTCTGGCGGCCCATCCCGAGGTGCTCGACGAGGCGGCCGAGATCCTGGATCAGCTCAAGCTGCTGCCCGACGCGTACGAAATCACGCGCGACCTGGCCTATGGCCGTCAGCGACTGATCGAGATCGCCCTGGCGCTGGCGCTGCGCCCCAAGGTCCTGCTGCTGGACGAGCCGGCCGCAGGCGTTCCCACAGGCGAATCCCGCGAGTTGTTCGATACCATCGCGCAACTGCCGCGCGACGTCACGATCCTGCTGATTGAACACGACATGAATCTGGTCTTCCGCTTCGCCGAGCGGATTTCGGTGCTGGTGTCCGGGGCGCTGCTGCTGGAAGACACCCCCGATGTCATCGCCCACCATCCCAAGGTCAAGGAAGTCTATCTCGGAGAGTCCCATGGCTGAACTTCTACGCATGGAAAACATCTGGGCCGGGTATGGCGACGCCATCATTCTGGAGGACTTGTCCTTTTCCCTGGCGGCGGGCGACAGCCTGGCCTTGCTGGGACGCAACGGCATGGGCAAGACCACGCTGCTGGCCACCCTGATGGGCGTGACCCGCCTGCGCAAGGGCCGGATCTTCTTCGAGGACCGCGACATCGCCCGGGTGCCCAGTCATCTGCGAGCGCGGGCGGGCCTGGGCTGGGTGCCTCAGGAACGCGACATCTTCAAGTCGCTGACGGTCGAAGAGAACCTCACCGTCGTCGCCCGGCCGGGGGAGTGGACGCTGGATCGCGTCTACGACCTGTTTCCGCGCCTGCGCGAGCGCCGCGCCAATCTGGGCAACCAGCTCTCGGGGGGGGAACAGCAGATGCTGGCCATGGGCCGGGCGCTGATGCTCAATCCCAAAGTACTGTTGCTGGACGAACCCCTGGAAGGCCTGGCGCCTTTGATTGCGCAGGAATTGCTGCACATCATCGACCGCATGGTCACGGAAGGGCGCATGGCCGTCATCCTGGTCGAACAGCATGCGCGGCAGATCCTGCCGATCACGCGCCAGGCCCTCATCCTGGAGCGCGGCAAGGTCGTGTACGCCGGCGACAGCGGCACGCTGCTGCGGGATGGCGCCATGCTGGACCGCTGGCTGGGGGCGGGTTCGACCGAACAGGAATCGGCGCTGTCCGACGCCGGGGCGGCGTCTCCGGAGTCGGCATCGATCCCGGCCATCGAGGCGATTCGCGAGGAGCATCGGGCCATCGCTGCGATCCTGAACGCCTTGTCGCATATTCTGGCGGGCATCGAGTCGGGCCATCTGCAGCCCGATTTCAAACTGCTCGCCAGCCTGGTCGAATATATCGTGGAGATGCCCGACAAGCTGCATCACCCCAAGGAAGACCGGATTTTCGCCCTGTTGCGCGCCAAGACGCACGAACTCGATGCGCAACTGGATCAGCTGGAGGCCGAGCACCGCGACAGCATCCCGGCCACCAGCCGTCTGGACCGGGCCCTGGTGGCCTACCTCCAGGGGGGCGCCGATGCGTTCCAGGGGTTCCGGGATGCGGCGCGCACCTACATCGCCCATGAATGGGTCCACTTGAACACCGAGGAATCCCACATCCTGCCGGCGGCCCGACGCCTGTTCAGCGCCGAGGAATGGCGGGACATCAATGCGGATTTCGCACGCAACGGCGATCCCTGGTCCGGCCAGGGAAATCGCTATGCCGAACTGTTCAAGCGCATCGCCAACCTGGCTCCGGCCCCGATCGGCGTCGGCGGGCCGGCCTCGGGCGGGGATCGAGCCCGGCCCATTCCTGGCCGTCGCAGTCTCAGGCCTCCTGGTAGAGCTCCAGGACCAGGCTGCGCAGCCAGCGGTGGGCGGGGTCGCCATCCTGCCGGCGGCTCCAATGGAGGCCGACGTTGAAGTCGCGCAGCGGGAAGTCCGCCTCGACCATCGCGTAGCGTTTGGCCGGGGCGAATGAGCGGGCGATGTTGAGCGGGATGATCACGGCCAGGTCGCTGCTGTCGATGACGGTGGGCAGGGCCATGAAATGTTCCGTCGTCAGACGGATGCGGTCCTGCATGTGCAGGGCTTCCAGCGCGGTATGGGTATAGGCATGGGTGCGCACGGCGATGAATTCCAGCGCCCGGATGTCGTCCAGAGGAATCGGCGCGGGGCGGCGCGCCAGGGTGAAGGGGTGATGCTGGCGCATCAGGATGATATAGCGGTCCTGGAACATCACCGCCGATTGCATGCCCTGCAGCCCCGGCAGGAAGCCGAAGGCCAGGTCGATGCGGCCCTGGTCCAGGGCGGGCGCCAGTTCCGGCATGGTCAGGCGCATGGTTTCGATGCGGGTGTGCGGGGCTCTCAGGCGCATCGCCTGCGCCAGGCGGGGCAGGAACTGCCCCTCTCCGATGTCGGTCATGTGCAGGCGAAAGCGCCGGTCGGACAGCAGGGGAGCGAAGGGCGCCGAGTCCAGCGCGGCGCTTTCCAGCGCCTGCAGGGCGTCGTGGATGGGCTGCGCCATGCGTTGCGCCCTGGGCGTCGGCGCCACCCCGCCGGCCGCGCGGACGAACAGGGGGTCCCCGAGCAGGTTGCGCAGGCGCGTCAGCCCCTGGCTGACGGCGGGCTGCGTCAGGTCCAGCAGAGCGGCCGCCTGGCTGACGCTGCCGACGCTGTACACCGCGTCGAACAGGCGCAGCAGATTCAGGTCCAGGTTTTTAATATTCATGAATCTAATAACCGATATCTAAGTTATTTTATTGATTTATATCATGGCGGCTTTCATCATGCTTTCAATGCTTTGACCGCCGCTCGCGCGGGCAGGCTTCACATGGCGGTGGCGCAGAGCCACCCGGATGGTTGAAAGACCCGGAGGACGACATGCAAGCAGATGCGCTCATCGAACGCGTATCCAGGATTCGGCAGAACACCGCGCTGGTGCCGGTGCGCCAGGCGGTCACCGACCTGTTGCGGCAGTTCGGCATGACGACGCTCTTCGGCAATCCGGGCTCCACCGAGCTGGGGCTGTTCCTCGACTTCCCCGAAGACTTCCGCTACGTGCTGGGCCTGCAGGAATCCGTCGTTGTCGGCATGGCCGATGGCTATGCCCAGGCCACGCGCAACGCGGCCTTCATCAATCTGCATTCCGCCGTCGGGGTGGGGCATGCCATGGGGGCCATTTTCACGGCCTACAGGAATCGCACGCCGCTGGTGATCACGGCCGGCCAGCAGTCGCGGGCCATCCTGCCCTACGATCCCTTTCTGTTTTCCAGCCAGGCCACCGAGCTGCCCAAGCCCTACGTGAAATGGAGCGTCGAGCCTGCCCGCGCCGAAGATGTGCCGCAGGCCATAGCGCGCGCCTATTACATGGCCATGCAGCCGCCGTGCGGCCCGGTGCTGGTGTCGGTGCCGGCCGACGATTGGGGGCGCCTGTGCGAGCCTGTGCGCGCCCGCCGGGTGAGCCGCTCGGTGCGCCCGGATCCGCTGCTGCTGGATCAGATCGGCCGTCAACTGGATGCCGCGCAGCGCCCCGCCTTCGTGCTGGGGGCCGCGGTCGACCGGGATGGCGCCTGGGCCGACGTCGTGGAGCTGGCCGAGCGCCACCGCGCCGCCGTCTGGACGGCGCCCATGTCGGGGCGCAACGGTTTTCCGGAAGACCACCGCCTGTTCGCCGGTTTCCTGCCGGCCGCCCGCGAACGCATCGTCGATCTGCTGGGCGGACATGATTTCATCCTGGCCCTGGGGGCGGCGGCCTTTACTTACCACATTGAAGGCGAGGGACCTCACATTCCGGCAGGCAGCGCCCTGGCGCAGATTGTCGACGATCCCAACACGCTGGCCTGGGCGCCGGTCGGCACCGCCGTCCAGGGCAGCGTGCGCCAAAGCGTGCGCGATCTGCTGGCGCGTGCGCAGCCGGTTGCGCGGCAGGATCCGCCCGCGAGGCCGCCCGCGCCGCATGCCGAGCCCACGCCCCTGATGTCGGTGGCTTATGCGCTGCAGACCCTGGCCGCTATCCGTTCGCCGGATTCCATCATTGTCGAGGAGGCGCCCAGTGCGCGTCCGGTCCTGCAGCGCCATCTGCCGATCCTGCAGCCCGAAACTTTCTACACGATGTGCAGCGGCGGTTTGGGATTCGGCCTGCCCGCCGCTGTCGGAGTGGCTTTGGCCAAGCCGGACCGCAAGGTCATCGGCGTGTTGGGGGATGGTTCCAGCATGTATTCGATCCAGGGTCTCTGGAGCGCCGCGCAGCTGGGCCTGCCCATCACCTTCCTGATCCTCAAGAACCGCAGCTATGCCGCCCTGCGGGAGTTCGCTCCCGTCTATGGATTCACCGAGCGGGATACGTTGCATGGCGTCGATCTGCCGGACATCGATTTTGCGGCGCTGGCCCGGGGCTTGGGTTGCGAGGCGGTGCGCGTCTCGGATCCGGAGGTCTTGCCGGCCGCGTTGCGCAAGTCCCTGGGCATGAAGCGGCCGGTTCTGGTCGAAATCGAAGTGGCCTGATGGCAGGATGAGATCCGGACACCCCGTTGTTTGCTATCCACAGGAGAACACCATGAGCACCATTTCTCTATTGATCGGGGGCCGGCATCAGTCGGCCGGCCTGGGCGGAACGTTCGAGCGCCGCAATCCCCTGGATGGCCAGGTGGCCACGGTGGCGCCAGCCGCCGGCCCCGAGGATGCCCGGGCAGCCGTGCAGGCGGCCGCCGATGCGTTTGCCGCCTGGTCGCAGACGGGACCCAGCCAGCGCCGCGCCCTGCTCAGCCGCGCGGCCGATGCGCTGGAAGCGCGTCAGGCGGATTTCGTCGCCGCCATGGCGGCCGAGACCGGCGCTTCGGCCCTGTGGGCGGAATTCAACGTGCATCTGGCGGCCGGCATGCTGCGCGAGGCCGCCGCGCTGACTTCGCAGATTGGCGGGGAAGTCATTCCTTCGGACGTGCCGGGCAATCTGGCCATGGGCCAGCGGGTGCCGGCCGGCGTGGTCGTCGGCATGGCGCCCTGGAACGCGCCGGTCATCCTGGGGGTGCGGGCCGTGGCCGCGCCTTTGGCCTGCGGCAATACCGTGGTGCTCAAGGGGTCGGAGATGTGCCCGGCCACGCATGGCCTGATCATCGAATCCCTGCAGGAGGGCGGTCTGCCGGACGGCGTGGTGAATTTCATCACCAATGCGCCGCAGGATGCGCCCGCCGTGGTGGAAGCCCTGGTGTCGCACCCGGCGACCCGGCGCGTGAATTTCACCGGATCGACCAAAGTCGGCCGCATCATCGCGGGCCTGTGCGCCCAGCATCTGAAGCCCGCCGTGCTGGAACTCGGCGGCAAGGCTCCCCTGATCGTGCTCGATGATGCGGATCTGGACTGCGCCGTCGGCGCCGCCGCCTTTGGCGCTTTCGCCAATTCGGGACAGATCTGCATGTCCACCGAGCGCATCATCGTCGATGAGCGGATCGCGGACGCCTTCGTCGAGCGGCTGACCGCCAAGGTCCGGGGCCTGCCGGTGGGCGACCCGCGCCAGGGGCCGGTGGTGCTCGGGTCCGTCGTGGACATGTCCACGGTGCAGCGCTGCAACGCCATGATCGACGATGCCCTGAGCAAGGGCGCCCGGCTGCTGTGCGGCGGCAAGGCCGACAATACCCTGATGCCGGCCACCCTGCTGGATCACGTCACGCCGGCCATGCGCATCTATGCCGAGGAAACCTTCGGGCCGGTCAAGGCCATCGTGCGCGTCCAGGGAGAAGAGGCCGCCGTGGCCTGCGCCAATGACAGCGCCTATGGGCTGTCCGCCGCCGTGATCGGCGCGGACGTGGCCCGGGCCATGCGGGTGGCGGGTCAGGTGCAATCGGGCATCTGCCACGTCAACGGCCCCACCGTCCACGACGAGCCGCAGATGCCGTTCGGCGGCGTCAAGGACAGCGGCTACGGGCGCTTCGGCGGCAAGGCGGGAATCGAGGCTTTCACCGAGCTGCGCTGGATTACCGTCCAGACGACGCCGCGCGTTTATCCCTTCTGAAGCCCCGGTGCTGCGCGGGCGCCGATCGGGCGCCTGCGAGACACCGGGCGTCAGAGCCATTCGCATGCACAAGAATTCCACAGGAGACATCATGCACACACCCCCGGTCGACGATGCCGCCGCTCCGGCGACGCTGCACCCGGACCAGTTCGGGCCTTGGGGCCGCGCCTTGCTGATCGCGTCCAAGGGCTGGGCGGCCCTGGGCGGCCTGGCCTTCGTGGCTCTGGTCGTCATGTCGTTGATTTCCATTGTCGGGCGCAAGCTGTTCGCCATGCCGGTGCCGGGCGATATGGAAATCCTGATGATGGTGGCCGCGACCGCTTCAGCGACCTTTTTCGCCTATTGCCACCTGGAAGGCGGTGACGTCAAGGTCGATTTCTTCACGGCGCGGGCCCTGCCGCAGACCATTCACAGGCTTGACGCGCTGGGTTCCCTGCTGGTGGGGCTGTTCGGCGCCCTGATCGCCTGGCGCAGCGGGGTGGGGGCCCTGTCCCTGCGCGAAGCCGGGGAAACGTCCGCGATTCTGGGGTGGCCGGTGTGGCTGGCCCAGGCCGGCATGGTGCCGGGTTTTGCGCTGCTCACCCTGGCGGGTCTGTACATGTGCGTCCAGCACGTGCAGGCCGGTCGCGCACGAGCATCGGAGGTCCGGTCATGAGCGGCATCGGCATAGGTTTCATCATGTTCGCCGTTCTGCTGACCTTGATGGTCATCAGGATTCCGATCGGCATTTCGATGTTCGTCGCGGGGGCCGGCGGCTATGTGTACCTGACCGGCGGCAGCTGGGTGCCGCTGATGGCGTCGCTGAAGAATCTGGCGTATGCCCGGCTGTCCAACTACGACCTGGTGGTGATTCCGCTTTTTCTGCTGATGGGGCAGTTCGCCACGCACGGCGGCCTGAGCCGCAGCCTGTTTCGTTTCGTCAGCGCCTTCATCGGCCATCGGCGCGGCGGAGTCGCCATGGCGGCGGTGGGCGCTTGCGCGGGATTCGGCGCCATTTGCGGTTCGTCGTTGGCGACGGCGGCGACCATGGGGCAGGTGGTGCTGCCGGAACTGCGCCGCTATGGGTACGCGGGCAGCCTGGCTACCGGCACCCTGGCGGCAGGCGGTACGCTGGGCATCATGATTCCGCCCTCCGTGCCGCTGATCATCTACGCCATCCTGACCCAGGAGTCCATCGGCAAGCTCTTCATGGCGGCTGTCATTCCGGGGCTGTTGGCCATGATCGGCTACATGATCGTCATTCAGCTCATCGTGCGCTGGAAGCCGGAAATGGGGCCTGCGGGCGCCCGGGCCCCCTGGCCGGAACGCATCAAGGCCCTGATCCAGGTCGGGCCGGTGCTGGCGGTGTTCTTCATCGTCATCGTGGGGATCTATGCCGGCTGGGCCACCCCGACCGAAGCCGCCGCCATCGGCGCGGCAGCCTGCGGAATCATTGCCGTGGTGTCGGGCGGCCTGCGTTGGAAAGGGCTGCTGGAAAGCGCCCTGGGCACGGCTCAGGCCACGGCCATGATCTATCTGGTGCTGCTGGGCGCCGACATGCTGAACGTGTCCCTGGCCCTGTCGCAGATGCCGGCGGAGCTGGCGTCCTGGGTGCAGCACAGCGGCCTGTCGCCTTTCCTGGTGATCGTCTCGATTCTGCTGGTCTATATCTTCCTGGGCTGCGTCATGGATTCGCTGGCCATGATCCTGCTGACGATTCCGATCTTCTATCCGGTGGTGATGGGGCTGGATTTCTATGGCATGAGCCACGACGACAAGTCGATCTGGTTCGGCATCCTTGCCCTGATGGTCGTGGAAATCGGCCTGGTCCATCCCCCGGTGGGCATGAACGTCTACATCATCAATCGCATGGCCAAGGATGTTCCGTTGACGGACACCTTCAAAGGGGTCGTGCCTTTCCTGGCCTCGGATTTCATCCGCATTGCCGCTCTGGTGCTGTTCCCGAGCATCGCCCTGGTGCTGGTCCGGATGTTCGGAGCGCTCTGACGGTCAACCATTCATACAAGGGAAACCCTTCCCATCCATCAAGGAGACACACCATGAAAATCCATTGCCGGGCATTGCCCCTGCGCCTATTGAGCGGCGCGGCCGCCGGCCTGCTGTTGGCCACGGCGGCCCAAGGAGCGCAGGTCGTTCTCAAGGTTCATCACTTTCTGCCGGCCACCTCCAATGCCCAGGTCAACATGATCCAGCCCTGGTGCGACAAGATCGCCCGGGAATCCCAGGATCGCATGGTCTGCCAGATCTATCCGGCCATGCAGTTGGGCGGTACGCCGGCGCAGCTGTTCGACCAGGCCCGCGATGGCGTGGCGGATATCGTCTGGACCCTGCCGACTTACTCGGCGGGCCGCTTCACCAAGAGCGCCGTCTACGAATTGCCCTGGCTGGTGCCCAATGCCGAGGCCGGCAGCCGGGCCTTGTGGGAATTCACCCAAAAATACGCCCGGGACGAGTACAAGGGCGTGCACCCGATCTTCATGCACACGCATGGCGGCACGCTGATGCATTTCGTCGACAAGCAGCCCAGGACGCTGGCCGACATGAAAGGCCTGAAAATCCGTTCGGCCAATCGGGTCAATTCGCAGATGCTGGATGCCATCGGCGCCGTGCCGGTGCAGATGCCGCTGCCGGCGGTGCCCGACTCCCTGGCTAAGGGGGTGGTGGATGGCGCCGCCGTGCCCTGGGAAGGCGTCCCCGCGATCAAGCTGGATGAAATCTCCCGTTATCACCTGGACGTGCCCCAGGGCAGGCCGCGCATGGGGAATTCGATCTTTCTGTTCGGCATGAATCAGGCGCGTTACGACAGCTTGCCCGCCGACTTGAAGAAGGTCATCGACGACAATAGCGGCGCCGATGTGTCGGCCTGGGCCGGGCGCACCGTGTTCGATGAACGCGAGGCCGAGTTCATGAAGACGTCAAAAGAAAATGGCAGCGTCTTCTACTACATGGATGACGCCGAATACCAGAATTGGATCAAGGCCACCCAGGGGGTGCGGGATCTCTGGATCCAGGCCGTGGACAAGAAGGGCGGCCAGGGCGCGGACCTGTATGCCGCTGCGCGCAATCTGATCAAGCAGTACGCAACGCAGCATTGAGGAATCGGGCGGCGGCGGGCAGGGGGCCGGCGTGCCTGCCTGCCCGTTTCAGGCGCGCCGCTGCTGGATGGCGTGGCAGATGACCCCCAGCACCAGCCCCCAGAAGGCGCTGCCGATGCCCAGCAGGCTCATGCCCGACGCCGTGGCCAGGAATGTCACCAGGGCGGATTCTCGGTATTCGGGGGTCTGCAGCGAATCATGGATGCTGTTGCCCAGGGTGCCCAGCAGGGCCAGGCCGGCGATGGCGGCCACAAGTTCGTGCGGAAAAGCGGCGAACAGGGCGACGACGGTGGCCCCGAAAATGCCGGTCAGCAGATAGAACACGCCGGCCCATACGGATGCCTTGTAGCGTTCCCGGGTATCCGGGTCGGCGTCGGGGCTCATGCAGATGGCGGCGGTGATGGCGGCCAGGTTGTAGGCGAAGCCGCCGAACGGCGCCAGGACGATGCCGGTCAGGCCGGTCCAGGAAATCAGCGGCGAGGCCGGCACCCTGGCGTAGCCATTGGCGCGCAGCACCGCCAGGCCCGGCACGTTCTGTGAAGTCATCGTCACGATGAACAGCGGGATCGCTACGCCGATCAGGGCGGATGCGGAAAAAGCCGGGGCCATCCAGACCGGGTGGGCCGGAGTCCAATCCAGCCCGCCCAGGGACAGATTGCCTTGCAGGAGCGCGCAGACGACCCCCGCCAGCAGCGCCAGAGGCACGCTGTAGCGCGGCAGCAGGCGCCGCGCGGCGATGAAGGCCGCGAACATCGCGATGACCAGCGCCGGCTGCCCCTGCATCGAGGAGAACAGGTCCATGCCGAAGCGCAGCAGGATGCCGGCCAGCATCGCCGATGCCAGGTGGCGCGGCACCCAGTCCATGATCTTCTGGAACCCGCCGGTCAGGCCGCACAGTGTGATCAGCAGGGAGCTGGCGATGAACACCCCGATGGATTGGGCCAGGCCGATGTCGCCCAGGCTGGTGGCCAGCAAAGCCGCGCCCGGGGTGGACCAGGCGGTGAGCACGGGCGCCCGCCAGGCCAGCGACAGGCCGATGCAGGTGATGCCCATGCCGATGCCCAATGCCCACATCCATGACGCCAGTTGCGCGTCCTGCGCCCCGGCGGCGCTGGCTGCCTGGAAGACGATGGCCACCGAACTGGTATAGCCCACCAGCACGGCGATGAAGCCTGATGAAACGTGGGAAATCCGCAGCCACCCGCCCAGTCCGCGCGCTGCGGTCGGGGCGGGCGGGGGGGCCGGATCCGAGGCGTGGGTCATGGGGCCGCGCGGGTGATGCCGTGCGCCCAGGTGAAGGCCTGCTGGATCAAAGGGTTGATCTGCTCGGCCCGCACTTCCAGTGTCTTCAGCAGCGGCGCCGGGTCTTCGGTCATGTCGCGGTCCGAGGGGAAGATCAGGGTGGCCAGGCGCAGATCGGCGCCCAGGGCGCCCTCGTGGCGCAACAGGGCGTCGCGGATGGGCACGTCGACGCTGACCTGGGCCAGCAGATCCTTCATGGTGCCGTTGAACAACTGGTCCATGATGGACAGGATGCCGGTGGTGAAGGCCGATTCCGCCCGGACGGGCTGGTCGGGGTAGCGCAGCGTGGACAGGGACTCCATCAGGTGGGCCCGGGCGCTGGCCTGGATCAGGATGGGGGACAGGTAGCCGGCTGGCCGCCCGGCCTCTGTGTACATCAGGACCTGAATCCAGCGTTGCAGTTGCCGGCGGCCCAGCAGCATGATGGCCTGGCTCAGGGATTCGACTTCCTGGCTGAGTCCATAGGCCGGGGTGTTGACCATGTCCAGCAAGGTCTTGACCAGTTCGGCGTCCTGCTTCAGGCAGGCCTCGATTTCGGGCGCTTCGCCTTCGCCCATGATCAGGGTGATCAGGCGCAGCAGGGTTTTCTGGCGCGGCGTCAGCGAGGCTGCGGCGACCAGATCCATGGGCCAGTGACCCTGGAATGCCGTGAAGCCCAGCAGCAGGAAATTATCCAGGGCGGCCTTGTCGGGGGTGTTGACGGCCATCAGCAGCCGGCCCGCCTGTTTGTGCTGGAAGCTCTGGCGGAAGATCTCGGCCTTGGTGCTGAGGGCGGGGTCGAAGCCCACGGCCTTGACGAAGGGCAGCAGGGCCTCGCGCTCGGGCTGCGCCGCCAGGTCGCCACGCAGGGAGAATTTCAGGCCGGAGTGCGCCAGACTCTGCAAGGACGCGATCAGTTCCGGCGTGATGTCCAGGGATTCGGGGAATTCCAGGTAACAGCGATTGCGCGGCAAGGTTGCGGTAAAGGCGTTTTTCAGCAGCGCGGGCGTTCCGTCGATCCAGTGCGGCGCATAGGCCAGGAAGCTGCTGGCGCCGTGTTCCCGGGCGGTCTGTATCAAGGCGGACCCCGGGTCCGCATCCGCTGAGTCGGCGTCCGCCCACAGGATGCGCAGCCGGTAGCCGCTGAGCCCCCGGTTCTGGTCCAGGATGGGCTCCCGGCGGATCAGATGGGGGGGGACGACGGCTTCGGCCTCGTCCTGCGCTGCAGTGCTCTCTGGCTCGGCCATCAGAGTGGTCTCCATGGTTGCTCCTCCTTTTTAGGCGGGTCAGGCTTCAGGTGGCTGCCCGGCTTCGTGTCCTGGGTTATTGTGCTTGTGGCGCATGGCTTGTTGCGGCCCATGGCGCATGACATTATAGGGAAGTCTACAATCGAACAGTTCTTTAACTGGAGAAACCCATGCCAGGATTGCTACCCCGGGTTGACCCCGACGGTCTGTTGGAATATTCCGTGGTCTACACCGACCGCGCCTTGAATCACATGTCCCAGTCGTTCCAGGGGGTCATGCGTGATATTTCGCGCACCCTGAAAACCGTGTATGGCGCTCATTCCGCCATCGTGATCCCCGGTAGCGGTACGTTCGGCATGGAAGCCGTGGCCCGTCAGTTCGGCACCGGCAAACGCTGCCTGGTGATCCGCAATGGCTGGTTCAGCTATCGCTGGACGCAGATCTTCGAAGCCGGCGATATTCCGTCCGAATCGCGCGTGCTCAAGGCCCGTCCGGTCGAATCCGGCGCGCAGGCGCATTTCGCGCCGCCGCCGGTCGACGAGGTCATCGCGGCCGTCCGCGAATTCAAGCCCGATGTCGTCTTTGCCGCTCATGTGGAAACGGCGTCCGGCATCATGCTGCCCGATGACTACATTCGCCGGGTGGCCGATGCCGTGCATGCCGAAGGCGGCCTGTTCGTGCTGGACTGCATCGCCTCGGGCACGATCTGGGTCGATATGCGCGACGTGCATGTGGACGTGCTGATTTCGGCCCCGCAAAAAGGCTGGACCTCGTCGGCCTGCTGCGGCCTGGTCATGCTGGGCGAGACCGCCCGGCAGCGCATCGAATCCACGCAGAGCACCAGTTTCGCCTGCGATCTGCGCAAGTGGCTGGGCATCATGGAGGCCTACGAAAAAGGGGGGCACGCCTATTACACGACGCTGCCCACGGATTCCCTGACCGTGCTGCGCGACGTCATGGCGGAAACCGGTTCCTACGGCTACGACAAGGTCAAGGCCGAACAGCAGCAGTTGGGCGATGCGGTGCGGGCCTTGCTGCGCGAGCGCGGCTTCAAAAGCGTCGCCGCGCCGGGTTTCGAAGCCCCGGGCGTAGTGGTCAGCTACACCACCGACGATGGCATCCAGTCCACGCGCAAATTCGCCGAGGCCGGCCTGCAGGCGGCCGCCGGCGTGCCCCTGGCCTGCGACGAACCGGCGGATTTCAAGACCTTCCGCATCGGTCTGTTCGGCCTGGACAAGCTGCACAATGTCGAGCGCACGGTCGGCACCCTGGCGCAGGCGCTGGACCGGATGCAATAAGCCCGCCCCTGTCCTGCCTCGGCCGGTCTTCCGGCCGGGCGGCACGCCGGTCTCGCGATCCGCGGGCCGGGCGGTTCAGGGCCGCAGCCGGTAGCCGGTGCGAAAGATCCAGGCGACGATGGCCAGGCAGGCTGCCAGGAACAACGACGTCATCCCCAGGCTCAGCCAGATATTGACGTCGGCCAGGCCGAAAAAACTCCAGCGAAAGCCGCTGACCAGGTACACCACCGGGTTCAGCAGCGTGACCTGCTGCCAAAAGGGAGGCAGCATGTCGATGGAGTAGAAACTGCCGCCCAGGAAGGTCAGGGGCGTGACGATCAGCAGCGGCACGAATTGCAGTTTTTCAAAATTGTCGGCCCAGATGCCGATGATGAACCCCAGCAGGCTGAACGTGAATGCCGTCAGCACCATGAAGGCCAGCATCGCCAGGGGATGGTCGATGCGCAGCGGCACGAACAGCGTGGCTGTCGCCAGGATGATGACCCCCAGAATGATGGATTTCGTGGCGGCCGCCCCGACGTAGCCCAGCAGGATGTCCAGATACGACATGGGGGCGGACAGGATCTCGTAGATGGTCCCGGTGAACTTCGGAAAATAGATGCCGAAGGCCGCATTCGAGATGCTGTGGGTCAGCAGTGACAGCATGATGAGCCCGGGCACGATGAAGGCCCCGTAGCTGACGTCGCCCACCTGCTGGATGCGCGATCCGATGGCCGTGCCGAACACTACGAAATACAGAGAGGTCGAGATCACCGGCGCGATGATGCTTTGCATCAGGGTGCGTCCGGTGCGGGCCATCTCGAAACGATAGATGGCATAGATGGCAGGCCAGTTCATGCCGGTCCTCCGATGAGATCGACGAAAATGTCTTCCAGGGATCGCTGTTCGGTGTCGAGATCGGCCAGCAGCAGCCCCTCGGCCTGCAGCGCCGCCATCAGGGCGGGAACGTCCGCGCCCGCCTGCGGCGATTCATAGCGGTAGTGCAGCGCCCGCCCGCCCTCGGCCAGGTCCAGGGGCCAGGATCTCAGGCTGTCCGGAATGCGGGACAGGGGGGTTTGCAGGTGCAGCGTCAGGCCTTTCTGGCCCAGTTGGCGCATCAGGCTGGATTTCTGCTCGACCAGTAGCAACTGGCCCTGGTTGATGATGCCGACCCGGTCGGCCATTTCCTCGGCTTCCTCGATGTAGTGGGTCGTCAGGATGATCGTGACCCCCGTTGCGCGCAGGGAACGCACCATGTTCCACATGTCCTTGCGCAGGGCCACGTCCACCCCCGCCGTCGGTTCGTCCAGGAACAGGATGGCGGGCTCGTGCGACAAAGCCTTGGCGATCATCACGCGCCGCTTCATGCCGCCGGACAGGGCCATCAGCTTGCTGTCGCGTTTTTCCCAGAGCGACAGGGATCGCAGGATGCGCTCCAGGCCGGCGGGATCGGGGGCCTTGCCGAACAAGCCGCGCGTGAAGCGGATGGTGTCCCAGACGGTCTCGAAGGCGTCCGTCGTCAATTCCTGCGGCACCAGTCCGATGGCGGAGCGGGCGGCCCGATAGTCGCGTACGATATCGTGGCCGGCAACCTGAACCGTGCCTGTGCTGGGATTGACCAGGCCGCAGACGATGCTGATCAGCGTGGTCTTGCCCGCGCCGTTGGGCCCCAGCAGGGCGAAGATCTCGCCGGCCCGGATGTCCAGGTCGATGTGTTTCAGGGCTTGATGCCCCGAGGCATAGGTCTTGCTCAGATTCCGGATGGCGATGACCGGGTTGGCCGGGGCGGTGGTCGCAGGTGGGGCTGAAGTCTCTGGCATGATGCGAAGGAATGTCGAAAACTCCCTAGCGTAACCCGGATGAGCGGAGAAATCAGTGCGATCCAGTATCACCTTCAAGTTGTTTCTGGCGATTCTGGCAAGCTGCATCGTCGTGGCGCTGGCCATGGGCGTTGCGGTGCGGGTCAGTTTTGACAGCGGCTTCGACGATTATGTCCAGGAACGCGAACACCAGCGCCTGGACGCGCTGGCCCAGTTGCTGGCGACGGATTATGCGGAATCGGGCAGTTGGGAGTTTCTGGCGGACCGCCATGGCCGCTGGTGGCGCAGCCTCAGGCTGTCGCGACGCGACCTGCCCGAGGATCGCGGCCACGGCGAGCCTCCGCTTCGGGTGACGCTGGTGGACGGCCAGGGCGACTGGCTGGCGGGGCCCCGGGTGCCGGCCGATGCCGGCGCGCGCGGCCTGCGCCGTGTCCCGATCGTGGCTCAGGGGCGGACCGTGGGGTGGCTGTTGACGCCGCCGTTCATGCCCCGCGTGGTCAACGACGACATCGATCAGCAGTTCCAGGCCAGGCAATTGCGGGCGACCTGGGTGATCGTCGGCCTGTCCGTGCTGCTGGCGGCCCTGGTCAGCCTGCTGCTGGCCAGGATTCTGCTGGTGCCGGTGCGGCGCCTGGCCCAGGCCACCCACCGGCTGGCCGGCGGCGATTATCGGACGCGCGTGCGGGTAGGGGCGCTCGACGAACTGGGCCGCCTGGCCCGGGATTTCAACCGGCTGGCCCATAGCCTGGAGCGCCATGAGCAATGGCGACGTGAATTGATGGCCGACGTTTCGCACGAATTGCGCACGCCGCTGTCGGTGTTGCGCGGCGAGATCGAAGCGCTTCAGGACGGCCTCAGGCCCCTGGATCAGGCGGCGCTGTCTTCGTTGGCGCATGAAGTCGGCCAGCTCAGCGAACTGATCAACGATTTGTATGAATTATCGCTGGCCGATGCCGGAGCCCTGACGTACCACATGGAAATCGTCGATCTGGGGGCGGTGGTGTCGCAGGCCGTGGATGCCGTGAGGGATCGTTTCGATCGCCACGGCCTGGCGCTGGACGTGCAGGTGGCCCCGGGGCTGCGCCTGCGGGGCGATGTCCGGCGCCTGTCGCAGCTGGTGGGCAATCTGCTGGAAAACAGTTTGCGCTATACCGACCGTCCCGGCCGGGTGCGGGTGCGGGCGGGTCGTCAGGAGGGGGACCTGTTGTTGGAGGTCGCCGATACGGCCCCCGGGGTCGCCGCCGAGCATCTGCCCAGGCTGTTTGAACGCCTCTACCGGGCCGAGGCTTCGCGCAGCCGCCAGCATGGCGGCGCAGGCCTGGGGCTGGCGATCTGCCGGCATATCGTGCAAGCGCACGATGGGCGGATCAGCGCGTCGGCGTCCGATCTGGGCGGCCTGGCCATCCGGATCCACTGGCCGGCCAATGACATGACCGAGGAAACCGCATGAATATTCTTGTCGTCGAAGATGAGCCCAAACTGGCTGAAGTCCTGCGCGCGTATCTGGAGGCGGCCGGCTATGCCGTCCGCTGGGTGGACAACGGTTTGCAGGTCATGGATGCGGTGATGGAATGGGCGCCCGATCTGGTATTGCTGGATCTGATGCTGCCCGGACGCGACGGCCTGGACGTCTGCCGGGACATTCGCGCCAAGACCCGCATTCCGGTGATCATGGTGACGGCTCGCACCGAGGAAATCGACCGCCTGCTGGGCCTGGAACTGGGCGCCGACGACTACATCTGCAAGCCCTACAGCCCCCGCGAGGTCGTGGCCCGGGTGCGGGCCGTGCTGCGGCGGTTCGATGCGCCGCCTGCGGCGCAGACGCAGACGTCCGGCCTGGTGGTCCAGGTCGATGCCTGGCAGGCGCGCCTGGATGGCGTGGCCCTGGACCTGACGCCGGTCGAATTCCGCCTGTTGGCCTTGTTGGCCAGCCAGCCGGGGCGGATCTTCACCCGCGACCAGGTGCTGGACGGCTTGTACGATGATCATCGGGTCGTCACCGACCGCACTGTGGACAGCCATGTGAAGAACTTGCGCCGCAAGCTGGCCGATGTGCGGCCCGATGATGACCTGATCCGGTCCGTGTACGGCGTCGGCTACCGGCTGGATCTGCCTGTCGACGCCCCATGACGCGCCACAGCCCCCGGAGATCGGGTCGGGGGCCGGGCCGGGCGCGTGATTACATGGCTTTGGCGCCGTGTCCCGTCAGGCGGCCGCCGGCCGCAGTGGATTGCGCCCCCAGCACTGTGCCGTTCACCTTCTGGCCGTACAGGTCGTTCTTGCCGCCGTGGTGATCCTTGATCGTGGCCTGCAGGTCGCCCTTGTAGCGCGGGTCCTGGGGGCGTTCGTGGGCGTTCATGAAATACGCCACGTCCCAGGCCTGCTGCTCGCTGAGACTGCCGCCTTGGCTGAGCGGCATGTTGGCGTGGATGAAGGCGGCCGCCGTGCTGATGGAATGCATGCCGGCGCCCCAGTTGAAGGAATCATCCCCCCACAGGGCGGGGAAGACCATGCGGCCGGTGACATCGTGCTGGCCCTGGCCTTGCGCGCCATGGCACAGGGCGCACTGTTGTTCAAAGACTTTCTGGCCGCGCACATAGTCCGCCGGCTGGGCCGGATCGGCCAGCGCCGGGAAGCCTTGTCCGGCCAGCTTGACTCCGGTAGGGGCGCCCTGGGCCATCCAGTACATATAGCTTTCCAGATCGACGATGGCGTCGCCGTCCGCAGGCGGCATCTTGCCGTTCATGCTGAATTGGAAACAGCCTTGCAGGCGTTCGGCCAGCGTATTGACGTGACCGTTTTTCGAGCGGTATGCGGGGTACAGCACATAGGCGGCCCACAGGGGGGAGGCGCCCGCCTGGCGGCCCGCGTCCATGTGGCAGCTGGAGCAGTTCAGAGAATTGCCGACATAGTCCGCGGCGAATTTCCCGGTGTGCAGGAAGATGTCCTGGCCGCGCCGCACGGCGTCGCCGAAAGGTCCATCGGGAATCGTATCGGCGGGCGGCGGTGTGAATTGCGGCGCGGGGGCGGCCGCATGGACGGGCTGGAGGGCCAGGAGGGCGAGGCCGGCCAGAACGCTTGCGGCCCGCAGGCAAAGAGGCGTCGGTTTCATGGTTGGGCTCCGGTGGCGGCGGCCTGGGGAAGACCGGCGAAATAGGTGGCGACGGCATCGATCTGCGCGTCATCCAGCCGTTTGGCGATGTCGCCCATCAGTTCGCCTGGCCCGTTGGGGCGCTGCCCCTGGCGCCAGAGCTTGAATTGCTCGACGATATAGGTCTTGCTCAGGCCCGCGATGGCTGGAAAGTGTTCGCCCACGCCCACGCCGCCCGCGGCGTGGCATTGGGTACAGGCGGGCACTTGCCTGGACCAGTCGCCGCGATTGGCCAGCCAGGCGCCGGCATCTTTGGCATCGGGGTAGGTCTGGGCCAGCGCGGATAGCTTGACCGGGTCCCAGGGGCGGGGCAGAGACACGACATAGGCCGTCACGGCCTGTCGCTGCTGGGCCGAGAGCGCCGAGGCAATCGGCTTCATGATGGCGTTTTGCCGGCCGCCATCGGCCAGTGACTGCAGTTGCTCCTGCAGGTAGGCGGCGCTCTGGCCCGCCAGGTAGGGGAAATTGGCGGCTGTGGAGCCTTCGCCCTGCGCGCCGTGACAGGCCAGGCAGGCCGGGACGCCTTCGATGCCCTGGGTATAGATCTGTTTGCCCTGGTCCAGCAGCGCGTCGGCCTGGGCAGTGGACAAGGCGGATAAAGTCAGGCAACCTGCCAAGAGGGACTTCCATCCCAGGGCTGGCCTGGGTCCGTGGCGTGTATTCATGCTGCTTCCTCGGTGTTGTATGGGGTGTCCGATATGTCTCCACATTATAAGCATGGACATTTTTGTTATTAAGCAGCGTCTGATCGGGATGTCGCGTCCATTGCGACAGGCCGTGGCGCGGCTGCCAGCCGCATCGCGCCTGTGGCTGGTGATGGGGCTGACAGCCATCCTGGCGGCCTGCGCCGGGCCTGCCGGACCAGGGCGCACCGCCCGGACGCTGGCGCCCATCGATCCGGCTCAACGCACCGAAGTCGTGATGACGGCGCTCAGCTTGCTGGATACCCAATATCGCTACGGCAGCGCCCGTCCTGCTCGGGGCTTCGATTGCAGCGGCCTGGTCAAATACGTGTTCGCCACGGCGACGCATACGGCGCTGCCGCACAATACCGACCAGATCGCGCAGCTGAGCCGGCCGGTTTCCCACAGCAGGCTGCAGCCGGGCGATCTGGTGTTCTTCGATACGCTGGGTCAGCCCAATTCCCACATGGGCATCTACCTGGGCGATGGACGGTTCATCAATGCCCCTTCGTCGGGGGGGCAGGTACGCATCGACTCCCTGGATAGTCCCTATTACCGCAAGCATTTCCAGTCGGTGGGGACTTTGTTCAGCGGATGAGGCCGGGCACCTGGCAGTCCACCGCGGACTGCCAGGTGCCTGACGAATCCTAGCCGTTTGCAAGCGGCGAGGTGGACAAGCCAAGGCGGTCCGCAGTGTTCGCCCTGGTGCTTGCAACCGCACGAAAAAGGCCCCCGGAGGGGCCTTCGCAGTGCAAAACGGCGCGCGGACGATCAGGATTTCGTCGTTTTGGCTTCGCCCTTGTCCTTGCGCTGATGGCGTTCCGCCAGTTTCTGCCGCTGTTCCGGCGTCAACACGGCGCGGATCTGCGCCATGGACTGCGCCCTCAGCAGGGCCAGTTGGCCTTGGGCCTGGCCCAAGGCGTCGGCGGCCTGCTTGGCCTTGGCGGCGTCGAAGGAATCGGCGCGGCCCACATCGCGCAGCGTGCCGGCGGCCGCCTTCAGGACCTTTTTCTGGTCATAGACGGCCTGTTCCTGGTCGTGGCGGATCTTGAAGATCTGGTCCTGCTGGTCCTGGCTGAGGTCCAGGCCGCGCAGCCAGCGGTCGCCGTGGCGCCCGCGCATCTGGTGGTCTTGGTGGCCGGCCCATTGGTGGGCGCGCATGCCTTCGGGTTGCGGGCCGGGGGCCGCGCTGGCGGCCAGCGGCGCGGCGATGATGGCGGCCGCCAGAGCCAGGGCGGAAAGAGAGCGGGGAGCGTGGATCGTCATAGTCGGTGTCCTTCTGATGAGCCGGACCGAAGTGGTGCGGCGATGGGTACAGATTACGGACGGACTGCGGCGCAACCGTGGACGAAATGTGAAAAAAGTATGAATCCTCCCGGAGCCCTGGGGCCGAGGCGAAGCCCGGCGCGGCGCGGATCAGCCGGCCGCGCGGCCGCTCATTTCGCCTGGGCGCCTTCGGGCCAATAGTAGCTGTCGGGCAGCGCCCGGGAGCCGAAGATCGCCTGGCCCACGCGCACGGTGGTGGCGCCTTCCTCGATGGCCCATTCGAAGTCCCCCGACATGCCCATCGACAGTTCGGCGAAGGCGTCGCCCTGGGGCGCGTCCTGGCGCAGCCGGTCGCGCAGATCACGCAACAGCACGAAGCAGGGGCGCACGTGGTTCTCGTCGGAGGAGAACAGCGCCAGCGTCATCAGACCGCGCACCCGCAGGCTGCCGTAGGCGGGCAGGGCGCGGGCGAAATCCAGCACCTGATCGGGGGGCAGGCCGAATTTGCTGTCCTCGTCCGACGTGTTCACCTGCACGAAGACGTCCAGGCTGCGGCCCTCTTCCTGCAGCTTGCGGTCCAGGGCCTCGGCGACGCGCAGATTGTCCAGGGCCTGGAATTCCTGCGCGAACCGGGCCACGAATTTGGCCTTGTTGGTCTGCAGGTGGCCGATGACGGCCCAATGCAGGTCCGTCAGGTCGTTCATGGTTTCCCATTTGCCGTAGGCTTCCTGCACCTTGTTTTCGCCCAGCAGCCGGCAGCCGGCCGCATAGGCCATGCGGATGCGGGATTCGTCCACGGTTTTGCTGACTGGCAGCAGCCGCACGTCGGCGGCGTCGCGGCCGGCGCGGGCGCAGGCTGCAGCGATCCTGTGCCGGATGTCGGCCAGGTTGGCCTGGATTTCCGCTTGGGAGGATGCCGTCTGGTAAGCCGGACGGATCGGGGGAACTGCGCTCATGGACAGCCTCGGGGCGTACGATACGAAACCTGTCAAGGATACCCGCAATTGCCAACGGGGTCTGGGCGGGCAACTGGATTTGCGGCGCGGATCCCGTATCATGCTGCTGTTGAGGACGGGAGGTGCGAATGCGGGAACCGGCTGCGGAACTGATGCCAGGTCTGGTGCTGGTGCATGGCAACCGGGCCGAACAGTTGCGCGATGTCCTGGTGGCCTGGATGCGGCATAGTCCGCTGGCCCCGCTGGAAAACGAATGCCTGCTGGTCCACAGCAACGGCATCGCCCAATGGCTGCGCCTGGCGCTGGCCCGGGACGAGCATGGCGGTGTCGCGGCGGCCCTGGATTTCCTGCTGCCCTCGCGTTTCATGTGGCAGGCCTACCGCAGCGTGCTGGGGGCCGGCGCGGTGCCCGAAGACTCTCCCCTGGACAAGGACGCTCTGGTCTGGCGCCTGATGCGCTTGTTGCCGGCCGTGCTGGATCGGCCTGAATATGCCGTGTTGCAGCAGTTCCTGGCCGATGACACCGACGTGCGCAAGCGGTATCAACTGGCCGGCCGGCTGGCGGATCTGTTCGATCAATATCAGGTCTATCGGGCCGATTGGCTGCAAGCCTGGTCCGAAGGCCGCGCCGTATTGCCCGATGGCCGGGGCGAGATGCGGGAATTGCCCGCCACGCAGGCCTGGCAGGCCCACCTGTGGCGCGCTTTGCTCGACGACCTGGGCGCCCAGGCCGGTGCGGCCGATGGCCGCGCGGGCCTCGTCGGCCGCGCCGCCATCCATGAATCCTTCATGTCCAAGGTGCTGGCGGCCGATGCGGCGGACCGTCCCGCCGGTTTGCCGCGCCGCATCCTCGTGTTCGGCATCTCCGCCATGCCCCGCCAGACCTTCGAGGCCCTGGCGGGTTTGTCTCGCTGGGCGCAGATTCTGGTCTGCGTCCACAACCCCTGTGCCCATTACTGGGCGGACATCCTGGGCGACCGGGATCTGCTGCGAGCGCGTTTTCGCCGCCAGACGCGCCGGCCGGGCATGCCCGACATCCTGGATGACACAGCCCTGCATCAACAGACGCATCCGCTGCTGGCGTCCTGGGGGCGCCAGGGGCGCGACTACATCGGCATGCTCGATGATTTCGACGACCCTGCCCAGCGGGCCCGCTGGGACCCGCATTTCGCCATCCTGCACCGGCGCATCGACGCATTCGAGGCCGTGCCGGGCGCGAGCCTGCTGGCGCAGTTGCAGGACGACATCCGCGATCTGCGGCCGCTGTCCGAAACCCGCGAGCTCTGGCCGGCGGCAGACCCCCTGCGCGACGAATCCATCCGCTTCCAGGTCGCCCACAGCGCCCAGCGCGAGGTCGAGATCCTGCAGGACCAGCTGCTGGCGGCCTTCCAGGCCGACCCCGCGCTGCAGCCGAGCGACGTGATCGTGATGGTGCCCGACATCGAGGCCTATGCGCCGCACATCCAGGCCGTGTTCGGCCTGTACGGCCCGCGCGATTGGCGCCACATTCCGTATGCGCTGGCGGACCGCAGTTCGCGTCGCGCCGATCCGCTGGTGATCGTGCTGGAACAGCTGCTGTCGCTGCCGCGCCTGCGCCTGGGCATCAACGAGGTCCTGGAATGGCTGGAAGTGCCCGCCTTGCGGCAGCGCTTCGGGATCGCGGTCGAGGATCTGCCGCTGCTGCAGGTCTGGGCGCGGGAATCGCAGGTCCGCTGGGGGCTGCATGCGGATCATCGGGGGGCGTTCGAGCTGGACCAGAGTCCGCAAGCGGCGCATCGCCATACCTGGGATTTCGGCCTGCGGCGCATGCTGCTGGGATACGCGGCCGGCGCCGACGCGCCCGCCTGGCGGGACATCGAACCGTACGACGAACCCGCGGGGCTGCAGGCCGCCGTCCTGGGGGGGCTGGCCCATTTCCTGGATACTCTGGACCATTACTGGCAGCGGCTGAGCGAGCCCGCTCCTCCCGCGGAATGGGGCGGCTGCCTGCAGGCGCTGCTGGACGATTTCTTCACCCCGGACCAGGATGGCGACGCTCTGGTCCTGAACCGTTTCCGCGAAGGCCTGCAGGACTGGCTGCAGCACTGCCAGGCCGCCGAGCTGCAGGAACCCTTGCCCTCGGCCATCGCGGCCGAGCATTGCCTGGGGTGGCTGGATCAGGGCGGCCTGTCCCAGCGTTTCTTCGCCGGCGCCGTGACCTTCGCCACCTTGATGCCGATGCGGGCCATCCCGTTTCGCCGCGTCTGCCTGCTGGGCATGCAAGACGGCGCCTTCCCCCGGATCCGGCCGCCGTCCGACATGGATCTCATGGCCACCCATCCCCGGTCGGGCGACCGGTCGCGGCGCGAGGACGACCGCTACCTGTTCCTGGAGGCCCTGCTGTCGGCGCGCGAGCAACTGAGCATCTCCTGGGTCGGCCACAGCATCCAGGACAACGCCGAGCAGCCGCCGTCGGTGCTGGTAGCCCAGTTGCGCGAGCATCTGGACCGGGGATGGCGCAGTGCGGATGCCAATCCGTCGCTGGCCGAGGCGCTGACCTGCCGCCATCCCCTGCAGCCCTTCAGCCGGCGTTATTTCCCCGTGCAGCCGGCATCAGGCCCGCAGGGCCTGTTCACCTATGCCGTCGAGTGGCGCGCCGCGCGGCAGGCGGCCGCCGGGCAGGCGCCGGCTCCGATGGACGCTGCGGCGGATCTGCCGCCGCCGGCGCCCTCCGAGGCGCCCCTGACCCTGAGCCGGCTGGGCGCCTTCCTGGCGCATCCCATCCGGAATTTCTTCCAGCAGCGGCTGCAGATCAGTTTTCGGGACGCGGGGGCGGCGCTCGACGAGGACGAGCCCTATGTGCTCGATCAGCTCGAACGCTGGCGCGCGTGCCAGGAGCTGATGGACGCGGCCGCGGCGGCGCAGAGCGGCATCGCGGAACAGGACGCCCGGCAGGACATTCTGGCGCCCCGCATCGGAGAGGCCGTCGAACAGGGGTTGCGGCGTCTGCGCCGCCGCGGCGACCTGGTGGACGGAGCATTGGGGCGCGTGGCGGCCGACGCCCTGCGCCGCGCACTGGACCAACCGCTGGCGGCCTATGTCCAGGCCTGCGAGGATTGGCCGGTCCAGGCGGTGGAACCCCTGCGCCTGCAGACGGCAGGCGATGACGGCGCTTTCGAGGACACTCTGGCCGGCTGGCGGCGCAATGATCAGGGCGACTGGTGTCGCGTGCTGCTGCAGGCCAGCCAGTTGGTGGACGACAAGAACCGCTATCGCTTCAAGGCGCTGCTGGGGGCGTGGGTGGAACATGTGGCGGCGCACGCGCTGGGCGGCCGGTCCCTGGCGACGCTGCTGATCAGCCCCAAAGGCCAGGCGAGCTTCGCGCCCCTGTCGGCGGATGCCGCCCAGGCGATCTGGCGGGACTGGCTGCAGTGCGGGAGACTGGGCCTGCGGGCGGCGCTGCCGGTGGAGATCAACGCGGCGGGCGCCTGGCTGCGCTCGGGGGCTGATCCGCAGGAAGACAGCGACGCCTGGCAGGCGGCCCGGGATGCCTATGCGCGGACGGTCGAGCGGGACCTGTATCTGCGCCGCTGCCATCCCGACTTCGAATCCCTTGCGGGGGACCGGCAGTTCTTCACCTTGGCGCGGACTCTGTACGGCGCGCTGTCCGACAGCCTGCCGGATACCCGCCAGCGCGCCTCAAGGAAGCGTTCGACATGATGGCCGATCCACTCCTGGCTCCGCGTGAGCCGCCCCAGGTGGACCCTCTGCGCTTCGTGCTCCAGGGCAGCCACCTGATCGAGGCCAGCGCCGGCACCGGCAAGACCTGGACGATCGCGGCCCTGTACGCGCGCCTGGTTCTGGGGCACGGCGGCCAGGCGGCCCAGCTGCCGGGGCAGATCCTGGTGCTGACCTTCACCGATGCGGCCGCGCAGGAATTGCGCGACCGCATCCGCCGTCGCCTGTCCGAGGCGGCGGCCGGTTTCGCCGACGGCGGGGCGCAATCCGGTACCGTTGCGCCGCTGGAAGACCCGTTCCTGGATGCGCTGCGAGCCGATTATCCGCAAGATCTCTGGCCGGCCTGCGCCCGCACCCTGGACCTGGCGGCGCAGTCCATGGACGAAGCCGCCATTTCCACGATTCACGCCTGGTGCGCCCGGGTGCTGAAGGAGCACGCTTTCGACAGCGCCAGCCAGTTCGAACAGGAACTGCTGACGGATCTGAACGAGGCCAAGCGCCAGGTCGCCTGGGATTACTGGCGGGCCTGCGTCGCCGCGCTGGACGACCGCGCCCTGGGTGAGCTGTTGGCGGTCTGGGCCACGCCGGATGCGTTGCACCAGTCTCTGTCTCCCGTGCTGACCCAGGAAGGCCTGCCGCCGCCCGCGGACGACACGTTGGCGCAGGTCTGCGACCGGGCGCAGGCCGACCGTCGGGCCGCCCTGCAGGTCCTGAAAGCGCCCTGGGCCGAACAGGCGGACGCCTTCCAGGCCTGGCTGGCGGCTCGGGACAAGCAGATCAAGATCCGCTCGAACGATGGCGGCAATTGGCTCCAGGCCCTGCGGGACTGGGCCGCGCAGCCGGATCAGATCGAGCCGGCGCTTAGCAAGACGGCCTGGGACGCGCTCGTGCCCGAAGGCTTGCGGGATCGCTGGCAGGGAGACGGCCCGGCGCCGGAACCGCCGGCGGCCAGCCTGGCCTTGCAGCAGCTGAAGCAGGCCCTGCGGGATCTGCCGACCATTCAGTTGCCGGCGCGCCGGCATGCGCTGTCCTGGATGGCGGATCGTCTGCGGCAGACGTTGAGCCGGCGCGCCGCCATGGGTTTCGACGGCCTGCTGACCGGGCTGGACGCCGCCCTGCGAGGCGCGCGAGGCGAGCCTCTGGCGCAGACCTTGCGGCAGCAGTTCCCCGTGGTGCTGATCGATGAGTTCCAGGATACGGACCCCATCCAATACCGTATCTTCGACCGGATCTACCGCGTCGCGGCGCCGCAGCCCCTGACGACGCTGATCTTCATCGGCGACCCCAAGCAGGCCATCTACGGTTTCCGGGGCGCCGACGTGCAGACCTATCTGAAGGCGGCACAGGCCTGCGGAGATCGGGTCCAGACCCTGGATTGCAATTACCGCTCTGCAAGCGAACTGGTGCAGGCGGTCAATCATTGCTTCGACCGGCAGGGCGGCGAACCCGTCTTTCCGACTGGCCTGGACGGGGAAAGCATCGCCTTTCATCCGGTGCGGGCACAAGGCCGGGATGAATGCTGGACGATCGCCGGTCGCGCGCCGGCCGCCCTGCAGGCCGCCTGGGTCGGGGCCGACGATGACGGGCCTCTGGGGGTCGGCGCCTATTGCGCCCAGGCGGCGCAGGCCTGCGCCCGGAAAGTGGCCGACTGGCTGTGCCTGGGGCGCCAGGGGCAGGCCGGATTCCGGTCCGGGCAGGGCCTGCGGGCCGTCCAGCCTTCGGACATGGCCATTCTGGTCAATGGCCGGGACGAGGCCGGACTGATCCGGGACGCGTTGATGGCACTGGGCGTGCGCAGCGTCTACCTGTCCGACCGGCGTTCCGTATACGAATCGGGGGTCGCCCTGGAATTGGGCTTCGTCCTGAACGCATGCGCCCACCCGGACGACGAGCAGGCCATCCGGGCGGCCCTGGCCACGCCTTTGCTGGGACTGGACATCTCCCGCCTGGCGATGCTGGCCGAAGACGAGTGGGCCTGGGACGATCAGGTGGAACGGTTCCAGTTCTATCACGGGCGCTGGCGGCAGCGCGGCGTGCTGCCGATGGTGCGTCAGCTATTGCATGATTTCTCCGTGCCGTCGCGTCTGTTGGCCCAGGGCGCGTCCGGCGAACGCCAATTGACTGATTGCCTGCATCTGGCCGAATTGTTGCAGCAGGCCAGCGTGCAACTGGATGGCGAAGAAGCGCTGCTGCATTATCTGGAAAGACAGCGTGAATTCCTGGACGCCGACGCCGATGCCGAAGGCGCCCGCCGCCTGAGGCTGGAAAGCGACGAGGCGCTGGTGCGCGTCGTCACGGTCCACAAATCCAAGGGACTCGAATATCCCCTGGTGTTCCTGCCGTTCGTCTGTCGCGGCCGTTCCGCGAAACCGAAGACCGGGCCGCAGGCCCTGCACTGGGAAGGGCGGCGGCAATGGCTGCTGCAGCTCGATGCCGAGCAGGCGCGGCAGGTGCAGCGCGAGGAATTGGGCGAGGAAACCCGCAAGCTCTATGTGGCGCTGACCCGCGCCCGGCATGCGGTCTGGGTGGCGCTGGGCGACACTGGCCGCGAAAGCGGCCTGTCGCACGTGCTGGGCGGCGACGTGCGCCAGGTCTGGGACCGGCGCTGCGGGGATCATCCGGAGCAATTCGCCTGGGATCCGGACCCGGTGGATGCCGGCCGGCCGGAGGGCGCCGCCGCCGCGCCGGAATCGCCCCGGCCCGATGAGATCGGCCCCGCCCGACGGCTGTCGGGGTTCGTCGTGGGAAACCCCTGGTGGATCGCCAGCTATTCCGCCTTGGAACTGGCGGATCGGCCCGCGCGCGCTGCCGGACGGCCGGACAGGTCGCCGGATACGGCGCTGGAGGACGTGTTGCGGGAAGAGCAGGGCGGCCTCGGGGCGCAGGCCTTCGCGTCGGACGCGCCGTACGACATTCGCCAGGATGCCGTGCCGCCGGAAGGGTTGTCGGCCGGGGCGCGTGCGCCGGACGACAGGGTTGAAGAGGCGGAGGATGCGGCTTCGCAGCCGGCGGGCCTGTCCGGTTTCCCCCGGGGCAGCGAGGCCGGCACGTTCCTGCATGGCCTGCTGGAATGGGCGGCGCAGCGGCGGTTTCGCCACCTCGACGGGATGCGGGACATGATCGCGCGCCGCTGCGCCGTGCGCGGCTGGGAATCGCAGATCGACGTCCTGCACGACTGGTTGTCGCGTTTCTCGCAGGCCGAGTGGCAGCCGCAACTGCCGGGCGATCCGCGCATCCGGCTGGACCGCCTGCAGGCCTGCCTGCCGGAAATGGAATTCTGGCTGCCGGTGCGGCAGGTTTCCGTGGTTGAACTGGACCGTCGGATCACCGAGGGCGTGTTCCAGGGCACCCCGCGTCCGGCGCTGGCGGCGCAGGCCCTGAACGGCCTTTTCAAAGGTTTCATCGATCTGAGTTTCCAGGTCGGGGAGCGCTACTACCTGATCGATTACAAATCCAATCACCTGGGGCCGCGCCTGGCCGACTACGCCGCGCCGTTCCTGCGGAAGGCTGCCTGCGCCGCCCGATATGACGTGCAGATGTTGATGTACGTGCTGGCTCTGCACCGGCAACTGCGCCTGCGGCTGCCCGATTACGATTATCAGCGTCATATGGGCGGGGCCGTCTACATGTTCCTGCGTGGCCAGGACGCGCCTGGACAGGGGCTGCTGTCCTTGTGTCCGCCTCAGGATCTGGTCGAATCCCTGGACGCCCTGTTCGCGGGAGCCGAGCATGATTGAGCGATCCCCGGCGTGGCCGGCGTGGCTTTCCTACGGGCAGACCGATGCCGTCCAGGACCTGGACGTCGCCTTCGGCCGCCTGCTGCTCGAACAGTGCCCGGACTCGCCGCAAACCGCGGTGCGCCTGGCCATGCAGTGCTGCGCCCAATTGGCCCAGGGTCATCCGTGCCTGGACCTGCGGGCCGTGACAGACCGGCTGCCGCTGCCGCTGGATGAATGCCTGGCGCAACTGGCGGCGGCCCCTTTCGTGGGCGACGGCCGGGGCGACGAGCCGCTGGTGCTGCATGGCGCCCGCCTGTACCTGGCCCGCTACTGGCGGGCCGGCGAACGCATCCGCCGGGCCATCGCCGGGCGTCTGAGCGCGGCCACGGAGGCGCTGACGGATCCGCCGCTGGCGCGAGAATGGCTGGATCGCCTGTTTCCGCCCAAGGAGGGCGCGCCGCTGGATTGGCAGAAACTGGCCTGCGGCGTGATGCTGGGGCAGCGCTTCGGCCTGATCACCGGCGGGCCGGGCACCGGCAAGACGACGACCGTGGTCCGCTTGCTGACCGTGCTGCAGGGGCTGGCCCAGGCCCGGGGCCTGGCGCGGGGGCTGCGCATCCGCCTGGCCGCGCCCACGGGCAAGGCGGCCGCCCGCCTCAATGAATCCATCGCCGGCAAGCTGCAGGAACTAGGCCGCGCAGGCGGACCGGAACTGCGCGCCGCGCTGGACTGCGTGCCGTCCCATGTGGTGACGCTGCATCGCCTGCTGGGCAGCCGGCCGGGCACCCGGCGCATGGGCCATCATGCCGGCCGGCCGCTGGATCTGGACGTGCTGGTGATCGACGAGGCCTCGATGATGGACATCGAGATGGCGGATGCCGTCCTGTCGGCCTTGCCGGCCGCGGCGCAACTGGTGCTGTTGGGGGACAAGGATCAGTTGGCCTCGGTCGAGGCGGGCGCGGTGCTGGGGGAACTCTGCGCCCGCGCCGAGGGCGGCCACTATACCCGGGACACCTGCGAGCGCTTGGCGGCGTTGTGCGGCCAAGACCTGCTGGCCGCCGCCGCAGACCCCGCCCTGGCCGGGGTGGAGGCCGATGTTGTGCGCTGGCCGGACCCGGGCGGGACCGCCCTGGATCAGGCGATTGTGATGTTGCGACGCAGCATGCGCTTCGGGATGGAGAGCGGTATCGGCCGGTTCGCCGACGCCGTCAATCGGGGCCGGGTTGCGCAGGTTGACGCCCTGTTGCACGCAGGGCTGTCGGATCTGAACTGCGTCGCCATGGCCGAGGCGGGCGGATCGATCGGGCCGGATGCCGCCGAAGGTTGGTTGCGGGATGCCGGAGTCCTGGCCGAGACGGCATATCCGGCGATCTTCGCCTACATGCAGGCGCATCGGCCTGCCGCCGATGCGCCATCGGCGCACTGGGACCAGTGGGCGCTGGAGCTGCTGCGCATGCAGACACGCTTCCAGGTTCTATGCGCAGTCCGCCAGGGGCCCTGGGGGGTTCGAGGCCTGAATCAGTTGATCGAGTCGCGTCTGCAGGCCGCCGGCCTGATCCCGTCCGGTTCCGGCCTCTGGTATCCGGGGCAGCCCGTCCTGGTGCGCCGCAATCTTCCCGCTCTGGGCCTGGCCAATGGGGACATGGGCCTGGCACTGCCCGTCCCGGCCCCCGGCAGGCCGGGAGGCCGCCTGCGGGTGGCTTTTCCCGGCGCCCGGCAGGGCACGGTGCGCTGGGTGTCTCCGGCCCGCCTGGCGGACGCTGAAACCGCCTATGCCCTGACAGTGCATAAATCCCAGGGGTCTGAATTCGACCGGGTGGTGCTGGTGCTGCCGGACCGCCCGGGGCCTCTCGTGACGCGCGAATTGCTCTACACCGGGGCCACTCGCGCGCGCCGGTCGCTGACACTGGTGCTCCCGCGTGACGAGTCCATCATCCGCCATGCCGTGCGGCATCCGACCCGGCGCGCCGGCGGGGTCTGGAATCCCTGAGGGTTTGCGCCGGCGCAGGTGGTTTTTCGCGCCGCGCCGCTAAAATGACCTCATCCCGAAGGAGACATCCATGGTTTCGATATACGATCAGGACCTGCCTCAGACCGCCGCCAATTTCGCGCCCCTGACGCCGCTGCTATATCTGGAGCGCGCCGCCGAGGTCTACCCGCAGCGGCTGGCCGTCGTGCATGGCCTGGGTGCGTCGGCCATCCGGCTCACCTGGGCCGGCCTGTACCAGCGCTGCCGGCGCCTGGCCAGCGCGCTGGCGGGCAGGGGCATCGGCCCCGGCCAGACGGTGGCCGTCATGCTGCCCAACACCCCGGCCATGGTCGAGGCTCATTTCGGCATTCCCATGTGCGGCGCGGTGCTCAATACGCTCAACACCCGCCTGGATGCCCAGACGCTGGCTTTCATGCTGGACCATGGAGAAGCTCGCGCCGTTGTCGTGGACCGGGAGTTTTCCCGCGTCATGGCGCAGGCGCTGGCGCTGCGCACGAACACCGAGCCCGTCCTGGTCATCGACGTCGATGATCCGCAGTACGATGGCCCGGGCGCATCCATCGGATCCCTGGACTACGAGGCGCTGCTGGCCCAGGGGGATCCGGCATACGCCTGGCCGATGCCGTCATCCGAATGGGACGCGATTTCCCTGAACTACACCAGTGGCACGACCGGCAACCCGAAAGGCGTCGTCTATCATCATCGGGGCGCGGCCATCAATGCCGTGTCCAATATCCTGGAATGGGACATGCCCAAGCATGCCGTCTATTTGTGGACGCTGCCCATGTTCCATTGCAATGGCTGGTGCTTTCCCTGGACGGTGGCCGCCCGCGCCGGGGTCAACGTCTGCTTGCGGCGGGTGGACGCCGCCGCCATGATCGATCGCATGGTGGACCATGGCGTCACGCATTATTGCGGCGCGCCCATCGTGCACAGCATGCTGGTCAATGCGCCGCGGGCGCTGCAGGAACGGATTCCCGCCGGCATCAGCGCCATGGTGGCCGGGGCTGCGCCGCCGGCATCGATGATCGAGGGCATGGAATCCCTGGGGGTCGATCTGACCCACGTCTATGGCCTGACCGAAGTCTACGGGCCCGCGACGGTCTGCGCCAAGCACGACGACTGGGACGCGCTCGACATCGGCGAGCGTGCGCGCCTGAATGCCCGGCAAGGGGTGCGCTACCATCTGGAAAAGGCGGCGAAGGTCCTGGACCCGGCGACCCTGCAGCCGGTCCCGGCCGACGGCCAGACCATGGGCGAGATCATGTTCCAGGGCAATATCTGCATGAAGGGCTATCTGAAGAACCCGCAGGCGACCCAGGAAGCCTTTGCCGGCGGCTGGTTCCGCAGCGGCGATCTGGCCGTCATGGATACGGATGGCTACATCAAGATCAAGGATCGTTCCAAGGACATCATCATCTCCGGCGGCGAGAACATTTCCTCGATCGAGGTCGAGGATGTGCTGTACCGGCATCCGGCCGTGCTGGCGGCGGCCGTCGTGGCGCGGCCCGACGAGCGCTGGGGGGAAACTCCCTGCGCTTTCGTCGAACTCAAGGCCGATGCGCAGGTCAGCGCCGAAGATATCGTGGCGCATTGCAAAGCCCATCTGGCGGGCTACAAGGTGCCGCGTCTGGTGATCTTCGGCGAGTTACCCAAGACCTCCACCGGCAAGATCCAGAAGTTCGAATTGCGCCAGCGGGCGGTCAAGGCGGTATGACCACCCGCAGCGTCGACGCCTGCGTTTTGCTCAGCCCCGCCCAGATGGCGGCGGCCGATCAGGCCGCCATGGCCGCCGGTATCGGCGGCCGTCGCCTGATGGCGGCGGCGGGCGCAGCCGTCGCCCAGGCGATCCTGGATCGCTGGAGCTGCGCGCCTGTACTGGTGCTGTGCGGCCTTGGCAATAATGGGGGCGACGGCTTCATCGTCGCCCAGCGCTTGCGGGCGGCCGGCTGGCCGGTGCGGGTCGCTCTGATGGGGGATGCCACAGCTTTGCGCGGCGATGCGGCCTGGGCGGCCCAGGGCTGGACGGGGCCGGTGGAATCCGCCGATCCGACGTCTCCGGCCGGAGCGGGGCTGATCGTCGACGCATTGTTGGGCGCAGGATTCAGCCGCGCCCCCGATGCCGCGCTGGATGCCCTGATCGAGGCGGTGAATGCCGCGCGCGTGCCAGTGTGCGCGATCGACGTGCCCACCGGCCTGGATGGCGCCACCGGCCAGTGTCCGGGCGCCGTCATCCGGGCCGATCTGACCGTCACTTTTTTCCGCCGCAAACCGGGGCATCTCCTGCTGCCCGGCCGGGCGCTGTGCGGCGAACTGCGCTGCGCCGACATCGGCATCCCGCCTGCCGTGCTGGGGCCGATCGCCGCCCAGGTCTGGGCCAACGGCCCCGATCTGTGGCTGCCGCGCTTTCCCTGGCCGGATGCGGGCGATCACAAATACCGGCGCGGCCATGTGCTGGTGATCGGCGGCGCCGTCATGTTGGGGGCCAGCCGCCTGGCCTGCCTGGCGGCGGCCCGCATCGGCGCCGGCCTGGTGACGCTGGCCGTCCCGCCGCAGGCCTGGGCCGTCCAAGCGGGGGCGCTGACGTCCGTGATGGTCGAGTCCTTGCCCTCGGACGAGGGGCTGGAGCAGACGCTGGCCGACTCCCGGCGCAACGTGCTGTTGATCGGCCCCGGACTGGGACGCTCGCAGGCCGCCAGGCGACACGTGCTGAGTTTGCTGGCGACGGGCCGTGCGTGCGTGCTGGATGCGGATGCGCTCAGCGTCTTTGCCGACCAGCCCGATGTGTTGTTCGATGCCTTGCATCCCCAATGCGTGCTGACTCCGCACGAGGGCGAATTCGCCCGGCTGTTTCCGTCGTCCGGCGACAAGCTGCGCCGGGCGCGTTCGGCTACGCAGCGTTGCGGCGCCGTATTGGTGCTCAAGGGCGCCGACACCGTGATCGCCGCTGCCGATGGGCGCTGCGCCATCAACGACAATGCGCCGCCCACCCTGGCCACGGCCGGGGCGGGGGACGTGCTGGCCGGTTGCGTCGCGGGCTTGCTGGCGGCCGGCATGCCAGCCTGGGAGGCCGCCTGCGCCGCCGTCTGGCTGCATGGCCTGGCCGCCGATCAACTGGGTTGGGGGCTGCTGGCCGAGGACTTGCCCGGCGCCTTGCCGGGCGCGCTGGCATCGCTGGCCCGACTGGCCGAACATCGGATGGAATGACTCATGGCCGACGTGATTGCTCTGGTTTTCGATTTCGACGACACCCTGGCGCCGGACAGCACCTCCGGTTTCCTGCAGCATCTGGGCGTGGACGTGGAGGCCTTCTGGCGCGACCGGGTGGGGCCCTTGCTCAGCGAGCAGGATTGGGATCCCGTTCCCGCCTACCTGTATCGCATGCTGGAACTGTCCCGCACGGGCCCGCAGGGCCCCATCACCCGCGAACGCCTGCTGGACTGGGGGCGGCATCTGCCGTTGCATGACGGGGTCGCCACGCTGTTCGACCGTCTGCGCACGCGGCTGCATCAGGCGCACCCCACCGTGCAACTGGAGTTCTACCTGATTTCCAGCGGCATCGGCGACGTTCTGCGCAGCACGCCGATCGCGGAACAGTTCGCCGATATCTGGGCGTCCGAGTTTCATTACGACCGGGTCGGCGCCATCGATTTCCCGCGCCGCATCGTCAGCTTCACGGACAAGACGCGCTATCTGTTCCATATCCAGAAAGGCATGATCGGGCCGGAGTCGCGCAACAAACCCTTCGAGGTCAATCGCAAGGTCGATGCCGACAAGCTGCGCGTGCCTTTCGATCAGATGATTTTCGTGGGCGACGGTTACACCGACATTCCGTGCTTTTCCCTGATCCGCCGATCCGGCGGCGTGGCCTTCGGCGTCTGGGACCCGCGCCACAAGGAAAAACGCAGCCGCGCCTGGGGGTTCATCGAAGACGGGCGGGTGTCCAATCTGAACCAGGCGCGGTTCGGCGAAGACGCCGAGCTCTATCAGTGGCTGGAAGCCGCCGTGGAAAGCCTGGCGTCCAAGATCGTGCTCAAGGCGCGGACGTATCGTGGCTAGTCATTCCCGATCCCGACAGAATCCGTTGCCGGCGCCCGATGCGGCGGCCTGCGCCGAACCCGTCGGGGCCGACGGGACTGAGCCGGCGCTGGACGATGCCGCCGCCATGGACCTGGCGCTGGCCCAGGCCCGCCTGGCGGCGGATCTGGGCGAAGTTCCGGTCGGGGCCGTCGTGCTGGATGCCGGAGGCCGCTTGCTGGCTGTCGGCCATAACCGTACCATTCTGGACTGCGATCCCACGGCGCATGCCGAGGTCGTGGCCTTGCGGGCGGCTGCCCGCCGCCTGGATAATTACCGCCTGAGCGGCGCTCGCCTGGTCGTGACGCTGGAACCCTGCGCCATGTGCCTGGGCGCCATGTTCCACGCCCGGCTGGCGGAAATCGTCTATGGCGCGGCCGACCCCAAGACCGGCGCCTGCGGCGGGGTGGTGGATCTTGCCCGGCAGCCGCGCCTGAATCACCACGCCGCCGTGCGCGGCGGCATCCGGGCCGACGCCTGTGGCGAGCTGCTGCGCGCTTTCTTCCGCACCCGGCGCCAGGCCGCGCGCGCCGCTCGCAAGGGTGACGCGCCTGCGGGAGACGCCGCTCGTCCGGGGGTCGCCCATCCGGCAACCTCTCTTGCTCATCCTGACTCATCGACCATGAAAAAAGCCTCTCCTGCCCCGGCATCCCTTGAACACGGCCAGCCCTCGCAGCCCGCATCGGCCCCGGCTGACGCAGGCGCGCATCATGCCGAGCACACCCATTGGGCCTGCCCGGACGGGGAATCTCACGTCCATCGCCATGAAGCCCCGTCCGGCATCTACCTGATCTCGCCGTCCGGCGCCGTGCCCGATCCGGCCGCGCTGGATCTGTCGGTCCAGCGCCTGAAGGCCATGGGCTATCGCGTCACGGTCGATCGCACCGCGTGCGCCGTGCATGAACGGTTCGCGGGTACCGACAAACAGCGCCTGGCCTGCATCCAGCGCGCTCTGAAGCAGAAACATCCGGTGGTCATGGCGACCCGGGGCGGCTACGGGCTCAGCCGCCTGCTGCCTTTCATCGACTGGCGGGCCGTGGCCGACAGCGGCAAGACCTTCGTCGGGCAGAGTGATTTCACGGCCTTCAGCCTGGCCCTGCTGGCGCAGACCGGCGCCGTCAGCCTGGCCGGCCCCACCGCCCTGTACGATTTCGGCGGCAAGAAGGTGGACGACCTGACCCAGGCGCTGTTCCAGGAAACCCTGTCCGGCGAATTGGAAATCCTCAGTTTCGAATCCCCCGATGCCGACCCGGTCGATGCGCGAGGCATTCTATGGGGCGGCAATCTGGCCATGGTGGCGTCCCTGGTGGGCACCCCGTATCTGCCGGATGTCCAGGGCGGCATCCTGTTCCTGGAAGACATCGCCGAGCATCCTTTCCGTGTCGAACGCATGCTGACGCAGCTGTGGCATGCCGGCGTGCTGCAGAAGCAGCGCGTGATCGTCCTGGGGCATTTCACCGACTACCGTCTGGCGCCGCATGACAATGGCTACGACCTGCCCGCCGTCGTGGCCTGGCTGCGCAAGACAGTCAAGGTCCCGGTCGTCACCGGCCTGCCGGTCGGCCACGTCAAGGTCAAGGCGACCTTGCCGATCGGCGCACGCGTGGGCATCGCCACCGAGGACGGCATGGCGCACCTGGTGCTGCAGGAGCATGAACACTGATTGCCGCCTGTTAAACTAAGAGGTTGTTTTGACTTCAATTTCCCAAGCCATCCACCGTGATCTCCACCAATAACCTCACCATCCAGTTCGGCAGCAAACCCCTGTTCGAGAACGTCAGCGTCAAATTCGGCGATGGCAACCGCTATGGCCTGATCGGCGCCAACGGCTCGGGCAAATCCACCCTGATGAAGATCATCGGCGGTGATCTGGAATCTTCGTCCGGCAATGTGGCGCTGGATCCCGGCGTGCGCCTGGGCAAGTTGCGCCAGGACCAGTTCGCCTTCGAAGATGTGCGGGTACTGGACGTCGTCATGATGGGACACGTGGAAATGTGGCAGGCCATGACCGACCGCGACGCCATCTACGCCAATCCGGACGCCACCGAAGACGACTACATGCGGGCGGCCGAGCTGGAAGGAAAATTCGCCGAATACGATGGCTACACGGCCGAATCGCGAGCCGGGGAATTGCTGCTGGGCCTGGAAATCCCGGTGGAACAGCACCAATTGGTCATGCGGGAGATCGCACCGGGCTGGAAGCTGCGCGTGCTGCTGGCGCAGGCGCTGTTTTCCAATCCGGACGTGCTGTTGCTGGACGAACCTACCAACAACCTGGACATCAATACCATCCGCTGGCTGGAAAACGTGCTGAACGGTTATGACAGCACCATGATCATCATCAGCCACGACCGCCACTTCCTGAACCAGGTCTGCACGCACATGGCCGACCTGGATTATGGCGAACTGCGCGTCTACCCGGGCAACTACGACGACTACATGCTGGCATCGACCCAGGCGCGCGAGCGCCAGGTGGCCGCCAACGCACGCGCCAAGGAGCGCGTGACCGAGCTGCAGGATTTCGTGCGCCGCTTCGCCGCCAATAAATCCAAGTCCCGTCAGGCTACGTCCCGCCTGAAGCAGATCGACCGCATCAAGTCCGAAACCGTGCAGGTCAAGCCGTCCTCGCGCCAGAACCCCTACATCCGCTTCGAGGTCAGCAAGGTCCTGCACCGCCAGGCCGCCCACATCGAGGAACTTTCCAAAACCTACGATCGGCCCATCATCAAGGGCTTGAACACCATGATCGAGGCCGGGCAGAAGGTTGCCATCATCGGCGCCAACGGGGTGGGGAAGACCACGCTGCTGCGTCTGCTGGCGGGCAACCTGGCGCCCGATGACGGCCATGTGCGCTGGTCCGAAAACGCCGACATCGGGTATATGGCCCAGGACGTGTCCGACCAGTTCGATTCCGACCGCGACCTGTTCGACTGGATGACCGACTATCGTCAGGCCGGCGACGAGGACCAGTCCATCCGTTCCGTGCTGGGGCGTCTGCTGTTTTCGGGCGACGAGATCACCAAGGCCGCGCGGGTGCTGTCCGGCGGCGAAAAGAACCGCATGAGCTTCGGCCGCCTGATGTTGGGCCGGCACAATGTCATGCTGATGGACGAGCCCACCAATCACCTGGACATGGAATCCATCGAATCCCTGCAGTATGCGCTGGAACAGTACGCCGGGACCCTGGTGTTCGTGTCGCACGACCGGCAGTTCGTGTCCGGCGTGGCGACCCGCGTGATCGAGATCCTGCCGGATGGCCGTCTCAACGACTATCCCGGCACCTACGAGGAATACCTGGCCTCGCAGGGCATAGAGGCCTGATTGCCTTATACGCTGGCCGGGCCCGCCCGCCACGAAGCGGATATCCGCAAAAGCCGCTTTCTGGCGCTGGCTGCGCCCATCGACTCGCCCCAGGCGGCCCAGGCTTTCCTGGAGGCGAGCCGCGACCCCCAGGCCACGCATAATTGCTGGGCCTGGCAGCTGGGCGATCAATACCGCTTCAGCGATGATGGCGAGCCCGGCGGCACGGCCGGCCGGCCGATCCTGCAGGCTATCCAGTCGCAGGACTGCGACCGCGTGGCTGTACTGCTCATCCGCTGGTTCGGCGGCATCAAGCTGGGCACCGGCGGCCTTGCGCGCGCCTACGGCGGCACGGCCGCCGAATGCCTGCGGACGGCCGGGAAAGTCCTGATTCGGGAAGAGCGCCGCGTGCGCTGCACCTGTCCGTATGCCGACATGGATCGCGTCCAGGCCCGGCTGCTGGCCGCCGGCGCCCGGATAGAGGCCGCGCAGTTCGATGCCGATGGCGTCATCTGGGATCTGAGTGTGCCTCGAGCAGACGCGACAGGCCTGGAGTCCCTGTATGTCGATCAGACGCGGGGGCAGGGCAGTTGGCGCGTTCTGGACGAGGCGTCATAGGGGGCCTCTGAACAAGTCGTCGCGCCGTGCGCAACCGCGGCCTGGACGGTCTGCTGCATGGCTTGTCCGCATCACCGCTGGCAAGCGGTCCGGATTCGTCAGGCGCCGGGCAGTCCGCAGGGTCTGTCCGGCGCCCAGGCTCATCCCGGGGGCGCCACCGCGGCCCCCTGGATGCCGTGGCGGGCCAGGGCATGAGCCACGAATCCCGATGCCTTGGCGTCTTCCACGAAACGCGTCAATCCCGCAGTCAGGTCCGGATCGCGGTCGCGCGACACGCCCAGGGCCTGGCGGATCAGCATGAAATGCCCATCCAGCAGGCGCAGGCCGCCGAATTCCAGAGCGCCCATTTCCAGTTGCTGGCGCACGCCTGCTGCGACATCCGCTCCCGTTTCCAGAAATGTGCCCACCACGGCCGGCGAGGTCGGCGCGCGCACGATGGCGGCATGTCGCAGTTCGCGCGACAGAAACAGGTCGTAGGCGCTGGCCTGCCCGACCACCACGGTGCGGCCGACCCGGTCCACCTGGGCATTGTCCGTCAGCGGGGAATCCTGACGCACCAGGTAGCTGCCTTCGATCAGCACGTAGGGGGTCGTGAAGGCGATCTGTTCACCGCGTTTCGGATCGATGGCGAAAAAGCCGAAGTCGGCCTCGCCCCGGGTGACCCCTTCCACGGACTTGCCTGCCGTGTCGTAGATCACCAGGCTCAGGCCCAGCCCCAGGTGCTCGGCCAGGCGTTGCGCCAGGTCGATGGAGACGCCTCTGGCCTGTCCGTCCGAGGGGTCCAGTCCCGCCAGGATCGGGTTGCCGATGTTGATGGCGGCCCGCAAGGCCCCCGTGGGCGCCAGGGCCTGCGTATCGATGCCGGAAGTGTCCATGCGCATCTCTCCTTCAAGGTATCTTCGAACTGTAAGGGATGGGGGAAGGCGCGGACAAGTCCGACCCGCGCTTGGGCCTTGAATAGGCTGCGGGGACCTGGCGTATTGCCTGGATTGCCTGGCGCTGCTTTCCTTTACACTTGCGTTTTCAGCCTATTGATAGGAAGAGGTTCCCATGAGCCCCAGCCAGCACGTCGTGGATGATCGCGCCAATCTGACCGGCACCAACCGGTTCGAACTTTTGCTTTTCCGCCTGGGCGCCAACAACGAGTCCGGCCAGTCGGAACTCTACGGCATCAATGTGCTGAAAGTGCGCGAGATCGTCACCATGCCCACCGTCACGGCCGTGGCGGGGGCGCCCAAATATTCCCTGGGGGTGGTGCAGTTGCGCGATCAGGTGATTCCGGTCTTTGATCTGCCCGCCATCGTGGGTTGCAAGCTGCCGGCCGCGCCCACGCTGATGCTGGTCACGGAATTCGGCCGGACCACGCAGGCTTTCACCGTGGAATCCGTGGACGACATCGTGCGTCTGGACTGGAATCAGGTGATTTCGGCCGAATCCAGCGGCACTTCGCAAAGCCTGGTCAGCAGCATGGCGCGGCTGGACGACACCGCCGACAACACCCGCCTGGCGCAGGTGCTGGACGTCGAGGCCATCCTGCAGATGGTCACGCCCGAAAAAGACCGCCATCAGGTCGACCCGAAGGACGTCGGCGAACAAATCACCTTGAAACCCGGTTCAGTCGTTCTGGTCGCCGATGATTCCTTCGTCGCCCGCTCCCTGCTCGAACAGGCCCTGAAGGCCATGAACATTCCTTATGAAATGGTCAAGTCCGGGCGGGAAGCCTGGGATCGCCTGAACGTGCTCAAGGCCGCCGCCGAGGCCGAAGGCAAGACCATTCTGGACAAGGTCAGCCTGATGCTGACCGATCTGGAAATGCCGGAGATGGACGGCTTCACCCTGACCCGCAACATCAAGCAGGACACTCGTATGCGGGTGTTGCCGGTGGTCATCCATTCGTCCCTGTCCGGCTCGGCCAACGAAGATCACGTGCGCAGCGTCGGCGCCGATGGCTACGTGGCGAAATTTTCAGCCGAGGAACTGGCGAGCGCCCTGCGCAAGGCGCTGTCCAAGCTGAAGTAGCGTCCGATTCCTGGCTGTCGATTCCCCGTCCGCGGCGCCCCGCCAGGGCCGCCGATGCGCTACCATGTCTTTGGTTGCTGCGGTGCAGCACTCATTACGGAGACATCATCATGCAGGATATCGTAGTCGTACAAGCATGCCGCACGGCGGTCGGGGATTTCGGCGGGGGTCTCAAAGACACCGCGCCATGCGAACTGGGGACGCTGGTGGCGCGCGAGGTGCTGGAGCGCGCCGGTGTGGCGCCCGCCGACGTCGGCCACGTGGTGTTCGGCCACGTCATCAACACGGAACCGCGCGACATGTATCTGTCGCGGGTCGCCACGATCAATGCCGGCATCCCGCAGGCCACGCCGGCCTTCAACGTCAACCGCCTGTGCGGGTCCGGCCTGCAGGCCATCGTGTCGGCGGCCCAAGTCCTGATGCTGGGCGATGCGGAAGTCGCCATCGGCGCCGGCGCCGAAAGCATGAGCCGCGCCCCCTATGTGGCGGTGGGCCAGCGCTGGGGTTCGCGCATGGGGGATTCCCGCCTGGTCGATATGATGACAGGCGCCTTGTCCTGCCCGTTTGAAAAGTATCACATGGGCGTGACCGCCGAAAACGTGGCGCAGAAATACGGCATCAGCCGCGAGGACCAGGATGCCCTGGCGCTGGAATCGCACCGCCGGGCCGCCCATGCCATCGAACAGGGCTATTTCAAGTCCCAGATCGTGCCCGTCACGCACAAGACCCGCAAGGGCGACGTCGTCTTTGATCAGGACGAGCATGTGCGCTTCGATGCCACGCCGGATAGCTTCAGCAAGCTCAAGCCCGTCTTCGCCAAGGAAAACGGCACGGTCACGGCCGGCAACGCTTCGGGGCTGAACGACGGCGCCGCAGCCGTGCTGCTGATGACGGCCAGCGCCGCCCAGGCCCGGGGCCTGAAGCCCATGGCGCGGCTGGTGTCCTACGGCCACGCCGGGGTGGATCCGCAGTATATGGGCATCGGCCCGGTGCCGGCCACGCGCCAGGCGCTGCAGCGCGCCGGCCTGACGCTGGACCAGATCGACGTGATCGAGGCCAACGAGGCCTTCGCGGCGCAGGCCTGCGCCGTCTCTCGCGAATTGGGCTTCGACCCGGCCAAGGTCAATCCCAACGGCAGCGGCATCGGCCTGGGCCACCCCATCGGCGCCACTGGGGCGATCATCACTGTCAAGGCCTTGCACGAGCTGCAACGCGTCCAGGGCCGCCATGCGCTGGTCACGATGTGCATCGGCGGCGGGCAGGGGATCGCCGCTATTTTCGAACGCTTGTAATCAAACGCCTGCAATCAGGGCATCAGCAGCTTTCCGTCCGCAGCGCCCGCATGCCGGGGCGCGGCGGATGGCGGGAATTCATCGTCATGTCTCGAAGCCATGGCCGCGCGCCTGCGCGGCAAGCCGCCATCGAAGCGGATCTGCCGACCCTGTCCGAGGAGGACGGGGTGCGCTATCTGCATTTCAATTCCGAATGGATCCAGGGGGCCATGCGGGTGGCCCGGCCGTCGGAGCTCGTGCTGGCCTATACCCAGCAGATGATGGCCTGGCTGCTGTTCGTGCAGCCAGGCGGGCGCGACCGCCTGGGTATCCTGGGCCTGGGGGCGGGTTCGCTGCTGCGCTTCACTCTGCGCCATACCCGTTCGCAGGTGGACACGGTCGAGCGCAATCCGGCCGTCACCGCCATGTGCCGGGCATTCTTCCGCCTGCCGGGCAGCGAGCGGTCCGTCATCGATCATGCCGACGCCCGCGACTGGGCAGCCGAGCCTCATCGGGCGGGGAGCTACCGCGCCCTGATGGTGGACCTGTACGACAGCCAGGCCCAGGGGCCGGTCTGTGACGAGGCCTCTTTCTACCGCGACTGCTACCGGATCCTGGATGAGCCGGGCGTCATGGCGGTCAATCTGTTCGGCCAGCACGACAGTTTCGACCGCAATCTGCAGCGCATCCGCGAGGCGTTCAACGGCCGGGTGCTGTGCCTGCCGGAAATCGACGAGGGCAATACCGTTGCGCTGGCCTTCAAGGGTCATGCGCTGGACGGTTCCGCCGCCGATCTGCTGAATCGGGCTTCGCTGGTGGAATCCCGCACCGGCCTGCCCGCTCAGCGCTGGGCGCGGTCCTTGCTGGCGTTGATGTAGGCGGGCGGCAAGGCCGCCGTCTCGCCCCGGCCATATGCGGCTTAGCGCGTTGTTTCCAAGTGCGTGAGCAGGCTCCGCATCGGGGATGACAGCGTCTCCCATTCGCGAAAACAGACGCAGAGCCTCCTGCGAGCCCAGCCGTCCGTCAACGCCAGTCTTCGGTATGTGTAGCGCCGCTGGTAGCGACGGGCAATGCTTTGCGGCAGGATACCCACGCCAATGCCGTGCTGGACCATCTCGCAAAGGCCCTCGAAGGTTTTCATGCGTATGCGTAGTTTCAGGATTCGGCCAGCCGCGCGAGCCCGCTCTTCAATGTGATCCTGCAATGCGCTGCCCGGGGCGAGGCCCACGAACGGTTCGGACAGGACATCGGAAAATTGAATGTTTGTCTGGGAGGCAAAGCGATGCGAGCTGGGCACGATCAGAATCAAGTGATCCTTCGTCACCGGTTTCACGCGCAGATCGTGCACTTCGACCGCATCCGAGACGATGCCGGCTTCCGCCAGACCAGCTTTGACGAGGTGGACTATTTCCGCGCTGGTACGCTCCTTTAGCTCGATGTGCAGCTGGGGGCGTTCGGCCAGCCAGGCTGCCAGCCTCTGTGGAAGAAAGTTCGTCAGCGCGGCAGTATTGGCGTAAAGGACAAGCGTTCCCCGCATTCCGTTCGAGAAACCATCCAGTTCTCCCTTCAGAAGATCTCGCTGGCGCAGGATGAGGCGCGCATGGTGAGCCAGGGCCTCTCCCGCTTCCGTCGCGACGACTCCGCGCGGACGACGTTCCAGGAGCGCTACGCCAGCGTCTGTTTCGATGTTGCGCAATCGCTCGCTGGCGGACGCCAGTGCCAGATTGGCGCGAGCGGCGCCCTGGGTGATGCTGCCCGCGTCGACGATGCATAAAAAAAGGTGCAGATCGGCCAGATCAAGTCGCATGAAATCGCCCTCGAATCCTTCGGTTGAGCCGAAGGGTTGAACCAAGATTCCGCATTGTGCCCGAGCGTGTGATTCGCTTCAATGTAGGCATGAGCGAGCAAATACACTACTACGGCCTGCTGGCCTTGACCTTCCTGTTCGCAGGGGCGGTGAAGGGTGTCACAGGCATGGGCCTGCCGACGGTTGCAATGGGGGTTCTCGGCGCGATCATATCTCCGCCCCTTGCGGCGGCGCTATTGGTGATGCCTTCGTTCGTCACCAATGTCTGGCAGATTTTCTCCGGCCCTGCCGTCGCGTGTCTGCTGCGGCGCTTATGGCCCATGCTGTCAGCTATCGTGGCAGGGTCGATGGGTGGGGCCGCGCTTCTAGTGAGCATCGATCCCCTTTGGTCCAGCTTTGGCCTGGGCGCGACTCTGCTTGCATATGCTGGCTATGCCTTGTTCGCCCCGGAGTTTTCCGTGCCGCCACACATTGAACCGTGGATGTCTCCTGCGGCGGGTCTCCTCACTGGAGCCATTACCGGTGCGACAGGAGTCTTTGTCATGCCTGCGGTTCCCTATCTTGGCGCTTTGCGCTTGGAGAAGGATGAGCTTGTCCAGGCATTAGGCGTGTCCTTTACCGTCTCGACCGTTGCGCTGGCGGCGGGACTGATCGCCAATGGTGCATTTCATGTCGATCAGCTTGGCTTGTCGGCGATGGCCATCGCCCCTGCCTTGGTAGGAATGCGGCTGGGGGCGCTGATCAGGGCGCGCATCAGCCCTGTGCGGTTTCGGCAATGCTTCCTGCTGTTCCTTGCATTGTTGGGTCTCGAACTCGTCTCCCGTCCCTTTTTCTGACGCATGACAACGAGAGCAGTTTGATGGCTATCCGGACGTTTGACCTTTCCTTTGAGTCCATAGATTCGAGTTATGAAGTTATTTGCGTCGTTTTGGAAAAAGCAGGATCGGGACGAAAGCCGCGAAGGCTTGCTCAATAGCGCCCTCGATATCGCGCTTGATTTTGACAACTGCTTGAGCCCGATTCAAGGCCGGTTGAAAGATCTCCGCCCCTCGCTTTCGGATCAGGAGCTTGATGAATTGAACCAGACCTGCCTCGACATGGTTCTCTTTGGGCAGCACTTGGCGTTGCGGCTTTCCTCAGGAGAGGAATCATCGAGCATGCATGACCGCTTCAACGCACTGCTTACCGAACAGTACCCATGGATTGCTCCAGAAAATCTTGAGCGTGCATACCGGTATTGCATCTATTACGCGACCAAGACCGCTCGTATCCGTTAACCTGAATTGATCGAGAGTTCCTATGCATGCATCTCATGTTCCGCCAACTGCCCCCCGTCCTCTGTCTGTCCTGGAGTATTTACAGCGTCAGTTGGACGGCACGCTGACCAAGAGCGATATCACGCATATGCGGTATCCCACCGCGATCTCGCAGTTGCTGGGGTTCCGCATTATTGCCATCGGTGAAGGCACCGCGTCTCTCCAGTTCGAGGCTGATGCCGCGATACATGGCAATCAACAAGGGACTGTCCATGGCGGGCTGCTTTGCGAGTTGGCGGATGCTGCGATTGGCACAGCCCATTCAACGCTCGTGCGTGCGGATGAGAGTTTCACCAGCATCGATTTGAAAGCAAATTTCCTACGCCCCGTCTGGGCTTCTCAACTGCGTATCAATGCCTGGGCCTCGCACAGAGGCCGGACTGTCAGCCGTTACAGATGCGACATTCAGCGCGGCGAAGATGGCATGGTAGTGGCCACTTTCGAAAGCGTTGTGATGGCATTGCGCGGGGATGCCGCTTTGGGGCGGTGACTCTCCCAAACTTACCCCTATCGCGCCTTTGCTGAATCGGGGCCGCTGGGTGCCATTTGGTGACAAAAAAGCCGTATCTCATTGAGAACACGGCTTCTCTTGGCAGGGCTGGGAAGCCCTTGTGAATTCTGGTAGGCAGTACTGGATTCGAACCAGCGACCTCTACGATGTCAACGTAGCGCTCTAACCAACTGAGCTAACCGCCTGAAGAAAGAACGTGATTGTATGGGTGATTTCGGTAGCTGTCAAATGCGAAGTGCTGCTTGACGCTGGATGGACTTGGGGCGGTAAGAGGTCCGCCGGAGCAGGTTTCAAGGTGGTGGCCAGGTCCTGCTTCGATGCCGGGGTTTTCGATGCGGTCTTCGGCTCGGGAGTGGCGGGGAAGGGGGTGAAATGCTCGTATCATGTTCAAGGGCATGGCGAGAAAATGTCCTGTTTGCAACAGTAATCCGTGACGGATGGCTGCGGGGCTCGGCAAATAGCGGCTGGGGCCGCGTGAAATTGATTGTTGCGGGCTCGATTGCTAAACTGCACTCATATCCTTCCTGCATGGCAATCTAGACTTTTACCGACGCGGCGCAGGCCGCGTTTTGTATTTTCAGGACACACATTCATGGTTCGCATCACCTTGCCCGACGGCTCACAACGTGAGTTCGATCATCCTGTTTCCGTGCACGACGTCGCGAAGTCGATCGGGACCGGGTTGGGCAAGGCCGCCCTTGGGGGCAGGATCACAGTCGATGGTCAGCCCGCCCGGCTGGTCGATGCCAGCCATGTCATCGGCCAGGATGCGGCGCTCAGCATCGTCACGGACAAGGACCCCGATGGCCTGGAGCTGATCCGCCATTCCACCGCGCACCTGCTGGCCTATGCGGTGAAATCCCTGTTTCCCGATGCCCAGGTCACGATCGGCCCGGTGATCGACAACGGCTTCTACTACGATTTTTCGTATAAACGCCCCTTCACCCCCGAAGACCTGCAGGCCATCGAAAAGAAAATGGCCGAATTGGCCAAGCGTGACGAAACCGTCGTGCGGGAAGAATGGGACCGCGACGACGCCGTCAAGTTCTTCCGCGGCATCGGCGAGGCCTACAAGGCCGAAATCATCGCGTCCATTCCCACGAATGAAAAGATCAGTCTGTATCGCGAGGGCGATTTCGTCGACCTGTGCCGGGGGCCGCACGTGCCGTCCACGGGCCACCTGAAGGTCTTCAAGCTGATGAAGGTCGCGGGCGCCTATTGGCGCGGCGACAGCAAGAACGAAATGCTGCAGCGCATTTACGGCACTGCCTGGGCGCGCCAGGCCGACCAGGATGCCTACCTGCATATGCTGGAACAGGCTGAATTGCGCGATCACCGCCGCATCGGCCGGGAACTGGATCTGTTCCATTTCCAGGATGAGGCGCCGGGCCTGATCTTCTGGCACCCCAAGGGCTGGACCGTCTGGCAGCAGGTCGAGCAATACATGCGCCAGGTCTATCAGGACAACGGCTACCAGGAAGTCAAGGCTCCGCAGATCCTGGACCTGTCCCTGTGGAAGAAAACCGGCCACTGGGACAACTACCAGGAAAACATGTTCACGACGGAATCCGAAAACCGCGTGTATGGCCTGAAACCCATGAATTGCCCCGGCCACGTGCAGATCTTCAACGCCGGCCTGCATTCCTACCGCGAACTGCCGCTGCGCTATGGCGAGTTCGGCCAGTGCCACCGCAATGAACCTTCGGGTTCGCTGCATGGCATGATGCGGGTGCGCGGTTTTACCCAGGACGACGGCCATATCTTCTGTACCGAAGACCAGCTGCAGGATGAATGCGCGGCCTTCACCCGCCTGCTGCAGAAGGTCTACGCCGACTTCGGCTTTACTGAAATCCTGTACAAGGTCGCCACGCGGCCTGAAAAGCGCATCGGCGCCGACGAGGTCTGGGATAAGGCCGAAAAGGCATTGATGGACAGCCTGGATCTGTCGCATTGCGACTATCAGGTCTCCGAAGGCGAGGGCGCCTTCTATGGCCCCAAGATCGAATACACCCTGAAAGACGCCATCGGCCGGCACTGGCAATGCGGCACGATCCAGGTCGACTTTTCCATGCCGGCGCGCCTGGGCGCGGAATACGTCGATGCCCAGGATCAGCGCCGCACGCCGGTCATGTTGCACCGCGCGATCCTGGGGTCGCTGGAACGTTTCATCGGCATGTTGATCGAAAATCACGCGGGTGCGCTGCCCGCCTGGTTGGCGCCGCACCATGCCGTCGTCTGTTGTATTTCCGACAGTTCGGCTGATTACGCGGATCAGGTTTCCAAAACCCTTGTTAAACAAGGGTTTAGGGTCTTGTCTGATTTGCGCGGCGAAAAAATCACCCGTAAAATTCGCGAGCACAGCCTGCAGAAAATTCCGTATATTCTGGTTGTGGGCGATAAAGAACGTGAATCCGGCGCCGTCGCGGTGCGGGGGCGCGGGAAATTGGATCTGGGCACCATGCCGATCGCCGATTTTGCCGCCCGCCTGCAGCAGGAAATCGTTTCCCGTTATCAGGGGGGTGATTCAGGTCAGGCCTGAAACCTCCATTTCTTCAACACCTAGGAGTCTTTGACATCGCAACCGAAAAGAAACACCGCATCAACGGTGAAATCCGTATCCATGAGGTCCGTCTGCTTGGCGTGGACGGTGAACAGTTGGGCATCGTGCGCACCTCCGACGCCTTGGCCCAGGCCGAACAGAACGACGTCGATCTGGTCGAAATCTCGCCTACGGCCGACCCCCCGGTCTGCCGACTGATGGATTACGGCAAGTTCAAATACCAGGAACAAAAGCGCCAGGCCGAAGCTCGCGCCCGCCAGAAGGTCATCCAGGTCAAGGAAGTCAAATTTCGCCCGGGTACCGACGAAGGCGATTATCAAGTGAAACTGCGTAATCTGCGCCGCTTCATCGAAGAGGGCGACAAAGCCAAGGTCACGCTGCGCTTCCGGGGCCGCGAAATGGCTCACCAGGAACTGGGGATGCGGGTCCTTGAACGGGTGCGCGACGACCTGGGGGAACTGGTGCAGGTCGAGGCCATGCCCAAGCTGGAAGGCCGTCAGATGGTGATGGTGCTGGCGCCGCGCCGGAAAGCCGGCAAGCAAGGCGATGCGGCCTGATCACGACAGTTGACCGGTGGGCCGCAAGGGCGGGTCGTTTGTTCATCCATAGGTTTTTTTCATGCATGTCCTGTTTGTCATCGATCCGCTGCCCGGCCTGAAAGCCTGGAAAGATTCTTCCGTGGCCATCATGCGCAGCCTGGCGGCGCGGGGCCACGCTTTCAGTTTCGCCGGAATGGGCGATCTGTTCGTGGATCAAGGGCGCGTGCGGGTGGCCGCGACCGCCATGCGGCTGCGCGGCGATGCCGATTGGATGGGGCATGGCTGGTGGACCCAGGATGCCGATGCGCGAGACTGCGATCTGACGGAGTTCGATGCGGTCCTGATGCGCAAGGATCCGCCCTTCGACATGGAATACGTCTACGCCACGCATCTGTTCGATTATGCGCAGGCGCAGGGCGCCCGGGTCTTCAACGCCGGTTCGGCCATCCGCAACCACCCTGAAAAGCTGGCCATCACGGAATTCGCGCAGTACACGGCGCCGACTCTGGTCAGCCGCGACATGGCCCGCTTGCGGGCCTTTCATGCGCAGCAGGGCGATGTCATCGTCAAACCGCTTGATGGCATGGGCGGCAGCGGCATTTTCCGCCTGCAGCCCGGCGAGCCCAATCTCGGGGCGATCCTGGAATCCCTGACGGAACTGGGCACGCGCACCATCATGGCGCAGCGGTATATCCCGGAGATCGCCCAGGGGGATAAACGCGTTCTGATCATCGGCGGCGAGCCTGTGCCGTTCGCGCTGGCGCGGATTCCGCTGCAGGGCGAAACCCGTGGCAACCTGGCGGCCGGGGGGCGCGGGGTCGCCAGGCCGCTGTCCGCGCACGATCTGGAATTGGCGCGCGCCGTCGGTTCCCGGCTGGCGGGGCGCGGCCTGCTGCTGATCGGCCTGGACGTCATCGGCGACTACATCACGGAAATCAACGTCACCAGCCCGACCTGTTTCGTGGAAATCACGGAGCAAACCGGCTTTGACGTGGCAGGACGCTTTGTCGATGCGCTGCAGCAGGCCCTGGGGGCGGTATGAAAACCCGCTTGGCCCTGGTGATGCATCAGCCCTTGGGGTCGGCTTTCACCGCCTGCGCCCAACACGTGCTGGGTCGGGTGCCCGATCTGCAGGTCTTCGACATCGTGCCCGACGCGCCGCCGCAGGAACAGACTGATCGGGTGCTGGATTGGGTGCATCAGGGCCAGCCCGAGGAACCCATCCTGATCCTGTGCGATCTGTACGGCGCCACGCCGTTCAATATTGCGGCCCAGGCGCTGCGCCAGGCGCTCGAAGAAGGCTATATCATTCATCTGCTGACCGGCACCAATGCTTGCATGGTGCTCAAGGCCTTGACCGATCAGCAGGAAAATCCGGAATCTCTCAGCGAGCGCGTGCGACAGGGGGCGCTGCGCGGGATCGTCAACGCGGATCCCCCTCCCGACTGCTAGTTAGGAGTTTTGCCCATGCCCATGATCGATCTGGTGATTTCCAACAAGCTTGGCCTGCATGCCCGCGCGGCGGCGAAACTGACCCAGTTGGCCGGCCGCTTCAAAAGCGACGTCTTCATTTCCCGTGGGGCGCAGCGCGTCAATGCGAAGAGCATCATGGGCGTCATGATGCTGGCGGCGGGCCTGGGAGTCACAGTCAAGATCGAGGCGCTGGGCGCCGACGAGGATCAGGCTCTGGGCGACATCCGCGCCCTGTTCGAAGGCAAGTTCGGGGAACCCGAATGAGCCAGGCCGCTGCGGGCGCATGCTGTGCCGGGATCCCGGCATGAGCGCGCCCGACACGACGGTGACCGTCCTGCATTCGACCCTGTGCCTGTTTGGACAGGGGGTCGTGCGCGGTTACGCCATCGGCCATGCGGTCGTCATGAGCGCCGCCGCGCTGGAAGTCGCGCACTACCGGATCGCCCACGAAGACACCATCGCCGAAAAGCAGCGCCTGTGCCAGGCGGTCGATGCCGCCGTCCACGACCTGCATCAGATGGTCGAGACGCTGCCCGACGATGCGCCGCGGGAACTGGGGGTGCTGCTGTCGGTGCATGCCATGTTGCTGCAGGACCCCATGCTGGTGCAGTCGGTCTGCCAGCTGATCGAGGAGCGCCTGGTCAATGCCGAATGGGCGCTGACCACGCAGGGCCAGACCCTGGCGGAACAATTCGCCCTCATGGAAGACGCTTATCTGCGCGAGCGCAGCGCCGACGTGCGCCAGGTGATCGAGCGGGTCTTGCGCGTCCTGTCGGGGTCCGCCCAGTGGCTGCCCGATCTGGACGAAGTCGATACCGACGGCAGCCTGATCGTCGTGGCGCGCGATATTTCGCCCGCCGACATGATGCGCCTGCGCGGCGGCAAATTCGGGGCCTTCCTGACCGACCTGGGCGGAGCGACCTCGCATACGGCCATCGTCGCTCGCAGCATGAACGTGCCCGCCGTGGTCGGCATGGGGCAGGTGCGGGCGTTGGTGCGCGATGGCGATCTGCTGATCGTCGATGGCATCCAGGGCCTGGTGCTGGTCAACCCGTCTCCGGCCATCCTGCGGGAATACCAGCAACGGCAAGCCGCTTTTCTGCGCGAGCGTGATGAACTCAAAGCCCTGCGTTTTGCGCCTGCGATGACGCTGGACGGCATCCAGATCCGCATGGAAGCCAATATCGAATTGCCCGAGGAAGCCGCCGATGCCCTGTCCGCCGGCGCCGAAGGCATCGGCCTGTTTCGCAGCGAGTTCCTGTTCATGGGGCGCAAGGACCTGCCCGACGAGGACGAACAGTACGAGGCCTATGCCGCTGTCGTGCGCACGATGGCGGGGCGGCCGGTGACGATCCGCACATTGGACATCGGGGCGGACAAGACGCTGGATGGCGAGGCGACCGTGGCCACCAACCCTGCGTTGGGCCTGCGGGCCATCCGGTATTGCCTGGCCAATCCGGAACTCTTCAATACCCAGTTGCGGGCCCTGTTGCGGGCGGCCGCGCATGGTCCCATCCGGATCCTGGTGCCCATGGTGTCGCACATGCACGAAGTGGTCGCGACCCGTCGGGCATTGGCGCGCGCGGCCGAAGAACTGCGGGATGCCGGCCTGGCCCATGAAACCTGCGTGCAGCTGGGGGCCATGGTTGAGATCCCGGCCATGGCGATCGCCATCGAACCCTTCGCGGAAACGCTGGATTTCCTGTCCATCGGCACCAATGATCTGATCCAGTACGTATTGGCCATCGACCGGGGAGACACGGACGTCGCCTCGCTGTACGACCCCATGCATCCGGCCGTGCTGCGTTTGATCGCCCATACCATCAATGTCGGAGAGCGCGTGGGCAAGCCCGTGTCGGTGTGCGGCGAGATGGCGGGCGACGTGCGCGTCACCCGCATGCTGCTGGGGCTGGGGCTGACGGGGTTTTCCATGCATCCGCAGCAATTGCTGGACGTCAAGAAAGAAATCCGCAGGGCGCATTCCAATGCCTTGCGGGTCAAGGTCGCTTCGGCGCTGAATCGCGCGGAGCGCATCGATCTGGCCGCTTTGTCGGCTTGATGCGGATCAAATCCGGCGCAGGTTTCAGCGGTTCCCGGATACTTTCCCCAAACCTGCCCATTACACTGGGTTCATGCTGCGGGCCTGGACCGGCAGCCCGTCGACCTTGAGGCCCTGATGACCCCTTCTCGTCTGGCGGAACGCCAGTTGCCCGGTTTTCCCTGGCCCCGGATGCTCAAGCAGAAGGTCATCCTGGCCTTCGCGCTGGTGATGCTGCTGGCCGTGGGCAATATTCTGGTTGTCCGGTCCCTGCTGCAGGAATCGGACGGTCTGGCCGTGGCGGTCAATGTGGCGGGCAAAATGCGCATGCTCAGCCAGCGCATTGCCCTGGAGGCGCTGGCCGGCGCTGCGGCGCCGCGGCACGTCAGCCGATTGCAGCAGCATCGGGACACGTTCGATCAAGCCTATCGCGCCTTGATGTCCGGCGGTGAAGTCTATGGTTTGAATGTCCCTCGGGTGGGACTGCTTCAGGCGCGGCAATTGGCCGCCGTGGGCCGCGATTGGCAGATCTACCAGGAGCTCATTGCCTCCATCACGTCGGGGGCCGCGATGACGCCGGCGGCGCGGGCGGCCCTGATCGGCGATCCCGAGCCGCTCCTGGCGGCGGGGGACCAGTTGCTGGCCAGCGCCGAAACCCTGCTGGATTCACTGGTCCGGCATGCCCGCGATGTTCAGCAGCGGGCGCTGTACAGTTCGTATGGCCTGTTCTTGCTGGATCTGTGCCTGTTGCTGCTGGCTTATGCGCTGGTGTCCCGCCAGGTCTTGCGCCCGATCCGCCTTTTGGTGCGGCAATGCCAGGAATTGGCGGCGGGCAATTTTACGGTGCGCTCCCGTCTGCGCCGCCGCGATGAATTGGGGCGCCTGGGCCAGGCGCTGGATGAGTCCGCGGAACACATCGAGCGCCTGCTGGCCGAAATCGCCCGCGAACGGGTCTCGCTTCAACAGGCCGCGTTGGTGTATGAGCACACCAGCGAGGCGATGGTGGTCACGGATGTCGATGGCTACGTCCGGAACATCAATCCCGCCTTCACGGCAGTGACCGGGTACCAGGCGGCCGATGTCGTGGGCAAGCGCCTGAATATCCTCAGTTCGGGCCGCCATGATCAGGATTTTTATCGAAACATATGGCAAAGCCTGGCGGATACCGGGCGCTGGGGCGGCGATATCTGGAACCGGCGTAAATCGGGCGAGGAATTCATCGAGCGCCTGACGATCAATACGTCATACAACCCGGATGGCAGCGTGAACTGCCGGATCGGTCTCTTTTCCGATGTGACGGAGAAACGCCGTCGCGAGGCGCTGATCTGGCGCCAGGCCCATTACGACCATCTGACGCAGCTGCCCAATCGGCAGATGTTTCATACCAGCCTGCAGCAGCGCATCGAGGCGTCACGTGAAAGCGGCCTGTCTTTCGCGCTGGTTTTCCTGGACCTGGATCTGTTCAAGGAGGTCAATGACACCTTCGGCCATGACCAGGGTGACGAATTGCTGCGCCTGGTGTCCCGACGCCTGGCGGGCTGCATCCGCGATTCCGATCTGGCGGCCCGCCTGGGAGGAGACGAGTTCATCCTGATCATCGACCGCTTGGATCACCCGGACGATGTGCGTCCGGTCTGCCGGAAAGTGCTGGATGCCATCGCGCAGCCCTACATGCTGGGCGGCAATACCGCGCATGTTTCCGCCAGCGTCGGCGTGACGTTCTATCCGCACGACGGCCAGGATGCCGTGACCTTGCTCAAGCATGCCGACCTGGCGATGTACGCGGCCAAGGAAATGGGTCGGAATCAATATTGTCTGTTTTCCCCGGAGCTGCGGGAAACCGCCCGATTGCGTCGCGATCCGTTGCGCGGCCCGCAGCCCGACGAGGTGGTCGCCGAGCCGCAGGGCGCGTGTCAGACAGGGTAGGCGGTTTCGCCATGGTCCACCTGGTCGAGGCCTTGGCTTTCCTGTTCGCCGCTGGCCCGCAGTCCGACCAGACGGTCGGCCGCCCAGATCGATAGCGCGGCCGTCAGGCCTGCCCACAGCAGGCTGACCACAACGGCTTCGGCCTGCAGCCAGGTCTGCCAGAGCAGGGCGCCCCAGCCGGCCGGGCCGGGGCCGCCCAGGCTGCCTGAATAGAACACGCCCGTCAGCAGGGCGCCGACGATGCCGCCGACCCCGTGGATGCCGAACACATCGAAAGCGTCATCGATGCCCAGGCGCCGTTTCAGCCCATTGACCCCGTACAAGGCCGCCCAGGCGGTGAGCGCCCCGATCAAAGGCGCGGCGCCGGGAGCCACCAGGCCGGCGGCCGGCGTGATACCCACCAGTCCCGCAATGGCGCCGGAAACGGCTCCCAGCAGGGATGCCTTGCCCTTGAGCAGGCCTTCCGCCAACGCCCAGGCCAGAATGCCGCTGACCGCGGCCAGCAAGGTGTTGACCAGCGCCAGCACGGCTTGTTCGTTGGCGGCCAGGGCGGACCCTCCATTGAAGCCGAACCAACCCACCCAGAGCAGGGCGGCGCCCACCAGGTTCAGAGGCAGGCTGTGAGGCGGCATGGCCTGGCGGCCATACCCCCGGCGCGGCCCCAGGTAGCGGGCGGCAACCAGGCCGGCCGCGCCCGCGCTGATATGCACGACGGTGCCGCCCGCGAAGTCCAGCGCTCCGCGCAGGTGCAGCCAGCCATCTCCCGCCCAGACCATGTGGGCGATGGGCAGATAGCCCAGGGTGAACCAGAGACCGGTGAAGCACAGCACAGCGCCGAACCGCGCCCGTTCGGCGATGCTGCCGGTGATGAGCGCGCAGGTGATGGCCGCGAAGGTGGCCTGGAACAGCGCGAACAGCAATTCGGGGATGGAACCCAGCAAGGGCAGGGTAGTCGTCGCGGCCGGTTGGTAGAGCCCCGCCAGGCCCAGGCGCGACCAGCCTCCCAAGCCCCCGAAGCCGGGGGCGAACGCCAGCGAATAGCCATATAGAAACCACAGCACGGTGACCAGGGCGCAGACCGCCAGTGTCTGGCTCATGACGGACAGCACGTGGCGTCCCCGGGCCAGGCCGCCATAGAAAAGCGCCAGCCCCGGCATGCACATCAACCAGACCAGCAAGGTGGACACCATCGTCCAGACAACGTCAGCTTTATCCATGAGAGATGCTCCTGTATTCAAAGGGCGGCTTCGCCGGTTTCCCCGGTGCGGATGCGCACGGCCTGGTCCAGCGGGGTGACAAAGACCTTTCCGTCGCCGATCTTGCCGGTATGGGCCGCCTGGCACAGGCATTCCAGCGTCAGGTCGACCCAATCGTCGGGGACGGCGACCTGGATTTGCAGTTTGGGCAGGAAGTCCACCTGGTATTCGGCGCCCCGATACAGTTCCGTATGACCTTTCTGGCGGCCGAAGCCGCGGGCCTCCGTGACCGTCATGCCCTGGATGCCGGATGCGACGAGCGCCGCATGCACTTCGTCCAGCTTGAATGGCTTGATGATGGCGGTGATGAGTTTCATGAGCGTTCCTTGTTGAAGCGGGGTGCGGAAAATTCAAAGCAAAAGCCGTGCCAGGTCTTTGCGACGCGGGTACCCGAGAGCGGCCGGCGGGGTCGGCGCCCCATCTTGGCGCATCCGCGCCTTGCGGTGCCCCATGCCGGGGCATGGAATCGGCCGATGCCCGGCTGCGAAAACCCCGACGCGGCCCCGTGTTTTGTGTCGAGTTGTTGGCGAGACCGCCGGATGGCCCGCCGCTTCGGCGCCGGGTTTCCCCTGCGGGGGCTGGCGGATAGGGGATCGGAAGACCCCTGTGCGGTTGAAATCAGTCTTTACATGTCAGGGTTTACCCTGTTTTTGAGGCCGCTAGAATTGTAACTAACCCGGTTGTAACAGGCCGGCCTTCGAGAATGATCCGCGATGTACCGAAAGCGGAATTTTGAATAGGGAAGATCATGAACACGATGCGCAAAACGCTGACGATGGCTGCCGTGGTGGCTTCTTTGGGCCTGCTGGCGGCTTGCTCCAAGAGCGAAGAGCCGGCTGCTCCGCCGGCGGCTCCCGCCCCTTCCACGACTCCCACTCCGGCGCCCGTGCCGCCGGCTCCGCAAGATCAGTCGACGGCGCCCCAGGGCGAGCCGCAATCCATGCAGGACAAGATGAAGGATTCGGCTGAATCCGCCAAGGAAAAGGCAGCGGAAATGGGTCAGGCCGTGTCCGACAAGGCAGGTGAACTGGCCAACAAGGCAGGGGAAGCCGCCAACAGCGCGCGTGAGTCCGTGAAGGAAGGCGCCGCCAAGGCGGATGCCGCGATCCAGAACTCCGTGGGCAACGGCAGCAAGTAAGCGGTATCCCCCTCCGCGAGCAGCGGAGGGTGTGGCAAAAAGGGCGCATCCGCGCCCTTTTTGTCGAGCCCGCCTCGTATAGTGCGATGCAGACGCATCGAGGCGGGGGAACGACATGTCGCTTGCAGTGTTGGCCAGCCGGGCCTTGCTCGGCCTGCATGCCCGGCCGGTTCAGGTCGAGGTCCATGTGGGCGGCGGTTTGCCGTCCTTTTCTCTGGTGGGCCTGCCCGGCGCCGGAGTGCGTGAAAGCCGCGAGCGGGTGCGTGCCGCCATTCTCAATTGCGGCTTTGATTTCCCTGCGGGACGGATCACCGCCAATCTGGCCCCGGCCGATCTGCCCAAGGATTCCGGGCGTTTCGATTTGCCGATCGCTCTGGGCGTCTTGTTGGCCTCGGGGCAGGTGGCCGACGGGCAGGGCGGCAGCCCTGATCTTCGCCATTATGTCCTGGCGGGCGAGCTGTCTTTGACCGGGGCGCTGGTGCCGGCCGATTCCGCCTTGGCGATCGCCCTGGCGGTGGCGCGGGATGATTCCCGGGCTATCCTCATCATGGCGCCGCCGGCTGCCGGCATTGCCGCCCTGGTGCCTGGGTTGCGGGTGCTGGCGGCCGGCGGTCTGGATGAGGTCGTGGCGCATTTCGCAGGCCGCCGGCCCTTGCCGCAGGCGAGCCCGGCGCCGCTGACGGTCGAGGCGGGCGCGGCGTCGTGTCTGAGCGACGTGCGCGGCCAGGCGCTGGCGCGCAGCGCACTGGAAATTGCCGCCGCCGGGGGGCACAGCCTGATCATGAGCGGGCCGCCCGGCGTGGGTAAAAGCATGCTGGCCCAGCGCCTGCCCGGCTTGCTCCCGCCTCTGACGCCGCACCAGGCGCTGGAAGTCGCCGCCATCCAGGGCCTGGTGCGGCCCTTGCTGGCGCTGCCGGGCGCGCCGCCGTTCAGGGCGCCGCATCATGGCGCCTCGCGGCCCGCGCTGGTGGGCGGCGGCGCTTGCCCCAGGCCGGGGGAAATCAGTCTGGCCCATCATGGCGTGTTGTTTCTGGATGAATTGCCGGAATTCGAGCGCCGGGCGCTGGAGGCCCTGCGCGAGCCGCTGGAAACCGGCTCGGTGACGGTGGCGCGGGCGGCCGGCAGTTGTCATTTCCCGGCCGCCTTCCAGCTGGTGGCCGCCATGAATCCCTGCCCCTGCGGCTGGTTGGGCCACCCGCGCCGGGTGTGCCGTTGTCCCCAGGAGCGGATCGCGCGGTATCGCTCGCAGGTGTCGGGGCCGCTGCTCGATCGCATCGACCTGCATGTCGCCCTGTCCGTCGAGAGCGCCTGGCACGAGGCGCCCCCTGGGGAATCGTCGGCCCGGGTGCGCGTGCGGGTGGCGGCGGCCCGCGCCCGGCAACTGGAGCGCCAGGCCTGCCTGAATGCCCGTCTGGATGCGTCGGCGCTGGCTGCGCACGCCCGCCTGGATGCAACGGGCCAGGCTCTGCTGGCCCGCACCGTCGAGACCTGGGGGTGGTCGGCCCGCGCGACCCAGCGGGTCCTGCGGGTGGCGCGCACCCTGGCCGACCTGAGGGACGAGCCGGCGGTCGGGGTGGCGGCGCTGGCGCAGGCGATCCAGTTTCGACCGGACGCGGGTCCAGGGAACCTCTGAACCGTTAAAATGAGCTTTTATCCGCTGCAGGAGGTCGCGATGATCGCCCCCAATCAATGGTTCGACGATTTCCAGAAGAACATGTCCGATTTGCTGGCCAAGACCCCGGCCGCCGACATTGAACGCAATATGAAGGCCCTGATGGCGCAGACGTTTGCCCGCATGGACTTGATCACCCGGGAAGAGTTCGACGTCCAGGCGGATCTGCTGGCCCGGGCGCTGGATCGCGTCCAGTCCCTGGAAGCCCGTGTGCAGGCATTGGAACAGCAATTAGACAAAGCTGAATGAATCGTCCTATAATCAAGGGCTTTCCCCTATGTTTGCAAGGCCTTTTTACAGGCATTTGCCGATAGGGGGAACATTGAAGCCGGTCATGCAGGTTGCGCATGCCGGGTTCGTCAGACTGGCGGATAACAGGTCAGACAAGCGCCCGATGTGTCGGGACACCTGGATTCGCCCAAGCCAACAGAGTAATCGTCATGCCCAAGATGAAGAGCAAAAAAGGCGCTTCCAAGCGCTTTAAGGTGCGCGGCAGTGGTTCCATCAAGCGCGGCCAGGCTTTCAAGCGTCACATCCTGACCAAGAAAACCACCAAAAACAAGCGTCAACTGCGCGGTTCGGCCGCTGTCCATGAAACGAATGTCGCCTCCGTAAAGGCGATGTTGCCTTTCGCCTGATCGGAGATCTCTCATGCCTCGCGTAAAACGCGGCGTCACGGCTCGTGCACGCCATAAAAAAGTCCTCAAGGCCGCCAAAGGCTACCGCGGTCGTCGCGGTAATGTATTCCGGATCGCCAAACAGGCGGTCATGCGTGCGGGCCAGTACGCCTATCGCGACCGCCGCAACAAGAAGCGCACCTTCCGCGCTCTGTGGATCACTCGCATCAATGCGGGTTGCCGTGAACTCGGCGTGACCTACAGCGTGTTCATCGCCGGCCTGAAAAAGGCTTCGATCGAACTCGACCGCAAGGTCCTGGCCGATATGGCCGTCAAGGACAAGGCTGGCTTTGCCGCCATTGTGGCCCAGGCGAAGTCCGCATTGGCAGCCTAATCGACACAGTTTCGTTTTCGATTCTGTCTCATCGCAAACGGAGCTCACCTGGGCTCCGTTTGTGTTTTGGAAGGAACTATGGACACGACGCTCGACGAGCTGATCACCCAGGCGCAGGGCCGTTTCGCCCAGGCGCGGGATGCAGCCACGCTGGAAAATGAAAAAGCGGTCTTTCTGGGCAAACAAGGGTCCTTGACGGCGCTGCTCAAAGGCCTGGCGGGTTTGCAGGGCGAGGAAAAGCGCACCCGCGGGGCGCAGATCAATCAGGCCAAGCAGCAGGTCGAAGCCCTGTTGAATGCGCGTCGCGCAGAACTGGTCCAGGCGGCGCTGGACCTGCGTCTGGCCGCTGAAACCATCGATGTGACCTTGCCGGGGCGCGGGCGAGGCGTCGGCGGCATCCATCCCGTCATCCGCACCTGGCAGCGGGTCGAGCAGATCTTCCGTTCCATCGGCTTTGATGTCGCGGACGGTCCCGAAATCGAGAACGACTGGACCAATTTCACGTCCCTGAACAACCCCGAGAACCATCCGGCCCGCTCCATGCAGGACACGTTCTACGTGGACATGCAGGATGCCGGCGGGCTGCCGCTGGTGCTGCGCACGCACACCAGCCCCATGCAGGTGCGTTATGCCCGCATGAACAAGCCGCCCATCAAGGTCATCGCGCCGGGGCGCACCTACCGCGTGGACAGCGATGCCACCCATTCGCCCATGTTCCACCAGGTCGAAGGCCTCTGGATCGCAGAGGACATCTCCTTCGCCGACCTGAAGGGCGTCTACACGAATTTCCTGCGGGCATTTTTCGAAACCGACGACCTGACGCTGCGCTTCCGGCCGTCGTTTTTCCCGTTCACGGAACCCTCGGCCGAAATCGACATGATGTTCACGTCGGGGCCGAATCAAGGCCGCTGGCTGGAAATTTCCGGCTCGGGCCAGGTGCATCCCCAGGTGGTGCGCAATTTCGGACTGGATCCGGAACGCTACATCGGTTTCGCCTTTGGCTCGGGTCTGGAACGCCTGACCATGCTGCGCTATGGCGTCAACGACCTGCGCCAGTTCTTCGAGGGCGACCTGCGCTTCCTGCGCCAGTTCAACGCCTAGTGCCCCTGCGAAACGGAATCTGAATCATGCAATTTCCAGAATCATGGCTGCGGGCCTGGGCCGATCCCGCCATCGACAGCCAGACCTTGTCCCACCGCTTGACCATGGCCGGGCTGGAGGTCGAAGACGCCGACCCCTACGCGCCGCCGTTTTCCGGGGTCGTAGTAGCACGGATCGAATCCGTCGAGCCGCACCCGAATGCCGATAAATTGCGGGTCTGCCAGGTGAACGACGGTTCGGGCAGCCTCCTGCAGATCGTCTGCGGCGCCCCCAATGCGGCCGCCGGCCTGGTGATCCCCCTGGCCAGGGTGGGCGCCGAACTGCCGGACGGCATGAAGATCGGTCCCGTCAAGATGCGCGGCATCGAATCCAGCGGCATGCTGTGTTCGGCCCGCGAACTGGGTCTTTCCCAGGACCATGCCGGCCTGCTGGAACTGCCTGCGGATCTGGCCCCCGGCGCCGACTTGCGCCAGGCGCTGGATCTGGATGACACGATCTTCACCCTGAAACTCACGCCCAACCGGGCCGATTGCCTGTCCATCCGGGGGGTGGCGCGGGAAGTCGCCGCCTTGACCGGCTGCGCTCTGCGCCCCCTGGACGTCCCGGCCGTGCCCGTCACGATCGCCGACCGCCTGCCGGTCCGTGTGCAGGCGCCCGATCTGTGCGGCCGTTTCGCCGGGCGCATCGTGCGCGGGGTGAACGCCCGCGCCGCGACGCCCGAATGGATGAAAGCCCGGCTTGAACGCGCGGGCCAGCGGTCCGTGTCCGCCCTGGTGGATATTTCCAACTACGTCATGCTGGAACTCGGGCGGCCTACGCACGTGTTCGACCTGCAGCGTGTCCAGGGCGGGCTGACCGTTCGCTGGGGCCGCGACGGCGAACAGCTGGAACTGCTCAATGGCCAGACGGTCGAGCTGGCCCCGGACGTCGGGGTGATCGAAACGGACCGGGCGCTGGAAAGCCTGGCCGGCGTCATGGGCGGGCAGGCGTCCGCCGTGACCCTGGACACCACCGACGTCTTCCTGGAAGCGGCATTCTGGTGGCCGGAGGCTATCATGGGCCTGACGCGCCGGTTCAAGCTCACCTCGGAAGCCGCGCACCGCTTCGAGCGCGGCGTCGATTTTTCGACGATCCCCGCCCACCTCGACATCATGACGCAGCTGATCCTGGACATCTGCGGTGGGCAAGCCGGCCCCCTGGATGACCAGATTATCCGGCTGCCCGCTCGCGAGCCGGTGCGCATGCGCCTGTCGCGCTGCACCCGGGTGCTGGGCGTCGCGTTGTCCGCGGAGCAGGTGGCCGGCATCTTCGGCAGCCTGGGCTTTGATTTCGAGCAGCAGGGCGACGCCTTCGTGGTGACGCCGCCGGCCGCGCGTTTCGACCTGACGATCGAGGAAGACCTGATCGAGGAAGTCGCCCGCATCTATGGTTTCGACCAGATTCCCGACCAGCCGCCCGTGGCGCCCGCCCGTATGCGGGCGCAGCCTGAAGTCTTGTATGGCCCGCACGCCATGCGGGCCTCCATGGCAGCGCTGGATTTCCAGGAAGTCATCAATTTTTCCTTCGTCGAGGAAGCCTGGGAGCGCGATTACTGCGGCAACGAACAACCCATCCGGCTGCTGAACCCGATCGCCAGCCAACTGGCGGTGATGCGTTCCAGCCTGATTGGCGGCCTGCTGGCCAACATCGCGCACAATGCCAAGCACCGGCAAAGCCGGGTCCGCGTCTTCGAACTCGGCCGTGTCTTTGCCCGTGACGCATCCGTGGCCGACGGCGACCTCTCGGTGGCGGGCGTCGCGCAGCCCACGCACCTGGCCGCCGCGGCCTGGGGGCCGGCCTTGCCCGAACAATGGGGCGAGGCTAACCGTTCTGTCGATTTCTTCGATCTCAAGCGCGATCTGGAATCGTTGCTGGGGGCCCGGGCGGCCGGCTTGCGCTGCGAGGCCGCCAGCCATCCCGCCCTGCATCCCGGCCGCAGCGCCCGGGTGCTTCTGGATGGCCTGCCCATCGGCTGGCTGGGCGAAGTTCATCCCCGCTGGGCGCAGGGGCTGGATCTGCCGCACGCTCCGGTCGTTTTCGAACTGGATGCCGAAGCCATTGCCGCGCGGGTCTTTCCACGGCCGGCCGACTTGTCCCGCCAGCCTGTCGTGGTGCGGGATCTGGCCATCTGGGTGGCTGCCGATCAATCATGGCAGTCCCTGCTTGATACACTTGAACACCAGATCGCGGCCGATCCTGCGCTGGCGGTCGTCAAAGACATTAAACTGTTCGACATTTGGCGCGATGCCTCGTCCGGCGATCAACGCAGTCTGGCGCTACGCTTCTGGTTCCAGGAACGCAATGCCACGCTCGAAGAAAGCCAGATCGAATATTGCATGCAGGGCTTGATCGACGCGCTGTCCCGGCATCACGGGGCACGCTTGCGCACATAGGAGGTTTTCGGGTGAATACGGATCGGACGCTGACCAAAGCCCATCTGGCCGAACTGCTGTTCGAGCAGGTGGGCCTGAACAAACGCGAAGCCAAGGACGTGGTGGACACGTTCTTTTCCGAGGTCCGCGACGCCCTGGTCCAGGGGGTCGAGGTCAAACTGTCGGGGTTCGGCAGCTTTCAGGTGCGCAACAAACCGCCGCGCCCCGGCCGCAACCCGAAAACCGGCGAGGTCATTCCGATTTCCGCCCGCCGGGTGGTCACCTTTCATGCCAGCCAGAAACTGAAGGATGGCGTTGAGGCGGCCGGAGGTCCCGCATGACACCCGTCACCCCCGCCACTGTACTGCCGCCCATTCCCGCCAAGCGCTATTTCACCATCGGCGAAGTCAGCGAATTATGCGGGGTCAAGCCGCACATCCTGCGGTACTGGGAACAGGAATTCGCCCAGTTGAAGCCGGTCAAGCGCCGGGGCAATCGCCGCTACTACCAGCATCATGAGGTGCTGCTGGTGCGTCGTATCCGCGATCTGTTGTACGAACAGGGCTTCACCATCGCCGGCGCTCGCAACCGCCTGGGCGAAGGCGGCGATGTCCCCCACGATCAGGATGCCGCCGTGCGGCTCAGCGGCGCCGAATTGCAGGCCTTGCGGGGCGACCTTCAGTCCATCCGGGACAGTCTGGGTCAGGTTCTGGGCCAGGCCCGCCCCTCGAACCAGGCCGATGGCCTGCTGAATCTGTAGGGGCGCCTAGCGCGATTCCAGGTGCAGCGGCTGCTGCACCAGCGTGCCGTCGGGGGGCGGCTTCAGGCTGGCCCAGGTCAGCAGCGCGATCACGGCCACGGCCGCGACAATGCCGATGGCCGCCAGCACGCGGCGCCAGGACAGGCGCCGGACCCGATGGGGCATGGCAGGTTCGGCGGCGGCTGTCGCGTCGTGCTCGGGTTCGTCTGCCGCCTGCCGGGGCTGGCGAGGCTCTGCCACGATGGGCGTGTCCTCCATGCCCAGTGTCGCCTGGATCTGCATCAGCAGCGCCGCAGGGGGCGCCGCAGGGGGCAGGGCGTCCGCGATTCCCAGAAAATAGGCTTCCCATTTCAAGGCGCACGCGGCCGCCGCGTCGTCGCGCGCCAGGCGGGCCTGGATGTCGCCCGCGTGCTCGGGCATGTCCAGCCCCAGGACATAGCAGGCGATTTCGTGGTCGGAATAGGAACGATGCTGTTTCATGCGTGCACGGCCTCGTCGATATGCGTCAGGACGGATTCGATGGACGCCTGGATATCGGGTTCGGACCGATCCAGCCGGTCGGCGATGCGTGCCGGGTCGCCGCCGTGCAGGTAGGCTTGCAGCAGCGCGTCGAGTTGTGGCGCGGGCAGGGCGGCCAGCACCCCCTGGATCGTGTCCGGCCTGTCGGCGCCGGGCAGCGACAGATCGGGCAGCGGCTGTTGTTCGGCCGTGGTATCGCCCGTGGCGCGCTGGCGGCGCAGGTGATCCAGGGCCCGGTAGCGCAGGATGCTGTACATCCAGGCCCGGGCGGTGCCGATGGATGCGCTGTAGCCGGCGGCATTGCGCCAGATCAGCACGAAGGCCTCGTGCAAAACCGCATCGGCCTCGTCGGTCGCGCCCAGCATCGCCAGGGCCAGCGCCCGCATGACGGGCGCCTCGTGGTGGTATAGCGTGTGAAAGGCCGCGCGATCCCCGGCTGCGCAGGCAGTCAGCTCCGCCTCGTAATCGAATACCGAAACAGTCATACAATCTTTCCGGCTTTGCCGGGTTTTCGTCAATGCTCCCTATTGTATGCGCAGCCTTCCGCTTGTCCCGATGGGCGGACGGGCAGATTGTCACCCCCGATTTCCGGACGTTTCCATGCGTTTTTCCCATACCGGCCCGGCGCCCTCGCGGCGCGACGACTGGCAGACCCTGAAGAATCTCTGGCCGTATGTGTGGGCGTTTCGCAGCCGGGTGCTGCTGGCCTTTGGCTGCATGGTCGTGGCCAAGGTCGCCAATGTCCTGACGCCGATCTATCTGAAGGACCTGATCGACGCCCTCGGGACGGCGCCGGCGTTGCTGACCGTTCCCCTGGCCGCCCTGGCGGGCTATGGCTTGGCCCGGCTGCTGACGGGCGTGTTCGGCGAGCTGCGCGATGCCCTGTTCGCCCGGGTGACGCAGGGCGCCATCCAGCAGGTGGCCAGCCAGCTGTTCGCCCATCTGCTGTCGCTGTCGCTGCGCTTTCACCTGGGGCGGCGCACCGGCGGGCTGACTCGCGACATCGAACGCGGCACCAAGGGCATCGGATTTCTGTTGAATTTCACGGTGTTCAACGTGCTGCCCACGCTGCTGGAAATCGCCATGGTGACGGGGGTGCTGCTATGGCGCTATGACTGGGTGTTTGCCGCCCTGACGCTGGCCACGATTGCGGCTTACGTGCTGTTCACCCTGCGGGTCACGGAACGACGCATGGTGTATCGGCGCACCATGAACACCCTGGACAGCCAGGCCAACGGCAAGGCCATCGATGCGCTGCTGAACTACGAAACCGTCAAGTATTTCGGCAACGAGACCTACGAAAGCCAGCGCTATGACAAGGATATGCGCAGTTGGGTGGATTCGGCCGTGCGCAATCAGGTCTCGCTGAATCTGCTGAACATGGGACAGGGCCTGATCATCACGGCGGGCATGACCGCGCTGTTGTGGCAGTCGGCGCAGGGCGTGGTCCAGGGGCGCATGACCGTGGGCGACGTGGTGCTGGTGTCGGCCTATCTGACGCAGCTGTACGCTCCCCTGAATTTCCTGGGCTTCGTCTACCGGGAAATCAAGCACGCCCTGGCCGACATGGAACGCATGTTCGATCTGCTGGCGCATCAGCAGGAAGTGGCGGATCGGCCGGACGCGGTGGCTTTGCGGGCGGATCGGGCCAGCCTGAGTTTCGAGGCGGTCGATTTCGGCTATCAACCCGACCGGCAGATTCTGCATGGCGTCAGTTTCAGCGTGCCGGCCGGGGGTTCCTTGGCCGTGGTGGGCGCGTCGGGCGCGGGCAAATCCACCTTGTCGCGCCTGCTGTTCCGCTTTTACGATCCGACCGGCGGGGCCGTGCGGATCAACGGCCTCGATGTCCGCGGCTACGCCCAGGACAGCCTGCGGGCGCACATCGGCATCGTGCCCCAGGATACGGTGCTGTTCAACGACACCATCGGCTACAACATCGCCTATGGCCGTCCCGATGCCACGCCGGAGGACGTGATCCGCGCCGCGCAGGCCGCGCACATCCACGATTTTGTCTCATCCCTGCCACAGGGCTACGATACCCCGGTGGGCGAGCGCGGGCTGAAATTGTCCGGCGGGGAAAAGCAGCGGGTCGCCATTGCCCGGGCGCTGCTGAAGTCCCCGCCCATCCTGGTGTTCGACGAGGCGACCAGCGCCCTGGACACCCGCACCGAACGGGCCATCCAGGAGCAGCTCGAGCGCATCGCCCAGGGGCGCACCACGCTGATCATCGCGCACCGCCTGTCCACCATCGTGCATGCCGACCACATCCTGGTGCTGGATGCCGGCCGGGTGGTGGAGCAGGGCACCCATGCGGCCCTGCTGGCGCAACAGGGCCGCTATGCCCGTATGTGGCAGTTGCAGCAGTCGCACGGCGAGATGGGCTCTTTCGACGGTTCTGGCTCTTCCGCGAAGGGCGATTGAAGGCCATTAGGGTTTGACCTATACCGTACCAAAGCAGTACTATTTGGTTTACCGAATTTTCCCTGGAACAGCCGATGCTGCGGATCAGCAAGATCGTCGATTACGGAATCCTTGTGCTGACGCACATGGCAGCCCGTCCGACGCACGTCTGCAGCGCCGCTGATCTGGCCGCCAGCCTGGGGCTGGGGCAGCCCGTCGTCAGCAAAGTCCTGAAGCTCCTGGCCCAGCACCGCCTGGTGTCCAGCACGCGCGGCGCCCATGGCGGCTACCGCCTGGAGCGCGCCGCCAATCAGATCAACGTGGCCGAAATCATCGATGCTCTGGAAGACCAGCCTTTCGGTCTGACGGAATGCACAGCGATGCCCGGCGCCTGCAGCGTGGAAAGCGGTTGCCATATCCGCACCCATTGGCAACGCATCAATCTGGTCGTGCGGCGCACCCTGGAATCCGTCACGCTGGCCGATATGCTGGATGAAGGCCGGCCGATTCCGGTGCCCGTGGCGTCCGCCCCCACCGTGGCCGCCGTTCGTCCCGTCCCGAATACCCCGAACTGGAGTCTGTCCAAATGAGTACTGTCAACGACAAGCTCGATTCTTTCCTCGACCGTGAATACGACGCCGGTTTCGTGACCGAAATCGAGGCCGTGACCTTTCCGAAAGGTCTGGACGAGGACGTGATCCGCCGCCTGTCCGCGGTCAAGCGCGAACCTGAATTCATGCTGGAATGGCGCTTGAAGGCCTACCGCGAATGGCTGAAGATGCCGCGCCCCAACTGGGCCAAGGTCAATTTCCCGGAACCCGATTTCCAGGACATCAGCTATTTTTCGGCCCCGAAATCCAAGAAGGACGGTCCCAAGAGCCTGGACGAAGTCGATCCGGAACTGCTGAAGACCTACGAAAAGCTGGGCGTGCCCCTGCACGAGCGGGCAAAACTCGCCGGAGTCGCGGTGGACGCCGTGTTCGATTCGGTGTCGGTGGCGACGACGTTTCGCAAGCAGCTGGCCGACGTCGGCATCATCTTCTGTTCGTTCTCGGAAGCCGTCCGATCCCACCCCGATCTGGTGCAGAAATACATGGGCACGGTCGTGCCGCCGGGCGACAACTTCTATGCGGCCCTGAATTCAGCCGTCTTTTCGGATGGGTCGTTCGTCTATATTCCCAAGGGCGTGAAATGCCCGATGGAATTGTCCACGTATTTCCGCATCAACAGCGCCGATACCGGCCAGTTCGAACGCACGCTGATCATTGCCGACGAAGGCGCCATCGTCAGCTACCTGGAAGGCTGTACGGCGCCCATGCGCGATGAAAACCAGCTGCACGCCGCCGTGGTCGAGCTGGTCGCGCTGGAGGATGCCCGCATCAAGTATTCCACGGTGCAGAACTGGTATCCCGGCGACGAAAACGGCGTGGGCGGCATTTATAACTTCGTCACCAAGCGCGGCGACTGTCGCGGGCCGCGTTCGCGGATTTCCTGGACACAGGTGGAAACCGGTTCGGCCATCACCTGGAAATATCCCAGCGTGATCCTGCGCGGCGACGATTCCACGGGTGAATTCTATTCCGTGGCGCTGTCCAACCATTACCAGCAGGCCGATACCGGCACGAAAATGGTGCACATGGGCAAGAATACCCGCAGCACCATCATCTCGAAAGGCATTTCCGCCGGCCATGGCAGCAATACCTTCCGGGGCTTGGTGCGGATGACGCCCAAAGCGGAAAACGCCCGTAATTACACGCAGTGCGATTCGCTGCTGATCGGCAAGGAATGCGCCGCGCACACCTTCCCGACCATCGAGGTGCAGAACCCCACCGCCAGCGTCGAGCACGAAGCCACGGCGTCGCGCATCGCGGAAGACCAGTTGTTCTATGCCATGCAGCGCGGCCTGTCGGCCGAGGACGCCGTGTCGATGATCGTCAACGGCTTCTGCAAGGAAGTTTTCAAGGAATTGCCCATGGAATTCGCCGTCGAAGCGCAGAATCTGCTCGGCGTGAGCCTGGAAGGCAGCGTCGGTTAAGGAAACCCATCTCATGCTGAAAATCAATGATCTGCACGCCTCGATCGAGGACAACGAAATCCTGCGTGGCCTCGACCTGGAGGTCAAGGCCGGTGAAGTCCACGCCATCATGGGCCCCAACGGCGCGGGCAAGAGCACGCTGTCGCAGGTGCTGACCGGGCGCGACGACTACAAGGTCACGGGCGGCACCGTCGAATTCATGGGCCAGAACCTGCTGGACCTGCCCGTGGAAGAACGCGCCCGCGCCGGCATCTTCCTGGCCTTCCAGTACCCGATCGAGATCCCGGGCGTCTCCAACGCCTATTTCCTGCGGGCGGCCGTCAACGCCGGCCGCCGCCATCGCGGCGAGCCCGAACTGGACGCCATGGATTTCGTCAAACGCGCCAAGGCCGAAATGAAGCTCGTGGGCATGCGTGATGAATTCCTGTACCGGTCAGTGAACGAAGGCTTTTCGGGCGGCGAAAAGAAACGCAATGAAGTCCTGCAGATGGCCTTGCTGGAACCCAGGCTGGCCATCCTGGACGAAACCGATTCCGGCCTGGACATCGACGCCCTGAAGACCGTGGCCGATGGCGTGAACCGCCTGCGTTCGCCGGATCGTGCCATGATCGTCATCACCCACTACCAGCGCCTGCTGGATTACATCGTGCCCGATTTCGTGCACGTGCTGGCCCACGGCAAGATCGTGCGCTCCGGCGGGCGTGAATTGGCGCTCGAACTCGAAGCCAAGGGCTACGGCTGGATCGAAGGGGTCAATCAAGCCCCGGCCGCCGCGCGCGCCGCCAAGCCGGCCGACGATGGCAAGAAGATCGGCGTCAAGCCGGGGGCGCGGGCATGAGCACGGATCTGCAAGCCTGGGCCGATGTCTTCGGCCAGCGGGCGGGGGACTTGCCCGGCGCCCGGTTGCCGTGGCTGGCCGGCGTGCGCCGGCAGGCCCTGGACCGTTTCATGAGCGAGGGCTGGCCCACCACCAAGATCGAGGCCTGGCGTCATACGTCGCTGTCGCCCCTGGCCGCCGCCACGTTCGCCGATGGCGGCGCCCAGCCGGTGGCCGATCTGGTCGCCGATCTGAAGGCGGGCGAGTCCGGCCATTGGCTGGTGTTCGTGGATGGCGCCTTCGACGCCGGCCTGTCGGATATCGGCGCACTGCCGGACGGCGCGCTCGCGCTGCCCTTGTCGCAGGCCTGGTCTGACCATGCCGATGCGATCCAGGCCGCCTACGGCCAGGCGGAACAAGGGCATAGCACCAGCGCCCTGAATCTGGCTCTGGCCAGCGACGGCGCCTGGATCAGCCTGGCCCGGGGCGTGGCCGTCGAGCAGCCTATCCATGTGGTCTGCGCGGCCGCCTCGCCGCAAGCGGCCCATTTTCTGCGGCACGTCATTCAGGCGGCGGCCGGCGCGCAGGCCACGGTCGTCGAACACTACGTCGGCGTGGCCCAGGCCAGCAATTTCCGCCATGCGGCCACGCGCCTGACCCTGGATCAGGACGCCCGCGTCACGCACCTGAAGCTGCAACAGGAATCGGCGCAGGCCTGGCACCTGGGGGACATCGACGCCGTGCAGTCGCGCGGCTCGTACTTCGCTTCCCATTCGGTGTCGCTGGGCGCCCGCCTGGCGCGTCACGACATCGCCACGCATTTCGCGGGCGAACGTTGCGAAACCCTGTTCAACGGCCTGTATTACGTCGATCAGCGCCGTCATGTCGATCACCACACCCTGATCGGTCACGACCAGCCGCGCTGTGTCAGCCACGAAAACTATCGCGGCATCCTGGCCGATACGGCGCATGGCGTGTTCAGCGGGCGCATCCTGGTGGCTCCCGGCGCCGATGGCACCGATGCCGTCCAGCGCAACGATAGCCTGCTGCTGTCGCGCCTGGCGAAGTCCGATTCCCGGCCGGAACTCGAAATCTACGCCGACGATGTGAAATGCGCCCACGGCGCCACGGTCGGCCAGATCGATGCCGACAGCCTGTTCTACCTGCGCACACGAGGCCTGGACGAAGCCCATGCCCGCGATATCCTGACCTATGCCTTCGCCGCCGCCAGCGTGGCCCGCATCGATACGCCGGTGCTGCGCCAGCGCATCGAATACGCCATTCGGGCCCTGCTGCCGGGCGGCATGACGCTGGAGGCCGCATGAACGCGCCCCTGAGCTCTTCCGAAACCGTGCGCCTGGCGCAATCCGATGAGACCGCCGGCGCCTTGCTGGGCGCCGACGGCCGTCCCGTGGCGGATGATTTCCCCATCCTGGCCCGGCCGGTGCGCAAGCGCCGCCTGGCCTATCTGGACAACGGCGCGACCACCCAGAAACCGCGCGCCGTCATCCAGGCCCTGGACCAGTTCTACGAACAGTCCAACGCCAACATCCATCGCGGCGTGCACTGGCTGTCCCAGCATGCCACCGATCTGTACGAACAGGCGCGGGAACAGGTGCGCGGCTTGCTGAACGCGCCCGACAGCCAGCACGTGATCTTCGCGCGCGGCACCACCGAAGCCATCAATCTGGTCGCCCAGACCTGGGGGCAGGGCCTGCGGGCGGGCGACGAGATCCTGGTCACGGGCATGGAGCACCATTCCAACATCGTGCCCTGGCAACTGCTGTGCGCCCGCACGGGCGCGGTGTTGCGGCATGCCCGCATCACAGAGACCGGCGAACTCGACCTGGCCGATTTCAAGGCGCAGCTGAACGCCCGCACCCGCCTGGTCGGGATCGCGCATGTGTCCAACGCGCTGGGCACGGTGAACCCGGTGGCCGAGCTGACCCGCCTGGCGCACGAGGCCGGCGCTCTGGTGCTGATCGACGGCGCCCAGGCTGTGGCTCATGCCACGGTGGATGTGCAGGCGCTGGATTGCGATTTCTATGCCTTTTCCGGTCACAAGATCTACGGTCCCACCGGTATCGGCGCCTTGTACGTGCGCGGCTCCATCCTTGCGGACCTGCCGCCCTGGCAGGGCGGCGGCGACATGATCCGGACCGTCAGCTTCGACGGCAGCACCTGGGCCGACGGCCCGCAGCGCTTCGAGGCCGGCACGCCCAACATCGCCGGATCCGTGGCCCTGGGCGCCGCCATTGCCTACGTGCGCGGCATCGGGCTGGACCGTATCGCGGCCCACGAATCGGCCCTGCTGGCACAGGCGACGGACGCCATGCGGTCCATCCCCGGCGTGCGCCTGATCGGCACGGCGGCGCACAAGGCCGGGATCCTGTCCTTCCTGGTGGATGGCATCCATCCGCACGATCTGGGCACGATCCTGGACACCGAAGGCGTGGCCATCCGCGCCGGACACCATTGCGCCATGCCGCTGATGTCGCACTTCGGCATTCCGGGCACGGCGCGGGCATCGTTCGCCCTGTACAACGACCTGCGCGACGTCGAAGCCCTGGTGGCCGGCGTGCGCAAGGCCCAGAAATTGTTTGGGGTGTAAAGCATGAGGGACACCGACGACGGACTGCGCGATCTCTACCAGGAAGTCATCTTCGACCACAACCGCAATCCGCGTAATTTCCATGCGATGGAGGATGCCTCGAACCGGGCCGACGGCCACAACCCCCTGTGCGGCGATCAACTGACCGTGTACGCCAAGGTGCAGGACGGCGTGGTGCAGGAAGTCAGCTTCGTCGGCCATGGCTGCGCCATCTCCACGGCATCGGCTTCGCTGATGACCGAAGCGGTGCGCGGCATGAAGATCGAAGAGGTCGACGCGCTGTTTCGCAACATCCACGCCATGCTGACCGAGGCCCACCCGGATTGCGATCTGGGCAAGCTGGAAGTCCTGTCCGGGGTGCGCGAATTCCCCTCGCGGGTGAAATGCGCCACCTTGGCCTGGCACACCCTGCACAACGCCATTGTCCAGGCGCAGGATACGGCCGTCACCGAATAACGCGATGAACCAGAGGTAACATCATGAGTTTCAATCGTCAGGAAGTGATCGTGAACCGGGATTGCCCGGCGGTCACTGTGCCTTACGGCTCGCCCGTCACCATCGAGGCCGGCTGCGAAGCCGTCATCACCCAGCAGTTGGGCGGCACCTACACCGTCATGGTGGAAGGCAACCTATACCGCATCGAGGGCGCCGATGGCGACGCCCTGGGCTTCGAGCCCACAGAAGACGTCAAGCATGTCCATGAAGGTCCGGCGACTCTGGAATCCGTCGAGGAAGCCGCCTGGACCATGCTGTCCACCTGCTACGACCCGGAGATTCCGGTGGACATCGTCAACCTGGGCCTGGTCTACGAATGCAAGGTGCTGCCCGCCAGCACGCCCGATCGTTTCCGCATCGAAATCAAGATGACGCTGACAGCGGCGGGTTGCGGCATGGGCACCATGATCGCCGATGAGGCGCGCAACAAGCTGCTGAACATCGAAGGCGTGGACGAAGCCACCGTCGACCTGGTCTGGGACCCGCCCTGGAGCCGGGAAATGATCAGCGAGCCGGCCAAGCTGCAACTGGGCTTGCTGTAGGGCTTGCGCTTGACGGTTACCCTGTTTTTTTATCGTGCGGGCAGACGCGACGGGTTCATCTTTGTGTCATGAACATCGTGTAATGTGTGTGCCACGTCGTTTTGCTGATGTTTCCCATGCGTTGTTTTCCGGAATCCGGGCCGCACGAATCACCGATGACTGATCCGGACTCTCAAGAAGGGAGGGGCGACGTCGCCGCGCAGCTGCTCCAGGGTGAATTGAGCGCCGTCTTTCAGCCGATTTTGTGGGCGCGGGAAGGCGCGCTCCTGGGATTCGAAGGCTTGATCCGCGGGCCGAGCGACCATCCCCTGCACACGCCGGATCGCCTGTTCGAGGCCGCCCGCGCGCGCAGCCTGGATATCGCGCTTGAACTTCGCTGCTGCCGCATCGTGATCCAGCGCTTCGCCGCCTTGCGGCTGCCCGGCAACCTGTTCGTGAATCTCAGCCCGACGGCTTTGCTCCACGCGGCTGGAGGGGCGCTGGACCTGATCGGCTTGCTGGCGGCGTGCGGCCTGCCGACCAGCCGCCTGGTCATTGAACTGACTGAACAGGATCAGGGGCGGGCTCCGGGGGATCTGCTTCCTGTGATCACCCGGCTCAGGGCGCGGGACATCCGTTTCGCCATCGATGACCTGGGTTCGGGTCTTTCGAACCTGGGGCGCTGGCTGGCCTTGCGGCCCGAGTTCATCAAGACCGATAAAACCTTCACGGCCGGGATTCAGCACGACGTGCTGCGTCAGCAGATTCTGCGTTCGGTCAGCGACATCGCCACCGTCGCCGGCGCCGTCGTCGTCGCCGAGGGCGTCGAAACATTGGATGAACTGGCGTGCGTGGTGGACCTGGGCGTCGCCTGCGCGCAAGGATATTGCATCGACCATCCCGCAGCGGAGCCCGCCCGGACACTGTGGCCTGAATTGATGCTCAGCCTGGCGGAACTCCGGCGGGCGGACACGCAGGACGGTCTGGAATCCAGTCCGGCCCATGACGGCGCGGAGGGCCGCGCCTTGCGCTTGCTGCGCCGCGTGCCCAGCGTGTCCCCCGTCATGCCCAACGAGACGGTATTCAGCCTGTTTCGCCACCATCCTGAATTGCATACCATTCCGGTGGTGGATGAGGATGTTCCGGTGGGGGTCTTGACCCGGGCCAGCCTGGTCGAGCGGTTTTCACTGCCGTACCAGCGGGAATTGTACGGCCCCAAGCCCTGCAGCCTGTTCATGGACAGCAAGCCCTTGATCGTGGACATGCACACGCCGCTGCTGACGCTCAGCCGCTGGCTGGCCGAGGCCGAAGGCCACGCGCTGGCGACGGATTTCGTCATCACGGCCCGGGGGCAGTATCTGGGCATCGGGTCCAGCCAGGATTTGTTGCAGGCGCTGAACCGCCTGCAGCTTCGAGCGGCGCGTCATGCCAATCCGCTCACCCAGCTGCCCGGCAATGTCCCCATCGACCGGCAGATTCAGCGCTATCTGGCCAGCGGCCGGAAATTTGCCGTCTGCCATGCCGATCTGGATCATTTCAAGCCCTTCAACGATGTGTTCGGCTATCGCCTTGGGGACGATGTCATCCGGCTGCTGAGCCGGGTGCTGTCGCAGCAGGTGGATGAGCGTCAGGACTTTCTGGGTCACATCGGCGGCGACGATTTCATCGTGCTGTTCCGCTGCGCCGACTGGCAGCAGCGTTGTCGCAGCATGATCGAGTCCTTCAGTCAGGGCATGATTCAGCTGATGGTGGAGGCAGGGCGGGGCGACATCCAGGGCTACGTGGCCGAGGACCGCCAGGGCCAACTCCGGCATTATGAGCTGCCCGCGCTGTCCCTGGGAGTGGTGCCGGTCGAGCCTGGCGTCTATCATTCGCGCCATCAGGTCGCGCAAGCCGCCGGCGAAGCCAAATCCCAGGCGAAGAAGCGGCCCGGTCCCGCCTTGTTCATCGAGCGGCGAGCACCGATTGGCGCGGCTGCCTGATCCGGGTCCGAGGAGACGGATCGGGGGCGGGCCGACGTCTTTGGTGAATTCACTTTGGCCGCCTGCAGACCTGTGAATTTCTATGCTAGAATCACGTTCTTTCGGGGCGTAGCGCAGCCTGGTAGCGCACTTGCATGGGGTGCAAGGGGTCGCGAGTTCGAATCCCGCCGTCCCGACCAGCATTACCAAGGGCTTACAGAGGTTTCTCTGTAAGCCCTTGCTCTTTTCATGGGGGCCGTGCCCTACAGGCGCCCTGGATTTCCCCGTCCCGGTACGGGGCCAGCTACCGCAGGTACGTCATCATTGATGAAGTGCTGTTTATCGCCACCTGAATTGACCCGGTCAAAACTTGCTCAGGTGATATCTTCTATAACGCTGTCTGCCAAGTTTGCCGTCGGCGGATCACTACGCTGAGCTCTCCATGAAAAAAACCGATCTCGACAAGCAGAAAGCCCTGAAGCTCATGGGCAAGCTCAATGCCGCCATCCCGCCGGATCGCTTTGCCGGCGCCGCGTCTGCTGTGGATCGCCGCGAACAGCGTCGCCTGGATCGAGCTGCTGGCCTGGTGTCCTTTCCCGTCAAGCTGCGCCAGCCATTGATCACGGCCTTGAACGTCAAGGCGCAGGCGGATGGCGTCAGCGTCAACGAGCTGGTGAACGTGCTGCTGGCCGAAGCGTTGAAGGGCTAGTCCGTGAACATATGGGTCGATGCTGACGCCTGTCCTGCCGTCATCAAGGACATCCTGTATCGGGCCGCGCAGCGATCGCAGCGGACACTCACCCTGGTAGCCAATCAGATGTTGCGCACGCCGCCATCGCCTTTGATCCGGGCCGTCCAGGTGCCGCGCGGGTTTGATGTGGCGGACGCCTATATCGTCGAACACGCCTCTACCGGCGATCTCGTCATCACCGCGGATATTCCCTTGGCAAGCGAAGCCCTGGGCAAGGGGATGCTGGTGCTGAGCCCGCGTGGCGAGCGCTATACCGCCGATAGCATCAGTGAGCGCTTGTCGATACGAGACATGATGGAAGAGTTGCGTAGCGCAGGCGTCGATACCGGCGGGCCGGCGACTTTCAGCCAGGCGGACAGGCGCGCATTTGCCAATGCCCTGGACCAGATATTGCAGAAGGCGCGGCGGGAAGACGGCGCCGGTCGGGGGAAAGTGCCGCCTCTCTCAACGTCCTGACGGCGCGCTCATCCGTGCCGCTTTGCTGCGAGCACCTATAAAACGAGCAGTCCAGCCAGGGCTGCCGCTTTTCCCACCAAGCCGGCATCTGCCGCAGGTTGCTCAAGGTGACCGATGATTTGCATGCCGCCACGCCCGCCCATCCCAGTCAAAGCGGGCGATGGTCATGGTTTTCCTTGAGGGATTTTTAGGGGTGGTCGGGCTTAGAATCAGCCGGTGCGATTTGAAACATTGGGGGTGCCATGCAGATCAACAAAACTGAAAAATCGTCGGCAGGAAAAGCGGGTGACCTGCGCGCGAAATTTCCTGGGCAGCCGGAAACACAGATCGATGACCAAGGGAGATTGGTCGTTCAGATAACCGCCTGGGTTCCGAATGGGAAAGATGGTGCGGATCAGCACCAGGTGGCGCTGACGGACGGCGACATCGAAAGGCTGCTGACCTGCCTTGCGAACCCGCGCGATGCGGATACCGCAAAGGTTGTCAGCAAGCTCATGAAAGCGAACCTTAGAAATGCGCTTCGCCTGGTTGCGCTGGGCTCGGGAACTGCCCTGGTGGACTAGCGGGTCGCACCATGTCCGTCTTCGTATGCGTTTCATACGGGAATGCGCATATTCCCGGAAGCCTTCTTTGCTAAAGTCTTCGAAGGTTCAATGAAACCGGAAAACGGAGACGACATGATGAATCACACTCGGCGGCGCCTCTTGACGGCGATCCCCCTGGCTTCCCTGGCCGCTTGCGCGCCCCTTAAAGGCTCCGGTGGCGCAACCAGGGTATCGGCGCTGTTTTGCGGCCAGATCAATGATGGCGGTTTCATGCAGGCCGGTTATCAGGGGCTGATGCTGGCCAAGCGAAAGCTCGGGGTCCAGACGGCCTACGTCGACAAAATCCCCAACGAAACCAGCGCGCAAGTCGTGGCGCTTCGGGGATTGGCGCAGGCGCGTCCCGCGCTCGTCATCGCGCATGGCGGGCAGAACAACAAGGCAGCGGAGCAGGTCGCCGCCGAGTTCCCGGACATTCTTTTTGTCGTGACGCAGGGCCATGTGACCGGCGCGAATCTGTCCAGCTACGATGTGCTTCAAGAGGAATCGGCGTGGCTGGCTGGCGCGTATGCAGCCATGATGACGCGCACCGGCGTGGTGGCTCATCAATCCGGCATCCGCGTCCCGCCGGGTCTGCGCGGGCGCGCCGCGTATGCGGATGGCGTCCGTACAGCCAATCCGAAGGTGCGCCTGCTGACCAATTTTTCTGGGAATCAGGATGATGCCGCCTTGGCGGACCGGGTCACGCGGGCGCAGGCGAAGCAGGGGGCCGATATCATCTTCACCATGCTGAACGCCGGCCGGTCGGGGACCACCGAGGCCTGTCGCGCCCTGGGCATTCACGAGATCGGCAATGTGGCGGATTGGGTGGCCAGGGATCCCCAGGTGTTCATCGCGTCGGCCTATGCCGACGTCGGCATCGGGGTGTTCGCTGCGGTGGATGATTTTGTCCAGAAGCGCTTCAGGCCCGGGAGCATCTCCAAGGTCGGCCTGCAGAACGATCAGGCGGTGCGCTTGATCATGGCAGACGACACGCCCCAGGCTGTCCGGCAGAAAATTGAAGACTTCCGGCAGCAGATCCTGAGCGGGCGGATCCAGGTCAAGACGGATTATTCGGGCCCCGAGTTCAAGATCCAGTTGTGACATCAGTCCCCGGGCGGGGGCCCGTATGGGCCCGCCTGCGCCGGGCGTGGGGATGGATCGCTTGGTGTGGAATTCCCGCATGTCCGCCAGACAGCGATTATCATGTTTGGCTCAATAGCCTCATTCCCAGGAGACATCATGTCCTTCCAAGGCCAGTGCCACTGCGGTGCCGTCAAATTTTCCGTGGATGCGCCCCTGCCGACGCAGGCGGTGAGCTGCAATTGTTCCCATTGCCGCGCCAAGGGCTTTCTGCTGGCGTTTTTTCCCGCGGAAAAGTTCAGTCTGACGCAAGGCCAGGATTCGCTGCGCAGCTACCGTTTCAACACTCACCAGATCGAGCATCAGTTCTGCGCCGTGTGCGGAACCCAGGCCTTCGCCTTGGGTGCGTTGCCCGATGGCACGCTTTCACGCGCGGTCAATCTGCGCTGCGTCCCGCAGGCGGATCTGGACGCGCTCGATCTGACCCGCTACGACGGGGCGAACCTCCGCTAGGGATGCTCGGGGCGGGCCGCGCAGAGGGCGAGCATGGCGGCTACCGGGCTGGCTGATGGCCAGGCCCGCTGTGCGCGGACCGCCCTCGACCGTCGGCTATTTCAGCAGCCGCGCCAGTTCGACGGCGGTGCGCACGTGCATCTTTGTCAGGATGTGCGACCGGTGCACTTCCACCGTGCGCATGCTGATGCCCATCATGTCGGCGATCACCTTGTTCATCTTGCCTTCCAGGATCAGGTCCATGACCTCGCGTTCACGCGACGACAGAGCGGCCAGGCGCGCCTGCACCAGCGCCTGGTCCCCGGCGTCCAGCGATGCTTGCAGCGCTTCCTGCACCCGGTCCATCAGCTTGTTGTCGTTGAACGGCTTCTCGAAGAAATCGAATGCCCCGCGCTTCAGGCTGTCGACCGCCATCGGCACGTCGCCGTGGCCTGTCAGGAAGATGACCGGCATGCGCCGGGTCAGCCCCCGCGCCGCCAGGGTGTCGAACAGCAGCGCGCCGCTCATGTCGGGCATCCGCATGTCCAGCAGCAGGCAGTCCCCCTCGGGGCTGAAGACGTGGTCCGCTTCCAGCATGTCGAGAAAGGCCTGGGCGCAGTCGTAGCCTGAGGCGTTGATCCGGCGCGACTCAGCCAGCCAGATCAGTGAATCCCGTATTGCTTCTTCATCGTCGACGATGTGTAGCACCTTGCTGTCTCCCTCCTCTGGGCGTGTCCGGCCCATGAGCGGCCCGGCAACCCTATTTTTTCATGTTTTCGGCGGCGGTGGCCACGGACAGCGAGAAGCGGAAGACGGTGCCTCCGCCGGGCTGGTCCGCGTAGGCCAGGGCGCTGCCGTGAAACTCGACGACGGTGCGGCAGATCTTCAGGCCCATGCCCATGCCATCTGACTTAGTGGAAAAGAAGGGCGAGAACAGGCGGTCCCGGGCATGCGGCGGAATGCCGCATCCGCGATCAGCCACGCTGATGGTAACACTGCCCGGCACAAGCGGGTCCGCGTTGGCGCCGATGTGCAGGACGCGGCGTTCGGGCTCCACGTCCCGCATGGACTCGATGGCGTTGCGGGTCAGGTTGAGCAGCACCTGCTCCAGCATCATCGGATCGGCCAGCACGGCCGGCGTGTCCGGCCCGATGTCGGCCTTGATCGTGATGAAGTGCTGGCTGGCCTGCAGTTCCGCCAGTTGGACCACGTCCGCGATCAGGGCGGGGAGTTGCACCGTTTCCAGATGCGGTTCGCGCCGCTTGGCGAATGTGTGGACGCTGCGGATGACGTGCCCCGCGCGCTGCGCCTGGGCATTGGCTTTTTCCAGAGCGCCCCGGATGCGCTCCAGGCCCGCATCGTCCGGACGCGCGGCGGGGTCGCTCAGCAGGTTCAGGGCGCCGGTCGTGTAGCTTGTGATGGCGGCCAGCGGCTGGTTCAGTTCGTGAGCCAATGTCGATGCGATTTCTCCCATGGTCACCATTCTGGCGCTGGCCTGGAGTTTTTCCTGTTGGCGCCGGTTCAGTTCCTCGAATCGCTTGCGGTCGGAAATATCCAGGATGGAGCTCATCCAGCCGGTCTGCCGGCCGCTTTCGTCGACCAGCGCCGATTCATAGACCAGCACGGGGAAGCGTTCGGTGCGGTTGCGCAGGAACAGCGTTTCGAAACCATGGGGGCTGATCATGCCCGCCATGCGCTGCGTGAAGCGCTCCTGGTATTCCGTCAAGACTTCCGGCGCCCAATAGGGCATGGGAGGCGAGCAGCCGATCAAGGATTCGGCCGACATGCCGACCATGCGGCAGAACGCGGGGTTGACGTAGGTGATCTTGCCGTTCAGGTCGTACACCCGCAACCCGGTCACCAGCGAGTCCTCCATCGCGGTGCGAAAAGCGATCTGTTCGCGCAATGCCCGCTCGACGGCCATCCGGCGGTTGATGTCGCGCCACAGGGCGGCCAGGCTCCAGAGCAGGCCCAGCGTCAAGGCGACGATGACGATGACCAGCAGATTGGACAGCAGGTTCGGGGCTCCCTTGACGCTGTCGGTTCGCAGCGTGATGTCCGCGTAGGGCAGGTTCAGGTCGTGCGCGTAGGTGTACACGCCCCGTCCGACCCCGCCCGCCGTGCGCTGCCCGAGCGCATTCTCGTGACGGTCCGTCAGGCGGACTTCGTTCTTCTGGGCGAACCACCAGGGCACCATCTGTTCCAGGATTCCGGTCAGGGAGTAGGTGGCGATCACGCAGCCGATGTAGCGCCCGTCCTGGTGAATGGGGAAGAGATAGTCCATCAGGGCGGGGCGCTGCGTGCCTTCGGGCGGGTTCGGCTGGGTGTATTCCGGCGTGCCGGTGCTGCGCACGCGCTCCAGCTTCAGGCGCAGCGACTCGGGCAGATCTTCCGGGGAAAGAAGGTCTTTATGGTCGGATGCCGTCCCCTTGCCATCGGCATCGACCCAGGCGATGCGGGTCAGTTCAGGGTGGGTTCGCTGCAGAAAGCGCATCCGGTCCTGCAGTTTTCCGCCCGTCAGGCGGCCGGCGGCGATGGCATTGGCCAGTGAGCGGATATCGTCTTCGTTGCGCCCCAGCTGGAAGCGGATGGTCTGCTCGACCCACAGCGTGTCGGCGATCAATTGTTCCTGGCGCTCTGTGGATTCCATCTGCTGCGCCTGGCGCGGCAGCCAGATGACGGTGGTCAGGAACAAGAGCGCGCACAAGATCGGCACCAGCCATTGCCAGGTGCGTCGGTGGACAAGCGGAGCGTAGGACAGGAAGGGACTCATGCGCGGCGGGCGGCAGGCCATCTGCCCCCTGGTGACGGGAGGGCGGGGGCGGCGTGGCGAAATTTATTCCGCCTCCAGTGTAGCTGAGCGGCATAGGGCGAAGACGCGCCGTCTTGCGGGCCGGATTGTGGATTTCCACAGTTGAAACGCGTGCCGTGCTTGCAGACAATGGCGGCGTATTTTTCGACTCCCCTGACTTCAAGATTCCGGATACCGCTCAAGCAATGAAGCTGTTGGCTCTCCTGTTCTCCTGTGCGCTGGTGTGTTCCCAGGTCGCCTATGCGCGCCAGGAGCCCATCCTGATCCGGTTCAGCCACGTGGTTGCCGCGGATACGCCCAAGGGCAAGGCGGCGGAACGCTTCCGGCAGCTTGCCGAACAGGCCACGGAAGGCCGCGTCCGCGTGCGGATCTACCCCAATAGCGAGCTCTATCGGGATCGGGAGGAACTGGAAGCCCTGCAGCTGGGCGCCGTTGAAATGATCGCGCCGTCCCTGTCCAAGTTCGGGCCGCTGGGCGCGCGCGAGTTTCAGGTGTTCGATCTGCCGTTCATGTTCCCCGACAAGGCCGCCTTGCACCGGATCACGGACGGGCCGATCGGCGAGGGCATGCTGCAGCGCCTGCGGCTCAAGGGCGTCATCGGCCTGGCATTCTGGGATAACGGCTTCAAGTCCTTTTCCGCCAATCGCCCGGTGCGCGTGCCTTCCGATCTCGCGGGCTTGCGGATGCGGATCCAGCCGTCCAGGGTGCTGGATGCCCAGATGAGAGCGCTGGGCGCCCAGCCGATGACCTTGCGGTTCGGCGAGGTCTACGACGCGCTGGCGGCCGGCGTGGTGGACGGCACCGAGAATCCGCCCTCCAATTTCTACACGCAGGGCATGCAGGACGTGCAATCGCACTTCACCGTCTCCAATCATGGCTACCTGGGGTATGCCGTGATCGTGAATAGAAAATTCTGGGAAGGGCTGCCTCCCGACATACGCCGGGAACTCGAAGGCGCAATGCGGGAAGCGACGCGTTACGCCAGTTCGATCGCGCAGGAAGAAAACGATCGGGCCTTGGAGGCCATCCGCGAGTCCGGAAGAACCCAGGTCGATGTCCTGACGGAGCCCGAGCGCGAGGCCTGGAAAAAGGCCCTGGCGGGCGTCAGCGTCGATATGGAAGCCCATATCGGCGCGCAACTGATTTCCGATATCCGCCGCGCGATTGCAGCGCCTTGAGCAATCCATACGATGATCCAGTTTTCCCCCCCTGTCATTTTCATAAAACAAGGAGACCTTCCTATGAGCATCCGTATCCCTTTCGTCAAAACGCTGGGCGTGTGCCTCGCCCTGGCTTTCTCCTCGGCGGCGCTGGCCGCCGACAAGCCTGTCGTCATCAAGTTCAGCCACGTCGTGGCTGAAAATACGCCCAAGGGCCAGGGCGCCCTGAAGTTCAAGGAACTGGCCGAAGCCGCCTTGCCCGGCAAGGTGCAAGTGCAGGTGTTCCCCAATTCGCAGCTGTTTGGCGACGGCAAGGAAATGGAAGCCCTGCTGCTGGGCGACGTCCAGATCATCGCCCCGTCCCTGGCCAAGTTCGACCGCTACACCAAGAAGCTGCAGGTCTTCGATCTGCCCTTCATGTTTGACGACGTGGCCGCCCTGGACCGCTTCCAGGCCAGCCCGGCCGGCCACGAGCTGCTCGATTCCATGAAGTCCAAGGGCATCCAGGGCCTGGCTTACTGGCACAACGGCATGAAGCAGATGTCCACCAACAAGGACACGCTGGTTCGTCCGGAAGACATCAAAGGCCTGAAGTTCCGCATCCAGTCCTCCGACGTGCTGGAGGCCCAGTTCCGCCAGCTGGGCGCCAACCCGCAGAAACTCGCCTTCTCCGAGGTCTACCAGGCCTTGCAGACCGGCGTGGTGGATGGGGCCGAAAACCCCTGGTCGAACATCTACTCGCAAAAGCTCCATGAAGTGCAGAAGACCATCGCCGTCACGAATCACGGCGCGCTGGACTACATGGTCATCACCAATTCCGGCTGGTGGGACGGCTTGCCCCAGGACGTCCGCGATGCGCTGAAGACCGCCATGGCAGGCGCCACGGAACACGCCAACAAGCTGGCCTCCGAGATCAACGATCGCGACCAGAAGCGCATCGCCGACGCCGGCAAGGCCAAGATCCAGCCCCTGACCAAGCGGGATGTCGCCGCATGGCGCGAGGCTGTCCGGCCCGTCTGGACGAAGTTCTCGAGCCAGATCGGCGAAGATCTGATCGCGAAGGCCCGGGCGTCCAACGAGAATTGATGATCGGGCCTCGGCGTCAGCGGCATGAGTCGCTGACGCCGAGGCGCATCGCGCGCCCGGTCCTGCGGCCGGGCGCGCCATCGTATCGCTCTCGCAGCTGCCTTTCCGCAGCTGCTTCCCATCCCGACTCAAGGATTTCCTTACCATGTTGAAAAACTGGCTGGAACACATCGAGGAAGGCCTGATCGCTTTCCTGCTGGCGGCAATGACTGTGGTGACATTCGCCCAGGTCGTCGCCCGCTACGTCTTCAACTACAGCTTCGTCTGGGCGCTCGAACTGACGATGTACTTCTTCGGCGCCCTGATCTTCCTGGGCATCTCCTACGGCGTGCGCGTGGGCGCGCACATCGGCGTGGACGCCTTCGTGCGCCTGCTCGCCCCGCGCCCCGCCCGCTACCTGGCCATCGTCAGCACGCTGCTGTGCCTCGTCTACGCCGCCATCGTGCTCTACGGCAGCTGGATCTACGTCAGCAAGATCCACATGATCGGCATCATGGCCCAGGACCTGCCCATCCCCCAGTGGGTCCCGCGCCTGGTCATGCCCGTGGGCTTTCTGCTGTTGATCTACCGATTCGGCGAGGTGCTCTGGCATCTGCTCCAGGGCGATCACGCCTCCCTGCTGGGCGATGAAGTCGCCGACGCCATGAAATACCGCAGCGACGACACCGGAGACCAAAAATGACAACTACCGCTCTGTTCATCCTGCTGTTCCTGTTCATGTTCATGGGGATGCCCGTGGCCGTGGCCCTGGGCCTGTCCTCGCTCCTGACCATCATGGCCTTCGGCACCGACTCGCTGGCCTCGCTCTCGCTCAAGCTCTACGAGACCTCCGAGCACTTCACGCTCATGGCCATCCCCTTCTTCATCCTGGCCGGGGCCTTCATGA
>NZ_JBATVG010000007.1:0-216882 GCF_049671645.1 Castellaniella sp. | reverse complement strand
CGCCGCAGCGCCCCCGCGCCCGAAGGGCCGGACTGCGCCGCGTCGGACATGGCATCCACGCGCCCGTATCCCTGATGACTCATATTCAGAATTCCTCCCATTCTTCAGTATCCGAGGTAGTTCGGGGCGCTGCGCGCCGGTCCGCCCGCGCAGGCGCGGTGGGCGCCGCCAGACGAGTTTTTTCCGACCCGGCCGCGCCCTGGGGTGAAGATTGCCTGCCGCGGCCCGCGGCTGCGGGCGCCTCGGCGGGCGCAATCGATCGCCGGGCAGCGGCAGGCGAAGCCTGAGCGGGGGCGGCCGGCGCAAATTCGGCGGCGACGGACTCCGCCTGGGCATCCTGCAGCTCGGCCGCCTCCGCGGCCTGCTGGCTGAGCTGGAAGACGGCCAGCGACTGACCGATTTCCGCCGCCAGCGTCTCCAGGGACCCGGCGGCCGTCGCCGCCTGCTGCACCAGCAAGGCATTCTGCTGCGTGACCGTATCCATCTGCGTAATGGCCAGATTGACCTGATCGATGCCCGAGGACTGCTCCACCGTGGCGGCGGTGATCTCGCTCATGATGTCGGACACGCGGGTCACGGCCTGGACGATTTCCTGCATGGTCTCGCCCGCGCGGTTGACCTGGGCCGAACCCGCCTGCACCCGGCCGACGGAATCCTCGATCAATTCCTTGATTTCCTTGGCCGCGCCCGCGCTGCGCTGGGCCAGGGCGCGGACTTCGGCCGCCACCACGGCAAAGCCGCGGCCCTGTTCCCCGGCGCGAGCGGCCTCGACCGCGGCATTCAGGGCCAGAATGTTGGTCTGGAAGGCGATGCTGTCGATCACGCCGACGATATCGGCGATTTTCTGCGAACTGCCAGAAATGCCCTGCATGGTCTGCACGGCCTCGCCCACCACCTGCCCCCCGCGGGAAGCCACCTGGGATGCCGTGCTGGCCAGTTGATTGGCCTGCCGGGCATGATCGGCATTCTGCTTCACAGTGCTGGCCAGCTCTTCCATGCTGGCGGCGGTCTGTTGCAGGGCGGCGGCCTGCTGATCGGTGCGGCTGCTCAGATCCAGATTGCCGCTGGCGATACGCCGGGCGCTGTCGGTCATCCGGCCCATGCGGGTACGCACGCCCAGGATCAGGGACTCCAGGCCCTCGCGCATGTCCTTCAGACCGAATAGCAACTGTCCGATTTCATCATGGGACTTGGGTTGGATCGCGAGGTCCAGGTTGCCGCCCGCCATCTTCCGCAAATGGCGGCCCACCCCCTGCAAAGGCCGCAGCACGGTGCGGATCAGGGTGCGATACGCGAGCAGGGCCAGGACGACGGCCACGGCCAGCAAGCCGATGAAACCGTAATTGGCCCACTCGAACTGCTGAGCCAGGGCCTGCCGGGATTCATTGCTGCTGTTCTGGATATATTGGTCGAACTGCCCAAAAGCCCTGTCCATTCCCCGGGCGGCGCCCCTCAGGCGGCCGCGCTTCAGGGCCTCGAAGGCCTTGGCATCCTGCTTGGCCGCAAAGCCGCGCAACTGATCGACCTGCGCCCAGTAATCCTTGAAGGTGGTCTCCAGGATATGCTGCAGGGATTCCCCCTGGGACCCGGTCAACGCCTGGGTGTCCTGCAGGGACTGCATATGATCGCGGGACCGCTTCAGCAATTGATCCGCCTGCCCGAGTTCCCACAGGCGCTGCTTTTCATTGGCGATGCCCAGCGCCCCTTCGATCTGGGTCGTCGCCTGTTGCGCGTAGATCAGTGCATTTTTCACATCGGAATTCGCCTGCACCCCCACCGACGACAGCTGCGCGATGGTGTGCTGGCTTTGCTGCTGCACGAACCAGGCGCTGCCCACCGCCGCGAACGTCAGCAGAGACAAAAAGCCCACCACCAGCGTCAGCCGGGTCCGCAATGACAAGGCGATCGCACGCCCCTTCCAGAAACGATACTTCATGTCACCTCACCTTTGTGATTATGGTCAGCATGCCATACGCGCGCTGCCGTTCTTCCTAAGAAAATAGGGCCTTGTAGGCCCTATTCACCGGAAATGCACCTGATTCGCGATCGACGAACCAAGCCCTGAAAAGCAGGATCCCTCAGCTACGGCCCAGATTGAACAGGCTCAGCCCCTGGATCGTCTGGAACGCCAGGCCAGCGCCTTCCAGGGCGATCTTCCGCAAATTGAGCTGGGTGGTGGCCTGGTAGTAATCCAGGTCTTCGATGTCGGACAGCGCCTTGGTGAAACCCAGGTTGCGTTGCGACCCGCTGTCGTCCAGCGCCTGCAATTCGTTCATGCGGGCGCCGATGGAGGCCCGCACCGTCAGGACATTGTCGTAGTTGGTGGCGAACTGCTGCATGCCGGTATTCAGCGTATTGCGTAGTTTGGCGGTCGCCTGGGCGTTGCCCTGGGCCGGGTCGTTCAGTGCCGCGATCAGATTGTCGAAGGTCTGGAAGATGTTGGGATTCTGGGTCTTCAGGGGATCGACCGCGAACGTGTCGCCGGCAGCCGGGGCGCCGGAAAACTGCACCTTGGTGCCGTTGCCCAGGTCCATTTCCGTGGCGCCGGGCGCCAGCGTGTGCCCGACGGGGGCCGCTACCGTGGGCGGGGTGACCGAATGGTCCGTGACGGTGACATCGTAGGTCGTCGCGCTGGTGAAACTGACCGCATAGGAATACCGGGCGTCCGGATTGCCGGTCGTGGCATCGCGATCCGAGATGTACGGCCCCGCAACGGTCGCCGTCCCCGTATTGCCGGCGCCTGCCGCGCTGGCATAGGCCAGCGTGCCCGGCTGCGACCGCGCAAAGATATCGGAACCGACATCGCTGCCCGCGATCTGGCGGGTGGCGTCGGACTGGATCAGGCGCTGCAACCCATCGCCGTTGTAAGTGCCATCCGCCATGAAAGCGGGGGCGCTGCCCTTGGAGCCGGAGAAGACATATTGCCCATTGCCATCGGTGGTGTTGGCGATCCCCATGGCCGTATCGCGCGCATTTTGCAGCACGCCGGCCAGGGTCTGGCGATCGGCGTCCGACAGCGTGCCGTTGCCGACCTCCACCAGGCGGGTGCGCACGTCCTGCAGCAGCAGGGTCAGGGAGTTGAGCGCGTCCTCCTCCGTGGCCAGGTTCTGGTTGGCCACGGCCCGGTTGTCCGCATAGCGTGCGTTCTGCGCCTGCGACTGCGACAGGTTGATGGCCTGCGACGCACCCAGGGGGTCGTCGGCGGGCGTCACCATCTTCTGACCCGAACCGATCTGCTGGTACAGGTGCATCAGATCGGACTGCTGGGCATTGATGGTGTTCAGGCCCGTCTGGAACATGAGGCTGGAACTGATACGCATGATGAATTCCTAAAAATGCGGCGCCGATCAGCTACGCAAAGCGAGCAAGGTATCGAACAGGGTCGAGGCGGTATCGATCAGCCGCGCGGCGGCCCGATACTGTTCCTGATACTGCTGCAGATTGATGTATTCCTCGTCCATGTTGACGCCGGACACCGCCTGCTGCGCAGAGTAATTCTGCTGGATCAGGGATTCCTGGGCCTTTTGCGCCGTGGTATTGGACTGAGTCTTGACGGCCACGTTGTTGACCAGCTGGGAATAGGCCTCGTTCAGGCCCATGGTGCCGTTGCCCAGCACCTTCTCCGAGCGCAAGGCCGCCAGTTTCAAGGCATTGTCGCCATTGGCCGACCCCGCCGGCACCTCGGGCGTCGCGGGATCATTATCGTCGTCATACGAACCCGCCGCCGCGATCTTGGCCGGGTCGGTGATGGCGACATCCATGCCGGCGGCCGCGTCGCGCGTGGGCTGGATCAGCCAGGAATCGCCGGCGGCAGCCCCTGCGATCGTCGTGGTATCGAACTGGACCCCATCGACCGTCAAGGTGCCCGCGCCCGCGATCGAACCCATGGAAGTGCCGTCGGGCAAGCGCGTGACCGAATAATTGGTACCGTCGAATTCCAGGCGGTAATCCTGGTTGGTCAGCTTGGAGACGTCCGTGATGCCGGCCGTCGGGTTGGTCGATGCGGCATTGCCGCCGTTCATGATGATCTTCGGCGTGGACACCGTGAAGAAATCCGTGCCCTGGGCCCCGGAAGGATCATAGCCCTGCGTGTGCTGCGCATTGACGGACATCGAGATGCCCAGGGCCAGCCGGCCCAGTTCGTTTTGCGTGGAATCCAGCACGTCGGACCGGAACGTCAGCAGGCCGCCCAGCTTGCCGCCGGTGATCAGGCTGTCCTTCATTTCGACCGGGTGGGGATTGCCGCTGGCGTCGGTCACGGTGTAATTCACCGCCATCCGGCTGGGATCGGCCGCGGAGGGCTTCACCTGCAGGTAATACACCGAATCGCCGCCCAGCACGGTCTGGCCGTTGCCGATGGTGATATTGAAGCGGTCGTCCTGCTCGTAGACCTTGATGTCCACCAGTTGGCCCAGATCGGCGGCCAGCTGGTCGCGCTGGTCCAGCAGATCGTTGGGCGGCTGGCCGGGGTTGGTGGCCTTGGCCGTGGTGATCTGGCGGTTCAGGTCCTGGATGCGGTCCAGGTAGCTGTTGACCTGGGTGACGGTCGTTTCGATCTGCGTGTTGACGTTCTGCCGCTGGCTGTCCAGGAAGGCATTGGCGTCGCGGATCTGCGAGGACAGGCTGTTGGCGCGCCCCAGCAGTTCCTGGCGGGCCGCCACGTCGGCCGGCGACGTCGCGACGGCGTCCAGGCCGTCGAAGAATTTCTGGATGTTGGGCGAGATGCCCACGGTGCGGTCCGCCACCAGATTGTTGATCTGGCTGACCTGATCGCCGTAGGTCTTCAGGGCCGCGCCGCGCGTGATGGACGAGGTCAGCTGGTTGTACAGGAAATTGTCGTAGGACCGCTGCACGCTGACGGCCTGCACCCCGCGGCCGATCCAGCCGCCCGAGGTCGGCGTGGCGCCGGCGGTCTGGGACAACACCGTCTGGCGGTTATAACCGGCCGTGGCGGCGTTGTTGATGTTGTGCCCCGCTGTCGCCAGCCGGTTTTGCGCGACCAGCAGGCCTGCTTTGCCCAGATTCGCCAGATTCATATGCTGCAATCCTGTTCATGATGCGGACGCCAGATCGGCAGCCGCAAGAATTCGTCTTACCTGATAACGGCAGCGCCGCAGGAAAATTTAGCGGCCGCCGAACCGCGCTCTTCCCGACCGTCGCCTTTCCGCTAGCGGGCGTTGAAATACCCCATGATGCTGATCAGCTTGTCGGCGTAGGACGGATCGGTGGCGTAGCCGGCGGCCTGCACCTTGCGGGCGGCGTCCTCGGCATTGCGCGCCGTCATCACATCGCTGTAACGGTCGCTCTGGCTGATCAGATTGGCGTAATCCGTAAAGGAATCGGCATAGGAATCATAGGCGCGGAAAGGCTGCATCATCTTGCGCGGTTCGCCATCCACGTATTCGGTCGTCATCACGTGCACCACGTCGCCGCGCCAGTTGCCGCCCGCCTTGATCCCGAACAGATTATGGCTGGCGCTGCCGTCCGGGCGCAGGATTTCACGCTGGCCCCAGCCCGACTCCAGAGCTGCCTGGCTCAGGATCAGTTTGGCGGGTACGCCGCTGCGCCGGGCGGCCACGTCGGCGGCCGCCGCCATCTGGTCCACAAAGGACCGGATGTGATCCGGCGCGCCCTGGATGGCGCTGCGCACCTTCTGCCCCAGATTGCGCTGGGCCAGCAGCTCGATCAGGGATGAAATCGAATCCGCCACCTGCTGGCGGCCCTCGCCGATGCGCGACTGCAGCCAGGGCAGACGCGAACGGGCGGCCTCGGGCGGATTGGCCAGCGGGTCCAGGGGCTTGCTCAGCACCCCGCCCTGCATCTGCGCCATCAGCGCATCGGCCAGACCGATGCCGGGGTTGGCCAGCGCCAGCGAGGTCTGCTCGTCGCTCAGGCTTCGCGCCATGCGCGTGGCCTGGGAATCAAACAGGGACGGCATCTGGTCCGCCGTCTGGCGCGCCTGCTTCATCAGCAACTGGATGAACATGGCTTCGAATTGCCGGGCGACCTCGCGTTGCTTGTCCTCTGAACCCGGATTCGTCTGCACCCCGCGCTTCAGGGCGTTCAGGCTGCTGAAATCCAGCGCCGAGGGCGTGCCGTCCGAACTGGGCAGAGGAGTATGGGCCACGAACGCCATGACGCTAGATGACCTCCAGGTCGGCCCGCAAGGCGCCGGCGCTCTTCAGGTTCTGCAGGATGGACAACAGATCCTGCGGGGTCGCGCCCAGGGCATTCAGGGCCCGCACCACGTCGGCCAGATTCGCGCTGGTATTCACGCGCTTCAAGGAGCCATTGTCGCTGCGCATCTCGATCTGGGTATTGTTGGTGACCACGGTCTGCCCGCCGCCGAACGGCGTGGTGGGCTGGCTCACCTGCTGTTGCGGGCTGATGGTCACGGACAGATTGCCGTAGGCGATGGCGGCCTCGTCGATCATGACGGTGCGGTTCATCACTACCGACCCGGTGCGCGCATTGATCACCACCCGGGCGCGGGCCGGCGGCAACGTCACATTCAGGTTTTCCACCTGCGACAGAAAGGCCAGCTGCCCCTTGGGGTCCATGGGCGCACGCAATTCGATGGTGCGGCCATTCAGGGCCGTGGCCGTCTGCCCGCCAAAGCGGCGGTTCAGGGCCGAGACGACATTCTGCGCCACCGCGAAATCGCTGGTGTTCAGTTCCAGCCGCACCGTGCCGTTCTGGGCATAGGTGGTCGGCACGCCACGTTCGACGATGGCGCCATCGGGAATGATGCCGCCGTTCAACTGATTGACCTGGACGCTGGCCCCGCCCTGCGAAGCGCCCGCCCCGCCCACCAGCAGATTGCCCTGGGCCAGGGCATAGACCTGACCGTTGGCGCCTTTCAGCGGCGTCATCAGCAGGGTGCCGCCGCGCAGGCTTTTGGCATTGCCCATGGACGACACCACCACATCCAGACTCTGGCCTGGCTGGGAGAAGGCCGGCAGCCGGGTGGTGACCATCACGGCGGCGACGTTCTTCACCTGCATATTGGTGCCCTGGGGCACGGTGACGCCCAGTTGCGAGAGCATGTTGGTCAGGCTTTGCTGGGTGAACGGCGTCTGGCGCACTTGATCGCCGCTGCCGTCCAGGCCCACCACCAGGCCGTATCCGATCAGCTGGTTTTCGCGCACGCCGGTGAAAGATGCCAGGTCCTTGATGCGTTCGGCCTGAGCGGCGGCCAGCGGAATCAAGGCTCCCAGGCACGCCAGCAGCACCCCCGCAAGCCCGGCCCGAAGCCGCTGGCCGGCCGCTGCGGCGCGTACCGGCCGGGCGCCCGCGCCAGATACGAAACGGCCGTGTCGCTGCGGGGCCTGGGTGGAAGTGTGCACGAGAATCCTATCCATCATGACATCAGAACGGGGCAATGTTCAGGAAGAAGCGCTGCAGCCAGCCCATGGTCTGGACCTCGTCCATCACGCCCTTGCTGCGATATTCGATGCGGGCGTCGGCCACCTGGGTGGACGCCACGGTATTGCTGCCGGTGATGGAACGCGGGTCCACCACACCGGAAAAACGCACATATTCGCTGCCGCGATTGATGGCGATCTGCTTTTCGCCGGCGATCTGCAGATTGCCGTTGGGCAGCACACCGATCACGGTGGTCGTCAGCGTCCCGCTGAATACGTTGGTGGCGCTGCTGGACCCCTTGCCGTCGGACTTGTTGCCGCTGCCGACCTGGAAGTTCTGCTTGGCGCCCAGGTCCGTGGGCAAAATGGCGGGCGCCAGGCCGATATTCATGCTGGCGCTGCCATTGCGGTCGGTGGTGGTGCCCACGCTTTTCGCCGCGTTGGTCTTTTCCTGGATGACGATGGTGACGATGTCGCCGACATTGCGCGGGCGGCGGTCTTCGAACAGCGGGTAGTTGCCATAGGCCGTGGGCTGATAGATCGACCCATTGGCCTCGGCGGAAGGCGGCGCCGGCGGCGGAGGCGGGGCCGTCAAGGGCCCGGTGACCACCGGCTCGGGCGGCACCAAGGCGCACCCGGACACCATCAGGGCCGCGACGGCCACCCACGATCCTGCAAGACGACGCAAACCCTTCATGGACATCCTGATTACAGCTGTGTCAGACGCGCCAGCATCTGGTCCGACGTCTGCACGGCCTTGCTGTTCATTTCAAAGGCGCGCTGCGTGGTGATCATATTGACCAGTTCTTCCGCCACATTGACGTTGGATGTTTCCACGTAGTTCTGCAGCAATATGCCCGCACCGTCCAAGCCGGGCTGCAACTGATTGGCCGGCCCCGACGCATCGGTTTCAGCATATAGGTTTTCACCCAGGCTTTGCAGGCCTGTGGGGTTAATGAAGGTCGACAACTGCAGCTGACCAACCTGCACGTTGGTGCCGGTGGCGCCCGGTTGCGTCACGGACACCGTGCCATCGCGGGCAATGGAGATCGTCAGCGCATTATCGGGGATGTTGATGCCCGGCTGGATCGTATAGCCGCCGGCCGTCACCAGCATGCCGTTCTGGTCGCGCTGGATGCTGCCATCGCGCGTGTAGGCAAACGAACCATCGGGCATTTCCACCTGCAGGAAACCATTGCCCTGGATCGCCACATCCAGCGTGTTGCCGGTTTCCTTGAGGTTGCCCTGGGTGTGGATGCGCTCGGTGGCCACCACGCGGGCGCCCGTGCCCAGCTGCAGACCGGACGGCAACTGATTGGCTGCGCCGACGCTGGCCCCGGGCTGGCGCATGGTCTGGTACATCAGATCCTCGAACACGGCGCGGCCGCGCTTGAAGCCTGTGGTGTTGACGTTGGCCAGGTTGTTGGAAATCACGTCCATGCTGGTCTGCTGGGTTTCCAGACCGGTCTTGGCGATCCACAGGGAACGTATCATCTTGAGAAGTCCTGTTCAGGGGCGCAGGGCATCAGCCTGCTGCGGAAAGTACGGAATTGCCGCGTTCTTCGTTGGTGCTGGCGTTCTTGATCACCTGCATCTGCAGTTCAAACTGGCGGGCATTGGAAATCATGGCGACCATGGCGCTGGCCGGGTTGACGTTGCTCTTCTCGACGAATCCGGGGGCGATCCGCACAGCCTCGTCGGCCTGGGCCGGCTGCCCGCCCGCCAGGCGGAACAGGCCGTCGTCGCCGCGCACCAGTTGGTTGGTGGGCGGATTCACAAGCTTCAACTGGGCCAGCATCTGGATGTCGCGCGGATTGTCGCCCGCGCCCAGAGCGCTCATCTGCCCGTCGGTGGCGAACGTGACGCTGCCGCGTTCCGGGATTTCGATGGGGCGCCCGTCATTGGACAACACCGGCAGGCCGCCCAGCGTGACCAGCTGGTTGTTCTGGTTGACCGCGAATTCGCCCGAACGCGTGTAGGCTTCGCCCTGGGGGGTCTGCACCGCGAACCACCCCTCGCCCGCAATGGCGGTGTCCAGGGCATGGCCGGTTTCCACCATGGCGCCCTGGCCGAAACGACTGCCGGGCGTGGACGCTACCGTGCTGACGCGGGTGGGCAGTTCGCCCGCCTGCGGCACCACCGGCACGGAACGGTAAATGGCCAGTTGCTCGCGAAAGCCCGTCGTGGACACATTGGCCATGTTGTTGGCAATGGCCGACTGCTGTTCCAGGATGCGGGCGGCGCCATTGGACGCCGTGTACAGGATGCGATCCATGCCGTCCTACCGCGCTTAGCGCATGGTGATCAAGGTCTGCAGGATTTGATCCTGCGTCTTGATGGTCTGGGCATTGGCCTGGTAGGTACGCTGGGCAATGATCATATTGACCAGTTCCTGGGACATGTCCACGTTGGATTCTTCCACCGCCTGGCCCTTGATGGTGGCCAGGCCGTTGCTGCCCGGCGTGCCCACGATGGGCTGGCCGGAATTGGCCGTTTCCGCCCAGGCATTGCCGCCGACCGGCTGCAAGCCCTGCAGATTGGCGAAATCGGCCAGGGCCAGCGTGCCCATGGTCTGCTTGGCGCCATTGGTGTAGTTGGCGATCAGTTCGCCATTGGTACCGATGGACATGCTGGCGTATTCGCCGGTGGCGTAGCCGTTCTGGATGAAGTCCTGGGAATAGCTGCCGCCGAACTGGGTGGAACCGTCATAGGCGACCTGGATCGACACCGGATCGGCCGGCGACGTCGTGCCGCCCGGCGTGAAGGTGATCGCCGCCGGCGAGCCGGATGCGAGGCGGCCGGCGCTGTCGAACTCAAGTGTCGCCTGATTGGCTGGAGGCGCGGGAGGAACACCGTCGATGACGTAGTTCACTTCCCAGACGCTGTTAGTACCATTCGGTTCACGCTTGGTGTAGTACTGCTCGATGCGATGCGAGTTCCCCAACGAGTCGTAGACCGTCAGCGGCACCATGTTGGAGTAGGAGTCGGAATTGGTGACGTCGAAGGCGATTGCAGTTACAGGAGCAACATAGGCGACGTTGGTGCCTCCAGTTGGAATCGCTACATCTGGTTGACCCGTACCCGAAATCGTCACGTTACCGGGAGGCGTCCCTGTCGCATAGGTTCCAGCAGGAGGGGAAGCGGCGGCAGTGGCCCCTGTGTTGTCCGTATACCAAGAATAAGCACCACCGGAGACCTTGTAATAATAGGTCGTCCCGCCCAGATCAACCTCACCCACGACCTCAGCTACAGTCGTCCCAGGCACCACCGGCGCATTCGCATCCAGGTTCACCTTGTTGGTGATGGTGCTGGTCGCCTGGGGCGCGATGTTCCCGATAGGCACGGTCATGCCGATCAGGTTGGTGCCGCCCGGCGCGTAGCCCATCAACTGCTGGCCCTGGGCGTTGACGATCTTGTGGTCCTTGTCGGCCAGGAATTGACCGTTGCGCGTGTACAGCGTGGCGCCGTTGGGCTGGGTCACGACGAACAAGCCCTTGGCCCCGTCGATGGCCATGTCGAACTGATTGCCCGAGGTAGACACGATGCCGGTCGTGAAGCGCTGATTGATGGACGCCACCTGCACACCCAGGCCCACGCGGGAACTGGCATACACGTCGGCAAAGGTGGCCGAGCCGGATTTGAAGCCGACCGTGCCGGAGTTGGCGATGTTGTTGCCGATGACATCCAGGTTTTGCGAGGCGGCGTTCAGACCGCTGAGACCTTGACCGAAACCCATGAGTGACCTCTTTCAGTGCGTGCTGCGTTGAATCGTTGATTTGGAACCGGGGGCGGCGCGATTGCCGTTCCCCCTGGAATTACATGACCTGCCGGATATCCAGCAGGGAAATCTTGCCGCCCATGGCCAGGTTGAGCTTCAGGCCTTCTGTGGTGTAGGCGATGCTGTTGATGTGGCCGGAAGTCAGCGCCTGGGTGGACACCGCCTGCCCCTTGTCATCGGACGCGGTCACCTGGACGGTGTAGGCGCCATCCGGCGCCGGCGCGCCGGCCGAGTCCAGGCCGTCCCAGCTCAGGGGGTAGACGCCGGCATCTTTGGCGTCGTATTCGAATTCGCGCACGACCTTGCCGGCGGAATCCAGGATGGAGACCTTGGTTTTCGCCGCGGCGGACATCAGGTCGACGCCAAAGGGGGTGGCGGTCTTGGCCCCGGTATCCGGGTCGCTGCCCAGGGAGATCTTTTCGCCCGGGTAGAGGATGTCCTTGCCGATCAGGCCGGCGGCCTGCAGAGACTGGGACATGTCCATCTGGCCCGACAGGGCCAGCAGCGTGTTGTTCAGTTGCTGGATGCCCTGGACCGTGGACAACTGCGCGATCTGCGAAGTGACCTGGGCATTGTCCATGGGGTTGAGCGGGTCCTGGTTCTGCAATTGCGTGACCAGCAGGGTCAGGAAGCGGTCCTGGGTGTCGCCCATCAGGGAATTGGTCTGGGAGTTGGCCAACGCACCGGCGGCGTTGGATCCGTAGACATCGTTCACGGTACTCATGGCGGGAATCCTTATTGACCGATGGTCAGTGTCTTGGCCATCAGCGATTTCGCGGTATTGATGACCTCGACGTTGGCCTGGTAGGAGCGCGAGGCGGAAATCATATTGACGGTTTCGGCCACGACATCGACATTGGGCAAGGTGACGTACCCCCGGGCATCGGCCAGCGGATTGCCCGGATCGTACTGGATGCGGGCGGGCGCGTTGCTTTCCTGGACAGCGGCCACGCGCACCCCGCCGACGGCGTCGGACTGGGCGGACGGCGTCATCTGGAAGACGACCTGGCGAGCCCGGTAGGGCTGACCGTCCGGGCCGACCGCGCTGTCGGCATTGGCGATGTTGCTGGCCGTGACGTTCATGCGTTCGGACTGGGCGGCCAAGGCGGAACCGGCGATCTGGAATATGCTGAAAGTGGACATATGCGTGATTCCCGTAAGCCGGTTTACTGCTGCAGAGCAGTCAGCAAGGATTTGATGCGGCCGTTCAGCACCTGCAGATCGGTCTGGTATTTGGCGGTATTGTCGGCGAACTGGACGCGTTCGACGTTCATATCAACCGTATTTCCATCCAGGCTGGGCTGCAAGGGAACGCGATAGAGTTCCTGGGCCGGGCCGGTGGAATGCGCCTGGGCCGGAATGTGGCGCGACGATGTCAGCGTCAGGGATGTATCCGGCAGCCGGGGCACGCCCGAGTTTTCGCCCATCGCCTCGCGCAGCGTGGCGTTGAAGTCGATATCGCGCGCCTTGTAATTGGGCGTGTCGGAATTGGCGATGTTGGTCGCCAGGATTTCCTGCCGCTGCTGACGCAGAGCCAGGGCTTTCTGATAGAACTCGAAGTCCTTGCCGATTCGATCGATCATGGCATTCAATGCATTCGGGTGAATTGAAGTACGCATCCACCGGGCACCAAATGATCCCTGACCATTCGCGGCTTTAGCGCACAGTGGCATAGTACGGCCCCCGGGAGCGCCATAAAGACCGGAACAAAGCGGGGTTTGAAGGGCTATTCAGGCAATGTCGGCCCCCACCCCGCCCCCCGATGCGCAGCCGTGGCGCCGGGCATCTTTTACAATGCGGGCATGGTCATCCGTTTCACCGCGCCGGTCACCGCCTCACTTGCCGCCATTGCCCGCCTCGGGTCGGCGGCCGGCGTCTGCGTGGCCGTCGCCGCAGCGCCCGGCGCGGCGCAGGCTCAGGCCCGCAATCCCGCCACCCAGGACCCGGCCGCCATCGTCAGCCAGGTCGAGGCGCTCTTGAAGGACCGCGCGGCATCCTACCCCGGCACGGCCACGATCACGGTGGACGCGCCGCGCATCACCAATCAAGCAGCCTGCAGCCGGATGGATACCTCTCTGGCCGGGTCGGGAGGCCTGCGATCAAGGACATCGGTCGGGGTCCGCTGCCTGGCCCCCCAGCCCTGGACGCTGTACGTGCAGGCCAGCATCCAGATCACGGGCCACTACTTCGTGGCCAACCGCACGCTGGATCGCGGGGTAGTCATCAGCCTGGACGACCTGGACACCCGGGAAGGCGATCTGCTGCGCCTGCGCCGCGTGATCAGCGACCCGGCGCACGTGATCGGCTGGATCACCACGCGCCGCATCCGGGCAGGCGGGCCGATCGAGGACAGCGCCCTGCGCGACCCGAATTCCATCGAACGCGGCCAGCAGGTGCGCACTGTGGCGCGCGGCACGGGCTTCGTGGCCTCGGGCGAAGGCCAGGCCCTGGAATCGGGCAGCCCGGGCACGCAGATCCAGGTGCGCACCCCCAATGGGCAGATCATCACCGGCACCGTGCTGGATGCGCATACGGTTCAGGTTATGATGTGATTCCGGTCGGAATTCCGGTCGGCCTCACGTCAGGCTAAAGATTCACGCCGCGCTGCCGTAACCAGGGATGCACCATTTGACCCTGTCCTTTCACCCGGAGACGAGCTTTGAAAGTCAATTCCACTTCGTCCAACCCCCTGCTCAATGGGGTTACCGGGGGCACGCGCAGCGATAACACCGGTCATGCTTCGGCCCATGCGGCCAGCAGCCGCTCCGAAGTCGATCTCAGCCCGGCGGCCCGGCAACTGGCGGCCCTGAACAACAGCGACGCCGACATCCAGACCGCCCGCGTGCAGCAGATCCGCGACGCCCTGGCCTCCGGCGAACTGAAAATCGATGCCGGCCGCATCGCCGACAGCCTGCTGGCCAGCGTGCGCGAACTGCTGAAATAATCCAGTACACTGGTTGCCCGTCCCAACAGAATCCGCCCTACCATGAGCCACATCGACGCGCTGCTGCAGTGCGTGGACGAACAATCCGAACTGCTGAACGATTTCATTCAAGTCCTGGAAGCTGAAGGCGCCCTGCTGCTGGAAACACCTTCCAACGAAGCCCTGGGCGCGCTCACCATGCGCAAGAACGACTACGCCCGCCGCCTGGGCGAACTGGACCAGACCCGCGCCGCGACCCTGGTCAGCATGGGCCAGGCGGACGACCGTGCCAGCATCGACACCGTCTGCGCCCTGCATCCCGATCTGCGCCCTGCATTCGACACGCTATTCGAACGCGTGGCACAAGCCAGCGCCCTGAACCAGGACAACGGCCAGATCCTGAAGGCCTTCATGGAACACAACCAACAGGCGCTGGACACCTTGCGCGGCCTGATGGGGCAAGATCTGTACGACGCCCGCGGGCGTCTGTCAAAGAAATAAGCCGCCCGACTGCCGGCCGCGATCAGGCCAGCAGTTCCTTCAGCGCATACAACTTCAGCAGACCCGCGGGCGTCTGCCGGACGGACAATTGTTCACCGCCCAGCATGCGGGCCGCCACGAGGGCAGCCGGCGCCAAGGCCGGGTCCTGGACCAGGCGCCATGCGGCCAGGCCCATCTGGGCGGCCAGAACTGCCCGGTCCACCAGCGGTTCGCGACCTTTGGCATCGGCCAGCCAAGGCGTCGCCAGACGCCAGGCGGCATGACATTCCTGGCGCAACACCACCGCCGCCGCCACCAGGGCGGGATCGGGAGACGCCCCGCAGCCCATCAAGGCATGCCAGACCCGCAACACGCGGCCATCCAGAGGATCCACCGCCCGCAGACAGACCAGGCGCACGGCCAGCGGCGATTCACCTCGGGCCTGCAGTTGCGCATCCCCCATACCGACCCACCAGGCCGCCTGCCCGCCATCCAGGCCCGCGGGGGCGAGCACCCGGGCGAACAGATCCGCGGCCAGCGGTTGCAGCTTCAGGCGCTGGGCGGCAGCCGAGGCTACGCAAGCCTCGCCATCCAGGTAAACCCGGGCGCGGGCGCTGCAGACGGAAATCCAGTCATGCCCCTGGGCGCTGAGCGCGCGCAACAAGGCCTGGCTGCCGCCTTCGAATACATGCCACGGCGCCGGGCTTTGACCCTCGGATTCCAGCCCCACCTGGAACGACAAGGCATCGGCCGGTGAAGGCGCCAGGGCCGAAGCCCCCTGCGGCGCATGCCAACCATCGGCCAAACCAGCCTGCTGGACCGCCGCCGCCAATGGCCGGCATTGATCATCGAACCAGGCGGCGCCCGACCAGGCGCCGCGCCGTCCTTGCCAGGCCAGGGCCTGGCGGTCGTGCACGACCAGCGCGGTCCGCGATTCGCCCACGGCGGCCCGCGCCACCCGGCGCAGATGATCGATGGCATCAGCAGCGGCCGGCAGATCGCCCGCGGCGCGACTGCGCCACAGATCGTAGGCTTCCGACAACACGGGATCTTCGTCCATCAAGGCCACGGCAGCCCGCAGATCGTCCAGCCCCAGGGAATCGCCCCTGGGGGATTGAGTCAGCAACTGGGGCAACAACACCTGTTGGCGGCGGCGTTCGGCGACGGACTCGGCGCTGTGCTCAGGCTGCGCGATCGACATCAAAGCAGCCAGATCGGCTTCGGAAGGCGCGAACTGCGGACGCGCGGATTGCAGAGGCACCAACGCCCGGTCCACGAGTTCGGCCGCCGTCAGGAAGAGCAGATTTTCAGGAACTTTCTGCCCATTGGATACGTAATGGATGGGCAGGCGATAGCGGATGGCAGTGTCCAGCGACGCCCCCAGGCAGGCGGCTTCGTCGATCTTGGTGATGACGCAGCCGCGCAGCGGCGTGCCGCCGTCGCGCGCATAGGAACGCGCGACCTCGTCCAGGGTATCGCCGTGGCTGGACGCATTCAGGGCCAGCAGGCGTTCGACCCGGCGACCGGCGCCGGCCAGCAGCGCCGCCTGGTCCGCCACGTAGCGGTCCCGCTGGCTGATGCCCACGTTATCGATCAGGACGGTCTGGTCCGGGCGCACCGTCTGCAGGACACGGCGCAATTCATGCACGTCCTGCACGACGTGCACCGGCACCCGCATCATCTGGCCGTAGATCTTCAACTGCTCATGCGCCCCGATCCGGTAGGTGTCGGTGGTCAACAGCACCAGGCTGCCGGGGCCGCCGCGCCGCACGCAGCGCGCAGCCAGCTTGGCAATCGTGGTGGTTTTACCGACGCCGGTGGGCCCCACCAGCGCCAGCGCCAGGCCGGGCTGCCACAGATCGTCTTCCGATTTCAGGACCGGCAGGTGCTTGATCAGTTCGCTGCGGGCCCATTGCACGGCGGCCCGGTCGCCGGAGAGTTCCGGCAGGGTCTTGAGCATGGCCCGCAGCAAGGTCGTGCTGAAACCGAAGCGCAGCAGATTCTGGAAAAGGGTCACTGCCTGCGGTGAACGGCGCAGCTGGTTGCCCCACAGCAATTCATCGATGCGGCTTTCCAGAGAGCCCTTCAGCTCGCCGATCACGCCCGCCAGGTCAGGGTCGGGCGATGGCGCGGGGCGCGGCGGCGCCGCGGACGCAGGGCCGGGCGCCGGCGGGGATGCGGCGGAAACCTGCCCGGGGGGCATGGCGGCGCGCGGCGCGGCAGAGGCCGGATCGTCGGGTGTCTGATCGTGGTCGGGCAGAGACGTTTCATCGGTGGCCAGGATCTCCACCCCGCCGTTGACCCGCTTGTTGGAAATGATGAGGGCCTCGGACCCCAGCGCCAGACGCACCTGGCGCATGGCTTCCCGGTTCGTGGCGCCAAAGAAACGACTGATGTTCACGCGGAACCCCCACCGATCACTGAAGTGATCCGAATCATACGCTCTTCAGGGATCTCGGCACTGGACAGCACGGCCATGTGCGGCAGGTGATGGCGCAAGAACCGCGACAGCGACGCCCGCAACACGGGAGGCACGACCAGCACCGGAGCATTGCCGCGGTCTTCCTGTTCCTGGGTCAGCCGCTGGGTTTCCGTGAGCAGGTTTTCGGCCAGGCCGGGCTCCAGCGCCCCGTTGGCGCCCAAGGCCTGCATCAACACGCGTTCCAGCCGGGCATCCAGGCCGATGACGCGCAGCTCTTCCTCGCCCGCGAACCAATGCTGGACGATGGCGCGGCCCAGTCCCACACGCACCTGGGCCAGCAATTCGTCGAGATTCGGGCCCGCTCCGGCGGGATTGAGGCTGGCCAGGCGCGGCGCATGTTCGGTGATGACTTCAAGAATGGTGCGCATATCGCGGATGGGCACGTCTTCGTCCAGCAGGCTGCGCAGCAGATTCTGCAACTGCGGCAACGTGATGGTTTTCGGCACCAGGTCTTCGATGAGCTTCGGCACCTCGCGGGCCACGTGATCCAGCAATTGCTGGGTTTCCTGGCGGCCCAGCAGTCTGGCCCCATAGCGGTGCATCAGATGATTGAGGTGCGTGGCGACGACAGTGGCGGCATCCACCACGGTGTAGCCGGCGATCTGCGCCTGTTCGCGCAGAGACGGATCGATCCAGACGGCCGGCAGGCCGAAAGCCGGATCTTTGGTCGGAATGCCCTGAACCGGGCTGGTGACGCCGCCCGGATCGATGGCCAACCACTGGCCGGTCTGCGCGATGCCACGGCCGATTTCCACGCCGAACAAGAGAATGCGATAGTCGGTGGGCTTGATTTCCAGATTGTCGCGGATATGCACGACCGGCGGCAAAAAGCCTATTTCCTGGGCGAATTTCTTGCGCAGACTGCGAATGCGGTGCAGCAGTTCGCCGCTTTGCTGGTGATCGACCAGGGAAATCAGACGATAGCCGACCTCCAGCCCCAGGGGATCGACGGGCGACACGTCATCCCAACTGGCCTCGGCGGCCGCCGCCACGGCGGCGGCCTGTTCCTGGTCCGGACGCTCGGCCGCCGTTTTCAGCTCGCGCTGCTGACGCTGGTACAAGGCCCAGCCGCCGCCGCCGATGATGGCCGCCAGCAGCAGGAAGGCGACGTGCGGCATGTTGGGAATCAGCCCCATCAGGGTCAGGATGCCCGCCGTGATGAACAGCACGTTGGGATTGGAAAACAGCTGGCCCAGCATCTGCTGGCCGACGTCCTGGTCGGTCGCCACGCGCGACACCACCACGCCGGCGGCAGTGGAGATCACCAGCGCGGGGATCTGCGCCACCAGGCCGTCGCCGATAGTCAGCAAGGTGTAGACGTTGCCGGCATCGGCCACGGACATGTCGTGCTGGGCCACCCCGACAATCAGGCCGCCCAGGATGTTGATCACCATGATCAGCAGGCCGGCCACGGCGTCGCCCCGCACGAATTTGCTGGCGCCGTCCATAGCGCCGTAGAACTCGGCTTCCTGGGAAACCTCGGACCGGCGGCGGCGGGCCTCGTCCTCGCCGATCAGGCCGGCGTTCAGATCGGCATCGATGGCCATCTGCTTGCCCGGCATGGCATCCAGGGTGAAGCGGGCGCCGACCTCGGCGATACGCCCCGCGCCTTTGGTGATGACGATGAAATTGATGATCACCAGAATGACGAAGACCACGATCCCGACGGCGAAATTGCCGCCGACCAGAAAGTGCCCGAAGGCTTCGATCACCTGGCCGGCGGCATCCGGCCCTTTATGGCCGTTCAGCAGCACCACCCGGGTGGACGCGACGTTCAGCGACAGGCGCAGCAAGGTGGCGAACAGCAGCACCGAGGGAAAGGCGGCGAAATCCAGGGGCTTGCGGGTGAACATGGCCACCAGCAGGATCATCACCGACAGCGAGATGTTGAAGGTGAACAGCAAGTCCAGGATGAACGGCGGCAAAGGCAGGATCATCATGGCGAGCACCATGAGGATCAGCACCGGCCCGGCTAGCAGGCGGGCATGCCCGAAGCCTTGGTTCTTGAGGAAATCCAGGAAACTGTTCATGTGACGAATGCGTGAGCCGGTTCAGGGCGGTGTTGCGGATCGAGTTCGGGCGGAACCTGCAAAGCCTGCGGCGCCCGCGGCAGTGTACCCGAGCCCTGTTGCCAGGTACGGACCTGGTACACCCAGGCCAGGACTTCGGCCACTGCGGCATACAGCGCCGAGGGGATCTCCTGATCCAGTTCGACGTGATGATACAGGGCGCGCGCCAGGGGGGGCGCTTCCAGTTGGGCGACCTGGTGGTCCTGCGCCAGCTGGCGGATCTGAGCCGCGATCAGACCGGCGCCCTTGGCCACCACCACGGGCGCCCCGCCCTGCCCGTCGCGATAGCGCAAAGCCACGGCGTAATGGGTCGGGTTGGTGACGATGACGTCGGCATCCGGCACCGCGCTCATCATGCGCCGCCGGGCCATGGTCCGCTGCTGCTGGCGGATACGGCCTTTCACGTGAGGGTCGCCCTCGCTGTCCTTGTGTTCCTGCTTGACGTCCTGGCGGGACATGCGCAGTTGCTTGGCGTGATTCCACAGCTGCCAGGGCACGTCGATCAGCACCAGAATGATCAGAGTCGAGGCGATCAGCAGGCAGCACAGGGCCACCAGGCTGAGCCCCCGGGCCAGCGCATCGCTGAGCGACATGTGCGACAGGGCCAGCATGTCCGCCAGGTGCGCCCAGATGACCTTGACGGCCACAAAGCCGATCAGCACCGCCTTGGCCAGCGTCTTGACGAGTTCGACCAGGGTCTGGGTCTGCACGAAGCGCTTCATGCCCTTCAGGGGATTGAGACGTTCGAACTTGGGCTCGAGCGCCTTGAGCGACAGCAGGAACCCGCCCAGGACCACGGAAGAAAAAATCCCCACGACCACCAGCAGAGCGAAAATCGGCAGCAGGATCAGCAAACCCTGCCAGGCCGACATGCCGGCGACATTGAGCATGACCTGCGGATCGCTCATGATCCGGGTATCGAACCACAGCCCCCTGCGCAGCACGCCTTCCAGGGTGCGGAACAGATTGCCGCCGACGAACCAGAGCGCGCCGATCCCGCAGATCAGGGCCAGAAAGGTGCCGAGTTCCCGCGAACGCGCAACCTGACCTTCCTCGCGCGCCTTTTCAAGGCGCCGGGGCGAGGCGGGTTCGGTTTTTTCGAGATCGCTGTCCTCGGCCATTCGGGCGGCTATCCGGCAGTGTTAAAACAGCCTGGATTGTAGTCTGCCGGCCCCCGGCGGGAACAGCGGATAAAAGAGCAATACCCGCGACAATTCAAGGGCTTGCCAATTGGGCGGCAGGCATGGCGGCGCCAACCTGCTGACTGGCCTGCTCGAAGCGCTGATAATCCAGGCCCAGGCGCACCGCGCCCCAGCGGGTTCCATTGAGTTCCACGGGCATGGACACGTCCGTGATGATTTCGCCCGTATCCCGCATATAGGTCTGGCACAGCACGCCGCCCCGGTTGCGGATGGCGCCCTGGCTGATCTGATCGTCGAACAGCCGTTTGTCGCGGCAATGCGCCGTGTCGTGCGCCACATCGCCCGTCGGCGCCTGGGAATAGCGGCGATTATGGGTGGGCGCATAGCCATTCGCGTCGATCAGGATGGCATAGGAACCATGCGGGATATGTTCCAGCATCCCGTCGAGCACCTGCTGCAGGGCCTGGTCGATCTTCCGGTCATAGGCCACGTGATAGCGCGGGGGCTGACTGCCCGGAATCTGGCGGTAGGCGGTGTCGAAGACGTCAAGGCCATCCGCCTGCCCCTGGCGCAGCAGCGCCACGGCCTGATCGCGCAACTGCGCCAGGCAGGATTCCAGATGATCGAAGGCCGTCGCCCCGGTCCGCCAGGCCGCCAGCATTTCCTGCAGACTTTCCGTCTGGTTGCGCACGCCATGCACCTGTTCGCGCATGGATTGCATGCGCTGGCGCAGCACGGCGCTGTGATCCGCAATGCGTTCGATGGAGGCACTCATGGCCTGGTTCGTGTCGTTGACCTGGGCCACCTGCGCGGTCATGTCGTCCAGCCGCGCCCCCACCGCGCCGAGTTCTCGCACGAGCGATCCGAATTGCCCGGCAAAGTCCCCCACCAGGCCATCCGATGCCTGCATGTCGGTGTAGATGGCATGGCTCTGTTGTTCGGAATCGGAGACCAAGCCCAGGATCTCGCCCGTCTGACGCACAATGTCGCCTGTGGCCGCATTGACGCGCTCGGCCAGCTTGCCGACTTCCGTGGCGACGACCGCGAAGCCCTGGCCCGCCTTGCCCGCCCGCGCGGCCTCGACCCCCGCGTTCAACGCCAGCAGATGGGTCTGCAGGGCAATGTCCTTGATCAGGCGGCTGGTGTCTTCCACCGACCGCGCCCGTTGGCTCAGTTGCGTGACGACCTGGGAAAATGCCTGCATGCGGGCCGTGACCCGGGCGACACGCTGCTGCAGATCGGCCAGTTGATCCTGGGTGGACTGCAGCCCATCGAGCTGGGCGCGGAAGACCCCGGCGGCCTGCAGGACGGTATCGCTGGTCTGCTGCGACAGGCCCGCGATCTGCACGCCCTGCGCGGACAGGCTTTCGGCCTCCACCGCCTGCTCCTGGGCCATGGTTTCGCATTCCTGGGTATGGGCCTGCAGCCGGGCGGCATTGATGGCGATGCGGATGCTGGACTGGCGCATGACCACCAGGCGCTCTCGCAAGGCGGCCAGGAAGGGGCCGACCGCCCAGGACAGGGGATTGAAGGTCCAGGCCCGGTCGTTCAATGTCGCGCGGCCCCGGCGCAACTGCCGCAACAATCGCCCCAACCCCAAAAAACGCGTGCGTCCCCGGCCCATGTCGTCTCCTTCCGTCCAAGCAGCCGTTCAGCGGCTGTCATGATTGTTGGATTCCGGCGGCTCGGGGCCGACGGCACATCGGCTCCTTGCCCGGACTCTGGCCCATATTGAGTTTCAGGCCTTACGCGGAACTTACACACTGCTCCGATGTCACAGTCTTCCGGGAAAACCCCACGGCTCCCCACCTCGCCACCTGCAGGTGGCTCCGATTCTGAACGGCTGCCGACAGTCCGCAGGGGACTGTCGGCGGTCCGTCAGTGTCCCACCTCGCCACCTGCAGGTGGCTCCGATTCTGAGCGGCTGCCGACAGTCCGCAGGGGACTGTCGGCAGTCCGTCAGAATCCCAGGCTGGCCAATAGGTCGTCCACCTGATCCTGATTGGCGACGACGTCGTTCTTGCCCTGGGCGTTGACCACGGGACCGTTGAGCAGCGTCTGGGTTTCCTCGCGCCTTTCGACGGGCGCGTTGTCGATCAGCACCTGCACCAATTCACTTTCGATGGCCCCGATCACCCCCAGCATCTTCATGATGACCTGGCCGGTCAGATCCTGAAAATCCTGGGCCATGATGATGTCCAGCAGATTGTTCTGAGATGCCTGGGTCTTTTCAGGGACGCCTTTGATGAAGGCGCGGGTATCGTCCACCAGGGAACGGGCCTGATCGAGTTCGACCGGATGATCGAACCAATCCTGCCACCGGGCATCGAGCGCCTTGGCGTCCTTTTGCATGGATTCCTGCCAGGGCTGGGTCTGCTCAGCCGCGTTCAGCACCCGATTGGCCGCCTGCTCGGTCATCTGCGCCACGTAGTGCAGGCGATCGCGGGCGTCGGGGATGGCATGCGCAGCATCCTTGATGGCCTGGTCCAGCCCGAGCTCGCGCATGTTCTCGCGCAGGGACCGCGTCAACTGCGCGATCCTGTGGATCAGATCCGGAGGCGTCTGCAGCTCGGAATTTCCCGTCGAGGATTGTTCTTCCGCCATGATGCGCCTCTCAGAGTTTTTCAAAGATCTTGTTCAGCTTTTCTTCGAGCGTGGCCGCCGTGAAGGGCTTGACCACATACCCGCTGGCCCCGGCCTGGGCCGCTGCGATGATGTTTTCCTTTTTGGCTTCGGCCGTCACCATGAGCACCGGCAGATTGGCCAGGTTCGGATCGGCGCGGATATTCTGCAGCATGGTCAGGCCGTCCATATTGGGCATGTTCCAGTCGGACACGACGAATTCGAAGCCGCCGTTGCGCAGTTTTTCCAGGCCCTGGACACCGTCTTCGGCCTCGTCGACGTTTTCATAGCCCAGGTCTTTGAGCAAGTTTTTGATGATCCGGCGCATCGTCGGAAAATCATCGACGACCAGGATTTTCAAGGTTTTTTGAACCACGGATCGTTCTCCAGTCAATAAATCAGGCAGGATAAGTCGCTGATATCTGCCGTTTGTTCACACACGGTGCCCGTAGGCACCCGCACTTTTCAAAATCAATTCGCTGATGTCGTCCAGCGCGACAGCCTGCTCCGCAGCCCCGATCAGCAAGGCCTCGCGAGGCATGCCGAACACCACGCAGCTGGCCTCGTCCTGGGCGAAGGTCCGCGCACCCGCCTGACGCATGGCCAGCAGGCCCTGCGCGCCATCCTTGCCCATGCCCGTCAGGATGACGCCCACGGCGTTCTTGCCCGCCACCTGGGCGGCCGAATGAAACAGCACATCCACCGAGGGACGATGGCGGTTGACGGGATCAGTGTATTCGAGCTTGACGACATAATTGGCCCCCGACCGCGCCAATTTCATGTGCGCAATCCCCCCGGGGGCCAGATAGACGTGCCCGGGCAACACGCGCTGCCCGTCTTCCGCCTCGTGCACGTGCACGGCGCACAGGCCATCCAGGCGCTGCACAAAGGACTTGGTGAAGCCCGCCGGCATGTGCTGGGTGATCATGATGGCCGGACTGTTGGCCGGCAGGGGTTCCAGCACATGGCGGATAGCCTCGGTGCCTCCTGTGGAAGAGCCGATCATGATGAGCTTCTCCGTCGTGGAGAACGTCCCGGCCAGACGGGGCCGCGCCGGGGCTTCTCCGGCATGCGCCGTCCGAGGCCGCAACCGGGCATGAGAGGCCGCGCGGATCTTGTCGGCGATCATGTCGCCGTATTCCATCAGCCCGTCGCGCAGCCCCAGCTTGGGCTTGGTGACGAAATCAACCGCCCCCAATTCCAGAGCCCGCAGCGTGACTTCGGAATTGCGTTCCGTGAGGGACGACACCATGACGACCGGCATGGGGCGCAGGCGCATCAGACGCTCCAGGAAGTCCAGGCCATCCATGCGCGGCATTTCGACGTCCAGGGTCAGGACATCGGGATTGTGTTGCTTGATGAGCTCGCGGGCGATCAGGGGATCGGGAGCCGTGGCGACGACTTCGAGATCAGGCTGCGCATTGATGATTTCCGTCATCAGACTGCGTACCAATGCCGAGTCATCCACGCACAGAACACGAATTTTTTTCGATTCAGCCATATCAACAAGGTTCCCGGGATCAGGCAAGGGCATAGACCGTCTGCCCCTGCAGGCGCAGGGATTTCGTCAGATAAGTAAAGTTTTCGGAATGCCCCGCGAACATCAGGCCGCCCGGTTTCAGCAGGGGCACGAAGCGCTCCAGAATCCGGGTCTGGGTGGGCTTGTCAAAGTAGATCATCGTATTGCGACAGAAGATCGCATCGAATTTCTGGTTGAGCGGCCAACTGGGCGCGACCAGGTTCAATTCCTCGAACGTCACCAGATTGCGGATCGCGGGCTTGACCATCGCCATGCCGGACTGCCGTCCCGTGCCGCGCAGGAAATACCGGCGCAGGAACTCGGGCGGAATGGGCTTGATGCGGTCCAGGGTATAGACGCCTTTGCGCGCCTGAGCCAGCACCTGTAGATCGATGTCGGAGGCCAGCACGGAGATTCCGGCATCGGACTGGCCACAGGCGTCGTGCAGCGTCATGGCCAGGGTGTACGGCTCTTCTCCGGTGGACGAGGCGCAGCACCACACGGAAATCGGCTTGCGCCGGGTGCGCACGAAGTCGGCCAGGATCTGAAAATGATGCTGTTCGCGAAAAAACGCCGTGTGATTGATGGTGAATGCGCTGATGAAGCGATCCCATTCCTCGGACTGGGGATTGTGTTCCAGGTAATTCAGGTAATCGCGCACCGACCCCAGGCCGGCGTGATGCGTGCGCAGCCCCAGGGTGCGCGCCGCCATGTCTTTCTTATGGTCTCCCAGCACGATCCCGGCGCGTTTGTGCAACAGATCGACCGTCCGCCCGAGATCCTGCCCATCGGCCTTGGGCAAGGCCGGCTGCGAGAAATAGGAAACGGACGCGGTATCGTGGATCATGGCGGGACCTGGGCTTTTAAACCCGCCCCAGCGCCAGCGGCGGCGCCACCGACGGGGAATACGCCAACTGACCGCCGTACGCATCGATCACAGGACCGCCCTCCTGGATGCGAAAGGCCGACACCGCCGCGCTGAGATGCTCGGCCTGGTCCTGAAGAGACCCGGCGGCGCTGGCGGCTTCCTGGACCAGGGCCGCATTCTGCTGCACGACCTGATCCATGTCGGTGACGGCGGCATTGATCTGGCTGATGCCTTCAGCCTGTTCGCGCGAGGCAGAGGAAATCTCGTTCATGATGGCCGTCACCCCCTGCACCGACTGGACAATGTCCTCCATGATGCGACCCGCATCCTGGACGCGTTCGGATCCCTCGCGGATGCGGACCACGGAGTCTTCGATCAAGCCCTTGATTTCCTTCGCGGCCTGGGCGCTGCGCTGCGCCAGCGAACGGACTTCGCCCGCCACGACGGCAAAGCCCTTGCCCTGTTCACCCGCGCGCGCGGCCTCGACCGCGGCATTCAGGGCCAGGATGTTGGTCTGAAAGGCGATGCCGTCGATCACACTGACGATTTCAGCGATCTTCTTCGAGCTGCCGGTGATGCCCGTCATGGTTTCAGCCACGCTGGACACGGCCGCCCCGCCCCGCTGGGCGACTTCGGCGGCGCCCTTGGCCAGTTGGTCGGCCTGCGCGGCATTGTCGGAATTCTGGCGCACGGTGCCGGCCAGCTGCTCCATGCTGGCGGCAGTCTGCTGCAACGATGCCGCCTGTTGTTCCGTGCGACCGCTCAGGTCGGTGTTGCCCGCGAAAATCTCCTGTGATCCCAGGCGGATCTCGCCCACGCCGCCGCGCACCTGGGCGACCATGCGCACCAAGCCTTCCTGCATGCGCTGCATGGCCAGATACAGCACGCCGATTTCATTGCGCGACGGCACGTCGATCGTAGCCGTCAGGTCGCCGGCCGCGATGCGGTCGAAATGCTCGCCCGCGCGACGCAAGGGCCGCAACACCACCCGCTGCAGGAACAGATAGGCTGCCACCGCCGCCAACAGCGCGATCACCATGGACACGCCGACGATGACGACCACCCATTCCAGATGGGTGTCTTCGTCCGCCACCGCCTGCTGCGTCAGCCCGGTCTGGTGGTCCTTCAAGGCCCGATAGGCCTGATTCAATTTCAGTTCCACCGGGTCGATGTGGCTTTTCTGCAGGGCTTCATACTGATCGATGCGCCCTGCCTTCAGTTGAGCCAGCACGTCGGGCAAGGCGTCGTGGACCAAAGCGGCATAGAGCTGATTGACCTGATCCGCCCCGCTGCCGGCCGGCAGAGACAGGGCCGCCGCCTGGCGGAAGCGATCCATGGTCTGGCGGGCGTGTCCCAGCGCGGCTTCCGCCTGGGTGATCAGCGCCTGGGTATCGTCGCTGAGCGCCGCCGTGGAAGCGTCGTCGCTGGCGGTATTCCAGTTGGCCGAAATCGAATTGTTCATCAGGTCGCTGTTGACGACGATGCTGGCCAGGGCCCGCCCCATCAGGACCTGGACGTTCTCGTACTGGTAGACCGCGTCATCCAGCAGGGACACGGTTTCTTGCTCACCGGCGATACGCTTGAGGGCGTCGTTGTTCATTTTCAGGGACAACACCCCCAACAGGGCCCCTGAGATGAGCATCGCGAAGAAAAAAACAAGCACCAGAACCAGACTGGTGCGGACCTTGAGCGCACTGAAAAGACGCTTTTGACCTGCCTGCATGGAATCAGAACCTCGTGGGCATGAATGTGTCTGAGAGAGTGCGGACGGCTGTGCGGTTCAGGCAGCCGCCGCGCTTTCGACCAGCGCCATTTCTTCGCTGGTCATGAGTTTTTCGATATCCACCAGAATCAGCATGCGATCGCCGACCGTGCCGATGCCGGTCAGGTGCTCCGTGGAAAAGGCCGAGCCGAACTGCGGCGCCGAACTGATCTGCGAGGTCTGCAGAATCAAGACATCGGACACGCCATCGACGACCACGCCGACGACCCGCGAATTGACGTTGAGGATCACCACCACGGTCTGGGCGGTGTATTCCACATTGTCCATATTGAATTTCATGCGCAGATCGACGATGGGAACGATGACCCCACGCAGATTGGTCACGCCCTTGATGAAGGACGGGACGTTGGCGATGCGCGTCACGGTCTGGCTGTCATAGCCCCGGATTTCCTGCACCTTCAGGATATCGATGCCATATTCCTGGTCGGCCAGGGTAAAGATCAGGAATTCCTGGCCTTGGGTTTCGGCCTGACCCTGTTTGAGTTCCGTGAGATTCATGGTGGCTCCGTAGCGGGAAGATGGAGGATCAGGCAGCCGTGGCTGACGAACGCAGGGCGGTGGCGCGACGCAAGGCGAAGACATCCACGATCAGCGCCACGCTGCCATCGCCCAGAATAGTGGCGGCGGAAATCCCCGGAACCTTGCGGTAATTGGTTTCCAGGTTTTTGACGACGACCTGATGCTGGCCGATCAAGTGATCGACCATCAGCGCGAAGCGCTGGTCTTCCGCCTGCAGAATGACGGCGATGGCCTTGGTCAGGTCGGTTTCGGCATTGCCCACGTTGAAGACTTCGTGCAAGGCCACGACCGGCAGGTATTCGCCACGCACGTGCAGCATCTGCTCGGTCTCGGAAATGCGGTGGATCTGTTCGACGCTGGCCTGCATGGACTCGGTCACGTGCGACAGCGGCAGGATGAAGGTTTCCTCGCCCACCTTGACCGACATGCCGTCCAGAATGGCCAGGGTCAGCGGCAGCACGATGCGCGTGGTCGTGCCCTGCCCCTTGCGCGACGACAACTGCACATGCCCGCCCATGCTCTGGATGTTGCGACGCACGACATCCATGCCCACGCCGCGCCCGGAAATATCCGTGACCTTGTCGGCGGTGGAAAACCCCGGCGCGAAAATCAGTTGCCAGATTTCATCATCGGGCGTGGCATCGGAGACCGGGAAACCCAGCGCGACAGCCTTTTTCATGATTTTCTCGCGATTCAACCCCGCCCCGTCGTCGATCACGTCGATGATGATCTGCCCGCCATTATGCTGGGCCGACAGGATCAGGGTGCCTTCGGGGTCCTTGTCCTGGGCGATGCGGGCTTCGGGCGTCTCGATGCCGTGATCCAGGCTGTTGCGCACCAGGTGGGTCAAGGGATCGATGATGCGCTCGATCAGGCTCTTGTCCAGCTCGGTGGCCTGGCCCTTGGTGACCAGCTTGATCTGCTTGCCCAGCTTATGGGCGTTTTCGCGCACCACCCGGGGGAAGCGGCTGAAAACATAGTCCATGGGCATCATGCGGATCGACATGACGGCTTCCTGCAGATCGCGGGCATTGCGGTCCAGCTGTTCGATGCCGTTGAGCAAGCGGTCATGCAAGACCGGATCCAGGGACTGCGCCGTCTGCACCAGCATGGCCTGGGTAATGACCAGTTCGCCCACCAGATTGATGATCTGGTCGACCTTTTCCACCCCGACCCGGATGGTGCCGCTTTCTTTCTTGGCCTTGTGCGCGGCGGACTTGTCGCCGCCATCGGCGGGATGATCCATCGACGCGGCGGACGAGGCGGTGTCGGCGTCGGCCGCGGGCGATTCCGCGGCAGGCGGCGCGGCAGGCGGACTGGCCGGTTCGGCGCCGACCGCCGGCGCGGCTACGGCCGCGCCCGGCAAGGCTTCGTGAGTCACGTCCACCTGATCGGCATTGACGATGAAGCAGCAGACCGCTTCGAGATCGGCTGCCGGCGTGCCGGTCTGCAGCCACAGGGACAGATTGCCGTCACGGTGATCACGGTGCAGGATGGCGCCCATCAGCGCCATCTCGTTGCACAGAGGCTCGACGTCCTTGTCCTGGATGCTATTGATGCGCACCCGCACCGGCAAGGCGCCAGCCGTCGCGACCGGGACCGGAGCGCTGGCAGCGGGCGCAGAGGCGGAGACGGGCGCCGGAGCGGCCGGGGCCGCAGCCGCGGGGCCGCCCTGCTGATGTTCGAGGGCCAGCTGCCTCAGTTGAGCGCAGATGCGCTCGTAGACTTGCTGGTCGGGCTTTTCCGAGCCGCGATACGCGGCGACTTGATCGGTCAACACGTCCTTGGTTTCCAGAAAGATGTCGATCATATCCTGACGCAAGGCCAACTCGCCGTGACGGATCAGGTCCAGAAGGTTTTCCAGCAGGTGGGTCGTCTTGGCAAGTTCCTCGAAGCAGCCGAACGTGCCGGCCCCTCCCTTGATGGAATGCGCCGCCCGGAAGATCCCGTTGAGTTCGTCGGAGTCGGGATTCGCCAGATCCAGGTTCAGAAGCAGTTGTTCCATATTGGCCAACAGCTCGTCGGCCTCGTCAAAGAACGTATCGTAGAATTCGCTGAGGTCCACACCTGCACTCATGATTACCCTCGCCCTTGATTGCCGGCCGCCGGAACGGGCATTGCCGCCGGTGCGCCGGATGGTTGGTTTACCGCAGGCGGCGTCGCGCCTGCCGGTGATGCAGCCCCCGCAGGCGCGGCTGCCGGGGCGGAAGATGGCGCGACTGCCGGAGCAGCAGACGGAGCGGAGCCCGGCGCGGAGGGCGCGCCGCCGGTTACCGCAGGCGCCGCCGCGCCCGTTGCGGGAACAGCGCCGCCCGGCCGATCCGGATGGCTGAGTTCTTCCAGCAGTTCACGGATCCGTTTCCCGCTGGCGCCCGCGCTGTTCTGGGCATCGATGCGCCGTTCCGCCTGGCGGTTCAGCACCAGAATGCTGATGCGGCGGTTCACGGCCGCCATGGGATCGTCCTGGATCAGGTTGACCGTATCGCCCAGCCCGAGGATGCGCTTGACCTTGCGCTCGACCAGACCGCCGGTCACCAATTCACGGCGGGCCGAGTTGGCCCGATCGGCCGACAGTTCCCAGTTGCTGTAGCTGCGGTCGCCCGCCGCGTACTGCATGGCGTCCGTATGGCCGGAAATCGTGATGGAATTGGGCAGCTGATTGATGGGCGGAGCCAGTTCGCGCAGGATGTCGCGCATGTAGGGCTGAACCCGGGCGCTGCCGGTGGCGAACATGGGGCGATTCTGCTGATCCAGGATCTGGATGCGCAGGCCGTCCGGCGTCATGTCCAGCAGCAATTGCGGCCGGAACTGCTTGAGCACCGGATTGTTCTCGATCAGTGTTTCCAGCTTCTGCTTCAGGTTCTCCAGGCTTTCCTGGTCGAGCTGGTCTTCCTGGTTCTCCAGATCCATCATCTGGGGCGGCGTCGGGTTCTTGTTGGGCACGACGCTGGGTTCGCCTCCCGGAATCACCGACCGGCTGTTGTCGACCTTGGGCCCCCCCGTCACGGCGGTGATCAGCGGCATGCGGAAATACTCGGCGATCCCTTCGAGTTCCGTTTTCGGCACCAGCAGCAATAGCCACATGACCAGGAAAAACGCCATCATCGCCGTCATGAAGTCGGCATAGGCGATCTTCCAGCTGCCCCCATGATGCCCTTCGCCGTAAGCACGCTTACGGCGAACGACCACCCGGCCGGTATCCTGTTTGGCCATAGCCCTTTGCCCCCTGCCTTACTTGGCGGCCTGGCTCTTGGCCTGCCGGACGTGGGCTTCCAGTTCGGCAAACGAGGGCCGAACCGTGGAGAACAGGACTTTGCGGCCGAATTCAACGGCCAGGGGCGGCGGGTAGCCATTCATGCTGGCCAGCAGCGTGACCTTGATGCATTCCAGGACCTTGACGGCCGCCACGGACTGGCGTTCCACCGCAGCGGCAAACGGCGCGGCGAACCCATAGGACAGCAGGATGCCCAGGAAAGTACCGACCATAGCCTTGGCAATCAGGTCGGCCAGGACGGCAGGCGGCTGGTCGACGGCGGCCAGCGCATGCACCACCCCCAGCACCGCCGCCACGATACCAAAGGCCGGCAAGCTGTCGGCGACGGCGCGCACCGCGTTGATGGGGGTATTGTGTTCGCTGTGCAGGGCCTCGATTTCCTGGTCCATCAGGGTTTCGATTTCGAAGGGGTTCATGTTGCCGCTGATCATGATGCGCAGGTAATCCGTCAGGAATTCCATCAGCTTGGCGTCTTTCTGGACCTGGGGATACTGCGTGAAGATGGCGCTGGACTTGGGGTCTTCGATATCGGATTCGATGGACATCAGGCCATCGCGCCGGGCCTTGTTCAGCAGGGTATACAGCAGCGCCAGCAATTCCATGTACAGCGGCTTGCCGTAGGGATTGCGCTTGATGGCCTTGGGAATGGCTTCGATCAGCAGCTTGATGGAAGCGCCGTTGCTGCCGCCAATGTACGCACCCAGGGCGCAGCCGCCGATCAGCAGGAATTCAAAAGGCTGGTACAAGGCCCCCAGATGCCCGCCCACCCCGATGAAGCTGGCAAACACCCCGATCAGGACAATCAGATACCCCAGAATGATAAACACGTGCGCGCGCCTTGTTAGTCGTCAGAATGCTGTCAATGTTCGCCTGTTTTCATGCTTTTAAAAGCATGGTTCAACAGGTCTTTTTGTCCACAAATCCGGTATCTGCCGCCATTCAGGCGATGGTGTGGGCCTTGCGCCGCGCCCGGGTCTTGCCTGCCCGGGGAGGCGGTTTGCAGATGGCGCAGACAAAATCGGATTCCGGATCATGAGCATGCGCCACGAACTGACCGTGGCATTGCTGACAACAGGACAGCTGCACCAAACCACTGTCGAAAAACCGCACCAGCATCCAGGCCCGCGTGAAACTGAGGACAGGTTCGGCCTGCGGTTCCCCCGGCTGCAACCCCGCTGCGGACTGTTCCAGATAAAGGCGATACGCCTGGACCAGCGCGTGCGATTTCCTGGCGGGGGTGAACGTGTCCAGGTAGCGGTAGATGTTGTAGAACAGGCTGGAATGAATGTTCGGCAGCCAGGTCATGAACCAGTCCACCGAAAACGGCAGCATGCCCTTCGGAGGCGAAGCGCCTTTGACTTCCCGATACAGGCGGGCCAGACGATCGTAGCTGAGCGACGTTTCCGCCTGCAGCACCTGCAGACGGGCGCCCAAGCGGATCATGTCGGTCGCCAGCAGGATGTCGTCGGCCTCGCGAGATACGCTTTTACTGGTCATGGATCAGGCGGTGACGGCTTCCTGCCGGCTCATGAGGATCGTGGAGTGAGCCTGCTGCAATACCCCTCCCAGGACCTCGTGGGTCAGGGAGTTCAATAGTTGGGCGTCGTTCAGGCGGAAGGCGCACAGCACGGAATTGGAGCTGGCCAGCTTGACGATCTGGGCAGGCGAGAGATTCAGGATGATTTCCGCGACATCCGCGCCGAACCCCAGCCGGAACATGCCGGCAGCCAGGTTTTCACGCAACAGGCGCTGCGCCAGCATCAGATAGGAAAGATTGACTTCGCGAATGTCGTCCAACAACGCAGAATCAATATCAGACATGGGATCCCTTTTGAGAATGGCTGCCCCCGAGCTCATGAACCCGGACCGGATCTTTCAGCATCAGACAGTCACGCCAGAAGATCTTTGTCACGTTTCAGGTCGCTACGGGAATTAAATTCAGACATCAAAGAAACAATTCCATGCAAATTTGACATGGACAGGCGAAGTATAGTCTCAATTAGCGGCAAAATTGACATTACTTGTCAATTTACAAGAGATTCAATTGTTTCTAAATATTATTAATTGACAATAAATCTTGATGCGCGCGCAAGGTCTTTCAGGCAGGGACACGGCGATATTGGTCCGCCAGCGCAAGGAAATTGTCCAACTGGCCATCCGTGCCGATTTCGTCACGAAGAATCGAGGATACGGCAGGGGCGGCCTGCTGCGCCAGCGCTGCATTCAAGAATAGCATTCTGTGGCGTCGGGCCAACACATCCTCGACACACCGCGCATATTCATGACGAGCGGCATAGCGCACCATGGCCTCGGTCAGACCCAGCCCCAGGGGCACACTGGCGCCCGGCAGCGCCTGGACGGCCGGCGCCTCGGTGCCATACCCCTGCAATCCGGGCAGCACGCTCAGGCGCGTCGCAGCCTGCGCAGGAGCGGGCGCCCCCACCAGCGGAAAGCGGGCGGTCCGGCAGGCGGGCAAGGCATCCAGCTGCCCCGCCTGCACGCATTGACGCAACACGTCTTCGGCCATTGAACGATACGTCGTCCACTTGCCGCCCGTCACCGTCACCAGGCCGGAAGGACTGATCCGCACGGTATGTTCACGGCTGATGGACTTGGTATTGCCGCCATCCTGATCATCGGGGCGCACCAAAGGCCGCAATCCGACCCAGACGCTCAACACGTCATCGGCCTTGGGGGCCCGGGCGAGCACGTGGGCGGACTCGTTCAGGATGAAGCGGGCTTCCTCCACCAGGGCGTGGGGTTCACGCTCCACTTTGTCCCGGGGCGTATCCGTGGTGCCCAGGATCACATGCCCCAGCCAGGGAACGGCGAACAGGACCCGGCCATCCCGGGTATGCGGCAGCAGGAGCGCATGATCCGCTGGAAGAAAGGAGCGATCCACCACCAGGTGCACCCCCTGGCTGGGGGCCACCATGGGCCGCATCGTCTGCCCCCGGGCGGCATCGTCCAGGCGACGGACGTCGTCCACCCACACCCCGGTGGCGTTGATGACGCAGCGCGCCCGCACCTGCCCCTCTCGGGGAGCGCCGTCGGGCGCCAGCGCGTCCTGCCAGCGCACGCCGCACACCCGGCCGCCCTCATGCAGGATGTCGATCACAGGACAATAGTTCACGACCAGCGCGCCTTGCGCCGCGGCGGTGCGCGCCAGGGCCAGAGCCAGGCGGGCGTCGTCAAACTGGCCGTCCCAGTATTTGACACCTCCGTAGAGGTGGCGGCCGTTGACCCCGGGCAGTTCCCGGAGCGTGCTGCCGCGTCCCAGCCAGCGCGTCCTGCCCAGGCTGGCCGCGCCGGCCAGGGCATCGTAGATTTTGAGGCCGGCGCCGTAGAACGGGACCTCCCAGGGTCGGTAGGCCGGCATGATGAAAGCCAGTGGCTGGGCCAGGTGCGGCGCGTTGTTCAGCAGCGCCCGCCTTTCGTGCAAGGCCTCCCGGACCAGGCTGATATTGCCTTGAGCCAGATAACGGACCCCGCCGTGCACCAGTTTGGTGGCCCGCGACGAGGTGCCGCCCGCAAAATCGCGGGATTCCAGCAGCAGGACCGACAGGCCCCGCAGCCGGGCATCCAGAGCGACTCCCAACCCGCTGGCGCCTCCCCCGATCACGATCAGATCCACCTCGCGCAGGGCATCGAGGGATTGCAGCAATTGGGTCCGATCCGTCAGGGCCGGAACGTGTTCAGCAGGTTGGGACATCGTGTTGACACCATGAAGACTTAACGAACGCGACCTTCCTTCCAGGCCTGCAACAAAGAATCATACGAAACCGTTTCCGGCTTCGGATTTTCATTGGCCAGTTTCTTCCAGGGGGCGTGCGCATCGCTGAGCCACTTGGAAGGATCGCTCTTGGGATTGAGCTTCGGCGCGCAGCGCTTCATACCCGCGCGCTCCAGCCGCGCCATGACCTTGTCCATATCGGTGGCCAGGTTGTCCATCGCCTGCTGCGGCGTCTTTTCCCCGGCGATGGCCTGGGAGACGTTGCGCCACCACAATTGCGCCAGCTTGGGATAGTCGGGCACGTTGGTGCCGGTCGGCGTCCAGGCGACGCGGGCCGGGCTGCGATAGAACTCGATCAGGCCGCCGTATTTATTGGCGTTCTTGGTGAAGTAATCGCTGTGGATGTCGCTATCGCGGATGAAGGTCAGACCCGTGATGGATTTCTTCAGGGACGTGGTCTTGGCCGTGACGAACTGGGCGTACAGCCAGGCCGCCGCGACCTTCTTGGGATCGTGATTCTTGAAGAACGTCCACGAACCCACGTCCTGGTAGCCGTTCTGCATGCCCTCCTTCCAGTAGGGGCCGTGCGGCGCCGGAGCCATGCGCCATTTCGGCGTGCCGTCCGCATTGACGACCGGCAGGCCCGGTTTGGTCATGTCGGCCGTGAAGGCGGTGTACCAGAAGATCTGCTGGGCGATTTCGCCCTGGGCCGGCACCGGGCCGGATTCGGAGAAGGTCATGCCCTGCGCCACCTTGGGGGCGTATTTCTTCATCCAGTCGATATATTTGGTCAGCGCATAGACCGCCGCGGGCGAATTGGTGGCCCCGCCCCGTTCGACAGAAGCGCCGACGGGCGTGCAATTGTCGTCCGCCACCCGGATGCCCCATTCGTCGACGGGCAGGCCATTGGGGGTGCCCTTGTCGGCCTCGCCCGCCATGGACAGCCACGCGTCGGTGAAGCGCCAGCCCAGCGACGGGTCCTTCTTGCCATAATCCATATGGCCGTAGATGGGCTTGCCGTCGATGGTCTTGACGTCGTCGGTGAAGAATTTGGCGATGTCCTCGTAGGCCGTCCAGGTGATCGGAACGCCCAGGTCATAGCCGTACTTGGCCTTGAATTTTTCCTTCAGGTCCGGACGGTTGAACAGGTCGTAGCGGAACCAGTACAGATTGGCGAACTGCTGGTCGGGCAACTGGTACATCTGGCCGTCGGGCGCCGTGGTGAACGACGTGCCGATGAAGTCCTTCAGATCCAGACCGGGGTTGGTGTATTCCTTGCCGGCGCCTTTCATATAGTCGGTGAGGGACAGAACCTCGCCGTACCGGTAGTGCATGCCGATCAGGTCGGAGTCGGAAATCCAGCCGTCATAGATGGATTTCCCCGACAGCATCGAGGTCTGCAGCTTTTCGACGACGTCGCCTTCCTGGATCAGATCATGGTGCACCTTGATCCCGGTGATTTCCTCGAAGGCCTTGGCCAGAACCTTGGACTCGTATTCGTGGGTCGTCAGGGTTTCGGACACCACGGAAATCTCGTTGACGCCCTGGGCCTTGAGCTTGGCGGCAGCATCGATGAACCATTGCATTTCCGCCTTCTGCTGATCCTTGTTCAGGGTCGAGGGCTGGAACTCCGTATCGATCCATTTCTGGGCTTCGGCCATGCCAGCCCAGGCAGCCTGGCTGCCCATGGCGCAGGCGATGGCCAGTGCCATGGCGGTGTAGCGAAATCTCATGATGCTCTCCTCTCGTTTGGAAGTCCCCAAGTGCTTCTGAAGGGCGATACCGCGGGGTACGGCGATCGACCCGATTGCAACGCCGGTCTGAAGCCGGCGGCGCTCTTGTCTCAGGCTTTGCGCATCACAAACACCAAGGCCGCCATGGACAGCGCGAAGCTGATCCAGACCGAGGGCTCTTCCTGCAGCGAGAACCAGTCCATGATCTGCTCGCCCAGCCCCAGAAAACCCAGGTTGATGTAGGCCGCCACCAGCAGGCCGATGAACAGGCGGTCCCCCCGGGTGGTTGCCATGGGCAGATATCCCTTGCGCAGGACGGTGGGCGATCGGATTTCCCACAGGGTCATTCCGACCAGCAGTACAGCGATACAGATGAAAAACACGGCCGTCGGCACGGTCCAGACCATCCAATCGAACATGATGCGATCCCCCTAGACCCGCCCCATGGCGAAGCCCTTGGCAATATAGTGACGGACAAACCAGATGACGATGGCCCCAGGCACGATGGTCAGCGTGCCGGCTGCCGCCAGGGTGGCCCAATCCATGCCGGAGGCCGAGACCGTGCGCGTCATGATGGCCGCGATCGGCTTGGCATCGACGCTGGTCAGGGTACGGGCCAGCAGCAATTCGACCCAACTGAACATGAAACAGAAGAAGGCCGCCACCCCGACCCCCGACTTGATCAAGGGCAGGAAGATCGTCAGGAAGAACCGGGGAAAGCTATAGCCATCTATATAGGCGGTTTCATCGATTTCGCGGGGAATGCCGCTCATGAAGCCTTCCAGGATCCAGACGGCCAGGGGCACGTTGAACAGCAGATGGGCCAGCGCGACCGCCCAATAGGTATCCAGCAGCCCCAGCGTGGAATACAGCTGGAAGAACGGCAGCAGAAAGACTGCGGGCGGCGTCATGCGGTTGGTCAGCAGCCAGAAGAAGACATGCTTGTCGCCCAGGAAGGAATAGCGGGAAAACGCATAGGCGGCAGGCAGGGCGACCGCGATGGCCATGACCATGTTCAGGCAGACGTAGGCCAGGCTGTTGACGTAGCCCATGTACCAGGACGGATCCGTGAGGATCAGGCGGTAGCTGTCCAGCGTGAATTCCCGGGGAAAGACCGAAAACTCGGCCAGGATGCCCTGGTTGGTCTTGAAACTCATGACCACCATCCAATAAATGGGGGCCAGCGCGAACAGCAGATACAGCACCAGAAAGACCGTGCGCTTGCGAGGCAGCCAGTGTCGTTCAGTCATGGCGGGCCTCCGTGGTGCTCGTGCCGACCCGAAGCATCCAGTTATAAAGGACAAAGCACAGCAGCAGAATGATCAGGAAATACACCAGGGAAAAGGCCGCGGCCGGGCCCATGTCGAATTGCCCGATGGCCTTCTGAGTCAGATACTGGCTTAAAAAGGTGGTGGAACTGCCCGGCCCGCCGCCTGTCAGCACGAACGGTTCGGTGTAGATCATGAAGCTGTCCATGAAACGCAGCAGCACGGCGATCATCAGCACGCCGCGCAGCTTGGGGAGCTGGATGTAGCGAAAGACCGCCCATTTGCTGGCGCCGTCGATGCTGGCGGCCTGGTAGTAGGCTTCGGGGATGGCCTGCAGCCCCGCATAGGCCAGCAACGCCACCAGCGGCGTCCAGTGCCAGACATCCATCAGCAACACGGTCAGCCAGGCCTGCGCGGGATTGCCCACGTAGCTGTAATCGATGCCCAGCCGCGTCAGCACCCAGCCGAACAGGCCGATATCGGTACGCCCGAAGATCTGCCAGATGGTGCCCACCACATTCCAGGGAATCAGCAGGGACAACGACACGATGACCAGGACAGCCGAGGCCCGCCAGCCCTTGGCCGGCATGGACAATGCCAGCATCACGCCCAAGGGGATCTCGATGGCCAGCACCGCGCCGGAAAACAGCAACTGGCGCAGCAGGGCGGCGTGCAGGTCTTCATCGCGCATGACGCTGGCGAACCATTCCGTCCCCACAAATACGGCCTGATTGGGCCCGAGGATGTCCTGCACCGAATAATTCACCACGGTCATCAGCGGGATGATGGCTGAAAAGGCCACGCACAGGATGACCGGCAGGATCAGCCACCAGGCCTTCTGATTGACGGGTTTGACGGTCGCGCTCATGCGATGAGCTCCTCGTTCCGGTAGAAGCAGGTATGGGGGTCGAGCAGGCCCAGATGCACCTGGGCGCCAGGCGCGGGCGCCGGCGCATCGGGCGCAATATGCGCCTTGAGTTCCCGGTCCCCCGCCTGGGCGCTGAGCAGCTGGCTGGTGCCCACGTGCCGCACCTGCCGCACGACGCCTGGAACGGTTCCGGGCCCGGGTTGCGCCAGCACGCGCAGGTATTCGGGGCGGATGCCCAGGGTCAGCGGCCCGACAGGCAAGTCCAGGGAATCGCCGCCCGGCACAGCCTGGCCGGCAAACCGCAGCGACCGATCCTCCTGCCGCTCGACGGGCAGCAGATTCATGCCCGGCGAGCCGATGAAATGACCGACGAAGGTGTGGTGCGGCCGTTCGAACAATTCGGCGGGCGTGCCTTGTTGCACCACCCTGCCCCGCGCCATCACCAGCACCTGATCGGCAAAGGTCATGGCTTCGACCTGATCATGGGTGACGTAGATCAGAGTCAGGCCCAATTCATGATGGATCTGCTTGAGTTTGCGGCGCAGTTCCCATTTCAGGTGGGGGTCGATCACCGTCAAGGGTTCGTCGAACAGCACCGCCGACACGTCGGGCCGCACCAGTCCCCGCCCCAACGAGATCTTCTGCTTGGCATCCGCCGCCAGATTGGCGGCCCGCTGATCCAGCACGGCGGACAGATCCAGCATTTCCGCGATGCGCCCCACCCGTTCGCGCACCTGGGCGGCCGGCACCTTGCGGTTGCGCAAGGGGAAGGCCAGATTCTGACCGACCGTCATAGTGTCGTAGATCACGGGAAACTGGAACACCTGGGCGATATTGCGCTGCTGCGGCGTGGCCCGGGTGCGATCCACGCCATCGAAACATACCGACCCGTGAGATGCCGTGACCAAACCGGAAATGATGTTCAGCATGGTGGTCTTGCCGCAGCCCGAAGGCCCCAGCAAGGCATACGCCCCGCCGTCTTCGAAGGTGATTTTCAGCGGCAGCAGGGCGTAGTCCGCGTCGGAACGCACCGCGCGCTGATAGCTGTGGGCCAGGTCCAGATCAATGCGCGCCATGATGGACCTCCGTCCGCGGCGCGCGCAGCAGGGACTCGTCCGCGCCGAACACATAGGCCCGGCGGCTGGAAAAATGCAGCGTGATGGCCTCGCCCAGGCGATGGTGACTGACGCCGGGCACCTGCGCGACCAGATTGCCCACCGGCGTCTGCGCATGCACATACGTGGCCGAGCCCGAGATTTCCGCCAGTTGCACCTGCCCGCTGATCCGGCAGTCCTCGCCGCGATCCCGCAGTGACAGATCGGCGGCCCGCAAGCCGATCGTGACCGCCCCGGGCGGCACGGCGGGTCCGCCCGGCGGCAGCGGGGCATCCATGCCCCGGACACGCAGCGCGTCGCCATCGGCCCGGGCTTCGAGGAAGTTCATGGGCGGATCGCTGAACGCCCGCGCCACCCGGATGGAGTTCGGCTGCCGGAAGACATCGATGGTGGGGCCATACTGCAGCAGTTCGCCGCGGTCCAGCACGGCCGTATGCCCTCCCAGCAGCAGGGCTTCCGCCGGTTCGGTCGTGGCATACACCACGGTCGAACGGCCCTGGGAAAACATGACCCCGAGCTCTTCGCGCAGGTCTTCGCGCAGCTTGTAGTCCAGATTGACCAGCGGCTCGTCCAGCAGCATCAAGGGGGCGTCCTTGGCCAAGGCCCTGGCCAGCGCGACCCGTTGCTGCTGGCCGCCGGACAGCTCTGCCGGCAGGCGGTCCAGGAATTCCTCGATGTGCAGGGTGCTTGCGATCTCCAGGACCCTGGCCCGGATATCGCGTTGCCCGCGCAAGCGCAGCGGCGATGCGATGTTGTCCGCCACGGTCATGGAGGGATAGTTGATGAACTGCTGATACACCATGGCGATATTGCGGCGGCGCACCGGCACGCCAGTCACATCCTGCCCGTCCACGCGCACCTGCCCCGCCGTGGGCGCGTCCAGGCCGGCCATGATGCGCATCAGGCTGGTCTTGCCCGCCCGGGTGGCCCCCAGCAATACGGTGACGGCGGACTCCCTCAGCGCCAGATCCAGTGGATACAGCCACGTATCCGCGCCCACCTGCTTCTCGATCCCTGCCAGTTCAAGCAGCATGGAACGGTTCTCCTCAAGATTCCATTTTGAGAATTATTGTTCGTTTTTAATCGATTTGTCGTCCATACAAACCCTAGGATCAGTTCCTTTTGTTTCGTTGTACAGTCTTTTTGTTCAAACCCTTGTCGCAATCATGAGTCCCAATCCGCGCCAGATCAGACTGCTCAAACACTTGCACATCGCAGGCTCGTGCAGCCTGGACGATCTTGCCGGCCACCTGCAGGTCACGGTCCAGACCGTGCGCCGCGACGTGCAGCGTCTGGCCGAGGCCAACCAGCTGATCCGCTTTCACGGCGGGGCGCGATTGCTGTCCTCCACTACGGAGAACATCGCCTATCGCCAGCGGGCCCAGCTGCACGCCGCGGAGAAACGGCGCATCGCCCAGGCCATCGCCCGGGAGATCCCCAACGACTGTTCGCTGATGATCAATATCGGCACCACCGCCGAAGCCATCGCGCAGGCGCTGACCGGCCATACGGGGCTACGCATCATCACCAACAACATCAACGTGGCCTACACCCTGGGGCACCAGCCGGGCTGCGAGGTGATCCTGGCGGGCGGCAACGTGCGCCCGCGCGACCTGGCCATCGTAGGCGAGGCCACGGTCGAATTCATCCGCCAGTTCCGCGTCGACATCGCCCTGATGGGCATTTCGGGCATCGAGGAAGACGGCACGCTGCGCGATTACGATTACCGGGAAGTGAAAGTCTCGCAGGCCATCATGCAATCCGCTCGCGAGGTCTGGATGGCCACCGACGCCAGCAAATTCCACCGGCCGGCGATGGTACGCCTGGGGGATCTGTCGCAGATCGACCGCCTGTTCACCGACGCCCGCCCTCCGGAACCCTTTCCGGGCCTGTTGAAGACGGCCGAAGTCGATTGCGTGATCGCCCCCGAGGATTCCACATGACGTACCTGCTTGCCCTGGACCAGGGCACTTCCAGCACCCGCAGCATCGTATTCGACCGCCAAGGCCGCATTGTCGGCGTGGCCCAACGCGAGTTCACCCAGCATTACCCGCAACCCGGCTGGGTGGAGCACGACGCGATGGAAATCTGGCGCACCCAGCGCGACACCATGCGCGAGGCTTTGCACCGGGCGGGCGTGTCGGCCCGCGACATCCGGGCCATCGGCATCACCAACCAGCGCGAGACGACCGTGGTCTGGGACCGCCGCACGGGCGAACCCATCCACCCCGCCATCGTCTGGCAGGACCGGCGCGCCGAACCCACCTGCGCCGAACTGCGCAAGCAGGGTCTGGAAGCCACGATCCTGCAGCGCACGGGATTGCGCATCGACGCCTATTTTTCGGCCACCAAGCTGAAATGGATCCTGGACCAGGTGCCGGGCGCGCGCGCCCGCGCCCAGGCGGGTGAACTGCTGTTCGGCACCATCGACAGCTGGCTGATCTGGCAACTGACCGGCGGACAGCGCCACCTGACCGACGTCAGCAACGCGGCCCGCACCATGCTGATGGACGTGCACCGCAACGCCTGGGACGCGGACCTGCTGGACCGCCTGGACATCCCGGCGGCCATGATGCCGCAGATCCTGCCCTCGTCCGCCGACTTCGGCCGGACCGCACCAGACATCCTGGACCATGCCGTGCCCATCTGCGGCGTCGCCGGCGACCAGCAAAGCGCCCTGTTCGGCCAGGCCTGCTTTCGCCCCGGCATGGCGAAGAACACCTACGGCACCGGCTGCTTCATGCTGATGCACACCGGAGACCGCTTCCAGGTCTCCGAAAACGGCCTGGTGACGACCAGCGCGGCACAGACCGATGCCCGCCCCGCCTACGCGCTGGAAGGCAGCGTATTCGTCGGCGGCGCCGTGGTCCAATGGCTGCGCGACGGCCTGCGCGCCTTCACCCGCAGCAGCGACATCGAGGAAATGGCCCGCAGCGTGCCCGATTCGGCCGGCGTCATGTTCGTGCCCGCCTTCACCGGGCTGGGCGCCCCCTGGTGGGACCCGCAGGCGCGCGGCACGATCACCGGCCTGACCCGGGGCACGACGATGGCGCACATCGCCCGCGCCGCGCTGGAAAGCATCGCCTACCAGAGCGCCGCCCTGCTGCAGGCCATGAGCCGCGACGCGCAGGCGGCGGGCGCCGACGGGCTGCAGGCGCTGCGGGTCGACGGCGGCGCCTGCGTCAACGATCTGCTGATGCAGTTCCAGGCCGACCTGCTGGGCATTCCGGTGCTGCGCCCCACCATGGTGGAAACGACCGCCCTGGGCGCAGCCTTCCTGGCAGGGCTGCAGGCCGGCGTCTACGCCGATCTGCAGGAACTGGAATCGTTATGGCGCATCGAGCGCCAGTTCGACCCCGCCATGCCCCGCGACCAGGCGGCCGAGCGCCTGGATCAATGGAATCACGCGATTCGCCAGGCGACGGCGCGCTGATGGGTCCAATCCCGATAGAATGACGGTTCAGTCCGCCGCGCGCCCCTGCGGCGCGGGCGGGTTCCCTCAGGACTCCGGCAGCCCCCATGTTCAAGAAAATCATTCTGATCGTCGCCGTCTTCGTCGTCATCCTGCTGGCGCTCAGCTTCGGCGAGCTGGCATTCGGCCAGGTCTTTGCCTGGATCTCCAGCCTGACCGGTGTGCTGATCCGCAACGTCGACGAGCTCTTCACCGTGATCAGCGCCTATTTGCAGGCCCATACCGGCAAGGTCCTGCTGGCGCTGTTGCTGACCGTGCCCGCCAGCCTGTGGATTCTGGGCTCCCGCCGCGAATCCCTGGGCCGGCCGACATCCCAGCGACGCATCGCGATCGTGCTGGCTATTTTCCTGGGCTGGCTGGGCGCGCACCGATTTTTCCTGGGACAGATCGGCTGGGGCCTGGGCTTTCTGGTCATGGCCTGGATCTTCGTGCCGCTGGCCGTAGTGCTGGGGCTGATCGACGCCATCCGCTACCTGTTCATGGACGACGAAACCTTCGCCGCCACGCAACTGCATTGATGCCCACCCCCGCCTCCGCGCGCTACCGGCTGCTGGACTTCGGCCCGGCCCCGGAGGGCGGGCCGCTGGCCGACGAGGCGCTGCTGGCGCAAGCCGCCGACGGCCCCGTCGCCTGTCTCTGGCAGGCCCCCCAGGGGCTGGTCGTCCCGCGCACCTACGCCGCGCGGCCCGGATTCGCCGAGGCGCAGGCGGCGTTCGCAGCCCTGGGCTGGCCCATCCACGTCCGCCAATCGGGCGGCGGCGTCGTGCCGCAAGGGCCTGGCATCCTGAACGTCAGCCTGGCCCGGGTCTTCACCGGCCGGCCGCTGGACCATTCCGACGCGCTTTACCAGCACCTGTGCAGCCTGATCGCCGCCGCCCTGCTGTTTTCCGGCATCGATGCCCGGGCCCAGGCAGTGGAAGGGTCATTCTGCGACGGACGCTACAACCTGGCGGTCGGCACGCCCGCCCGCAAGGTGGTCGGGACGGCGCAGCTCTGGCGGCGAGTCCCGGCCTCCGCGGCGCTCGCCGATGATCATCCAGAACCCGCGGCCGGCCCGGCGGCGGAACACCAGATCGGTCTGGCGCACGCCCTGGTTTTGCTGCAGTGCGATACCCCCGCTGCGACGGCGCAGGCCAATGCCCTGGAAATCGCCCTGCGGAACACCAGGCGGTACGACGCGAACAAGGTGCTGTCGCTCGACGCCTGCCTGCCTCCGGCAGAGCGGGCGGGCTTTCCCGCCGCATTCCGCGCCCGCCTGGAAGCCATCCTGCGGCAGACTTCCGCGCCCATCTGAACACGCGCCACCGGCCGCGCACGCCCATATCTCCGCCGACATCCGCCACACTGGATGCTGCGCCGCAAGGCGCTAGAATACGGCCTGCTCAATTTTCGCCCTCTGGAACCGCAATGAGAAAAATCGTCCGCGCCAAACTGCATGGCATCCGCGTCACCGGAGCCGACCTGGACTACCACGGGTCCATCACGCTGGACCCCGACCACTGCGAAGCGGCCGGCATCCTGCCCATGGAATTCGTGGACATCTGGAACAAGAATTCCGGCGCCCGCATCAGCACCTACGTCATCTACGGCGAACGCGGCTCGCGCTGCTGCATCCTGAACGGCGCGGCCGCCCGCACCTGCCAGCGCGGCGACGAGGTCATCATCGCCAATTCCGAATACATCCAGGAATCGGAACTGGAACACATCAAGCCCGTCGTGCTGACCTTTCACGCCGACAACAGCGTGCGCGAACACCTGGGCTATTCGGTGGGCCGCGACGAACAGGGCCGCCTGAGCTTCGAGATCGTCCACTTCGACTGAAGACCAGGCGTCACGCGCACGCGCGCCGGGCGCCGCGAGGCCGGCCCGCCCCGGGCCGGCCGGTTTGAAAACCGCCCGCGCGGGGCGGCATCCTTGCCGATCAACCGCCAGCCGCCTACAATCGTCCAGGTTTTACCCATTTTCGAGCCTCGCTAGGGGTGCCGCCACAGGCGGCTGAGACAGTCCCTTCGAACCTGATTGAGATCATCCTCGCGCAGGAAAGCAGCTCGCCATGGCGACGGCTTTCCGTCGCGTGCGCCTGCCTCCCGCCGTTAGACAGACAGGCGCGCCATGAACCCGCATTCCTCTCCGCTTCCTCCCGCTTCTTCGTCCTCCACCGGCGCGCCGATCGAACGCGTCTTCGGCTGGCACGACCATATGTCCCTATGGTTCAGCCTGGGCGTAGGGCTGCTGGTCATCCAGGTCGGGGCCTACCTGGTCCCGGCGCTGGGCATGCAGGCGGCCCTGACCGCCGTGATTGCCGGTTCCATCCTGGGCGCGGGGCTGCTGGCCTGGGTGGCGCGCATCGGCTGCGACAGCGGCCTGTCCAGCGCGGGCCTGATCCACGCCGTCTACGGCCGGCGTTTCGCCCGCCTGCCCGTGCTGCTGAACGTCGTGCAGCTGGTCGGCTGGGCGACGTTCGAACTGGTCATCATGCGCGACGGCACCCGCGCCATCGGGCAGCGCACCCTGGGCCTGGATACCGGCCTGGTGCTGCCCACCCTGTTCTGGGGGCTGATCATCCTGCTGCTGCTGCGCGGGTCCATGGTGACCCTGGTCCGGCGCATCGTCAGCCGCATCGGCCTGCCCCTGGTGGTGCTGTCGCTGGTCTGGCTGACGGTGCAGTTCGGCCTGAAGCTGGACGGCGGCGCCCTTCAGAACCTGTGGCGACGCGCGGGCGACGGCAGCATGAATACCTTCCAGGCCCTGGACCTGGTCATCGCCATGCCGGTGTCCTGGCTGCCCCTGGTCGCCGATTACGCCCGCCACGGACGCAGCAGCCGGGGCGCGCTGGCGGGGACCTGGCTGGGCTACACGATCGCCAACATCTGGTGCTATGCACTGGGCGTCCTGGTGATCACGGTCACCGGGCCGGACACCGACATGGTGAGCGCCCTGCTGATGGCGCAAGGCGGCCTGCTGGCCCTGGGCCTGATCCTGATCGACGAACTGGACAATACCTACGGCGATCTGTATTCCGGATCGGTCAGCGGCCACAGCCTGCTGCCGCGTCTCAGCCTGAAGGCCTGGGGCACCGTGCTGGCCGTGCTGTCGATGGCGCTGGCCATGGTGTTGCCCATGCACACGCTGGAACCCTTTCTGCTGACGCTCAGCTCGGTGTTCGTGCCGCTGTTCGGCACGATCCTGGGGCGGCTGGGGCTGCGCACCCTGCCCGCCGCCGAAGCGCAACGGTCCGTGCATGCCGCCCCTGCCCTGATCTGGGCGCTGGGCATCGTGTGCTACCATGCGCTGGCCTTGTGGGCGCCGCAATACGGCAGCGCCCTGCCGACGCTGCTGCTGACCTTCTCACTGGGAGCGCTGAGCGCCCGGGCACACGCTCAAAGCACCCAACCCGCCTGACACCGAGGTTCCGGGCGGGCGAACGGCAGCCATCGTCCCCTTACTTCTTTCGAGTTCCACAATGCAAATCGGCATGATCGGACTGGGGCGCATGGGCGCCAACATGACAACCCGCCTGTTGCGCGGCGGCCATGATTGCGTGGTCCACGACCAAAATCACGAGGCCATCCAGCGTCTGGCGGCGCAGGGCGCAACCGGAGCTCCGACCCTGCAGGCTCTGGTGGCCGCCCTGGCGGCGCCGCGCGCCATCTGGCTGATGGTGCCGGCGGGCACGGTCGACGCCGTGCTGTCCGAGCTGACCCCGCTGCTGGAGGCCGGCGACATCGTCATCGACGGCGGCAATTCCCACTATCACGACGACCTGCGGCGCGCCTCCGCCCTGCAACCCCTGGGCATCCATTATGTGGACGTCGGCACCAGCGGCGGCATCGCAGGCCTGGAACGCGGCTATTGCCTGATGGTGGGAGGCGACGAGGCGGTGGAACACCTGACCCCGATCTTCACCACCCTGGCGCCCGGCGCCGGCACGCAGCCGCGCACGCCGGGCCGGCCGGCCGGCGGCACGGCGGATCAGGGCTGGCTGCATTGCGGCCCGCATGGCGCAGGCCATTTCGTGAAGATGGTGCACAACGGCATCGAGTACGGCATCATGGCCGCCTACGCCGAGGGCATGAACATCCTGCGTCACGCCGACATCGGGCGGCAGACGCACGCCGCCACGGCCGAAACGACGCCGCTGCGCAATCCGGAACACTATCAGTACGACATGAATCTGCCCGACATCGCCGAGCTCTGGCGGCACGGCAGCGTGATCAGTTCCTGGCTGCTGGATCTCACCGCCACGGCGTTGGCCGGCAACCCGGCCCTGTCCGGCTTCCAGGGCCGGGTATCGGATTCCGGCGAAGGCCGCTGGACCATCCAGGCGGCCATCGACGAAGCCGTGCCCACGCCCGTGCTCAGCGCCGCGCTGTATTCACGCTTTGCCTCGCGCGGCGAAGACGATTTCGCCAACCGGGTGCTGTCCGCCATGCGGCATGCGTTCGGCGGCCACGTGGAAATCCCCGCCTCCGATATGCCCGCGTCGGAATGAAAGATACCCACTATCCGGAAAATCGGATATCCCGGGAACGGATGCAAAGCGGGCGGCAGATGGCGTGAGCCCTGCCGGTGATCTGCAGGCGGGCTGATCATGTGTTGACGCGCTGGCTAAGCCATATGCTGGCAACTACGAGTGCGATCCCCGCCATCTGAGGCGCCGTCAGGCTCTCGCCCAGAAAGCCCCATCCCAGCAGCACGGCCGTCAGCGGACTCAGGAGCAACAACGAAGACACAACGGATGGCGCGAGCCGCCCGATGCCCCGGAACCAGAGGGCGTAGGTGAGCGCCGCGCCCACCAGGCCCAACCAGGCAAGCCCTAAAAAATTCGCCCCGGTCGGGACAGGCATCGATGGCGCTGCCAACAGGACGGCTGGCACCAGCAGCAGGCCGCCCGCCGTCAATTGCCAGGCCGTGAAGGTCAGTGGCGACACCGGCGGCTGCCATTTACGCGACAAGGTGATTCCGAAAGCCATCGATATCGCTCCGGCCAGGCCCGCCAGAATACCGATCCCATCCAGGGCCGCGCTGGGCGTGAGCACCAGGAGAGCGACTCCGCCTATGCCGACCAGCGCGCCTAGGACCGCCAGCAGTCGCAAACGGGCGGACAGCAACAGCGATGCAAGGAAGATGACGATCAGGGGCTGGGATGCGAGCACCGTGCCGGCGACGCCCCCGGGGAGCCGGTAGGCTGCGACGAACAGCATGCTCAGGAATATCGAGATGTTGAGCGCGCCCAGGATAAAAGAACGCAGCCACCAGACTCCGGCCGGCAGCCGACGCACGATCACCAGCAGCAGCAAGCCCGCGGGCAGCGCACGCAACAAGGCCACGGCCATTGGCGAGAAGCCCGCGAGAAGCTGCGTCGTGACGATGTAGGTGCTGCCCCAGACGACAGGCGCAACGGCCGTCATGGAAAGATCCAGAATTTTTGACGTCATGATATTTCCAACACTTCAGCCAGCGAACGGCGCGGCTTCTGGGGCCAGTTGCCCGGAGCCCCGCGGCCCACGGGCAGCAGCATAGCGGGCACCTCGCCTTTTGCGAGGCCAAACTCCCGGATCACGGCATCAGCATCAAACCCAACCATCGGCCCCGACACCAGGCCCATGGCCTCGGCGGCATAGATGAGCGTGGCCGCACCCAGCGTGGCTGAGCGGATGGCTTCGTCCCGCGCCGCTTCCGGGTCGTCGGCGTACTGGGCATGCGCGCTGTCCTGCCATGCCGCCGCCATGGCAGCCGGCATCAGCCCCGTCTCCACAAACGGATGCAGTCGCGCACGCAGGCTGGCCGCCTCGGGAAGCTGACCGCAGACGATGAAGGTCACGGCCGCATCGGAGACCTTCACTTGGCCGAACGCCAGCTCCCGGAGCCTGGCCTTCGCCGTCGGGGTGCGTACCGCGATGAAGCGCCAGTTCTGAAGGTTGTATGCGGTGGGCGCACGCGTTGCGAGGCGCACCAGTTCTTCGATCCGCACGTCCGCCAGGACATGAGTCGGATCGAAGTGGTTGGCGGAAATCCGTCTTTCGATGAGAGTGATGGCTGGATGCTGCATGATTTCGACTTGTGGATGATCAGTCCGGGTATGGTATTTAATTCACCAATAGAGCACAATAACCATCGCAGTTAATTAATAATTTTCTATTGGATAATAATAAGATGGACCGATTCACGGCATTCCGGGTATTCAGGCAAGTGGCCGAACTGGGCAGCTTTGCCGCAGCGGGTCGGAAACTGGGCCTGTCCCCGCCGGCCGTCAGCAAGAATATCGCCGAGCTGGAAGCGCACCTGGGTGTGCGGCTGATACACCGGACGACACGACGCATGGCGCTGACCGAGGAAGGCAAAACTTACCTGACGCATGTGACGCGCGGACTGGACGCCTTCATCGAGGCGGAAGCGTCGCTTTCTCCAGCCCAGGCAGGGCCTGTTGGCACGCTACGAGTGAGCGCGCCCATGACCGTGTCGCTGATCCACCTGTCCCAGGCGGTGCCGGGATTCCTCGCGAGTCATCCCGACCTGACGCTGGAACTGCATCTCGACGACCGCCGAGTGGACATCATCCGCGAAGGTTTCGACCTGGCGATCCGGGGATACAGCAGCCTCGAGGATTCCAGCCTGGTGGCAAGAAGGCTCGCGGTCATGCCGCATGTCCTCTGCGCAGCGCCGTCCTATTTCGAAGCACACGGGAAGCCGCAAAGCCCCTCGGATCTGGAAGCCCTGGACCACATCCGATTCCCCTATGGCGGCAATGCCGATGTCTGGGAATTCAAGAAAAACGGGGTCATCGAGCGCATCAAGGTCAAAGCGCGCTATTCGGTTTCCTCCAGCCTGGCGATACGGGACGCGCTGCGGGCCGGCCTGGGAATCAGCCTGATCCCGCTGCCTTACGTCGAAAGCGACCTGGAGGAAGGAACACTGGAAGCGGTCCTGAACGACTGGAAGACGGGGGACGTCACCCACTACGCGGTCTACCCGACGCGCCAGCATCTCGCGCCAAAAATACAGGTTTTCCTGGATTTCCTGGTTCGGCAGTTCCAGCACGGAATCGGCGGATGAAATGAAAAAAGCCCGCCTCTTTCGAGGCGGGCCAGGTCGGGGGCCCGTTTCGAACCCCCTTCACAAGACGGAAGTGATCAGCTGCGTTGCGCGGCCAGGCCGGCTTCCGCGGCGGGAGCCGATTTGCTCCCGAACAGGGCCGTGACCACCTGCCACATGACGCCCAGGCCGCCGACGATGAAGACCACGTCGCCGAAGGTGCGGGTCCAGCGCAGGGTCTGCAGGATGTCCTGCTGCATGAAGGCTTCGCTGCGCGCCCACCAGGTGCCCACGCTGTAGCTGGCGTGGAACTGCATCAGGCCGATGGGCAGCAGGCTGAACGCGATCATCATCACCAGGCCGATGTTCATGCACCAGAACGCCGTCCTCATGAGACCGTCGTTGAACTGCATGTTCGGACGCAGGTAGCGCAGCACGAATAGGGTGAAGCCCAGGGCCAGGAAGCCGTACACGCCGAACAGGGCCGCATGCGCGTGCACCGCCGTGGTGTTCAGGCCCTGGATGTAGTAGAGCGCGATCGGCGGGTTGACCATGAAGCCGAACACCCCGGCGCCGAACATGTTCCAGAAGGCCACGGCGACGAAGAACTGCAGCGGCCAGCGCAGGTTTTCCATCCAGGGCGCGCGGGCCTTCAGGCGCCAGTTTTCCCAGGCCTCGTAGCCCAGCACGACCAGCGGCACGACTTCCAGGGCGCTGAACGAGGCGGCGACCGCCATGATGGGGGTGGTGGTGCCCGAGAAGTACATGTGGTGCAGCGTGCCCGGAGTGCCGCCCAGCATGAACAGCACGGCCGAGGCCAGGCTGGCGACCGTGGCGTTGCGCTTGGACACCAGACCCATGGTCGAGAAGATGAAGGCCAGCGCCGTCGTGGCGAACACTTCGAAGAAGCCCTCGACCCACAGGTGCACTACCCACCAGCGCCAGTATTCCATGACGGTCAGGTGGGTCTTCTCGCCATAGGCCAGGCCGGCGCCGTAGAACAGGCCGATGCAGATCACCGAGGCGCTGAACAGGGCCAGCAGGTTCTTGTCGCCCTTCTGCTTGAACGCGGGCACGATGCCGCGCAGCATCAGGAACAGCCAGAACACGATGCCCAGGAACTTGCCGATCTGCCACAGGCGGCCCAGCTCGACGTATTCGTAGCCCTGGTGGCCCAGCCAGAAGTTCCATTCGGCAGGCATCAGGTGCGCGATGGCGGCGAAGTTGCCGGTGAAGGAGCCCACGACCACCAAGATCAGCGCCCAGAACAGGATGTCTACGCCCAACTTCTGGTGCTTGGGATCCTTGCCGCCATTCAGGATGGGTGCCACGAACAGGCCGACAGCCAGGAAGCCGGTGGCGATCCAGAACAGGGCGGCCTGGACGTGCCAGGTGCGCACCAGGGAATACGGCAGCCATTGGGACACATTGATGCCGTAGAAGGTCTGGCCTTCGACGGTGTAGTGCGCCGTGAAGCCGCCGATGAAGATCTGCGACACGAACAGGGCCACGACCAGGAACAGGTACTTGCCCAGGGCGCGCTGCGAGGCGGTCAGCGGAATCTGCAGCACCGGATCGCGTGCCGGCGCGGGAGCGTCGTCCTCGTGTTCCTTGTGCAAGAAGGCCCAGGCCCAGACCAGCAGCCCCACGCCCGCGATCAGGATGATCACGCTCATGAGCGACCAGATGATGTTTTCCGCCGTCGGCACGTTGTCGATCAGCGGCTCATGCGGCCAGTTGTTGGTGTAGCTGGCGACGCTGTCGGGCCGGTTCGTGCTGGCCGCCCAGGCGGTCCAGAAGAAGAAGTTGGCCAGGCGGGCGCGGGCTTCCGGCGACGGCAGCGTGTCTTCCTTCATGGCGAAGCTGTTGCGCGACTTGTGCATGGAAGCATCGTCGCCGAACAGCTTGTCGTAGTAGGCGGCCGTCTGGGTGATGGCCTGGGCGCGCCGGTCGGACACGGTGACGGCGCCGGTGGCGGCGTCATAGGTGTTCTTCCGGTACTCTTCCTTCAGGCGGCGCTCCAGCGCGGCCTGCGCGTCAGCATCCAGCTGGGCGAAATTCACCCCGGCCCGTTCCTGCGCAGCCAGATCCAGCCAGGCCGACAGTTCACGGTGCAGCCAGTCGGCGCTCCAGTCCGGCGCCTGATAGGCGCCGTGCCCCCAGATCGAACCGACCGTCATGCCCCCCGCCGACTGCCAGGCGCTCTGCCCGTCCAGGATCTGCGTTTCGGTCATCAGGACCTTGCCATCGGCCGTGACGACCTGGGCCGGAATGGGCGGCGCCTGCCGATAGACTTCCTTGCCCATCCACCCCAGGATGGAAAAGGCCACTAAAAGAACGCCGATCAGCGTCCACCATAATTTCTTGTACTCACCCATCCTGCGCTCCTTCTGCAGCTGTGAGGATTGCTGAACCGCGCCGCAAGGCGCTCCCTTTTTCACTTCATGAATCATCAAGCAAAGATCATGCCAACTCTGAAACCTAGGGAAAGTACTGATATAGATCAAACCGGGTAGTTTTCACCGCCCCGAATCGGGTGAAAATCACCATTCCGTGGTTTAAATTACCGCCATGGAAACCCAACTCCTCACGGATCTGACGACGGACCTGCCCGACGGCGTGCGGCTGCAACGGGCGGCCACCGCCATCCGGCAGGCATTCGCCTGCGACGCCGTCGGGCTGCTGATGCTGGACGGTCACGACACCCTGCACCTGGTCGCCGCCTCCGGCCTGGCGCACGAAGCGCTGGGACGGCGTTTCGTGGTGGGCCAGCACCCCCGATTCGCCGCCATCCTGTCGCGCCGCGAACCCACGTGGTTCGATCCCGGCAGCGTGCTGCCCGATCCCTATGACGGCCTGCTGGACGACCGCAAAGGCTCCCCGCTGCCCGTCCATGACTGCCTGGGCATGCCGATCTACCACCAGGACAGCCCCTGGGGCATCATGACCCTGGATGCCTTGACCACCGGCACCTTCGACGAAGCCGCGCGCGCCCGGCTGCAGCAACTGGGCCTGATGCTGCAGGCCGCCGTGCGCGTCACCGGCCTGGAGCGGGACAATCGGCGCCTGCGCCTGCTGGGCACCTCCCAACAGGGGATCGAACGCATCGGCGAAACCACCGAGATCCTGGGCCGCAGCGAAGCCATCCAGGCCCTGCTGCACGAATTGGACCTGGTCGCGGATTCCGACCTGCCCATTCTGCTGCTGGGGGAAACCGGGGTCGGCAAGGAACTGTTCGCCCGCCGGCTGCACCGCCACTCGCGCCGCAGCCGCCAGGCCATGATCCAGGTGAACTGCGCCGCCCTGCCCGAATCCCTGGCGGAAAGCGAACTGTTCGGCCACGTCAAAGGCGCGTTTTCAGGCGCGACGGCCGATCGGCCCGGGCGCTTCGAGGCAGCCCAGGGGGGCACGCTGTTCCTGGACGAGGTCGGGGAGCTGCCGCTTGGGCTGCAGGCCAAGCTGCTGCGGGTGCTGCAGAACGGCGAAATCCAGCGCCTGGGCACGGACCAGACCATCAAGACCGACGTGCGCATCATCGCCGCCACCAACCGCGACCTGAAAGCCAACACCCAGGCCGGCCTGTTTCGCGCCGACCTGTACCACCGATTATCGGTCTACCCCATCCCGATCCCGCCGCTGCGCGAACGCGACCGCGACGTCCTGATCCTGGCCGGCCACTTCCTGGAATTCAACCGCGCCCGCCTGGGGCTGCGCGGCGTGCGCCTGTCCTACGAGGCCGAACAGGCGCTGCGGCAATATCCCTGGCCGGGCAACGTGCGCGAACTGGAACACGTCATCAGCCGGGCCGCGCTGAAAACGCTCAGCCGGGGAGCCTCGCGCGACCAGGTGCTGACCATCGAAGCCGAACTGCTGGATCTGGACATCCCTCCGGCCGCCGACACTCTCCCGACAGCGGCCGCCAGCGCCCCGCTTCAGGCCCCAGCCGGCGCGACGCCGGACATCCCCGCCCTGAACGACATCCCGCCGCTGCGGACCACCGTGGACGACTGCCAGCGCCTGGCCATCCGCCAGGCCCTGGCCGCCGCGGACGAAAACTGGGCCCAGGCGGCCAAGGCGCTGGGGCTGGACGCCAGCAACCTGCACAAGCTCGCCAAGCGGCTGGGCCTGAAGCAGCGCCCCCGGTAAAGAAACCTTTTCGATCTTCCGCCATCCAACCTAAAATGCCTTCCACACCGCACCGCCGGGCGGCATTCGCGCACAGAGCGCGGATCGACCCTTTGATAGGACACGACATTCATGGCATGGCAAGACATCCTGATCGAAAGCGGCCTGTGGCTGGCCAAGGCCTACCTGCTGACGGTGCTGGCCGGGGCCGCCGCCCTCTGGGGGATGCGGCGCTTCACCCGCTGGGGGGATCAGTTCTGGCGGCTGAGCGCGGACTTCTTTTCCCCGCGCCGCAACTGGCGGCCTCTGGCGGGCGTGGCCCTGATCCTGCTGCTGACGCTGGGGGCCGTGCGCCTGGATGTGCTGTTTTCCAACTGGTACAACACCATGTACAGCGCCCTGCAGGCCCTGAACGCGCCGGGCTTCTGGGCCGCCATGCTGCTGTTCGCGCTGCTGGCGGCGGTCCACGTGGTGCGCTCCCTGTTCGACTTCTACGTGCAGCAGGCTTTTGTCGTGCACTGGCGCGAATGGCTGAACGAACGCCTGCTCAGCCGCTGGATGGAACAGCAGGCCTACTACCGGTCCCAATCGCTCAGCCATCTGGCCGATAACCCGGACCAGCGGATCCAGCAGGACATCACCAGCTTCGCCAGCACCTCCATGACACTGGCCGTCGGGCTGATCAACGCCGTGGTGTCCACCATCGCCTTCACCCTGATCCTGTGGCACCTGTCCGGCCCCATGACCGTGCTGGGCTACGAAATCCCCCGCGCCATGGTGTTCCTGGTCTTCATCTACGTCTTTCTGGCCACCATCCTGGCCATCTGGATCGGCAAACCGCTGATCCGCCTGAACTTCCTGAACGAAAAACTGAACGCGGACTACCGTTACGCCCTGGTGCGGGTCCGCGAATACGCCGAAAGCATCGCCTTCTATCGGGGCGAACGCGTGGAAGGCCGCACTTTGCGCCACTGGTTCGCCGAAGTGATCGGCAATGCCTGGGACATCATCTACCGGTCGCTGAAATTCCTGGGCTTCAATTTCGTAGTCACCCAGACGGCCGTCGTCTTTCCCTTCATCATCCAGGCGACACGCTTTTTTTCCAAGCAGATCAGCCTGGGCGACCTGATCCAGACCGCCCAGGCCTTCGGCCAGCTGCAGACCAATCTGTCATTCTTTCGCAACGTGTACGACAGTTTCGCCACCTACCGCGCCACGCTGGACCGTCTGACCGGTTTTGACGCCACCATCGACGCCGCCCGCCAGATGGTGCTGCCCGATACCCGCCAGGACGGCAACCGCCTGGCCCTGCAGGGCCTGACGGTGTGCCGCCCCGACGGGCACGCGCTGCTAAAGGATCTGAGCCTGGAAGTGGACCCGGTCCATCCCGTGCTGGTGCGCGGGCCGTCGGGATCGGGCAAGACCACGCTGCTGCGCACGATCGCCGGCATCTGGCCGTACGGGTCCGGCGAAATCATCCGCCCGGAAACGACGTCGCTGTTCCTGGCGCAAAAGCCCTATCTGCCGCTGGGCACCCTGCGCCAGGCCCTGCACTACCCGCAGCCGGTCGACCAGGTGCCCGCCGGCCAGGACGAGGCCATTCTCGACCTGGTGCAACTGGGCCATCTGCGCGACCGCCTGGACGTCGAGGACGACTGGACCCGCATCCTGTCGCTGGGCGAACAGCAACGCCTGGCCTTTGGCCGCCTGTTGATCGCCCGGCCGGACGCCGCCTTCCTGGACGAGGCCACGTCCGCCATGGACGAGGGCCTGGAAGACGCCATGTACCGACTGCTGCGCGAACAGCTGCCCGGCACCCGGATCATCAGCGTGGGCCACCGCAGCACCCTGCGCCGCCATCATGGGGCCGAACTGGTCCTGGAAGGCGAAGGCGGCGGCTGGGAACTCAAGCCCATCTGATCCGGCCTGCGGCCGCGCCCGCTGCGCCTGGCGCTTCGCCAAAAACATGAGGCGCATCAAGTCCGTGGGCCGTCCGCAGCCCGCGGACGCGGCGGCTCGACTACACTGGGGCCGCCAGACCCGCCCGGGCGCGAAGCCGCCGCCCGTTTCCGCCAACCGATTCATCCCCCACGCACATGACCGACTACTATTTCCCCATCAAGCATCTGCACATGACGGCCGTGGGCCTGAGCATCATCCTGTTCGTGATCCGCGCCTACTGGTCGGTCACGGGTTCCGCCCTGCTGCAGCGCCGGCTGGTGCGCATCCTGCCGCACGTGGTCGATACCGTGCTGCTGGTCTGCGGGGTGATCCTGGCAGCGATGATCGGCCCCAACCAGCCCTGGATCCTGACCAAGATCGTGCTGTTGATCGCCTACATCGGGGTAGGCACCATCGCCATCAAACGCGGACGCACCACCCGGGGGCGCGTGACGGCGGCACTGATCGCCGTCGCCATCTTTGCCTACATCGTGGGCGTGGCCATCACGAAGGATTCGGGATCCTGGTTTTCGATGCTGTAGGCTGACCGGGACAGCCCCCGGATTTCACCTCGGCGCGTCGGCCGCCGCAACGGCGGCCGGGGCCTGCCTCAGAGGCTGCTCATGCCCCACTGCACGGCCAGGCTGCTGAGCGACACCGCCATCCAGACCCCCAGGCCCAGCAGCAGCGGCCGCGCGCCCGCCACCGCCATGCGGCGCAGGTCGGACGACAGCCCGATGGCCGTCAGGGCCATGATGATCAGGAACTGCGATCCCAGGTGCAGGAAGGACAGCAGGGACTCGGGGATCAGCCCCAGGGACCGGATGCCCGAGGCCGCCAGGAACCACAGAATGAACCAGGGGAAGATCTGCGCCAGGGACACACGGGTTTCCGCCTGACGCGCGCGCCACGCCGTCCACAAGGCCAGGCCGATGCAGATCGGGATGATCAGGGTCGCCCGGGTCAGCTTGACGATGGTGGCGATGTCGCCCGCCGCCGTGCTGTAGCTGTAGCCGGCCGCGACCACGGATGACGTGTCGTTGATGGCGGTGCCCGCCCACAAGCCAAAGCCCGCATCGCTCAAGCCCATCCAGTGGCCCAGGGGCGGGAACACCAGCACCGCCACGACGTTGAACAGGAAGATGGTGGAAATCGCCAAGGCGGTATCGTGGTCATCCGGCTTGATGATGGGGGCCACGGCCGCAATGGCGGACCCCCCGCAGATGGCGGTCCCGACCCCGATCAGGGTGCGCAGATGGCCGGTCAGCCCCAACCAGCGCCCCAGCAGCCAGGCCGCGACGAAAGCCGTGGTCAGCGTCACCAGCGTCACCGCCAGGGACGAGGCCCCGGTCTGCACGACCTGCCCCAGACTGAGGCCGAAACCCAGGCCGATGATCGACCACTTCAGCACCTGGCGGCTGCTGTAGCCGATGCCGGGCACGAAGACCGGAGACACCCCCACAGTATTACGCCACAGCATGCCCAGCAGAATCCCCATGACCGGCCCGCCGATCAAGGGAAACCAGCGCCCCAGCTGCCAGGCCACCACGGCCAGCCCACCCGCCAGGGCGATGCCATACCAGCGCGACGGCGCGCGCGGCCGTCCGTCCGCGGGGACTGCGGCGGCCGCTCGTTTGGCGGAGGGAAGGGGATGGGGAACGGCAGAGATCGGCAGCATGAATGCATCCGCGAAAGGGAAAGGTTGCATGCATTCTAGGGAAACCCAATCAATCAATAAATTCAGTAATGATGACTTGCCTCATCAAAAAAATTGATGTCATAGCCAATCGCCGCCTACAATGTGCGGTGTCCGCAGACACCGGGATTCATCCTCATGATCGGCCTGAGCATCCGCCAACTGGAAGTTTTCGACGCCGTCGCCACTACCGGCAGCGTGCGCCGGGCAGCCGAACAGCTCCATCTGACGCAGCCGGCCATCAGCATGGCCCTGGCGGAACTGGAACGGCAGCTGGGCAGCACCCTGTTCGACCGCGAACGCGGCCGGCTGCGCCTGAACGCGCAGGGCGCCGAACAACTGCCCCAGGCCCGGGAGATCCTGGAGCGCCTGCAGGACATGCAGCGCCGCCACCCCGGCACCCGGGACGCCCTGAGCGGCGCTTTGCGCATCGGCGCCAGCAACACGGTGGGCAATTACCTGGTGGGGGAACTTCTGGGCCCCATCGTGGCCCAACATCCCATGATTGCGCTGCATCTCACGGTGGACAATACGCGGGAGGTCATCAGCATGCTGCTGGACCATGCCATCGACATCGCCTGCGTCGAAGGCCCGGTCCACCACGCGCGGCTGGAAACCCTGACCTGGCGCAGCGATGCGCTGGTCGTCTGCGCTGCGCCATCGCACCCGCTGGCGCAGCGCCCACGCTTGAAAGCCCAGGACTTCGCGGGCGCCCACTGGATTCTGCGTGAACGCGGATCCGCCACCCGCAGCCTGACCGAACAGGCCCTGACCGCCCTGCCGCCCGGCCGCATCCTGCTGGAACTGGGTCAGATCGAAGCCATCAAACAGGCGGTCATCGCCGGTCTGGGAATTGCCTGCCTGCCCTATGCGGCCACGCTGGACGCCGTCGCCACCGGTCGGCTCAGGGTGCTGCGCACACCCTTCCTGAACCTGGACCGGCGCCTGTCGCTGGTACTGCACCGCAGCCGCTATCGCGGTACGCTGATCGAAGCATTCCTGCATTCCCTGGAGGTCGATACCCATGCCCAAGACTGAATCCCGCACCCCCGCAGCCCACGAGGCCTACGACATCCGCGCGCTGGTGCTGCAAGGCGGCGGCGCCCTGGGGGCCTACCAGGCCGGGGTCTATGAAGGCCTGAACGAGGCCGACATCCGGCTGACCGATCTGGCGGGCATTTCCATCGGTGCGCTGAACGTCGCCATCATTGCCGGCAATCCCCTCGAGAAGCGCGTCGAACGCCTGCAGGAATTCTGGGACACCATCTGCCAGCCCTACGTCGGCCCGGGGGCCAACGCGCTGATGGAGCAAAGCCTGTTCCAGGTGAACGACCTGGCCCGTCAATTCCTGGGGGCCCTGCATGCCGGCAGCGCCCTGATGGTGGGGCAAAAGGGTTTCTTCCACCCGCGCTTCCCGCCCGCCGCCCTGTCCGCCAGCCTGGACCCGGGTTGCGTGGGCCACTACGACACCCGGCCCCTGAAGGACACCCTGGAATCCCTGTGCGATTTCGACCGCATCAACGACGGCGGCCTGCATGTGTCGGTCGGGGCGGTGAACGTGCGCACGGGCAACTTCACCTATTTCGACAATCGCAAGACCCGCCTGCAGGCGGAACATTTCATGGCCTCGGGCGCTCTGCCCCCCGCCTTTCCCGCCATCGAGATCGACGGGGAGTACTACTGGGACGGGGGCCTGGTGTCCAATACGCCGCTGACGAAAGTGCTGCAGCAGCGCCCCGAACGCGATACCCTGGTCTTCCAGGTGGACCTATGGTCGGCGCGCGGCCCGGTGCCGCGCAGCATGAATGAAGTCAGCGACCGCATCCAGGACATCCGCTATTCCAGCCGGACGCGGATGATGACCGAGGAAATGCGGGCGCACCGCAAGATGCAGCGGCTGCTGCGCCAAGTGCTGGACCAGGTGCCCGAGACGCTGCGGGACCAGGACCCGGCCTGCCTGCAGGCCGCCGAGCTGGCCAGCGGCGCCCGCAGCAACATCATCCACCTGATCTACCGCGACAAACCCTACGAACAGCATTTCCGGGATTTCCAGTTCGGTCCGGCCACCATGCGGGAACACTGGGCCACAGGCCTGCAGGACATCCGCAACACGCTGGCGCATCCGCGCTATCTGGCCATGCCGGACAACACCGCGGGCTTCGTCACGCACGACGTGCACCGCGATGAAATCGAGGAAAGCATGGCCAGCAAGCCCTGAGCCGCAGGCCGGGCGGCGTCAGGCCTGGTCCGGCCTGACCTGATGCGGCACGCCCGCCGGCTGCTCACGGGACCGGCGGCCCAGTACGACTGCGGCCGCGGCGACCAGGACCGTGCCGACCACCTGCAGCACGGTGATGGGCTCGCCCAGGAACGCCCAGGCCAGGAACAGGATGGACACCGGCCCCAACAAGCCCAATTGCGCCGTCAACGGCGCGCCGATCCGGGCCACCGACCACATGATCATGAAGGTCGGGATGACCGTATTGACCGTCGCGTGGATCAGGGACAGACCATAGACGGGCCATGTCTGGTCCAGGCCCGCCAGGCCCTTGACCAGAAAAAAGTGCGCCATCGTCACCCCGGCGGAAACCGTCATGGCATAAGCCACCAGGCGCGTGGCCGTAACCCGCTCGATCAATTCCCCCGAGCCGATCAGATACATGGCATAGGAAAAAGCCGCTCCCAGCACGCAGGCCGACCCCAGAATGACGTTGTCGCCCGCGACGGACAGGTCATCCCAGAACACCAGGGCGACCCCGGCGTAGGCCAGTGCCATGGCCAGCCACTGGCGCGAAGAAATGGTCTTGCCCAGAAACCAGGCCGAGATCAGCAGCACGAAGGTCGGCGCCAGGAACAGGATCAAGCGTTCCAGCCCGGCCGAAATGTACTGCAAGCCCAGAAAATCCAGGAAGCTGGACAGGTAGTAACCGATGAAGCCCAGAATGAAGATGCGGATGCCGTCGCGCCAGCCCAGACGGGGGATCAGCCCCTGCCGGGCCCGGCGGGCCTGGTACAGGGCCACGACGGCAAAGAACGGCAAAGCCAGCAACATCCGAAAGCCGATCACATCCAGCGCATCCACGCCATGCAGATACAGCAGCTTGGCCACGATCGCCTTGGCGGAAAAGAGGACCGCCCCCAGCCCCGCCAACACGAACCCGGTCCAGAACAGACGGCGTGAAATGTCCGGCATAATTAGTTGCCTAGTCAGATATTGATGGGGTACAATTTTAACATGCAAGCCCCCAATCACTCCTCTCCGCAGCGCCCGGATTCCGCCTCGGCCGCCGGCCCATTGTGCTGTTTTTATAGCGACAGCCCCGGTGACCTGACGGCGGATCGCAACGTCGGCCTGCTGATCCGGCATCTGCACACCCTGGTGCACCGGGTGATCGACCTGCGCACGCTGCCGCTGGGGCTGACCGCCAATCAGTGGCGCCCGTTGCTGCTCGTCCAGCACAAGAACATCGATACCCCGGCCGAAATGGCCCGAGCCATGAATGTGGACACAGGGGCCATGACCCGGACGCTGGACCGCCTGGAGGCCAAAGGCTTCATCCGCCGCGACCGCATCGCCGAAGACCGCCGGGTCGTGAAAATCACCCTGACCGACGCGGGCCACGCACTGACCGAACAGATCCTGCCCATCATCGCCGAGGCTCTGAATCTGCACCTGCAGGGCTTTTCCGAAGACGAAATCCGCATGTTGCTGGCCTTGCTGAAACGCATGATCCAGAACGGCGAACAAGTCCTGAAACAGGCCTGTAGTACCCCGCCCGAACCCTGACCCGACCCGACCGTTGCGTGTCGCCCCAATACGAAATATGGCGGACTTTCGCTTTATAATTGTCTAGTCAGATACAGACCACATCAACTACTTTCAGCTTCTTGTCAGCATGAAACCCTTCATCCCCCTGCTGTTGGTCCTGGCCCTGTCGGCCTGCGCCCCCATGGATCCCGGCACGCCGGCCGTCCAAGCCTTGACGGGCGACCGCCTGGCCCTGAACGCCGATCAGGACATCGCCTGGCCTCAGGACGACTGGTGGGCCCGCTACCAGGACCCGCAACTGAACCGCCTGATCGATCAGGCGCTGCAATCCAACCCGTCCCTGCAGGCGGCCGCCGCCCGTGTGCGCGCCGCGCAGGCCGCCGCCCGCGGCGCCCGCGCCGTGCAATGGCCCCAGGTCAACGCCAACTATCACCTGACCCGCGAACGCCTGAGCGAAAACTACATCTACCCGCCCCCATTGGGCGGGTCCTACCAGAGCGACACGGGTCTGGGGCTGCAACTGGACTTCAACCTGGATTTGTGGGGCAAGCAACGCGCCCTGGCGGCCGCCGCCGGACAGCGCGCCGCCGCTGCCCAGGCATCCAGCCAGCAGGCCCGCACGCTGCTGGTGTCGGCCGTGGCGCAAAGCTATTTCCAGCAGCAGGACGCCCAGGCCCAGGCCGCCGCCATCCAGGCCATCGTCGCCAAGCTGCAGGAAGCCCTGGACATCACGCGCGACCGGTACAAGAACGGCCTGGGCATCCAGGTCGACGTGGACCAGGCGGACTCCGCCGTGTCGTCCGCCCAAGTGCAGTTGAGCCAGGCCCGCAACAATGCCGAACTGATGCATCATCAGCTGGCGGCCTTGCTGGGGGTATCGCCCGAACAACTGCCCGCGCTCCCGACGCAAGCGCAGCACGCCCTGCCCGCTGGGGTCCCGGCCCATATGCCGCTGGCGCTGCTGGGGCGCCGCGCCGACATCGTGGCCGCCCGCCTGCAGGCGCAGGCCGCCGGGGCCGAAGTCTCCGCCGCCAAGGCGGACTTCCTGCCCAACGTGAACCTGTCGGCGGCAGCCGGCTTCCTGTCCCTGGGGATGGACAAACTGGTGCGCAGCAGCAGCGAGAACTACAGCGCCGGGCCGGTGATCACGCTGCCGATCTTCCACGCCGGCGCCCTGAACGCCCAACTGGCCGGTCAGCGGGCCGCCCGCGACGAGGCCATCGCGCAATACAACGAGACGGTCCTGGGCGCCATCCGCGAAGTCGCCGACGCCAGCGCCTCGATCCGGTCGCTGCAGGAACAGATCCGCCACCAGGAGGCCAGCCTGAAGGCCATCACGTCCGCCTACGACGTCGCACTGGATCGCTACAAGGCGGGCCTGGGCAATTTCGTCCAGGTGCTGCTGGCCCAGAGCGAAGCCCTGAAGCAGACCGTGCAGACCACGGACCTGCATGCCCGCGCCTACGTGCTGGACGTGCAACTGGCCACCGCCCTGGGCGGGGGCTACGCGCAGACCCCGCCCGCGGCGGACGCGAACGCCGCCGCCCCCCATTCGTCTTCGACCCCCATCGACTAAATCAAGCGCATCATGACAGCAACCAGCACGCAATCCCGCCCCACCCGCAAACGCCTGATGTGGGCCGCCACCGGCATTTTCATCCTGCTCGCCCTGCTGTACGGGATCTGGTGGATGATCTTCGCCTCGCACTATGAATCCACGGATGACGCCTATGTGCATGGCAATCTGGTGTCGGTCAGCGCCCAGATTCCCGGCACCGTCGTCTCCATCGGCGCCGACGAGACCCAAACGGTCGCACAGGGCAGCCACCTGGTGACGCTGGACCACAGCGACACCGACATCGCCCTGGCCCAGGCCGAGGCCGCCCTGGCCCAGACCGTGCGCCACACGCAGACGCTGTTCGTGCAGAACGACGCGCTGGCCGCCGACGTCGCCGTCGGCCAGGCCAATGTCGAACAGGCCGAAACCCTGCTGCACAAGGCCCAGAACGATCTGCAGCGGCGCAACGCCTTGCGCGGTTCGGGCGGGGTCAGCGGCGAAGAGCTGCTGCACGCCCAGGTGGCGGTCAAATCCGCCCAGGCCGGCCTGGCCCAGGCCCGAGCCGGCCTGGCCGCCTCCAAAGCCAAGCTGGCGACCAACCAGGCATTGACCCGCGGCAGCACCGTGGCGACGCATCCCGACGTGCGGCAGGCCGCCGACCAGGTCCGCCAGGCCTGGCTGGCCCAGGTCCGCACCCGTGTCCTGGCGCCCGTGAGCGGCATGGTGGCCCAGCGATCCGTCCAACTGGGGCAACGCATTCAAGCGGGCACCCCGTTGATGACCATCGTGCCGCTGCAAAGCCTGTGGGTGGAAGCCAACTTCAAGGAAAACCAACTGCACGCCATGCGAGCGGGACAGAAGGTCACGCTGGTATCCGACCTGTACGGCAGCGACGTCACCTACCACGGCACGGTCATCGGGGTGTCGGCGGGCAGCGGCAGCGCCTTCGCCCTGCTGCCGGCCCAGAATGCCAGCGGCAACTGGATCAAGGTCATCCAGCGCGTGCCGGTGCGCATCGCGCTGGATCCCAAGGAGCTGCAGGACCACCCCTTGCGCGTGGGCCTGTCCATGACGGCGGAAGTCGATCTGTCCTCCACGCCGGACCAGGCCGCCCAGAGCACGCCGGCCGGCATCTTGAACACCCCGGTCTATGATCACGACCCGGCCGAGGTGGACGCCCTGATCCAGCGCATCATCCAGGAAAACCAGGCCTCATGAGCACCACCACTCTGGATGACGGCGCGGCGCGGCCCGCGCCCGCCCAGCCCCCCGAAGGGGGCCACCCGCCCCTGGAAGGCAGCGTCCGCGTCCTGGGCACCATCGCCGTCTCGGCCGCGGTCTTCATGAACGTGCTGGATTCGTCGATCGCCAATGTGTCGATCCCGACGATCGCAGGCGATCTGGGCGTGAGCACCACCCAGGGCACCTGGGTGATCACATCCTTCGCGGTGGCCAATGCCATCACGGTGCCTCTGACCGGATGGCTGACCCAGCGCTTCGGCCAGGTACGCCTGTTCGTCCTGGCCACGCTGCTGTTCGTCCTGACTTCCTGGTTGTGCGGCTTTGCCTGGTCCTTCGAATCCCTGGTGTTCTTCCGAGTGCTGCAGGGCGCCGTGGCCGGGCCGATGATCCCGCTGTCCCAAGCGCTGATGCTGGCCAGCTACCCTCGGGCCAAGGCCGGCATGGCGCTGGCTTTATGGTCCATGACGATTCTGGTGGGGCCCATCGCCGGCCCGCTGCTGGGCGGCTGGATTTCCGACAACTACGCCTGGTCCTGGATCTTCTACATCAACGTGCCCATCGGCCTGCTGGCCGCCTGGGCATCCTGGCAGGTGTACAAATCCCGCGACTCGCGGCGCTACAACCTGCCCATCGACCGCATGGGTCTGTTCCTGCTGGTGGTCTGGGTCGGCGCTCTGCAGATCATGCTGGACAAGGGCAAGGACCTGGACTGGTTCGCCAGCCCGCTGATCTGCATCCTGGCGGTCATCTCGGTCATTACCTTCATCTATTTCGTCATCTGGGAACTGACGGCCGCCCACCCGGTCGTGGACCTGACCCTGTTCGCCCAGCGCAATTTCACGTCCGGCACCATTGCCCTGTCGATCGCCTACGGCGTGTTCTTCGGCACCGTCGTGCTGCTGCCCCTGTGGCTGCAGAACACCATGGGCTACACGGCCACCTGGGCAGGCGTGGCGGCCGCGCCGGTGGGCATTCTGGCCATCATCCTGTCGCCTGTGGTGGGCAAGCTGCTGGCCCGCCACGACCCGCGCATCATCGCCACCGTGGCGTTCCTGATCTTTTCCCTGATCAGCTACATGCGGGCGCAGTACAACACCAACGTGGACCTGTTCGGCGTCATGCTGCCGACCTTCATCCAGGGCGCGGCCATGGCCACGTTCTTCATCCCGCTGACGACGATTTCGTTGTCGGGCCTGCGCCCGGACCGCATCCCGGCCGCCGCCGGATTGACGAATTTCTTCCGGCTGGTCTGCGGTGCATTCGGCACATCCATCACCACGACGATCTGGGATGACCGCGCCATCCTGCACCACGCCCGCCTGACCGAGGCCGCCCATCCGGGCGAACCGGCCTTCGACCACATCATGGGCGGCATGCAGAGCCTGGGGATCGACCCGCTGCACGGCGCCGCCATGCTGGATCGCGTCATCAACCAGCAGGCCTACACCATGTCGGCCGCCGACTTCTTCTATGCCTCGACCTTCATCTTCCTGATCCTGATCGGGCTGATCTGGCTGGCCCGCCCGAAGACGGCGGACCACGGCGGCGGGGGCGCGGCGGCGGGGGCGCATTAAGGGCGCCGGCCCCCTGTGACGGGATTGACATAAACGTCACGAGGGGGCTAGATTCGACACCAGAAGCCGGGCATCCTGCGATGCCCGACTACCTGGCAGAATGTTCACATGAGCCCCAAGACCATGGATGACAGAAAATTGGACGCCGAGCTCGACAAGCTGATGGCGGACACTATGCAGATTCAGGCCACCACAATGAAGCTCCAGGCGGAAGCTCAGAAAATCCTGGCTGAATCGCGCTGGTATCCGTTCGTGGTTCTGGCTGGCGTTTTTGGCGCTGCCACCGCCGTCGTGAAACTGCTGCACTAGGCATCCACCTTCCCGTCCACATACAGCCACCGCCCGTCCTCGCGCACGAAACGGCTGATTTCGTGCAGGCGCGATGCCCGGCCGTTGACGCGGACCCGCGCCACGAACTCCACGGTTTCATGGTCCGCATCCTGGCGATCATGACGCCGCACCTCCAGCCCCAGCCACTTCGTTCCCGGCTCGTTGGGCGCCAGCGCCGCAGGGCGCGTGTCCGGGTGCCAGGTCTGCAGCAGGTAGTCGATTTCATCCAGCACATAGGCGCTGTAGCGCGACCGCATCAGGGCCTGCGCATCGGGCGCCTGCAGACGCAAGGGCCCGCGATGCCAGCGGCCGCAGCACGCGTGGTACGCGGCCGGCAGGCCGCAGGGACAGGCAAGGGAATCGAAGGTCGGCATGCGTGTATGCTGTGGAGGTTCGGATTCGGGACAGTCTACCCGGATGGCCCTACCCGCAAAACATGGATTTCATGATCCCCGATTCGTTCCGCATGGATACTGCGCGCAAGCCGCGCCGCCGCCCATGACCCGCATCAACTGCATTCCCGTCCAGGAACTCAGCGGGCCGCACCTGGTCGCCGAATACAGGGAGCTGCCCCGGGTTTTCGCCCTGGCGCAGAAAGCCGCCGTGCGCGGCCGGCCGGATCAGCCCGGGCAATACGTGCTGGGCAAGGGGCACATGCTGTTTTTCTACACACGCCTTGGATATCTGGCGCGCCGACACGCCGAACTGGTCCGGGAAATGAAACGCCGCGGCTACAAACCGTCCTTCGAAGGCATCCAACGCAAGGATTTCCCGGCCATTCCGGACGACTACTGGGGCGATTGGGCGCCCACCCCCGAAGCGATGGCGCTGAACCGCGCCAGGATCGAGGCGCGAGGGCAGCGCTGAGTCGCAGTGCTGCGCGTCAGTCGTTCAGCTCGATCTGCGCGCGCGCTGAGCACGGCGACATCGACGCCGAAACCGTCGCAACGGAGTGCACCATGGGCGGGGTCGCCGGCAATACTTGCCCTAATCGAACAGTGATCCGGCTCGGCCGGCCATCATCCAGCAACAGGCCATCCCTATTTGATCACCCGAACGGAATCTACTTCTATCTCGGGCGGACGGGTCATGCCGGTATCGACCTCGCCCACAATTTCGACCTTTGTTTTTTCATCCACCGCTTGACCAGCGAAGTGTTTCGCCTTTATCTCCGCGACAATCTCTCCGGTTCCATCCGAGAAGATGTACTTATCGTGCGACGTCTGACGCAGCAGATGCCCCTGCATCTGCACGGCCTGATCATCTACGGGGTTCGAGAGTATTTCCGCCACGGTCCCTTTGCCGACGGTCGATGGCCCGGAATACTGCGCATAAGCAGTAAAAGAAAGGGCGCTTGCCACAACGACAGAGGCTAATAAATGTCCGGCTTTCGCATGTATAGACATGTGGTCTCCAAAGATACGTGCATGGCAAGTCACGATAACAGCAAACAGCTGTGCGCGACTTTTAGACGCGGAGACCCGGAGGCTGACGATGCCCAGCAGGTCGCGCGCCGAAAGCTTCCGCATGCAGCACGCAGCGCGGGTTCGAATCCAGCCTGCCCCGACCAACGCAGCAGTGCCGCACAGGTGACGGGCAGCGCCTCAGCAATTGCCCTTCTTGGCTTGCCCCGGGGGGCAGAACCCGCCATGCCCATAACCCGGATCCGGATCAACCACCACAGACCCGCGAGGCGTATACACCGCGCAGGCCGAAAGCATGGCAACCATTGCACAAACCAAAAATATTCTTTTCATCGCAGTCCTTCCGTGGCGAAGCAATTTTGCCTCAAGCCCCCCAGGAAAGCGCTACGGAGCGTAACTGGACACGTCTGGAACTGCCCAGAATCCCAACCCCATCGCAGATCCGACAGGGACGATCCGCTGCGCCTGCTATGGGCGATGCCCCCGGCGCCGCATCGGCCCATCGCCTGCGTGCGCGACTGGCGGTGTCCGATGTCGCGTCTCATACGGGCAAAACAAAAGGACCTAGATTTTCATCTAAGTCCTTGAATTTCTTGGCTCCCCGACCAGGGCTCGAACCTGGGACCTGCGGATTAACAGTCCGTCGCTCTACCGACTGAGCTATCGGGGAACTGCGAAGAAGCGAAACTATAGCACAATTTTTTGCGGCCGCACAATTGCCGCCGCCCCCCTTCGGCCTTGCAGCGACCCAGTCAGCTCCGTGCGGACCGGGCGCCCGATGCCGAGGCCTGCGCCCGGGTTTGCATGCTCAAGGCAGGCGCATCAGGATCGGGACACCGGCCCTGCGCAGGCACCCCGAGGTCACGCTGCCCAGCAAAGCGGCTTCGAGCGCGTCCTTGCGCCGCGTGACCATCGCCAGGATGACGTCGCCGCGGTGAATCACATGATCGGCGATCGCCTCCACCGGCTCGCCGTGCAAGACTTCCCAGTCGACGCTCACGCCGTGCTGCCTGGCGAGTGCGACCGCCTGGGAATGTACATAGCCGGACTCCAGCGTGGGCATCTCGCGGCCTGGCGCCTCGCCCACCTTCGAAGCATCGACGGGCTGGACCGCGCTGACGATTTCCAGCCCGGCTCCGGCCCAGAGCGCGAACCGGGCAGCGTCGTGGGCCATGACTTCCGGCAGCGGGCTGCCATCCAACGGCACCACCACGCTGCGCAGCCTCACCTGCGCGCGGGCCGGCGCGCCGTCTGCCCCGGTCGGGTGATACACGAGCACCGGCCCGCCGGCGCCGCGCACCACGCGCCGGGCCACGCTGCCGAGCATGAGTTCCATCAGGCCCGAACGCCCGCGGGAGGTCATTGCCAGCAAGGTCGCCGGCGTGTTGCCGGCTTCTCCGAGAATCGCCTGGGCCGCGTCGCCCGTGCTCGGCAGGCACAGGCCGGTCGCGCCATGGGCGGACGCCATCGAGTCGATGTAGTCCTTCGCATCGTCTTCATCGGACATCTTGTCGACGATGCGCAACAACGCAAGTTCCGTGCCATGCACGGACGCCAAGCCAGCCGCGTAGGGAATCACCTCTTCCGAAAACGGCGAACCATCGAGCGGCACCAGAATACGCTTGTACATAGCCATGACTCCAGAACGTGTTTTCCAGGGGACTTCACAGCCTTTCGAGGCACATCCAGTATAGGATCCCCGGCGACGATCGCCCTACGGAAATTCACGCAACCCCGAGACGCGCCGCCGAACGGGATCAGAATCGCATGGATTACCGCCCCCGCACCTGATCGATCAACCGCCGGTCCCGTTTGGTGGGACGGCCGGCGGTCAGATCCTGGGCGGGTTCGGGCGCCAGGCGACGCTGTTCGGCGGCCCGTTCACGGGCCGCGATGCTGTCGGGGGTTTCCTGGTACAGCAAGGCCGCCTGGGGAGCGGGGCCGCGCGCGCCGCTGATCGCGCGGATCTCGACCTCGATATCCAGGCCCGTCTTGCGCACCCGCACGCGGTCGCCCACCGTGACTTCCCGGGCGGGTTTGGCGACGAGCTGGTTATTGATCTGGATGCGCCCCGCCCCGACCTCGTGCGCGGCCAGGCTGCGGGTCTTGTAGAAACGGGCGGCCCAGAGCCATTTGTCGAGTCGGATCTTGTCCATGCGCCTTCCTTTGCAATCAGCACTACACGATAGGGGATCAGGCGGGCCGGGGCAAGACGCCATCGACCAGAAAATCGTCCAGGCGGTAGGTCACCACCAGCGGGTCGGCCAAAGGCTTGAAGGACACTTCCCGTTCGCGCAGTTCGCACAGCCAGGATGCCTGCGTCAGGGGCTTGGCGCCGGCCAGCGCCTGATGGGTGAACAGTCCGACACAGGGCTGGTGCCCCGGATCGCGGGCGGATGCATATTCAAAGGCCTGGACGCCCGCGACCCGCATATCGGCCCCCAGGCGCTGGGTCGCGGTGTAATCGGACGGATGCATCAGGGACGGACCGAAGCGATCGAACGGCGGCGCCTGCAGCCTCACCCCACGTTCAGTCCGATAGGACGCCGTGAACAGCGTGTGCTGGCTGATCAGTTCGTCCTTGGGGGCCGGGCCCGTCATGGACTGGCGAAAGATGAAGCGGTAATACGCGGCCTCGGCCAAGGTGGTCCGCCGGCCCAGCCCGCCATACAGCAAGCCCGGTTCGTGCCGGGCTCCGAACCGGGACCCCCACGGCAAAGGCGGGTAGCGAAACGGCGTGCGCAACAAATAGTGATACCGCCCGCTGGCGGCCGGCCAGTCGGGTTTGGCAGCATCCAGCAGGGCTTCCAGGACGGCCTGCTCTTCCAGGGTATCCACATAGCCCAGCGTGGCGATCTGTTCCTGGCTTTCGACCAGCCGGTACAAAGTGCCCTGGATCGGCCGGACCTGGCGCGGCCCGTCGCATTCCGCCCAGATCAAATCTTGCCCCGCAGGGCATCGACGAAGCGCAGCACCGTCATCAGCCCCTGGATGGTGCGGATCTGTTCGGCGGGCACCCCGCCGGTGACGGTATTCGGGGACTGCATGAAATGCCGGATCCACACGGCATCCCCCCCCGCCAGCGCGAACAGCGCCCGCGCCACCCGAATCAGCAACAGGGCGATTTCACCCTGTTTGGAGTCGGGATCCAGAGACTGAGCCGTCTTCATCCGGCTGACCGCAGTGCGATGCATGCCCAGCACCGCCGCCAGTTGAGCCTGGCGCAGCCCCAATTGATCCCCCGCCCGCAGCACGGCCTTCGCCAGGACGGCATCGGGCGCCGGGGCAAGCTTGAGCAGTGCGGTCATGGCAATCTCCTAAAAAATGTGCTATTGACACAATTATCTTATAAATGTGCATTTATCACAACATCGGCAGGCCTTGGAACTTACTGGAAACTGAACGGTCCAATCCTGTTCACTTCCTCTCGGAGCCATCGCCCATGAAATGCCCTGTATGCCCGAACACGAACCTCGTCATGTCCTCGCGCCAGAATATCGAAATCGACTATTGCCCCGACTGCCGCGGAGTCTGGCTGGATCGGGGAGAGCTCGACAAGCTGATCGAGCGCAGCATCAGCGAATCGGCGCCCCCTGCCCGGCACGCCGCACAGCAACCGTACCCGCAGTCCCACCCGCAGGATTCCCGCCGATACGACGGACAGCGCAAGCACAAATCGTTCTGGCACGAAATCTTCGACTGATCAGCCGGCCGGCCGCGCGCGGGCGCCCGCCACCCGCCGCGCCGATCCCGACGGCGGAGGACTACTATGGGTAGATCGGATTCCAGGACAGAGGCATGTCGACGATCTATACCATCGGCCATTCCACGCACGACCTGCCCGCCTTCACGGCGCTGCTGCAGGCTTCGGGGATCGAACGACTGGTGGACATCCGCACGGTGCCGCGTTCGCGCACCAACCCGCAATTCAACCGCGACACGCTGCCCGATTCGCTGGCGCCCCACGGCATCGATTACGAACATCTGGCTGCCCTGGGCGGCCTGCGCGGCAAATCGAAAACCATCCAGCCGGAGGTCAATGGTTTCTGGGAGAACGACAGCTTCCACCACTACGCGGACTATGCCCTGACGGACGAATTCCGCCAGGGGCTCGAGACGCTGCTGGCACGAGCGCAGACGCAGCGCTGCGCCATCATGTGTTCGGAAGCGGTCTGGTGGCGCTGCCACCGGCGCATCGTCAGCGATTATCTGATCGCCCGGGGAATCCCGGTCTTTCACATCATGGGGCCGGACCACGTGGACGAGGCCAGTCTGACGCGCGGGGCGGTCATCCAGGAAAACGGCAACGTCCTGTATCCCCCCTCCGGACAGGCCGCCGACTGAAGAGGCTGCCGCTGCGCCGGCCCGGGCGCGCGCAGCCCGGCTTGACGGCACCCCGGCCTCAGGCGCACAGAGCCCGTCTTGACGACCTTCTTCTCCGGCCTGCCGCAGGCCCCCGTTCAGCCAGCCGTCAACATGGTAATTCTTCATGTCGCCGTCGAACCATTTCGACGGGCCACGATCTGAGCAACAGGTGGATCGATCTGCCTGCCCGGACGCAAGGTGCGCCCGAGCACTCTCTGGAGTTGATGTCATGACGACACGTTCCCGCATTGCCTACCTGACGGCCTGCTCAGTGGCCGCTCTTGGCCTCGCCACGGCCGCGCCTGTTTTCGCTGCCACTACCACGGGCGCTCCTGCCCAGGCCACGGCCCCGGCGACTGCGAAACATGCCCCGGCCCATAAAGCCAAGGCTCAGCACAAGGCCAAGAAAGCCCACACATCCGCCAAGAAGCACACGATGCCCACAAAAACCGGGGCCTGAAACATCACTACGCCCTGATCAGCCATATTCAACGCCGCAGCCATCCGCTGCGGCGTTTTTCATGCGGTTTTTGGATACACTGGACCTCTACCGACCCGCCCCCCGACCGAGGCCGCATGCATCTGCACCGCAACGCCCTGCACAACGAGCTCCACGCGCGCCCCTCGATGTATTTCGACGCGCCCGCCCAGGTGTTCCACCTGGCCTTCCTGGACGAGGACGATGCGGCCCAGACCATCATCCAGACTTTGTGCGACCGGCACGTGGCGCTGGCCGACCCAGGCCTGCCCCAAGGGGAATTCCCGGTCGGAGACGCTCACCTGAAATGGGAACGGCACACCGAATTCCTGACGCTCACCCTGGTCAGCCCCGGCACCCGGACCAGCCCCTGGCCGGCGCTGCCTTCCGTATTGGCCGAAGTCGCCGAAGCTCACAGCGGTCTGCTGATCAATGCCGATCAGGTCTGCGTGGAATCGGAATCTTCCTGGCGCGGCAGTCTGGAATCCTACGGTTTTCATGACCCGGTGGGCTCCGAACTGGATGAGGGCAAAGCCACCGTCTGGAGCGATCTGCGCCTGAACGGCAACGGCTTGAACCGCATGCTGGTGCTCAATCGCCAGCTGGACGGCCGGCGCCTGGGCCGGATGGTGCGCCGCCTGCTGGAGATCGAAACCTACCGCCTCATGGCATCGCTGACCCTGCCGGTCGCGCGCTCGCTGGGCGGCGAACTGAGGCAGTACGAAGCCGAGCTGGTGATGCTGTCCGACGACAACGCTCGCACCGACGCCGACGACATCCGCGCCCTGCTGAAACGCATCACGCAGCTATCGGCCCGTGTGACCCAGACGAGGGCCCGCACCCGCCTGCGCTTCAGCGCCACCGAAGCCTATGCCCAATTGGTCTTCGAGCGCATCGCCGAGCTGCACGAAAGCCGCACCGGCGACTGCCAGCAACTGGGCACGTTCATCGCGCAGCGGTTCCGCCCCACCGTGCGCTACTGCGAATCCACCGACCAGCGCCTGACCCGCATCGGCAGCGCTGTGGCCCACCTGGGCAACTTGCTGCAAGCCCGGGTTCAGGTCGAAATGGAAGAGCAGAACAGCCAGATCCTGCAAAGCCTGAGCACCCGCGCCGACACCCAGATCAAGATCCAGAAGGCGGTCGAGGGCCTGTCCATCATCGCCATCAGCTATTATCTGTTCAGCCTGTTCAAGCTGCTGTACCAGGGGATCCTGACATTGGGCTTCGACTGGTCGCCATACGCCGCCCTGCTGACCAGCATGCCGGTCGCAGCCGTCATCATCGGCGCCATCGCCTACCGGATTCGCAACGCCCGGCGGCACTGACCGAACCGTCCACACGACACCCATGCACACCAACACTCTCCATTTCCGCAGTTTCCTGTTGCTGCTGGCCGCCGTCTCGATCGCGTTCATCAGCATCCTGCTGCCGTTCTACGCCGCCATCTTCTGGGGCGGCGTGCTGGCCGTGATCTTCAATCCCCTGCACCGGCGGCTGCTGCGCCTGCTGGGCGGCGAACGTCCCGGCCTGGCGTCCTTCCTGACGGTGCTGTGCATCACGCTGATCGTGATCCTGCCGCTGCTGTTCATCGCCGGCGCCCTGGCCAACGAGGTCGCGGGCCTGTACACGCGCATCAATACCGGGCAGTTGAACCTGGGCCAATACTACGAGCAGGTCGTGGCCGCCCTGCCCCCCTGGGTGCACGGCTGGCTGGACTCCTTTGGCGTGGGCGACCTGCTCAGCATCCGCGAAAAGCTGTCGGCCGGCGCCCTGCAGGGCAGCCAGTTCCTGGCCAAGCAGGCCGTCAACATCGGCCAGAACACCTTCCAGTTCGTGGTCGGGCTGGGCGTGATGCTGTACCTGCTGTTTTTCCTGCTGCGCGACGGCCCATCCATGGTGCCGGCGCTCAAGCGCCTGATTCCGCTGCAGGACGACCACCGGCACAAGCTCTTCCAGAAATTCGCCACGGTGGTGCGGGCCACCGTGAAAGGCAATATCGTAATCGCCGCCACCCAGGGCCTGCTGGGCGGCCTGATGTTCACCTTTCTGGGCATCCAGGGATCGCTGTTCTGGGGCGTGCTGATGGCCTTTCTATCCCTGCTGCCCGCCGTGGGCGCATCCTTGATCTGGGTGCCCGTCGCCATCTATTTCCTGGTGACGGGGGCCTTGTGGCAAGGCATCACGCTGACCATATTCGGGGTGCTGGTGATCGGCCTGATCGACAACCTGCTGCGCCCCGTCCTGGTCGGCAAGGACACCAAGCTGCCCGATTACGTGGTGCTGATTTCCACCCTGGGCGGCCTGTCGGTGTTCGGCCTGAACGGCTTTGTGATCGGGCCGCTGTTCGCCGCGCTGTTCATGTCCTGCTGGGATCTGTTCCCCGACGCGGTGGCGATGATCCAGAACAGCCGCCAGGCGGACGACGCCCCGCCGACAGCCCGCCCTGCGGGTCGGGACCGGGACTGAAAGACGAACGGCCTCCCCATGATGGCTTGCCGGGATGCCGCGCGCCCCGCCCGTCTCAGGACAGCATGATCGCCGCATTGACGAGCAACGCCGCGCCCCAGATGATGGATCGCACGGTCCCGCGACCCAGGATATAGGCCAGGATGAACAGGATCCGCAATACGATCCAGATTCCCATCAGGCTGGCCAGGCGATCCACCGGCACGTCCGCGTACAGGGCGTACAGCACCGCTGCGTAAAAGAACGGCAAGCCCTCGAACAGATTGGTCTGCGCGGCATTGGCGCGCGCCCGCCAGCCCTGCTGGGCGGCCAGCCAGGGCCGTGGATCGTTGTTGTCGAACCGCTTGCCGCCCGCCTTGGCCGCGATGGCGGCGACATAAGGCAGCACAGCCGCCGCGATCATGAGGCCCGGAATCACACCCATGGAAAGCACCTTTTTGTCGGGGAAATTCCATGTATAATAGCTGGCTTTGGTAGGGTATGGCCTTACCAGATGATGGCGATTCACCATAACCGCCATGGCCGGCTTAGCTCAGTTGGTAGAGCAGCTCATTCGTAATGAGAAGGTCGGGGGTTCGACTCCTCTAGCCGGCACCAATAACATCATCACAATCAAGCCCTTCGCGATCCGTCGCCTGGGGCTTTTTTGCCGCCGTCGATCCGGGATGGGCGGCAAGCAACCGCCCGACCGCGCAGGGCCATGCGTCGCGCCTCCGCCCGGGCCCCGGTATTTCCCGTTCACATCCCGTTCATCCGCCGCCGCGTACCATGCCTCTACCCTGTCGCCTCGCAAAGGCTGGATCATGAATCCATCGAATGAGCGCTACAGCCGCCCCATGATGGCGGCGCATTGGCTGACGCTGATCCTGCTGATCGGGATCTACTCCCTGATCGAACTGCGCGGCCTGGTCCCCAAGAGCAATCCGCTGCACGACGCCATGAAGGCATGGCACGCCACGCTGGGACTGACGGTGTTCTGCCTGGTATTCATCCGCCTGGCCCTCCGCGGCGCATCGCGGATTCCGCCCATCACGCCGCCGATGCCGGCCTGGCAGCACCGGCTGGCGCACGCCATGCACATCACCCTGTACCTCTTTCTGATCCTGATGCCGCTGCTGGGCTGGCTGACGCTGAGCGCGCAGGGCAAGCACGTGCCGTTCTACGGCTGGGAATGGCCCGCCCTGGTCGGAGCGGACAAAGCCCTGGGCCGCACGCTGCAGGACATCCACGAAGTCATCGGCAACGTCGGCTATTTCCTGATCGGCCTGCACGCCGCCGCGGCCCTGGCGCACCACTACCTATGGCGCGACGACACGCTGGTTCGCATGCTGCCCGGGCGACGGTCGGGCGCCGCCGGGCCGACAGCTCAGGATCGGGATGTTTCCAGCCACTGAAAGATCCCCATGCCCGCCAGCATGGCGGCCACGAACACGATGGCCTGCCACTGCCCGGCGCCCAGATTGACCAGGGCGGGGCCCGGGCACAGGCCCACCAGGCCCCAGCCGACCCCGAACACCAGGCTGCCGCCGACGAGACGCCGATCCACCTGGCGCGCAGCGGGCAGCGCCAGCGGCAAACCCAGGTAAGTCGTCGCGCGCCGGCCCGCCAGCCGGAACGCCGCCAGACCCGCCATGACCGCCCCGCCCATGACCAGGACCAGGGACGGGTCCCAGGCCCCGGCGACATCCAGGAACCCCAGGACTTTCGCCGGATCGGCCATGCCGGACACCAGCAGGCCGATGCCGAAGATCAGCCCCGATAGAAATGCCGTGAACTTTGCCATGACGTGATCCTTACAAGCCCAGGACGTGCCGCGCCGCGAACACGGTCAACATGCCGGCTCCGATGAAGCAGACCGTAGCCGCCAGGGATCGCAGCGACAGGCGCGACAGGCCGCAGACACCGTGCCCGGAGGTGCAGCCGCCGGCGTACCGGGTGCCCAGACCCACCAGCAGCCCGGCGACGATCAGGGTGCCGGCCCCCGCATCGATCCGGATCGGAACGGCATGCCCCGCCCAACGCGCCAACACCGGCGCGGCCACCAAGCCGGCGATGAAGGCCAGCCGCCAGCCGCGGTCCCCGGGGCCCGCCCGCAGCAGGCCGCCCAGCACCCCGCTGATCCCCGCAATGCGGCCATTGAGCAGGATGAGCACAGCGGCGGCGGCCCCGATCATCAGGCCACCGATCAAGGCGGACCCGGGCGTGAAGGCATTCCAGTCAATCATGATGGGTTCCTGTCGGGCAATAAATCGTGTAGAGCGCGGCCAGCGCCCGCAGCAATTGCGGTCTGTCGACGCGGTAGAACATCTGCTTGCCGCTGCGGCGGGTCGCCACGACCCCCTCGGAACGCAAGACCCCCAGTTGTTGGGACAGGGTCGGCTGATGGATGCCCAGCAGGGCTTCCAGTTCGCCCACGCTGCGCTCCCCCTGGGACAATTGGCACAAAAGCAGCAGGCGTTCCGGGTTGGCGAGAATCTTCAGATCCGCCACTGCCAGGGCGGCGGCGTCCCGCAGACGGGCGGGATCCAGGACATCGGCAGGCATAGGTGTTCAAATCATCCGGGAAATGAGCTTGACTATACTATATCAATAAATATAATATTAATCAATATATTGTTTGGCGGATAGAAGGCTTTCCGTGATGAAATGATCATCCGGCGCAGCGCCCGCCCGAATGCGACGCAAGGGGGAAACCATCATGCCGATACAGATCCAGCCGTTCTTCGAGCCCGTCACCGGCACCATCAGCTACGTGCTGGCCGACCCCGCCAGCCGCGACGCGGCGATCATCGATCCCGTGCTGGATTACGATCCGGCATCCGGCCGCACCCGCACCGCCGCCGCCGACGCCATCCTGGCCCACGTGCGAAGCCAGGGGCTGACGGTGCAATGGATTCTGGAAACCCACGCGCACGCCGACCACCTGTCGGCGGCCGCCTATTTACGGCAGCAGGCGGGCGGCCGCGTCGCGATCGGCGCCTCCATCCGCCAGGTGCAGGGGGTGTTCAAAACCTTGTACAACCTGGAGGCCGATTTCCCGGCGGACGGCAGCCAGTTCGACCATCTGTTCACCGATGGCGACACCTTCCGGATCGGCACGCTCACGGTCACGGCGATGTTCGTGCCCGGCCACACGCCGGCGGACATGGCCTACCGGGTGCAAGACGTCGTCTTCACCGGCGACACGCTGTTCATGCCTGACCTGGGCACGGCGCGCACCGACTTTCCCGGCGGCGACGCGCGGACCCTGTACCGGTCCATCCGACGGATCCTGGCCCTGCCGGACGCCACCCGGCTGTTTGCCTGCCACGACTATCCGCCCGACACCCGGCCGGCCGCCTGGGAAAGCAGCGTGGCCGAACAGAAAGCGCACAACATTCACGTGCGAGAAGGGATCACGGAAGACGCCTTCGTGGCGCTGCGCCAGGCGCGCGACGCCACGCTATCGGCGCCCGCGCTGATCCTGCCGGCGCTGCAAGTGAACATCCGCGCCGGCCGGTTGCCGCCCATCGAAGAAAACGGGGTGTCGTACCTGAAGATTCCGGTCAACGCACTGCCGTAGACCGCGTGGGGGCGCGACTCCGCCGGCCGCGCGCAGCGCCCGGATCCCGACCGGTCGCAAGTCAGAACGTCGAGGCGCAATGCCCGCCGCTGGGGGCCACGCCGGAACCCATCGCGATCAGCGGGGGCTCGGCGCGCACATTGACCGGGGCGCTGTGCGCCCAATCCCAGGCGAAAAACGCCACCATCAGCACCCAGAAGACCACGGCCAGCCAGCGGGTATTCATGCGGCCACCTTCCGGGTCGCAGCGGCGCGGCGCGGCCATAAAGTCGTATTCGTCATGTCCTGTCCTCCGGCTCAGAATGCAAACCGGCGGCGCACCCGCACGCCGATCAGCGACCCCAGAAACGCCATGGGCACCCAGATCCAGCCATGCAGGCTGCCGGTGGAAATGCCGCTGACCATGGCTCCGATGTTGCAGCCGAACGCCAGCCGGGAGCTATAGCCGAGCAACAACCCCGCCCCCAGCCCGATCATCCACTGGCTGGCCGTCATGGGCCGTCCCGCAGAACGCGGCTTGGCCGCGGCGATCCACAGGGCCCCGGCCAGAATGCCGATATTGGTGATGGAGGTCACGTCCAGGAACACGGACTGGGTCAGCGTCGCCGTATTGACGGGTTCGCTCCAGAAGGCGTTGGCGGCCGGATCGAACAGGTGGGCGGCTGTGGCCAGCTTGGCGGCCCACAGGCCAAAGCCATAGACGATGCCCCAGGGCTGGCCCGCAATCACCAGATTCAACACGGCCAGCACGGCCAGCAGCACCGCCCCCACCAGCAATTTGCGATCCCACCAACGGGCTGCGCGCCCGGTCCAGCGGGTGACGCCCCAGCCGACCAGCGCCAGCCCCGCCAGCGTCAGCAGCAAGGCCGTGGGCGCGCCGAAATGCGCCACCAGGCCATAAGGCGGCAGGGCGCCCAGCGACAGCCATTGATCCAGCGTGGCAGAGCCCAGGAAACTGCCGACGGCAAACAGCGGCAGGATCGCCATGTTCATGGGGATGCCCAGGCCGGCCTTGTACAGAGTGCCCGAACCGCAGCCGTCGGCCACCTGCATGCAGGCGCCGAACAAGAAGGCGCCCACGATCAGGCTGACGCTGGGCGGGCCGAGCGCCGCGCCCAGATCCGTCGGGTAGGCGGCCAGCAGGGGAATGGACACGGCGGCCGCAATCGCCAGCAGCACCAGTTGCGCCAGCACGCCCGAGGGGTCGCGCTGCTCGATCAGCTTGCGCCAGCCGGTGGTGAAACCGAACCGCGCGCCCGCCAGCACCGCCCCCAGGCCGATGCCCACCAGAAACAGCAAGGCCTGGCGCAAAGCGACCGACCAGGCCAGGAATACCAGAAAGGCGGTGATCGCCACCGCCAGGGGAAGACGTTTCATCATGGATGGGCGACCTGCTTAACCGAACAGCCCTTTGACCTTGTCCAGGATCTGGCTGCCGCGTCCGGGCACGTTATCCATGGGACGAGAAGCGTCCTGCGACCATTCCGCCAGGGACTCCGGATACAGCCGGACGTTTTTCACACCGACGATTTCCGACAGGGCGAACCAGTCGGTCGCCGCCCAGTGGCCGGTATTGCAGAAGGAAATCGTTTCAGCGGCCTGTTCCCCGGGCAGGAGTTCGGCGGCGATCTTGCGAGCCTGATCGGGCGCGACGAAAATCGAGGTGCCGGGCTGGAACCAGCGGCTGTTTTCCAGGCTGACCGCGCCTTTGATCGTGCCCGGCACCTGGGCCGTGGGCGCCTTGACCTTGCCCAGGTAGAAATCCAGCGGCCGGGCGTCCACCAGTTTGGTCTGGGAATTGCCGACCTGGGCAGCCACCTGCGCGGTGGTTGCCAGGATCGAATCATCGGGATGCGCCTTGAAAGCGCTGGCCGCGACGGTCGGCGCCGTCTGATCCTGCGGCAGGCCGGCGGCCGCCCAGGCCTTTTCGCCGCCATTCAGGATGGACAGTTCTTTCAGGCCCAGATATTTCAGCGTCCAGTAAACCCGGGCGGAGGCGCCGAAGTCCGTGCCATCGGCGCCGGACGACACCACCACGGCATGCACGTTCTGGTCCACCCCCAAGGCGCGCACCTGCTGCTCCAGGCGGTCGATGGGCGGCACCTGGCCAGGGTTGTTCGCCGGACCGCGCCATTGCGCGTAAGGCGCCGACACCGCGCCGGGAATATGGCCCGCCGCATAGACATCCGCCGGCCGGATATCGATGACGCGCACCGCAGGCTGCTGATGCAGGGCATCGAGTTCAGCCGGCGTCAGCAGCGGCTGGGCCGCCCAGGCGCTGGACGTCGCAGCCAGGGCCAAAGCCGCCCCACCGAAAAAAGCAGACAGGATCTTCATGACGGAAACCGTGAAAGTGAGGAAATCAGGTGCTCATTGTCCCAGATCCGATCTGCCGGCTGGGGATACTTATAAAACCTGTGGTTATATAGAACAGCGTCCAAACGCCCCCGTTCCCCCGGCCGACCTCGACATGGCCACGACACGGCGGACAGCGGGCTCGGTTCGCTTAGGCACCGGCGCCTAAGCCCGCAGCGGCCCCGCCTGATTGGCCGGAATCACCTGGATGATCTGCGCGGCGCTGTCCGTCGCGGCGGCCAGCGCGGCCTGGGGCTCCGCCCCATCCGCCCAGGCATGCACGAAGGCCGAGGCAAAGGCATCGCCCGCTCCGATAGTGGACGTCGCCGCCACCTGGCGGGCTGCATGGAAATGCCCCTGGTCGCCGTCGAAGAACAGGGATCCCCCTGCCCCCAACGTCACCAGGATGGCCTGGCCGGGCCGGCGCACCAGCCGGCGGGCCAGGGCCTGCGCCACGTCGGGCGGCGGCGCATCCGTCTGCAAGGTGTCGTCCCCGACCAGCTTCGCGGCCTCGCGGGCGTTGACGCACAGCAGATCAGCCTGATCCCACACGCCATGCAGGGCGGTCGGGTCGGACAACTGGCGCGCCCCCGGGGTCACGACCAGACGAAAAGGCCGCGATGCCATGGCCCCCAGGGCCTCTTGCAGCCAGGTCTGGGATTCCAGCGACAGGCCGGTCACATACACGACGTCCGCCTGCTGCAGGCCGGCAAAGCCCTGCTCGCCCACCCAGGCGCTGGCGCCGCGCTGCGCATAGGCCCGCGCTGCCCCCGAATCATCCACCATGACCACGGCCTTGCCCGTGGGCAGCCGATGGTCGGGAATGGCGGCGCGTATCCCGTGGCGCTGCAGCAGGTCGCGGATCAGCCCGCCTTCCAGATCGCGGCCCACGCAGGCATGGACCGTGACCCGGGCGCCGCGCGCCGCCACGTTCAGGGCGGCATTGACCGCCCCGCCCCCGGCGTACAGGCCGATATGGTCCACGTCCTGCTTGGCCCCCCGCATCGGCTGGACAGTGGAGACGACGATGTCGACGATCGCGGCGCCTATGGTGGTGAATTGCATGATCAGGAAGGTTCTCGGGAAGACGGGAAACCGAAAGACTAATCCAGACGGGCGGGACAAGACAATGCTTCCGGCGCGCGGTGCAGCCTCATCGCCTCGAATCAGGGTTTTCCCTGATGAAGTACACTACTCACCTGAAGAATCGCCCTCTCTCTTTCCATGCCCCAAGCTTCCCCACGCCGCCCGCGGGCGCCCGCCTCGGCGGGATTGGTGATCCTCGCGCTGGCCATCGGCGCCTTCGCCATCGGCACCACCGAATTCGCCACCATGAGCCTGCTGCCTTATTTCGCGCAGGACCTGGGCATCGACGCGCCCACGGCCGGACATGTCATCAGCGCCTATGCCCTGGGCGTGGTGGTGGGCGCGCCGCTCTTGACCGTGCTGGCGGCCCGCATGGCGCGGCGCACGCTGCTGATCGGCCTGATGGGCCTGTTCGCCCTGTTCAACGCGCTGTGCGCCTTCGCGCCGAACTACGAATCGCTGCTGGTGCTGCGATTTCTCAGCGGTCTGCCTCACGGCGCCTATTTCGGCATCGGGTCCCTGGTGGCGGTATCGCTGGTGCCGCACGGCCGGCGCAACCAGGCCGTCGGCCGCATGTTCCTGGGCTTGACGGTCGCCACCATCATCGGGGTGCCGTTCGCCAACTGGCTGGGCCACGCCCTGTCCTGGCGCTGGGGCTTCGGCCTGGTGGCGCTGTCTGGGCTGCTGACCATGATCCTGGTGGCCAGGCTGGCACCCCACAGCCCGCCCGAACCCGGCGCCAGCCCCTTGCGCGAACTCGGCGCGCTAAAGCATCTGCAGGTCTGGCTGACGCTGGCCGTGGGCGCCATCGGCTTTGGCGGCATGTTCGCCGTCTACACCTATCTGGCCGATATCCTGCTGGAAGTCACCCGGGTTTCGCCGGAAGTGGTGCCGCTGGTGCTGGGCGTGTTCGGGGTGGGCCTGACCGTGGGCAACATCCTGATTCCCTGGCTGGCGGACAAAGCCTTGCTGCCGACCGCAGCCGGCCTGCTGCTGTGGAGCGCCGCGATGACGGCGCTGTTTCCCCTGGCCGCCGGCCACGTCTGGTCGATTTCCCTGTGTGTATTTTTTATCGGCTTCGGCGGGGCGCTGGGCACCGTGCTGCAAACCCGGCTGATGGACATCGCGCGGCATGCGCAGGGGCTAGCCGCAGCCCTGAACCATTCCGCCTTCAATTTCGCCAACGCCCTGGGGCCTCTGCTGGGCGGCATGGCCATCGCCGGCGGCTACGGCTGGACCTCGCCCGGCTGGGTAGGCACCGGGCTGGCATTGGGCGGTTTTGCCATCCTGATGGTGTCCGTCGCCGTGGACCGGCGCCGGGCCGCCCGCCAGGCCCCGGCACTGGCGGCCCGCTGAGCAACGGCCCCCGGCTGCACGAGCGGGCTGCAGCCTGCGGGCATGCGGAACCTAGCCCTGGACCAGCCCGTCGAAATCCGACGCGGCGTGGCGTTCGCGCAGGCAACCTTCGGCCGTGCGGTTGACCCGCTGGCCCCGCTGCACGGCCGCGCGTTCGTCCACCTGATGCGCCCAGCGCAGCAGATGGCGATAGTCCTGCGCCGACAGGAATTCAGCGACCCCATAGAGATGCCCCTGGACCAGCCTGCCATACCAGGGCCAGATGGCCATGTCGGCGATGGTGTACTGATCCCCGACGATGAATTCGTGCTGGGCCAGGCGCTGATCCAGCACGTCCAATTGACGCTTGGCTTCCATGGCGAAGCGGTCGATCGCGTACTCGATCTTGAACGGCGCATAGGCATAGAAATGCCCCAGGCCGCCGCCCAGATAGGGCGCGCTGCCCACCTGCCAGAAGAGCCAGGACAGACATTCCGCCCGGCCCGCCGGATCCGCCGGCAAGAAGGCGCCGAATTTTTCCGCCAGGTGCAGCAGGATGGCGCCGGATTCGAATACCCGGATAGGGGTCGCCCCGCTGCGGTCCATCAGGGCGGGGATCTTGGAATTCGGATTCACCGAGACGAAACCGCTGCCGAACTGATCGCCTTCGCCGATCTGGATCAGCCAGGCGTCGTATTCGGCCCCCGCATGGCCGGCCGCCAGCAGTTCTTCCAGCATGATCGTGACCTTGATGCCATTGGGCGTACCCTGGGAATACAGCTGCAAGGGGTGTCGCCCCACCGGCAGTTCCCGTTCATGCGTCGGCCCCGACACGGGACGATTGATGCTGGCAAAGCGCCCGCCGCTGGGTTTTTCCCAGACCCAGGTCTTGGGAGGGACGTAATCGGACGGCTGATTCATGATGCACGGACTCCTCTTGGCTGGCCGGCGGCGCCGGCGCAAAACCCCACGGCGGCAGCCCGGCGAAGACCCGGCCGCGCACGAGGGCGATCATCAATAATGGGGCGGGCGCTCGTCCAGCAGACTGCGCGCGCCGGACGGCCCGTCGGGCCCCTGCTGCTGACGCAGGGCCGCCAGTTCACGAGCCAGGCCCTCGATCTGCTGCTGTTGACGGAACACAAGCTGGTTCAGATGATCCAGCAGATCATCGGCATAGGTGGCCTTCAGCTCCAATTCCACAATACGCGCTTCCAGCGCGGTGTGTTCATCCATGCGTGCAACTCCCGACAAGCCTCTATTACAGCACAGGCTGCCGGGACGCCCCGCGCCATCCCCTGGCCGCGCCCCCCGGTTGGCGCCAACCGGACGGAGCGCCCAGGACGATGCCGCTCACACGGTCAGGAAATCCGCCAGCAGGCCGGCCACCACCTGCGTGGCGCCCTTGAGATCGCTGAGCATCACATGCTCGTCCGCCTGTTTGGCGCGGGATTCCAGCACCGTGCGCGGCCCGGCGCCGTACATGACGGTGGGGATGCCGTGTTCGGCATACAGGCGCGCATCGGCATACAACGGTGTGCCGACGGCGGGGATGTCCTCGCCGAACACGCCGCGCGCGTGCGCCTGCAGGCTGGCGACCAGTTTCTCATGGCCGGGCAGAGGGCGCAGGGCGCGGGCCAGCAGCAGGCGGCGGATGGACACCGTGATGCCGGGCAGGCCCTCGACTGCCGTCTGGATGAACTGCCGCACCTGGGCTTCGACCTGCTCGGGATCCTCTTCGGGAATCAGGCGGCGGTCCATCTTCAGCACCACCTGCCCCGGCACCACGTTGGTGTTGGTGCCGCCTTCGACGCGGCCCACGATCATGGTCGGGTTCGTGATGCCATCGATGGCGGAATGGATGTCGTCCAGGGCATCCGCCTGGCGATAGATCTCGTCCAGGATGCGGCTGGCCGCCCGTAGCGCATCGTGCCCGGTCTTGGGCGCCGAACCGTGCGTGGCCTTGCCGTTGACCGTGACCTCGAACTGCAGACAGCCGTTATGGGCCGTCACCACCGCATAGCTGAAGCTGGCGCAGACCGCGTAATCCGGCTTGCTCAGGCCATGTTCCAGCAACCAGCCCGGCCCTTTCAGGCCGCCGAATTCCTCGTCATAGGTGAAGTGCAGCTCCACGCCGCCCTTCAAGGGCGCGCCGCTGGCTTCCAGCGCCCGCACGGCATGCAGATAGGTCGTGAAGTCGCTCTTGGACACGGCCGACGCGCGGCCATACAAGCGACCGTCCGCCACCTCGCCGCCATAGGGATCGTGCGTCCAGCCATCGCCCGGGGGCACCACGTCGCCATGGGCGTTCAGGGCGATCACCGGACCGCCCGGCGCATAGACGCGGCGCGCGATCAGATTGGTGATGCTGCGCATGCCGTATGCCTGCATTTCATCATCAGGCACCGCATGGCGCTCCACCTGCCAGCCCCAGCCCTCCAGCACGGCGGCGACGGCTTGGGCATGCGGGGCGGTATCGCCTGGCGGCGTGTCCGTGGGGATGCCCACCAGGCGCTGCAGCAAGGCCACCTGCTCGTCGAAATGCTCATCCACCCAGGCATGCAGGCGGGCGGTCAACGTGGGATCCGCGGATGAAGTCGTAGTCATTCATGGTCTCCTGAAAAACAGGCGCCCACAGGCGCCTGTTTCGATCAACGGCCGGACATCGGCCAAACAGCTTTGGATCAGCGGGCCAGACGGCCCCAGATGCGCACGCGGCTGATGCCGCCATCGGGGAACATGTTCACCCGCACGTGCGACACCGGGCCTGCGGATTGCAAAGCCGCGCCTTCGTAGAAATGCTGCTTGTCCATCTCGGTCTTCTGTTCGCCCAGCACCGTAGGCCAGAACATGGCCTGAGTGACCAGCGACTGATCGGTGGACTCCTTGACCAGGGCGCCTTGCACCGAGACGCGGTCGGGATAGTTGCCCTTGAAGTGAGCGGTATCGATCTCGATCTTCTCGACCGTGACGGGGTGGCCCAGCTCGATGATGACCCAGTCATTGCCGGGTTCGCGGCGGCGGCGGGTTTCCCAGCCATCGCCCATGTTGACGCCGCGGCCGGGGGCCAGCAGCGGCATGGGCGAGCCGAAGTGCGAATCGTTGTAGGCCACGATGCGCCCGCCGCTGGCCAGCGCCGACACTTCATACAGAGTGTCGGGGTCTTTTTTATCCCAGTCGCAGGCCGGCTGGCCATATACGCGCAGGCGGGCCACGCCGCCGTCCGGGAAGATGTTCAGGCGCAGGTGCGTCCAGACGCGATCATCCGCGATTTCCACGAAGTGGTGGGAATGGCCCTGCAGCGATTTGGCCGGGACGATTTCCACCCATTCGGTGGCATCGCCGGGCTCGCCGTCGCAGTAGGCCACCTGCACGGACGCCGCCGGCGGGAAATTGCCGGTGAAGTGGCTGGTGTTGATGTCCAGGCCCCGGATCGTACCGGGCAGGCCCAGTTTGACGATGGCGGTATCGTTGCCGCCATTGCGCCGGCGCTGGGTTTCCCAGCCGTCCATCCACTTGCCGTGATCATCGAATTTGCCGACGATGAACACCGGTTCGGAATCCTGCAGCATGCGCGAAGCGCCGGCAAAGAACTCATCCGTGCAGGAAACGACCTTCGCGCCCAGCTTTTCGCTGGCCAGGTTCGGGTGACGGGTGGCGAATGCCGGCAAATCGACGGCGGGGGCGTCGATCACGGTACCGACGGGCAGATTGGAAGAAGCCATGGTTATACGCTCCAGAGATTCAGAATGAACCCATCCGGGCCGCGGCCCGGATGGTAAGGCGCCGGGCGCCATGCCCGGCGGGAAAAGCAGTCCTGACGCGCAGGACACCGGGCTGGCGGTACGCGACCGCCGGCCCGGCTGCGGATCAGGCCGCCTTGAAGGGATGTTCCTTGACCCAATGGCGGGCGATGTCGGCGCGGGTGGCGATCCAGACCCGGTCGTGCTTCTGGATGTGATCCAGGAAACGCTGCAGACCCGCGAAGCGGGCCGGACGGCCGGTCAGGCGGCAATGCAGGCCGACGGACATCATCTTGGGCGCGGTTTCGCCTTCGGCGTACAGCACGTCGAAGGCATCGCGCAGGTAGTGGAAGAAATGGTCGCCCGTATTGAAACCCTGCGGCGAGGCGAAGCGCATATCGTTCGTGTCCAGGGTATAGGGCACGATCAACTGGGGATGTGTCTTGCCATTGCCCAGGTCCACTTCGGTCCAGAACGGCAGGTCATCGCCATAGTAGTCGGAGTCATAGAGGAACTTGCCTTCCTCGGCGACGATGCGCAGCGTGTTGGGGCTGTCGCGGCCGGTATACCAGCCCTCGGGGTGGCGACCCAGCAGCCGGGTGACGATCTCCACGCAACGCTGGAAATGCTCGCGCTCGACCGATTCCGGCACGTCCTGGTAGTGAATCCAGCGATAGCCGTGGCAGGCGACCTCGTGGCCCAGTTCGACGAAAGCGCGGGCCGCGTCGGGGTTGCGTTCCAGCGCCATCCCCACGCCAAACACCGTCAGCGGCAGACCGCGGCGTTCGAATTCCCGCAGGATGCGCCAGACGCCGGCCCGGGAACCGTATTCATAGATCGATTCCATCGACAGGTGACGGGCCGGATAGGCCGCGGCGCCGATGATTTCCGACAGGAACTGCTCGGAACCGGCATCGCCGTTCAGCACGCAGTTCTCACCGCCTTCCTCGTAGTTCATGACGAACTGCACGGCCACGCGGGCCTGTCCGGGCCAATTGGCCTGCGGCGGCGTACGGCCATAACCGATGAGGTCGCGCGGATAACGGGGGTCTGTCATGAAGAGTCTCCTGATGAATGAATGTCGGCGATGGACGCCCGCAAGCGTCAGCGCCGCACACCGAAAGCCGACCAGGGATCGGCGGCGTCTTCCGGCGGCGCCTCCATCCGCTGTTCGCAGTCCTGCAAATGGTGATCCATGGCCGCCTTTGCGCCCTGCGCATCGCGCCGCCGGATGTGATCCAGAATGTCCCGATGCTCCACATAGGAGCAGGCGCTGCCTTCGGGGCTGCCGCCCAGGGCGATGATCAGCGTCGTACGAGCGCACAGGCCCGATAGCATGTCCGTCAGCACCTGGTTGTCCAGCAGGCGGGCCAGTTCGACGTGAAAGGCGTTGGACAAGCGGATCCAGCTGATCCGGTCGCCCTGTTCGTAGGCCTGTTGTTCCCGGGCCACCATATCGTCCAGCGGCGCCAGGCGTCGATCGACATCGGCCAGGCCGACCAGTTGGTCGATGGTGATGCCCTCCAGGGCGCGGCGCATGGCGAAGACATCGCGCACTTCCTTGGGCGTCGCCTGCCAGACCCGCGCCCCGCGATTGGGTTCGATCAGCACGACCTTGTCATAGGCCAGCTGCGCCAGGGCCGCCCGCACGGTGCTGCGCGAGCAGTCGAAGATCGAACACAGCGCGGCCTCGGTCAGCTTGGCGCCGGGCAGCAGGCGGCGGTCCATGGCGGCATCGAAAATTTCGCCATAGACGCGATCGACTTCGGACGGATTGCTGGCGGTCTTGGGGTTGCGCAGGGAAGAGGCCCGGGGGGCCTTCAAGTCCGGCGAAACGCCACGCGGTGATTTCAACTGGAGCATCGGTACATGCGACCCCGAGAGGTCGAAGCATCATCAACAAAAATTGTTGACAATTATTGTGGATCACGCGAGAATCGTCAACACAAATTGTTGACAATATGTCGGATGCCCGTCCGGGTCTTCTTCACAGCTCCTGCCGGCGCCGACGCAAACCATCCTGCCCCGAGGCTTTCCGTTCCCATGCGGTCGCCTCGCGAACCGATACCGGGTATCGGGACGGCCATACCGGGGGCCCACTGGCAGGATACTGACCGGGGATCAATCTCATGGGAAAACTTTCCACCCATGTCCTGGACACCGTACACGGTGTGCCGGCTCAGGGCGTCGCCCTGGAACTCTATCGCCTGGACGGCGAAACCCGTACCCTGCTCACACAAACGGCCACCAATCACGATGGCCGCTGTGACGCGCCTTTGCTCAGCGGCGACGCCCTGGTCAAAGGCACCTACGAGCTGGCCTTCCATGCGGGGGATTACTTCGCGGCCCAGGGCGTGGATCTGCCCGAACCGCGTTTCGTGGACGTGGTGGTGCTGCGCTTCGGCATCGCCCACCCGGAACAGAACTATCACGTGCCGCTGGTCGTGACGCCCTGGACCTGGTCCACCTATCGCGGCAGCTAAGCGCTGCCCATCCCCCGGCATTCATCCAATAAAACGAGAGGAGACTTGGCCATGGAAGGCTTTTTCCTGGAATACGGCAATCTGCTGCTGCGCTGGCTGCACGTCATCGCCGCCATCGCCTGGATCGGCGAATCGATCTACTTCGTCATGCTGGACCTCAGCCTGCACGCCCCCAAGGGCGAACACAGCAAGAAACTGGGCGTCTACGGCGAACTCTGGGCTGTCCACGGGGGCGGCTTCTATCACAACCAGAAATACCTGACCAACCCGGCCGAGCTGCCCGACGATCTGCATTGGTCGTTCTGGAAGGCCTACACCACCTGGCTGTCCGGTTTCGGCCTGTTCATGCTGCTGTACCTGCTGAAGGCCGACATCTACCTGGTGAACCCCGCCAGCCCCTGGGAATGGGCCCGCAACATGAGCGGCGCCGAGGCCGGCATCCTGGCCGTGCTGTTCCTGGTGATCGGCTACAACGTGTATTCGCGCCTGTGCCGCATCATCAGCCCGACGGTGAACCACGACGGCTGGCTGAGCGTTGCCGTCGGAGTCATGATGGTGATCGTGGCCTGGCTGACGACCCAGATCTTCCCGGGTCGCGCGGCATTCCTGATCACCGGCGCCCTGATGGCCACCTGCATGTCGGCCAGTGTGTTCTTCTGGATCATTCCCGGCCAGCGTCGCATGGTCAAGGCCCTGAAGGCCGGCGAAAAACCCAATCCGCTGGACGGCGCCTGGGGCAAGCAGCGCTCGGTGCACAACACCTATTTCACGCTGCCGGTGATCTTCCTGATGCTCAGCAACCACTATTCATTCACGTACTCGAATGAATACGCCTGGGTCATCATGTCGCTGTTCATCTTCGCCGGGGCCGTGATCCGCCAGTATTTCGTGCTGCGCCACACCGGCAAGAACGACCTGCGCTACCCGGCCGCCGGCATCATCATGCTGGCCCTCATCGGCTGGATCGCCGCGCCCGCGCCTGCGCCCTCGCCCGCTGCGGTTCCGGCAGCTTCGGCGGTCAGCCAGGCCGGCGGCGCGGCCGCGCCCGCCGCCGCGCAGGCGGCCGTCTCCATCGAACAAGTGCACGGCATCATTGCCGCCCGCTGCGTGGAATGCCATTCGGCCAAGCCCACCCAGCCCGGCTTCGCCGCCGCTCCGGCCGGCATCATGCTGGACACCACGGCGGAAACCCTGCAGCACGCCGCGCAGATCAAGCAGGTGGTGGGCAACAGGTACATGCCGCTGGCCAACCTGACCAAGATGACCGACGAGGAACGCGCCGTCATCGCGTCCTGGAACGGGAAGTAAGGCCTGCGCGGCGCATCGGACGTGCTATCCGATGCGCTGCCGCATCATCCATTGGCTCGGGGTCATGCCCAGTTCGCGCCGGAAAGCCACCCGCAGCGCCTGCCCGTCAGGAAACCCGCTCCGGGTGGCGGTCAATTCGATCGGATTGCCTGCTGCCAGCAGCTCCTGCGCCCGCATGAGCCGCGAACGCCGCAGCCAGCCGCCCAGGTTGTCGCCAGTGCGGGCGCGGATATGACGGCCCAGGCTGCGGGGACTGGCGCCTACTTGCCCGGCCAGCGTCTCGAAGGACGGCACGTCGACCGGGTCCGACCGAAGCCGATCCAGCAATTCCGCCACCCGATGCTCGGTCAGTGACACCGGCGCCGGGCGCTCGATCACCTGAGGATGGCTGCCGCCGCGCTGCGGCGCGACCACCATGCGGCGCGCGACGCGATTGGCCTCGGCCTGGCCGGAAATCCGCGCCAAAAGATGCAGGCAGCAGTCCAGGCCGGCGGCAATGCCGGCGGACGTGACGACCTGCCCTTCATCCACGAAAATCGCGCCCGCATCGACCCGCACGCGCGGAAAGCGCGCGGCGAAGGCCGGGACGCACGCCCAGTGCGTCGTCGCCCGCCGCCCGTCGAGGACGCCGGCCTGTGCCAGGCCGTAGGCGCCCAGGCACAGACCGGCGACGATCGCACCGCGATCGACGGCGGCGCGGATGACGCGCGTCACCGCGTCAGGAACCGGTTCGTCCGCATTGCGCCACCCGGGCAGGATCAGCAGATCCGCTGCGGAAGCGGCCTCCAGCCCATGCCGGACCTGGACGGTCAATCCCCTCTGCGCCGTAATCACGGGCCGCTCGGCGCAGACATCCACCCGGTGGACATCATCCGGAAAAGACTCCCCGAACACGGCGATCGGAGTCGACAGCATGAAGGGGCTGATGGCGTCGTAGGCGATGATGGCAATATGCATTGGCTGAATTTAATTGAAATATGTCCATCCAGCCAGTCGATCCGGACGGCAAGCGACCGTAAGATCTTTCGAACCCCCTATTCAGGAGAATCTTCATGCCCCGCGCACTCGTCGTCATCGACATCCAGAATGATTACTTCCCCGGCGGAGTGCTTCCGCTGCACGCCCCCGAGGAAACGGAAGCCCGCATCGTCCAGGCCATCGCCAAGGCCCGCGAGGCCGGGGACCGCATCGTGCTGATCCGGCATGTCTCGCCTCTGGCGACCGGATTGTTCGCGGCGAACAGCCCGGGTTCCGAGATCCGGCCCGCCATCCTGGCCGCCGCCGGGGACGCCCCGGTGGTCGTCAAGCAGTTCGCGGACGCCTTCCAGGGCACCGACCTGAGCGCGCGCCTGGAAGGCATCGACACGCTGCTGGTGTGCGGCATGATGACCCAGAACTGCGTGGTCTTCACCGCCATGTCGGCGGACGCTCAGCCCTTCGAGGTCGCCGTCCTGGAAGATCTGTGCGCAGCGCCGACGGAAGTCGTGCACCGGATCGCCCTGAGCGCCCTGCGTTCCAAGCTGACGGTGCGCAAGTCCGGCGAGATCTGGTCATAGCGCTTGCCAGCCGCGCGCCCCGGGGCCGCCCGGCAGGCAGCTCGCGTCCGGCGCCCTCACCCATGGCTGTTGGGCTGGCAGACGAATCCCAGCGTCAGCCCCTCCGGGGCGATCAGGGATCCGCTTTCGGCGATCTGGATCCCGGTATACCCGGGCGGGCAACTGCAGTTGCCCGTCAACGGATTGAGCGTCGCCTGCCCGGTGGAACTGAAACAGCCCCGGCGACTGCTGATCATGTAGCCGCCACCCGCCGGACGCGCCAGTTCCTGCCAGATCCCCTGGCGGCATATCAGCAGGCCGGCATAGCGGCCATCCCGCCCCACCGCCCCCTCTACCGCGCAGGGGGTGTTGCCCGTCCGGCCCTGCTCCAGCAACAGGCCATCCTGCGCCCGCAGCCAGGCGCCGCTGCGGATCGAGCCCAGCACTGACGCCTCCCCCTGAAAATCCGGATCGCGGAGATCCCCGACACGCAGAAAATCGGCATGATCTTCCGATTCGCCGCCCTCGGCGGATGCGGAGCCATCCGACACCACCAGTCCCGCCGCCAGCGCCACCCCGCCGGACACCCACGACACACCGGGAGGCAGGCCCAGGCGCCGCCCCGCCCCCCGGAAATGCTGTGGATCATGCGGCCAGAGCACCAGGCCCCGCCCTTGTGCCGCCAGCAGCCACTCGGCCACCAGCGCCTCGTCGATCCGGCCGTCCGGCCGCAACAGGCCCGCGCGGGTGCCCACCAGAGCCTGCACCTGGCAGGGGGACTGCGGGCAGGACCCGGCGCGCGACACCCGCAATGCCAGCGTCTGACGCAAAGGACCGATGTCCCGCCACCCCGAGGGCAGCAGGCCGGCCGCCTGCAGTTCCGCCCATTCGGGAGCCGTCCAGTCGGCAATCCCGTGGGCTGCCAGCGCCTGCGGGGTGTCCGCCTGCCGCAGGGCGGCGGCATGCCGCTGCAGGTAGGCCTGAGCCGCCGCATGGGCGGGCTCCATCCAGACCGCCAAGGCCTGCGCCTGCAGGGTCCGCGCCCGCTGCGCCCAGTCCTGCCCCGCCCAGACCGCCAATGCCAGACTCAGCGCCGTCACCAGCATGAACTCCACCAGCAGGGAACCGCGCTGCCCGCGCCGATCAGCGCACATAAAACACGAACTGATTGGCATCGCCCTTGGCGCAGGCTGATTCAGCGGACAAGGCGCTGTAGGGCGTGGCATCATCCTTCACGGTGCGGGTCGCGCCCCCATCGGCGCTGACTGTGATGCGGTCGGCCACTCGCTGCAGCACCGAGGCAATCGACGGGCAGGCCACATGATTGACCCGCGACAGGCGCAGCAAAAAACCGGCGCCGGCGTCATCGGGTTCGACTTCGATGGCGCCGCCGCCCCCGAGGCCATGCAGGATGGTCCCGTCGGCCGCGCGCGTCAGCACCGTGGAATCCGCCACCATCGTCGCCAGGTTCGTCGTCCCGATCCCGGCATAGGGCGGATCCCCCGAGGTCCCGGCATTGACGCGCGTGTGCATGACGAAACGCGCCAGTTCCTGACCGACCTTGGGGACCTTGTTTTCCAGCACATAGCCGCCGATGGCGGGGATCCCGATCACCGCGATCAGCAGCACAATGGCCGTGACGATCGACACCTCGATCAGGGAGAATCCCCGCTGCGCCTGCTGCCGGGAGGCGGCGCGCCTCTCGGCATCCTGCCATGCATGCCGGGCCTGCCCGGCGCCACAGCGCCGCCCCCGGTGGCGATCCGGATGGCCGGCCTCTTCCATCCACTGACGACCTTGATGCTGCATAGTGCCCCCTTGCCGCTTGCGGCGGCGATGAGGCCAGCCCCTATTGGCTGGCCTGAAACATCATCCAGGCCCGGCGCAGTTCATCGATGACGGCGTAATGCCACACCCCGATGCCCATCACGACGGCCACTCCTGACAGCAAGGCCAGCCAGCGCAGGACCTCGGCCTGCCTCCGGATGCGGACCAGCCAGACCACGCGCATGCGCTCGTGGACCGCCTGCAGGCCCATCGACAGGCCGCGCGCGGCCACCATGTCATCCAGATACCAATACAGTTCACGGTCCAGCAGCCCCGTATCCCAGGCCGCCGCGCCCGCCAACCCCTGATCGATGCGCCGGACGCTTCGCCGCAGATACGTCCGCAGCCACGGATTGGCGCTCTCCAGAAACAGCAGCATCACCGGACGCAATTGGGAGGAACTGCCCATCCCCGGCTGCAGCAGAATCGACACCAGGGCCAGCAGGCGCAACGCCTGAACCTGGCGGTACAGCCGCCACGGCCCGATCCGATCCAGCTTCCGGCGCCACGGCCCGCAGGCACGCGGCAACGTCAGCAAACCAGCCGTCAGGGCCAGCGCCGCCCCCAACGGCACGAAGACCCCCCAGGTGCGCAAGCCGCGCGCAAAGGCAAACAGGGCGCGCGTCCATTCCCCGTGGAAAGCGGCCGGCAGGCCCTGAAAGGCCTGCTGCAGGGCGGGCGCCGTCCAGGCGGGGACAGCCAGCAGCAGGACGCTGACCACCACCAGGGATGCGGCCGCCGCACCCAGCGTCGCCCACAAGAGCTGACGCATCCGGATCAACAGGCCCAGATGCTGGGCCAGTGCCTGGAAGCAGGCCAGCAGCCGCGTGTTGCCGAAAGTCTGCGCGACGCGCACCAGGGCGCGCTCATCCGCCGGCAGACAGCCGCGCCATGTGGCATCCAGGTCGCCGCCACTGGCTTCGCACGCGATCGACCAGCGGCGCGACAGGCGCCCGCGGACCGTCGTCGAACCATAGCGCCGCGCATCCCGATCGAACAATTCCCGGATGGTCAACCGCCCCTGCGCGCCCGCCAGCACGGCATGCAGGTACTCGAAATAATCGGCCCGCTGCGTTGCAAACCGCCAGGCGTCCAGGCGAACGCGCCAACCCGATAACGGCCCCGACAGCGGATTCAGTCTGAACATGCCGCCGCTCCCGCCCGATGCCGACGACGCAGCACCAGGGTCTCAAACGCCACGAAACGTCCCTCGACGTCGCGTGGATCGACCTGCCCCGCGCCGACCTTGAGCATGGCGTGAGCCATCGCGCTATGGACCGGATCCGGCAGATACCCGATATCGGCCGCCAGCGCGTCGGGATGCAAGCCGGGCTCGACCAATTCGGCGGCGACTGTCCGGCCGTCATAGCCGGCCAGCTCCGGCAACTGAGGCAGGCTGCAGCGGGAGCAGCCCAGCGGATGGCGAATGCGCATCCGTTGGGGAGGAATGCCCCAGAGTTGCTCGATCCAGCCCAGCCAGCGCCTCCAGTCCCGGGGCGCCCCCGGATGCTGCCGCGCCAGTTCGGCGGGTTCGGCCGGCCGCGCGCATGCCGCGCACAATTGCGGCAGCAAGGCCTGGAAGACCAGCAGCTTCAACACGCCGGACGTCTGCAGGAAATCGCGCGGCACGCCGATGAAGGCCGAGGACAGGCGATCGACGATGGCCCGCGCCGACGGCGCATGCACCGTCGTATAGACGTTGACCCCCGAACCGGTCAAGTCCATGAAGGCCAGGCCGCTTTCCGCATCGCGGATTTCCCCCAGCAACACGTCGCTCATGGCGGAGCGCTTCAGGGTCCGCAATTTCGCGGCGTAACGCCCATGCGCCTGCTGATCCAGGTCGCGGCCTATCGTGTTCTGCACCGCCCGGGCGATCCGGTATTCCACCGGTTCTTCCAGGGTAATGACCTTGCGCTGGTCCGGCAGCCCCCGGATCAGCGCCGCCAGCGTGGTGGACTTGCCCGAGCCCACCGTGCCGGCGAGCACGATCGCCCCGCCTTCGGAGCGCATGACGCGATCGAAGCCCGCCACCTGATCGGGACGGTAGCCCAGGGCATCCAGGCCCGCGGTCCGGACATGCCCATCGCGCGCCAGAAACCGCAGACACACGCTGGGCCCGCGATCCGCGGCCAACGACGCCCAGCGCAGCACATAGGCCCGACCATCCACCCGACGCGACAGGCTGCCCTGCTGTTCCAACGTGGGATCAAAGACCGCGCCATTGCCGCCCTGGATGTCCATCCAGGCGACGGACAGCACATCCAGCAACAGATCGGTGGGCATCCGCCGGAAGCGCTCCGGCGCGATGTAGCGGCCCGCCACGGTATAGCGGATCTCGGATTCCGGCGCATCCCGATGCGCATTGAGATGCAGGTCGGTCGCCCCTTGGCGCACCCCCCATTCCACCAGATCCTGGAACACGCCGGCCAGCGCCGTCGGCGTACGATCCGCCGCCGAGGCGGAGGCCATGACGGCGCCGGAATCACGCGACAAGGCCAGCAACAGCGCCGCCGGCAAGACATACCGCGGGGGATCGGACAGGCGCCAGCCCGTCGACTGGATGCGCCGCACCAGGGCATCGGCCTGATCGGCGCCCACATATTCAGCCCGGGCCAGCAACGTGATGCTGCCATCGGCCCGTTCCACCGGGCAGATCCGATCGGCCAGCGCCTGCACGCCGAACTGCCGCGCCATGACCCGGCGCAGCGGCGGCTGCAGCGCGGACAGTTGCTCCGGATGCTCGATGGCCACGGCCGCCGACGCGTCGAAGGGCATGGCGGGCTCGGCCACCCGCAGCACGGACGCCCAGGCCTTCATGGCTGTTCCCCGCCCAGCAGCATGCGCAGGCAGAGGGAATGACGGTCCTCGCCGCGTTCCAGCTGGACGCAAGCGCCATTCATCCCCCGCAGCTGATAGACCCCCGGATCCCCGGCGTGGCCGGCCGGGAAGGCCTGGCCCCGCACATAGAGGTAAGCGCGCCGCCCCACCTGGACTTCCGCCATCAGCACCCGCCCGACCCCATAGAGCGCGACCAGGCGCGGCGCCAGCGGTGCGCGCGCCGCGCGATCCGGGGGACGGCCGGCGGAACCCGGCGGGGAATCCCTCAAAGCCTCTCGCAGATCCTGCTGCATGAGCTCGCGCACCGACTGCGTTTCCCAGGATTCCGCAGGCGGCGATGCCAGCGCGGGCGAAGGAGGCGCGGGCTGCGCCAGCGGCATGGACGTCCACCCGCCCCCAACCAGGCACACACAGGCCCAGCGGCGGAGCGCGTGGAGCTTCCGGCGATCAGTGACGGTTTTCATACAGGGATCCTTCCAGGTGCAAGATCAGACGGCTGGTTTTCAAACCGGGACGCGCGCCCGGCGCGTGCGACAGCACGGCTTGATGCCAGGAGACGGAGTGCGCCAGCGGCACCAGCAGTCCGGCGGAACGCAAGGGGCCTTCCACCTTCAGCGCCCGGTAGGCCAGACGAGGCATATCCGGCGGCTCGGGCAACGCCCGGCCCTGCGCATCCTGAGGCGCGGGCACCAGAAGCGCCTGGGGCGCTTCCAGACGCAGGGTGGTGAAGGCCGGCAACACCGCCTGCAAGGCACTGGCCCAATCGCGAGCGATCAGGCGGGAAACCGGCAAACGGACCGGATCGGCCGGCTGACCCGTCAAGGTCAGCGTCCAGACGGCCTGGGCCCGGTCCAGGGTCGGGAATTCCAGTTGCCAGGCGGTTGGCGCCGCCTGGAGCAGGCCGCGATTGTCGGCCCGCGGATCCAGCCGTCGATATTCGCTGCGGCATTGCCAGCCGGCCCCGGAACCTGGCTGACAGCGCGTCTGCTGCAGCACCCAGCCGGCCAGACGCGCCGGCTGGGCGGACAAGGCATGCAACAAGGCCTGCGTCCCGGGCCCGCCATGCAGGGGGCGGCGGGCCAGGACCTGCGTCAAAGCCTGATCCCAGGCCTGTCGATCATCCGCGCCGGTATCCACCGGCATCGCCTGCTTGCCGCCCCACCCCCACCACCCAGCCCCGGCCAGCAGGACCAGCGCCGTCGCCAGCGGCAGAGCGCGGCGTCGGCCGACCCGCACCAGCGGCGCAACGATTGCCGCCTGCCGGGCCAGATCGCGCAGCAACGCCGCACCGTCCGCCTCATGGTGCAGAATCTGCAAACGGGGGTATGCCAGACGCAAGGCATCCAGGGCCTGATCGGCCAGGCCAGGATCGGGATACCCCCGGTCCGCTCGTGCCAGGACGACCCCTTCATGGCTTGCCAGCACATGCCAGGTCTGCGAATCCAGCGCGATGCAGCAGGCCATGGTGCCCTGGGGATGCTGCCGCGCCCAGAGATCGGCCGCCGACCAACAAGCCTGACGCTGCGCCAGGCCCCGGGCCAGCCCCAGGGCGGCGGGCGGATTCCCCGACAGCACCCGGTGAGAAGCCCCTTCGCGGCGCGCCTGGGCCTGGGCAAAATCAGGTTCACCCAGCACGGGGATCCAGTCCATCCCGAAGGCAAGCGGTACCTGATCGACCCGGACGAGACGCGTGGCCGTCATGATCACAGCCCCTCTTCGACCTGGGCCGTGATGATGAGCACGGTAGCCAGTCGCTGCGAATGAAGCCGGTCCCCGCCCCCCAGGATGGCCGGTAGCCCCGGATTCAGGCGCCGCTCGCCGGCCTCGGACTGCTGCCGATCGAAGCCCGACACCACCAGCGGCTGGCCGGGCTGCAGCGCCAGCTGCTGCACGGTCCCATTGCCTTCGACCGTCAACTGCTGCAACTGCAGGGGATTGTCCCGGTCGCCGAAGGTCACCGTCTTCAGGGGCTGCGCCACGGTGTTGTCATAGGCCAGCGACAACAGGATCTGACCGTCTTCCTGCGCATCGGGCACCAGGGTCAGCAAGGACCCGACGGTTTCTTCCTTCTGGTTCACCGAGATGGCCGGCACGGCCAGGCCATTGGCCCCGGAGATGGGCGTGGTTTCCACCCGATCAATATAGGAAAACGTGGTGCGCACCGCATGCGTGACCGGGCGGCGATTGAGGGTCAGCATCGGCACGCTGCTGCGGCGCACCAGATGCACGGACTCCCCCAGCGCGCGAATGACCGCCTCGCTGCCCGTCATGGCCCCCTGGGTGAAGCCGATGCCCAGGCGGCCCACCGACCCGGTCGCCAGGGTGGGCATGGCCAGGCTGGCGGCCAGGCGGGCGCCGGAAAACACCACGTTCCAGTCCAGGCTGGCCTGCGCCTGCTCGTCGAGAGCGACCGTCAGTTCTTCGAAGACCAGGCGGACGCGCCGGGTCAGCGCCCGGTTTTCCTGGTCCAGGTAGACGGCGATGCGGTCCAGCACATCCGGAATGTCGGTGACCACCACCGAGGCTCCCGCGCCGGACTCGGCCACCAGCAGGCCGGCCCGCGACAGGAAGGGCTCGATGCGGGCGCGCACGGTCTTCATCACATCCTGATCCCCGCTCTGCAATCGCGTGCTGGACGTGCTGATGAAGCCGCCATCCGTCTGGCGGGACCCCAGGCCCAGCGAGGCCTGCGCCCTGGCATCCAGCGTCAGGGCGCGGACATTGAAGACCCGCGTGTCGGTGCGAAAGAATTCGATGCGGCCCTGGGCATAGCGCCAGCGCACGCCCAGGTGGGCGCACAGACGGTCCAGGATCTGCGGCAGAGGGGCCGGGGCGGACGCCAGATCGAAAGGCTGGTCGGCGTTCGCGGTCGGGGCGCCGGGACCCGCGGCGCCAGCCAGCCGGGGCAGAAAGTGCCAGGACGGCAACAAGGCATCCGGACGGACGTGCACCGGAATGCCCGTAACCGCGGAAATCCGCCGGGCAATCCGCCGCAGATCGTCCGTGCCGTCGGCAAACAGCAAGGTGGTGCGCACCTGGGTCCGCAAGGCGGTCGGCAAGGACAGTTCCCGAGCCAGCGGCTGCGCCCGCCCTGCGACCCAGGGCTTGTCGATCTCCTGAGCCGCCCGGCGCTGGTCGGCATCGCCCAGGGAACGCGCGAAACGTTCATGCCCTTGCCCGACGGCATGATCCGTCTGGCGGTAATGCTGCGCCGCCTGACGCAAACGTTCCTGCAAGGCGCAGCCCGACAACGCCAAAGACGCCGCCACCAGGCTGATCACCAGACGCGGGCTCATGACTCGCCTCCGGGCGCCTGGGTACGGTCGCAACGCTGCGCCAGCGGCACCACTCGCAGCACCTGATTGGCGTAAAAACAGGGTTGCAGCGGCCGATCCCCCAATTCGGTGGCGGCCAGCAGCCCGCGCACCGCAGGCCGGAAAGCATGGTCGAACACGGCCGACCCGGCCAGCGGAATATCCACATCCACCGCCCAATGCTCGGCCTCGAAGGTCCAACCCGCCAAGCCGGCCCAGCGGGCCAGGGCCCGGCGCACATTGCCATCGGCCGGCGTGACCTCGAAGGCATGCGACACGGGAACCGCCGGTTTGGCGGACAGCTGACGCGCCGTGACGGCGGGCGTTCCGGCCGATTCCGGGCGCGCGGCCACAGGAACGACTGCGGCCTGTGCCGATGGGGCGGCAGGAACCGGGATGCCGGGCACGCCGACCGTATCCATCGGCAGCGCCGGCCCCGGACGGGGAACGCCCGCCGGCTCGGTTTCCGGCCCGGAGCTCCCGGCGCCCGCATCATCCGTCGCACCGCCCGATGCGCCCCCCGCGACCCGCCGGGCCTCGGCCTGCAGCAGGCCGCCTCGCATCAGCAGATGATCGGGCACCCCGCGCAGCACCAGGTAATCGCCCTCGCGCCGCGCCCGCAGCAGGCGGTCCCCCGCCGCGGATCGCTCGAACAGCGCGGGGGCGGTCTGGCCCGCCGGATACTGCAGCCAGGTGTCGCGCCCGTCATCGAAGACTTGCAGAGGCGCCAGGTCGGCATCCCCGGACAGCCGCCAGTCGAAGTGATAGCGCCCCGGGGACGGCCCCAGCCCCGCCCAAGCGCGCCACCCGCCCCCGGCATCGGTCGCGACGCAGCCCGCCAGACCCAGCACCAGCCCCACCATACCCAGAACCCTGACCATGCCGCTTCTCCAAGAATCCCCCTGGATGCGGCAAGCCCGAAAAAAAGCGCCGGATCCAGGGAATCAGGCGCTTATGGTGGCCTGGCGGACGAAGCGCCGCCAGACTGGGAAGTACGAACGGATAAAAAGGTCCCAGCGGAATCCTAACGCTGGCGGGCCAGCCGGTTGCCCTCGGCCGTGGCCGTGTTCAGGGCGGTGACGGCCGGCTCCTGGCCGTCCAGGGCCGAGGTCAGGATCTGCTGGAAGCGGGTGCGGATGGCGGGGTAGTTGTGGATGCGGAAGCCCTGCCCGGTCACGGCCGAACGCCCGGCATACACAGCGACCAGGTTGCGCCACTGGCCCAGGTCCTTGTAGTAGCTGGGAGGCGTGGTGTCGAAGGCCGCCTGGGTCAGGGGCAGATAGCCGGTCTGCTGGTACCAACTGGCCGCCTGTTCGGGTTGGGCCATCCAGCCCAGGAATGCCGCCGTGGCATCGGTGACGGGTTTGGAGGACTTCATGACCCACAAGCCCGCGCCGCTGACGAAGGGGTTGCCGGGGACCTTGGTGACTTCCGGGTAGTACGGCAGACCGGACACGGCGTAGTGCAGCTTGCGCTGGTCGTTGAATTCGCCGATATGTCCGGAACTGGACATCATCACCGCGCATTCGCCCTGGGCGAAACGGCTGACGGAACGCATGCCGGCGTCCGGGCGCACCATGATTTCGGAGCGCACCCAGCTGATCATCAGCGACAGGTGGCGCACATAGGTGACGTCAAAGGAAAAACTGGGCAGGCCCTTGGCCTTCAGGCCGTTGTCGGCGCTGGCGTACAACTGGTTGTTGACCGCCGCCAGGTTTTCCAGATTGATCGACACCGGCAGATCCGACGTCAACGGGCACTTGCGCGAGCCCTTGTTGGCCAGGCTGACCAATTGGCCCTGCAAGTCCATCCAGGTGCGTTGCGGCGTGGCCGGCACCAGGCCCGCCTTCTTGAAGGCATCCTGGTTGTAATACATGACCGGCACTTCCAGCATCGCCGGGAAAGCCATCAGGCGGCCCTTGGCGTCATGGATGAAGGCATTGTCGGAAGACACGAACCAGCGCACGTTTTTCAGCGGGCCGGTCTTTTCCAGGGCATACAGGGGCTGCACATACGGCCGCTGGGAAATGTCTTCCAGCGTGTGGCTGTCGCCGATCTGCGCCAGGGCCGGCAGGGATTTGGACTTGGCTGCGGCGTCCAGCGCCTGATTCAGGGCTTCGGGCGTGTCGAAAGTGCGCACCTTGACCTGAACGTCGGACTGGCTGCGGTTGTAGGCCTTGACCAGCGACTGGAACGCATCGGCATTATGCCCGGCCAGGCTGATCCAGACCGGCACGTCGGTGGCCGCCCAGGCCGGCGCCGCCACGACGGCGGCCGCCAGCACGCAGGCGACACGATACCCCGGACGCCCGGCGCCGGAACCAAAGGGGAAATTCATCATGAATCAATCCAAAAAAGGAAATCGAATGTCGGGCGTGCGCCCTGAAACCAGATCGGCCAGAACCCTGCCGGAGCCTGCCCCCATGGTCCAGCCCAAGCTGCCGTGGCCTGTGTTCAGATACAGGTTGCGGATGCGGGAGCGACCGATCAACGGCACATTGGAGGGTGTCGTCGGACGCAGGCCGGACCAGAACTGAACGTTATCAAAATCGAGCGCGCTTGGGAACAGGGATCGGGCATGCTGAACCAGCTGATTGCAACGTCCCGTATCCAGCGCGCGGGAATAACCGCCGATTTCCGCCGTCCCGGCCATGCGCAGGCGATCGCCCAGGCGAGAGGTCACGATCTTGGCCTCCTGGTCGACCAGGCTGACCATCGGCGCGGCGGCCGGATCGCGCAGGGGAAAAGTGGCGGAATAGCCCTTGGCCGGCCAGACGGGGCAGGAAATTCCCAGCGGGGCCAGCAGCATCGGGCTGAAGCTGCCCAGGGCCACGACATAGGCATCGGCATGCAAGGACCGGAAGAAGCCGTCGGGTTCGACCAGTTCAGCCACGGAAATGCGGCCATTGACCGGCACCAGGCGGTTGACCCGGGTATTGAAGCGAAACGCCACGCCGGCCGCCCGCGCCCGTTCGGCCAGCGCCCGGGTGAACAGGTGTACGTCGCCGGACTCGTCGTCCGCCGTGAAATCCCCGCCCACGATGGGATCGCGCGCCGCCGCCAACGCGGGCTCGATGCGCAGGACCTCGGCGGTGTCCACGATCCGGCGGTCCACGCCCAATTCCCGCATCAGGGCGGCGCTGCGCTGCGCGTGCTCGAATTCCCTCGGGTCACGATAGAACGCCAGGATGCCGCGCTCCAGGTGATCGTACTCGAGGCCCAGGCCGGTTCTCAGTTCACGCAAAGTCGCGCGGCTGTACTGCGCCAGAGCCACCATGGATCGCAGATTGGCTGCAAATCGCGGGGCGCGGCATTCGTTCAGGTAGCGAGCGCACCACAGCCACTGGCGGGGATTCAGTCGCAGACTGACGCGCAGCGGCGCATCCGCCCGGCCAATCCAGCGCAGGACTTTCTTCAAGGTGTGGACGCTGGCCCAGGGTTCGGCATAGCAGACGGAAATCTGCCCGCCATTGGCGCGGCTGGTTTCCAGCGCCGCCCCGGCGCGCCGGTCGATGACTTCGACTTCATGGCCGGCGCGCGCCAGCCACCAGGCGCTGGACACCCCGATGATGCCCGCGCCGAATACCGCGACTTTCATGCCTGGACCTCGGCCCGGTCGGCCTCGGACGTAAACGCGTCGGCATAGAACAGCTGGGATGGCAGGCCCCGTTGGTGCACGAAGTCGTGGCGGGCGGCCTCGACCATGGCCGGCGCCCCGCAGGCATACACCTGATGGCCGGACAGATCCGGGAAGTCGGCCAGGACGGCCTGATGGACCCAGCCGCTGCGCCCGGCCCAGGCGTCTTCAGGCAGCGCGTCGGACACCACCGGCACGAAACGGAAACCCGGCCATTGAGCCTGCCAGGCCTGCGCCAGATCAGCCTGATACAGATCGGAGGGCCGACGGCCGCCCCAATACAGCACGGCCGATCGCCGATCGCCGCGCATCAGCATGCCCTCGATCATGGCCTTGATCGGCGCAAAGCCCGTGCCGCTGGCCAGAAAAAGGATGGGTCGCTCATCGTCGCGCAGGAAGAACGACCCCAGGGGGCCTTCGATGCGCAGGATGTCGCGGGCCTTCAAGGGCTCGTCGCCCCGGCCGAACACCCGGTCGGTGAACAACCCCCCGGGCATGTGACGCACGTGCAGCTGGACCCGATGGTCCTGCGCCTGGGCGCACGCCATGGAGTAACTGCGCCGCCGGCCGTCCTTGAACAGGAATTCCAGGTATTGACCGGGCTGGAAGCGGAAGGCCTCGGCCGAGGGCAGCTGCAGAGTGATTTCGACGACATCGGCCGCCAGCGGGGCCAAGGCCTGGACACGCACCGGCATTTTGCGCACGACGATGTCGCCGCTCATGCGGACTTCATCAGCCTCGATCACCACGTCGGACGAAGGCCGCGCCTGGCACAGCAGGGTGTAACCCTGCGCCAGGTCGCCCGGCTCCAGGATGCGGGCAGGAGCGGGGCCGGCGTCAAAGCTGCCCGACACCACCCGCCCCCGGCAGGTGGAGCATGTGCCGTTGCGGCAGCTGTAGGGCAGGATCATGCCGGCGGCCAGGGCCGCATCCAGGATGGTCTGTCCCGGCTCGACCGCGAAATCCCGACCAGCAGGCTGTACCGAGACCTTGAAACTCATGACGGATTCCAGAAACGTGGGCAAACTACCATTTTAGCCCCGCGCGCGCAGGCCAACGGGGGGACGCCGGCCCTCAGCCGCTTCCCGCAGGGCGCCCCCAGGGCCGCCGCCGGGATTCCTCAGTTCCCCGCGCCCGGCCACAGGCTGGGCTGCTTGATTTTCACATCCAGCAGCTTGCCCTTGCGGGCGCGGCGTCCCGTGTACATGGCCAGGTCGTCCAGGGACAGGGTCAGTTCCGTGTCCCGGGCGCGATAGACACCGCGCAGCACGACCCCGGCCGGCCCCACGGCGGCCCATTGCGCCAGGCGGTCGTCGTCGTCCAGCCCCATCAGGATGGTGCCGCGCCCGCCGCCCGACAGCGTTTTCAATTCATCCAGCGCCACGACCAGGAACTTGCCCTTGCGGCTGAACAGGGCCAGGGCCTGGTCGTCGGATTTCAGCAGCAGGGGCTTGAGCAGCGCGTCGCCCTTGTCCACCGTGACGAACTGCTTGCCCGCATGCTGGCGGGTGGCCAGATCGCCGCCCGCCGCCATGAAGCCATAGCCAGAGGCCACCCCCAGCAGCAGGCGCTGCTCCGGCTGCGCGACCCACATATGGGCGATGCGGCTGCCCGGCTCCAGCGTCAGCATGGACGTGACCGGCTGCCCGTCGCCCCGCGCCGAAGGCAGGCTGGACACCGCCACGCTGTAGCTGCGTCCGGTGCTGGACAGCGCGGTCAGTTCCTGGGTGCTGCGGCATTCCACGGCGTCGTACAAGCTGTCGCCCGCTTTGAAGCTGAACTGCCCCACGTCATGGCCATGGCCCTGGCGCACCCGCAACCAGCCCTTTTGCGACATGATCACCGTGACGGGCTCATCCAGCACCTGGGCTTCCAGCACGGCCCGGTCGGCGGCCTCGATCAGGGTGCGGCGGTCGTCGCCATACTGCTTGGCATCCGCTTCGATCTCGCGGATCATCAGACGCCGGAAAGCGTCCGGATTGTCCAGCAGATGCTGCAGTTCCTGCTGTTCCCCGCGCTTCTTGTCCAGTTCCTGTTCGATGCGGATGCCCTCCAGGCGGGCCAGTTGCCGCAAGCGCATTTCCAGGATGTCGTCGGCCTGGCGTTCGGACAGCGAGAAGCGGTCCATCAGCGCGGCCCGGGGATCGTCGGCCTCGCGGATCGTGCGGATGACTTCGTCCACGTTCAGATAGACGACGCTGCGCCCTTCCAGGATGTGGATGCGGTCCAGCACCTTGTCCAGGCGGTGGCGCGTGCGCCGGGTCACGGTCCGCGCCCGGAACGCCAGCCAGGATTCCAGCACCTGGCGCAGACTGCGCTGGCCGGGCCGGCCGTCCGTGTCGATGCACACCAGATTCAGCGACACATTGCCTTCCAGGCCCGTGCGCACCAGCAGCAGATTGACGAATTCGTCGCGGTCGATGGCGCGGGATTTCGGCTCGAACACCAGGCGCACCGGCGCCTGCTTGCCCGACTCGTCACGCACCGCATCCAGCAGTCCCAGCACCAGCGCCTTGGCCTGCTGCTGTTCGGCCGAGAGCGATTTCTTGCCTGCGCGCGGCTTGGGGTTGGTCAGGTCCTCGATGGTTTCCAGGATCTTCTGGGCGGACGCGCCCGGCGGCAGCTCGGTGACGACCAGCTGCCACTGCCCCCGCGCCAGGTCTTCGAAATGCCAGCGGGCGCGGGCCTTCAGGGAACCCCGGCCGCTGGCGTAGATCTGCGCGATATCCTCGGGGGATGAAATGATCTGCCCGCCGCCGGGAAAATCCGGCCCTGGAATCATGGCGTACAGATCGGCGTCGGCCAACGCCGGCTTGCGCAGCAGCGCCACGCAGGCCTGGGCGATCTCGCGCAGATTGTGGGAAGGGATTTCCGTGGCCATGCCCACCGCGATGCCCGAAGCCCCGTTCAACAGCATGACGGGCAGGCGGGCGGGCAGGCAGACCGGCTCTTGCTGGCTGCCGTCGTAATTGGGCACGAAGTCCACCGTGCCCTCGTCCAGTTCATCGAGCAGCAAGCCGGAAAACGGCGTCAAGCGGGCTTCGGTATAGCGCATGGCGGCGGCATTGTCGCCGTCGCGCGAACCGAAATTTCCCTGGCCGTCGATCAGCGGATAGCGCAGCACGAAGTCCTGCGCCATGCGCACCATCGCGTCATAGGCGGCCTGGTCGCCATGCGGGTGATACTTGCCCAGCACGTCGCCCACGACACGGGCCGATTTCACAGGGCGCGACTGCGGCCCCAGGCCCATGGCGTCCATGGCGTACAGAATGCGCCGCTGCACGGGCTTTTGCCCGTCCGACACTTCCGGCAGGGCGCGACCGCGCACCACCGACACGGCATAGTCCAGATACGCCTGTTCGGCATAGCGTCCCAGCACCAGGCTTTCGTCATCCCCTGCCATCAGCAGATCCGGGGTATTGGCATCCATCGTCATTCCTTAAACGTCCACTTCGGCCAGATTGCCTTTTTCTTCCAGCCAGGTGCGCCGCTGGCCGGCCTCGCCGCGCGCCATCAGCATGTCGAACATGCGTTCCGACGACTTCAGGCCTTCGTCGCCATGACGCACCTGCGCCAAGCGGCGGGTATCCGGGTTCAAAGTCGTATCCCACAACTGTTCTGCATTCATTTCGCCCAGCCCCTTGAAGCGGCTGATGCGCCAGGCGCCCTCGCGCAGGCCCTCGCCGCGCAATTTTTCCTGCACGGCGTCCAGTTCGACCTGATCCAGGCAATACAGCTTGCGGGCCGGGCGTTTGCCGGCCGCCGGCACGTCCACCCGGAACAGCGGCGGGCGCGCGATGTAGACGTGGCCTTCCTCGATCAGGCGCGGGAAATGGCGCAGGAACAGGGTCAGCAGCAGGACCTGGATATGCGCGCCGTCGACGTCGGCGTCCGACAGGATGCAGATGCGGCCGTAGCGCAAACCCGACAGGTCCACGTCCTGCCCGACAGCATGCGGGTCCACGCCGATCGCCACCGAAATGTCGTGGATTTCATTGTTGGCGAACAAGCGGTCGCGTTCGACTTCCCAGGCGTTCAGAATCTTGCCGCGCAGGGGCAGGATCGCCTGGAATTCCTTGTCGCGCCCCATCTTGGCCGAACCGCCGGCCGAATCGCCCTCGACCAGGAAGACTTCAGTGCGACCGGCGTCCGAAGACTCGCAATCCGTCAATTTGCCGGGCAGCACGGCCACGCCCGAGCCCTTGCGCTTTTCGACCTTGCGGGCGGCGCGGCTGCGCGCCTGCGCCTGCCCGATCGCCAATTCGGCCAGGCGTTTGCCATATTCGACATTGGCATGCAGCCACAATTCCAGCGCGTTGCGCAGAAACCCGCCCACCAGGCGCACGGCATCGCGGCTGTTCAGTCGTTCCTTGATCTGGCCCTGGAACTGCGGGTCCAGCACCTTGGCCGAGAGAATGAAGCTGGCCCGCGCGAACACATCTTCCGGCAACAGGCGGATGCCCTTGGGCAGCAGATTATGCAATTCGGCGAAGGACTTCACGGCATTGAACAGGCCCTCGCGCAGGCCCGATTCGTGCGTGCCGCCCGCCGTGGTGGCGATCAGGTTGACATAGGATTCGCGCACCACTGCGCCTTCCTCGGTCCAGGCAACCACCCACTGGGCGCCCTCGCCCAAGGCATATTGCTCATCGTCGTCGGCGGCGTATTGCTGGCCGGCGAACAGGGGCACCAGCGCAGGGGTGTCGCCCAGGGCTTCAGTCAGATAGCCCTTCAGGCCGTCCTCGTAGTGCCACTCGCGCTGCTGGCCGGTCTTTTCGGTCGTCAGGGTGACGCGCGTGCCCGGCAACAGGACCGCCTTGCTGCGCAATGCGTGCTCCAGATCCCCCAGGGGGACCTGGGCGTGGTCGAAGTACCGGGCATCGGGCCAGGCCCGCACGCGAGTGCCCGAGCGGCGCTTGCCCACCGTGCCCACCTGCGCCAGGGGTTCGACCACATTGCCGTCGGCGAACACGATGCGGTATTCGCCGCCATCGCGCCAGACCGTGACTTCCAGCCGGGTCGACAAGGCATTGGTGACTGACACCCCGACCCCATGCAGGCCGCCGGAAAACGCATAGGCGCCGCCGTCGGCCTTGTTGAATTTGCCGCCCGCGTGCAGGCGGGTGAAGACCAGCTCCACCACGGGGGCGTGTTCCTCGGGGTGCTCGCCCACGGGAATGCCGCGCCCGTCGTCTTCCACCGACAGGCTGCCGTCGGCATGCAGCGTGACCGCGATGCGATGCCCGAACCCGGCCAGGGCTTCGTCGGCCGCATTGTCGATGACTTCCTGGATGATGTGCAGCGGATTATCGGTGCGCGTATACATCCCCGGGCGCTGGCGTACCGGTTCCAGCCCTTTCAGGACGCGAATCGAAGACTCGTCGTAGCGTGCTGTGCTCACTGTGGTGTCCGTTATTAGCAATCAAAAAGGCCACCATTTTACGAAGATAATGGTATGCTTAGCGACATCGGGCCCCACGCGCCCCGCTGCGCGACGGTATTTCATCCGGCCCCCTGCCTTCCTTTCCTAATATCTGCGCACACTAACCGCACTATGAGCGACTCCATCAAGCACGTAAGCGATGCGTCCTTCCAGGCCGACGTGCTCCAATCCGAATTGCCTGTCCTGGTCGACTATTGGGCCGAATGGTGCGGCCCCTGCAAAATGGTAGCCCCGCTGCTCGACGAAGCCGCCGCCAAATACCAGGGCCGCGTCACCATCGCCAAACTGAACGTGGACGAGAACCCCGACAGCGCCGCCAAATACGGCATTCGCGGTATTCCCACCCTGATGCTGTTCAAGGACGGCAAAGTCGCCACCACGAAGGTCGGCGCTCTGTCCCGCACCCAGCTTCAGGCTTTCCTCGACGAATCTCTCTGATTCTTTTCCGTCATCCACTGTGACGTGCGCGGACCCCGACCGGGCCCGCGCATGATCCGCCGATTCCTTCTTCTCTCCCTTCCCCATGCACCTGAACGAACTCAAAGCGCTGCACGTGTCGCAGCTGCTGGAAATGGCTGCCGAACTCGACATCGACAACGCCAACCGGCTGCGCAAGCAGGAACTGATGTTTGCCATCATGAAACGGCGCGCCAAACAGGGCGAACAGATCTTCGGCGACGGGGTCCTGGAAGTCCTGCCCGACGGCTTCGGCTTTCTGCGTTCGCCCGAAACGTCCTATCTGGCCAGTACCGACGACATCTACATTTCGCCGTCCCAGATCCGCCGCTTCAATCTGCACACGGGGGATTCCATCGAAGGCGAAGTCCGGATCCCGAAAGACGGCGAACGCTATTTCGCCCTGGTCAAGGTGGACAAGGTCAACGGCACGTTGCCCGAGACCATCAAGCACCGGATCATGTTCGAGAACCTGACGCCGCTGCACCCCGATGAACCGATGGTGCTGGAACGCGACATCAAGAGCAAGGAAAACATCACCGGTCGCATCATGGACATCTTTGCCCCGATCGGCAAAGGCCAGCGCGCCCTGATCGTCGCCAGCCCGAAATCCGGCAAGACCGTGATCATGCAGCACATCGCGCATGCCATCACGACGAACTATCCCGACGCGGTGATGATCGTGCTGCTGGTCGACGAGCGCCCGGAAGAAGTCACTGAAATGCAGCGCACCGTGCGCGGCGAAGTCGTGGCGTCGACCTTCGACGAACCCGCCACCCGCCACGTGCAGGTCGCCGAAATGGTCATCGAAAAGGCCAAGCGCCTGGTCGAGCTGAAAAAGGACGTGGTGATCCTGCTGGATTCAATCACCCGCCTGGCGCGCGCCTACAACACGGTGGTGCCGGCCTCCGGCAAGGTCCTGACCGGCGGCGTGGACGCCAACGCCCTGCAGCGCCCGAAGCGCTTTTTCGGCGCCGCCCGCAACCTGGAAGAAGGCGGCTCGCTCACCATCATCGGCACAGCCCTGATCGAAACCGGCAGCCGCATGGACGAAGTCATTTACGAAGAATTCAAGGGCACCGGTAATTCCGAAGTGCACCTCGAACGGCGATTGGCCGAAAAGCGCATCTATCCGGCCATCAACCTGAACAAATCCGGCACGCGTCGCGAAGAGCTCCTGATCAAACCCGAACTTTTACAAAAAGTCTGGGTGCTACGCAAGTTCATTCATGATATGGACGAGATCGACGCCATGGAATTCATCCTGGACAAAATCCGGGCCACCAAAAACAACGCCGAATTTTTTGACATGATGAAGAAATAAGCGAGCACCTTAATGAGTCTTCCTTCCGTCGATCAATTTCTAACCCAGCTGCAGGCACGCGACCCTCATCAGCCCGAATTCATGCAGGCCGTCAAAGAAGTCATGCACAGCCTGTGGCCCTTCATCCAGCAGAACCCGCGCTACGCCAGCCAGGCTCTGCTCGAACGCATCGTCGAGCCCGAACGCGCCTTTCAATTCCGCATCTGCTGGATGGACGACACCGGCCGCACCCGCGTCAATCGCGGCTTTCGCATCCAGCACAGCTCGGCCATCGGCCCCTATAAAGGCGGCATGCGCTTTCACCCCTCGGTGAACCTGTCGATCCTGAAATTCCTGGCCTTCGAACAGACCTTCAAGAACGCCCTGACCACCCTGCCCATGGGCAGCGGCAAAGGCGGCTCCGACTTCGACCCCAAGGGCAAGTCCGACGCCGAAGTCATGCGCTTCTGCCAGGCCCTGATCATCGAGCTCTACCGCCACCTGGGCCCGGACACCGATGTGCCGGCCGGAGATATCGGCGTGGGCGCCCGCGAGGTCGGCTTCATGGCCGGGATGATGAAAAAGCTGTCCAACCAGAGCGGCTGCGTCTTCACCGGCAAAGGCCTGGCCTTTGGCGGCAGCCTGATCCGCCCCGAGGCCACCGGCTACGGCACGGTCTATTTCGCGGAAGAAATGCTCAGGCACGCGGGCCAGTCCCTGGAAGGCTACACGGTGTCGGTGTCGGGCTCGGGCAACGTCGCCCAGTACGCCATCGAAAAATGCATGCAATTGGGCGCCCGGGTGATCACCGTGTCCGATTCACGCGGCTGCATCGTCGATCCGGCCGGCTTCACGCCTGAAAAGCTGGCGGCCCTGATCGAACTGAAAAACGAGAAGCGCGGCTGCATCGAGGAATACGCCAAGGAATTCGGCCTGACCTTCGAGGCCGGCAAACGCCCCTGGCACGTGCCGGTGGACGTGGCCCTGCCCTGCGCCACGCAGAACGAACTGGAAATCGAAGACGCCCGCACCCTGATCGCCAACGGCGTGCGCTGCGTGGCCGAAGGCGCCAACATGCCCTCCAGCATCGAGGCCATCGAAGCCTTCATCGCGGCCGGCGTCCTGTATGCGCCGGGCAAAGCCAGCAACGCGGGCGGCGTGGCGGTCTCGGGCCTGGAAATGAGCCAGAACGCCCAGCGGCTGCACTGGACGCGCGACGAGGTCGATGCCAAGCTGCATGCCATCATGCGCGACATTCACCAGAACTGCGTGCGCTACGGCAGCCATGACGGCAAGGTGAACTACCTGAATGGCGCCAACATCGCCGGCTTCGTCAAGGTCGCCGACGCCATGCTGGCCCAAGGGGTGTACTGATATGCCCCACCCACTGATGTTGCCGCATCCGTGAAAAAAGCTCCCTCGGGAGCTTTTTTCACGTCGGGCCGCAGACGCCAAATTCAAGTACGCGTATCAGTCGAACAGCGCACTAGCGGCCCGCCTCCGGGCCAGCCTCGTGCCCCGCCTGGGCCGTGCCGCTCACGGGCACCTCCTTGACCTTGGGATCATCCCAGGTCCCCGTGACCTGATAGCGCACCGTCATGGCCTTGGCCAGCGGCGTCTTCAGCAGCCACTGGGTGACGAAGGCCCCCAGGCCGACCAGGGGATTGATGGCGATGCCGGCGGCCAATGCGGCGCCGCTGACGTCCAGATTGGGCACCATGACCGCCTGCAGATCCAGGGTTTCGTTCAGGATATTGGTGCTGCCTTCCAGCAGGATCGTGCCCACGGAACCGATGACCTTGTAGTCATGGGCCTGGACGACCCCCTGGTTCAGGGTCAGCGACCCGCGCAGCTGATCGAAGGGGAAACCGTCCTTGGGCAGCCCCACCAGTCCCTGTTCCAGACGATTGAGGCGAGTGATCGACTGCAGCGACAGGACTTCCAGCAGCTTGGCCGTCTGCGAAGCGATCTTCAGGAAACGCCCCTTGTCCAGATCGATCTGCAGACTGCCCTGCAGATCCGCCTTGTCGTGACGCCAGGGCAGATTGCGCCAAGTGAAATCCCCCGCCAGCGTGCCCTGGCCGCCCGACAACACGCCCGGCCAGCCCGCGCGGGACAGCCAGGCCCCAAGGTTCTTGGCGGTCACGGTCGCCTTCAGGCTGAGCCCCCGATCCGGGCCACGCAAGCGCCAGGTGCCGCTGCCCTGCAGCCGGGCGTCATCGTCGCCCATGCGCAGATGGTTCAGTTGCCAGACGTGACGCGCGCTATCGCGCACCCCCTCCAGCGACAAGGCCCCCATGGAGCGGCCATACAGGCGCAGATCGTCGGCCTGAAGGATCAGGCCGGGGATTTCCAGATCATCATCAAAGCGGGCGTCATCGTCCGATTGCGCGTCAGGCAGCAGGGATTGCGTATCCCGGGAATCGTCACCCAGGCTGAGGCGGGCGAAGCGCCCCGACATCGGCCCTTGCACGCGGCCGTCCAGTTCCCGCCACTTCAAGGTGCCGGTCGTCTGCTTGGACCGCAGATTCAGGGACCAGCGCTCGTCGGGGGTGCGCGTCACGCGCAGCGCCGCCTGATCCAGGCGCGTGGCCTGCAGCCTCAACTGATCCGCCTGCACGCTGAGCAAGGACAGGTCCGGCCACAAGGGCCGCGAGGCCGCCGTCCGGGAAGCGGGCGCATGTCCGCGCCGGGGGATGGAGAATTCATCCACGATCCGGTTCCAACGGTCCAGATCGATCAGCGGATAGCGCAGCGCCAGCCGCAAGCCCGGCCCCCCATCGTCCGCCGCCTGCCCCAACCCGATCAACGCCTGTTCAAAATAGGGCCCCTGGCGCGTGCGCCGCACATGCCGCAGCCCTACCGTGACCATGTCGCCCAGGCGCGCATCCAGCACATCGGCCTGCGCATCCGCGTCCGTCCAGCGCACCTTCAGAGAGCGCGCCTGCTCGGCCGGCTTGGCCAGCGGCGCCGGAAAATCCAGGGCCAGGCCGCGCGTGTCCGAATCCAGGGTGAATACATAGGCCCGGCCCCGCCGCGCCAGTTGCGCCTGGTAGTTCAAGGCGCCCGACAGGCGGTTCATGCCGGGGACGCCGACGAAAGCCGCCAGCGCCTTGGCCGTCAGGCGACCCTGGAAGGACAGGCCCGCCGCCTGCGCATCCCCCAATTCCCCCCGCACCTGCACCGGCCCCCCCAGGATCCGGGCGGAAAGCGGCTGGGCGAGCCGCACGCCTTGTTCGCTGAAAAACACGCTGCCGTCCATCGCCTCGAAGGCCGGCGCCTGAGGCAGGAACTGCAGCCGGCCGTGCTGCAGGTCGACACGCCCCTGCACTTGGCTGTCATCGGTATTCAAGAGCGGAATGGTCAGGGACAGAGGCACCTGCCAATCCCCCCCCGCGCTGGCCTCGTCAAAGACGCCATCCAGCAGATGGGCCAGGGGCGACTGGCGGATCAAGGCCATATAGGCATCGCCATCGGCCGCGCTATGCCCCGAGACCCGCAAGGTGGCGTCATGCTCCAGGTCGGGGATTCTGGCTTGCACGCCGCTCAGGCGGATCTCCTGCCCCTGGACCGGCTCCATGCGGGCCGCAGAAGCCGTCAGGCGCAAATCCATGCGGTGCAGGTCGGCAGTCCCGACGACGTCCTGCAGCAATGGCCAGGATTGCTCTTTGGCCGCATCCGGCACGAATTCGATCCGGGCATCCCGGAAATCCCCCCTCACCTGGAAATCCCCGGCCTGCGGTTGATCGCCGAAGGGAAATTCGGCCAGATCCCCGCGCAGGAGCCAATGACCATCGAAGAGAGTGCCCGCCTGCAGGCCCTTGGCCAGCCATTCCCGGGCATCGGCATCGACCTCGCGGGGCAGGTAGCGATGGATGGCGTCCAGGCGGGCGCGGACGATCGTGCCCTGGAAATCGGCCGTCCCCGCCGGGCCGCCGCCATCCCAGCGGCCCGAGCCCTGCAGGTCGATATCGGCATTCCGCCAGACCAGCCGCTGCAGCTGCAGCGACCATTGCGCCGCATGCGCCACGCGGCCGCGCGCCGCTACCGTGCCAAACGCCAGCGGCGCATCGAACCACTGGGGCTGCTCCAGACGGACATCCCGGGTGCGCAGATCGAAGGCCAGGCCATCAGGGGCAGCGTCGCCCCGGGCCAGCGCCTGCCATTGATCCAGCCCCCCCTGCATCCAGAGTTCAGCCTCCGGCACCTGCACGCCGTCAGAATCCGAAGCCGCCCAGCGGACGGACTGCAGCCCCAGCAAGGCGGTCAATTCCGGCGCCCGCCGCCCGGGCTGCGCCCAGAACTGCGCATCCAGCCGCCCCTGTTCCAGGGCGCGCGGCAGTTCGATCCAGGGCCGCCAATCCCGGGCCCCGGCTCCGCCAAGCCGCAGCCAGCCCCGCCAGTCCAGCTTCTTTTGCCGCCCCTCCTGCGGCCCGACACCCGCCACCAAACTGGCATCCAGACGGGCGTCGCCCACCATCGGCGCCTGCGCCGACAAGGACAGGCCCCATTCATCGGTTCCCTGGCGGCGCAGGACCGCATGGACATTGCGCAGCGTCAGTTCCGGGGCCCCGCGCCGCTGGTCATGCCAGCGCAGCGTGGCATCTTGAAAGGAGATCAGGGGTTGATCCAGCACCCACTGCAACCAGGCGGGCATCGTGACCGAATCCGCCTGCTGATCCAGTTCCACCACCTGGCCCAACAGACTGAATTGCCCGTCGGGCAAGCGCGTCAGGCCCAGGTCCATGCCTTGCACCCGCAGGCGCAGCACCCCCTGGCGACCCGGCAGCAGCGCCGCCCAGTTCAAGCCCGCCCGAACGCTGGGCGCCGTCAGGAGCGCATGCCCTTGATCATCGGTCACCCGCACCTGGCTGAGATCGAACTGCGGGTTCCAGCCCCGCCAGGACACCCGGATCGAGCCCAGCGATACCTGCGCCCCGACCCTCTGCGACAGATGGGCGGCAATCTGCGGCCGCCAATCGTCCAGATGAGGCAGAATCAGGTAGCGTCCCGCCAGCAGCGTGACCCCCAGCCCGAAATACAGGCTGAGCAACACCGCGAGGACGCGCCGTGACCAGACAGAGGAAAGCTTTGATATGAATTGGCGCATGCCGGGTTTTGCAGTATGTTAAAGCCCCCTGCCAGCCCGGCTGCACCGGGCCCAGTTTCACCGAACCGCTGACGGATCCGATGTCCCGAGCCATTATATTAGAGCCCGCCCTGCAATGGTCCGGCGTCCTTCGGCGCCACCTGATGGCCCACCCCGACGACCAGGCCCGGCTGCTGGCCGACAGCGCCGAACCCGTCGGCCGCAAGACCATCCAGGCCTGGTACGCCCAGGCGCTGGGCGGCCCGGCCGACCAGGCCCCCGACCGACCCGCCCTGCAACAGGCCTTGCGCCGCGCGCGCCAGCGCGTCTTCCACACCCTGATGGTGCGCGACATCGCGGGGCAGGCGCCCCTGCACGAGGTCGTCGCCGCCATGTCCGCCCTGGCCGACCTGGCCATCGGACAGGCCTATGCCTGCGCCATGCGCACGCTGATCGCCATCCACGGCGCGCCGCGCCACCCGGGCACCGGCGCCCCTCAGGACATGCTGATCCTGGGCATGGGCAAGCTGGGGGGCAAGGAACTGAACGTATCGTCCGACATCGATCTGATCATGCTGTACGACGAGGAAGGCGAAACCGACGGCCGCCGGCGCATCAGCCACCACGAGTTCTATGGCAAGGTCTGCCGGCTGATGATGCCGATCCTGTCGGAACTGGATGCCGATGGCTATGTCTTTCGCACCGACCTGCGGCTGCGCCCCGACGGCGACAGCGGCCCGCTGGCCTGGAGCCTGGCCGCGCTGGAAAACTACCTGGTCGCCCAGGGACGGGAATGGGAACGCTATGCCTGGCTGAAAGCCCGCCTGATCCCCTGCCCGCTCTTCGAAGAGACCGCCTTCACCGCCCAGGCCCAGGCCCTGGAATCCCTGCGCCGGCCCTTCGTCTACCGCAAGTATTTCGACTTCGACGCGCTCTCTGCCCTGCGCGGCTTGCGCGAACGCATCCGCATGGACTGGCAGCGCCGCGCCCAGGCGCGGCACGGGATCGACACCCGGCACAACATCAAGCTGGGCGAAGGCGGCATCCGGGAAATCGAATTCGTGATCCAGTTGAACCAGCTGATCCGGGGAGGACGCCAGCCTTCCCTGCAACAGCGCAATCTGCTGGCCGCCCTGCACAAGCAGCACCGCGCCGGGATCCTGGACGACATCCAGGCGCGCGGCCTGGAGGACGCCTACCGCTATCTGCGCCGCGTCGAACACCTGCTGCAATACCGCGAAGACGAGCAAACCCATCTGCTGCCCCACGATCCCAGCGGGCTGGCCGCGCTGGCGCAGGCCATGGGGCATCCCGACAGCACCGATTTCCAGACGACGCTGGACCGGCATCGGACCTATGTATCGCAGTGCTTCCACGATGCCTTCCGCATCGCCGGCATGGGCGGCGATGCGGCTGCCGAGGACGCCCCCCCCGAGCCCGATGCGGCCCCGACGGCCGTGTCCGACGAACAGGCGCGGGATATGCAGGACCGCATCGATGCCTTGCTGGACAGCCATCGGATCCAGAGCCTGCCGCGCACCAGTCAGCAGCGCCTGCAGACATTGCTGCCCGGCCTGACGCACGCGGCCAGACAGACGGACGACCCGCCCGCCACCCTGCAACGCTTGCTGAATCTGGTCGAACACATCGCCCAGCGCAGCGCCTACCTGGCGCTGCTGGCCGAATACCCGGAAACCCTGGCCCGCGTGGCCCGCATCATCGGCGCCAGCCCCTGGGCATCCCAATACCTGAGCCGCTACCCCCTGCTGCTCGACAGCCTGATCGAATGGCGCAGCCTGATGCAGGCCCCGGATTTTCCGGCGATCGCCGAGCAACTGCGCAGCGACCTGGACGCCTGCGTCCTGCCGGACGGCCAGCCCGACATCGAGCAGCAGATGAACCTGATGCGCGACGCGCAGCACCAGATCACCTTCCAGCTGCTGGCCCAGGATCTGGAAAACGTCATCAGCGTCGAAAGCCTGGCCGACCACCTGTCGGCCCTGGCCGACCTGATGCTGGCCGAGGCCATCCACCGGGTCTGGCCCCAGGTGCTGCCGCGCGAACGCCGCACCGACCCCGGCGCGCCCCGTTTCGCCATCATTGCCTACGGCAAGCTGGGCGGCAAGGAAATCGGCTACGCGTCCGACCTGGATCTGGTCTTCCTGTACGACGACCCGGACCAGGACGCGGGCGAGCGCTATGCCAAGCTGGGGCGCCGGGTGGCGTCATGGCTGTCCACCCTGACCTCGTCGGGCCGCCTGTACGAGATCGATCTGCGCCTGCGCCCGGACGGCGACGCCGGCCTGCTGGCGCTGCCCATCGACGCCTTCGAACACTATCAACTGAACCAGGCCTGGCCCTGGGAACACCAGGCGCTGACCCGCGCCCGCTTCGTCGCGGGGGACGCGGCCATCGGCGCCCGCTTCGAGGACATCCGCCAGCGCATCCTGCTGCTGCCCCGCGATCCGGATGCCCTGCGCCGCGAGGTCCTGTCCATGCGCGACAAGATCTCCCAGGGGCACCCCAATCGCAGCGGAGACTTCGACCTGAAACACGACCGGGGCGGCATGGTGGACATCGAATTCATCACCCAGTTCCTGGTGCTCAGCCAATCCGGCGCCCACCCGGAGCTGCTGGGGAATCTGGGCAATATCGCCCTGCTGGGCCTGGCCGCGCAGGCCGGCCTGATTCCGGGGCTGCTGGCCGCCGACGTGGCCGATGCCTACCGGGTCTTTCGCCGCCGGCAACATGCGCTGCGGCTGCAGGGGGCGGAAAAGGCGCGCGTGCCGCCCGCGGAATGCGTGCGCGAGCGGGACGCGGTGCGGGAATTGTGGGGATTGGTGCTGGAGGCGGCCCCTTGAGGTCGGCGGCTTCGCCGTCGTCCGCCGCGCAACGATATATTTTGTTACTCAAGTAACGTCAAAGACGGCTGGACGCCTCCGCCGCCCGCCCGCTATCCTGCCTCCTGTCACCCAACCGCACAGGAGTACAGCATGGGCATCATCAGCATGATCGTCGTGGGTTTCATCGTCGGCCTGATCGCCCGGGCCATCATGCCCGGCGAACAGAAGCTGGGCATCATCATGACTACGATCCTGGGGATCGTGGGCTCGGTCGTGGCCGGCTACCTGGGGGCCGCCCTGGGGCTGTATCAGGCGGGACAAGGCGCCGGCTGGATCGGTTCCATCGTCGGCGCCCTAATCGTGCTGTTCGTCTACGGCATGGTGGCCAAGCGCGCCTGAACCCGAAAACCGGGGCGACAAGCGCCCCGCGCTGACTGGCCGCCCGGCCCGTAGCGCCGCCGCAATGGGCGCGAACAGCACGTCCGTTGCGGCGCCCGCGACGCTCACTGCAGCGTGCGCTCGAACACGAACTTCTCACCGTCCCAGTCCACCGGAACCACGTCGCGCGGACCGAAGGTGCCTTCCAGGATCAGGCGGGCCACCGGATTTTCCAGGTACTGCTGGATGGCGCGTTTCAGCGGCCGGGCCCCGAACACCGGATCGTAGCCCACACGGGCCAGCTCCTGGACGGCGGCATCGGTGACCTCCAGGCGCATTTCATGCTGGGCCAGGCGTTCGGCCAGGCGCTTCAACTGAATACGGGCGATCGGTTCGATATGGATGGCATCCAGGCCATGGAAAACCACGATCTCGTCGATCCGGTTCAGGAACTCCGGCCGGAAAGCGGTCTTCAGCTCGTCGCGAATGACTTCCTTGACCACGTCATACGGCTGGTCCGCCAGGTTCTGGATGTGCTGCGAACCGATGTTCGAGGTCATGATGATCACCGTGTTGCGGAAATCCACGGTGCGCCCCTGGCCGTCGGTCAGCCGGCCATCGTCCAGCACCTGCAGCAGCACATTGAACACGTCCGGGTGCGCCTTCTCGACTTCATCCAGCAAAATCACGCTATAGGGCTTGCGGCGCACGGCCTCGGTCAGGTAGCCGCCTTCCTCGTAGCCGACATAGCCCGGCGGCGCGCCGATCAGGCGGGCCACGGAATGCTTTTCCATGAACTCGCTCATGTCGATGCGCACCAGATGGTTGTCCGAATCGAACAGGAAACGCGCCAGGGCCTTGGTCAGTTCGGTCTTGCCCACGCCCGTCGGGCCCAGGAACAGGAACGATCCATAGGGCCGGTTCGGGTCGGACAGCCCCGCGCGCGAGCGGCGAATGGCCTCCGAGACCAGGCGCACGGCCTCGTCCTGGCCCACGACACGTTCGTGCAGCACGGCCTCCATGCCCAGCAGCTTGGCGCGCTCGCCCTGCATCATGCGCGACACGGGAATGCCGGTCGCCCTGGAGACGACCTCGGCGATTTCCTCGGCGCCCACCTGGGTGCGCAATAGGCGCGGCTTGCCGGATTCGGCTTCCTTCGGCGCGGATTCGGCCGCCTTCAACCGGGATTCCAGTTCGGGCAGGCGGCCATACTGCAGTTCCGCCAGTTTGTCGTACTGCCCCTTGCGCTGCAGCTCGGCCATTTCCGCGCGGACCTGGTCGATTTCCTCTTTCACCGCCTGCGAACCCTGGACGGCGGCCTTTTCCGCCTTCCAGACTTCCTCGTAGTCGTTGTATTCGCGCTGCAGGGTTTCGAGTTCTTCCTCGATCGCCTTCAGGCGACGTTCGGAGGCCTCGTCGGTGTCCTTGCGCACGGCTTCGCGCTCGATCTTCAGCTGGATGATGCGGCGGTCCAGGCGGTCCATGACTTCCGGCTTGGAGTCGATTTCCATGCGGATGCGGGCGGCCGCCTCGTCGATCAGGTCGATGGCCTTGTCCGGCAGGAAGCGGTCGGTGATGTAGCGGTGCGACAGTTCCGCCGCCGCCACAATGGCCGGGTCGGTGATCTGCACGCCGTGGTGCAATTCATAGCGTTCCTGCAGGCCGCGCAGGATGGCGATGGTGGATTCCACATTGGGCTCGTCCACCAGCACTTTTTGAAAACGTCGCTCCAGCGCGGCGTCCTTTTCGATGTACTGGCGGTATTCGTCCAGCGTCGTGGCGCCCACGCAGTGCAGTTCGCCGCGCGACAGGGCGGGCTTGAGCATATTGCCGGCGTCCATGGCGCCTTCGGCCTTGCCGGCGCCCACCATGGTGTGCAGCTCGTCGATGAAGACGATGGTCTGTCCCGAATCCTGGGACAGTTCCTTCAGCACGGCCTTCAGGCGTTCCTCGAATTCGCCGCGATATTTGGCGCCCGCCAGCAGGCCCGCCAGATCCAGCGTCAGGACGCGCTTGCCCTTCAGGGTTTCCGGGACTTCTCCATTGACGATGCGCTGCGCCAGGCCTTCGACGATGGCGGTCTTGCCCACGCCGGGTTCGCCGATCAGCACCGGGTTGTTTTTCGTGCGGCGCTGCAGGATCTGGATGGTGCGGCGGATTTCATCGTCGCGCCCGATCACGGGATCGAGCTTGCCCTCCCGGGCGCGCGCCGTCAGATCCAGGGTGTATTTCTTCAGCGCCTGGCGGTTGTCCTCGTCCTCCGCCCCGGACACGGTCGCGCCGCCGCGCACCGCATCGATCGCGGCCTCCAGGGCCTTGCGCTGCAGGCCGGCCTCGCGCAGGGCGCGGCCGGCCTCGCCCTTGTCATCGGCCAGGGCCAGCAGATAGAGTTCGCTGGCGATGTAGGTGTCGCCGCGCTGCCCGGCTTCCTTGTCGGTGCGCGCCAGGGCGGCCTGCAGATCGCGGCCGGCCTGGACATTGCCCTCGGCGCCCTGCACGGTCGGCAGGGCCTTGATCTGGCGGTCCAGTTCGGCCTGCAGCCGGGGCACGGCCACGCCGGCCCGCGCCAGCAGGCTGGCCGCGCCGCTGTCCGCGTCGGCCAGCAGGGCCGACAGCAGGTGGACGTTTTCAATATAGGGATGATCGTGACGCACGGCCAGGCTTTGAGCGTCGGCCAGCGCTTGCTGGAATTTCGTCGTCAGTTTGTCGAATCGCATGGGTGGGACCCTTTATAGGGAGGGGGCGCTGCGCCCCGATATGCGATATATGCGGTTGGCGGGGGGATTTTCAAGGCGTGGCGCAAGCCAGCCGGCTGACGCCTTGCAGATCGACCCGCTGCCTGGCAAACCACAAATCATGGGCATCCTGCATGGCCAGCCAACTCTCAGGACTGCGTCCAAGCGCCTTCGAAAGGCGCAGCGCCATTTCGGGCGTCACGCGACTGGAACCATTCAGAACCCGGCTGAGCGTGGAAGCCGCCACACCCAGATTTTCCGCCAACTCCCGGCCGCTGATCCCGCTGGGCTCCAGATAGATGGCGGAGATGAACTCGCCCGGGTGGGGCGGATTATGCATCTTCATCAATGGTAGTCCTCATAGTCCAGCACATAAACGTTTCCATCCTGAAAAATGAAAGTGATGCGCCAGTTCCCATTGACGGATATTGACCATCGCCCCTTCATGAAGCCCTTCAAGGGATGCAGGTCAAAACCCGGAACGTCCAAGTCGCTCAGTACCACGGCCGTATCAAGCGCCGCCAACTGCAGCCGAAGCCGCTTGGCATGGTTCGCCTGGATACCCGACAACGACCCGGTCTCGAAGAAACGCTTCACCCCTCTGTGTCGGAAGGATTTGATCGCAATGTAGCACGTTGCGCACCATGCAATAATTCTGCGTGACGCTCAAGTTTTCGATAACGACGCATGATGCCGGGCCTCAAGCAAGCGAGATCGGCCATTGTGGTCCGGGACCGCGCGCGCCGGCCAGATCGGACAAATCCCGACGGACACGCTCGTCACGGCGCCGATCCCCCCTCATCCGATTGAGGCACATCAAACACCGGCCAGATAAACCGCGGACCCGGCAGTCAGGCCCCACACCCAGGGTTTACCCGGTGCTACAGTCGGATGGACCTGATCCAAGGCCGCCCCCGTTCATCCAGCGAACCGCCATGACTCCACACCAGGACTGGGACCCCCGCGCCCCGGAAGTGCTTGCCTCCCCCATCGCCGCCTATGACCGTATGCGCCGGCGCTGCCCGGTGGCTCATAGCGACTATCTGCATCATTCCGTATTCCGCCACGCCGACGTCATGCGCATCGTGACGGATCACGAGACCTTCAGCAGCCAGGCCTCGCGCCATGTCTCGGTGCCCAACAGCATGGACCCGCCGGAACACACGGCCTGGCGCCGGCTGATCGAACCCTACTTCGGTCTGGACCGCATTGCGGCATTCGAGCCGGACTGCCGGCGGATCGGCGCCGAGCTGGTGGCCGCCCTGCCGCGCAATGCCAGCGTGGAGATCATGTTCGGTCTGGCGCATCCTTTCGCGCTGCGCATGCAGTGCGCCTTCCTGGGCTGGCCCGACTGCCTGCACGAGCCGCTGCGGCAGTGGATCCACAAGAAGAACATCGCCACGCTGTCGGGCGACGCGCATGCCATCGCGGCGGTGGCCACTGAATTCGACCAGACCATCCGCGACCTGCTCAAAGAGCGTCGCCAGGCCGGCGGCCAGGCGCCCGACGACGCGACGACCCGCCTGATGCGCGCCTCCATCCACGGGCGCGCCCCGACCGAGGACGAGATCGTCAGCATCCTGCGCAACTGGACGGTCGGCGAACTGGGCACCATGGCCTCCAGCGTGGGCATCATCGCCCACTATCTGGCCACGCATCCGGCGCTGCAGGACCAGTTGCGCAGCGACCCGACGCTGGTGCGCGCCGCCAATGACGAGATCCTGCGCATCCACGCGCCCCTGATCGCCAACCGGCGCACTCCGACCTGTCCGGTGGACATAGGCGGCGCCCGGATCCAGGCCGGCGAACGCCTGACCCTGATCTGGGCCTCCGCCAACCGCGACGAAACCGTGTTCGGCGATCCGGATGAATTCCGGCTGGATCGCGACCCCGCGCTGAACCTGCTGTATGGCGCCGGCATCCACGCCTGCCCGGGCGCGCCGCTGGCCCGGCTGGAACTGGACATCATGATCCAGGCCCTGCTGGCCGGCACCCGGGCGCTGGAACCCAGCGACGAGCATCCGCCCATGCCCGCCATCTATCCGGCCAGCGGCTACCGGCAGGCGATTCTGATGCTGCGGCACGACACCGCATAAGCTCATCACGGATTCCCATACCAAGCAGCGGTTATATCCAGCCCCGCAAGACTACAATTCAAGCATGAACCATTCGGGGTGCTTCCACCCCGGTTTCCTTGGGGCCTGCCTGCCATGTGTCAGCTCTTGGGCATGAATTGCGCCACGCCGACGGACATCACGTTTTCCTTCACTGGCTTTGCCGCGCGGGGCGGCGACACCGACCATCACGCCGACGGCTTCGGCATCGCCTTCTACGAAAACCGCGGCTCCCGCTGTTTCCTGGACAACGCCCCCTGCTGCCAGTCGCCCGTGGCCGAGCTGATCAAACGCTATCCGATCAAATCGCGCAATGTGATCGCACACATCCGCAAGGCCACCCAGGGGGCGCTGGAACTGGAAAATTGCCACCCGTTCGTGCGCGAACAGTGGGGCCGTCACTGGCTGTTCGCCCATAACGGCGACCTGAAATCCTTTCAGCCCACGCTGCGCGGCGACTACCTGCCCATCGGCCAGACCGACAGCGAACGCGCCTTCTGCTTCATGATGGAAGGTCTGCGGGCGCGATTCGGCACGCGCGAACCCGGCGACCAGGAACTGTTCGCCGCCGTGGCCGAGATGACGGCGGAACTGACCCGTCACGGGGTCTTCAACTTCCTGCTGTCCAACGGGCGCTGCATGCTGGCGCATTGCTCCACCTCGCTGACCTACATCGTGCGGGCCTGGCCGTTCCAGGTGGCCCACCTGGTCGATACCGATGTGGCCGTGGATTTCGCCAACGTCGCCGCCCGCGGCGACTGCGTGGCCGTCATCACGACCAAACCGCTGACCGACAACGAAACCTGGACCGCTTTTCACACAGGCGAACTGATGATGTTCGTGGACGGCCGGCCGCAGTCCAGCGTGCGGATCGACATCCCCGAAGACATCCAGCGCAGCAACCGGGACAACCTGGCCTGCGCGTGATCCCGGACAGCCCGCCAGACGTCGGCGGCGCCCGGCCCGCGCATCATCCCTGGCCGAGGGATGGGATTGCGTGCCGCCCAGGGCCCGATACCCTATGATGACGTGATGACCGACACCCCTGCAGACAACGATCCGCGCCCGATCGAACCCATCGAACCCGACCTGAACGAATGCTGCGGCAACGGCTGCTGCCCGTGCGTGTTCGATACCTATGCCGAAGAAAAGCGCGAATGGCAACAGGCCCTGAAAGCCTGGGAACAACGCCACCCGGATCACGTGGAAGATGCCGCCGGATCCTGAACCGGCCCCGCGACTCCCCGCCCGACGGCAAACCGCCTGCGGCGGCGCCCCTCCCAATCGCTGCGACACGTCCAGAGGAACCCGCGCTGCGCATAGGGTTCCTGCCGGTTTCCGAAGCCGCCGTTTTTATAATCGGACTTTCCGATTCATCTTTTCAGGAATGATGCACCGTGGCCTCCGACGCTATCCCCATGTTTGCCGAAAACACCTATCCCCTCGATGCGCGGGGCATTGCCAAACGCTTCCGCCATGCCGCCATCTTCGGCGCCCTGTCGGCCCTGCAACCGGGAGAAACCATGCGTTTCTGCAACGATCATGACCCCCTGCCGCTCCTGCAGCAACTGAAGAACCACTTCGGCGAAAACATCCAGTTCGAATACCTGGCCCGCAACCCGGGCGAGATCGTCATCGATTTCCATATCGTGCCCTGAACACAGCCCCGGGCGCGCCCGCGCGGCCGCCCGCATCGAACAGCACCCCAAATATTGGACGCCGCTCCAAACTTTGGGGTGTTTTTCATGGCCGATCCGCCAGACTCCCCCGCTTCGCCCCCCGCCAATTAACCCAGGTCAAGTCTATTCAAAATAGTCGATCGGCATGCTTGATGACACCACATGTTGTGTTTAGTATTCACACAAACACAATATATAGAGAAATTCAGCATGACTGCAAAGACCCGCGCCCAGGCCGACATCCGCCCGATTCCGCAGATCGACGTGATCCGCTCCATCGACGAATATCTTCATCAGCAGGACTGGCGCGTCAACGCCAACGCCAACCAGGGCTATTCCCTGGGCGGACTGATCCTGAACACCTCCGGCAAGATGATTGCCAACTACTGGCTCAGCCACGTCTACCCGGAATCCGTCGGCCAGGCCCACCGCCAGGGCGACCTGCACATCCACGACCTGGACATGCTGTCGGGCTACTGCGCCGGCTGGTCGCTGCGCACCCTGCTGAACGAAGGCCTGAACGGCGTGCCGGGCAAGGTCGAATCCGCGCCGCCGCGCCACATGTCCAGCGCCGTGGGCCAGATCGTCAACTTCCTGGGCACGCTGCAGAACGAATGGGCGGGCGCGCAGGCCTTCAGTTCCTTCGACACCTACATGGCGCCCTTCATCCGCAAGGACGCCATGAGCTACGAGCAGGTGCGCCAGTGCATGCAGGAACTGATCTACAACCTGAACGTGCCTTCGCGCTGGGGCACGCAGACGCCGTTCACCAACCTGACCTTCGACTGGGTCTGCCCGGAAGACCTGCGCGACCAGGTGCCGGTGATCGGCGGCCAGGAGATGCCCTTCACCTATGGCGAACTGCAGGCCGAAATGGACATGGTCAACCAGACCTACATCGAGGTCATGATGGCCGGCGACGCCCGGGGCCGCGCCTTCACCTTCCCCATCCCGACCTACAACATCACGCCGGACTTCGACTGGCACAGCCCCAATGCCGAACGGCTGTTCGAGATGACGGCCAAATACGGCCTGCCCTACTTCCAGAATTTCATCAATTCGGAACTCAAGCCCAATATGATCCGGTCCATGTGCTGCCGCCTGCAGCTGGACCTGCGCGAACTGCTGAAACGCGGCAACGGCCTGTTCGGTTCCGCGGAACAGACCGGCTCGCTGGGCGTGGTGACGATCAACTGCGCCCGCCTGGGCTATCTGCACCGGGGCGACGAGGCCGCGTTGCTCGCCCGGCTCGACGAACTGCTGACCCTGGGCCGGCAAAGCCTGGAAATCAAACGCCGCGTCATCCAGGACCTGATGGACGACGGCCTGTTTCCCTATACCCGTCGCTACCTGGGCACGTTGCGCAACCATTTTTCCACCCTGGGGGTCAACGGCATCAATGAGATGATCCGCAACTTCACGGCCGACGAACACGACCTGACCAGCCCCTGGGGACACGACTTCGCCGTGCGCCTGCTGGATCATGTCCGCGCCCGCATGATTGAATTCCAGGAATCCACCGGCCATCTGTACAACCTGGAAGCCACGCCCGCCGAAGGCACCACCTACCGTTTCGCCAAGGAAGACCGTGCCCGCTGGCCGGACATTCTGCAGGCCGGCACGGACGACATGCCGTACTACACGAATTCGTCGCAGTTGCCGGTGGGGTTCACCGACGACCCGTTCGAAGCGCTGGAACGCCAGGACGAACTGCAGCGCAAATACACGGGCGGCACCGTCCTGCACCTGTACATGACCGAGCCGCTGTCGTCGGCCGATGCTTGCCGCACCCTGGTGCGCCGCACGCTCAGCCGCTTTTCCCTGCCCTACATCACCATCACCCCGACCTTTTCCATCTGCCCGAAGCACGGCTACCTGCCGGGCCGGCACGATTTCTGCCCGCAATGCGACGACGAACTGATCGCCCGCAAGCACAGCCGGGCCGGGATGACGACGCCCGACGCCGCCGCAGCCCCGGCGCGGACGGCCCACATCGCCTGATCGCCTCCGGCAGGCCGGACGCATGCCCCCCGAGCCGGCCAAGCCGCCTCGCCTCATCCCTCCTTTTTTCCATCCGGACCACGGTCCGGTTTTCTCAGCCCCTCAGGAGCACATCATGTCCAACACCCCCATCACTCTGAACGACGCCGAACGCCAACCCTGCGAGATCTGGACCCGCGTCATGGGCTACCACCGTCCCGTCTCGTCCTTCAACATCGGCAAGAAAGGCGAATTCCACGAACGCCGCTTCTTCGTCGAACGCCATGCCGGCCAAACGCCCGTGGCCCGGACTGCCTGATCCCGGATCCGTCATGCACGCCGCCCACCATGCCCAACCGCCCGCAGTCGCAGGCGGTGAGCCGGAACCCGCCCCGCGCGCCGTCCACCCGGCCGGCGTCATGGGGCCGGAGGCGGCCGCCGCCCCCGGTACGGCCCGCATCGCACCGGGCAGCAGCGCCCGGACACTCAAGGCAGGCGGCCTGGTGCCCTTCACGGCCACGGACTTCCCCGGCCTCCTGGCCGCCGTGGTTTTCGTGCAGGGGTGCCCCTGGCGCTGCGACTACTGCCACAATCCGCACCTGCAGCCGCGCACGGCGACCAGCCCGCTGGACTGGGTCGACATCCTGGCGTTTCTGCGCCGCCGGGTCGGCCTGATCGACGGCGTGGTCTTCAGCGGCGGCGAGCCCACCATGGACCCCGGCCTGGGCACCGCCATCCGGCAGGCGCGCGACCTGGGCTACAAGATCGGCCTGCACACCGGGGGCACGCATCCGCGCCGCCTGGCCCAGGTGCTGCCCCGGGTGGATTGGGTCGGCCTGGACATCAAGGCCGGTTTCGACCAGTACGAACGCATCACGCGGGTCGCCGGCAGCGGCGTCCCGGCCAGCGCCAGCCTGCAGGCGGTGCTGGACAGCGGAGTGGACTTCGAATGCCGCACGACGGCGCACCCGGACCTGATCAGCGCCGCCGAGCTGCTGCAGCTGGGTCGGACCCTGTCCGGCCTGGGCGTGTCGAACTACGCCGTGCAGATCTTCCGCCCCCAGGGCTGCGCGGATGACGAGCTCAACGCCCGCGGCCAGTCTTTACGAGAGTGGCCGGGCGAGGAGACCCGTTCGGCGCTGGCCGCGATGTTCTCTTCATTCCAGATCCGGCGCCCATGAGCCCCGACATCCGGCCGCCGCCATGCCCAGCCCGAAGCCCGACACGCGGCGGCGGCGATCTCAGGCGACGCCGGCCGCCCGGCGCCCGCGCTGGCGAAAACCCTGGCGGATGTCCTCGGGCACCAGGGAGCCGCCGGTGCTCCAGATGACATGGGTGGCCTGATTCATGGCGGCGTTCAGCCCCTGACTCTGCAGGTAAGCCTGCCCCTGCGGCGTATCCAGGACCTGCAGCGGCCCGCGCAAACCGGTCGCCGCGGAAGGCTCCACATAGATGCCTTCCTTGTCTTCCAGGCGCCAGGCATCCGCGTAGAACGTCTCTTCGTCCACCGTAAAGACCCCGGACAACAGTGTCGCCATCAAGGGCGCGACCAACGGCGAGGCCAGGCCCACGGCCAGGCCGTCGGCATCGGTGCGGTTGTCCAGCCCGACGTCGTAGACCGACACGGGATGCTGCGTGCCGCAGGCCAACTGCACCAGCATGCAGGGCGACGCGGCAGGCTCCACGAAGAACCCATGCACGTGGGCGCCGAACAACTGCTTCAGGCCATACAGGATACCGCCTGGCGCCCCGCCGACCCCGCAGGGCAGATAGACGAACAGGGGGTGATCGGCATCCACGGGCCGGTTCGCCGCCTGCAATTGCGCCTGCAATTCACGCGCTGCGGCGGCATAGCCCAGGAACAGGGCCTCGGAGTGCTCATCGTCGACGAAATGCGTGAACGGGTCCGATTCCGCCAGGGCGCGGCCGGCCGCCACGGCCGAAGCATAATCCCCAGGGTGTTCGACGACTTCGATGCCCCGCGCCCGCAGGCGCTGCTTTTTCCATTCCTTGGCATCCGCCGACATGTGCACCACGGCCCGCAAACCCAGGCCGGCGCCGATCATGCCGATGCTCAGGCCCAGATTGCCGGTGCTGCCCACCGCTACGGCATGCCGCCCCAGCACGGCTCGGGCCTCGGGGCTGGCCAGCGCGCGCCGGTCGGTATCGCCGCGCAGCAGGCCGGCTTCAGTCGCGATCTGTTCGGCCAAAGTCAGGATTTCATGAAAGCCGCCGCGCGCCTTGACGGACCCGGCCACCGGCAGGGCATCGTCGCGCTTGAGCAGCCAGACCCCCGAGGCCGGCAGACCCAGGGCGTCCCGCAGATGCGGTATCGGCGTCAGGGGCGACGAAAGGCGGCCCTCGGTGGCGCGAAGTTCCGGGAAGACCTGCTCCAGCAGCCCCGCGCAACGACTGAAGCGGGCTGCGGCCACGGCCGGGTCCAGCGTGGAGTCGCGGCCAACGGCCTGAGGATCGTACCCGGGGTTCAGCCACAACAAAGGCTGGCGCTGCGCCAGCCCTGCCGGCAATCCCGGATATCGGGTCGAGATGTCTGTATTCATGAAAGGTCCTTGCCTGGCGGAGCACCAGCGCCCCGCCCAGGGCTCCAAAGACCTGCCGGGCGTGCAATGGGGCGCGCCACGAAGCATGTCTTCGAAACCGTTGCCCTCCATGATGCCCTATTTTGCGGCGCTGGCCCTCCGCGGCAACCGGGTCGCGCGGCCTCATCCCGCAACCCGCCTCTCAGACGGCGGGATTCCGAGGCCGGGACATGAACCGCTCACCAAGACGCCGACGCGCCGCCTGCGCCACGTCCCGCAGCACGGCCCTGGGATGAAACACCGCCAGGTCGATCGAATCCAGCGTGTTCTTCACCATCAGACCCAGCTCGGTGTCGCCTTCGATCACCAGGCGGCGACTGAAGAACAGCGTGTCCGGGTCTTCCGTGCGCTGCAGCAGGCGATAGAAATCCGCGGCATCGGCGCGGATGGTCAGATCCGGGTCGATGTCGCCATGGCGGGCCGCCCGGAAGGCGTGGCCGCGCCAGGTGTAATCAAAGCGGACGCGCGCATCGGCGACGTGGATGCGCAAGGACCGGCCTTCCAGCATGTGCAGGGTATCGGGGTGCAGGTGCCGCGCCAGCACCAGGTTCAGGCCGCTGACGAACAGCACGGAACCAGGGTAGCGCGGCAGATGCTCCAGGGCCTGGGCCAGGGGCGAGGGAATGCGATAGACGGGATTGCCGGGATTTTGCATGATCGGACTCGTGAAAAAGCGGTGAAGCGGGCGCGCATCAGGCAACGACGCGCGCCTTGACCCCCGGGGTTCGGATATCCGGGGCCGGTGAAATGATCCTGTCGCCGGGCAGCACCATGTCCAGCCCGGGACGGTCGTGCCAATAGCCGTTGCAGGGCCCGGCGGGCATCAGCGTCACCAGCCGGGCATGCGCATCGGCGGCGGATTCCCGCCCATCCAGCACGGCCCGGAAGGCCGCCACGACCTGCTCCATGTGCTGCGACTGGGGGCTCAGGCGCAGCACGTCCACGCCCAGGCCGCGCAACTCGTCCAGTTCGTGGATCAGGGTATGCACCAGCGCCGACTGGGTCTGGATGCCGTTGATGGTCAGGAACGCCTGGGATTCCTTGGTTTCCAGCAGCAGGCCGTCCGGATGGTCCATGCAGACGTACTGGCAGTTGTCCTTGGGGAGGTTACGGTTGCGGGCGGTGAAGCAGCGGGCGGAGAAGGCCAGCGGCATACGGCCGTAAGCGAAGACTTCCGTCTGCAAGCCGGCAGGCCTGTCCCGCTGCAGTTGCGTCAGCCCGGCGCGCCCCATTTCCAGCGGCATGACCCAGCGGGTCGCGCCCTGGGCGGCGATGACATCGAGCGTGGGCTTGCTGTAGATGTTCAGGAACGGCCCCCCTGTCCACGCCAGGCCTGCGGCCTGCACCAGGCGCACAGCCCCCATATCGTTGGCTTCGACGCCGTAGCGGCCGTTGTCGACGATCTTGCGCAGGGTGTTCAGGTCGTTGCCGGATTCCAGCAATACCTGGGTCGACAGGACCGGCGTCTTGCCCGCCTGGGCCAGCATGTCGGCGACTTCGATCCAGTCGGGCAGGCGCAGCTCGTGGCGCCGCGAACAGACGGTTTCCCCCAGATAGACGATGTCGACCGGCCAGTCGCACACGGCCGCGTAGAACTCCAGGGTCGTGACGCGGGGCCAGTAGTATTGCAGGGGCCCAAGGGCGATTTTCATGACGGTTTCCTCGTGCGCGATAGGCGGGGCGGCCCGGGCGGCCTGGCCGCAAGCCGGGCGCATGCCCCGCGCGGAATTCATTTCCAGGGCCGGTTATAGGCCCCCAGCGTGTGCTGCTGGCCTTCGGCGACTTTGTTCAGTTCGGCCATCCAGGACGGATGCACGGAATAGCGGGCCGGATTGGAGCGCGCCTGGTCGATGGCCTGGCGCCACACCCGCGTGACCTGCGCCACATAGGCGGGGCTGCGTTGACGGCCCTCGATCTTGATGGCCCGCACGCCCATGGCCATCAGCCGTGGCAGCAGTTCCAGGGTATTCAGGCTGGTGGGCTCTTCCAGGGCGTAGTAGTTTTCGCCCGCCACGTCGAAGCGGCCCTTGCACAGCGTGGGATAGCCGGCGTTCTCGCCGGGTTCGTAGCGGTCGATCAGCACGTTGTTCAGGCGGGATTCCAGGCCCTGGTCCGTCTGCTGCCAGCGCACGTGTTTGGCGGGCGAGCAGACCCCGTGCGTATTGGGCGATTCGCCGGTCGCATAGGACGACAGGGCGCAGCGGCCTTCCACCATGACGCACAGGCTGCCGAAGCCGAAGACCTCGATCTCGACCGGCGTGTTCTCGCACACCTGCTGCACCTGGGCCACCGACAGCACGCGCGGCAGCACCGCCCGGGCCACGCCGAAGCGTTCGTGATAGAAGCGGATGGCCTCGTAGTTGGTGGCCGAGCCCTGTACGGACAGGTGCAGGCGCAGGTCCGGATAGCGGGCATGGGCATAGGCCATCAGGCCGGGGTCGGCCATGATGATGGCATCCACGCCGGCATCGGCCGCGCGGTCCACCGCATCCCGCCACAGGCGCCAGGCATCGGGCTGGGGATAGGTGTTCAGCGCCAGCAGCACCTTGCGCTGCCGGTCGTGGGCATAGCGGATGCCCTGCGCGATGGCCGCCGCATCGAAATTCAGGCCGGCGAAATTGCGGGCGTTGGTCGCATCGCGAAAGCCCAGATAGACGCAGTCTGCGCCTTCGTCCACGGCGGATTTCAAAGCCGGCAGGCTGCCCGCCGGACAGACGAGTTCAAAGCCGGACAGATCGTGGCAGGGCACTACGCCGGGGCGGTCGGAGGAAGGCAAGGCAGACATGGAACATCCTGACGGTTCGAGCCGTGCAGGCGGGGCATGCCGCCGGAATCCCGCGGGACTGACCCAAGGGGACGCCGGGCCCTGCATCGGCAATAGCGGGCACTATGCGCCGTTCGACGGACGAAGTCCTTAATCCGCATCAAGGGAACCGGCATTCGGCGCGCGGTTTTCGCCGCCGGCCGCCGACCGGTCGTGTAAGGTAGCGGCTTGACTTGAGAGGACCCCGCATGGCTTTGCCCGACATCACCCTGGACGTGCGCGGACTGCCCCCGCCCGAACCGCTGGAACACTGCCTGGAAGCATTGGCCGACCTGACTCCCGGGCAGCGATTGAACATGCTGATCGACCGCGAACCCTATCCCCTGTATGCAATGCTGGACCGGGACGGGTTCCGGCATGAATGCACGTTCGAGGACACCCACTTCCAGGTCGCGATCTGGATCGACTGACCATGCAGCGCGCCCTGGATTTCGACAAAACCCCAGCTTTGGGGGTGCCCCTGCCCTTCTTCCTGAACGTGCCGGCGTTCGCCCTGCTGGCGGGAGCGCTGGCGACCTGGGCGGGTCCGCAGGCGTTCTCGTCCCGCTGGACAGCGCAGGCCCTGGCGCTGACCCATCTGTGGACCCTGGGCATTCTGGGCAGCGCCATGCTGGGCGCGCTGATCCAGATCCTGGCCGTGGCCTGCAACGTGCCCGTCACGCCCGCGCGCGCCGTCGCCCGGACCGTCCATGCCCTGCTGACCCTGGGCACGCTGTCCCTGGCCGCCGGCTTCCTGTGGTGGGCCTCCTGGGCCTGGGTGTCCGCCGTGATCCTGCTGGGCCTGGCCTTCGGCCTCTACCTGGCGGTCCTGGGCCGGGCGCTGTGGAGCCATCGCGCTCAGGTGTACAAGGGCGCGAGAGAGATCCTGGTGCCGGTGCGAGGCGCCCTGCTGGCCCTGGCGCTGACCGTGGCCCTGGGCCTGACCATGGCGGCTACGCTGGGCCTGGGGCTGGGGCTGCCCGAATGGGTGGGCAGCCACGTGCTGTGGGGGCTGCTGGGCTGGGGCGGGCTGCTGCTGATGGGCATGTCCTTCCAGTTGCTGCCGATCTTCCAGTTGACCGAACTCTACCCCAGGCCGCTGGCCCGCTGGCTGCCGCTCTTGATCCCCGGCCTGCTGCTGGCCTGGACGGCGCTGGACGCGAGCACCGGCCTGCCGCGCCTGATGCGCGAAACCGTGGAACTGCTGCTGGCCGGCGCCTACGTCACCTGGATCGCCGTGTCCCTGCACCGTCTGGCGACCCGCAAACGCCCGACGGCCGAGCCCACGACGCTGTTCTGGTTCACCGGCCTGATCAGCCTGCTGGCTTGCGCGCCCGCCTGGGTCTGGCTGCGCCACGGCCACGCCCCCCAGGCCGCCATGGTGCTGGGCGTGCTGCTGATCGTCGGCGGCCTGGGGGCGATCGTCCACGGCATGCTGTACAAGATCGTGCCCTTCCTGCTGTGGAAACACGCCCAGGACGCCATGGTGATCCCATCCCGGGATCCGGGCCAGGCCCGCGTGTACCTGAAGGTCCTGCCGAAGATGGCCGCCTACATTCCGGAACGGCCGGCCCGGCGGCACTGGGCGCTATATGTGCTGATGACGCTGTCCTGGACGCTGGCGGCGGCCGGCTGGACGCCCGCCGGCCGTGCGGCGGGGCCCCTGCTGCTGGCATCCGCGGCGCTGCTGGCCTGGAACCTGGTCCGGGCGCTGCGGTTGTACCGCAAGACGCTGCGGGCGATGGCGGCGCTGCCGCATCATACGGCCGCCTTGCAGGACCCGCCCGATCCCCGCTAGCGGCGGCGACCGCTGCCGGACGCCGTCGAAAATCGGACAATCATACCTTGAAAATCAATACATTACGGAAATTTCATTATTGAAATTTGAACGATCTGATCATCCAGTTTTGAACGTTCTGTACTTTTCACCGTTTAATTTTGAATTTTTCGGATTGATCTAACACGAACGGCTGCTAGCGGCCAGAAGCGGACTTTTGTATGAGCCTAGGGAATTAGGGGCGATTGATTCGAACAGGTCGCTGAGTGCGCGGTGAAGCTTCGTGAGCATTACAATCGGAGTTTCAGGAGAGCAATTTATAAGCTTTGAATAAGGCCGCTGCGTTGAGCGTATCCTCATCTGGATCACTTAATCGCTGCTAGCCATTAAGGGGGCTTGACCTTGCCCTAACTCTCCGGACATATCAGATGCTAAGGCCAACTGGCCTGCGTGCTTGCACTTTGGAGTTTCATTTGGATCTGCCCCTTCCGTTCAACTTGATCGTGAAAGCCGCTTCCTGGGTTTGGCAGCGCGTAACCAAGGTGCTGCTGTACAAGACCTATGTTGGATCGCATCGAAAATGGAATTCTCGTCATCAACTCGGATCGCGGTGGGAGCCATTAGGAAACCACCTAGAGTATTCCTTGAGGCTGGCGCAGCCTACAGATAACAAACCCCACGTTTCTAAGCTTGCCTTAAGATCGACCGGTCAGAGACTGTCAAATGTGGATCTTTATTTCGAGGCCCGTGGCGCTGGCGTCCGCTATCAGGACAAAATATCCGTTTGTGACGTTGACCGAACTCCGATGGTCTGGAGCTTGATAAATGTTCCAGTTCTGGATTTTGTTGGCGGCCTCCGAGAGGAAATAGCATTCTCTGTCGAAGAGGTCAAATTGCGGCAGTGTGTTGTAAGGCTTTCGAGCGGAGAGGCTCTGCCACCTTGCAGTACTATGCGCTCATACCTATCTCAAAGTTGGATCCTGAATGATGAGTGGATGTATCAATGGGGGCATTGGTGGAACTGTAATGCGATAAAGTTTGCTAAGGAAGAAATCGCCATATATTGGCGTTTCTGCTTTGGGCTTCCCAGAAATCGAGTGTATTCGCCTTACGCAACAGGCCCACGCCGCAAACCTGTCATACAGACACTCCTTCGAGGTATTGGGTGGATCATGGCACTACCCCCGCTTGTGACAGCTCAGTTCTGGTTGGCTATCTGGTCAGGGCTGTTTGTGATAGGCCGCGATGATAGGCTCAGCTTCAGGTGGGAAGCAGGTAAGAAGGATGAGGTCGACACTGCTTGACTATCCCGGCGAATTCCGTTGGCGGGAGGCCGCTTGGGGCCTATGTTTGTTGCCGCTGACCCAGCATAGGCAGCAATGGGCTGTGGATTCAACCGGTGGATGCAACATACTAGCAGCTGCATAAGCAGCAGGAGTGTTGCAGATGAAGCAGCGATCTCGAATCTACTACACGGACAGCCAGAAGGCCGTGATGTGGGAACGCCGGCGTAAGGGCGAGTCGCTTCAGCAGATCGCTCAGATGTTTGGTCGAAACCACTCCTCGATCCAACGGATTCTTGCTGAGACTGGTGGCATACAACCAGTGCCAAGGAGCCGATCCCATCTGGCGCTGACGCTAGCCGAGCGCGAGGAGATCTCGCGAGGGCTGATCGCTGGCCATTCAATCCGCTCGATTTCCACAGGCCTCAGGCGAGCACCCTCCACGGTCAGCCGGGAAGTTCATCGTAACGGAGGGCCATCGGACTATCGCGCCAGCCTGGCCGAACAGGCCGCGTGGGACAGGGCGCTTCGCCCCAAGATGTGTAAATTGGCAGACAATCCAAATCTAGCGCACCTTGTGGCTGAGAAGCTCCGATTGCAGTGGTCGCCGGAACAGATCGCTGGATGGCTGAAGTGTGCTCATCCCGACAACGAGGGATATCAGGTGTCACACGAGACCATCTATCGCACGCTCTTTATCCAAACGCGCGGCGCATTGAAGAAGGAGCTGTTGGCGCACTTGCGACGAACTCGAGCCATGCGTCGCTCCCGCCACCATACGCAGAAGACAGACAATCACGGGCGGATCGTCGACGCGGTCTCGATCAGCGAGCGTCCCGCTTCAGCGGAAGATCGAGCAGTTCCAGAGCATTGGGAAGGAGACTTGCTCTTTGGCAGTAGCAACAGCCAGATTGCGACTCTGGTCGAACGCCAGACGCGTTATGTCATGCTGGTGCAGGTGGCAGCCAAGGATACCAAGACGGTGGTCAACGGATTGATCAAGAATGCTCGACAACTGCCACGGGAACTCTATAAGTTGCTTACCTGGGATCGAGGCAAGGAGCTGGCTGATCACAAGCGATTCACACTGGTCACAGATATCAAGGTCTATTTCTGTGATCCACAGAACCCCTGGCAACGTGGGACAAATGAAAACACCAACGGTCTTGTGCGACAGTACCTGCCAAAGGGAGTCGATCCATCCGATTACTCACAGGCCAAGCTCAATGCGATTGCGCGGCGACTGAATGAGCGTCCGAGAAAAACCCTAAACTACGAGACACCGGCACAACGGTTCAAGCAGACCGTTGCATCCACCGGTTGAATCCACAGCCAGAAGCGGACAGTCGACAACGCAGGCTTGACCGTTGGCGATCTTCTGGATCATAAACGGTACCGATTCGGGCCGTTTCTGTCTTGCTCCATACGATATTCTAAGGTTTCTCGTTCCCACGTTGTATCACAGATCTCTGTGTTAAATTGAAAATCCCCGGTATATAACAAGTTAGGTATTTTCGCTATGCCCAGTGACGACCCCAAATTTATTCGTGATGAGAGTGTACTTTTGAATGAGTGCGCCCGAATCGGCCCAACTGGTATTAGCGTATTAAATGTCGGCCGAGCAAATTTCGCCATCACTTACTCAACTAGTTTCTGTGAGTTGGTTGCAGGCCTCCTGCTGCTCTACAAAAAACATGGAATCAACAACCCAACCTCTAGACTATCTGAGAAATTTCTCAGTCTAAAAATTAGCTCATGTCGCGATGCAGAAATGAGCTACGAGCGGGTTGAGTACATGCTGAATCACAGCGTATCCAAACTTGAAAAAACCAGTACCTATCGCGTTCTTAACCGACTTACAAAATTCAAGTGCCCAGTTTGTGGAAAGTGGAGAAGAGGGCTTGAACAACATATCAAAGATGCACACCCCTAGCCCATTAATCAGACCTAACCTGTCACTCAAGCGGCAGTCCGCTCTAGGTCGGATCCGGTCGGTCGGCTTTTGACTACAATCGGCCAGAAGCCGACGGCCGTAGTTTGATTGCAAGAGACTAGAAAGTCGGAAGAGCTAGAAGCGAGCGCTCCGATAGACCCATTTCGCTGAACGCAATCTACAAATACTGTTTTCCCACGAATCCGCTATGTCACCACTCATTTCGATTGCTCCAACACTGCCAGAAGATACGGTGCTCTACAGAACGATGGACTTCTTCAGTGCAGCAGCAATGTGCTCAAGTATGACGCTAATGTTCTCCCGCGCGGATACGTTTAGTGATAGGAACGAGGGAATCGATAGGCTGCTCACCCAGCTTGAGTTGACTCAACCAGGTAGCGGCTGCGGGATGGGATGGTCTGATGCAGAAACTGCTCGTCGGATGCATGACAGGGTTAAGCAAAGTCACTATATCAGTTGCTGGTCCCGAAATGCCGAGTCTGTCGCGATGTGGGCGCTCTACTCTCCTGATCATTGCTCGGTACGTGTGTCAACAACAGTCTCGAAACTACTTCCAGCTGTAGAGAACCTTGCCTCGAAGTACTCGTTGCTGCGACTGAACTCGTCGGATCTCGGTAAGCGTGTAGCGGTTGCAGTTATGGGAAGTATTGAGCCTGTGACGTACGAAAATCTTGCAGACATCTCACACAGAATTGGTAGGCGTGCCAAGGCCAGGCAGCGCCTTGATGAGCGTTACGAGCGGATGGGTCGTGAACGACCCAGTCTTACAGAAATTAATCCCCGTTATTGGGAGCGTGAAGAACAGCGTCGATTCTCTGACGTACGTACAACGTGTAGATTGAAGGATGCCAGTTTTAGCCATGAAGCCGAGGTGCGGCTGAGTGTGAGAATTGGGGAAGAGACCTTCTCGGCAAACATGCTGGATGACCAGGCGATGTTTGAGCCAACACATCAGTACCACAGCCTACTCAAAGAAAATTTTCGGTTTTGGGGCTGGATATCTACAGTCCAGATTCCAGAGCACGAGTTTGTAAACTGCTCGGTTAATCTAGTCGAATCAGTTGCTATCGATCCTCGTTGTCCACCGCACAAGGCTCACTTCATGGCCACTTGGTTCCGGGAGCGAGGGATTCGAGTAGTCAACTCGACTTGTTTTGGGTACCTGCCCAACACATTTCCCGCATTTCCAGATAAGTGATGCTTATCTGACGTGAATTGAACAGAGTGTCCGAAATTGCCTTCCCCCATATCAGACGCCGACCTGCGTCCGCTTCGGGTCGGAAGCAGCCATTTATGACTGCCCGCATCCGACCCATTGCGGCCGTTGGCCCGTTAAAGCAGCAGTCTAAGTCGCGGTAGGCCGCGATGCCCTAAGGTCAACAATCAAGAACGCCACCGCGATTTCACGGTGGTCGACACGATAAGTTGCGATATACCCGCTTGTCTCGTAATCGGGGGGCCCTAGAGATTCACAGCGAAGGTATGCGAGACCGGGAGGAACCTCGTTTTCGAGCATTTCTTCGACATAATCGAGAAGCAGTTTGATCTCCTTCGCGTACGAGTAAATGGCGAGGAAATAGATGTCGCAGACACCGTATGTCAACAGTCTGTCGAAATGCTCCTTGATATTAGTCTGCTTAACTCCAGAACAGACGAGCGCCTCATAGATGGCTATTTCCTGACCAGACACCCTGATAACGGCATCTCGTTCGCCGGGATTGCCGTTTGCAGTTGCTCCGCCGAGCGCCTGATCGGCCACATCCCACTTCGCCACTACAAGCGAAGCCCCCAGCACCTCTCGGACAGCAGTGTTGAGATCGTCCTCAAACCTAGCCTCGTCTTCAGCATTTTTTCGATCTCGAAGCATAGCCGCCATATGTTGAAGCGCAGCAACGGCACGTGAGACTTGCCGTATGAGATAGCCTCGAACTCCGCGGCCAAGTGGACCGAGTATGTCACCGACCTGCGACGGCGGAAGCTCGGTCAACTGTTGCAAGGAGGCCCGGATGGACTGAACCGGATCGACAACAACCGATGCTGAAGCAACACTAGATGCACCGTCACCAGCTTGGAGATCGTTCTTGAGCGCAATAAGCTGTTCGTCAGTACCAAACTCGGTGATGGCTGCATCCAATATCGCCATCGCCTCACCCCGTAACCCCATCGCGGACTTTGCAAGCACGGTTATGAGTTCGAGGTTTGAGCTGCGCCTATCCTGACGACGTGCAGCCACACTTTCCAATGCATCCTCAGGCCTTTGCAAGGCCAGCATGAGCAGCGCGCGGTTGGCGAGAAAGGTGTTACTAGCTAGATTCTTGTCCGCAGTGACTGCGGCATTGATTTCTGCAAGCAGCCCCTCGCCGGTCACCTTGTCTGCGCCTGTCAATGGATGAAGGGATGGCCTCAGAAGCTGCTGAATGGCAACCGCGAAGGCGTTCTCCTTATATGCAGCCGCTGCACCGGGGCTCGCTGCAAGGCGCTGCAGTACGAGTCGAGCCTCTGCTAGATTACCGCCTGGACGCAACAGTTGGGAGGTCGCCCGGTAGAAGTCCAATTGGTCGCGCGCCTGTCGCGCCGTGGGTGCATCCAGCTCCGATGGGATGATCGCGGCATCGAGTGCAGTCCAGTTCCCCTCCTTCAGAAACAGTCGGAGCTCAAGGCCAAAAAAGCCAAGCCGAAACTGCGAAGGCGCGCAGTCTAATTTCTGCTGAGTTTCATCCAGATGCTCCCGGGCAAGTCCGTATTCGCCTGCGACCAACAAGGACTCGATACGGTGCTGTAGCTCCGGCCAGGTCCAAGGCGTCGAAGCTTCTCCCGGTTTCAGTTGCCGCAGCCTTTTTTGGATATCAGGCTTCGCCTCGGCGGGCAGGTTCTGGCAAAGCTCGGCAAGAAGCACCGGGTCATCGGATTGAGCAAGCGCCTGCAGCATGGTTTCCTTACAGTTGCTGTCCAGCCGCCGCCATGCAGCCGCGAGGTCTTGGGCTGGCGACCCCTCTTCATGTGAAAGGTAATAGCGGCTTGGGCTGTACCTGTCCGTGAGGGCCCCGACACGGCCTTTTTCGTCATGCTCAATGACACTACGCGAAATGAGCGTATGCAGAGCACGGAAAAGTTCCGTCGGTATGTCGGCGTCAGGCCAACCGGCCACGGCGCGTGCAAGCAACCGTACGTGCCCCCTCAATGTTCTAGCAATAGAGGAGTGCAGGGAAGGTCTTTCCTTTTCTGGCACCTCTCTCAAAAGCTTTGCGCTATCGAATGGCACTAGCAGCGCATCGCGGTCGGATACCGTTTGTGTGAATGCGGTCGCGACGAGTCGCGCAGCCAACTCTGCGGACAAGCTGGATGCGTCGGTCCAATCCAGGTTTAGGTCGCGTGCAAATTTTGAATACAGTGCGACGATTGGCACAAGGTCGACCTCGGTCGCGCCAGAAAGGAAGCACAGTCCGTGAAGCACTCCCGCAAAGCGCGCCCGGGGCACGTTATTCTGGTAAGCCATCTGGCCTACGAGACACTGCAGCACTACGGACTGAAGCTCTTCCTTTTCTTTTGCGACCATCCTGAGAAGCTGTTGACCAACGGTCCTCCGTGAATCTGCAACGCCCCTCTGACCCCCGGCGCCTCCGTCATAGCACCACGTAATCAAAGACGCGCATTCTTCGAAGTCAAGTATGCCATTATCCAAGTGGTAAGCTAGGAACGATAGTGCGTCTTGGACTGCAAATGCTTTAGTCTGTGCGTCACGGCTCACATTACGGTCAGTATCCCGTCCGGACTTCGACTTCCACTCGATGACCAATTTGGCAGCTAGACTGGCAGCACGCGAGTGCATCAGCATGTCTACCAAGAGCGTGGGCACGGTATCGACTCGCAACAAGAGCTGCTGAAATGCCATTGGATGATCGGCTGCGAACGATATAACAGTCGCCACCACGGCCGTGATGCTCGGCCCAGTATCGGTTTTCTCAAGTTCGGAGCAAAGCAGGCCAAATGCAAAGCTGACCGTGCTCACGCCGAGCCGTGTCATCATGAGATGTTCAACCTCTGGCCAATTCAGCCAGTCGGCTCGAAATACCAATGTCCGCGGCGTTGCCGTTCTCGGCGCTCCGCCATACCGCAGTTGATCCCGTGGAATCGCAAGTGTCTTTTCGAGAACGTCGGCATAACGCTCGGCGTCGTTGTTCCAAGTGCCCCAAAGGGTTTGGCGCTCAAGGACTCGGAGTGCAGCCTCACGGCAATACTGCCTCTCAGTGTGCCCCCAGCCAATGTCCCATCTGCAGATATTGCCAAGGACATCACACCACGCAGACCATTCCAAGAAGGCTCGGTCAACAGTTTCGGCATCAGCGTCCAGCAATGTCGGCGAGCCACGGGCCTCATCCTCAGCAGGAGTCGCTGCCTGAATTGTGTTGTTGCCATTGTCCTTGGCGTGAGGCTGCGACTTCGGACACAGTCGTTCCCACAGCCGGCCTGCAAGCCAGTCAGGGTCCTTAGTAGGAATGTGCGAGCCGAGCCAGCCTTCAGCCACTATCTTGGCGGCGAGATCTTGAGCAGCCGGAGGCGGCGTATCAGTCCTCGCAACAAGCCGGGGCTTGCAAAGCCCCATCAAAAAGGTCTTTGTGCTTGGGCTCGGGTAGGTAATATACGAGAACGTGCCTACAGGTGGGCGCTGCATCACCCAACGGCCGCCGTCGAAGAACACCCAGCCAAAATGCACGAGGTCAGCGAACGTTGGACCTCCGTCAGAAATGCGCTCCTTCGATTCGTCCCAAGCCTTGGCTACGTCCGCAGCGTCACCTGGATACTCCAATCGATAGTGCTCGCACAGGTCGAGTAGACTCAGTTCGTCGACCATTGCGTCAGATTCGGAGACGAAACGCGGTTGACGCAATCGCGGCAACCAGCGATCGAACATCTGCCGCAATTCGAAGCGCACCATCAGCGGTGTCCGCATGCCTTTAGGCAGACGCACATCTTCGAATCCTGACACGGCTCCCCCTTTCTAGTTCCCCGGCAATGCATTTTACGAAAGAAGCAACCGTGCATGGCAAATCGCAGGCTGCACAAACGGCGGGGGGCATCTAGGCGTTAGGCATCCCCGGACTATAAAGTCTGGACCGGAGATCAATTCGAAGACGATATCGCCGTTAGACCTCAGGCCAGGAGGGTAGACGTGTGCAAAGCCGCCAGATGTCTTGCCGACAGTTTGGTTCTGTAGAACAATTTGCCGGAGCTCCTGCTTTGTGTATTCGCTGTGCAGACGGTATCGCAGGCTCTGCAACTGCCGGGATTGCAAGGTTGGGGCATAGTAGTTTTCCCCGATCTTCACGATGGCGTGGCCATACTCTTTGGCGTCACCTTGCGCAACAAAGCAAAGGACATGCGCTCAGCAAGATCGAAGTTTGTCACTGCAAGTGCAGCATTACCAAAACACTAATTCGGTGTACAGCAATCGACTTGGGCGAATTTCTTTAACCCCTACGGCGCCAAGGGAGTAATGGTGAGAAGCCTAGGTGTTTCATATGGTTGCCGGAAAGTGCCTGTTCCATGCTCGACTCAAAGAGTACGGCCTGGCTAGGCTACTAAAAACCAGTCGGTCGTAACGGGGCTGTCAGAAATTCCGTGTTTGAGACGGGTTGAGCATTACACGGAAATGCGGGCTGAATCGATCCTCATAGAGGATGGCGAATTGATTCATGGCCTGCTCCCAGTCATGGGCGGATCGGCTCCATTTTGCCGTGATGTTGCGCAGCGCCAGCCGGCGGGCCTGTCGTGACCGACCGCTCCTGGCCGAAAGAAGCCAACAGGGAATCACCCGCGATACGCCCTCAACCCCTCGACATCCAGCACCGTGAATTCCCGCCCGCGCACCCGGATCAGGCCGCGTTCGCTGAGTTCGCGCAAAATGCGGGAAAAGTGTTCCGGCGTCAGATTCAGGCGCGAGGCGATGATGGACTTGCTGATTTCGATGCGAAACGGCTGCCCGGCCTCGCCGGGCCACGAACGCAGCAAAAAGGCGATCAGCCGCTGGGCGCCGGTGTGCAGGGTGTATGCCTCCACGTCGCCCATCAGGCTGTAGAGCCGTCGGCTCAAGCCCGCCAGCATCTTGCGGGCCACGCCGGGATGGCGGTCGATCTGCTCGAACAGGACATCGCGCCCGACGTGCAGCAGCAGCGTGTCGCGCAGCGCCTCGGCCGTGACGATGTAGTTCTGGCCCATGAACATCAGGGCCTCGCCAAAACCATCGCCAGGCCCGATCAGGCGCACCACCCGCTCGACCCCGGAGGCCGACACGAACACCAGCTTGACCTGGCCGTAGACCACCACGTGGAAGCCCACGCAGGGATCGCCCCGATGAAAGATGATCTCGCCGCGGCGCGCCGAAATCTCGCTGGTCCCCAGGACGATCGGCTCCAGCTCGGCCACCGGCAGTTCATTGAACAAGGGCACCTGGGCCAGCAGATCCCGGATGCGTCCGTGGCGCGGCGCATCGTCGCCCGCCCGGGCCGGACCACGCGGCGCCTCCGGGTTGCTAGAATCCGGATCATGATCCGCGCCTTGTACACCGTGCTGGGCACACTGGCCCTGGCGCTGGGCGTGCTGGGGATCTTTCTGCCCCTGCTGCCCACCACGCCCTTCCTGCTGCTGGCCGCGTTCTGCTATATGCGCGGTTCGCGGCGTTTGCATGTCTGGCTGATGTCCCATCGTGTCCTGGGTCCGTATATTCGCGACTTTCAATCGGGGCGCGGCATCCCCTTGCGCAGCAAATGCGTGGCGCTGGCCCTGATGTGGCCGTCCCTGGCGATATCGGCCTGGATCATGCCCGTGCCCTGGGCCCGCTGGCTGCTGCTGGTTCCCGGCATCGGCGTCACGATCTACCTGTGGCGCCTGCCGACGCGTCCCCGCGACGGCCAGCCGGAATCCGACGATCAGATCAATTTCGAATAAGTCGCCACGCGGGGGCGGCGCACGTACTGGTCGAACAGCATGGCAAAGGCGCGCACGAAGACCCGGCCGCGGGGCTGCACACGCACGCCCCGTTCGTCGATTTCCAGCAGGCCGGCATCCGCATACGGCTGCAAGCGCGCCAGTTCATCGGCGAAACAGGCCTGGAAAGACCGCCCGTGACGATCCTCGAATGCGGCGAAATCCAGCGGCATGCTGCACATCAGCGTCATGATCACTTCCCGCCGGATGACGTCGTCGGGACTGAGATCAAAGCCCTTGGCGGTCGGCAGTTCCCCCCGGTCCAGCACGGCGCGATAGGCGTTCAGGGAATGATGGTTCTGCACGTAGGCATCGCCGATCTTGCCGATGGCGGAAATGCCGAAGCCCACCAGATCGCACTCGGCCCGCGTCGTATATCCCTGGAAATTGCGGTGCAGGCTGCGGTCCAGCCGCGCCCGGTTCAATTCATCGTCGGGCTTGGCGAAGTGATCCAGGCCGATGTAGACGTAGCCTGCCGCCAGCAGCCGGCGCACCGACATCAGGAAGATCTGCAGCCGGGTGTCGGCCGACGGCAGGTCCTCGGCATGGATCAGGCGTTGCGACTTGAAGCGGTCGGGCAAGTGCGCGTAGTTGTACAGCGCGATGCGATCCGGCGACAGTTCGATCAGTTGGTCCAGCGTCCGGCTGAAACTGTCCAGCGTCTGTTTGGGCAGTCCGTAGATCAGATCGGCGTTGATGGATTGGAAGCCATTGTCGCGGCTGGCCTGCAGGGCGGTGCGCACCATGTCGTAAGGCTGGATGCGGTTGACGGCGGCCTGGACCTGCGGATCGAAATCCTGCACGCCGAAGCTGGTGCGGTTGAAGCCCAGACCCGCCAGCATGACCAGGGAATCCGGCGTCACGGTGCGCGGGTCGATCTCGACCCCCAGTTCGGCATCGGGCGTGAAATCGAAATGGCGGCGGACATGGTCCATCAGCGAGGTCAATTCCGCCGCGCTCAGGAACGTCGGGGTGCCGCCCCCCAGATGCAGCTGGATCGTCTGCCGCGCCGCGCCCAGGTGCGAGCTGACCAGATCCATTTCCCGGAACAGGATGTCCAGATATTCGGCCGACCGGCTGTGGTCCTGGGTGATGATCTTGTTGCAGCCGCAAAAATAGCACAGCGACTCACAGAAAGGCAGATGCACGTACACCGACAAAGGCGCCGGCCGCGCGGAGCTCGCCCGCCGCGCCAGATGCGCCTGGTAGGACGAGGCTGGATAGTCCCGCTGAAAGCGGTCCGCCGTGGGGTAGGACGTATACCGGGGGCCGGACTGATCGAAGCGGCGAATCAGCGCCTCGGAAACTTCCAGGTCCGGAAAGGCAATGGTCTGCTCGGCGAGGGAGGCTTGCGCCTGCACGGGCGCGCCGGGATGACGGGCGGTGTCGGGGGTGTTCATGCGGTACGCTCCTGAAGCCGGGCCCAGGACCTCCTGGCCCTGGATCAACAGGCTTCATTGTCCTGTATCGAAAGACATTGTCATGCGAAATGCGCGCATCCGGCTTGATTCAAGTCAAGCCCCCGAGTTCGCGTATCATAAACAGTTAGCTGATATTCAGAATTGACGACTCCCCCATGCTTCTGACCCTGATCCTCGCGATCCCGTTTGCCGGTAGCCTGTGCGCCGCACTGCTTCCCTCGAACGCGCGCCGGGCGGGGGCCTGGATCGCGGGCGGCAGCGCGCTGGCCTGCCTGGCGCTGACGCTGGCGGCCACCCCCCAGGTCGCCGCCCTGGGCATGATCAAGCTCAGCATCCCCTGGATCCCCTCCCAGGGTGTGGACCTGACCCTGCGCATGGACGGTTACGCCTGGCTCTTCGCCGTGATCGTGTCGGCCATGGGAGCGCTGATCGCCCTGTACGCGCACTACTACCTGTCGGACCAGGACCCCGTCCCGCGCTTCTTCACTTTCCTGCTCAGCTTCATGGGCGCCATGCTGGGGGTGGTGCTGGCGGGCAACCTGATCCAGCTGCTGGTGTTCTGGGAACTGACCAGCCTGTCGTCCTTCATGCTGATCGGCTACTGGCAGCACCGCCCCGAGGCCCGGCGCGGCGCCCGCATGGCGCTGCTGGTGACGGGCGGCGGAGGGTTCTGCCTGCTGGCCAGCATGCTGATCATCGGCCACATCGTCGGCAGCTACGACCTGGATGCCGTGCTGGCCGCCGCCGGCGAAATCCGCAGCCACCGCTGGTATCCCATCCTGCTGGTGCTGCTGGCCCTGGGCGCGCTCACCAAAAGCGCCCAGTTCCCCTTCCATTTCTGGCTGCCCAATGCCATGGCGGCCCCCACCCCGGTCTCGGCCTACCTGCATTCGGCCACCATGGTCAAGGCGGGCGTCTTCCTGCTGGCGCGCTTCTGGCCGATTTTTTCCGGCACCGACTGGTGGACCTGGACTATCGGCGGCGCCGGCCTGTGTTCGCTGCTGCTGGGGGCTTACGCCGCCACCTTCCAACGCGACATCAAAAGCGTGCTGGCCTACTCCACCATCAGCCACCTGGGCCTGATCACGCTGCTCCTGGGGATGAACAGCCGTCTGGCGCTGGTGGCCGCCGTCTTCCACATGGTCAACCACGCCACCTTCAAGGCCTCGCTGTTCATGGCGGCCGGGATCGTCGACCACGAAAGCGGCACCCGCGACCTGACCCGCCTGTCGGGCCTGCGCACCCTGATGCCGCTGACCGCCACCCTGGCCATGGTGTCTGCGGCCGCCATGGCGGGGGTGCCGCTGCTCAACGGGTTCATTTCCAAGGAAATGTTCTTCGCCGAAACCGTCTTCATCACCGGACACTGGGCCAGCCGCTGGGGGCTGCCGCTGGCGGCCGTCATCGCCGGAGCCTTCAGCGTGACCTATTCCCTGCGGCTGGTCCTGCAGGTCTTTTTCGGCCCCCCCGCCACCGACCTGCCTCGCACGCCGCACGATCCGGCCCGCATGATGCTGATCCCCTGCACGATCCTGGTCGTGATCTGCCTGGCCGTCGGCATCCTGCCCAACCTGACGCTGGGCGCCGTCCTGGACATGGTCATGCGCGGCTTGCTCGGGTCTCGCGTGCCGGTGTTCGACCTGCAGGTCTGGCACGGCATCAACCTGCCCCTGATCATGAGCCTCATCGCCCTGGTGGCCGGAATCGGCCTGTACCTGGCGCTGCGGGAACGGGACCGCCGGGCGCCCGGCCAAGTGCCCCTGATCTACCGCCTGGACGGCCGCCAGAGCTTCGAAACCCTGCTGGAAGCCATCGACAGCGGCTCATCGCGCCTGCTGGGCTGGCTGCAAAGCCAGCGGCTGCAGGTCCAGGTCCTGCTGCTGGTGCTCTGCACCCTGGGCGTGGCCGCGCTGCCCCTGCTGCGAGGCGGCTGGTGGCCGCAGGCCTTCGCCAGCGACACGCCGCTGCAATGGTCCTTCGGCCTGATGTGGCTGATGGGCGGCGCCTGCGCCGTCGCAGCCGCGTACCAGGCCAAATACCACCGCACCGCTTCGCTGATGCTGGCGGGCGCCACGGGCCTGATCACCTGCGTGACCTTCGCCTGGCTATCCGCCCCCGACCTGGCCTTGACGCAACTGGCGGTCGAAGTCGTCACCACCGTGCTGATCCTGCTGGGCCTGCGCTGGCTGCCGCCGCGCATCGAGGAATTCCCGGGCGCCACCTGGCGCCGCACCCAATGGCGTCGCTGGAGGGACTTCGCCGTGGCGGTCGCGGGCGGAGCCGGGCTGGCGGCCCTGGCCTACGTGATGATGATCCGCCCCTCGGCCCATCCCAGCATTTCGGGCTTTTTCGTCCGGCAGGCCTGGCCCCTGGGGGGCGGGGCGAACGTCGTCAACGTCATCCTGGTGGATTTCCGCGCCTTCGACACCTTTGGCGAAATCACGGTGCTGGCGATCGTCGCGCTGTGCGTGTACGCCCTGCTGCGACGTTTTCGCCCGCCCGCAGAGGCCCTGGCCGCCTCGCCCCGCCTGCGCCGCATCCTGCAACAGGTCCCGGCCCGGGAACCGGACATCAAGGCGCCGCTGCCCGACGGGCTGATGCACGTCCCCGCCGTGCTGGTGCGCCTGCTGCTGCCGGTGTCCACCCTGATCTCCCTGTACTTCCTGCTGCGCGGCCACAACCTGCCGGGCGGCGGCTTCGTGGGCGGGCTGGTCATGGCCACCGGCATCATCCTGCAGTACATGGTCGGCGGCATCCTCTGGGTCGAAGCCCGGCCGCTGATCCGCCCGCAGATCTGGATCGCGCTGGGCCTGCTGGTGGCGGGCGGCGCCGCCATGGCCGTCTGGTGGGCCGGCCAGCCGCTGCTGTCGGCCTATGTCCTGGATCTGGTCCTGCCGCTGATCGGCGTCATCCACCTGTCCAGCGTGCTGGTATTCGACCTGGGGGTCTACATGCTGGTGGTGGGCGCCACCATCCTGTTCCTGATCGCCCTGGCGCACCAATCCCTGCGCTTTCACCGCAACATCACCGAACCGGCGGACACGCCGCTCGCGGAGGCCTGATCATGGAATGGATACTGGCCCTGGCCATCGGAGTGCTGGCAGGATCCGGCATCTGGCTGCTGCTGCGCCCGCGCACCTTCCAGGTCATCATGGGGCTGGCGCTGATGGCCTACGCCGTCAACCTGTTCATCTTCGCCATGGGCCGTCTGCGCCTGGACGCCCCGCCCGTCATCGATCCCCACTGGGCCGACCCGGCCCGCTACGCCGATCCCCTGCCCCAGGCCCTGGTGCTGACGGCCATCGTCATCGGCTTTGCCACCACGGCCCTGTTCCTGGTGGTGCTGCTGGCCTCGCGCGGCATGAGCGACACCGACCACGTCGATGGCGAGGAACACCGCTCATGAGCCTCTGGATGCAACACCTGCCGGTCCTTCCGGTCCTGATCCCCCTGTTGGCGGGCGCGCTGATGCTGCTCACGCGAGACAGCCAGCGCCCCCTGCGTCTGGGCCTGGGCGCGGTGTCCCTGGCATTGCAGATTCTGGCCGCGCTGATGCTGATCCGGGCCACCCAGGGCATCGGCGGTTCGCTCTGGCCCAACGACATCGGCGTCTACCGCCTGGGCAACTGGCAGGCGCCTTTCGGCATCGTGCTGGTGGCCGACCGCCTGTCGGCCCTGATGCTGGGCCTGACGGCGATCCTGGGCCTGTGCGCCTGGATCTATTCCACGGCGCGCTGGGACCGGGCCGGCAGCCACTTCCACCCGCTGTTCCAGCTGCAGCTGATGGGCCTGAACGGCGCTTTCCTGGCCGGCGACCTGTTCAATCTGTTCGTCTTCTTCGAAATCCTGCTGACCGCGTCCTACGGATTGATGCTGCATGGCTCGGGCAAGCGCCGCGTGGGCGCCGGCCTGCACTACATCGGCGTCAACCTGATCGCCTCGTTCCTGCTGCTGATCGCCATCGCCCTGATCTACGGGCTGACCGGTACCCTGAATCTGGCCGATCTGTCGGTCCGGGCGCTCGCCCTGACCGGGTCCGACCGGCAGCTGTTCGACAGCGCCGCAGCCATCCTGGGGGTCGCCTTCCTGATCAAGGCGGCGGCCTGGCCCCTGAACTTCTGGCTGCCCAACGCCTACTCCGAGGCTTGCGCCCCGGTTGCGGCGCTGTTCGCCATCATGACCAAGGTCGGCATTTATGCCCTGCTGCGCATCGGCTCGCTGCTGCTGCCCGCCGGCGCGCCGGCGGCCTTCGGCGGCGCCTGGATGTTTCCGGCCGGCATCGCCACCCTGGCCTTCGGCACACTGGGCATGCTCGCCAGCACGCAGCCGCGACGCATCGCGGCCTACGCCATCATTACTTCGTCGGGCACGCTCTTCGCGGCGCTGGGCATGCCCGGCGTCACCCTGACAGGCCCGGCCCTGTACTACCTGCTCAGTTCCGTCATGGCCCTGGGCGCCCTGTTCCTGCTGCTGGAACTGACCGAACGCAGCCAGTCCTTCGGGGCGGACATCCTGGCCGTCACCCAGGAAGCCTTCGAGACCGACGAGCCCGACGACGCCAGTCTGTCCGAACAGGTCGTGGGCGCGCCGCTGCCCGCCACCATGGCCTTCCTGGGGCTGAGCTTTTTCGCCTGCGCCCTGCTCATCATCGGCCTGCCGCCCCTGTCGGGCTTCGTGGCGAAATTCTCCTTGTTGTCGGCGGCCCTGCGCACCGCCGAGTTCGGCGCCCCCACCGTCAACGTCTGGCTGCTGGTGGCCGCCATGCTGGGGTCCGGTCTGGCCTGCCTGATGGCCCTGGGCCGCTGCGGAGTGCGCCTGTTCTGGATTCCGGAACAGCTGCGCGTTCCGACTCTGAAATTCAACGAGATCATCCCCATCCTGGTGCTGCTGGGAGCCTGCGCCGCGCTGACCATCCAGGCCGGCCCTGCCATGAGCTACCTGGAGGACACCGCCCATTATCTGGACCAGCCGGCCCGCTACGTCCAGGCCGTGCTGGGCCCCGCCCCCGCGGAGGCGCCGCAATGATGAGACGCCTGCTGGGATTCCTGCCCCTGCCCTGCCTGCTGCTGGCCCTGTGGCTGGTCCTGAACGACAGCCTGTCGGCCGGGCAGATCGCGCTGGGCCTGGCGATCGCCGTCACGCTCAGCCTGCTGGCGCCCATCCTGCGCCCCGTGCGCGCCCGCCTGCGCCACCCCTGGACGGCCCTGCGGCTGATCGCCCACGTCGCCCGCGACATCGTGCTTTCCAACTATCTGGTCAGCCAGCGCATCCTGCGCGGAGATGCCTCCTCCGCGCAGTCCGGCTTCCTGGACATTCCCCTGCGGATCCGCGATCCCCACGGGCTGGCCGCCCTGGCCTGCATCGTCACGTTCACCCCGGGAACCGTCTGGGCGGGGCACGACACCGAACGCAACGTCCTGACCCTGCACGTGCTGGACCTGTCCGACCCGGCGGGCCTGACGCGCGTCATCCAGGACCGCTACGAACGCCCGCTGATGGAGATCTTCGAATGAGCACGATCCTGTTGAACTGGGCAGGCGGCTTTGCCCTGCTGTGTTTCGTCCTGGGCCTGGCCTGCGCCGCGATCCGCCTGATCAGGGGTCCGCGCGCCGAAGACCGCATCCTGGCCCTGGACACGCTCTACATCAACGGCATGCTGATCCTGCTGGTGCTGGGCCTGCGCTACGAAGCCGGCCTGTATTTCGACGTGGCGCTGCTGATCGCCCTGTTCGGTTTCGTCGGCTCGGCCGCCCTGGCCAAATTCCTGCTGCACGGCGAGGTCATCGAACCATGAACGAACTCCCCCTGTGGGCAGCCATCCTGGTGGCCTTCCTGCTGGTCCTGGCCGGCCTCGTCACCCTGATCGGGTCGCTGGGCCTGCTGCGCCTGCGCAACTTCTACCAGCGCATGCACGCCCCCACCCTGGGCATGACATTGGGCACGTTCTGCGTCGCCCTGGCTGCCACCCTGGTAGCCAGCCTGCTGCAGGGCAGGCCCATCTTCCACGAATGGCTGATCTGCCTGTTCCTGTTCATGAGCGCCCCCGTCACGGCGATCCTGCTAATGCAAAGCGCCATCCGTCGCCGTATCGCGCGCGCCGCTCCGCCTGCGCAAACCGGGGCCGAACTCGCCCCCAACGATGCGGAACCGCCCGCCGCCTGAGCACATTTGTAACATTCGCCTCAGGGAGAACCCTTACACTGGACGAGTCCCCTGAACCGGGCCGGGATAGCGCCCGGGATTCAAGAAGGAGTGCTCGATCATGCGTCACGCATTACAGAAATCTCTGCGGGCCAGCCTGCTGGCCGTCGGTCTGGGCGGCATCGCGCTACTGGCCCCCGGCGCCCAGGCCGCCGGTCCCCAAACCCAATACCAACAGGATGTGGCCCGCTGCAACAGCACACCCGGCATCGACAAGCAGGCCTGCCTGCGCGAAGCCGGCGCCGCCGCGCAAGCAGCCCGGCAAGACAAGCTGACCAGCCCGTCCATGCAGACGGAAAGCAGCAACCGCACCCAGCGCTGCGACAGCCTGCCCGCCGATCAGCGCCAGGATTGCACGACGCTGATGGACAGCGCCAACACCCGCACGCAAGGCTCGGTCCAGTCCGGCGGCGTCCTGCGCGAAACCACCATCACCATCCCGGCCGCGACCGGTTCGTGATCGGTCACAGTTCCATCTGCATGCCCATTTCCACCACCCGGTTGGGCGGAATCTTGTAGAACCGGGTGGTGCGGCTGGCATTGCGCGCCATGAAAGCGAACAGATGACGGCGCCAGCTCTGGTGCCAGGGCAGGCGCCGCACCACGATGACGGTCTGGCGCGACAGAAAATAAGAAGTCTGCATCGGCTCCAGATTCAGTTCGGGCGCTTCCTGGGCGATCTGCTCCACCACCTGAGGCACGTTGGGTTCCTGCTTGAATCCCCAACGGGCCACCGCCTGCCAGCTGCTGCGGCTGACCCGCTCGATCCGCACCCGTTCACCGAACGGCACATAAGGCTCATCCGCCACCTCGATGGTCAGAAACAAGGCCTGTTCGTGGAGCACCTTATTGTGTTTCAAATTGTGTAGAAGCGCCGGCGGCACCGTGCCGACGATCATGCTCATGAAGACAGCCGTCCCCGGCACCCGGGTCGGCGGATACGCCTCCAGGGATTCCATGAAGTTGACCAGCGGCTGATGATCACCGGCCAGGGTGTCGTGAATGCGCTGGCGACCCTGCTTCCACGTCACCATCAGCGTCAGCAGCGCGATCCCCACCACCAGCGGCAGCCAACCGCCCTCATGCAGCTTCAGGGTATTGGACGTGAACAGCAGGATATCGATCAGCAGGAACAAGGTGATGAGCGCCAGCCAGGCGGCCCGCCGCAGCCCGCGCGAGGCGCGCGGCAACACGGCGAAGGCCAGCAGCGAAGTCATCAGCATCGTGCCCGTGACGGCAAAACCGTAGGCATGGGCCAGGCTATCCGATGACTGGAATGCCAAGGTCAGCGCCAGCACCGCCAGCAGCAGCAGCCAGTTGACGCGCGGCAGATAGATCTGGCCTTCTTCCCGGGCCGACGTATGCTGGATCACCATGCGCGGCCAATAGCCCAGTTGCACCGCCTGCCGGGTCACGGAGAACGCCCCGGAAATCACCGATTGCGAGGCGATGACCGTGGCGACGGTCGCCAGCCCGACCAGCGGTATCAGCCCCCATTCCGGCGCCAGCAGGAAAAAGGGGTTGCGAATCGCCGACGGATCGCTCAGCAACAAGGCCCCTTGGCCGAAATAGCACAGCACCAGGGCCGGGAGCACCAGGGAAAACCAGGCCCGCCGGATCGTGGGGCCGCCGAAATGGCCCATATCGGCATACAGGGCCTCGGCCCCGGTCAAGGCCAGCACCAGGGCGCCCAGCGCCAGAAAGGTTTCCCAGGGCGCATCCCCGATGAAGCGCAGCGCCCAGATCGGATTGATGGCCTGCAGCACCTGGGGTTGCTCGGCCACGCGCCAGCCCCCCAGAATCCCCAGCACCAGGAACCAGACCAGCATCACCGGGCCGAACAAGCGGCCCACCGTGCCCGTGCCGCGCGACTGCACCATGAACAGCGCCAGGAGGACCACCACGGCAATCGGCACTACCCAGGAATCCAGCCTGTGCGACACAATCCCGATCCCTTCGACGGCCGACAGCACCGAAATGGCCGGGGTGATCATGCTGTCGCCGTAGAACAGCGCCGCCCCCATCAACCCTAGAATCGCCAGCCGCCAGCGGGTGCGCCCGGGGCGCCCGCGCATGGCCAGCTCCATCAGCGCCAGCGTGCCGCCCTCGCCCCGGTTGTCGGCCCGCAGAATGCAGGTCACGTATTTCAGCGACGCCACCAGGATCAACATCCAGAACAGGATCGACAGCATGCCCAGGATATGTTCGACGTCCGGCGTGCCTGTCCCAGACAGGGCGACCTTGATGGTGTACAGGGGGCTGGTGCCGATGTCGCCATAGACGACGCCCAGGGCGCCGATCAGCAGCGCCGCCTGCGGGCTGCGCGAGTCCGATGATTTCTGAGTGCTCATGATTTATTCTGCCCGCGTCAGACAGGCCCCTCGCCAAGGCCCGGGAAAAATCAGGGTGATCCGGGTGCCCGCGAACGCGGGGCGGCTGATGACCTTCCACCAGGCCCCATGCGCGCGGGCGATCTCCCGAACAATGGCCAGGCCCAGGCCGGAACCGCCGGGCCCCGCGTCCGCAGCCCGGTAGAATGCTTCGAAGACGCGCTCCAGATCGTCGGCGCCGATCCCCGAACCGTCGTCCTCGACCGAAAATGAGGGGGGATTGCTGATGACCCGCAATTGAATCAGCCGCGCGCCCTGGCCGTAGCGCAAGGCGTTGTCGATCAGGTTGCCCAGCAATTCGCCCAGCAGGACGGGGTCGCCGTCCACCCAGACGGGGGCGTCCGGGGCCGACAGCTGCAATTCCACCGATTGTCCGCGCGCGCGATCCAGCCAATCGGAGCCCGCCCGGCGCATCCACTCGCAGAGATCCAGGCGCACGAAGCTGTCCTGGGGGCGGGCGGCATGATCGGCGCGGGCCAGCACCAGCAACTGCTGGCCCATGCGGATCATATGGTCCGTCACGGACTTGATGCGATCGGCCCGCGTGCGGATCTCATCGGGCAGATCCTGCCCCAGCATCAGTTCGGATTCCAGCTTCAGGCCCGCCAAGGGGGTGCGCAACTGATGGGCGGCATGGCCGATGAAGCGGCGTTGCGCCTGCACGGAATCGTCCAGACGCACCAGCAGGTCGTTGAAATGCAGCACCAGGGGCGCCACCTCGCTGGGCAGACCGGCCAGATCCAGGGGCTGCAGGTCTTCGATGGAGCGCTGGCGGATCTGATCGGCCAATTGGTTGATGGACGTCAGTTCGAGCCGGATGCCGGAGATCAGCACCCAGACGAACAGCACCACCAGCAACCCCTGGGTCAGCAGCATCACCCAGAACAGATCGCGCAACAGCCAGGGCTGGGGACGGATGACGCCGGTCATGAACCAGGTGGCCAGCAAATCGATGGCGACCAGAATGAAGAAAGCCGGCAGCAGCCGGCGCACCAATTTGCGGGCCAGGGAGTCCTGGGGCATCAGGCGCTCGAACAGACCCAGCGCCTGGAGATCCCGGCGGGGGTCGGAGCCTGCGGATGAATTAGGCACTTTCGACGTCGAGCAGATAGCCAAAGCCGCGTACCGTCTGGATGCTGGCCCCGGTTCCGTCCAGGCGCTTGCGCAGGCGATAGACATAGACCTCGACCGCATTTTCACTGAAATCGGCATCCCAGGCCGACAGGGAATTGACGATCTGCTGTTTGGTGACGACCCGCCCCGGGCGGGCCATCAGCATTTCCAGCACCGATAATTCGCGCACGGACAAGGCCAGGCGCTTGCCGCTGACGCGAATCTGCCGGCCCACGGTATCAAAGGCCAGCGGTCCGCATTCCAGAACGGTCTGCGCCTGACCGGCGTGCCGACGGGCCAACGCGCGGACCCGGGCCGCCAGCTCGGGCAGTTCGAAGGGCTTGGTCACGTAGTCGTCAGCCCCGGCATCCAGCCCCGCCACACGATCGTCCAGGCCGTCGCGGGCCGTCAGGATCAGCACGGGAATCTGGGATCCGCCCGCCCGCAGGCGCTGCAGGACCTCCAGGCCGCTGAGGCCCGGCAGATTCAGATCCAGCAACAGCAGATCGTAGGCTTGGCCGACCACGGCGCCCTCGACCCGGTCGCCGGACTGCAGCCAGTCCACAGCGTAGCCTTGGCCGCTGAGAAATTCCTGGAGCGCATGGCCCAGGGTGGTGTCGTCTTCGATGACTAGAACTCGCATGGGGTGATTCTAGCCTGAACGCGTCACTGCACGTCACCTGTGAAGGGGAGTCGTTACATAACTGACAGGTGCATGAACACAGTGTTTCCGGGGCCGCGGGCGCTCGCCGAACGCCTGCCGCCTCAGTGCGCGGCCGCAGGCGCCTCCCGAGTCCCGGACGGCGCGGCCGGCTGCGTCACGAATCCCAGGCGTTTCATGCCGGCCCGCCGCGCGGCCCCCATGATCTGCGCCAATTCACCATAGCGGGTCTCGACGTCGGCGCGGATGCGCACTTCGGGCTGGGGGTCTGCGCCGGATTCCGCCGCGAACCGGGACTCCAGATCATCCAGGGCCACGGGTTGCTCGTTCCAGAACACCGCGCCGCTGGGGTCGATGGCCAGGTCGACGACCTTGGGCTGCTGCTCCACCGGCTGCGCCGTGACCTGTGGCACATTGATGCGGATCGAATGGCTGAGCAAAGGCGCGGTGATGATGAAGATCACCAGCAGCACCAGCATCACGTCGATCAGCGGCACCATATTGATTTCGGACATGGTCGTGCCCGGCCCCTTGGAATCGAAGCTGCCGAAGGCCATGATCAGGCCTCCCGGCTGCTGGCCAGGCTGATGTGGCGGCCATGGCGCTCGTGCCGTTCATGCGCGCCGTCGGCGACCTGCTGGCCTGTCGTCAGGAACGTGAACAGATCATGGGCAAAGGCGTCCAGTTGCGCCAGGTAGACGCGATTCAGACGCACGAAGGCGTTGTAGGCCAGCACCGCCGGGATGGCGACCGCCAGGCCCAGGCCGGTCATGATCAGGGCCTCGCCCACCGGCCCGGCGATGCGGTTGATCGTCACGCCGTCCGCCATGCCGATGCTGAGCAGCGCGTGATACACCCCCCAGACCGTGCCGAACAACCCCACGAAAGGAGCGGTCGAGCCCACCGAGGCCAGCACCGTCAGGCCATTTTCAAGCCGGGCGGTTTCCTCGTCGATGACTTTGCGGATGGTGCGCGTGACGAAGGCCGCCGTCGAACCGCTTTCCTCCAGTTTCAGCGCCCCGTATTTGGCATGATGCTTCTGCGCATGGATGGCATGGCTGGCCAGATGGGCGAACGGTTCCTCCGCCCCATGCGTGGCGATTTCATTTTCCACCTGTTCCAGCGAACTGGCCGCCCAGAATTCCGCCAGGAATTTCCTGGAACGCTGGCGGATGCGCAGATGCGTGAAGCCCTTGGCCAGGATCAGATACCAACTGGCCAGAGACATCAGCAGCAGGAAACCGAACAGGGACTTGCCCACGGCATCGCTTTGCCCGATGAAATGCATCACGCCCTGGCCGCTGACGGCCAAGTCGGCCGCCGGCAATGCAGCGGCGGCCTGGCCGGCCGCGCCGATGGCCGCGGCGGCGGGTGCGGCAGCCTGCGCCGTGGCGACGGCTGCCTGGGCCGCATCCGGCCCTACCGCCTGGGCCAGCGCCAGCGCGGCGCCGCCGATCAGATCGATCATCATGTTCTGGAACTCCTGTCGGTCCAAGACCTATAAAACGAAATCAAAGGGAATGTCCACCAGCGCCTTGTAGGCGATGCCGTTTTCCGTATAAGGGCGAAACCGCGCCTGCTGCATGGCCTGAACGGCGGCCTCGTCCAGCCGCGCATAGCCGGAGGAATGCTGCACCTTGACGTGGGCCACCTGCCCCTGCGGCGAAATCAGCACCCGCAGGACCACCCGCCCCTGTTCGCCGCGCCGCTGCGACAGGCGCGGATAGGCCGGGCTGGGGCGTCGACCCAGGTAATCCACGCGGCCGATGGTGCGCGGACGATCCGGGTCCACCGCTTGAGCCTCGCCGCGCGCCTGGGCGGCCTGCGGGGCGCCGCCGGCCGGGGTCTGTGTCGCCGACGTAGCCGCCGGCGGCGTTTCACGCGCCGGCTTGGGCCTGGGCTGCGGTTTGGGCTTGGGTTTGGGCTGGGCTTTCGGTTTGGGTTTGACGACCGGCTTGGGCGGCGGAGCTTCCGTGATGGCGTCCGGCTCAGGCTCGTCGACGACAGGCTCGGGTTCCGGGATCGGCTCGATCACGGGTTCGGGGTCGGGCTCGACCATCGGTTCCGGTTCGGGGATATCGGGCAATTCGGCGGCGGGCGGCGCCGCAGGCGCCGGGTCGGCCGCCGGCCCCAATTCCACGAACTGCACGTCCAGCGCATCGGGCTGCCCCAAAGCGACCTGAGCCACAGGCGCCGACAGAATCATGGCCAGCACGGCGGCATGCAAACCAAGCGCCGCCACGGCGGCGGCGGCCTTCAACCAGGGAAAACGCAAGGAAGCACCCGAACCCATGAAGCTGGAAATGACAACAGTGAAAGCGGGATCTTAGCAGGAATGAAAACGATTCTCAATGCTAATTACAGAATCTGCGCGCCGATCGCGCCGGCGCCCGCCGCCCCGCGATTCCATCAAAAAATATCCTTATGACAAGCCAATGATTTTACTGAGATAAGTCGCGTCCCCCACCAAAAGAGACACAAAGACATACATTTTTATTGAAACTTGCTGCGGCTGTTTCCGGTCTTTTCAAGGACTCACTCACAAGGCCAGCACATGATGATGCCCAGAATCCTTGCCCTATGCGCCGGCGCGCTGTGCGCCCTCAGCCTCCAGACAGCGGCCCTGGCCGCCGACGCGCCGCCCGCCGGCATCTATCTGTCCACCGACTACCCGGCCCTGACGCTGAAGGCCGGCGAGACCTCCACCGTGTCCCTGAACCTGAGCAACCAGGCCAGCCCCCCGGAACGCCTGGCCCTGTCGCTGGACGGCGTGCCCAAGGACTGGACGGCCACGCTGCTGGGCGACGGGCGGCCGGTGGCTTCCGCCATGCCCGGCAGCGACCAGACCCTGATGCTGAAACTGCGCCTGGATATTCCGAAAAGCGATGCCACGGCGCACGGCGTCATCACCGTTCATGCCGACAACAGCCAGCGCCACCTGAGCCTGCCGCTGGACATCACCCTGGCCAAGCAACTGCCCGCCCAATTGTCGGTGCAGCCGGACCTGCCGCAGTTGACCGGCTCGGCCCACACGGCCTTCGACTACCAGTTGACCATCAAGAACGATAGCGGCCAGGACGTGCTGGCCAGCCTGGCGGCCAGCGCGCCCCAATACTTCGACACCTCGTTCACGGAGGGCTATGGCACCCAGCAGATCAGCGCCGTGCCCATCAAGGCGGGTGAGTCCAAGAACGTCAAGCTGCACGTGCGCCCGCCCGTGACGGCGACGTCCGGCGAACACGACATCCAGGTCAAGGTCGCCGCCGACGGCGCCCAGGCCAGCACCCGCCTGAAGCTGGACATCACCGGACAGCCCTCGCTGAACCTGTCCGGCCGGGACGGACTGATGAGCGCCGGCGCCCAGATCGGCAGCGCCAGCAACGTCCCGCTGGAATTGCATAACGACGGCACGGCCGCCGCCCAGGACATCACGCTGGCCGGCACGGCGCCCTCCGGCTGGAAGATCGAATTCAAGCCGGAGCGCGTCGCCCAGCTGGATCCGGGCAAGACCGTCGAGGTCCAGGCCGTGATCACGCCTTCGGCGCAGTCGCTGGCCGGCGACTATATGGTCAAGCTGCACGCGAAGTCGGCGGGCCAGTCCGCCGACGGCGACCTGCGCGTCTCGGTCACGACCTCCGGTCTGTGGGGGGTCAGCGGCGCCATCCTGATTGCCGTGGCCCTGCTGGTGCTGATCGGCGCCGTGGCCCGGTACGGCCGCCGCTGAGCAGGTCCGCCATGAACCGGACCGCTTCCCGAATCCCGGACGAGGACTTGCCCGCCATCGCCGCCCAGGGACTGGGCAAGGACTACGGCAGCCGCACCGTGGTCCAGTCCCTCAATTTCCAGGTTCAGCGAGGCGAGGTCTTCGGCCTGCTGGGCCCCAACGGGGCCGGCAAGACCACCACCATCCTGATGCTGCTGGGCCTGACCGAGGCCACGCGCGGCCAGGTCCGCGTGCTGGGGGAAGACCCCTGGCGCAACCCCCTGGCCGTCAAGCGCCAGATCGGCTACATGCCCGATTCGGTCGGGTTCTACGACCACCTGAGCGCTCGCGACAACCTGCGCTACACGGCCCGCTTGCTGGGCGTTCCCGCCGATGAACGGGACGCGCGCATCGCAGCCGCCCTGGAGCGCGTCCGGCTGGCGGATCGAATCGACCAGCGCGTGGGCACGTTTTCCCACGGCATGCGCCGCCGCCTGGGCCTGGCCGAAATCCTACTGAAGCAAGCCGCCATCGCCATCCTGGACGAACCCACGTCCGGCCTGGATCCGCAATCCACGGAATCCTTTCTGCAGATGATCGAGTCCCTGCGCGACGATGGCGTCACCGTGCTGCTGTCGTCGCACCTGCTGGACCAGATGCAGCGCATCTGCGACCGCGTCGCCCTGTTCAACGCCGGGCGCATCGCGCTGATGGGGCCGGTCCAATCCCTGGCCCGTCAGGTGCTGGGCGGCCACAGCCATGAAGTCCACATCCACGCCGACGGCCCTGACCTCAGCGCGGCCCTGGGCGCCGTGCCGGGCGTGGGCCAGGTGCGCGCCGAACCCGGGGGCCACTACATCCTGCAAGCGGAAAGCGACGTCCGCGCCCAGGCAGCCCAGGCCGCGGTACTGGCGGGCGCCCGGCTGCGCGACCTGGCGGTGGACACGCCCAGCCTGGATCGCATCTACCGGCAGACCTTCTCTCAGGACTCCTCGACATGAATCGCACTTCCCGCATGGGCTCCCCCTGGCACGGCCTGGGCGCCGTGTTGTCCAAGGAACTGGCCGACCACTTGGGCAGCGCCCGCATGCGCCTGCTGGAATGGCTGGTCGTCCTGACGGCCGCCGCCGCCCTGTACGGCGCCATCCAGGGCATCCGCCAGACGACTTCGTCCGACCCTTTCGTCTTCCTGCGCCTGTTCACCGACGCCCAGGCCCCCCTGCCCTCTTTTGCCGCCCTGCTGGGATTCCTGATCCCGCTGGTCGCCATCGGCCTGGGGTTCGACGCCGTCAACGGCGAATACAGCCGCCGCACGCTCAGCCGCATCCTGTCGCAGCCCATCTACCGCGACGCGCTGCTGATGGGCAAGTTCCTGGCGGGCCTGACCGCCCTGGCCGTCTGCCTGGTCAGCCTGTGGCTGCTGGTGATGGGGGCCGGCCTGATCCTGCTGGGCGTGCCTCCCGGGGCGGAGGAGGTCGTGCGTTCGCTAGCCTTCCTGATCGCCGCCCTGGCCTACGCCGGCGTCTGGCTGGCCGTGGCCATGCTGTGTTCCGTCCTGTTCCGCTCCGCCTCCACCTCGGCCCTGGTGGCCCTGGGCTTGTGGCTGTTCTGCGCCCTGCTGTGGCCAATGCTGGCCCCCGCCCTGGCTCAGGCCATCGCCCCGCCGGACCTGGCCACCGTCATGAGCGGCGGCATGGACCTGCGGACCGTCGCCTGGCAACAGGGCCTGCTGCATCTATCGCCCGCCACCTTGTTCAGCGACACCGCCATCACACTGTTGAGCCCCGCCACCCGCGCACTGGGGCCGGTGTTCCTGTCGCAGATCCAGGGCGCCCTGCTGGGCAGCCCCCTGCCCCTGTCCGAAAGTCTGGCCATCGTCTGGCCGCAATTCACCGGTTTGATCGCGGCGGTGATGCTGCTGTTCACGGCAGGGTACGTGGTGTTCCAGCGTCAGGAGGTGCGGGCGTAGACGCGCAAGCCCGCATCCGGCGCGCTCAGGCGCCCGGGCCGCCCATGATCGCCGCCATGGGATGGCCGGCCCCGAACTGCAGGTCCAGCGCCTGCGGCGAAGGCACCGGCCGGCCGACCAGGTAGCCCTGGATCAGATCGCAGCCCAGGCGCCGCAGATGATCCAGCTGCTGCGGGGTCTCGACCCCTTCGGCGACGATGTCCAGCCCCAGGCTGTGGCCCAGGGCGATGATGGCCGTGACGATCGAGACATTGCTGGGGTTGGTTTCCAGGTCCCGGATGAAGGACATATCGATCTTCAGTCGATGCACCTTCAGATGCTGCAGATAGGACATGGATGAATAGCCCGTGCCGAAGTCGTCGATGGACAGGCGCACGCCCAGGCGGCGCAGGGTTTCCAGCGCCGCGCTGGCGCGGACACGGTCGGCCATCAGGCAGCTTTCGGTGATTTCCAGCTCCAGGCGCTCGGGCTCCAGTCCGTTGGCCTGCAGCACGGCCTGCACGGATTCGGCGAAACCGTCGCAATCCAGCTGCAGGGCGCACAGATTGACTGCGACATAGCCGGGCGCCCGGCCTTCGTCGCGCCATTGCCGCAATTGACGCCCGACTTCCTGCAGCACCCAGTGGCCCAGCGGCACGATCAGGCCGCTTTCCTCGGCCAGGGAAATGAATTCCCCCGGCGCGATCAGGCCGCGCTGCGGATGCTGCCAGCGCACCAGGGCTTCCAGCCCCGTGACCGCCCGCTGCCCCAGGTGAAACTGCGGCTGATAATGCACCCGGAATTCCCCCTGCTCCAGCGCGCGGCGCAGTTCGGCCTCCAGCGACAGGCGCTCCTGGGCGCGCAGCATGATCTCGGGCGAAAAGAATCGCAGGCTGCCCCGCCCATCCACCTTGGCCTGGTGCAGCGTCGCATCCGCGCGGCTCAGCAGGACTTCCGCCGTCTCGCCGTCCTCGGGATACAAGGCCACGCCGATACCGGCGCTGACGTAGATCTCCCGGCCATCGACTTCGAATGGGACGGCCAGGGCATCGAGCAGACGCTGCGCGGCCAGATCCGTGCCCTGTTCCCCCTGATCCCGGTCCAGGATCAGATAGAACTCGTCGCCGCCGACCCGGGCCAGGGCATCGTGTTCCGAGAGCAGGCCGCGCAAGCGCTGGGCCACCTGCACCAGCACCCGGTCGCCCTGCCCATGCCCCTGGGTTTCGTTGATCGCGGCGAATTTATCCAGATCCAGGCACAGCAAGGCGAAGCGCCCCGAACCGTAGCCGGCCATCTGGATGGCATGCGCCAGCAATTCCGCGAACAGGACCCGGTTCGGCAGCCCGGTCAAGGGGTCGCGATGGGTCAGTATCCGGTATTTTTCCTCGCTGACCTGTAGCATGGCCGTGCGCTGCGCCACCAGGTCCTCCAGGAAGCGGCGCAGACGCGCCAATTCCAGGTGGGCCCGCACCCGCGCACGGACCTCCTCGATATCGAAAGGCTTGGTGACGTAATCCGCCGCGCCCAGGGCGAAGCCCCGCAGCTTGTCCTGCGTGTCGTCGATCACGGTGACGAACATCACCGGCATGTGCCGGCCCGATGGCGCGGACTTGATGCGCCGACAGACCTCATAGCCGTCCATGCCCGGCATCTGGATGTCGAGCAGCACCAGATCGGGGGGCGCCGTCCCCTGGACGATCTCCAGCGCCCGGGCGCCGTCGCTGGCCACCTGGATGCGGAACTCGTCGCGCAGGGCCGCCAGCAGTTCATGGATGTTCTCAGGCACGTCATCGACCACCAGCAGGGTCGCAGCCTGCGCCTGCGCCGCCTGCGGCAGGATGTCGAATGCCGACGGCATCCGCCGGTACCGGGCCAGCTCGAGCTGGTTGCGGACGCGGGTCTTGAACAATTCCGGATTGATGGGCTTGGTGACGTAGTCCGCCGCCCCCATCAGCAGGCCGCGCGCGGCGTCCGCCGCCTCGGCCAGCGCGGTCACGAAGATCACCGGGATATCCGACGTCGCCGCATCCGCTTTCAGGGCCGTCAGCACTTCGTAGCCATCCATGTCCGGCATCTGGATGTCGAGCAGGATCAGGTCGGGACGCGGTTCGCGGCCAGCCATCTCGATGGCCTTGCGCCCGCTGGTGGCCGCGGAGATGGCGTAGTCTTCCCGAAACACGCCGACCAGCATATGCAGGTTGACGGCCGCATCATCGACGATCAGCAACCGGGGACGGTCGGCGGCGCCCAGCGGCGCGCCGGACGAGGGAAGAGGCAGGTTCACGTGGCGCGCTCCGGCGGAACAGGAATTTTCTCGATCAGCGCCAGGGCGGCATCCAGGTCGAAGCGGTCCACCCGCTCGGCGATGTCCTCGAGATGGCTCAGGAGCGGCGTGCCCGCCGCCCCCTGGCGTAGTTCATCGAGCAGCGCTTCGGCGGCCCCGAGGTCGGATTCGATCGCTTGCCGCAAGCGCGCCAGCAGGCCGTGCACGGCAGCGGATGACAACGGAGCGGCAGGCAGCCCTGCGGAAGCATCGTCCTCGGGCAGGGAATCGATGTCGGCCAGCACGTCCCGCAGCAGGGCTTCCGCCTGGTCCAGCGAAGCATCATCGGGGGGCAGGCCCTGTTTGAGCCGGGCATCGATCTGCGACACGCAGGCAAACAGCGCGCGCGCGCCGATGTTGCCGGCCACGCCCTTGAGCATATGACAATGCGCCTCGGCCGCGCCCACGCCTTCCTGCGCCAAGTGGTTCCGCATCTGCGCGATGGCGCCCTCGTATTGCGCCCGAAAGCGCCGCAATTGCTTGCGATACGATTGCGCCCGCCCGCCGATGCGGCGCACGCCGTCGGCGGCATCCAGATGCGCCAGAGCCAGCAGATCGTCGGGCAAACGGCTTGGCTCGCTTTCTGCCGGCAACGCCACCGGACCTCCGGCCCGGTCAGCCGGCACTTTCACCCATCGGATGAGCGTCGCCAGCAGATGGTCCGGATCGATCGGCTTGGTGACATGATCGTTCATGCCCGCATCCTGGCTGGCCTGCGCATCCGAGGCCATCGCCAATGCCGTCATGGCGATGATGGGCAGTTCGGCAAGACGCGCCCCGCCCGCCGCCTGCCCCAGGCGACGGATGCGCCGCGCCGCCTGCAGGCCATCCATGACGGGCATCTGGATATCCATCAGCACCGCGTCATAGTGCTTGCGCTGAACCCGGTCCACCGCCTCGCGCCCGTCGACGGCCTCGTCGACCGATATGCCTTCGCCGCGCAGCAGTTCCACGGCGAATTCGCGATTGATGTCATTGTCCTCGACCAGCAGTATCCGGGCGCCCGCCAGCCCCGTATCGCCGGCCAGCCTGTCCGGCGCGGCTTGTCCGCCATAGAGATCCGGCATCAAGCGGCCCCGGCCCAGCACGGACAGCATCGTATCCAGCAGCGACGAAGGCGAGACCGGTTTGATCAGGAAACCGTCCATGCCGGTCTGAGCCGCCCGGCGCATGACGTCCTCACTGCCGTAGGCGGTCACCATCACGATCTTGGGCTGGTGAGCGATGGCGGGATCCGTCTGGATGCGCCCGGCCACCTCGTCGCCATTCATGCCGGGCATGCGCCAGTCCATCAAGACCAGATCGTAGGGCCTGCCGCTGGCTTGCCGCAGCATGGTCAGGGCCTGCGCCCCATGGCTGGCAGTGCTGACGTCAAGCTGGAAGAACCTCAGCATCTCGGACAGGATTTCCACCGACACGGGATTGTCATCCACGACCAGCACCCGCCAACCCTGCAGCCGCGCCCCGATGCGCTCCAGCAACTGGCGCTGGGAATCCTGCGCCTGCCGGGCCACGGCCAGCCGCACGGTAAAGCACATCACCGTGCCCCGTCCCGGCAGGGAGGAGTCCACCCACAGGCGCCCGCCCATCAGTTCCGCCAGGCTTTTACAAATCGCCAGGCCCAGCCCCGTGCCGCCGTAGCGGCGCGTCATGGATTGATCGGCCTGGGTGAATTTCTGGAACAGCGCCTGGGTCTGGTCGGGCGACATGCCGATGCCGGTATCGCGCACGCAGACCCGGATCGTGACGCCGCTCGCATCCTGCTCCTGGCACAGCAGCGCCAATTCGACTTCGCCCTGTTCCGTGAACTTGACCGCATTGCCGCACAGATTGAGCAGCACCTGGCCCAGGCGCAGCGGGTCGCCCACCAGCAATGTCGGGATGGCGGGGTCGTGCCGGATCAGGAACTCGACGCCCTTGGCCTCGGCCTGCAGGCCGACGGCGTCCACGAGGCGTTCCAGCACCGTTTCGAGTTCGAACTCAACCTGCTCGACCACCAGCTTGCCGGCTTCCAGCTTGGAAAAATCCAGCACGTCGTTGATGATGCCCAGCAGCGACTGCGCCGCGCCCTGGGCCTTGGCCAGCCGATTGTGCAGATTGGGGGACATGTCTTCCTTGAGCGCCAGATACAGCATCCCCAGAATGGCATTCATCGGCGTGCGGATTTCATGGCTCATGGTGGCCAGGAAGTCGGACTTCACACGTGTGGCGTCCTCGGCGGTTTCCTTGGCCTGCTGCAGTTCCCGCGTGCGGACCTCGACTTTCGATTCCAGCGTCTGGTTGAATTCCTCGAGCTCGCGCATCGAGGCCGACAGCCGCAGGCGGCTGTCGCGCAAGGCGTCCACCAGTTCGCCCAGTTCGTCGGCATACGGATATGACAGCGGCGCGGCCTGGACGCCGTCGCCATCGAAACGCCAGCTTTTGACGACCGACACGACAGAGGCCAGCGTCTTCGAGAGCCGGCTGCGGATCGCCCAGACGAAGAGCAGCCACAGAATGCCGCTGAGAACGATGAAATTCAGCAGCACGATCACAAAGCTGTACTTGATCCTGTCCCAGATCACGGAAGGGGCGGTGTAGAGGTCCAGTGTGCCGATCATCTGCATATCGCCCTCCGCCGAGGGATGATGCAGCGGCACGACGACGCTATGTCCGCTCACGAACAGGATGGAGCGGCTCATGTCGGCGGCCGAGCGCGGCCAGTTGCGCTCGGCCAGGACATCGCCATCAGAGGAGACGACCTGCACGCCGCTGATGATCGCATTCTGCCGCACGCTGTCCAATGCCTTGAGCAACTGCCCGCGATCCAGTTCCCAGACCGCGTCCGTCACCGTCGGCTCGATGGTGCGGCCCAGCGAGGCCAGATCGCTGGACACCGCCCGGCTGATGCTGACGTACTGTATGGTCAACTGCACCGCCACCAGACCGATGATGGCCAGCAGGTACCACGGCAGCATCGACCGCAACAGGCGCCTGGACAGAGTCGACGTCGTCTTCATTCAAGCCGCATCCACATCAGCGCCACCACCATCGGGTATCGATTTCCGCCGCATCGGCGGACAACAAGGGATTGTCGAGGCGGATGACCCGGCGCGTGGAACGTTTCAGATCCTTGATCACCGAGGCATGATAAGTCTGGAACAACCGCTGGAACGAGCCATCGGCCAGCGCGGCATCCAGGCCCCGTTCGATCTGCCCGGCCAATTTCACATCATCGAGGCTGACCCAGAAATAGATGGGATAGGGGAAAAACAGGGCGCGGGTGTTTTCGATGGCCAGCTGCGGATAGGTCTGGCGCTGAGCCTTCAGTTCGATGCCGGCCTCGCCGATTCCCCGGGGCAGGGCATCGAAGCGATGGGCGGCCAGCATGGGAAAGAGGCGGTCGTATTCCGTTGCCGTAACAACCGTGTAGCCGTTGGCCCGCATGACGGGCACGTCCGCCCACTGGCTGCTCAGGCCAAAGGTCAGTTGCTTCCTGAACGCATCGTCGTCCATCCGCGCAATGCGGTCCTGGTCAGGCTCGGAAATCAGAAACACCCGGTAGCCGACGATCCCGCGGGAAATATCGATCCGGATCGGCCGCATCGCCACTTCGCGTTCGGGGTCGGTCCCCAGGGCAATGACATCGATCGCACCGCTTTGCAGCAGATGGATGCCCCGATTCTGTGTGACTTTTTCGTCGTAGGGCTGCAGCTCGATCGCAACCCCTTCGGCCTTGCGAACGTGATCCAGCGCCAATTCAAGCACCTTCCAGCGATATTCGTAGATGGGGCCCACCGGAAAATAAGTCAGCGTCCTGACAGGACCCTGCGCAATCGCCTGCCCCAACGCGCAGACGCACAGCAAGGCGCACAACAGGCCCTGCGCCACACGCATCGGTGTCACCCCGTACTTGACCCACGACCCTCCGATCGTCACACAGCGCTCCATCCTGGTTCCCCTGCAATCGCGGGACGCCACCTGCTCGTCAGATGTCAGTCCACACTTGAGGACGACCTCAGAATAGCATAGGACATGTATCAAAGTATCACCCGATCGGCCGCGCCATCCTGGCCTCATAACATTCTGGTATATCAGAAAGATGGTGTTGCAGGATCACAATCCGGCGCATCTCCATTAACATAGCCCGGCCCTTGCCTCCACGAGACCCCGCCATGCGCAATCTGAAAATCAGTACCCGGCTGAGCCTGAGCTTCAGCTTCGTGGTGATCCTGCTGCTGATCCTGTCGGGCATCGGCGCCTGGCGCATCCTGGATTCGCAACAGGACAACCAGGAACTGAACAACCGCCTGCAGACCAGCGATCTGCTGCAGCAACTCTCCCGCCAGATCAGCATCAATGCCAATCAGACGCAGGCCACGCTGGCTGCGGACCCGGACACGCTGCGCACGCTGAAGGTTTCGATTGCTGCGTCCGACGAACAGACGCAGAAAATCAGCCTGCAACTGGCCGACATGCTGAACAGCCCCGACGCCGCCGCCCTGCTGCGGCAAGCGGTGCAGGACCGGACCGCCTATCTGAAAAGCCGCAACCAGGCCTTCAAGGATCTGGACGGCGGCAACTATGGGGAAGCCGATGCCTTCTTCAATCAGCAGTTGCCGAAGATGATAGCGGGCCACCTGGCCCGGATCGATCAATTGTCGCAACGCCAGTACGATTCCGTGCAGCAACTGTTCGACCAGAGCGCCCGATCCAGCCAATTGGGGCTGGCCGTCCTGGCCATCGCGACCTTGCTGGCCCTGATCCTGACGCCGCTGTTCGCCTGGCGCGTCACCCGCTCCATCGTCCGGCCGCTGCGCCATGCCGTCGATCTGGCGGGCACGGTGGCGCAACGCCAATTGACGGTACGGATCCGGGCGCAGGGCCGCGACGAAATCGGCCAGTTGCTGACGGCGTTGGGCGCCATGACCGATAATCTGCGCCAGGCCGTGACCGATGTGCGCGGCAGTTCCAACGCAATTGCGGCAGCCTCCGCGCAAATCACGGAAGGCAACCTGGACCTGTCATCGCGCACCGAACAGCAGGCCGGTTCCCTGGCTGAAACCGCCGCCACCATGGAACAGATCACCGCCACCGTGCGTCAAAGCGCCGACAACGCCCAGCAGGCCAACTCGCTGGCCGAATCCGCCGCCCGGACCGCCACCGACGGCGGCGCCATCGTGACCGAGCTGGTCGGCACCATGGGGGAAATCAACGGCAAGTCCCATCAGGTCGCCGATATCGTCGGCGTCATCGATTCCATCGCCTTCCAGACCAATATCCTGGCCTTGAATGCGGCCGTGGAAGCCGCCCGCGCAGGCGAACAGGGCCGGGGCTTCGCCGTGGTGGCCGCCGAAGTCCGCGCCCTGGCCCAACGATCGGCCGGGGCCGCCAAGGAAATCAAATCCCTGATCGACACGTCCGTCGAAGCCACGGCCAAGGGCAACGAGCAGGCGTCCCGCGCCGGCGCCATCATGCGGGACATCGTGGACAGCATCCACCGCGTCACCGGCATCATGGGTGAGATCAGCGCCGCCAGCCGCGAGCAGACCACAGGCATCGAGGAAATCAATTCGGCCATGACGCAGATGGATAGCGTCACCCGCCAGAACGCCAGCCTGGTGGAAGCATCCGCCGCGGCCGCCTCCAGCCTGCATCATCAGGCGGACACCCTGGCCGATCTGGTGGCGACCTTCGCGCTGGACGACGAGAACACCGCCCCGGTCGACGGCGCCACGACCCGGCCGGCGATGGCCGCCATCAGCGGGCGGTCCGCCCAGCTGTTGCTGGCGCAGTAACGCCGCGCGGCTTCGGCCGCGCCATCGCCGCCGAAGCAGCAACGGCAGCGCCAAAAGCGAAACCCGCAGAATCAACGATTCATGCGGGTTTCGCTTTTTAAAGCGGCGGGCCCAATGTTTCAGTGGGACCCGCCACTCTACCCTAACGACTGCCTGCCTACGCAGGCGAGAGGTTTAGAGCACTACGATCTGCGTCGCGCAGGGGCCTTTTTGCCCTTGGCCGACTACGTACGAGACACGCTGGTTCTCTTCAAGAGTTCTGTGACCCGTGCCTTGAATTTCGCTGAAGTGAGCGAAGAGATCCTTGCCGCCGGATTCGGGCGAGATGAAGCCGAACCCTTTGTCATTGTTGAACCACTTCACGATACCGATTTCTGTTTTCAATGTAAGTCCTAAATAAAAGGAAAATATATTCCCTTGAGCATTCTGAGGGACGCAGCCCCACAACGCCAGCGCTGTTACCAAATAACACACCACAGCCAGGGAAGACGATCGTTCATCCCATGCATCCTTCCGTCAATTGCGACGGAGATAAAACAAAAACCCGCAGAACTGAAGTTCATGCGGGTCTTGTTTTGATGCCGAAGGACATCGTACAGCATTGGACTTCTCGATCGAGAGAAGTGGTGCCCAGGAGAGGACTCGAACCTCCACACCTTGCGGCACATGGACCTGAACCATGCGCGTCTACCAATTCCGCCACCTGGGCACGGCATAACGTGTATGCTATTGCTTTCGTTGAAACACCGCGTTTTGTTGCGCCGTCTCAGCGAAGACAGAACTATACAATACATTTTTTTTGGATGCAAACAGCCTTTGAAAAAGCGAACCAACAACGACAATAACCACGACGCTTCCTTCGTGCCGGCTGCGGATTTACCCGCTGATTTCGACCCCAAGGTACCCAGCCGCGAACAGGTGCTCGACGCCCTGCGCCACGCGGACAAACCCATGTCGCTCGAGGCCCTGGCCGATACCACTCAAGCCTCGATTCCCCTGTCCACCGGCTTCATCCGCCGCATCAAAGCCATGGAACGTGACGGCCAGGTGCGCTTCAACGCCCAGGGAAGGTTGCAAATATGCAACAACACGGAATTCATCGTCGGCACCGTTCAGGGCCATCGCGACGGCTATGGCTTCCTGATTCCGGATGACGGCAGCCGCGATCTGTACCTGTCCACCCATGAAATGGCCAAGATCCTGCACGGTGACCGCGTCCGGGTCAGGGCCACCGGCGAATACCGCGGGCGCCCGGAAGGCGCCATCGTCGAGGTCCTGGAGCGCCGCACCGTCAAGCTGGTGGGCCGCTTCCTGAAGGAACACGGCGCCTTCGTCGTCGCCCCCGAAGACCAGCGCATCAAGCACGATATCCTGATCCCCGCCCAGGATACGGGCGGCGCCGAGCCCGGCCAGGTCGTCACGGTGCAGATCATGCGCCAACCCGCCAGCCACATCCAGCCGCAAGGCCGCATCATCGAAGTGCTGGGCGAAATCGACGATCCCGGCATGGAAATCGAAATCGCCGTACGCAAATTCGATGTGCCGGTGGACTTTTCCAAAGAGACGCTGCGCCAGCTGGGATCCATTCCCAGCCAGGTGCGAGAGGGCGAATATGCCGGGCGCATCGACCTGCGCGACGTGCCCTTCATCACCATCGACGGTGAAGACGCCCGCGATTTCGACGACGCCGTCTTCTGCACGGAAGCCGACCTGGGCACGGCCAAGCGCGCCCGCCCCGGCTGGCGGCTGCTGGTGGCCATCGCCGACGTCAGCCACTACGTGCGACCGGGGACCGCCCTGGACGACGACGCGCTGGACCGGGGCACCAGCGTATATTTCCCGCGCCGGGTGATTCCCATGCTGCCCGAGGCCCTGTCCAACGGCATCTGTTCGCTGAACCCGGACGTCGACCGCCTGGTGATGGTCTGCGACATGATGATTCCGGCGGGCGGCGCCAAGGCCGGCACCGTGGCGGCCTACCAGTTCTACGAAGCCGTCATCCATTCGCACGCCCGCACGACCTATACCGACATCTGGGCCGCGCTGCAGCAGCCCAAAGGGCCAGCGGCGCAGAACCTGGGGGATCTGTACCCTCACGTGCAGACAGCCTACGAACTGTTCCAGGCGTTCACGCAAGCCCGCCGTGCGCGCGGCGCCATTGACTTCGACACGGTCGAAACCCGCATCGTCTGCAACCCGCTGGGGCGCATCGAGAAGATCGAACCCTACACCCGCAACGATGCCCACAAGCTGATCGAGGAATGCATGCTGGCCGCCAACACCTGCGCGGCCGACTTCATCGTGCGCAACAAACGCCAGGCGCTGTTTCGCGTGCACGATGGCCCCACCACCGAGAAACTGCAGTCGCTGCGCGAGACCCTGCGCCATCTGGGCCTGACGCTGGACGGCGGCGACGATCCGCAGACCAGCGATTACGCCAAGCTGATCCAGGCCAGCCGCGCCCGGCCCGATTTCGAGATCATCCAGACCTTGTGCCTGCGCTCCATGCAGCAGGCCATCTACAGCCCAGAACAGACCGGACACTTCGGCCTGTCCTACGAACATTACGCGCACTTCACCTCGCCCATCCGCCGCTACCCGGATCTGCTGGTGCACCGCGTCATCCGCGGCATCCTGCACAAGCAGCGCTACCAGCCGCCCGCCCTGCCGGGCGAGCCCGCGGACCCGGCGCTGCCCGCCAAGATCCGCGAACATGACTCCTGGGAGGCCCTGGGGGCGCTGCTCTCGGCCCGCGAACGCCGCGCCGACGACGCCTCGCGCGATGTCCAGGCCTGGCTGAAATGCTGGTTCGTGCGCGAGCACGTGGGCGAGGTCTTCAGCGGCCACATCTCGGGCGTCACCAGCTTCGGGGTATTCGTCACGCTGGACACCCTGTACGTCGACGGGCTGGTGCACATTTCCGAGCTGGGCGGCGACTACTTCCAGTACAACGAAGCGCTGAACGAACTGCGCGGAGAACGCTCGGGGTTCCGCTACCAGTTGGGCGATACGCTGCAGGTGCAGGTATCCCGGGTCGATCTCGAAGCCCGCCGGATCGATTTCCGCCCGGTACGAGGCGAAGACTTCAAATCCCTGCAGGCCGAAATCGAAGGCACGCCCCGCGCAACCCCGCAACGGCCGCATAAAAAGGCTGCCGGCGCCAAGCCCGCCGCCTTGCGCGGCACCACCGCCCGCCAGCGCCGCGCCGAAGCCAAGCACGCCACTCGCCAGGAATCCTCGCGCAAACGGCGCGGCTGAAGCCGCCCGCACTACAATGGCAGGCACGACCCGCGCCGCAATGGCGCGGGCGCCTTTTACCGCGCATCAGGAAGACCATGTCATCCCAACAGATTCTGGCCGGGTTCCACGCCGTGCAAGCGCGTCTGCGCCACGCCCCCGATTCGATCCGAGACGTCTATCTGGACACCAGCCGCCAGGATGCCCGCATGCAGCGCTGCATCCAGCAACTGGAAGCCGCGAGCGTGCGCTGGCACGCCGCCGACGCCCAGCGCCTGGACGGCCTGGCCCGCGGCGTGCGCCACCAGGGCATCGTCGCCCTGGCCCAGGCCCGGCCGCTGGCCATTTCGGTCGACGAAGTGCTGGACGTCCTTGAGGACCGCGGGGAACCCGCGCTGCTGCTGATTCTGGACGGCGTGACCGATCCCCACAACCTGGGCGCCTGCCTGCGCACGGCCGACGCAGCCGGGGTGCATGCCGTCATCGCCCCCAAGGACCGCGCCGTGGGCTTGAACACCACGGTGCAACGCGTGGCCTGCGGCGCAGCGGACACCGTCCCCTACCTGATGGTCACCAACTTGGCGCGCACGCTGCGGGCGCTGCGCGAGCGCGACGTCTGGCTGGTCGGCACGGACGATACCGCCAGCCACGGCGTGCACCAGGTCGATGCCCGCCGCCCCATGGCCTGGGTCATGGGCGCCGAGGGCGAAGGCATGCGCCGCCTGACGCGGGAAACCTGCGACGAGCTGGTGTCCATCCCCATGCAGGGCTCGGTCGAAAGCCTGAACGTCAGCGTCGCCAGCGCCGTCTGCCTGTACGAAACCGTTCGCCAGCGCCTGAGCCCGACAGGCGCATAATCCAGCATTCTTCTACCATCCCCGCCACACGCCATGCCCAATACCGGCTTCACCTCGCAGATCGTCCACTACGGCCGCCGAGCCGACTCCGAATACGGGGCCGTGCACGCGGCGGTCCACCCGTCCACGGAATACACCTACCACGACGCCCACGATCTGGCGGCAGTCTTCCAGAACCGCAAAAAAGGCTATACCTACGGCCGCACCGGCACGCCGACCACCGCAGCCCTGGAAGCCCAGGTCACAACCATGGAGCAAGGCATCGGCACCGTCGCCTTCGCCACCGGCATGGCGGCCCTGAACGCCGTGTTCTTCGCGCTGCTGCGCCACGGCGATCACCTGATCGCCAGCAAGTACATTTTCGGCAATACCAACAGCCTGCTGATGACGCTGGAAAACTTCGGCGTCGAACTCACGCTGGTGGACGCGACGGACGCGGCCCAGGTGCAGGCCGCCTTGCGCCCCAACACCCGCATGGTGTTCGTGGAAACCATCGCCAACCCGGGCACCCAGGTGGCGGACCTGAAGGCCATCGGCGACCTGTGCCAGACGCATAAGCTGGTCTACGTGGTGGACACCACCCTGTCGTCGCCCTATCTGCGCCCGGGGCGCGACTTCGGCGCCTCGCTGGTCGTCAATTCCCTGTCCAAGCACATCGGCGGCCACGGCAACGCCCTGGGCGGGGCCGTGACTCAGACCGGCCTGTACGACTGGGCCGACTTTCCTCATATCTACGAGCAATACCGCAAAGACGATTCCCATACCTGGGGTCTGCTGCAAATCAAGAAAAAGGGCCTGCGCGACATGGGCGGCACCCTGTCGTCCGATGTCGCCCACCGCCTGTCGGCCGGGGCCGAGACACTGACGCTGCGCATGGACCGCATCTGCGGCAACGCCCTGGCCCTGGCCCGCTTTCTGGCAGACCACCCGCTGGTCGAACGGGTTCAATATCCGGGGCTGGCCAGCCATCCGCAACACCAGAGGGCCACGGAATTTTTCGGCGGCCGTTATGGCGGCCTGCTGGGCGTCGTCCTGAAGGACCACGTCGACGTCTTCGATTGCCTGAACCGGCTGCGCGTCGTGGCGCTGGCCACACACCTGGGCGACAACCGCACGCTGGTGCTGCCGGCCGCCCACACCATCTACTACGAAATGGGGGCGCAGCGCCGCGCACTGATGGGCATCCCGGACGCTTTCCTGCGCATCTCCGTCGGAATCGAGGAAGAAGCCGATCTGATCGGCGATTTTGCGCAGGCCCTGGCAAGCTGCTGATACCACAACCCGAGGCGTCAGGCACCTCGGGTATACCCATGGCGCCCTGAACACTTTTTAACAAACATCAGGAAAGACGCGGGTCTTCAGCGGTTTTCTCTTGACACTGCAAGCCATTCGAAGGCTTAATACGCCTTAGCCACCAAAGCCGGCCAGGTCCCGACACCAAATGGTGTGACCCGGTGCAGCACCAGCCGGCAGCCATGGCAAGACACGTCCATCAAACGACCCGGCGCTCTCTACCGGGCGACAATAAACCTCAGGGGTATTTTGTAAATGAACAAGACCGAGCTGATCGAGCACATTTCCTCCAAGACAGATCTGTCCAAGGCCGACGTCGGTCGCGCCCTGGAAGCCTTTGTCGGCGCCGTGAAGACCACCCTGAAAAAGAAAGGGTCGGTCACGCTGGTCGGCTTCGGCACCTTTGCCGTGTCCGAGCGCGCCGCCCGCACCGGTCGCAACCCGCGCACCGGCGAAGCCATCAAGATCAAGAAGGCCCGCGTGCCGAAGTTCCGCCCGGGCAAGGCCCTGAAAGACGCCGTCAACTGATCGGCTCTCCTGTGCAAAAAGGCCACCGACACCCGGTGGCCTTTTTCGTTCTATCCTGATCCCCCCTCACCCGCAAGGAACACAGCATGGCAAGCGGAGCAGATGCCGGCCAATTGATCGGCGTGGTCACATTGCTGGGCGCCGCCGTCGTGGCGGTGCCGCTGTTCAAGCGCCTCGGCCTGGGCTCCGTGCTGGGCTACCTGGCGGCCGGGCTGGCCATCGGCCCCTACGGCCTGGGCCTGGTGACCGACACCGAAACCATCCTCAACGTGGCCCAGCTCGGGGTCGTGATGTTCCTCTTCATCATCGGACTGGGGATGAAGCCATCGCACCTGTGGGGCCTGCGCAGACAGATCTTCGGACTCGGCAGCATGCAGGCCGTGCTGTGCGCCACGCTGCTCACCGGCGTGGGCATCGCGCTCGGCTTCCCGTGGCGGATGGCCTTCGTCAGCGGCGCGGGATTCGTGCTGACGTCCACCGCCATCGTCATGCAGACGCTGGCCGAACGCGGCGACATCCTCGCGCCGCGCGGGCAGCGCATCGTCTCCATCCTGCTGTTCGAAGACATGCTGATCGTGCCCCTGCTGGCGGTGGTGGCCTTTCTCGCGCCGGCCGAGGCCGCGCCGGCGGCCGCGTCGCCGCTGTGGCAGCGCATCGGCCTGGGCCTGCTGTCGCTGGGTGCGCTGGTGGCAGCGGGCCTGTGGCTGCTCAACCCCCTGTTCCGCGTGCTGGCCAAGGCCAGGGCGCGCGAAGTCATGACGGCCGCAGCGCTGCTGGTGGTGCTGGGGGCGGCGCTGCTGATGGAACTCGGCGGCCTGTCCATGGCCATGGGCGCGTTCGTCGCCGGCGTGTTGTTGTCGGAATCGTCCTTCCGTCATCAGCTGGAAGCCGACGTCGAGCCCTTCCGGGGCCTGCTGCTGGGGCTGTTCTTCCTGGGCGTGGGCATGGCGCTCGACCTGGACGTGGTGACGCTGGACTGGCGGCTCATCGGCCTGGGCGTGATCATGCTGATGCTGGCGAAGGCGCTGTGCGTGTATTTCGCGGCGCGGCTGGCCGGCGGCAGCCGCGCCGAGGCCATCGACCGCGCCACCCTGATGGTGCAAGGCGGGGAATTCGCCTTCGTGCTGTTCGCCGAAGCGCTCAGGCTCAAGGTCATCACTCCGGAGGTCAACGCCGACATGTCGGCGATCATCGTGCTCTCGATGGCGTTGACCCCGCTCGTGGGCGCGGTCCACAAGCGCTACGCCCGCGCCCGCGCCGGGGCCGAGGCCGCGACGCCGGACGGCGTGGAAACACCGCAGGACCTGCGCGGCAAGGTGCTCATCATCGGCTTCGGCCGCGTGGGACAGATCGCCAGCCAGGGCCCGCTGGCCCAGGGCGCCGAACTTTCCATCATCGACAACGACCCCGACGTGATCCGCAACGCCGCGCGCTACGGCTTCAAGGTCTACTTCGGCGACGGCGCCCGCGCCGACGTGCTGCGCTCCGCCGGCGCGCGGCATGCCCGCGTCATCCTGGTCTGCGTGGACGACCCGGTCGCCGCCACGCGTATCGTCGAGAACGCCCGACGCGAATGCCTGCAGACCCGCCTGGTCGTGCGCGCCTTCGACCGCGAGCACGCCCTGGAACTCGTCCGGCTGGACGCCGACGACGTGGTGCGCGAAACCTTCGAAGCGGCGCTGCTGATGGGACGCCAGGCGGTGCTGGCGCTGGGCGCCACGGACCAGGAGGCCGACGACCTGATCGGCGAAGTGCGCAACCGCGACGCGGAACGCTTCGCCCTGGAAACCGCCGGCGGCACCTTCGCCGGCCGCGCCCTGGTGCTGGGCAACATCGAGCGCATCGACCCGCCGCGCCACGACAGGAAGCCGGACATGCCCCGCCCGCCGACAGATCACGCGGCCTGAGCACGGGTTTGCCACCCCTTCTGCCCCCCGATATAATTCGCCCCTGCGCTCCGTCGGACTGCCGGGGCGCATCCGGGTGCTTAGCTCAGTTGGTAGAGCGGCGCCTTTACACGGCGTAGGTCGGGGGTTCGAGCCCCTCAGCACCCACCATCCCGGGCGGTGGATTTACAATCCCCCGCATGAATCGCCCCGCCCATCCTCCCGGGTCGCTGCGCTGCGGCCTGGAATCCCTCGATCAGTTCGACGAAATCATCGACGTGCGCACGCCGGCGGAATACGCCGACGACCACATCCCCGGCGCCATCAACGCGCCGGTGCTCAGCAACGAGGAACGCGTCCTGATCGGCACGATGTACGCCCAGGAATCCCCCTTCAAAGCCACGCGGCTGGGGGCCGCCCTGGTCGCCCGGCACATCGCCGACTACCTGGAAACCCTGTTCGCCGACCGCCCGCGCAGCTGGCGGCCGCTGATCTACTGCTGGCGCGGCGGCAAGCGATCCGGATCCATGGCGACCTGGTTCAACCTGATCGGCTGGCGCGCGCGGCAGCTGGACGGCGGCTACAAGACCTGGCGGCGACACGTGATCGACCGCCTGGCCGACTACCCCGCCCGCCTGGACTGCATCGTGCTGACCGGCCCGACGGGATCCGGCAAGACCCGGCTGCTGCAGGCCCTGGGCCAGGCCGGCGCCCAGATCCTGGACCTGGAAGGCCTGGCCTGCCATCGCGGCTCCCTGCTGGGCGACCTGCCCGCCCGGCCGCAGCCCAGCCAGCGCGGTTTCGAATCGGCCCTGCTGCAGGCCCTGGACAGCCTGGACCCCGGCCGGCCGGTCTTCGTCGAAGCCGAAAGCCGCCGCATCGGCCAGTTGAGCCTGCCCGACAGCGTGCTGCGCGCCATGCACGGCGGGCGCTGCGTGCGCATCCAGGCCGCCCTGCCGCAACGCATCGAATTCCTGCTGCAGGACTACGACCACCTGTTCCAGACGCCCGATGCCTTCAAGAGCACCCTGGGCCGGCTGGTCGGCCTGCACAGCCGGCAGACCATCCAGGACTGGCATGCCCTGATCGATGCCGACCGACGCGCCGAACTGTTCCGGGCCCTGGTGCAGGAACACTACGACCCCGCCTACCGGCGCAGCAGCCACGGCCACTACGCCGGACTGGAACAGGCCCCCACATTCGATTACGACCCCACCGACCCCGACGGCCGGAGCCAGGCGGCTCAGCTGATGGATCGGCTGGGCTTGACCGATGGCGTCCCGACCGACTGATCGCTGACGACTGACTTCCGATATACGGACGCCGACCCGAGCAAGGCGGCGATTCTGGAGATTTCCCGATGACCGATTCATCCATCCCCCGCCTGACCTCGCTGTCCCACGGAGGCGGCTGCGGCTGCAAGATCGCCCCCGACGTCCTGGCGGACCTGATGCGCAACGCCCTGCCCATCGGCCCGTTCCCCGACCTGATGGTGGGCACGCAGTCGTCCGATGATGCCGCCGTCTACCGCCTGAACGATCAACAGGCACTGATCGCGACGACCGATTTCTTCATGCCCATCGTCGACGATCCGCACGACTTCGGCCGCATCGCCGCCACCAACGCCCTGTCCGACGTCTACGCCATGGGCGGACGCCCCATCATGGCCCTGGCCCTGGTGGGCATGCCGCTGAAGTCCCTGCCGCGCGACACCATCGCCGCCGTGCTGGCGGGCGGCGCATCCGTCTGCCAGCAGGCCGGCATCCCGATCGCCGGCGGTCATTCCATCGACTCCGTCGAGCCCATCTACGGGTTGGCCGTCATGGGCCTGGCGCACCCCGACCAGATCAAGCGCAATGACCAGGCGCAAGCGGGCGACGTGCTGATCCTGAGCAAACCTCTGGGCGTGGGCATCCTGTCCGCCGCGCTGAAAAAAGATCTGCTGGACACGGCCGGCTACCAGGCCATGATCGGCAGCACCACGCAACTGAACACGCCGGGCACGCGGCTGGCGCAGATGCCGGCCGTGCACGCGCTGACCGACGTGACCGGCTTCGGCCTGCTGGGCCACACCCTGGAAATGTGCCGGGGGTCGGGGCTGCGCGCAGAACTGGACTACGCCGCCCTGCCCTGGCTGGCGCCCGCCGCCGAACTGGCGCGCGACGGCATCCAGACCGGCGCGTCCGGGCGCAACTGGCACGCCTGCCAGGCCGCCATCGACCTGTCCGCCGGACTGCCGCCGTATGCCCAGGCCCTGCTGACCGACCCGCAGACCTCCGGCGGTCTGCTGGTCGCCTGCGCCGCCGACGCCGCCGACGAGGTCCTGGCCCTGCTGCGCGCCGATGGCTTCGGCCAGGCCGCCCGGATCGGGCGGCTGACTGCCGGAACGCCCCGCATTCAGGTATCCTGAAACTCGTTCCCATCCCCCGGAGCCCCCATGGCAGAGCCTTTGATCATTGCCCGCAACGCCGATTTCCAGGCCGCACTGCTGCCGCAGATGGCCAACCGGCACGGTTGCGTCACCGGCGCCACCGGCACCGGCAAGACCATCACCCTGCAGGTGCTGGCAGAATCCTTCTCCCGCATCGGCACCCCGGTCTTCCTGGCCGACGTCAAAGGCGACCTGACCGGGATTTCCCAGGCCGGGGCCGCATCGGAAAAGCTCAGCAAGCGCCTGCAGACCCTGGGCCTGCCCGAGCCGGCCTGGGGCGCCAGCCCTGCCACCCTATGGGACATCTTCGGTCAACAGGGCCATCCCATCCGCGCCACGGTCTCCGATCTGGGCCCCCTGCTGCTGGCCCGCATGCTGGATCTGAACGATACCCAGGAAGGCGTGCTGAACGTGGCCTTTCGGGTCGCCGACGACGAAGGCCTGCTGGTGCTGGACCTGAAAGACCTGCGCACCATGCTGCAATACGTGGCCGATCACGCCGGCGAACTGCGCACCCGCTACGGGCAAGTGTCGGCCGCCTCGATCGGCGCCATCCAGCGCAGCCTGCTGCGCCTGGAATCCGAAGGCGCGGACCAATTCTTCGGCGAACCCATGCTGGACGTCTTCGACTGGATGCGCACGGATGCCCAGGGGCGCGGCATGATCAACATCCTGGCCGCCGACCGGCTGATGCAGTCCCCGCGCCTGTATGGCGTGTTCCTGCTGTGGATGCTGGCCGACCTCTACGAACGACTGCCCGAGGTCGGCGATCTGGACAAACCCAAGCTGGTGTTCTTCTTCGACGAGGCCCATCTGCTGTTCAAGGACGCGCCCAAGGCCCTGCTGGAAAAGATCGAGCAGGTCGTGCGCCTGATCCGCTCCAAAGGCGTGGGGGTGTATTTCGTCACCCAGAATCCGGCCGACATCCCCGATACGGTGCTGGGCCAGCTGGGCCACCGGGTGCAGCATGCCTTGCGGGCCTTCACCCCCCGCGATCAGAAAGCCGTGCGCACTGCCGCGCAGACCATGCGCCCCCGCGCCGGGCTGGATATCGAGGCCGCCATCACCGAACTGGCCGTCGGTGAAGCGCTGGTATCCCTGCTGGATGCCAAAGGCCAGCCGATGGCCACGGAACGCGTCTGGATGGCCGCGCCCGGAAGCCGGATCGGTCCCGCCACCGACGCCGAACGGCAGGCGCTGCGGGCCGCATCCCTGCTGGGCGGCAAATACGACCAGGCCCTGGACCGGGAATCCGCCTACGAAATCCTGCAGGCCCGCGCCCAGGGCGATGCGCCCGCCGCTGGGCCGGCGACAGGACAGGCCGGCCGCGGCGGGCAAGCCGCCGGCCAGGACGCCGCCGACTCCGGCGCCATGGCCGGCGTGGGCGGCATGCTGAGCGATTTCCTGTTCGGTTCCACCGGCCCGCGCGGCGGCCGCCGCGAGGGCGTCGTGCAGTCCGTCGCCAAGAGCATGGTGCGCAACGCCGCCAATCAGATGGTGCGCGGCCTGCTCGGGTCCCTGGTCGGACGGCGGCGCTAAGGCGTATGCCGAACACCCCGGATCGCGCCAGGACCCGCCCCGACATGCCCGGCATCGCCTCCTCCCCGCGCAACGCGACTCCCGATGCGCCGCCCCGCTGCCGCTGGTGCACGGACGACCCGCTGTATGTGCGCTATCACGATCAGGAATGGGGCGTGCCATCCCGCGACCCCCGTCATCTGTTCGAAATGCTGATCCTGGAAGGCTTCCAGGCGGGCCTGTCGTGGCTGACCATCCTGCGCCGGCGCGAAGCCTTCCGCGCCGCCTTCTTCGGCTTCGACCCCCAGGCCCTGGCGCGCACCGACGCCGCCTGGGTGCAGGATCAGATGCAGAATGCCGCCATCATCCGCAACCGCCTGAAGCTGCAGGCGGCCGGCACGAACGCGCGCGCCTGGCTGGCTCTGGACGACCCCGCGGCCCTGATCTGGTCGGTGGTGGACCAGACTCCGCGTATCCACCGCTACGCCCCCGGGGACGCCATCCCCACAGCGGGGCCGGAGGCCCAGGCGCTCAGCCGCCTGCTCAAGCGCCACGGCTTCACCTTCGTGGGGCCGACGATCTGCCAGGCCTACCTGCAGGCCATCGGGTGTCTGATGGATCACACGACCGACTGCCACCGTCATGCGGCGCTGTCCGGCGCCTGAGCACGGCCCGGCGTCCCACGACGCGGACGCGCCCGCCCCACCGGCGGCCCGCGCCCTGGTCCAGGCGTATCGGAACGCCCTCTACCGCATCGACACGATCCCGCCGCTGTTCATCCGCATCGGTCGGGCCCACCCCGAGCTGGCCAGCCTGCACCAGCAGCACCGCTGCCGCCGCAGCCTGATCCTGACCGCCTGCAACCCGCTCAGCCGCCGCCTGCGGCCCGCCGCCAACGCCCGGCGGATGCGCGCGCTGCGGCAGGCCATCGGCGCGCTGGGCTTTCCCAGCCTGCCCGCCGCGGGGCTGGACCCCCAAGGCGTCTGGCCGGACGAGGCCAGCCTCTGGATCCCCGGCCTGCCGCCGGCCGCGGGGCTGCTCCTGGCTCGCAGATTCGGGCAAAACGCCCTGGTCGAGTGCCCGGAGGACACGGTGGCGCGCCTGATCTGGACCGCAGTCTGCTAAGGTAACACCTCGTCAAACCCAAGACGGAGCCGCCATGCAACACCTGTTTACCCGCCACACCTCTTTTTACGCCGTCATCGGTCTGACCGTGCTGTGCGCTGGTCTGGCGCTCAGCCTGAACGCCGCCTGGTGGCTGCCCTGTCTGCTGTTCCTGGCGCTGTCCATCCTGGGCGTCTACGACCTGAACCAGACCCGGCACGCCATCCGCCGCAATTACCCGGTGATCGGCAACCTGCGCTTTCTGTTCGAATACATCCGCCCCGAAGTGCGCCAGTACTTCTTCGAAGACGACACGCTGAAGATGCCGTTCTCGCGCGTGGACCGGTCCCTGGTCTACCAGCGGGCCAAACGGCAAATGGACCAGCGCCCGTTCGGCACCCAGGGCGACGTCTACGACAGCCACTATGAATGGATCAACCACGCCATGGTGCCCGCCCACGTGCAGGACACCGATTTCCGCATCACGGTGGGCGGGCCGGACTGCGCCAAGCCCGTCGACCTGTCGGTCTTCAATATTTCCGCCATGAGCTTCGGCGCCCTGTCCGCCAATGCGGTGCGAGCCCTGAACAAAGGCGCGGCCCTGGGCAATTTCGCCCACGACACCGGCGAGGGCGGTGTCAGCCGCTACCACCTGGAACACGGCGGGGGCCTGATCTGGAACGTCGGTTCGGGCTATTTCGGCTGCCGCAACCCGGACGGCAGTTTCTCGGCGGAACGTTTCGCCGACATGGCCTGCCGCGACAACATCCGCATGATCGAAATCAAGCTGTCCCAGGGCGCGAAACCTGGCCACGGCGGCGTGCTGCCCGCGCCCAAGGTCACCCCGGAAATCGCCGCCGCCCGGGGCGTGCCCGCCGGACAGGACTGCATCTCGCCCGCCAGCCACAGCGCCTTTTCCACCCCCATCGAACTGATGCACTTCATCGTCCGTCTGCGCGAACTGTCGGGCGGCAAACCGGTGGGCTTCAAGCTGTGCATCGGCCACCCCTGGGAATGGTTCGCCATCGCCAAGGCCATGCTGGCCACCGGCATCACGCCGGACTTCATCGTGGTGGACGGCGCCGAGGGCGGCACCGGCGCCGCGCCCATCGAATTCGTGGACCACGTGGGCACGCCTCTGCGCGAAGGCCTGCGACTGGTGCACAACACCCTGGTGGGCATCGGCCTGAGGGAAAAGATCCGCCTGGGGGCTTCGGGCAAGGTCATCAGCGCCTTCGACATGGCCCGCATCATGGCCCTGGGCGCCGACTGGTGCAACAGCGCCCGCGCCTACATGTTCGCCATCGGCTGCATCCAGGCCCAGACCTGTCACACCGGACGCTGCCCGACCGGCGTCACCACCCAGGACCCCGCGCGCCAGAAGGCGCTGGTGGTGGCCGATAAATCGGTGCGCGTCGCCAACTACCACGCCAACACCTTGAAGGCGCTGGGAGAACTGCTGGGCGCCGCCGGCCTGCAGCACCCCGGCGACCTGCGTCCCCATCACATCGCCCGGCGCATCGCCAACGGCGAAGTCCGCGTCCTGTCGGCCCTGTTCCCCGACCTGCAGAAAGGCGAATTGCTGGAAGGCAAGTTCCGCAATACGATCTTCCGCACCGCCTGGCCCATGGCCCAGGCGGAATCCTTCGATCCCCTGTACAGCCTCAGCGCCGCGCTGTCCGGCCATGCGGACCAGAGCATCCCGGATGCGCCCGATCCGGCGGCGGCCGCCGGCTGATGGGCGCCGGACGGTGGCTGCCGGCAGCCGTCCTGCTGCTGGCCGGTTGCGCCAGCCTGCCCAAGGACGTGCAGCGCCCGGTCTCGGCCGCCCTGGATCACCCTGAGTCCACAACCCTGGGGCAGTTGATCGCGCACAAGCGCCCCGATGCCGTCCGCCAGGATCGCTCGGGCTTCGCGCTGCTGGCCTCGCCCAATATGGCCTACGCCGGCCGGCTCGCGCTGACCGAACAGGCCGGCAAGACACTCGACATCCAGTATTACGCCATCCACGTCGACCCCACCGTCCGCAGCCTGCTGCGCGCCGTGCGGGCGGCGGCGCGGCGCGGCGTGCGCGTCCGCATTCTGCTGGACGACTTCAACAGCGTCGGGCGCGACGCCCAGGTCATGCGCATGGCCGGCGTGCCGGGCGTGCAGATGCGCATGTTCAACCCGCTGCCCGGCAGCCGGGGGGCCGGCCTGTGGCGCACGCTGGGGTCCCTGAACGACTTCCAGCGCATCCAGCATCGCATGCACAACAAGCTCTACGTCGCCGACAACGCCTGGGGCATCATCGGCGGACGCAATCTGGGGGACGCCTACTTCGGCACGGCCGCCGGCAGCAATTTCATCGACATGGACGTGCTGGCCGCCGGCCCCGTGGTGCGGGACATTTCAGCCAGCTTCGACCGCTACTGGAACAGTTCCCTGGCCTATCCGGTCGCCTCGCTCATCACCCCCGAAGAATTGAAGCGCCTGCGCGAAACCGCCAGCCCCCGGGCGGCAACCGCCGATGGCGGAGGCGATGACGGCGCCGCCACCCGTCCTGCAGCGGAAGCGCCGGACCTGCCCCCGGCCCTGGATCTGGCGGCGCTGCCGCTGACCTGGGCCCCCGCGGGGCTGCTGGTCGACAGCCCGCTCAAACTGATGCCCGCGGACGACGACACGCGCGTCGAGGGCGCCGTCATCGAAGGCCTGCTGTCCCTGTTGAGCAGGGCGCAGCACGACGTGGTCATCGTGTCGCCCTACTTCGTGCCCGGCCCGCAGATGATGGCGCTGTTCGCCGACCTGAAGACGCGGGGCGTGCGCGTGCGCGTGCTCACCAATTCGCTGGCGTCCACAGACGCCTTGCTGGCGCAGATCGGCTACGCGCGCCACCGCGAGCAGCTCCTGCGCCTGGGCCTGGAACTGTACGAGACCCGGGCGCGGGCGCGCGCCCGGCTCCGGGACACCGTGCTGGGGTCCGACAGCAAGGGAACGCATGCCAGCCTGCATGCCAAGCTGGTCATTGTCGACGGGCGCATCATCAGCATCGGATCGATGAATCTGGACCTGCGATCCAAGCTGCAGAATTCGGAAATCGCCCTGGTGATCCGCAGCCCGGCGCTCGCGCGGCAAGCCGGCGAGCAGGTGCAGGCCGTGATCGACGCCGCCGCCTGGAAGGTCGAGCTGACCCCCGACGGCGCCCTGCGCTGGCAGGCGCCCCCCAAGGCGCGCCCCATCGAGGTCGCGCACGACCCGGACACCAGCCTGTGGCTGCGCTTCCTGGCGAAACTGCTGGCGCCCCTGACGCCGGACGAAATGCTGTAGCGCCGAAGGCAGCCTGCGGATTTTCCAGAATTCCGGCCCGGCATGCAAAAAGGCCATTCCCGAAGGAATGGCCTTTTTGCATAGATCTGGTGGCGCATCAGGGACTCGAACCCCGGACCTGCGGATTATGATTCCGTCGCTCTAACCAACTGAGCTAATGCGCCAAAGAGCGCAATTATAGCAAGATTTTGAACGGCTGCAAGAGGCTGGCCCAAGCGCAGCGACTTGTAGTAGGCTGGGACCATCCTTGACCGTTCAAACTGCACCGACCAGACAAGAAAAGGAACCCCCACGGGATGCAGATCCGGAAACCCTCCCGCATCACTTTACGCCAACTGGTCCTGATCCTGTCGATCGGCAGTGTTCTGGCCATGCTGGTGGCGGGCATGGCGGGGGCGTATCGCATTCAACGCGATCAACTGATGGACGACACCCTGGCCGCCAACCAGGCCTTTGCGGAAAAACTGGCCGCGTCGACTTCCGACCTGTTGAAGCAGGCCCAGCAGGACCTGGCATATTCCGCCGAACGCGTCGTCCAGTCCGGCATGGATCCCGCCGTGCTGCAGTCCGAGGTCGATCGGCTGAGAGCGCAAGGCATCGGCTTCAATTCCGTCACGGTCACGGGCAGCCGGGGGTTCGTCCTGGCAGTATCGCCCAGCACTCTGAACCTCCGGGGCCGCCGCGTGGACCAGACAGCCCCCCGCTCATCCCCACGGCATCTGGCCCCGGCGATCAGCAACCCGTTCACATCCATCCTGGGCAACCTGGCCATCCTCATCACCCATCCGCTGTACACCGCCAAAGACCAGTACCTCGGCTATCTGGCGGGCACCATCTATCTGAAATCCGACGGAGGCCTGTCGCGCCTGATCGGCCAGCATTATTTTCGCAACGACACCTACGTCTACGTGGTGGACGCCACGCGCAAGCTGCTGTACCACCCCCAAGCCCTCCGGATCGGCACGGAGGTGGTCTACGACAACCCGGCCATCAATGCCGTCCTGAAAGGCCAGTCCGGCGCCCAGCGGATCACCAACAGCCAGGGCATCGACATGCTGGCCGGGTTCGCCTACGTGCCTGCCGCCCAATGGGGCATTGTCGTCCAGCGACCCACCCAGGCCACCCTGGCGCGGCTGGACGACCTGATGCGTCGCGCATTATGGCTGTCCCTGGTGCCCGTCGGCCTGCTGCTGGCGCTGCTGTGGTTCCTGGCCAGCTGGGTCTCCCGGCCCCTGGGCGAACTGGCGCTGATCGTGCAGGACGGCTATGAAGACGGCATGGCGCGCCGCATCCAGTCGGTCCGCTGCTGGTACTTCGAGGCGCAGCGCCTGCAACGCGCGCTGCTGGCCGGCCTGGGCACCGTCGGCGCGCAACTGGGCCAATTGCATGACGAGGCCTACCTGGACCCCCTGACCGGCCTGGGCAACCGGCGCGGCCTGGACCTGGCCCTGCAGGCCTGCCAGACGCTGGGGCAGCCTTTCGCCGTCATCGCGCTGGATATCGATTTCTTCAAGCGCATCAACGACGCCTATGGCCACGACACCGGGGACCAGGTCATCCGGCAGGTCGGCAACTGGATGCGGACCCAGGCCCGCGAGGGCGACACCCTGTTTCGCATGGGCGGCGAGGAATTCCTGGCGCTCTTGCCCGGAGCGCGTCGAGACGTCGCGGCCAGCATGGCCGAACGGCTGCGGGCAGGGATCGAACACGCCGCCATCCTGCCGGGGGAAACCGTGACGGTATCCATTGGCGTGGCCGCCTGGGTGCCCGAAGACGCCACCGATATGACCCTGGTGTTGAAAGCCGCCGACCAGGCCCTGTACCGCGCCAAACAGACCGGGCGCAATCGCGTCGTGCAAAGCGGCGGCCCGGACGAGACGCCGGCATAGCGCCGCAAGACGACCCCACGATAGCGGGCCGCCGGCATGCGGGCTCGTTCGGGCGGCTCGAGAAGTCGAGGCTAAAAGAGTCGGGACGGGCCTGACACACCGGAGTACTGCACACAGTTACGTGTTGGACAGGACTGACGGACGGCCAGGACCCGGCGACCTGCGCCCACCAGGATCATTCGCCAGCGCCAAGCGCCGCCCGGGTATCTCTGGAGGCAATCGAGAATATCAACCCCGACACGATGACGACCGCTGTCGAAAACGCCACGCCGTGGTTGAGATACCAGGCCAGCTCCGGCGCGCGCGGCCAGGCTATGTTCAGGATGGCGGCGATACCGTACGCCAGCGCGCCGACCGTCACCGGCCACCCCCAACGCCCGAGCGTGAACGCCCCCGATGGCGCCGCGCCCCGGATACGGGCGGCGAGCACGACCGCCACGGTCAGTTGGAACGCAATGTAAATGCCCACGGCGGCGAAGCTGATGATGGCAATGAGCGCGTCTTCCCGGACGTGGCCAATCAGCACGATCCCCACCGTCGCCGCGGTGCAGGCAAACAGGGCGTTCGCCGGCGCCCTAGAGCGCTCCGATAGCCGGGCAAAGCCGCCATGGCCCGGCACCATCCGGTCCCGCGCCATGGCGAACAGCAGGCGGCTCGTCGCGGCCTGCAGGCTGACGATGCACGACAGAAACGAAACCAGGATGATCATGATGACCAGCCCCGCGCCGACGGAGCCGAAACTGCGGTTCAGGATCGTCATCACGGGATCGGCATCATGGCCGCTGATCACTGCCTGGATATCCGGGACGGCCAGCAGCAACGACAGGCAGGTGAAGATCGCGACGGACCCGCCGACATAAATAGTCAGGCGCATCGCCCTGGGGATCCTGCGCGAAGGATCCGGGACCTCTTCGGCCACATCGCCGCACGCCTCGAAGCCGTAGTACTGGAAGATCCCGGCCAGCCCGGCAACCAGAAAGGCGGCCAGGTAGCCATCCGGCTCGGCTGCGCCCAAGGTGTCGAAGATGATCGCAGGCGACTGCAGGCGCTCGAACAGAAGCAGGTACGACCCCACGGCCAGGGCGCCGAGCAGTTCCGCGGTGAAGCCCAGGAACGCCGCCGTGGCCAGGACACGGGTTCCACCGAGATTCAGCAGCAGACCGAGCGCGATCAGCGCCAGCGCCGTCCAGGTGACCGTGCCAGGCCCGCCATCGGAACCGACCAATGCGACCACATAGGGCGCGGCCCCGACGGCGACTGCGGCCACCGTGGCCGCCAGCGCCCATAAATAGATCCATCCTCCCATGAAGGCCAAGCGCTGCCCCTGCATGCGCTTGATCCACGAATAGACGCCCCCCGAAATCGGATACTGGGACACGACCTCGCAGAAGACGAGGCACACCAGGAATTGGCCGATGCCGACCAGCAGATAGCTCCAGATGAACGGCGGCCCGCCCACGGCCAGCGAGACGGCGAACAGCGTATAAACACCGACCACCGGCGACAGGTAGGTGAAGCCCAGGGCGAAGTTCTCCCAGAGCGACATCGTGCGCGCGAAAACCGGACGGTAGCCTAGCCGAACGAGTTGCTGATCGTCCGCTTCTTGTTGTGGAGTTGAAGTCGACATCTCTGGAGTTTCCTGTTGTATTCGTTCGGCAAGGCCTCGCGGGCGGCCCGTCAGCCCAGATGCACCCAGACCGACTTGGTCTGGGTATGCGCAAGCAGCGCTTCGAAGCATTTATCCCGTCCGTTGCCGGACTGCTTGTAGCCCCCCCAAGGCTGGGTCATATCGCCATGGTCATAGCAGTTGACCCAGATCATCCCGGCCTCGATATCTCGCGCCATCCTGTGAGCCCTGCTCAGGCTTCCGGTCCAGACGCTGGCGGCAAGGCCGTAGATCGAATCATTGGCGATCCGAATCGCTTCGTCCGGCGTCTCGAACGACATGACCGCGGCCACCGGCCCGAAGATTTCCTCGCGGGCGATGCGCATTGCCGGCCGCACCTCGGTGAACAAGGTGGGGGCGACATAGAACCCGCCTTCCACGGCCGATCCCAGGCTGCCTTCATAGGCCAGCGTGGCCCCCTCTTCTCTGCCATGGGCAACATAGCCCAGCACCCGCTCCCGCTGCTCCCGGGTCACCAGCGGCCCCATGGTGGTGGCAGGGTCCAGCGGATGGCCCGGCGCGAAGGCGTTCGATGCCTTGTCGAGCACCCGGGCCAGGAAATCGTCATGGATCGATGACTGGACAAGAATCCGCGAACCCGCCGAACAGACTTCGCCCTGATTGGCGAAAATGCCGTTCACCACGTACTCCGCGGCGACATCGAGATCGACCGCATCCGCCAGGATGATCTGCGGGCTCTTGCCGCCGCATTCGGTGGATACCCGCTTCATATTGGACTGGCCTGCATAGATCAGCATCAGCTTGCCGACCTCGACCGAACCGGTGAATGAGATCTTGTCCACATCCCGATGCAGCGCCAGCGCCTTGCCGGCCTCCTCGCCCAGGCCGTTCACCACGTTGAAGACTCCCGGGGGGCCTCCCGCCTCGACGAACAGTTCGGCGAGCAGCAAAGCGCTCAGGGGAGATTGTTCGGCGGGCTTGAGCACGACGGAATTTCCCGCCGCGAGAGCGGGCGCCACCTTCCAGGCAGCCATCATGAGGGGGTAATTCCACGGAACAATGCACCCGACCACGCCCAGCGGCTCACGGGAGATGTAATGCAGAGAATTGGCATCGGTATTGGTCAGGTGTCCCGTCATCTTGTCGATGCACTCCGCGAAAAACTGGAATGTCAGTTGACTGAACGGCACATCGCCTGCAAGCATGTCGCTGATCGGCTTGCCCATGCACAGCGTATCCAGCAGCGCAAATTCCTCTGCGTCGCGTTCGATCAGACCCGCCAGGCGGTACAGCACATCCATACGGTCGCGCGGATCCATCCGGGACCAGACTCCGTCCTTGAACGTCTTGCGAGCCGATGCGACCGCAACGTCGATATCATCGGCGCCTCCTTTGCCGACCTTCGCAAGTACCGAGCCGTCGGCCGGATTGACGACGGAGAATACGCCCCCGCCGATGGCATCGCGGAACTCCCCGTCGATGTAATGCCGAGTCCTGATCTTGGCCTGGGCGGCGCGCTCTTTCCACTGCGCAAAGGTAAGCGGGTGCATGGTCGACCTCCTGGTTGGAATGGGTGCAGGAAAATTGGCGGGGCGGGGCCGCCAGGCGGCCCGCCCGCTCAGGTAGGTGGATCAATATTGACGCGGGCGCGTGTAGACGCCGCGCTCGAACAGCTTTTCGATCACACCGAGATGGCGCGTATCCTTCTTGTACAGTTCCTTGAAGGTGCGGATCGCCTCGCCATTGGTGGCGTTTGCGGGATAGATCGTCTCTGCGTATACCTCACGCAGGACTTCCGTCTTGAGCAGCGAGGGAAAGTTGCGGCTCGGATCCGACCGGCGCTGGCGCAAATGCTCCAGGCGAATGGTGCCCGACACCATGCCTTCGCCGGGCCAGGGAATCCGCGACACGATCTGGCCGTCATAGTCGACGATCATCGAATCTCCGGCCATCATGGTCTTGGCATGCTCGGGGCCGATCACGCCGCCCATATTGGGCGCCACGACATAGCTCAACGTCGCCAGCGCGCCGGCGCGGTTGGTCATTTCGAACCAACCCTTGCTCACGCCGGGTTCCGCCAGCGCCGGGCGAATGATGACCTCTGCGCCATTGACCTGCACGGCGCGGAAATACTCCGGGTGGTAACCGTCGTTGCAGATGATGGTGCCGATCTTTCCCAGCGGCGTGTCGCTGACGGGAAACAGCGTCTGCAGCATCGACTTGCCCTGGCCGAACACCTCCAGATACTCATCCAGCACTTCGAACGGGCTGGTGGTGATCTCGTAGTGAATGGCAGGGGAGAACTTATGGAATTTGTGGATGATCTCGCCATTCGGATCGATGATGAAACCACAATTGAAGATCCGGTCCGGCCACTGCGGCAGCACTTCCAGCGCCACCCCGTACAGATAGATTCCCATTTTCTTGGCCAGAGCCGCCAGTTTGTCGGTCTCCGGGCCGGGAATGGTGATGCCGATTTCCTGGACATGCACGTCCAGGTTGGCGCGCATGGTGTAGCCCTGCAGGAAATCCTCCGGGAACGCCACCAGCTTGACGGGCGCATACGGTTCATAGTCGATCTGCATGTCCGGCGCCTTCGCGTTGGGCACCGAATACAGCGATGATTCCAGGATCTCCAATGCACGGTTGAGATTCTGTTCGAGCTGCTTGCGTTTGAGCACGACGATCGGCTCGGATTGCACAGCCACTGCAGTATACGTATCGAAGATTTTCATCAGAAAAACCCTTTCAAATCCAGATTAATAAACATGCTTCCATCGGCGCAGCCGGCCATTCACATAGATTCTCGTGTCATCCGCATTCCACTCCACTCGTATAGTTCCGCTTCCCGCCACCGAAGCTGACAAAGAATGCAAGTCGATGTTCGGCGCCGTTTCCGCCAACATCGAGTACTCGCCTATGGCGATATGCGCCTCGCTGATGCCGCCGCGATAGACAGCATCGTTGATCAGGCCCTGCGCCGCGCAGACAGACCCCGCGCCCGGATCAACGGATGCGGCGGCCGGGGTGCACCGGATGTTTCCGGGGCGGACCAGGCACTGGACATCGGTCCCCGGCGCGGGGGCCTGCCCGAGCGCTGGCAAAATCAACCGGCCGACCTCGCTGTCCACGACTGAATGCGTCGGGCCGGCTTCGATGAGGGTGCCGTTGAACAGATTCGACTTGCCCACGAAACGCGCTACGAAAATCGTTTCGGGGTACTCGTAGATGATCGACGGCGCATCGATCTGCTCGATGTTGCCGTTATTCATGACGGCGATCCGGTCCGACATCGAAAGCGCCTCGTCCTGGTCATGCGTCACAAAGACCGTCGCCAGTTGCACCGAGCGCTGCAGGGTCTTGAGCTCTCTTTGCATATCTTCGCGAAGCTGCCGGTCGAGCGCGCCAAAGGGCTCGTCCAGAAGCAGCAGATCCGGTTTGATGACCATTGCGCGGGCAAGCGCCACCCGTTGCTGCTGTCCGCCGCTGAGCTGATTGGGCCGCCGGTCGGCGAAATTCTCGATCCGCACCATGCGCAAGGCCTCACGGACCCGCCTGTCGGCCGCCTCGCCCTTGACGCCCCGCATCCGCAGCCCGAAGCCGACGTTCTCGGAGACGGACATGTGGGGAAACAGCGCATAGTTCTGGAACACCATGCCGGTATTGCGCTTTTCCGGCGCCAGGTGATCGACGCGGCGGCCTTCGATATGAATCGCCCCGCTGGTGGCGTTCAGGAAGCCGGCAATCATCGACAACGTCGTCGTCTTGCCGCATCCGCTGGGCCCCAGCAGCGACAGGAACTCACCGCGGCGGGCCACGAACGATACGTCGTCGACTGCGACCGTATCGCCGAAAGTGTGCCGCACATGCTTCAATTCCAGCGTGTGCCGGGTATCGTCGCCAGACGGCTTCGCGCTGGAGGCATCCGGCATGTTCGAAAGGTCGTTTGTCATTCTGGCCTACACAATGAATTCACGAAGATTGGCAATCCGCTGGGCGACGTAAAGCGCCAGCAGGATGAGCACGAGCTGAAACGAGGCGATTGCAGCCACACCCGGGTCGTAATTGCTCAGCATGTAGCTGAAGATGGCGATCTGAATGGTCGTCGAAGACGACGTGGTCAAGAACAGCGGCACCGGGACATTGATGAAGGAGATCAGCAGGCAGAAGGTCGCGCCTGCGATGACGCCTGCCTTCATCATCGGCAGAGTCACCAGCCGGAAGGTGTTCCACGGATTCGCGCCCAGCGTCCGGGCCGCCAGTTCGCACGATGGCGTCGCGTGACTCAGGACTGCCGTGCATGTGCGCAGCACGTACGGCATGCCGATCACGGTGTGTCCAATGACAATCGCCGCGAGCCCCCGATTCCAGCCTGCGGCGCTCCACAGATACAACAACGCAAGGCCGAACACTACCCAGGGGACGGCGATGGGAGACATCAGGAACGTATACAGCGCATCCCGGCCGGGAAAGCGGCGGCGGACAATCACGATGGCGGAGGGAACCGCCAGCGCAATCGACGCGGTGGTGCTGAAAATGGCCACGATCACGCTGTTGTAGACCGCCAGGCGGATGGTCTCCGACATAAACGCGGTCCGGTACCAGCGCAGCGTGAAGCCGTCGGGCGGGAAACGCATGTAGCTGGCCGTATCGAACGACACCACCACCACCAGCAACGCCGGAAACAGCAGAAAGACAATGATCAGCACCAGGTAGAAGCGCCAGGCGGCCCGCAGCAACCCGTTGCGCACCCTGTGTCCCATGGAAGGGACCTCCGTTCTCGTGTCATCCATCACAGCACCTCTCGCGATTTGCTGATCTTGAGCTGGAGCCAGAGCACGCTGAGCGCTGCCACCAGCAAGATGAGCGACAGGGCGGCCGCGAAATTGCGATCATTGGCCACCGCATACTGCTCCCAGATGGACACGGAGAGCACCGTATTCGACGTCCCGCCAAGCAGCAGCGGCATCACCAGCGCGCCGCTGGTCTGCATGAACACCGCCAGGAACCCCGCGGCGACCCCCTCCGCGCTCAGCGGCAAAGTCACCATGAGGAACGTCCGCACCGGGCCGGCCCCGAGATTGCGGGCGGCGCGCTCCAAGGAAGGATCTATGTTCTTCAGCACGGCTGCGATCGGCAGCACCATGAAGGTGAAGATGACGTTCACCAGTCCCACCGCCATGGCCGGCCAGGTATAGAGCAGCCCCAACGGCTGATCGATGATTCCCAGGGCGTCGAGCAAGGTATTGATGAAGCCGTTGCGCCCGAGGATGATCAGCCACCCGAGCGTGATCATGTTCATCCCGACCGCCATGGGAATCAGCGTCACGAAGTAGACGAAGCCGCGATAGCGTGACCGGGAGCGGACCAGGAAATAAGCGACGGGATAGGCGAGGATGGTGGTAATGAACGCAACGGCCAAGCCCAGGAGGACCGTGTCCAGCAGAACCTTGAGGTAGTACGGCGAAGACAGGAACTTGGCGTAGTGTTCCAGGCTCAGCAGCCCCAGCCCCAGGGAAAACGACGGCGGGTGCCCCGCGCTCATCAATGTGATGAGCGCCAGGGGGATCAGATAGAACAGCGCCAGAAACGCAGTAACCGGAACCAGGAGCTTCATGGGAGGACCGGTCAAAGGCCTCGTCGATACAGGCGCGGACAATTTGCTCAACATGCCAGCCCTCTTGTCGGTCAGGATCAGGTACGGATCTTCTGATTCCAGGTCTGGATCATCCCGGGAGTCAGTTTGGCCAATTCCCGATACGGCGGGATGATGCCCTTGGACGCCGGCAGAATCTGATGCCGGCTCGACTCGGGGTACTGGACCTTGGCATTCGTCACCGCGTAATTGATCGTTTGGTGGAATCGCAGTTGCGGCGCCGGATCCAGCAAGGTATTCAGGAATTCCAGCGCCAGCGCCTCGTTCCCATTTTTCACAACCTGGGACGCCATGCCCGAAATCAGGACATGGGAATCCATGCGCTGGAAGCCCAGATAGCTGGCGCCGCCTTCGATCAGGGAATAGATCCGGCCGTCCCAGAACACGCCGATGTCGACCTCCCGGCTGGTGATGAGGCGCTCGACCTCGCCGGAATTGGCCCAGAATTTGACGACGTAGGGCTTCACCCGCTCGATGGCATCGAATCCGAGCTCGATATTGTCGATACCGCCGCCATGGGCCGCCGCGTAGGCCCAGATGAAGGCATTGCCCCAACCGTAGGAAATGTCGGGCAGCGAGAGCGATTTGCCAAACTCGCCCTTGCCCGCACGCTCGAAGAACTCGACCCAGGACTTGGGCGGGTCCTTGATTTTTTCCTTGTTGTAGAAAAATCCGGCGGCGGAATACATGTACATGGCCGCATAGTCATCCCAAGGCGCGCGGAAGATCGGCGGGATGTCGGCCAGGTTGGGAACCTTGTCCTCGGTCAGCTTGACGGCCATGTTCTGTTCCATGAGCCGGTAGGCCAGCGTTTCGCTGTTGTCGATCGTGTCCAGGGGCGGTTTACCGGGCTGGGACTCGATCTGGCTCATCCATTGGGAAGGGCCGCCCAGGACGATGTCGACGTCGGCCCCGGTGCGCTCTTTGAACAAGGGAATGAAATCCTGGCGGATGGAGCGTTCCCATAGCCCGCCCAATGATGTCACGACGATCCGCTTATCCTTGGCATAAACCAGGTTGGATGTGAAGAACGGGGATGCTGCGATAGCACCGACGCTGGCGGCCAGCAAACGGCGACGGTTGAAGTTCGGCATAGCGAGTTTCCTCCAGGGAAATCATGTGGTCATTTGTTTGAACGACCTCGAAATGTCTTCTGCATGCTTCTTGATCAACTGCCCAACAACTTCAATGTCTTTCGACGTTGTGCGAAAAGACGGGAACGACACCCCGATGGCAGCGAATACGCGTCCATCCGGAGCAAACAGCGGTACTGAAATGCCAACGATGTCCTCCACGAACTCGCCGGCGGAGACGAAATAGCCATCCTCTCGGCCTTGCGCCAGCAGCGCCAGGAACTTCGATTCGTCAGTGACGGTGCGATTCGTCATGGGGGAAAGGCCATGACTCAGGACGGCGTCCACCGCATCCTTTTCGCTCTGGGCGAGGATGGCCCGGCCCGATGCGACGCAATAGGCGGGCGCCCGATCACCGCGACGCACGACCGCCTGCACCCGCTGCTGGCTGTCGACAATATCCAGATAGATCACCTCGGTTTCATCGAGCACGGCCAGATGGGATGTCTCGCCGCACTGTTCGGCCAGTGATCTCAGCGACCCGCTGGCGATCATCAGCAAGTGATCCCGCATGTAGAACCGCTGCGCCAACTGCACGATCTTTGCGCCCAAGGCGTATTTGCCATCCCGCGCATTGCGACTGACGTAGCCGCCCTGCTCGAATGCACCCAAGTAGCGCATGGCAGTCGCCTTCGACAAATTGCAGCGCTCGCTCAGTTCGCTGAGGGTCAGCAAATCGTCGGTGGCCTGCAGGGCCTCGAGGATAGACATGGCATTGATGATCGAGCGGGCCACCTCGGGTGTCGCCGACGCTGGTTTTTTCTTTTTATCCATCTTTTTCTAGCCTAATAAAAAATGAAACTGCGATTTCATATTTTTATGATGGCATAGAAGATCATGTGTGTCAACGACTCGTCGGCGTTCTTGCAAGTGCGGATCCGCACATGCCGAAACCCAGATCCGGGCGGCTTGGCAAGCAGCATTCATTGAAAACCGGATGGGGAAGGCTGCCCGGCAAACCGGCGGCCAGTTGCGGCTCCGGGCGTGCGGAGGCGATCCCGGTTTCGCATGAAGAGACGGTGAGCGCCGGCGCTCTTGTCCGAGGCGCACCAGGCGGCGGGACCAAGAGGACCGAAAGAGAACAGGCGGGTATCGAGCAGATCGGCCGCACCCGCGCCGTGCAAAGCGACGATGCGGATGAGGCGCCCCAAACGTAAAGGCCCCGCCTTCTGGCGGGGCCCTACTGCCACTGGAGCAGTAAACACTGCATGGGCGCAGTGTGAAGTCAACGCCACTGAGGCGAAGAATCGCTACCATCCGGTAGCAATTTCAGTATAGGCACCTGGCCGTCAAAGCACAAGATCCGTAATTACCCCTAGGAGCTTTGATGCGAAAGCGCGTAATCCAGGGCGGCGCACACTGCGGCTGCCTGGGCGGCATTGCACTGATCCGCCGTCGCGTTGGGGCTGTCCGGATAGACCTCGGTCGTGGTGCGATACGGGGCATCCGTAATCCCCGCGCACAAGCCCAGGGACCTCAGCGCATAACGGATCACTCCCGGCGCCATGACGGGCGAACCGATGATTTCGCCGCGCTCGTCTGCCGGGGCGATATGCGTGACGCGGGCCACGGCGTCGATGATCGCCTGCTGGAAGCCCGGCTGAGGCGCATCGGTGTCGTCCACTAGGTAGAAACCGTCGGGAATTCCGCCGGGAGCGAAGGGCCGTCCATCCCGGGCGGCCAGGGCCGGGCGGAATTCAGTTTCGTCCGAATCCGTGGTTTCATGCAGATCGATATGCACCCGCACCTGCGCGGCAAAGGGTTCGACCAGCCGCATCAGGGCGGCGGATTCCCGGGCAGGACTATTCGCCCGAAAAGATCGGTTGGGGTCCAGGGCCTGCGGATTCCAGCGATGGATGCGCTCGAAGCCCCAGGGGCTGACGCAGGGCGCGACCACCAGATCGCAACGGTCTTCAAAATCCGCCGCGTGCCGTGAAGCGAACTGCAAGGCCCCCATCACCCCGCTGGTTTCATAGCCATGCACCCCGCCCGTCACCAAGGCCACGGGCCGGTCGCCTTGCCAATGCCGGCTGCGCAAGGCCATCAGGGGATACACGTCGGGCGCATAATCCAGCGAACCGTACTGCACGACATCGAACCGTCCGCGCAGATCATCCACCGCCCGCAGCACCAGATCGGCATAGCTGCGCTGGCGCCGCTGCCGCCCCAGCCAGGCGGCGACCTCGTCCGCCCCCCAGGGCGTTCCGGGCGTACCGATCGGATAAAAGGCGGATGACATAGGGATCTCTCCAAACATGAAAAATCGGCGGCCACTGTAGCACAGGGCCCGCCCCCGGCGAACAGGCCGCGCGCCGTCACTGCCTGCGGCTTTCCCCCAACGCCAGATACCACGACAGGCAGTCGGGATTGCTCATGGCGTCCGGGTTGATGACCTTGTCCAGCGGTTCGCCCAACAGCAGCCGCTTGACGGGCAGTTCCATCTTCTTGCCGCTCAGGGTGCGTGGAATCGCCGGCGCCACCAGAATGGCGTCGGGCACGTGACGGGCCGACAGGTTGTCCCGAATGGCCGTTTTCATTCGCGCCGCCAGCGCCTCGGTCAGATCCTGTCCATCGCGCAGCACCACGAACAGAGGCATGTAGGATTCCCGGCCCAGGTACTCCAGATCGACCACCATGCAATCCAGCACTTCTGGAAAGGCCTCCAGGACGCGATAGATCTCGGCCGTTCCCATGCGGATTCCATGGCGGTTGATGGTCGTGTCCGAACGGCCATAGATGATGGCGCCGCCACGCGGCGTGATGCGGATCCAGTCTCCATGGCGCCAGACCCCGGGAAAGACGCTGAAATAGCTGTCGCGATATCGGCTGCCGTCCGGGTCGTTCCAGAAATACAGCGGCATGCAGGGCATGGGCTCGGTGACGACCAATTCGCCCACCGCGTCCTCCAGCGATCGGCCGGCGTCATCATAGGCGCGCACGGCCGTTCCCAGATAGCGGCACTGCATCTCGCCCGCATACACGGGCAGCACGGGACACGGCCCGACGTAGGCGGCCGCGACATCGGTGCCGCCGCTGAGCGCCGCCACCAGGACATCCGGAAATTGCTGCATCAGCCAGCGATAGCCGTCATCGGACAGGGGGGATCCCGTAGACCCCACGGTCTTCAGCGTCCCCGAGCGCAGGCGCCGTCCCGGTTCGATGCCGGCCTTGCGGCAGGCCAGGAAGTACGCGGCCCCCGCCCCGAAGAACGTCATCCCGGCCTGATCCGCAAAATCCCACAACGTATTCAGATCCGGATAGCCGGGATTGCCGTCATACAGGCAGACCGTGGCCCCGGTCAGCAGGCCCATCATCTGGATGTTCCACATGATCCAGCCGGTCGTGGTGAACCACATGAAGCGATCCTGCGGACCGATGTCCATCTGCAGGGCCAGATCCTGCAGCCCCTTGAGCAGCACGCCGCCGTGGCCATGCACGATGGGCTTGGGCAGCCCCGTCGTGCCGGAGGAATACACGACCCACAGCGGATGGTCGAAAGGCACTTGCTCGAAACGCATGGGGTCCGCCGGCTGCGCCAGCAGATCGTCCCACGCCAGGGCGCCGTCCAGGCGGGCCTGCGGGTCCAGGTACGGCAGCAGCACGACCTTGCCCAGCGTCGGCAATGCATCGCGCAGCCCCGCCACGACCTGCAGGCGATCGAAGTCCTTGCCGCCGTATCGATAGCCATCGACCGCCAGCATGACCTTGGGATCGATCTGGCGAAAGCGATAGAGCACGCTGCGCGTGCCCATGTCCGGGGAACAGCTGGACCAGATCGCCCCCAGGCTGGCCACGGCCAGGAAGGCCACCAGGGTCTCGGGCAGATTGGGCAGATACGCCACCACCCGGTCGCCCGGCCCCACCCCCAGGGCGCGCAAGCCCTGCGCGGCGGCGGCCACCTGCGCGCGCATCGCCCCCCAGCTCAAGGCCTGCTGCGGCCGGATTTCCGAACGCGACACAATGGCCGGGCGGTCGGGTTCGTCCAGGTGAAAACGGAAGACCTGCTCGGCCAGGTTCAGGCGGGCGCCCTCGAACCACTGCGCCCCGGGCATCGCGCGGCGATCCAGCACGCGCCGGTAAGACGCCGAGCTGCGCAGATCGAAGTATTCCCACACCGATTCATAGAAATCTTCCAGATGGTCGACGGACCACTGCCACAAGGCGGGGTAATCCTGGAAATCCTTGCCCCGGTGCGCACGCAGCCACTGCTGATAATCCGTGATGCGGGCCTGGGCGACACGCGCGGCGCTGGGCGCCCACAAAGGACTGCTGTCAGGACTGCTCACCGGAAGTCTCCTCGCATTATTTTTTGATCGCACTAGCTTATACCGTTATGCCGCGCCCCGTGGCGCCACTATTCCGCGCCCAGCGAACCGCCCTGCTTGCATTGGCCGCCCCCGCCGCCGCATACTGGACCGATCGCACATCGGCCTGGAATCCGGCATGACACACGCAGACATCACTTTGGAACAACGCGCCCGGGGCGCGCTCATGGGCGCCTACATCGGCGACGCCCTGGCCCTGGGACCGCACTGGTATTACGACCTGGACGCCCTGCAGCGCGACTACGGCGCCTGGATCACGGACTACACCGATCCGCGCCCCGACCGCTATCACGGCGGCCTGAAGGCCGGGCAATCGTCGCAGGCCGGCTACATCCTGGATCTGCTTGCCCAGTCGCTGGTCGAACGCGAACACTACGACGAAGCCGACTTCTGCCGACGGCTGGACCAGGACCTGTTCCCGCAACTGGACGGCACCCCCATGAACGGGCCGGGCGGCTACACCAGCCAGTCGATCCGCGAAGCCTGGCGGCTGCGGGTGCGCGAACACCGTCCCTGGGGCCAGGTCTCGGGCCTGGCCGACACGACCGAAGCCGCCGAACGCATCCCGGCCCTGGCGATCCGCTACGCGCTGCGGCCCGCCGAACTGGCGCGGCAGGTGTCGGCCAATACTCTGCTGACCCAGCACGACACCACGGTGATGGCCATGACCGTGGCCTACGGCTGCGTGCTGGGCAGCCTGGTGCGCGGCGAACCCCTGGACGCGCAGACATCCGATCGCCTGATGACGATGGTGCATGACGGCGCCCTGCCCTTTCACGCGGTCACCTCCGTCGGGGAACAGACACCGCCGCCCGGCCCTGAAGCCCCCCGGCAGGCGGGCCAGTTCCCGTCCCCCGACGCCCTGCTGACGACCGCCGGCATCCTGCGCGCGGCCACCGACCCCGATATCCGCATCGAGCCGGCCTGGAAGGCATCCCTGGTCTATGGCATGCCCTGCGCGGTGTACCATCAGTTTCCCGCCGCCTATTACCTGGCGGGCCGATTTCAGGGGGACTTCGAATCCGCCGTGCTGCACGCCGTCAACGGCGGCGGCCAGAATCAGGCTCGCGCCATCCTGACCGGGGCGCTGGCCGGGGCCATCGGCGGCATCCAGGCCATCCCCGACCGTTTCCTGAGCGGGCTGGAACACAGCAGCCAGCGACTGGCCTGGGCCGAACGACTCGCCCGTCAGGCCGCTAGCGCACCGGCAGAAAATTGAAGAACAGCAGCCCCTGCAGATAATTGATGCCGATGCGCCGGACGTTTTCGTCCTGCAATTCGGCGACCAGATCCAGCCGGGCGATCATGCGGCCGAATTCGCGCTCGAAGCTCAGGTTGGCCACCCCGTTGCCCAGTTCATTGGACAGCAGCAACGGACGGCCCTGGGCATCGCGCCGGCTGGCCAGCATCCAGGCCGCCACCTCCACGTTGCGGGCCGCATTGAAGACATGGCGGGCATCCACCGCATCGCCCACGTGAAAGCGTGTGCGTCCGCCGTGGGCCGCGATGATCATATTGGACAGCCCCAGCACGAAGGCAGCCACCCGGTCGCCCGGATAGCGCGGATCCATCGCCACGGACAGGACCTCGATATCCCGCAGACCGTCCAGTTCCTTGGGCACTTCCCCTGTGCGGATGCGCGCATCCCCCTGGGCCAGAGCGGCTTTCAGATCGGAGAAACCGGCCTTGCGCCATTCCCCCGGATTGCGGCGGTACAGTTTTTCCAGCAGGCGGACCAGGCTGTCCAGATTGTCCCGCATGGCCAGTGTCTGAAGGCGGTTGTTGTCGTTCTGCACCAGTTGATCGGCTGAAAACGATTCGCCCCGCAACCCCTCGACCGGCGGCGACGCGCAGGCCGACAGCATCAGCGCCAAAGCCGCGCCCAGAAGCCCGAGCACGGCCCGGCGTCCGGCGCCCGGGGTAGCCATCAGTACTGCCGCGCCCGGTCCACGACGCCGGTGATGGGTTCCCCCCGGACCACGGCCCGGACCTTGTCGGCGATCTGCCGCACGGTCAACGCCATCAGGCTGGCGCCCGCCACGTGCGGCGTCACCTGGATGCGCGGGTCCGACCAGAACGGATGATCGGACGGCAGGGGTTCCCGGGAAAAGACGTCCAGCGCCGCTCCCCGCAAGCGCCCGCTGTCCAGACAGGCCAGCAGGTCGGATTCGACCAGATGGTCCCCCCGGGCGATATTGATCAGGTAGGCATCGGGCCGCAGTTGCTCGAGCACGGCGCGCGACAGGATGCCGCGCGTGCCTGAGGTCAGCGGCAGCACATTGACCAGCACCCGGGTCCGGGCCAGAAAACCCGCCAAATCATCCTGCCCGAAGGACTGAGCCCCCGCCACCGGGCGGCCGCTGCGCGACCAGACCGCCACGGGATAGTCCAGCGCGGCGCAGGCCTGCGCAACGCGCGCGCCCATCACGCCGCCGCCCATGACCCCGACCGTCCAGGCATCCCGGTCGATGTCGTCCAGCGGCTGCCAGCGGGCCTGTGCCTGCAGATCGGCATAGCGGCCCAGATCCCGGGATTCACGGATCAGGTAGTGCAGGACATATTCCGCCATCTGCACTGCCATGCCGCCGTCTTCCATGCGCACCAGCGTGATGTCGTCCGGCAGATCCGGGATCCGCAGCAAGGCATCCACCCCGGCGCCCAGATTGAAAAGATGCGTGAGCCCGGGTTCGCGGACGAACAGATCGGCCGGCGGCGCCCACACGACGGCGGCATCTGCGCGCCCCTGGGGACCGCCATCATCCCACAGGCGCACGCTGTGTTCCGGCAGCGCCTGCCGCAGGGCGTTGACCCACTCCAGGGGATTCGATTCGTGACGGGAAGCGAAGACGATTTCCATAGACGGGCCGTCAGGCCGGGGCAGCCATGCCGCCCTGCGCTGAACCAACAGTGGTGAATGACCTCGGGACTGTAGCACAGGGGGAATGGGGATCCGGGCCTCAGGCCAGCAGCCGTTCGAAGATGTCGTCGGAGCCCATCTGCCCGCCCTTTAGCATGAGCGACAGCCCATCGAGCCGGGGAGCATCCGCATGCAGCCGGCACAGCGCCACACCGGGCTCCAGCGTCCGCCGGTAGGTCAGCGCCCAGGCATCCAGCGCCTGCATGCAATGGCTGGACGTATCGCCCCCCGACAGGCCCAGGCGCCCGGGACGGACTTCGCGGAGCACGTCCGCGGCCAGGCCCGCCCCGGCCCTGGCCAGTTGGGCGGGATCCAGGCGCGGCGCGGCCGCCGCCCCCGAACGGTCCACCCAGTGCGCCAGGACGTGATGGCCGGACTGCAATGCCCTCACGATCCGGTCCCGAGCAGCGGCGCGCCCGCCCGAGGCGCCATCCAGCAGATCGCCGACGGCCACAGGAACCCGGTCATACGAGCGAGCCGCCTGAATCTGCCGGGCCGTGCGTGGCGACAAGCTGCCGGAAAACACCAGCACGGGGCCGTTCGGGCGATCGGCATCCGAAGCGGCCTGCTCTTCGGCCCGCGCAGCCGCCTGGTGATCAGTTGTCGCCCACTGCGTCAGCAGCGCCTGCTCGACGCTGCTGGGCCCCACGGCCAGCAGCGGCTGGCGCCGGGCCTGCCGCCACAAGACCCGGCCGATCACCGCAAGATGCGCCGGCGCAGCGACATCCAGCAGAACCCCATCCGGGCCGTCCGCAGTCGCCTCGGCCACCCGCGCGTCCAGCCGATCGGGCGCCTCGTCATAGACCGGGTAGGCAATGCCGGCCATGGCCTTCATCCCCTGGCGGGCCAGATGCCGGCGCAAATCGGCCTCGTCCATCGGCGTCACCGGATGGCGACTCATGGTCGGGTGCCGATCCAGGCGGAAGACTTCGCCCCCCACCTGGAAGGCGGCGAACAGATTGCCGAACACGCAATACCGGCCCAGATTGGGCTGCCCGCCCACAATCGGCACGAACGGCCCGACTGGCAGACGATCCCGCAACACGCTCACGGCCAGCCCGACATTGCCCACCGACGGGCTGCTATCGAAGGTGGAGCATGTCTTGTAATGCACCACGGGCGGACACCACGGCGCGAGATGATCCGCCAGCCCGCCCAGCTCCGCCTGCAGTTGCCGGCGGGTCATGGACCGGGATGCGCCCGCGATCCCCAGGCAATCCTGGGGGCCGATGGCCGCCCGCTGCCCGGCGGTGGGCAGGCCCAGGAACAGCGTCGCCCGCAACCCCGCTCGCGCCACCGTGGCCAGCGTATCGGTCGCCCCCGTGAAATCATCCGCGTAAAAGACCAGTTTCAAGTCCGGCACGCCTGATGCGGCGTCCCCTCCGGGGAGCTGCCGGGGCTGCTCAGCGGCCACCGAAGAACTCCAGCGCCCGGCGCAGTTCGGGCGCCTGTCGGGCGAAATCGGCCAAGGCCACGCCGCTGCGTGCGGCTTCCCAGGCCTGGCGCAGGCTACCGACCCCGGCGGCGGGGCCATCGGGATGCGCCAGGATCCCGCCGCCCGACATGAACAGCAGATCGTCGCCCACGGCCTGATACGTGGCCGGGACGGTCCCCGCCCACTGCCCGGAGGAAAACGCCGGCATGACGGCGTCATCCCGTTCCGTCGCCAGCGGCGCCAGGCAGGCCTGGGCGGATTCCACGACCTCGGCATCGGTCTGGGCGAACTTGCCCTGCAGACCATGCACGTGCATGTGATCCACCCCGGCCAGGCGCCACAGCGTCTGGTACGCCTGGAACGAAATGCCCAGCAGGGGGTGGCGCGACATCGAGCCAAAGCCGTTTCGATGTCCATGAATGGCCAACGGCGTGCTGCGGCGCAGGCTTTGCACAGCGGAAAACCCGCAGCTATTGAGGCTGACCATCACACAGGAGCCTTCCTCGCGGCGCACCAGATCGGCGTGACGGCGCATGGCATCCAGCTCGTCGCTGATGTTGAAGGCCACCATCACCGTCCGGCCTGTGCGCGCCCGATAGTCGCGCACCGCCGCCATCACCGCCGGCACCCTTTCCGACAGCGGCGCATGCGCAGGGTCGGCGCAGATCTCGTCGTCCTTGATGAAGTCGACACCCGCTTCGCACAGGGTTGTCACCAGATCCGCCGTCTGCCGCGCGGACAGGCCCACATTGGGCTTGATGATGGTGCCGATCAGCGCCCCCTGCTCCACCCCCGTGACCGCCCGCGTGCCGCGCACGCCGTGGGTCGGGAAATCGAACCGCGCCCGATAGGCCGCAGGCAGGCGCAGGGCGTCCAGCCTCATGCCCGTGACTTCACCCAGGTCATACAGATTGCCCGCCACCGTCGCATACAGCGTGGGCAGGTTCGCGCCCACATTGGCTACCGGAAACCGGATACGCACCCGGGCTTGAATCCAGGGGCCCGCCGTTTGACGACGGGACAGAAAAGCGTTGGGCAGCGCCGGTTCCAGCGCCTGACCCAGGACCTCCACATCCAGCACCGAGGCCCGGGCGCGGCTGCGCAGCTCGTCGGTTTCGCCCGCCACCCGCGTGAAGGTGCCGCAGGACTGTTCGCCCGCCATCACCTGCGCGACGCGATCCGGGTCCAGCGGCGTCTCGATCAGATAGTCGGCTTCGTAGTCAAGATCGTCCATGGCTGACTCACAGCGTGTTCAGATCGGGGAACGGCCGGATCGGGTCGCGGCCGTCCCAGCCCTCGGCCGCGTGGCGGATCAGGTCGAACAGCGCGCCCTTGGGCCCCAGGACCTCGGACAGTTCAATCACCGTGCCCGGGTGGTATTCCGTATCGAAATAGATGAAACGGCCGTTCTCGCCGACCTCGCCGCCCATGACCGGCTTGAAGCCCTGCGCCAACAGGCGTTCCAGGTCCGCATCGTACTGGCGGGTCCAGTACGCCACGTGCTGCAGCCCTTCATGCCCGGCCTGCCGGAAATCCCGGTACATGGACGGCACATCGTTGCGGGTCTGGATCAATTCCACCTGCACATCGCCCGAATTGGCCAGGGCCACGGAATTGTGGGGCTCGTAGGACTGTCCCCGGTACTGGTAGTTCTGGATCGGCACCTTGGGGTTGTAATACCAGGGGCCGACGCCCAGGGTCCGGCTCCAGTAGTCCATCGCCGCTTCGATGTCCTTGACGACATAGCCCAGTTGGCGGATTTCCCCGAAAAAACGACTCATTGCTCGTGCTCCTCATCTTGCATCCCGCGCGTCAGGCGCAGGACGACATCAATCTTTCATGCGCCTTCGGCGCGCTCCCATTCAACGGATGAACAGGCTTGGAAACCAGGTGGACACCGCCGGCACCAGCGTGACGACCAGCAGCGACAGCAGCAGCGGAATGAAGAACGGCAGGGCCCCCGCGATCACGCGGTGCAAGGGCATGCGGGCCATGATGCTGACCATGTACAGGCTCATGCCCACCGGCGGGGTCAGCAGGCCGATCATCAGATTCAGCACCACGACCACCCCCAACTGCACGGGGTCCACCCCGGCGGCCAGCAGCGCCGGCGTCAGGATCGGCGCCAGGATCAGGATCGCGGCAATCGATTCCATGAACATGCCGACCACCAGCAGCAACACATTGACGATCATCAGCAGGACAAACGGGCTGCTGGACAGATGCAGGAAGAATTCCGTCGCCAGCATGGGCACCTGATCAATCGTCAGGACCCAGGCGAACAAGGCCGCCGCGCCCACAATGAACAGCACGCTGGCCGTCGCCCTGACGGTTTCCCGGGCCGCATCCCAGACACCGCGCAACGTGAGCTGGCGATAGACGGCGAAGCCCAGGAACAGGGCGTAGACCACAGTCACCCCGGCCACTTCGGTCGGCCCGAACAGGCCGCTGACCAGACCGCCGATCAGCACCAACGGCGCGCACAGCGCCGGAAACGCCACCAGGGCCTGGCGTAGCAGCGCCCGCGCATTGACGACGATGGTGTCGCGCGGCAGATTCTGGCGCTTGGCCATGACCGCGATCTGCACCATCAGCAGCACCGTGATGATCAGCCCCGGCACGACACCGGCCAACAGCAGCTTCACGGCGGACACTTCGGCGGCCGAGGCGAAGATGATCAGCGGAATGCTGGGCGGGAAAATCGGCCCGATCGTGGCCGCCGCCATCGTGATGCCGGCGGCGAATTCCGGTTTGTAGCCCTGTTCCCGCATCAGGCGCATCTGGGTGCCGCCCAGCGCCCCGATATCGGCCAGCGCGGCCCCCGACATTCCCGAAAAAATCAGGCTGGTCAGCACCGACACATGCCCCAGTCCGCCGCGGATGCGCCCGACCAGCATGCGCACCAGCGTGAACAGCCGATCCGTGATGCCCGACGCATTGAACAGACAGGCGGCGAAAATGAACATCGGCACCGCCAGCAAGGGGGTGGAATCCAGCGCATTGACCATGCGCTGCGCCAGCACCGACAAGGGCAGGTCGAACCACCACAGCACGATGCCGGCCGACATCCCCATGGCCACGGCAATGGGCACCCCCATCAGCATGATCACCAGGAACAGAATCAGAATGGTCAGGCTCATCATGACAACGCCCCCTGTCGATCGGCGGCGGCGGCCGGCCGGATGGCGCGGGCCAGACGCAGGACAACCACCAGGGTGAACAACAGCATCCCGACCACCACCGGCAGATAGAACACCAGATTGGGCATCCGCAGCGCCGGCGTCGCGAATTTGCCGGCCTTCATCAGGAACAGATAACTGCCGTACAGGAACAGGCCGCAGAACGCCAGGACGATGAGTTCGTTGATGACGGCCAGCAGCCGGCCGGCTCGCCCCTTCAATCGCGAGCTGAAAATGTCCACGGCAATGTGGCCATCCTGCAGCAGCAACAGGGGGATGGCGAGGTAGACGATGCCCAGCCCGCCGTACCGGGCCAGTTCATCCGCCCAGGGCAGGCCGGCCTGCCAGAAGTTGCGCGCCGCGACCTGCAGCACGACTAGAAAGGTCGTCAACAGCAGCATCACGATCGCCAGTCTTTCAAACCCGCGACAAAGGCGCGGCAACAACGCCGCAAGACGGCCCGGCGGCGGCCCGTCCGGCTGGATCAAGGTGGAAGACATGATGTGGGGGCTCCCCGCCACACCGGATAAACCGGCGCGGCGGCATAAAGGCTGATGATGAACGGTGAAACCCGGCGGACCGGCTTACTGGATGGCAGCGATCTGCTGGTAGAGTTCGCCGTATTTCGCGCCGAAGCGTTCCTGCACCAGTTTGTGCGCACGGTCCTGGAAGACCTTCAGGTCCAGACCGTCTTCGGGGCCGACGATTTTCATGCCCAGCTCCTTCAGCTTGGCCAACTGGTCGGCTTCCTGGGACAGCACCATTTCAGTGGCCTTGGTCCGGGTTTCTTCCGCCGCACGCGTGAACGCCGCACGCTGCGCATCGCTGAGCTTCTTCCAGGTGCGGTCGTTCATGATGATGAGTTCCGGATTGGTGATGTGTCCCGTGCGCATCAGATGCGACTGCGATTCATACAGCTTGTTCGACAGCACCACGTCCACCGGGTTTTCCTGGCCGGACACCTGGCCGGTCGCCAGCGCCGTGGGCACTTCCGACCAGTCCACCGGCACGGGGACGGCCCCCAGCGCCTCGACCGCGGTCATGTAGATCGGAAACGGCAGAGACCGGATCTTCACCCCCGCCAGGTCCGCCGGGGTGCGGACGGCCTTGTTGGCCGTCAGTTCACGGGTGCCGAAATCATAGGCGTACAGGACGCGCACGCCGGCTGAATCGATCAGCCCCTTGTTCAATTCCTTCATGACCGGCGACGCGATATCCGTCACCTTCATCAGATGATCGACGTCCCGATACAGGTAGGGGGTATCCAGCGCCGCCACTGGTTCATACAAAGCCCCGATGCCGCCCGCCGTGTTATGGGACAAGGCGATCACACCCGTGGAGGTCGCTTCGGCCAGTTCCTGAAGCTTGCCCAGTTGCGACGACGGATACACCTGGATGACGACTTCGCCGTGGGTGTATTCCTTGACCTTGTCGGCGAACATCTGGGCCTGTTGACCCGCCACGCTGTTTGGGGAGTTCATATGCCCATACCGCAGCGTCAGGGTGGCGGCCGTGGCATGACTGGCCGCCAGCCCCAGGCTGGAGGCCAGGATCGCCCCGAGCAAGCCGTGGCGAAACAGAAGAGAGGCAGGTTTCATGGGATGTCTCCGTGATTGAATTTGAGGTTTGATATTCAGTCTGCTCTTGTATGAGCGTAAGTGTTCAATATATGATCTCTATGGTCAATCATATGTACTGATTGTTTTTGATGTGAATAATACCGAACTTCCATCCACTCGCAGGCGCCCCGGCATCCGCGAAGTCGCCCAGGCTGCCGGGGTCTCCACCGCCACGGTCGACCGCGTCCTGAACCAGCGTCCCGGCGTGCGGGCAGCCACGGTGCAAGCCGTCTTCCAGGCGGCTGCCGAACTGCGCTATCTGCCGCAGGCGGATCTTTATCGGGCGCTGCAGCCCCACCCGATGCGTCTGCTGTTTCTGCTGCCGGCCGGCACCAACCGCTACCTGAACATGCTGGGGGACTACGCCGGCGCCACGCACGACCACACGGACCCGTTCAACGTGCAGTGCCGCAGCCGATTCGTCGAAGGCTTCGATCCCCGCATCCTGGCCGCTACCCTGCTCAGGGAAGGCAAACGCGCCGATGGCATCGCCTTCATGGCGCTGGAACACCCGGTGGTGCGCGAAGCCGTCAATCAGTTGGCTGACCGGGGCGTGCACACCATCACCCTGATTTCCGACCTGTCCCGGTCCGCGCGCGCCGCCTACGTCGGACTGGACAACCGGGCCGCGGGCCGCAGCGCCGGCCTGCTGATGGGGCGATTCATCGGCCCCCGGTCAGGACGCGTCGCCATGATCGCCGGCAGCCGCCACTATCGCGGCCATGAAGAACGCGAGATGGGTTTCCAGGACGTGCTGTACGAAAAATTTCCCGCCCTGCAGGTGATCGGCCTGAAAGAAGGCCACGACGACGCCGCCATCAATTACCGCCAGGCCCGCCAATTGCTGGACCAATACCCGGACCTGGCCGGCATCTACAACATCGGCGGCGCAGCCGACGGCGTCGGCAAGGCCCTGAAAGACGCCGGCCGGGACCAGGACATCGTCTTCATCGGCCACGGCCTGACCCCCGACACCCGCGGCCTGCTGATCGACGGCACCATGGACGCGCTGTTGAACCAGAACCTGCAGTCGACCATCCTGTCCACCGTGCGCATCTTCGCCAACGTCCGGGCCGGGCGCGAGCCCATGGCGGGCATCGAACCCATGCAGATCAGCGTGGTGTTCAGCGAGAACCTGCCCTGATCCGCTAGACTGAGACTCCATCACACGGCTTCTTGCGGGAGACCCCAGTGGCAGACACCACCATCAACGTGGCTTACACATCCGACGACTGGCGCGGCGTCGCCCTGTCGAACTTCAGCCTGTCGCCATTCCTGCTGGACGGTGTGCTGCTGGCCTCCATCGAAGGTTTCATCCAGGGCATCAAATTCCCGGAAGGCCACCCGGCACGCGCCCGGGCCTTCGCATCCACCGCCTGGCAGGCCAAGGAATGCGGCCAGGGCGCGGACAAGGCCTTCGCGTACTGGGGCCCCACGCCGCTTCCGTTCGGTTCCGCAGCCCACCATCAGTTGGTGGAGCGCGCCCTGCAGGCGAAATTCGCCCAGAACCAGGGGCTGTGCCATGTCCTGCGATCCACTCAGGGGTTGGAGATCTTGCACCAGACGGGCGAAGACGTGGAACCGGCCAGGACGTCGATCCCGGCAGCGGAATTCTGCCGGATTCTGACGGAGATCCGGGACGGGCTGATTTAGCCCGCCGTCGCGCCAGGCGCCACGGCGCGATCCATCAAGCCGGCCGAACGCCTCCCCGGCGCTCGATACCTAAGACGCTCCGCGTTTCGCATGCAAAAACCCGCACCCCGGACAGAAACCGGAGTGCGGGTGCAAGGCTGGAAAGCGCAGGCTGGGACTTAGCCCTGATCCACCTTCAGCTTACCGTCATTGATCAGGCTGTTGATCAACGCCGTCTGATCGCCGACGTCATGGCCTGACGTAAGGTCCACATTATCAATGACGATCTGCTGGTCATGGCCGTTGGCGACATCCCCCGTGGTGCTGACGTTGATGATCGTCTTGCCCGTATCGGCGCCCGTGCCTCCGGCAATGTGCAGATACTGGGTAAGATCGCCATGATCGCCCGGCGTGGCGCCGTCCGTGTGCCCCGACAACAGATCACTCAGGTCGAGCATATCCTTGCCATTGGAATCGGAGTGCCCAGGAGAGGCGATGCCGAAGTCCGTGACATGATCCACCGCCGCCGGATGTCCGTCCGGAGCCCGGTCGCTCAGCTTCCAGACAAAGACGTCGTCGCCCGCGCCGCCGGTCAGGAAGTCGTTGCCGGCGCCGCCATGCAGATGGTCATTGCCGTCTCCCCCCACCAGCGTATCGGAGCCCTGACCGCCGAACAGCGCGTCGTTGCCGTTCGTGCCATGCAGCGTATTGGCGTCGCTGGACGAGTTATCGATGGAAACATCGAAGTTCGTCGAGGCCTGATCGGATGTGCCGTCCGTCACGGTGGCGCCCAGATGCAGGGTCAGGCTGTCCTGGTCAACGGCATGGGTGACGTCATGGGGATCGGCATGCCATTTCACATCGATTCGCTCATCCACCGAGAACTGGCTGGAGGTATCACCCGCTCCGATGACGATATGATCGATGTCCCTGCCGCCCGACGCCTGGATCGTGACATCCTGGGTTCCGGAATCACCGTTTGAGTTCTCCCACCAGGACCTCGACGCCGCAGTCACATTCACATCTTCGTGTGAACCGTCGGTATAGAACACCGTGATACGCGCAGTATCTTCATCCCCCCTGGGACTGTTCCAGCCATCGTCCGCCCTGCGATCTCCGAACTGATTCAAGGTCAGGGCCACCTCGGTGATGTGCCGGCCTTCGGCCGCATTGGCGCTGAAATCGAGCACCAGTTTTTCACCGTAAGAGCCATCCGATTTGCCACCCGACTCGGTGTTGTTCTGGATGAACTGACTATCGTATATATCCTTCTTGCTCCCATTGCCTTGACCATAGACCCAATTCGGGTTGTCGACACTAATGCCACGGTTATTGGAGCTGTCGATCACAATGTTCGCTGACGTATCAGTTCCAGCATCCCTGACGCCTTCGGCCCCGCCCTTGTCCAGGAAGGACGACAGCGTCAGCTTGATGCCATCATTAATGCTGCTGACGGTTTCTTGACTGCCGGAGCTGCCGAAACTGAAGTTTGCCGTTCCACTGGCCCCAGGCACTGTCACTGTGTACTCGGTCACCGGATCCAACGCATCGATCATATGCACAGCATAGGTGCCGTCGGCCGCAGACCCGGACACCTCAAACACTTTATGCCCCGGATCATCCTGGTAGACCGCATACAGTTTGCCCGTCGCGGCATCCTGCTGGTACACCAGAGCGTGCCCGCCGGACGTCAGGGAGATCGTCTGCGGCGAACCGTCCACCATGACGCTGGTCGTCACCGCCGAGCCGTTCAGGCTGGCCTGGTCCGCTCCCGTGATGGCGATCGTGGCCCCGGATACATCCTTGCCCACATCCAGGCCAGTGTCCGCGACGGTCATCAAGCCGGCCTCGTTGGCCAGCAGGGTGCTGTCCGCCGCGTGATCGACAGTCGGTACTGTCGGGATGTTCTTGTAGCCGCTCAGGTCGATCGTGATGTGCCCGACCTGGGTATCGCCATCGGCATCCGTGACGGTGTAGTTGTAGGTCAGGCTCTTGTCGCCGATCTGGAAATTATCCCGAGCAGCCCGGCTCATCTCGAACACGTAATGCCCATCGGCCCCCACCGTCAACGTACCGTACTGATTGGTGATGACCGTGGATCCGCCGACCCCCGAGACCCCGTTTTCCCAGACCACCGACCCGGCGCCGTCGGCGCCGTACTGCCATGTCGTAATGCCGGAGCTCTGATCGAACAAGTCCCCTTCGACCCGAGGCAACGCGTCCGTGGAGGCAATCGTGGCATACAGGTCGAAGGAATTCGCCTTGTTCTCCTGCGTGTGGATCGTCGACACCAGGTTCCCATTCGCATCCAGGAAACCCTTGATATCTAGGACATAGGTCCGATCGCCCACCGTGAAGGTCTGCGTGGCCGTCGAGTTTGTGATGGACACGATATCGTCGTCCCGCGAATCACCGTAGTTGTTCGACGTTTCCGTATGGCTGAGCTTGATCGTGTGATTGACGACGTGTTCGACGCCGTCAATCATCACGTGGATGGAGACCTGCAGGTCGACCGAGGTCAGCGAATTTCCCGAAACCGGGAAATTATTGTGGGTGAACGTCCCCAGCTTGAACGTGGTATCCAGGAGATTGGAATCGGCGCCTCGCAGTCCCTCGTTATCCACGAAGGCGTAGCCCGAGCCCTGGCTCTTGTCGCCCCAGACGATTCGATCGATCCCGGGATCGCTGTCGTTATTGATCGTCTGAGTCAGAGAGCCGCTGTTCTCCAGCTTCCAGTTCGTGAAACCGGATTCCAGTTCGCCCACGCTGATGACGCTGACGGGGATGCCCAGGTCGCTATCGGCATTGGGGTTGTTGGCCGGGGCGTCGTCCTGGATATGGATCGTCAGATTGGACGTTCCCGACGAACCCTGCGAATCCGTGACCTTGACCTTGACGTCGAAGGATGTCACATCGTTCTGCGGGTTATGGCCCGGGTGTTCGATGGGAGCAAGCAGCTTGACCGTGTAATTCCCGCTGTCGTCGATGGTGACCGCAATCACATCATGACCAACAGTATTCCCCGTATCCTTCGTACTGCCTGTCAAGGTATGGCCATCATCGGAGATTTCCCAATGCACGGGGCGCCCATCCGACTTGAAGGCGCCTTGGGGCGGCTTCAGCAGACTGACGTGATGAGCGGCCGTATCACCGGGATCGGTAATCGTCAGAGAGCCTGTCATCAGGGTATTCAGACTGGCTTCGGAGACCATCAGCATCGCGCCGGAAACGACAGGTGCTGCATTCACATCCACCACGAGAGCGGACGACGAAGTCACATCCCCATCACTATCCCGTGCAACGATGTCGAATTTATATTCTTGATCCGCGGGAAGGACGAGATGGGATATCGTGACATCCGTACTCATCTGAAAATTAGCTTTACTGTTTTCGTCGATATTTTCTATTTTGAGAACACTGAACGGAATGCCCGGTTCGATAGTAATGGGCCCAGCAGACGAAATTTCTAACGTGCCGTTTTCCGTCTGACCAGTCAATGGGTTTGTAGCTGTCCACTCGATCGTGACGGGCCCAAATTTAACATCCGCAATCTGAATTGTGAGCGATTGCAGGATATCCGGATCCGTAGCGGCCGGATCGTTTCCAACAGCACCAGGGTCATGGAACTCCATTTCGAACCACTCGCCCCGATCAACAAACAGGTTACTCACACCAAATGCGGAACCGTTGGAATTCACTCCTGTCCCATTCGACTGGAACTCAACCCGACCAGTCTCATTCAATAGGGTATTAGGATCATCTGCCAGCTCACGGAAGCCTGGCCCACCAGCGCCCAGAGAACCAAACGAGATCGGCTCGGATGTCGCGGCTTTCGGCGTGATCAATTCGAACTTATACTCGCCCGTCGCATCGACAGTCAGAGAAAACACTTCCGTCACCGGATCAGACCCAGTGACGTACGCAGTGAGTTTAGTGACACCGCCACCAAGATCCTGCTCGCTATACGAAATCCCTTCTATCACCGGACCAGTAATATCAAACGGATTGCTCAAGTTCGGGCCATCCGCCCCAAAATCGACGTCGAATGAGCCAGTAATCGAGCCTGCCTCGTTCTGCATCTCGCCGGGAGTAAAAGCACCTAGCGTGGGCACATCGTCGGCAATGCCCACCTTCACGATCATGTCCACCTGGCTGCCGTCGCCCAGCGTCACCTTCACCGTCACGCTGTCGGCATCGGCCTTCGTGTCCGCACCCGCACCCGTGTGCGTGTACAGGCCCGTTTGCTGATACACCGCATGGCCCGAGGCATCCACCGTCACCGAGCCATAGGTCCCGCCGTAGGTGCCCGCAGCC
>NZ_JBATVG010000006.1:0-50627 GCF_049671645.1 Castellaniella sp. | reverse complement strand
GGGATTTGCTGTTGATCTCGCCCATGGTGTCGACCAGCTGGGCGACCAGGGTGCCGCCGTTGGTGGCGGTTTTGGCGGCGGCGGCGGCCAGGGTGTTGGCCTGCTGGGTGTTGTCGGCGTTCTGGCGTACGGTGGCGGTGATTTCTTCCATGGTGGCGGCGGTTTGCGCCAGGGAGCTGGCCTGCTGTTCGGTACGCGAGGACAGGTCCAGGTTGCCGGCGGAAATCTGGCCGGCCGCCGAGGCGATCGAATCGGCGCCGCTGCGCACGTCCTTGACTGTGTCGTGCAGTTGCTCCGTCATGGTGCCCAGCGCTCGTAATAACTGGCCGACCTCGTCCGTGCCTTTGGCCCGGATGCGCTGGCTGAGGTCGCGTCGGGCCACGGATTCGGCCAACCGGACGGCGCGGCGCAGCGGATGGGTGACGGACCGGGTGACGCGCCAGGCGAAGATCGGGCTGACGAGCAGCGCCAGCAGCGCGGCGAGGCCCAGGATCAGCAGGCCCACCCGGTTGCCCTCGAAGGTCTGCTCGAAGACCTGGTCGGTGTACTGGTTCTGGAAGGCGCTCAACTGGTCGATGGTGTCGGTGACCTTGCCGCTGAGATCCGGCATTTCGTGGCCGAAGAAGGCCTTGGCCTTGCCGACGTCCCAGTTCTCCAGAAACTTGAAGGCCTCATCGCGTTTCTGGAAGTAGGTGTTCTGATCGGCGATGGCCTGCTGGTACAGCGCGACGGCCTGGGGGTGCTTGATCGTGTCGTGCAGCTGTTTGTGGAAGGATTTGATGCGCTGGTCGGATGCTTCCAGGCTCTGTTTGGCCTTGGCCTGGGCTTCCGGGTCGTTCATGTTGGTGGCGGCCAGCGTCAGGTTGTTGTTGACTTCGGTCTGGCGGGCCCACTGCAGGATCATGGCATTGTTGGCTTCGCGCCCCTGCAGCAGCTGGCTGGACGCATTGCTGTCCAGGATGCGCCACAGGCCGATGGCGGCTATGACCATCAGCAGCAGGATGACGAAGCCGAATCCGATCGCCAGACGGGTGCCGATCTTCAGGTTTTTCATGGATGCCTTTGTGTTGTCGGAAAGTAGTGGGTTGCCCTGACTGGCGCGCCGTGCCGGGGTGGGGGATGTGCGCGCACGTCACGATATATTGCAATATTTATCATTTGTCGCCGGTATTGGGGTTAGCCCGTAGCCGCTGCAAAGGCGGGCGGATCGCCCTAACAAAGGCAGGCAATTGTTCTAATATAGAAAGCTTGGGGTTTTCCAGAGTCGGGAAACCCTGTCATCCGCGCCGGCCGCCCGTCGATCCGGGCTGATCGGTTCATGCCAATCGGCCGGCTCACAAGGCAGGCTTTCATTCGGGCTTTCATCATGGACACGCTGACTTCCACCCCCGCTGTTTTTTCCCAACGCGCCAGGCAACTCACCAGTTCGGCCATTCGCGAGATCCTCAAGATCACCGAACGCCCCGAGGTCATTTCCTTCGCAGGGGGGCTCCCTTCGCCTGAAGGCTTCCCCATCGCGGAATTGCAGGCTGCGTTCGACCGCGTCCTGGCCACCCAGGGCGCCACGGCGCTGCAGTACGGCCGCACAGAAGGCTACACGCCCTTGCGTGAATGGGTGGCGCGGGATCTGTCCCGCGATGGCACCCTGATCGATCCCGAAGAAGTCCTGATCGTCTCCGGTTCGCAGCAGGCCCTGGATATGCTGGGCAAACTGTTCATCGACCCGGGCTCGAAGGTGCTGGTCGAGGCCCCCAGCTATCTGGGCGCGCTGCAGTCGTTTTCCCTGTTCGAGCCGCAATTCCAATCGGTGCCCACCGATGCCGGCGGCTTGATTCCGGAGGCCCTGGATGACGAACTGTGCCGGGACGCGCGGTTCATCTACGCGTTGCCCAATTTCCAGAACCCGACGGGCTTGACGCTGGATCGGGCCCGCCGTCAGGCGCTGGTCGAACGATGCGCCGCCCTGGGGCTGCCCGTCATCGAGGACGATCCCTACGGCGAGCTTCGCTATGGGGGCGAGCCCCAACCCAGTCTGCTGGAACTCGGACGCGCCGTGGGGGCGACCGTGATCCGCCTGGGCACGTTTTCCAAGGTGCTGGCGCCGGGCATGCGCCTGGGCTATGTCGTGGCGCCGCGCGACATCATCGGCAAACTGGTGCAGATCAAGCAGGCCACCGATCTGCACACGGCCACGGTCACCCAGATGGCGGTCTACGAGACCGTGCGCAACGGGTTCCTGCACCAGCATCTGCCCAAAGTCCGGGCTTTGTACCAGCGCCAGTGCGGCTATATGCTCGACGCCCTGCAGCGCTATTTCCCGGCGGATGCCCAGTGGACGCAGCCGCAGGGCGGCATGTTCATCTGGGTCACGCTGCGCGACGGCATCGATACGGCCGAATTGCTGCAGCGGGCCATCGCCCGCAATGTCGCCTTCGTGCCGGGGGCGCCGTTCTACGCCGGGGTGCGGGCGCCGACCAATACGCTGCGGCTCAGTTTCGTCACGGTGTCCGAAGACCGCATCCGCGCCGGTATCCAGGTGCTGGGTGAATTGATCGGCCCGGCAGTCGGGGGCCGCTAATATGAAAAACCGGTCGCCAGGCGCCGATCCGGGCGCCTCCGGCCGTTCGGCTGCCGATCCGGATTCCATCGCCGGGCGGGCGGGGCCTGCCGCGCCCGGCCCGGGCGGCGCCGGACCGGATCTGTCCGACATGCGGCACGACGACTGGGTGGCCCGCTGGTTGCCGGCCGCCTGGGGGCCTTATGCCCGGCTGTGCCGGCTGGACCGTCCGGTGGGCACCTGGCTGACGCTGCTGCCGGCGCTGGCGGCCCTGGTGCAGGCCGCCGATGGCTGGCCCACCGTGTGGCGGTTGTTCATCTTCTCGCTGGGCGCGCTGCTGATGCGCGGGGTGGGTTGCACCTTCAACGATATCTTCGATCGCAATTTCGACCGCCAGGTGGAACGCACCCGCTTCAGGCCGCTGACCAGCGGCCAATTGACGCTGCGGGCCGCCCTGTGGTTCGCCGCCGCGCAGTTGCTGGTGAGCGCCAGCCTGCTGCTGGCCGTCAACGCCTATAGCCGCTGGCTGGCCTTGGCGCTGGTGCCGCTGGTGGTGATCTACCCCTTGTGCAAACGCTTTACCTATTGGCCGCAGGCTGTGCTGGGCATGGCTTTCAACTGGGGCATGCTGATGGCCTGGACCGATACGCGGGACATGCTGCCTTGGTATGGCGTGGCCATGTGGGTGGGGGCGGTGCTCTGGCAGATCGGCTACGACGCCGTCTATGCCTATATCGATCTGCGCGACGACCGCATGCTGGGCCTGAAGTCCGTCGCCATGTGGTTCGGCGATCGGGGGCGGGCCTGGATCGGCGGCTTCTATGTCGTCACGGCCGCGCTGTGGACGGCGGCGGGCTGGGGCATGGGGATGGATTGGCCATACTACGTCGTCATGGCGGTCATCGCCGGCCATTTCATCTGGCAGATGACGGTGTTCGACGTGCGCCATCCCGAACGCGGTCTGCGCATTTTCCGCTCGAATATGCAGGTGGGCGTGCTGTTGATCGTGGCCGGGCTGGCCGGGACCGTCCTGCCCGTGTAGGATCCGGGCCGTCCGGCATTCCCCGCCGCGGCGGATGGGTTTCTTGGCGCGCGCGCGTAATTACGGCTAGACTGATCTGAAAAGATCAGGGGCTGTCTCCAGGCCCCAGGAGACGCTCGATGGCAGGCAACACCCCCGCTGAAACGCAACTGGAATTCGACTACGTCATCGTGGGGGCCGGCTCTGCCGGCTGCTTGCTGGCCAATCGTCTGTCGCAGTATCACCGCGTCCTGCTGATCGAGGCCGGCGGCCCCGACGACTGGCGCTGGATCCACATCCCCGTCGGCTATCTGTATTGCATCGGCAATCCGCGCACCGACTGGTGCTATCACACGCAGCCCGACCCGGGCCTGAACTACCGGTCTTTGGGGTATCCGCGCGGCCGGGTGCTGGGGGGGTCTTCCTCCATCAACGGCATGCTGTACCTGCGCGGGCAGGCGGCGGATTATGACCACTGGGAAGCCCTGGGCAACCCCGGCTGGGCCTGGCGCGATGTGTTGCCGCTGTTTCGCGACGTGGAGGATCACCACGCGGGGGCCAGCGAATTCCACGGCGCATCGGGCACCTGGCGGGTCGAATCCCAGCGCTTGAGCTGGGCCGTGCTGGATGCGTTCCGGGATGCGGCCGCGCAGGCCGGCATCGAACGCACGGATGACTTCAATCGGGGCGACAACGCAGGCTGCAACTACTTCGAGGTCAATCAGCGCCGGGGCGTGCGCTGGAATGCGGCCAAGGCCTTCTTGCATCCGGTGATGGGGCGCGCCAATCTGCAGGTGCTGACCGGCGCCTGCGTCGAGCGCATCGAGTTTTCCGGGCGCCGCGCCACCGGGGTCGCCTTTGTGCAGGACGGTCTGCGCCGCCATGCCGTGGCGCGCCGCGAATTGATCCTGGCGGCGGGCGCCATCGGTTCGCCGCAGTTGCTGCAGGTGTCGGGGGTCGGGCCGGCCGACCGCCTGCGTCACCTGGGGATTCCGCTGGTGCATGATCTGCCGGGCGTGGGTGAAAATCTGCAGGATCACCTGCAACTGCGCATGATTTACCGCCTGCAAAAAGGCCTGACCCTGAATGCCCTGGCCAATGCCTGGTGGGGCAAGGCCTGGATGGGCCTGCAATACGCGCTGTTTCGGCGCGGGCCGCTGTCCATGGCGCCGTCGCAACTGGGCGCCTTCGCCCGGTCCGACCCGTCCCGCCCCCGCGCCAACCTGGAATACCATGTGCAGCCGCTGTCGCTGGATAAATTCGGCGACCCGCTGCACCGCTTCCCGGCCATGACGGCTTCGGTGTGCAATCTGCAGCCCAGCAGCCGGGGCCATGTGCGCATCACCTCGCCCAACGTGGCGGATCATCCGGATATCCTCTGCAATTACCTGCAGACTCCCGAAGATCGCGCCGTGGCGGCCGATGCGCTACGCCTGACGCGGCGCATCATGGCGCAGCCCGCGCTGGCCTCCTATCAGCCGCGGGAATATCTGCCCGGCGACGCCATCCAGACGCAGGAAGCCCTGGAGGCCGCCGCCGGCGATATCGGCACCACGATTTTCCATCCGGTGGGGACATGTAAAATGGGCGTCGATCCGTTGGCGGTGGTCGACCCTGAATTGCGTGTCAGAGGGGTGGAAAGCCTGCGGGTGATCGATGCATCCATCATGCCGGTGATCACCTCGGGCAATACCAATTCGCCCACTATCATGATTGCCGAAAAGGGCGCCCGTCTGATCCTGGGCGGCGCCTGAGCTTTACCGAAACGCCCGTCGGTTTCTTGTCGGGCGGCTCTTGAAATGTTCCCGGGCCTGTATTGCCGTTCCCCCAGAAGGCGCTGCAGGCCTTTCGTTCAGCCTATTTTTTGGACCCGGATATGGTCAGTCACACCGAGGTCGTGGCCAGCGTACTGTTTGCCATCGCCATCATTCACACGTTTTCCGTGCCGGTTTTCGCCCGCCTGGCCAATCAGGGCGGCCGTCACGCCGGTTTATGGCACTTGCTGTCCGAAGTCGAGGCCGTCTTCGGCGTGTGGGCCTGCGCGCTGTTCGTCTGGATGGGGCTGACGCTGGGCGTCCATGGCGCCGTCGAATACCTGGACACCCGTAATTTCACCGAACCGGCCTTCGTGTTCGTCATCATGGTGGTGGCCGCCAGCCGGCCCATCATCGAGTTGGTCCGCCTGGTGGTGGATGGCGTGGCGCGGGTGCTGCCGATCAGCAGCGAGCTGGCCCGCTTTTTCGTCATCATGACGCTGGTGCCGCTGTCGGGGTCGCTGATCACCGAGCCGGCCGCCATGACGCTGGCCGCCCTGTTGCTGCGCCAGGCGTATTTCCGCCGCCCGGGCCAGGACGGCTTCAAGTACCTGACGGTGGGCGTGCTGTTCGTCAATGTCTCCATCGGCGGGGTGTTGACGGCCTATGCGGCGCCGCCCGTCCTGATGGTGGCCCAGACGTTTGGTTGGGATACCGCCTTCATGGCCACGCATTTCGGCTGGCGGGCGGTGACGGCGGTGTTGCTCAACGGCCTGGTCCTGACCTGGATCTGCCGGCCTTTCCTGCTCAACGGCGATCTGGGCGTGCAGGACAAGGACCCGGTCCGCGATCCGGTGTCGCGGGTGGTGATGGCCGTGCACGTGCTGTTCCTGGTGGGGGTGGTGCTGGCCTCGCACCACATCAAGATCTTCCTGGCGCTGCTGGTGCTGTTCATCGGCTACGCCCATGCTTATAAACGCCATCAGTCCCCGCTGTTGCTGCGCGAAGGCCTGATGGTGGGGTTCTTCCTGGCCGGCCTGGTGGTGCTGGGCGGCTTGCAGCAGTGGTGGCTGCAGGACCTGCTGGCCGGCTTGTCGCCCTTCGTGCTGTATCTGGGCGCCACGGCCCTGACCGCCGTCACCGACAACGCGGCCCTGACCTATCTGGGGTCGCTGGTGGAGGGCACCGACGAGCTCTGGCGCTACATGCTGGTGGCGGGGGCCGTCACGGGCGGCGGGCTGACCGTGATCGCCAATGCGCCCAATCCGGCGGGGTTCTCCATCCTGAAGGGCTGCTTTGGCGACGGCACGATTTCGCCGCTGAAGCTGCTGGGGGCGGCGGCCGTGCCCACGCTGGTGGCGGCCGTGATGTTCCTGCTGCCCAATGCTTTTGGCTAAGGGAACGTCAGAACAAGTCGCCGCGCCGCGTGCATCTCCGGATTCGGGCGGTCTGCGGCGTTGCCCATCCTCGCGATAGCGACGGCTATCGCTGCGGTTCGCGCCTTGCATCCCATCCCGATCCGTAGCGCCCGCTTGCCGCCCGACTTATTCAGATGTCCCCTAAAAGGACTAAAATCCAGGCAGTTCAGATTATCAGGACGATGTTGTGCCGATTTATGTCTATCGTTGCAGCCACTGCGGTCATCAGCAGGACGTGCTGCAGAAAATGTCCGACCCGCGCCTGACGGTATGTCCGGCCTGCGGGCAGGCCGCTTATGAAAAACAGGTCACGGCGGCGGGTTTCCGCCTGAAGGGCTCGGGCTGGTACGAAACCGATTTCCGGGGCGGGAAGTCCGGCTCGCACTCCGAAGGGGTGCTGGGTGCTGCCGGTGCGTCGGCATCCGCGGACCCTGGCGCCTCCAACGGCGCTTCGTCCGGGGGGGCGGCCGCCGCGCCCGCCTCCGCGTCTTCGGGCAGCGGGTCGGGCGCGGCTGCGTCCGGCTCGGCCTCTTCCAGCAGCGCCGCTCCGGCCGCCGCGCCGGGCTGACGCCCGGTCCTGTCATCCATGCGATTTTTCAAACGCTATTTCATTACCGGCCTGCTGATCTGGCTGCCGCTGGTGATCACCCTCTGGGTGCTCATGACGCTGGCCCGCACCCTGGATTCCCTGGTGCCCGCGTTCCTGTCGCCGGAAGTCCTGTTCGGCGTGGCCATTCCCGGCTTCGAACTGGTCCTGGTGCTGTTCGTCATCCTGGTCACCGGTCTGTTCTGCGCCAATTTCATCGGTCGCGCCATCCTGTCGCGCTGGGAATCGCTGTTGGGGCGCATTCCGCTGGTGCGCTCCATTTATAATTCGGTCAAGCAGGTCAGCGACACCGTGTTCGCGCCCAATGGCCAGGCGTTTCGCCAGGCCATTCTGGTGCAGTATCCGCGCCAGGGCGCCTGGACCATCGGTTTTCTGACGGGCGCGCCGTGCGATGAGATCGCCGGCCTGCTGACGGGCGATTTCATCAGCGTGTATGTGCCGACGACGCCCAACCCCACCTCCGGGTTCTTTCTGATGATGCCGCGCGCCGATGTCCAGGTGCTCGACATGTCGGTCGAAACCGCCCTGAAATACGTGGTGTCCATGGGGGTGGTGGCGCCGCCCCCGCTGACCCCGCCGCCCACCGTCCGGCCGGCTCCGGCCGCCGGCGGTGATGCGCCGCAGTAGTTCCAAACATCCGCAGCATTGCTTTCAAATATTTCGGAGTCATTCTTGAACCGTACCTGCTACACCGGCGAGGTGTCCAAAGCCCATCTTGACCAGACCGTCACCCTGTTCGGCTGGGTCCATCGCCGCCGTGATCACGGCGGGGTGATCTTCATCGACCTGCGCGACCGGGCGGGCCTGGCCCAGATCGTGGTGGACCCCGACAATCAGACGGCCTTTGCCACCGCCGAACGCATCCGCAATGAATATTGCCTGCGCATCACGGGCCTGGTCCGGCTGCGCCCCGAAGGCACGCGCAATCCCGACCTGCTGTCGGGCGACGTCGAAATCCTGTGCCGTGAACTGGAAATCCTGAATCCGTCGGTGACGCCGCCGTTCCAGCTGGATGACGACAATCTGTCGGAAACCACGCGCCTGACGCACCGGGTGCTGGACCTGCGCCGCCCGCAGATGCAGCGCAACCTGATGCTGCGCTACCGCGTGTCGATGGTGGCCCGCAATTTCCTGGACGCGCTGGGCTTCATCGACATCGAGACTCCGATGCTGACCCGCAGCACCCCCGAGGGCGCGCGCGACTATCTGGTGCCGTCGCGCGTCAATCCGGGCGAATTCTTCGCGCTGCCGCAGTCGCCGCAGTTGTTCAAGCAGATGCTGATGGTGGCCGGGTTCGACCGCTACTATCAGATCACCAAATGCTTCCGCGACGAAGACCTGCGCGCCGACCGCCAGCCGGAATTCACGCAGATCGATTGCGAAACGTCCTTCCTGGACGAAGTCCAGATCCGCGAGATCTTCGAAGGCATGGTGCGCGAGATCTATCGGAAGGTGCTGGACGTCGCCTTGCCCGAATTCCCGGTCATGAGCTGGTCCGAGGCCATGCGCCGCTACGGGTCCGACAAACCCGATTTGCGTGTGAAGCTGGAATTCACCGACATCGCCGACCTGATGCAGGACGTGGACTTCAAGGTGTTCGCCGGTCCGGCGAAAGACCCGGCCTGCCGCGTGGTCGCCATGCGCGTGCCGGGCGGCGCCAGCCTGCCGCGCAGCGAAATCGACGCCTACACGCAGTTCGTGGGCATCTATGGCGCCCGTGGACTGGCCTACATCAAGGTCAATGACGCAGCCGCCATTCCCGAAGGCCTGCAGTCGCCCATCGTCAAGAACATCAACGTCGATGCCCTGCGCGGCCTGATTGAGCGCACCGGCGCCCAGAGCGGCGACCTGATCTTCTTCGGCGCCGACCGCACGAAGGTCGTGAACGACGCCATCGGCGCCCTGCGGGTCAAGATCGGCCTGAGCGAATTCGGCCGCAACAACGGCCTGTTCGAAGCCGGCTGGCAGCCCCTGTGGGTGGTGGATTTCCCCATGTTCGAATACGACGAGGGCGAGAACCGCTACACCGCCGCGCACCACCCCTTCACCTGCCCCAAGGCCGGTCACGAAGACCTGCTGGAATCCAATCCTGGCGCCGCCCTGGCGCGCGCCTACGACATGGTCATGAATGGCTGGGAAGTGGGCGGCGGGTCGGAACGTATCCACCGCGCCGACGTGCAGACCAAGGTCTTCAAGGCCCTGAAGATCGAAGAGGACGAGGCCCGCGAAAAATTCGGCTTCCTGCTGGACGCGCTGCAGTTCGGCGCGCCCCCGCATGGCGGTCTGGCCTTCGGCCTGGACCGTCTGGTGACGCTGATGGCGGGCGCGGAATCCATCCGCGACGTGATCGCCTTCCCCAAGACCCAGCGCGCCCAGGATCTGCTGGTGCAGGCGCCGTCGCCGGTGGACGAAAAGCAGTTGCGTGAACTGCACATCCGCCTGCGTCAGACCGAGGCGCAATAAAACCGGAGGGCCGGAGCATGCCAGTCGTGCGGGTCGTCAGCTACAACATCCACAAGGGCCGCTCGGCCAGCGGTGGGCGGGAATCGCTGGCGGACCTGCGGCTGGGCCTCTATGGCCTGCGTCCCGATCTGCTGTTTTTGCAGGAAGTCCAGGGGCGCAACCAGCGGCACGGCAGCCTGGATGCGCAGCACGAATCGCTGGCGGCCAGTATGCGCATGCAGGTCGCCTATGGCTGCAATGCCGTGCGCACGGCCACCGATCACGGGAATGCCCTGTTGTCCCGCTACCCGATCCTGTATTACGAGAACCAGGATATTTCGGACCATCGTCTGGAGCAGCGCGGGTTGCTGCATGGGGTCGTGCAGGTGGAGCAGACGCCGGTGCACTGCCTGGTGGTGCACCTGGGGCTGCTGGCCGGCGGCCGATCGCGTCAGGTGCATGCCCTGGTGGAGCGCATCCGGCGGCTGGTGCCGGATTCCGAGCCGCTGCTGATCGCAGGCGATTTCAACGACTGGGCCAATCGCTTGGCGCCCCTGTTCGTCGAACAGCTGGGGCTGGTGGAAGTCTTCGCCGCCGCTCCGCAAGGGGCGGACGAGATCTACCGCCTGCGCCATCGGGTGGCGCAGTTGCGCCAGCGCATGTCCTGGCTTCCGGGGCAGCGGCTGGGCACCGCGCCCGCCTTGTCGATGATGGGGCATGCGGCTCGCCTGACGCCGCCGCCGCGCACCTTTCCGTCGGTCTTTCCCTGGTTGCGTCTGGACCGCATCTACCAGCGCGGCTTTGCCGTGCGGCGGGCGCGGGTGCTGCATGGGGCGCCCTGGAAGAAATTGTCGGATCATGCTCCGCTGGTGGCCGATCTGGAATTGCCTTAGCCCGGGCCGCCCGATCGGCGCGGGTCGCGCCGGGGCGCTGCGGCGGGCGTGAAAGCGGGGGCGGCGCGGACCTGCCGCCGGGAACTTTTCCGGCCGGCTGCCGTCTAAACCCTGTTACCTGAAAATTAGCACTCTGGTACATAGAGTGCTAAGATCACTGGGTATGATCCCAAGGACTTTGCCATGAGCCACACTTCGTCTTCCCTGGTGTTGGCGCCGGCCCAGCTTGCGCAGGCCATTTCCAACCCGGGGGCACTGGGCACCATCGATGCCTATATCGGGGCGGTGAACCGCCTGCCCCTGCTGACGGCCGAACAGGAATCCAGTCTGGGCCGCCGGTTGCGCGACGGCAACGATCTGGAAGCCGCCCGCGAATTGATTCTGTCTCATCTGCGTCTGGTGGTGTCCGTTGCCCGCCAGTATCTGGGCTACGGCCTGGCGCACGCCGACCTGATCCAGGAAGGCAATATCGGCCTGATGAAGGCCGTGCGCCGTTTCGACCCCGACCGGGGGGTGCGCCTGGTGTCCTTCGCCGTGCACTGGATCCGCGCCGAAATCCATGAATACGTGGTGCGCAACTGGCGTCTGGTGAAGATCGCCACGACCAAAGCCCAGCGCAAACTGTTCTTCAACCTGCGGCGCATGCGCCCGGACGGCCATACCCTGGCGCCGGATCAGGTGTCCGACATCGCCCGCGAACTCGACGTGCGCCCCGAGGACGTCGCTGAAATGGAAGTCCGCCTGTCGGGCGGGGATTGCGCCCTGGACGCGCCGGCCGACGACGAAGACCGTTTCGCGCCTATTGCCTGGCTGGCCGACGACAGTCAGGAACCGGCCCAGGTGCTGGCGCGTCGCAGCATGGATACGCTGCAAAGCCAGGGCCTGGCGGATGCCCTGGATACCCTGGACGACCGTTCGCAGCACATCGTGCGGGCCCGCTGGCTGGCCGATGACGGCGGCGCCACCTTGCACGAACTGGCGGCCGAATATGGCATTTCGGCCGAACGCGTCCGCCAGATCGAATCCGCCGCCCTGAAAAAGCTGAAAACCGCCCTGGCCGACCGGCAGCCGGATTTCATGGCCGCCTGATCGCAGGGCGGATACGATTTATTACGTTTGGGGCGGGCCGGGGACTGAACTTTCATCGGAACCGCGGGACTAAGCTGACATGGACGAACGTCTGGCCTTCGGGCCTCGTCGTCTTGTCGTCCGCTTCTGCTTCTCCTCTTCCCCTCCCTATCGAAGCGGATGTTCACGGGATGCCTTGATGGCATCCCTTTTTTTTTGCGCGCAGGTCCGCCGGCAAGGTGATCCGTCGCGGGGCGATCCGGCCGGTGGCGGCCCGCCCGTTTGCCACAATTGTTTCAGACAAGCCCGGCCCGCCTGTAACATAATAGGCGACGCGACTCTTGTGATGTGTTTCGACCATGAAAATCGGCCTCTTGGTCTTTGGCCTGGCAGGGCTGCTGGCCCTGATTTCTTTCATGCCCCCCTTGGCGGGGCGGCTGCGCCTGCCTTATTCCGTGCTGCTGGCCATCGTCGGTTTCGTGTTGGGTGTGATCATCCACGTGCACGGCTGGGCGCCGGGCGTGGTGGCGGATTTCCTCGACTCGCTGCAGCACTTCGAAATCTCCTCTGAAACTTTCCTGTTCGTCTTCCTGCCGGTGCTGCTGTTCGAAACCGCGCTGGCGATGAACATCCGCCGCTTGATGGACGACATCAGTCCGATCCTGGTGATGGCCATCGTGGCGGTGGTGGTCTGCACGGTGGCGGTGGGCTTTTCCCTGGCGGCCATCTCCCCCTACGGCCTGGTGGTCTGCCTGATGCTGGGGGCCATCGTCGCCACCACGGACCCGGTGGCCGTCGTCGGCATCTTTCGCGAGGTCGGGGCGCCGCGCCGCCTGACCACGCTGGTCGAAGGCGAATCCCTGTTCAACGACGCGGCATCCATCGCCCTGTATTCCGTGCTGCTCAGCGTCCTGTTCAGCGGCGGAGACCTGTCCATGACGCGGGTCGTCGGCAGTTTTCTGTTCAGTTTCATCGGCGGCGGCCTGGCGGGGCTGGCCATGGGGCGGCTGGCGACGGCGCTGTTTCGCTGGCTGCGGGGCTGGCCGGCGGCCGAGGTCACCCTGACCGTGGCCCTGGCCTACCTGACGTTCTATGTGGCGGAACACTATCTGGGCGTGTCGGGCGTGGTCGCGACGGTGATCGCCGGCCTGGTGGTGGGGTCCAACGGCCGCACCCGCATGTCGCCCACGACCTTCGAACAACTGGAAGGCGCCTGGGCGCAGTTCGGCTTCTGGGCCAATTCCCTGATCTTCCTGTTCGCCGCCATGCTGATTCCGCGCATGATGGCGGAAATCACCTGGATGGAAGTGCTGCTGATCCTGGTGGTCTTCATCGTCACGCTGGCGGCGCGGGCGGTGATGGTCTATGGCCTGCTGCCGCTGCTGGGGCGGCTGCGACTGAGCACCCAGGTCAGTCCCGCCTACCGCGCCGTGATGCTGTTGGGCGGTTTGCGCGGCGCCGTGTCGCTGGCCCTGGCCCTGGCCGTGACGGAACAGCCGGCCGTGCCGCACGAGGCCCGCCAGTTCATCGCGGTGGCGACCACGGGGTTCGTGTTGATGACGCTGTTCGTCAACGGCATGACCCTGCGCCCCCTGATCGCCCGCTTGGGCTTGAATCAGTTGTCGCCGGTGGACCGGGCCTTGCGCGACCAGGCTCAGGTCGTGGAACTGGAATCCCTGCGGCTGCGGATCGATGAGATCGCCCGTAACGAGCATATCGGCCAGGAGGTGCTGGACCGCCTGAATACCGTCTTCGATGCCAGCCAGGCCAGCGTGGACGCGGCGCAGGTGCATCAGTTGTCCATGGACCAGAAGGTCGCCGTGGGCATGGGCATTCTGGCGGGCCGGGAAGAAGAGATGTTCTTCGAAACGCTGAAAGCCCAGGTGGTGGACTGGCGCACGGCGGAATCCCTGTTGGCCCGCGCCGAGCGCCTGGGCGATGCCGTGCGGGCCGGCGGGCTTGAAGGATTCGAATCCGCCATCGAAGGCGACCTGCGCTATTCGAATTCCCTGCGGCTGGTCCTGCGCCTGCATCACCTGACCGGCAGGCCTTTCTGGCTGGCGCGCGAACTGGCGCAGCGTTTCACCAATCTGATGTGCAAGTGGGCCGTGGCCCGCCGTCTGATCCAGTTCGCGCGCACCGACGTGCAGCCTTTGCTGGGGTCGGAGGTCGCCGACATCATCATTGCCGCGCACCGGCGCCGCCTGACGCTGCTGGAGGGCTCCCTGCAGGCCATGGCGCTGCAGTACCCCAGTTATGCGCAGCATCTGCAGGAGGCCTATCTGGCGCGGATGGCGCGTTCCCTGGAGCGCATGCGCTACCGCGACATGCTGGCGCAGAACCTGATCAGCGGCGAAACCTATTCCGACCTGATCCAGCAGGTGGAGACGCGCTGGGGGCCGCTGGAAAAACACCACGGCCTGGATATCGCCCTGAGCGCCGCGGAGATGGTGAAGCGGGTCAGCCTGTTCGAAGGTCTGGACGAGGCCACCATGGAGGCCATCTGCAAGGTGCTCAAGCCGCGTCTGGTGGTGCCCGGGCAAGACATTCCCACCCGGATCGGCCGCAGCCGCGCCATGTATTTCGTGGCGTCCGGCGCGGTGGTCCTGGATCTGCCCGACGGCACGGCGGCCGAACTGGGCAGCGGCCAGATCTTCGGCGAAATGGCGCTGGCCATGGATCACGATTTCCAGGCGCGCGTCCGGTCGCTGGGCTACAGCCGCCTGTTGATGCTGCAGGAAAAGGATTTCAAGAAGCTGCTGGCGCGGCTGCCCGATCTGCGCGACAAGATCGACGCCATCGTGCGCCAGCGCCTGCGGGCGGTGGAAGTCTGGCAACAGTTCGAATCGGGCGAACGGCAGCACGAGCCGTTGCCCGATCTGCATGGGAATGCCTCGCCGGGGGCCGCGCTGTCGGATCTGGCCGATGCCGTCCGGGAGGACGATCCGGACGGATCTACAGCAAAAGCTTGATGTCGTGGGCCATGTCTTCGGGGGTCAGGGACGGCCCCAGCAGAGCGCGGGCCTCGCCGGTCTGATCCATCAGGTAGAACGCCGCCGAATGATTCATGGCGTATTGTTCCGGCGTGGGGCCGGCTTCCTTGGCGTAGAAGGCCTTGAACGAGCGCGCGGTCTTGTCCAGTTGGTCGGGGGTGCCCGTCAGGCCGATGAAGGACGGGTCGAAGGCATGCACATAGGCGCCCAGGATTTCGGGGGTGTCGCGAGCCGGATCGACGGAAATCAGGATGACCTGGACCTTGGAGGCCTGGTCGCCCAGCAGCTGCAAGGCCTGGGCGGCCTGCGCCATGGCGGTCGGGCAGACGTCCGGGCATTGGGTGTAGCCGAAGAACACCAGCAGGACCTTGCCCTTGAAGTCGGCCAGGGTGCGCAGGGCGCCCGTGGTGTCGGTCATGGAAAGATCCCGGCCCAGGTGGGTGCCGCTGATGTCGTTGCCCTCGAAGGGCAAGGGGCCGGAGGGTGTGGGGGAGCAGCCCATCAGGGCCATGGGCAGGGCGGCGACAGCCCCCGCCAGCAAGGTGCGGCGGGTGGCGGAAAATGAAACGGACATGCTTTACCTACGACAGGGTCAGGGGGCCGGGACCTGACGGGAAGGCGGCGGTGAGTCCGGTGAACGGATCAGTTGCCGGCCAGCGCCAAGCCGACCCAGTGATCCAGCAACAGCGCTGCGAACAGCAAGGCCAGATACAGAATCGAATACCAGAACAGTTTACGCGCTCGCGCGTCGGAATAGTTTCGATACAGGACAAAGGATTGCCAGACGAAGTAGCCGCTGAGCAGGCAGGCCGCCGCCAGGTAGGCCGGGCCGCTCATGCGGATGACGTAGGGCAGCAGCGACGCGGCGAACAAGGCGATGCTGTAGAGCAGCACATGCAGCTGGGTGAAGTTCTGGCCGTGCGTGACCGGCAGCATGGGCAGGCCGGATTCCTCGTAGTCGTGGTGGCGGTACAGGGCCAGCGCCCAGAAATGCGGCGGGGTCCAGATGAAGATGATCAGCACCAGGACCCAGGCCTCGGCCGGGACGGCGTCGGCCATGGCGGCCCAGCCCAGGGCGGGCGGCATGGCGCCGGACAGCCCGCCGATGACGATGTTCTGAGGCGTCAGGGGCTTCAGGATCGCGGTATAGATCAGGGCATAGCCGACGAAAGTGGCGAAGGTCAGCCACATGGTCAGGGCGTTGACCCAGGTGTTCAGGATGAACATGCCGGCGCCGCCCAACACCCCGGCCATCAGCAGCACCTGAGGGGGGGTGATCTGGCCCGAGGCCGTGCCGCGCCGCGCCGTGCGGCGCATGCGGGCGTCGGTTTCGCGTTCGATCAGGCAATTGACGGAAAATGCGGCGGCCGCCAGCAGCCAGATGCCCAGTGTGGCCGCGGCCACCCGGCCCAGATGGGGCAGGCCGGGCACGGCCAGGAACATGCCGATGACGGCGCAAAAGACCGCCAGCTGGGTGACTCGGGGTTTGGTGAGCACCAGGTACTGGCGCAGGAGGGACGGGTGATGGGCAGCAGCGGCGGTTGTCATGGGATCATTCTAGGCGTCCTGGGGGACGCTTGCAGCTAGGGGGTTTCCCTGCCTGGGCCAGGCGCCACAGCAGGGTGACGCTGACCAGCACCAGCCCGGCGGCGCCGCCGTTGTGCATGACGGCGATCAGCAGCGGCCATTGGAAGAAGATGGTGGTCAGCCCGGTGGCCAGCTGCAGCGCCAGCAGCGCCAGCAACAGGCGCGCAGGCCCGCGCAGACCGGGGACGCGGCGCCAGCGCCAGGCCAGGCCACCCAGCAGGGCCAGCACCACCAGCGCGAAATTGCGGTGGGTCCAGTGGATGGCGGTCAGGGCGTCCTGTGAAATCAGGTCGCCGCTGGTCTGTTTGCCCAGGCCCCGCAGGAGGGTGAATCCCCCCTGGAAGTCCATGGCCGGCACCCAGGCCCCGTGACAGGTGGGGAAATCCATGCAGGCCAGGGCGGCGTAGTTGGTGCTGACCCAGCCGCCCAGCGCCAGCTGCAGGAACAGCACCGCCAGCCCCAGCGCCATCCAGCGCCGACCGCTGGCCAGGGGGGCCGGTACCGGATCATGGGCTTTTTCGCGGGCGGCCAGCCAGGTCATCGCGGCCAGCAGGCTCATGCCCAGGACCAGGTGGGTGGTGACCACCAGCGGCATCAGCCGGTGGGTGACGGTCCAGGCGCCGAAGGCGCCCTGCAGGCAAACCAGGCCCAGGATGGCGGTGGACAGCGCCGGGCTGTGCGACAGTTGTCGGCGCAGTCGCCAGGCCAGCACGGTGAAGGCGATGATCAGCAGCCCCAGGAAAGCCCCGGCGTAGCGGTGGATCATCTCGATCCATGCCTGGAAGGCGCTGACCGGGCCGTATGGCATGGCCTGCAAGGCCTGCTGGATGGATTCGCTGGCCCCCAGCGGGCTGAAATGGCCGTAGCAGCCTGGCCAGTCGGGGCAGCCCAGGCCGGAATCCGTCAGGCGCACGAAGGCGCCGAACATGATCAGGTCCAGGGTCAGGAACCAGGCCAGGAAGACCAGCCGCCGGTAGGTCAGGATCCGGCGCGGCGCAGGGGCTGCGTCCTGGGGGATGGCGGGATCGGATGCGGTGCGCATGCGCGGGGGTCAGCCGATCCGGGAATTCTTCAGCAGGGCGCGGATGTCGTCGCGCACCCCTTCGGGATCCTTGCCGTCCGGAAACTGCATCATCAGGTGGCCCAAGGGATCCACGATCCACATGCCGGATGCCAGGGCGGCCGCCGGATCGCTGGCGCCGGGGGCCAGCCACGCCGCCAGCTGGGCCGGGTCGGCCCGCAGCACATGCGTGCCGACGTAGGCTTCGCCCACCACCGGGGCGATCGGGGCGCCGTCGGTCACGAACAGGATGCGTTCCAGCCGGTCCACATTCTTGCCCTGGCTGGCATGGGAATTGCGCAGCACGAACAGGCTGCGCACGCAGGATTCGGGGCAGGCGCCCGGGCCCGTGCTGATCAGCAGCCACTGGCCTTTCAGTTGGTTCAGGTCGTAGGCCTGGCCTTGGCTGTCGCGCAGGTTCAGGTCGGGAATGGGGCGCTGGGGGTCGACCAGTTGACCGTACTGGGTCTGGATGGCGGGCCGCAGGCCCAGCGCGGGCACGTAATAGGCCAGCAGGGCAAGTACGACTGGCGCCAGGGCGATCAGGAAGATGGCGATAAGCGGAGTCAGGGAGCGCGGGCGGGCGGGAGCAGTCGTCATGAGCGGGCCGATTCGGGTTTCTGGGGAGCGGCGGGGCGCCGCCATGTACGCCATAGCGTCACGGCGGCGGCGATCAGGGCGATGGCGGCGAAACTGAACCATTGCCCGGCATAGTTGTAATTCTGGCTGGCGTTTTCGGAGGGCCCGGGCCAATCCTGGGTCAGGCCGGCGTCCTGGGTGGGCGCCTGCTCCAGGACCACGGGCAGCAGCGTCAGGCCCGATGCGGCGGCCAGGGTGTCCAGGGGTAGATTCTGCACCCGGGGCGGCACGCCGTCCGGGGCGGGAAAGGGCTGGGGCAGGGTGGTGTCCGGGTGGCCGGTCAGGCTGCCCAGGTCGAACAGCCGGGGCACCCGGTGCAGCAGCGTGCCGTGGACTTGCACCGGGCCGCCGATGGCGGTCAGATCGGGCAGGGACGCCGGCGGCAGCGGCCGGGCGACCCAGCCGCGCAGCACCAGCACGGCGGTGCCGGGAGCGTCGGGCAGAGCCAGAGGAGTCGCCACCCAGAACCCCGGCTGGCCTTTGAGGTTGCGATTATCCAGGAGTACAGTAAATGGATTGAGCCAGTGTCCCCGGGCGGTGGCGCGGTGCCAGTCCGGACCGTCGGGGGTGGCGGCCGTCAGGGTCAGGGCGGGAGCCTGTTGCCCCGCCAGCCGGGCGGCGCGGATGGCCTCCCGGTCGTGCGCCCTGCGCAATTGCCATTGGCCGGCGGCGATGCACACGGCGGCCAGCAGGATCAGCAATACGATGGCCGCCAGGGCTTTTTTTCGTGAGGCGGGGCGTTGCTGAATCATGGGCGCGACAACATCAAAAACAGGCTGTGGATCAGATAGACTGGCGGTTGCAAACATTGTGCCACTGGGTGTGGCGGTTCAGTGTGACGGATAGAAGAGCAGGGGTCCATCCATGAAAGTGCTGATTGTCATACTGTTTCTGGCGATTGTGGCCAGCTTGGGCTCGGCCCTGATATTCCTGATGCAGGACCGGGGCGGCAGCAGCCGGATGGCCTGGGCCCTGACTTGGCGCGTGGGTTTGTCGATCGCCCTGTTCTTGTTGCTGTTGCTGGCCCACGCGCTGGGCTGGATCAATGCGACCGGTGTGCCGGTCGGGTAGGTCGATGCCCCCCGCCGGCACATCGGCTGTTTATACCCAGTAGACGAAGATGTACAGGCCCAGCCAGACCACGTCGACGAAGTGCCAGTACCAGGCCGCGCCTTCGAAGCCAAAATGGTTTTCGGCCGTGAAGTGGCCGCGTACCAGACGGAACCAGATCACCGTCAGCATGGTGGCGCCCAGAATCACGTGGAAACCGTGAAAGCCGGTCAGCATGTAGAACAGCGCCCCGAACGCGCCGGACGTGAAGCGCAGGTTCAGTTCGGTGTAGGCATGATGGTATTCATAGGCCTGGCAGCCGACGAAGGTGAAGCCCAGGATGATCGTGACGGCCAGCCAGAAGATCGCTTTGGGCCGATGGGCGGCGCGCAACGCGTGGTGGGCGATGGTCAGGGTCAGGGCCGAGGACAGCAGCAGCGCGGTGTTGATGGTGGGCAGCCAGAACGGGCCCACCGATTTGAACGGCGCGATGGTGCCGGCCGGGCCGAGGTTAGGCCAGGTGCCCGCGAAATTCGGCCACAGCCAGGTTTGGGAATCCAGGGTGCTCAGCCAGGGGGTGGAGACTTCCCGGGTGTACCACAGGGCGCCGAAAAAGGCCGAAAAGAACATGACCTCGGAAAAAATGAACCAGGTCATGCTCCAGCGATAGGAATGGTCGATGCGCTGGCTGTTCAGGCCGCCTTCGGATTCGCGGATGGCATCCCCGAACCAGCCGAATAGCACCATGAACATGCACAGGATGCCGGCGACGCATAGCCAGGGGCCGAACGCGTAGCCGTTGACCCAAAAGGCCGCGCCCAGCAGCGTGGCCAGCATGCAGAGGCTGCCCCGGATGGGGTGAGCCGAGCCAGGCGGAACATAGTAGTAAGGAGCCTTGCCGCTATGCGCTGTCTGTGCAACTGCTGTCATGTTGTTCTCCTCTTTCTGATTCTAGGCTGTGACCAGCCGGACGGCCAGTAACAGCAGCAATATGAATATCAGCCCGCCCAGCAGGCCTGCCACGATCAGGTGCGCCGGGCCGATGCGATTCAGATCGTCATCGTGTCCGGATCGTTTGCGCAGACCCAGGAAGGCCCAGGCAATGGTGCGCACCGACCGCAGAAAATTACCCGGACCGCTCAATCGACGACCCCGTATAGATTGGCGCGGACAAAGGTCCAGACCAGGATGGCGATGGCAAACAAGGCCAGGGTCCATCCGGTGCGGCGGTTGCGGCGACGTTGTTCAGGGGTCATGACGGGTTCCGGGTTCCTGGTCTGTGCGTGGTCAGCCTTCATACTGGGGCGGGGTGACGAAGGTGTGGTGGGGGGCCGGCGAAGGCACCGTCCATTCCAGGCCTTCGGCGCTTTCCCAGGGGCAGGCCGCCACGGTGGGACCGGTGCTGCGCACGGCCTTGACCACCACGTAGATGAAGATCAGTTGCGACAGGCCGAACCAGAAAGCGCCGATGGTGGCCACCTGGTGGAAGGTCGTGAACTGCGCGGCATAATCGGCGTAGCGGCGCGGCATGCCCGCCAGGCCCAGGAAGTGCATGGGGAAGAACGCCACGTTGAAGGAGATCATGCTGCTCCAGAAGTGCAGCTTGCCCAGTTTTTCATCGTACATGTGGCCGCACCATTTCGGCAGCCAGTAATAGGCGGCGCCAAACAGGGCGAACAGCGACCCGGCCACCAGCACGTAGTGGAAGTGAGCCACCACGTAATAGGTGTCCTGGGCCTGGATGTCGATGGGCGCGATGGCCAGCACCAGTCCGGTGAAGCCGCCGATGGTGAACACGAAGATGAAGCCGATGGCCCACAGCATGGGGGTTTCAAAGGTCATGGATCCGCGCCACATGGTGGCCGTCCAGTTGAAGACCTTGACCCCGGTGGGGATGGAAATCAGCATGGTGCCGTACATGAAGAACAGCTGAGCCGTGACGGGCATGCCGGTGGTGAACATGTGGTGCGCCCACACCAGGAAGGACAGGATGGCGATGGCGCAGATGGCGTAGACCATGGAGGCGTAGCCGAACAGGCGCTTGCGGGCGAAGGTGGGGATGATCTGCGACACGATGCCGAAGGCCGGCAGAATCATGATGTAGACCTCCGGGTGCCCGAAGAACCAGAATACGTGCTGGTACAGCACCGGGTCGCCGCCGCCGGCGGCATTGAAGAAGTGGGTGCCGAAATGGCGGTCGGTCAGCAGCATGGTGACGGCGGCGGCCAGCACCGGCATGACGGCCAGCAGCAGGTAGGCCGTGACCAGCCAGGACCAGCAGAACATCGGCATCTTCATCAGCGTCATGCCGGGGGCGCGCATGTTCAGGATGGTGACGATGATGTTGATCGCCCCCATGATGGACGAGGCGCCCAGGATGTGCACGGCGAAGATGGCGAAGTCCATGCCCGGCCCCATCTGCAGGGACAGCGGCGCGTACATGGTCCAGCCGGATGCATTGGCGCCGCCGGGCACGAAGAACGACGAGGTCAGCAGGATGGCGCCCACGGGCAGCAGCCAGAAGCTGAAGTTGTTCATGCGGGCGAAGGCCATGTCGGATGCGCCGATCTGCAGCGGGATCATCCAGTTGGCGAAGCCCACGAAGGCCGGCATGATGGCCCCGAAGATCATGATCAGCCCGTGCATGGTGGTGAACTGGTTGAACAGTTCGGGCTGGAAGAACTGGATGCCGGGTTCGAAGAGTTCCGTGCGCAGCAAGAGCGCCAGGGTGCCGCCTTCCAGCAGCATGCAGAACGAAAAGATCAGGTACATCGTCCCGATGTCTTTGTGGTTCGTGGCGAAGACCCAGCGCCGCCAGCCCGTGGGGACGTGGTCGTGCGCGTGTTCGTCATGACCCACGCTGGGCGGGATGTGGTCTGCGGTGACGCTGCTCATGAATGCCTCCTTCGAGGACGCGCCGCACGCAGGGCGGCGCGGAAAAATAGGGTTCGGGATAATGCCGTTGCGCGACCGATGTCAGCGCAGGGCCTTGACGTCTGACGGCTGCACGACGGGGTCGGGGCCTTGTCCGGCGTTGTCCCAGGCGTTACGGGTATAGGTGATGACGGCGGCCAGCTGGACGTCATTGAGCAGATCGCGGAATGCCGCCATGGCGGTGCCCGGATGGCCATTGAGTTCAGTCAGGATCTGGTCCTTCATGGGCGCCAGGACGTATTTCTTGTCGCCGTTCAAGGCCGGGAATGTGCCCGGAATGCCTTGGCCGTTGGCCTGGTGGCAGGCCACGCAGTTGGCGGCGAAGATTTCCTTGCCCTTGGCGAAGAGTTCGTCCTTGGTCCAGGTCTTGTTGGGATCTTCGGTGGCGGACGCCATCGCGGCTTTTTGATCCTTGACCCACTGGGCGTAGTCTTCGGCGGACTTGACCTCGACCACGATGGGCATGTAGGCGTGGTTCTTGCCGCACAGCTCGGCGCACTGGCCGCGGTAGGTGCCGGTCTTTTCCGCCCGGAACCAGGTGTCGCGCAAGTAGCCGGGCACTGCGTCCTGCTTGACGCCGAAATCGGGCACCATCCAGGAGTGGATGACGTCGGAGGCCGTCAGGACGACGCGGACCTTTTTATCGACCGGCACCACCAGGGGGCGGTCGACTTCCAGCAGGTAGGTATTGCTCTTGGGGGCCTTGCCGTCGATCTGGTCCTGGGGCGTGGACAGATTGGACAGGAAATGCACGCCGGTGGCAGGGCCGTCGAGATATTCGTAGCCCCACTTCCATTGGTAGCCGGTGGCCTTGATGGTGAGGTCGGCGCCCGTGGTGTCCTTCATGGCGACGACCGTGCGGGTGGCCGGGATGGCCATGCCGACGATGATCAGGAAGGGGATGACGGTCCAGGCGAGTTCGATGGACAGGTTTTCATCGAACTTGGCCGCCTTGTAGCCCTTTGATTTCCGGTGCTTGACGATGGAATACAGCATCACGCCGAAAACGCCGATGAAAATGACCGTACAGACGATCAGGATCATCCAGTGCAATTCGTGTATTTCCTGGGAGATCGGCGTGACCCCCGGAGTGACGTTCAGCTGATCGACCGCCGGTCCTCCCGGTATGTCCTGAACCTGCGCGGTAGCGACTGTCATCCACGACAGCGCGATCATGCCCAACAACCCTCTGACCATCTTCATGTTGTCCCTCTGGTTGGTGTGTGTTCTTCGGGGCGGGTTGACCTTCGTCAAAGACACACGAGGGGGAAACGGGCCCTGCACACATGATCGGATCTGCAGACCGTGAATTGCAACAGCTGCGGTCTGAGGTGTCCTTATAAGCTTGAAGGGATTATAGCCAAGCATGTCCGCTTGTACAGGCGGGGTCCGGCGCTATTCATGGGGTTTCGCGGGTTTCCACCTATCCCTTCCGGGCTTCCACTACAATGCTTCGATGGATTCCTCCTCTGCGGTCTTTACCCTGGGCGACGTGTCGGCACGCAGTGCGCGACTGGTGCGCCGCGCCCAGCAGCTGCCGCCGGTCGGCGCCCGGCCGGTGACGGTCGCAGGGCGGGTGGCGGGCTGGATCGGAGCTGCGGCGCTGGCCGCCATCGCCGGCCGCCCGGGTGTCCACATCGAAGCCGAGGCCGCCCATCTGGCGGCGGCTCCGAAGGCGAGGCTGGGCCTGGATGGCGTATTGCGCGATCTGGCCCTGGCGCTGCGGGATGCGGGCTGCATCCGCAGTTGGCGTGACGAATTGCTGGACGTCGTGGCCGAAGGCCGCCTGCTGGGGCATATCGAACGCGGCGCCGTGCGCCCGCTGGGGCTGCTGACGCAGGCCGTGCACCTGAATGGCTGGACGCCGGACGGCCGGCTGTGGGTGGCCCGCCGGTCGCTCGACAAATCCACGGACCCCGGGCTGTGGGATACCTTGTCGGGCGGGCTGGTGGCGGCGGGCGAGGACCCCGCCTCGGCGCTGTTGCGCGAATCCCACGAAGAAGCCGGCCTGGTGCCGGCCGAACTGGCCGCGCACAGCCCCGTGCGCACCGTGTTGCGCATGCATCGCCGCCTGCCCGACGGGTATCAGGTCGAGACCGTGTGTCTCAGCGATTGCGTGCTGGCCGCCGCCACCGCGCCGGCCAATCTGGATGGCGAGGTCCTGGCGTTCCGATGCGTCGACATGGCCGAATTATGGGACATGCTCACGAGCGGCGCCTTTACCCTGGAAGCCGAATTGTGCATTCTGGATTCATTGCGGCAGCGCCTGGCGGCGTCGCCGCGTTCTTGACCCCTTGATTGATGCCGGTCCGAGCCGGCGGAGGTAAACCATCATGGCACAGGAATCCCCCAATCCCTTCGTCCTGCCCGGGTTCGGTCAGCAGGGCGAATCCGCCGGCAATCCCCTGTTCGCCGGCTTGGACATGATGCGCCAGGCCTGGCAGAACCTGGCCGGGCGCGCGGATGCCCCGGCCATGCCGGCCATGTCCCTGGATGAGCTGGACAAGCGCATCCGCGAGTTGCAGACGGTGCAGAACTGGCTGCAACTGAACGCGACGATGCTGGCCAGCACCATCCAGGGGATGGAGATCCAGCGCAGCACGCTCAAAACCCTGCAGTCCTTCGCCGGGGGGGCGTTCCCCGGCATGGCTGACGCGCCCGCGTCCGGGAAACCCAAATCGGCGCGGCCTGCGACGGACGCCCAGGCCGATGACGCCGGCCAGGCCTATGCGCAGGCGGCCGGCGATTGGTGGAATCTGGTGCAGCAGCAGTTCGAACAGCTGCGCGAGGCCACCACCGCCAGCCTGGGCGGCATGGCAGACGCCGCCGAAACCGCAGCGTCTGGCGGGACGGCCGGGAAACCTGCCCGGGCCCGTGCCACGGCCGGCAAGACGGCGGCATCCGCCGGCCGGGCCGGCAAGAAAACCACACGGGCCCCGGCCGCCGCCAAAACCAGCCGCAAATCCAAAACCTGATTCGGCGTTCCGCCCGGCCAGGGGCCGTGTGCCTTTGGCCGGGCGCCCGCCGCGCTCCGGCGCTCGGGCGTAGCGCCCGGCGTCAGGTCCTCACTGTCAATTTTCGATTCTCCATCTATGCTGAACATCATCATTCTGGCCGCGGGCCTGGGCAAGCGCATGCAGTCCGACCTGCCGAAAGTCCTGCATCCGATCGCCGGGCAGCCCATGCTCAGCCATGTGCTGGGCGCGGCCCGATCCCTGAATCCCGACCGTGTAGTGGTCGTGGTGGGCCATGGCGCCGATCGCGTGCAGAACGCCTACGCGGGTCAGGACCTGACATTCGCGCTGCAGCAACCGCAGCAGGGCACCGGTCACGCGGTCATGCAGGCCCTGCCGCATCTGCTGGAAGGCGACGCGGGCGATACCTGCCTGGTCCTGTATGGCGACGTGCCCTTGGTGCAGGCCGCCACGCTGCAGGCGTTGCTGCAGGCGCGCGCCGACGGGCTGGCGCTGCTGACGGAAACATTGGCCGATCCCTCCGGTTATGGGCGCATCGTGCGCGACGCCCAGGGACGCGTGCAGCGCATCGTCGAACATAAAGACGCGGGCGCCGCCGAGCTCGCCATCACCGAGGTCAATACCGGCATCCTGGCCGCCCCCACCGCCGCATTGCGGCGCTGGCTGGGGCAGATCGACAATCGCAACGCCCAGGGCGAATACTATCTGACCGACATCGTCGGGCTGGCGGTGGGTGAAGGCATGCCGGTGGCGCATGCCCAGCCGGCCGCGCACTGGGAAACCCTGGGGGTGAACAGCCGCGTGCAACAGGCGCAGCTGGAACGCATCTGGCAGGGCGAGCAGGCCCGGCGCCTGCTGGAACAAGGCGTGACCCTGGCGGATCCGGCCCGCTTCGACCTGCGCGGCGAACTGAGTTGCGGGCGCGACGTCTTCATCGATGTGGGCTGCGTCTTCGAAGGCCGCGTGCGGCTGGCCGATGGCGCGCGTGTCGGGCCGCATTGCGTGATCCGCGATGCCGATGTCGGCGCCGGGGCGGTGCTGGATGCCTATAGCCATGTCGAAGGCGCCCTGGTGGGCGAGTCCGCGCGCATCGGTCCCTATGCCCGTCTGCGGCCTGGGGCGGACGTCGGCCCCGATGCCCATGTGGGCAATTTCGTCGAGTTGAAGAAAACCCGCCTGGGGCGGGGGTCCAAGGCCAATCACCTGGCGTATCTGGGCGACGCCGTGATCGGTGAACGGGTCAATGTGGGCGCGGGCACCATCACCTGCAATTACGACGGGGTGAACAAATTCCAGACGGTCATCGAAGACGACGCCTTCATCGGCTCGGATACGCAACTGGTCGCCCCTGTGCGGGTCGGCCAGGGGGCGACGCTGGGCGCGGGCACGACGCTGACGCGCGATGCGCCCGCCGGTGAACTGACGCTGTCGCGGCCTCGCCAGCAGACGGTCCAGGGCTGGAAGCGGCCGGCGCGCAAGGCCTGACGTGGCGGCCTGCGCGGGACGCATGCGGGCATCGTTCGGGCTTGCCCTTTAAGCCGGGCGGGGCGGTATCGTGCGCGTTTTGCATCTGAATCTGGAAAAGGGCTGGCGCGGCGGCGAGCGCCAGACGCTGTTCACGCTGCAGGGCTTGCAGGCCGCCGGTCATCAGGTAGCCTTGGCGGCGCGGGCCGGGGGGCCGCTGGCGCAGCGCGCCGAGGCCGCCGGCATTCCGGTCTTCTCGTGTTCGGGCAGCCTGGCGCTGGCGCGGCTGTTGCTGTCGCGGCGCCGTTCCTATGACGTCATCCATGCCCAGACCGCCCAGGCCATGAGCCTGCTGGCTTTCATGCGGCCTGTCTTGCGGGCGGTCCTGGTCTTCACCCGGCGCACCGCTTTCGATGCGCCGGACAGGGTGCGGCGCCAGCGCTGGAAATGGGGTCGGGCCGATGCCCTGGTGGCCATCAGCCAGGCCGCCGCCGCGGCGCCCCGGGCCTGCGGGCTGGCGGCCATCGTGATCCCCAGCGCAGTGGAACCGCATCAGGCGGACCCGGTCCGGGTCGAGGCCTTGCGCCGGCAGTTCGGCCTGGCGGGGCGCCGGGTGCTGGTGACGGCGGCGGCGCTCAGCCCCGAAAAAGACCCCCTGACCCTGATCGAGGCAGTGAACCGCCTGCGCGCGGATCATCCTGACGTGATCTGCCTGCATTGCGGGGCCGACGGCGCGGCGGCCGACGCCGCTCGCGCCCGGGTGCAGGCCCTGGGCCTGCAGGACCATTACCGTTTCGCTGGCTTTCAGGGGCAGGTGGGGGATTGCCTGGCCTTGGGGGATGTCTACGTCAGCAGCTCGCGATTCGAGGCCCTGGGCACCAGTGTGCTGGATGCCTGCCTGGCCGGGCTGCCCGTGGTCGCCACGGACGTGGGCGGCCACGGGGAAATCCTGGACCCGGATCGTGGTCTGTTGGCGCCGGCCGGCGACGATCTGGCCATGGCCAGGCGCATCGCCTGGGTGCTGGATCATGCGGATGCCGCGCAGGCCATGGCCCGGCGGGCGCAGGCGCACGTGGCGCAGGCATATTCAGTCCCGACGATGGTGGCCGCGTATCAACAGCTATACGGCCGCTTGATGCCCGTCTAGCGGGCGCGGGCCTATAGCGGGCGCAGGGCGTCTTTGTAATGCGCAGCGCGGGCGGCGTAGTCGGCGGCGCTGCGCTGCAGGGCGGCGACTTCCTCGTCCGACAGCGTGCGCACGGCCTTGGCGGGCGCGCCCAGGATCAGGGATCGTTCGGGGAAGGTCTTGCCTTCGGTGACGAGCGCCCCGGCGCCCACCAGGCTGTGGCGGCCGATGACGGCGCCGTTCAGCACGATGGCCTGGATGCCGATCAGGGAGCCGTCTTCGATGGTGCAGCCGTGCAGCATGGCCTGGTGGCCGACCGTGACCTGCCGGCCGATGGTCAGCGGCTTGCCCTTGTCGACGTGCAGCACGGCGCCTTCCTGGATGTTGGATTGTTCGCCGATGGCAATGGGTTCATTGTCGGCGCGAATCACGGCGCCCGCCCAGACGCTGGTGCCGGCCTGCAGCGTCGCTGCGCCGATCACGGTGGCCTCGGCGGCGATGAAGGCGGAAGGATCGATGTGCGGGGTCAGATCCCCCAGGGCGTAACAGGTCATGGGTCGGTGCTCCGGATCGGGGCCGTGTGGCTGGATGCCAACAAGGATACCAGCCTCGCAAGCGGAGAGGGTAGCCCGCCTATAATCGCGCCATGACAACCCGTATCCTGATCGTCCGCACCTCCTCGCTGGGAGACCTGGTGCACATGCTGCCGGCCATCTCCGACATCGCCCGGCACGTGCCAGGCGCGCAGATCGATTGGATCGCCGAGGAGTCCTTCGCCGAGATCCCCGCCTGGCATCCGGCCGTCCATGAGGTCATTTCCGTGGCGCACCGGCGTTGGCGCAAACACTGGTGGGACGCACAGACGCGCCGCGAACGGGCAGCCTTGCGCGCGAATCTGGCAGCGCGGCAGTACGACGTCATCCTGGACATGCAGGCCTTGCTGAAATCGGTCTGGCTGGTGCGCCAGGCGCGGGGCCTGCGCCATGGATTGGATTGGAAATCCGCCCGTGAACCCCTGGCGTCCCTGTTCTACGACGTCAAGCACCGGGTGGAGTTCTGGCAGCCGGCCATCGTCCGCCAGCGCGCGCTGGCGGCGGCGGCTTTCGGCTACGCCTGCGACGGATCGCCCGATTTCGGCCTGCGGTCCATCACCGATGGCGTGGAGATCGAGCCGACGGCCGTGATCATGCCGTCGGCCAGCCGTGACGACAAGCTCTGGCCGGCCGGTCATTGGCGGCAGGTTTTCGACCATCTGCAGGCCCGGGGCCTGACCTTGCGCCTGCTGGCGGGCAATGACGCGGAACAGGCGCGGGCCCGCGAGTTGATCCAGGGGCGCGACGGGGCCGAGGTCCTGCCGCGGCTGGGGTTGCGCCAGGTGGCCGATCAGTTGGCGCGGGCTCGGGTCATGGTGGGGCTGGACAGCGGCCTGACGCACCTGAGCGCCGGCCTGGGGCGTCCCACCATCGGTATCTATAAGGCGTCCACGCCGGTGCGCACCCCGCTGCAAGGCGCGGCCTACACGGCCAGTCTGGGGGAACGGGGCCAGGAACCCGATGCCGGACAGGTGCTGGCAGCCATCGATGCCGCTCTGGATGCGGCCCGGCCGGATCCGGCGCAATGATCCGCTGCGCGTATTCCCTGCTGCTGGTGCTGCTGTCGCCGCTGCTGCTGGCCTGGATGGGGCTGCGGGCCCGCAGGGCGGGTGGGCGGTGGGCGGTGCTGGATGGCACGCGCTTTGGCCGGTATCGGGCGGCGCCGCCCGCCGCTGGCGCGATCTGGATCCATGCCGTCAGCCTGGGCGAGACCCGGGCCGCTCAGCCGCTGATCCGGGCGCTGCTGGATCGGGGCCATCGCGTGTTGCTGACGCATCTGACCGCGACCGGGCGGGCCGAGGGCCTGCGGGTGTATGCGGCGGATCTCGATCAAGGCGCTTTGCAGCAGGCCTGGCTGCCTTACGATTTTCCCGGCGCGACGCGCCGGTTCCTGCGGCAGTATCGGCCCTCCCTGGGGGTGTTGATCGAACGCGAACTCTGGCCCAATCTGGTCCACGCCGCGCAGCGGGCGGGGGTCCCCCTGGTCCTGGCCAGCGCCCGCCTGTCCGACGCCGCCTTGCATCGCTCCCAGCGCCTGGGCGGCCTGATGCGCCAGGCGTACGGCGGCATCGCCCGCACCTACGCCCAGTCGCTGGCGGATGCCCAGCGGCTGGAACGCGCCGGCGCGCGCCAGGTCAGCGTCTCCGGCAACTTCAAATTCGATGTCCGGTTGGATCAGGACAAGGCCGCGCGCGGGCGGGCGTTTGCAGCGCAACTGGGTCGCCGGGTGATCGCCATTGCCAGCACGCGCGAAGGCGAGGATCGGGTCTTCATCCAGGCCATTCGCCGTGTGCGCGACCGGGCGGCGGCGACGGGGGCGGAATCCGCCCCGCCGCTGTTCCTGCTGATCCCCAGGCATCCCCAGCGTTTTGACCAGGCCGCCGCCCAGTTGCAGGCGGCCGGCCTGCCGTTCGTGCGGCGCACGCGGTTGCTGGAGCTGGGCGACGGGGGCAGTTCCGCGCTGGCTGCGTGTCGTCAGGCGGCGGTGCTGCTGGGCGATACCCTGGGGGAAATGCCCTGGTATTACGCCGGCAGCCAGGTGGCGATCGTCGGCGGCAGTTTCGCGCCGCTGGGCGGGCAGAATTTCATCGAGGCCAGCGCGCTGGGCTGTCCGGTCATCGTCGGACCGCATACGGCGCATTTCCAGCAGGCCGTGGCCGATGCGCAGGCGGCCGGCGCCATCGTCCAGGCGTCCGATCCCGATCAGGCGGTGCGCCAGGCCCTGAAGTGGCTGGATGATCCGGCGCTTGCCGCGCAGGTGGGGCAGGCCGGCAGCCATTGGGTGCGGCAGCACGCGGGCGCCGTGGCCCGGGTGATCAACGGGATCGAGGATCTGCTGACGCAGCGGATTGCCTAGCGCGCCCTTCGGAGTAGCCGAGCAGGGCGCTGCCTGCGTCCGCCGCCTTGCGCCCGGCGGGCGCGGGGGTCAGTCGGCGGTCAGGCCGTGGTATTTCTTGCCCAGGGCGATGGTGGCCTTGAAAAAGCCTTCCTTGCTGCCGCAGTCGTAGCGTTCGCCGACGTAGCGGTGGGCAAAGACCTTGCGGTGCCCCAGCATGGCCGAGATCGCGTCGGTCAGCTGGATTTCCCGGCCGACGCCGGCCTGGGTCTGGCGCAGGAAATCGAAGATTTCCGGTTCCAGCACGTAGCGGCCCACGACGGCCTGATTGGACGGCGCGTCCTGCGGCGCGGGCTTTTCGACGATATGTTCCACCCGGGTGTTGCGGGCATCGACTGCGGACCCTGCAATGATGCCGTATTTGCGTGAATCCCGAGGGTCGATTTCCTGAATGGCCAGTACGCTGCCGTCGTGTTGATGGGCCGCGTCCACCAGTTGGCGCGTGACGGCCGTGTCGGCGTCCAGCAGGTCGTCGGCCAGCAGCACGGCGAAGGGCTCGTTGCCGACGATGGGGGCGGCGCACAATACCGCGTGACCGAGTCCCAGCGGCTGCGCCTGGCGGGTGTAGATGCAGTGCACGTGATCGGGCAGGATGGTGCGGATGGTCTCCAGCAGCGCCTGCTTGTCTTTAGTTTCCAGTTCCGCTTCGAGTTCCGGTGCGCGGTCGAAGTGGTCTTCGATGGCGCGCTTGTTGCGGCCCGTGATGAAGATCAGTTCGGTGATGCCGGCGGCCAGGGCTTCTTCGACGGCGTATTGGATCAATGGCTTGTCGACGATCGGCAGCATTTCCTTGGGCATGGCCTTGGTGGCGGGCAGGAAACGGGTGCCCAGGCCGGCGACCGGGAAGACGGCTTTGCGGATAGGTTTCATCGTGGCGTGAATTCAGGGGGAAGCGGGGCGCTGGGCGTCAGTGCCTGCTGGCTGCGCTGCGACAGGGGGCGCGGCGTGCGGCCTTGTTCGGCGGGCGGGGGGCCGAAAAACCCCTGGCCGTAGGCCAGCAGGGCCAGGTTTGCGGCGACGGCGAGGGTCAGCAGGAAGCGCATGATGCGAAGGGATGTCGGATATCGGCCGCCGAGGAGGCCGGCCGGGATGACGCCGTTGAGGCGATGCAGCGGCCAGTATATCAATTGGCGCGCGGGGCCCGACCGGCTGCTGCGGTCCCGGGGTTGCGCAGCGTCAGGCGGTCTGCAACCCGGGCGACGTGGACAGGAAGGCCAGTCCGTCCAGCACGGGGCCGTCCAGTCGCTGGGGCGGCGTGCGTGGCAATTGCAGCGCGTCCTGGGCCTGGGCCAGTTCCTCCAGGATCGCCGCGCTGATCCCGGGCCAGCCCCCGCCGCAGACGAAGACCAGCGGCGCGCGCCCCTGTGCCCGCTGACGGGCCAGGCGCCATTGGCGCAGCAGCGCCCCGGCCTGGGCGGCGGCGATGCCGCTGGCGATGGCGTCTTGCGTGTCCTGGGGGAAGTCCGTGCAGCGGCCGGCCCCCAGGGGCAGCTGGGCCGTGCCGTGGGCCAGGCTATGAGCCATCAGGGAAGGGCCCGGCAGAATCAGGCCGCCCAGAAAGGCAGGCCGCGCTGGGCCGGCGCCCGGCATGATCGTATCGATGGTGGTGGCGGTGCCGAAGCTGGCGAGAAGCGCGGGGTGGCCCGCATTCCAGCCGGAGTCGGCGGACAGCGTGCGCAGCAGCCCCAGCAAGCCCAGCCAGCGGTCCGCCCCCAGGCGGGTGGGATCGGCATAGGGGTTGTCCAGCAGCGACTGGCCGTCGCGGGCGTCGCACCAGCGTATCGTCAGGCCCCAGGCGGTTTGGCAGGCAAGGTCCAGCTGCTGGCGGACGTGCGGGCCGGCGACATTCGACCCGAGAATGTCCTGCGGCCTGTGCGCAAGATGGGCGGCCAGCTCGGGCAGGCGGGCATAGTCCAAGACCGTCGCCGGGTGGCGGGTGCTTTCCCCAGGAGCCATCCAGGCGATTTTGGCGCGGGTGTTGCCGGCGTCGATCAGGAGTTTCATCGACGCAGCCGCACCGAGATTTCACCGACCGAGACGGTCTGGACCCCGCTGGCGCTGCGTAGCCGCAGGCGGCCCTGCGTGTCGATGCCGCAGGCGATGCCCGTTTGCCGCAGCTTGCCGTCGTCGATGACGTCCAGCGGCTGGCCCGCCAGGCCATCGACCTGCGCATAGCGGGCGGGCAGATCGGCGAAGCCGTGCGCCGTGGCCTGGTTCAGCGCTTCGTACCAGGCCTGGGCGGCGCATGCGACCAGGGATGTCGCCGATGCCTGGGCCGCCCGCGGGTCGATGGCCGCCAGGCCGGCCCAGTCCGCCACGTTGCGGTTCAGGGACTGCGACAGGGCGCGGGCATCGTGCAGGTTGAGCCCCATGCCGATGATGATCAGGTGGTGATCGGCGGCCTGGGCGGTGCCCGAACGGGTGGACTCGATCAGAATGCCGGCCAGCTTGGCCTGGTCCCACTGCAGGTCGTTGGGCCATTTCATGTTCAACCTGGCCTGGTGTTCGGGGGTCAGTTGCCGGCGAAGCGCCTGGCAGGTCGCCAACCCGATCAGGGGCGCCAGGGTGGGCAGTTGCCGTGCGGGCAGGAAGACGTCGAAGGCGCAGGAAAACATCAGATTGGCGCCCACTCTGTTTTGCCAGGTACGGCCCGCGCGCCCGCGCCCCTGGGTCTGCAGGTGCGTGCCCAGCAGCCAGGGACGGGCGACCGAGCCCTGGGGCTGGCGCGCGCGCGCCAGCAGGTCGGCATTGGTCGAGCCGGTATCCGCCAGCCAGTCGACGCGTTGAAAGGACGGCAGCGCCGCCCGCAGATCGCCGGCCATCTGATCGGGAGAGGGGAAGGGAAAGGCGGAATCAGGAGACATACCGGTCATGTATGTAGAATGAGGCGTGAATCACACCGATCAAGAGTCCAGTTCATCATGAGTTTGCGTACGGAACAATCGGCTTTCAGGGGGATGTCGGGAACGGTCGAATATACCGTGGACCATCCTGAGCAGTCACCTGTCGGCTGGGCCCTGGTTCTGCATCCGCACCCGCTGCATGGCGGTACGCGCGACAACAAGGTCGTCACCACCGTCGCGCGGGCCTGCGTGCAGCAGGGTTTGCTGGCGATCCGGCCGAATTTTCGCGGGGTCGGCGGTTCGCAGGGGGTGTTTGACCAGGCTGTCGGCGAAACCGCCGATATGGTGGCGTGCGTCGAGCAGGTCTTTCAGGATTGGCCGCAAGCAGCCCGGGGGCCATGGGTGCTGGCCGGGTTTTCCTTCGGTTCGGCTGTGGCGGCTCAATTGTATGCGGAACTGGCTGACCGGGACTTGCCGTTGCCCTCGCGCCTGATGCTGATCGGCTGCGCGGTCGAACGCTTCCGTTACCGACCCTTGTCCATGCCGGCGTCCACGCTGATGATCCATGGCGAACACGACGAGGTCGTGCCGCTGTCCGAAGGCATGGATTTCGCCCGGGCTCACCAGTTGCCCCTGACGGTCGTGCCTGAGGCCGGGCATTTCTTTCATGGCAAGCTGCTGATCCTGCGCCAGACCGTGCTGAGCAGCCTGGCGGGACTGGCGGACCCTCTGTCCTGAGGGCGCGCGGGCGGCTTGGGGCGTTCTTGCGACGAGATGTCGCGTTTCAGTTGCTTGCGTTTTGTCTCGATTTCCGTTGGGGTGGTCCATGAAGCTGTCAGGCTCGCTGCCTATAATGGGCCTCACGTTTTCCTGTCTACTTTGTTGATAATGCCCATGAGATCTGTTCTGCTGCCGACCCTTCGCCGTTTCCGTCTGGCGCCGCTGGCGCTCAGTTGCGCGCTACTGGTGCCGACGGCTGCCTGGTCTGCTCCGGCTGCCGCTCCGGCCCCGGCAGCGGCGGCCGCCGCCGATACGCCCGCGGCGGCGCCGGCCGAAGGCGTCAGCGCGCTGTCGAACATTCCCGTGCCTGCACTGGGCGTCAAAGCCTGGCTGACGCTGGATGCCACCAGCGGGCAGATCATCGCCGCCCAGAACCCCAAGGCTGCCGTCGAGCCCGCCTCGCTGACCAAGCTGATGTCCGCGTACGTCATTTTCGAGGCCCTGGAGACCGGCCGGCTGAAGCTCGACCAGAAAGTCCATGTTTCCGAAAAGGCCTGGAAGACCGAAGGCTCCCGCATGTTCATCAATCCGAACACGGACGTCCTGGTGGACGATCTGCTGCAGGGCATGCTGGTGCAATCGGGGAATGACGCCACGGTGGCGCTGGCCGAGGCCGTGGCCGGCAGCGAATCGGCGTTTGCCGCCCTGATGAACCAGCAGGCCAAGGCCTTGGGCATGACGCATACGCATTTCGTCAATTCCACGGGCCTGCCCGATCCCGACCATATGACCACGGTCGAAGATCTGGCGGTGCTGGCGCGCGCGCTGGTGCAGCGCTTTCCGCAGTACCGGCACTACGACAGCCAGAAGGAATTCACCTACAACAACATCAAGCAGAGCAACCGCAATCGCTTGCTGTGGGCTGATTCCACCGTCGATGGCCTGAAGACCGGCCACACCCAGTCGGCGGGATACTGTCTGGTGGCGACGGCGTTGCGCGACGGACGCCGGGTGGTGTCCGTGCTGGTGGGCGCGGCCAGCGATGCCGCCCGGACCGAAAGCAGCCTGAAACTGCTGAACTGGAGCTTCAAGAACTTCGATACGGTCAAACTGCTGGATAAGACCAAGCCGGCCGTATCCGCCCGGGTCTGGGAAGGCGCTGCCGACACCGCCGACCTGGGGGTGACCCAGCCGCTGTGGGTGACCGTGCCGCGCGGCCAGGCCGATCAGATCAAGACCGAAGCCCGTTATACCCAGCCCTTGATGGCGCCGCTGACCGAAGGCGATCAGGCCGGCACCCTGGTGGCGTCCCTGGATGGCAAGCCTCTGAAACAGGTGCCGCTGCTGGTGATGCATTCGGTGCCCGAGGCCGGCTTCTTCGGCCGTCTGGTGGACAAAGTCCGCCTGTTGTTCCAATAAGGCCCGGCATGGAGAGCATTCGTCCGGAAGATTCCCTGATCCAGTATCCCTGCGACTTTCCGATCAAGGTCATGGGGCGGGCGCTGGATGCCTTCCTGCCCGCCATGGCGGATCTGGTTCGGGGCTTCGACCCGGACTTCGATCCGGCCTCCATCGAAGTCCGCCCCAGCTCCAGCGGCAATTACCTGGGCCTGACCCTGACGGTGCGCGTGCATTCGCGTGAACAGCTCGACGATCTGTACCGCGCCCTGCATGGGCACGAACTGGTGTCGGTCGTTCTGTAGGTTGGCGTCATGCGCTTGCATTGGCTGGATCGCCCCGCCCCCTATTTGCCGGTCTGGCAGGCCATGCAGGATTTCACCGAAAGCCGCCAGGCCGACACGCCCGACGAGCTGTGGCTGGTGGAACACGCCCCCGTCTACACATTGGGGCAGGCCGGGTTGGAATCCCACATCCTGAATCCCCATGGCATCCCGGTCGTGCATTGCAATCGCGGCGGGCAGGTCACGTATCACGGGCCGGGGCAGGTGGTGCTGTACACACTGGTCGATCTGCGTCGGCGCGGGATGTTCGTGCGCGACTTCGTCGCCTTGCTGGAGCAATCCGTGCTGGACGTGCTGGCCGACCTGGGCGTGCCGTCGGCGTGTCGCAAACCGGGGGCTCCCGGCATCTACGTGCCCCAATCGGCATTGGCCCAGGGGCGGCAGGGTGGTGCGCTGGCGAAGATCGCGGCGTTGGGCATCAAGGTCCGGCGGGGCTGCGCCTATCACGGGGTGGCCCTGAATGTGGGCATGGATCTCAGCCCCTTTTCAGGGATCAATCCCTGCGGTTATGCAGGACTGCAGACCGTGGATCTGCAGGCTTGCGGGGTCCGGGCGGGCCTGACCGACGTCGGCGATCGCCTGGCCCGGCATTTCTCGGCCGCCTGGGAGACCGCGGGACGCTGACGCGTGCCGCCTGCCCGGCGTCGCCCGGTCCGGATGCGATTGCTTGATTCGCCTCAACACGGCGCGCGCGTCTTCCGCGTTCAATGGAAGGGTCTCCACGAGGCCCTTCCATGATGCAGATTTCTTTCCCTTCGAACTCCCTTCCCCGATTCGCGAGATCATTGCGACAAGCGGCGCTGGCCGTGGCTGTGGCGGGCGCCTCGGCAGTCGCCACGGCCGCTCGCGCCATCGACGTCGTTCCCATTCCGACCGGCGCCTTCACCTACCAGGCCGCGGGCGAGTTTCTCGATCGGGGGCGGCCCGTGGATGCGCCCCGCGTGCAGGGCGCCGTGGATGCCGGCCTGGCCATCATGCGCCGGCAGGTCAGCCAGGCCGAATATATGGCGTGTGTGCGCGCCGGCGCCTGCAAACCGCTGGATAAGGGATTTCGCCACCTGGCGGCGGCGGATCTGCCGGCCGTCGGGGTCAACTGGACCGATGCGACGGCGTATGCAGCCTGGTTGTCCCGGACAACTGGACAGACCTGGCGGCTGCCGGCGTACGCCGAATGGGTGCGGGCGGCGGCGGACCGCTACCGGGAAGAAGGCCCCCTGCCGTCGGACCCCGATGATCCGGCGGTTCGCTGGCTGGCCGAATATGACCGGGAAATCAGCCGCAGCCAGGGGCGCATCAAGCCCGCCCAGCCCTTCGGACATTTCGGCGTCAATATCCTGGGGGTCAGCGACATGGGCGGCAACGTCTGGGAATGGACGTCCACCTGCTTTGCCAGCCACAGTGTGGGCGCGCTGTCTCTGGCGCCACGTGAAAACTGCGGCGTGCGCATCCTGGCGGGCGCGCATATCGCCGCCATGCCGGATTTCATCCGCGACCCGCGCAACGGCGCCTGCTCGATCGGCCTGCCGCCCGCGAACCTGGGATTCCGGTTGGTCAGGGAACGCTGAATCCTCTGCGGAGCCGCCGGCGTTGTCGCTTTCCCACGACATGAGCCCGGCGGCCAGCCGGCTGCGCTTGCGCCAGATCAATGCCCTCCCACAACACCTGAATCTCTCCTGAACGGATTTGATCCATCGCAATAAGGGTTAACCCCTTCAGTGACAAGATGGAACCGTCGAAGAAGACGACGTAATCAATCAGGGAGTTGTATATGAAGGTATTTCGTCTGTGTATGGCAGCCACGGCGCTGGCGTCCTTGTTGGCGGGTGGTGTGGCGGTTGCAGACCCTGCCGACAAGCTGGAGCACATCCGTCCCATGCTGGTGGCGCCGCCCAACGTGATGAAGCACGAGCAAGCCACCACGGCCAAGCCGCGCGTCGTCGAGTTCACCATGACGATCGAAGAAAAAAAGATCGTCATCGATGAGGAAAACGGCACGACCCTGCAGGCCATGACCTTCAATGGCACGATGCCCGGTCCCACCATGGTGGTGCACGAGGGCGACTACGTGCAGCTGACCCTGATCAATCCGACCAAGAACACGCTGGAACACAACATCGACTTCCACGCCTCGACCGGCGCCCTGGGCGGCGGCGCGCTGACCAAGATCAAGCCGGGCGAGCAGACCGTGCTGCGCTTCAAGGCGGATCGCACCGGCGCGTTCATTTATCACTGCGCCCCGGAAGGCATGGTGCCCTGGCACGTGGTCTCCGGCATGAGCGGCACGCTGATGGTGCTGCCGCGCGAGGGCCTGACGGACGGCAACGGCAAGAAACTGGCCTACGACAAGGCCTACACGATCGGTGAATTCGACCTGTACATCCCCAAGGATGAGAACGGCCAGTACAAGTCCTACGACACGCCGCTGGAAAGCTATGGCGACACCACCGAGGTCATGCGCAAGCTGGTGCCCAGCCACGTCGTGTTCAACGGCAAGGTCGGCGCCCTGACGGGGGCGGGGGCCTTGACGGCCAAGGTCGGCGAGTCGGTGCTGTTCATCCACTCATCGGCCAACCGCGACACGCGTCCGCACCTGATCGGCGGCCATGGCGACTACGTCTGGGCCACGGGCAAGTTCATCAACAAACCGGAACGCAATCTGGAAACCTGGTTCATCCCGGGCGGTACGGCCGGGGTGGCGCTCTACACCTTCAAGCAACCGGGCGTGTACGCCTACGTGAACCACAACCTGATCGAAGCGTTCGAACTGGGCGCGGCGGGGCACGTGAAGGTGGAAGGCAAGTGGAACGATGACCTGATGAAGCAGGTCGTGGCGCCCAGCCCGATCAAGTAATCAGTGGATGACATCCGGGCCGGACGGTCCGGATGTCCCGGATGCCGGGCTGAGTATCGGCCCGGGCGCGTGAAATCATCGCCTTGCGCGGCAAGGCATTTGAATGACGGAGATGAACATGTTGAAGACCCTGAGTATCGCCACCCTGAGCCTGGCCCTGATTCCGGCCTTGTCGATGGCCAGCGATGCCGGCACCCTGCAGCAGGGCGAGAAGTTGTACAAGTCGGCGTGCGTCGCCTGTCACAGCACGGGGGCGGCCAATGCGCCGAAACTGGGCAACAAGCAGGCCTGGGCGCCCATCATCGCGCGCGGCATGGATGAAATGATGACGGTGGCGACCCAGGGCAAGGGCGCGATGCCGGCTCGCGGGGGCACCAAGGCCGATGACGCCGCGCTGCGCGCCGCCGTCGAATACATGGTCAGCCGCGCCCAGTAGGCATCAATCCGGTTGGTGCAGGCCGTCGAACCGGTAATCGGGCTGGCGGCTGCCCGGGCTGTAGACGGCCCAGCGCACCTGTTCGCCGGACAGGTCGATGTCCGCCGTGGCCAGGGTGTTTTCCTGGTCGGTGTCGGTCGGGGAACGGCGCAGGATGGGTTCGGCGCTGTCTTCCGTATCGCGCAGGATGTCCAGCGGATCGGCTTGTTGATCCAGCAGCGCCTCGCCTCGGGACTGACGGCGCGAAGACGATGCCGTGATGACCTGGGGCAGATTCCGTTGGGCTTCGTGCAGGGCATGGTTGGCATGCAGGCGCCGGGCCTGGCGGATGGGCTGCACGGATACGGCCGATTGACTGAATTCCACACTGAACGTGCCGCCGTCGCCCGACTGGCCGAGGCCCAGGTGAAAGGCCCCCATGCGGGGATGCGCCTGCAGCAGCGCAATGGCCTGGGAAGGCGATTGGGTGGCCAGCAGCGCCCGGGTCAGCGCCATGCGCGGCAGCCCCGTTGCCCGGGCCTTCCGGGCGCGGACATTGTTGACGGTGATGGCCAGCCCGGCCCCGTTGACGGCGAAGGTATGCCCGGGCAGCGAACCGGGATACAGGAAGGAAACGAAAGCGGGCGCATCGATGGGGCGGACCCGGGCCAGGCCGCAAGCGCCGGCGAACCCGGGGTCGCCGTCTTCGTTGTGGCTCAGCCGCAGCGGCGCCAGCACCGTGGTGCAGCCGTCCGGCGCCAGCGCCCAGAGGTCGCCCCGGCAGTTCCAGAGGAACACGTCTTCCAGCGGCAAGCCCAGGCCTTCCGCCAGGCCGGCCAGTTCCTGTTCGATCCAGGGGAAATGCTGGTGCAGCAGCGCGCGCAGGGCGGGGACGGCAGGGTCGTGGCGGTGGGCCATGACCTGCGCCCAGGCAGGGGAATGAACCAGGTGCCGCTGGCAGGCATGCGCCCCCCATCGGCCCAGGGCAAGGCCGATGTCGTGGTGCGAGCCGTGGGCCTCCAGCCAGGAAAGCGGAAAATGATCAGACGTCATGACAATTCATAGGTAAGCGCCGATGGCATGCAGCTGGTCTTCAGCCTGGGACAGGGCGGTGATGGCGCGTTCGCCGCTGTGTATCAGCAATTGCTGGGCCAGCATTTCGACCAGGGCCTGCAAGGCCACGGTCGAGGGAAAGAAGGAATGCCCCTGGGTCGGGAACGTCAGCACATGGTCGGCCTCCAGCGCGATGGGGGCCACCTGGCTGTCGCACAGGGCCAGCACCGTGCAGTGCGCGGCCTGGGCGACCTGGGCGACCTGCAGGATTTCGCGCGAATAGGGGGCGTAGCTGATGAGGATGACCGTATCGGTCGGCTGCAGGTGGTGAAGATCCAGGCTCATGGTGCCGCCGGCGTTGTGCAGCAACTGGACGTCGGGGCGAAACAGGCTGCACAGGTAGCACAGGCTGAATGCCGGCGGGTAGGACGAACGATAGCCGGCGATCACGATGCGGGGGGCGCGGGCCAATTGCGCCACGGCCTGGGTCATCGCCTGGCGGTTGATGGCTTCCAGGGACATCAGGTTGAGGGACTGCTGCTGGCTGGCGGTGTGCCAGGCGGTCAGTTCGAGGTCCGGACGTTCGACCAGTGATTGGGCCCGTGCCGCGTAGCCGCCCGGGCGTTGCTGCAGGTCGCGGGTGAATACGGATTTCAGGGCATCCCAGCCGGCGTAGCCCAGGTGCTGGGCCAGCCTCACGAGCGTGGCGGGTTGCACGCCTGCCAGGGATGCCAGCTTGCGGGCCGACAGGGTCGATACCTGGGCCGGATGGTCGATCAGGTAGCGGGCGCTGGCCTGGAATTGGGGGCTGAGCGCCGAAAACTGCGATTGAATGTGCTGGATCAGCTCATCGGGGGAATGGGGAGCAGTCATGAGATGCAATCCACGGCGGAGAGTTGGATGGGGTTCCATACGAATGTTTCATGATATATGATATGAGAAACATTTGTTGATTCTGCCCATTTCGTGCCTGGCCCTGCGGGGCGGCGAGACCCTCACATGACTCATGTATTCCATCGGAATCCCCAGCATACGCTGAAACGCGCCGTGCGCGGCCAGGGAGTTTCCCTGTTTGACGAGGACGGACGCGCCTATCTGGACGCTTCCGGCGGGGCGGCCGTGTCCTGCCTGGGGCATGGGCATCCGGACGTCATCGCCGCCATCAAGGCCCAGCTGGACCAGGTCGCCTATGCCCATTCCTCGTTCTTCACGACGCAGGTTTGCGAAGAGCTGGCGGATTTCCTGGCGCAGCGGGCGCCCGGCGATCTGGATCACGTCTATTTCGTATCGGGCGGGTCCGAGGCCGTCGAGGCCGCCCTGAAGCTGGCCCGGCAGTATTTCGTCGAACGCGGGGAACCGGATCGCAGTCAGTTCATCGCCCGGCGTCAAAGCTATCACGGCAATACCCTGGGGGCCTTGGCCATCGGCGGCAACGCCTGGCGGCGTCAGCCGTTTCTGCCGTTGCTGGTCCCCGCCCATCATGTGTCGCCCTGCTATGCCTACCGTGACCAGCGGGCCGATGAGACCGAAGAAGCCTATGCCCAGCGCCTGGCGGACGAGCTGGATGCGATGATCCGCTCGATCGGGCCGGGGCGGGTGGCGGCCTTCGTGGCGGAGACCGTGGTGGGGGCGACGGCGGGCGCCGTGCCGCCGGTGCGTACCTATCTGCGGCGCATCCGCGAGGTCTGCGACCGGCATGGCGTCTTGCTGATCCTGGACGAGGTCATGTCCGGCATGGGCCGCACCGGGCATCTGTTCGCCTGCGCCGAGGACGACATCGCCCCCGACATCCTGACCATCGCCAAGGGCCTGGGGGCGGGGTATCAGCCCATCGGCGCCCTGTTGGCGAGCCGCCGCGTGTACGACGCCATCGTGCAGGGCAGCGGGTTCTTCCAGCACGGCCACACCTACATGGGGCATGCCACGGCCTGCGCCGCCGCCCTGGCGGTGCAGCGGGTGATTGAACGCGACGATCTTCTGGCCAATGTGCGCGCCCGGGGCGAGCAACTGCGGGCGCGTCTGCGCGAGGTCTTCGCCGATCACCCGAACGTGGGCGACATCCGGGGCCGGGGCTTGTTCGTCGGGGTCGAATTCGTGCAGGACCGGGTCAGCAAGGACACGCTGGATCCCGCCCTGAAAACACACGCCCGGCTGAAGAAGCAGGCGATGGAAAACGGTCTGCTGATGTACCCCATGGGCGGCACGGTCGATGGCGTGCGGGGCGACCATGTGCTCCTGGCGCCCCCCTTCATCTGCACGGCGGCCGATATCGACCGGATCGTGGAGCTGCTGGACCGCACGGTGCGCCAGATCTTGCCGGCCTGAGGGCCGCCCCGCCCGGCGTGCGCGGAGCGCGGCCGGGATGACGAACACGTTTGCCGGACATGATGCCCGGCTCTTTTCATGGAGGTCCGCATGGCCCGACTGCCTTACGCCGACTTGCAACAGGGCGCCGCCGCCAGCCTGGCCGAGCGCATCACCGCCGAGCGCGGCAGCGTGCTGCATCTGTATCAGATGCTGCTGCACAGTCCCCCGGTGGCGGAAGGCTGGCTGAGCTACCTGACGGCCATCCGCCAGAAATCCGGCCTGGACGGCGCATTGCGCGAGTTGGTGATCATGCGGATCGCCTATCTGAACCGGGCTCCCTACGAGGCCGATCAGCACGCGCCCATCGCATTGCGGGAAGGCTTGCGGCAGCAGCAACTGGATGCCCTGGCGCGGGTCGATCTGCCGGCGGGGGTGTTCGATCCCTGTGAAGCCGCGGTGCTGGACTATACGGATGCCATGACGCGTTCGGTGCAGGTCCCCGATGCCGTCTTTGCCGCTGTCAGAGCGTATTTTTCAGCAACGGAACTGGTGGAGCTGACGGCGACGATCGCCGCCTACAACATGGTGTCGCGTTTCCTGGAAGCCCTGCAGGTGCATTCGGACGATCAGCGCTGATCGTGTTCCCACAAAGTATCCGGCACGCCCGCGGCCCGGTTCAGGTGGCGGGCCAGCACGAAGCACAGGTCCGACAGCCGGTTCAGGTACTGCAGCACCGGCGGGTTCACGGCGTCCTGGCGCGATAGCGCCACCACCGAACGTTCCGCGCGGCGCGCGATGGTGCGGGCCATGTGGGCCTGGGCGGCGGCCGGGCAACCGCCGGGCAGGATGAATTCCTGCAGCGGTCCCAGCGCGGCGTTGTAGTGCGCCAGGGCCTCGTCCAGGCGCAGGACATGTTCGTCCTTCAACGCGGTCCAGCCGGGAATGCACAGCTCGCCGCCCAGGTCGAACAGGTCGTGCTGGATGCGGTTCAGCAGGGCATCGACTTCCGCCGGCAGGCCGGCCGCTCGCCACAGCCCGATGGCGCTGTTCAGTTCGTCCACGTCGCCCAGCGCGGCGATGCGCGGGGCATCCTTGGGCACGCGGGTCTTGTCGCCCAGGCCGGTGGTGCCGTCGTCGCCGGTGCGGGTGGATACGATGGAAACTCGGATCGACATGGAAGGTTCCTGGGGAGGCGTTGAGACGGGATGCGCTGGGGCGGGTTCAGTCGTGGGTGGCCAGGCGCCGCAGCGCCTCGCCCGTGACGCGCACGACGCGCCAGTCGTCCAGGATTTCCCCGCCGTGGTGTTTGTAGAAGTCGATGGCGTTCTGGTTCCAGTCCAGCACCACCCATTCGAAACGGCCGCAACCCAGTTCCACCGCCAGGGCCGCCAGGTGTTTCAGCACCCAGCCGCCCAGGCCTTGCCCCCGGTGGGCGGGGGAAATGTAGACGTCTTCCAGGTACAGGCCGCGTCGGTCCAGGAAACTGGAGTAGTTGTGGAACCACATGATGTAGGCGATCGCCGTGTCCGGAGCGTCTTCGGTTGTGATGACCAGGCAGCGCGCAGCGGGTTCGGCGCCGAAAAAACTGGCGCGCAGGCTGTCATGGCTGGCCTTGAAGATCTCCGTCAGTTTCTCGAAGACGGCCATTTCGAGCATCAGGGCGTGGATGGCGGGAATGTCGGATTCGGTGGCGGGCCGAAGGATGTAGCCGGGAACGGGGGTAGGCAAAATAGACTCTGTTTCGCGGTATGCTTGGATCAATGAATGGAGTGTAGCCCATGCGTTTTCCTGCCTTGCGCACCCTGAACCTGCTGGCTGCCCTGCGCGGCGCGGGGCCGGGAATTCTCCTGTCCGCCGTGGCGCCCGCCGCGCTGGTCTGGCCGGCCCTGGCGGTCGCGCAGGCCAAGCCCGTGCAGGCCCAGGCCAGCGGCCAGGTCGTGCGTGTCGATGCCGCCGCCGGCAAGATCGCCATCCGCCACGGCGCGATCAGCAAACTGGACATCCCCGCCATGACGCTGGTCTACCACCTGGATCCCGCCTTGCTGCGGGGCATCGCGGTCGGGGATTCCGTGAATTTCACAGCGACGCGCTCCCAGGGCCAGTACCGTATCGTCGCGCTGGATAAGAAATGAAAATCCCCGCCACGGCGGACCGTGGCGGGGACTCCAGAAGGGCAATTCCGTCCGGCGGGCGCTACAGCACGTAGCGGGCCAGATCCTGGCTGCCGACCGTCTCCGACAGCTTGTCGTTGACGTAGTCGGCGTCGATCACCACGGACTGCGATCCGGGGCTGGCGGCCTCGAATGACAGGTCCTCCAACAGCTTCTCCATGATGGTGTACAGGCGGCGGGCGCCGATGTTTTCCGTGCGTTCATTCACTTCAAAGGCCAGTTCGGCCAGCCGCCGGATACCTGCCTCGGTGAATTCCAGGGTCACGTCCTCGGTCGCCATCAGGGCGCTGTACTGCTTGGTCAGAGACGCATCGGTGCTGCTCAGGATGCGCACGAAATCGTCCGTGCTCAATGAGTCCAGTTCCACCCGGATCGGAAAGCGCCCCTGCAGTTCGGGGATCAGGTCGGACGGCCGCGACAGGTGGAAGGCGCCCGAGGCGATGAACAGGATATGGTCGGTGTGGACCATGCCGTATTTGGTGTTGACGGACGTGCCTTCGACCAGGGGCAGCAGGTCGCGCTGCACCCCCTGGCGCGAGACGTCGGATCCGCCGGCTTCCTGGCGGGTGGCGATCTTGTCGATTTCGTCCAGAAAGACGATGCCATGCTGTTCCGCCAGGGTGATGGCCTGGGTGCGCAGGTCTTCTTCGTTGATCCGGCGGGCGGCTTCTTCTTCGGTCAGCAGGCGAAAGGCTTCCTTGACGGACAATTTGCGCGTTTTGGTCTTGCCTTGCGACAGGCCGGCGAACATGCCGCGCAACTGTTCCGTCATTTCCTCCATGCCCGGCGGCGCCATGATTTCCATGTGCGCGGGCGCCTGGGCGAGCTCGATGTCGATCTGGGTGTCGTCCAGTTTGCCTTCGCGCAGGCGCTTGCGGAATACCTGGCGGGTATTGGTTTCCTCGCGTTCCGGCTGGCCCTGGGCATTGCGCGCGGGCGGCAGCAGGGCGTCCAGGATGCGGTCCTCGGCGGCGTCTTCCGCCTGGGTGCGCACACGGCGCGTTTCGGTCTCGCGCATCTGCTTGATGGCGACGTCCACCAGATCGCGCACGATGGTATCCACGTCGCGGCCGACATAGCCGACCTCGGTGAACTTGGTGGCCTCGATCTTGATGAAGGGGGCGTTGGCCAGGCGGGCCAGCCGGCGGGCGATTTCGGTCTTGCCCACGCCTGTCGGGCCGATCATCAGGATGTTCTTGGGGACGATCTCGTGGCGCAGCGGCTCGGCGACCTGCTGGCGGCGCCAGCGGTTGCGCAGGGCCACCGCGACGGATCGCTTGGCCTTTTCCTGGCCGACGATGTTCTTGTCCAGTTCCGAGACGATTTCTTTTGGAGTCATGGGGGTGGCGGACATGGCGGGCCTTATAGGGTTTCGACGATGTGGTTCTGGTTGGTGTAGATGCAGAGGTCCCCGGCGATCTCCAGGGATTTCTTGATGATCTCCGCCGGTGTCATGTCGGTGGCCTCCAGCAGGGCGCGGGCGGCCGACTGGGCGTAGGCGCCCCCCGAACCGATGGCGGCGATACCGTGCTCCGGTTCCAGCACATCGCCGTTGCCGGTCAGGATCAGGGTATGTTCGTGATCCGCGACGATCAGCATGGCTTCCAGCCGGCGCAGCACCCGGTCGGTGCGCCAGTCGCGGGTCAGTTCGACGGCGGCGCGCATCAGGTGGCCCTGGTGCTTTTCCAGCTTGGCTTCGAAGCGCTCCTGCAGGGTGAAGGCATCGGCCGTGGCGCCGGCGAAACCGGCCAGGACCTTGTCGTGATACAGGCGGCGGATCTTGCGGGCTGTGCCCTTGATGACGATGTTGCCCAGCGTGACCTGGCCGTCGCCGCCCAGGGCGACGTCGTTGCCGCGGCGGACGCAGACGATGGTGGTGGCGTGAAATTGTTCCATGGCGTTCTCTTGGTCCAAGGCCTTGCAGATGGGGATGGCGGCAGCGGAATTCAAGATGTGCCCGCAGGTTGGGGCGCAGGCTCGTCCACCTCGCGGCCCGCATGCTGCTCGGATTCGTCAGGCGTATGGCAGTCCGCAGTGGACTGCCATACGTCCGGGCTCATCACCTCGCGGCTTGTATGCCGTTCGGATTCGCCAAGCACAAGGGCAGTCCTCGAGGACTGCCCTTGTGTCCAGGCTCATCCCCGAAGGGGCCGGAGCCGTGGAGTGAAGCGACGCGGTGGCGTTCGGGTTCAGTCGCCGTAGAGCTTCTGGCGCATTTCGCGGCGTTCCTGGGCTTCCAGGGACAAGGTCGCCGTGGGTCGCGCCAGCAGCCGGGGGATGCCGATGGGTTCGCCGGTTTCTTCGCACCAGCCATATTCGCCGGAGTCGATCCGGGCGATGGACTGCTGGACCTTTTTCAGCAGCTTGCGCTCGCGGTCACGGGTACGCAGTTCCAGCGCGTGTTCTTCCTCGATCGTAGCCCGGTCGGCCGGGTCCGGCACGTACTGGGTTTCGCGCAGGTTTTCCGTCGTGGCGCCTGCGTTGGTCAGGATTTCATGTTCGAGCTGGTGCAGGCGATCCCGGAAGAAGGCGAGCTGGGCATCGTTCATGTAGTCCTTTTCAGGCATCGCCAACAGTTCCTTCTCGGTCAGGGTCTTGGCCGCCGATTTGGTGCTGGATTTGCTAGCCATGTTGTGTCCTTCCTTATTATGTGCCGGGGCCTGTCGTCCGCATCCCGAAAGTACAGCGGGGCAGCGTGGGGTGGGCGGTCAGGCCAGACATTGTTCGAGCCCCTGAGTAAAGATGTCTTGAGGCAGTTTACGGCCGATGAACACCAGCCGGGTATTCGGTTTTTCACTGGCTTTCCACGGAGAGCCGGGTTCGGCGCCCATCATCATGTGCACGCCCTGGAATATCATCCGGCGGTTGATGCCCTTGATGTACAGGATGCCTTTGTAGCGCAGCAGATCGGGGCCGTAGACCTGGACGATGCCGCCCAGGAAGTCTTCCAGGCGCTCCGGGTTGAAAGCCCGATTGGACCGGAACACGAAGGCGCCGATGTCGTCGCTGTGGTGGGCGTGGTGGTGATCGTGGTGGTCGTGCGTGCAGCCGGAGCCGCAGACGTGGCCGTCCTCGTCATGGTCATGATCGTGATCGTGATCGTGATCGTGATCGTGATCGTGATCGTGGTCATGATGATCGTGGGCTTCTTCTTCGGCCAGGAACTCCGGATCGATATCCAGGATGGCGTCCAGGTCGAAACCGCTGACGTCCAGCAGGGTGTGCAGATCGGTTTCGCCGAAATGCACCGGCGTGATCGAGGCGCGGGGGTTGATGCGCACCAGCCGGGCGCGCAAGGCCTCGTAGTCGGCCTCGTTGACCAGGTCTTTCTTGGATATCAGGATGCGGTCGGCGAAGCCGACCTGGCGCTGGGCTTCTTCCTGGCGGTCCAGCGCCGCCATGCCGTGTTTGGCGTCGACCACGGTGATGACGGCATCCAGCCGATAGGTTTCGGCGATGTCGTCGTCCATGAAGAACGTCTGGCAGACCGGCCCCGGGTTGGCCATGCCGGTGGTTTCGATGATGATGCGGTCGAACCGGATGTCGCCGCTCTCGCGGCGGGCGGCCAGGTCGTTGAGCGTGCGGATCAGGTCGCCGCGCACTGTGCAGCAGACGCAGCCGTTGCTCAGCTCGACGATCTGCTCGTCGCGGTCTTGCACCAGTACGTCGTTATCGATGTTTTCTTCGCCGAATTCGTTTTCGATGACGGCAATGCGCTGGCCGTGGAATTCCGTCAGGATACGGCGCAGGAGCGTGGTTTTGCCCGCGCCCAGAAATCCCGTCAGCACAGTGACGGGGATCATGGAATCAGGGGTTCGGGCGGGATTGGCAGCGTTCATGGATGACCTCGAATGCGATGCGCCGCCCCGACGATGCCGCCTGTCAGAACATCATTCCGACCTTGCGGTCCTTGTCAAGGGGTTCGGGCGATCAGCATGCGATTACATCATAGGCGGGGGTTTAGGGCAAACTCGGGAGCAAGAAGGCCCCGGGGCGGGATCAGCGGGGCGGGAAGGATGGCGCGCCGGCCCGGGCGGCCAGGCGTCTGCCCCAGCGCGTATGGGGTTGCGTCAGCGCGGCAATCGCCGCCAGGATGCCCAATGTCAGCAGTCCGCGCCATACCAGGATCACCCAGATATTGGCGCCCAGAGCCAGGATCAGCAAGGTATCTTCAATCAGCGCATGGCACAGAGACAGCCAGGACAGGGCCAGCAGGCGGGTCCGGGGGCTGAAGCCTTCGCGTTCGGCGGCTTCGATGATCAGGGCGCCGCCATAGGCCAGGCCCAGCAATACCCCTACGGTCGTCAGCGGGGCCGCGCGTTCCTCCAGCCCCGACAGGCGCAGCACAGGCGTCAGCAGGCGGGTTACCAGACGGGTGACCCCCAGGCGTTCCAGAAGGTCCAGCAGAATCACCATGCCGATGATCACGACCAGGACCAGCAGCAACGATTGCGCCGTGGACCACAGCCAGGCCCCGAGGCCCGGCGGCCCCTGCGTCAGTCCGGCATCCTGGCCCATCCAGGCAAACGAGACGGGGTCCTGCAGCCAACCCATGGCGTGGCATACCCAGGTGACGGCGGCGCCGTAGAGAATCCCGACCGCCACCCGCAGCCCGCCCGTCACCAGAGCGCTGGCGCCCGCGCGGCGCACCACCGATTGCTCTGTCGGTACATTATGGGCAAACAGCATCATGGCCCCCAGGGCGCTGACCTGGGCCACATTCATCTGCAGACTGTCGGACAGCGCTGCCATCGAAGCCATGCCGCCGTAGATGTTGGTGATGATCGTGGTGGCCCAGATGATGCCCGCCTGCGGCGGCAGCCCCAGCAGGGCCATCGCAGGCGCCAGGGATTCCCCGGCCAACCGCACCAGGCCGAAGCGGTCCGCCACGTAGACGACGACCATGACGGGCACCATGATGCGCGCGATGGTCATGAACATGCGCGTGCTGCGCTGGCGGATGGTGTTCAGATAGCGAAGGATCATGGCTCTGTGGGAAAAGGCGTCCAGCCGAAGACCTGCCCCGTCAACCGGCAGGCCCGGGAATTGTAAGCGGGCGGCGGGTCATCGGGGGCGTCGCGGTATCTTCGGGGCAGGCCGCCGGGTGGCCCCGGATTGCCAGAGCAGCCTTCAGCCTCTATTCTGAGGATCCCATCGACTTTTGACTCACACCGGAAGCCCCATGACGCCCGAGGACCTGGACCAGACCGACCGACTTCTCCTGCGGCATCTGCAGCAGGACGGCCGCATCAGCAACCAAGAGCTTGCCCAGCGGGTCGACCTGTCGCCCAGTCCTTGCCTGCGCCGGGTCAAGCGACTGGAAGAGCAAGGCTATATCCGCCGCTATGTCGCCCTGGCCGATCCGGATCGATTGGGGCTGGGGCTGCTGGCCTACATTTCCGTGCGCCTGGATAAATCGCATCGGGCCGAGCACAGCGCGATCTCCGGCTTCGCGCAAGACGTGCAAGGCTGGCCCGAAGTCATGCAGTGCTATGCCATGTCCGGCGACATGGACTATCTGTTGCGCGTGCAGGTCTCCGACCTGTCCGCCTTTTCGCGGTTTGCCATGGACACCCTGATGCGCCATCCGGCCGTGATCGATATCCGCAGCAGCTTCGCCCTGCAATCGATCAAGGAAACCACCGAACTGCCTGTCTCCCAGGCTTAGCGGCGTCGCCTTAATATAGGGGCGCATCGGCCGTGGCGATATATTTTCAATAAATTGTGGAGTGACTTGCGCGGTGTAAAAAAGCTGTGCTATAGTTCGGTCTCTTCGCCGCAGGGCACCCAGGGTTAACCCTGAAATTGATCAGTTTTACTGATTGGTTGCCACGCAGAAGTCATTGATTTGCAAGCGTTTAGCTCGATCGATGATGGCTGTGAGCGACGGGGATTCGGTTTCGGCCGAAGGCAGTCTGGCTTGACATTGAGATGCAGATGTGTTTTAAT
>NZ_JBATVG010000005.1:0-23913 GCF_049671645.1 Castellaniella sp. | reverse complement strand
GCGTAGTGACGGTTGGCCGTCTCGTATTCCACGTGCGAGGTGTTGATCGTGATGCCGCGCGCCTTTTCTTCGGGCGCGTTGTCGATCTGGTCGTAGCCCTTGGCTTCGCCGCCCATCGCCTTGGCCAGCACCGTCGTGATGGCTGCCGTCAGGGTCGTCTTGCCGTGGTCAACGTGCCCGATCGTCCCCACGTTCACGTGCGGTTTGGTCCGTTCAAACTTGCCTTTTGCCATGATGATTCCTGTAATTTCCTAGGAAATGAAAGAGGGAAACGCCCGGCCTCGCGGCCGGGCATTATGTTATTTGCCGCGAGCGGCGATGACTTCGTCGGCCACGTTGCGCGGGGCCTCGGCGTAGTGCTTGAATTCCATCGTGTAGGTGGCGCGACCCTGGGTCTGCGAACGCAGGCTGGTCGAATACCCGAACATCTCGGCCAGGGGAACCTCGGCCTTGATGATCTTGCCACCGCCCGGGATGTCATCCATGCCCTGCACCATGCCGCGACGGGACGACAGGTCGCCCATCACGGTACCGGCGTAGTCTTCGGGCGTTTCGACTTCCACGTGCATCATGGGTTCGAGCAGCACCGGGTTGGCCTTGCGCATACCTTCCTTGAAGGCCATGGAGCCGGCCATCTTGAAGGCGTTTTCGTTCGAGTCCACATCGTGGTACGAACCGAAGAACAGCGTGACCTTGACGTCCACGACCGGATAGCCGGCCACCACGCCCGCAGGCAGGGTTTCCTGGATGCCCTTGTCCACCGCCGGGATGAATTCACGCGGCACCACGCCGCCCTTGATGGCATCCACGAATTCGTAGCCGCCGCCCGGTTCCAGGGGTTCGAGCTTCAGCACCACGTGGCCATACTGGCCGCGGCCGCCGGACTGCTTGACGAACTTGCCTTCGACTTCGTCGCAGGTCTTGCGGATGGTTTCGCGGTAGGCCACCTGGGGCTTGCCGACGTTGGCCTCGACACCGAATTCACGGCGCATGCGGTCCACCAGCACTTCCAGGTGCAGTTCGCCCATGCCGGAAATGATGGTCTGGCCGGATTCCTCGTCGCTGCGCACACGGAAGGACGGATCTTCGGCGGCCAGGCGCTGCAGGGCGATGCCCATCTTTTCCTGGTCGGCCTTGGACTTGGGTTCCACGGCCTGCGAAATCACGGGTTCCGGGAATTCCATGCGTTCCAGCAGGACGTGATCGCCCACGTCGCACAGGGTTTCACCCGTGGTGACTTCCTTCAGGCCCACGACAGCGGCGATGTCGCCGGCAACCACTTCCTTGATTTCGGCGCGGTTGTTGGCGTGCATCTGCAGAATGCGGCCGATGCGTTCCTTTTTGCCCTTGATCGGGTTGTAGACGGTGTCGCCGGATTTCAGCACGCCCGAATACACACGGATGAAGGTCAGCTGGCCCACGAACGGGTCGGTCATCAGCTTGAATGCCAGCGCCGACAGCTTTTCGTTGTCGTCGGCCTTGCGGCTGATGGCATTGCCTTCGTCGTCGGTGCCCTGCACCGGGGGAATGTCCACCGGGGAAGGCAGGTAATCGATGACCGCGTCGAGCATGCGCTGCACGCCCTTGTTCTTGAAGGCAGTGCCGCACAGCATCGGCTGGATTTCGCCGGCGATGGTGCGAAGGCGGATGCCCTGGTCGATTTCCTGCTCGGTCAGCACACCGGTCTCGAGGTACTTGTTCATCAGTTCCTCGTTGGCCTCGGCGGCGGCCTCGACCAGCTTTTCATGCCATTCGTTGGCCTGATCCACCAGTTCGGCGGGAATGTCGACGTAGTCGAACTTCGTGCCTTGGGAGGCTTCGTCCCAGATGATGCCGCGCATCTTGGTCAGGTCGATGACGCCTTTGAAGCTGTCCTCGGCGCCGATGGGGATGACGATGGGCACGGGGTTGGCCTTCAGGCGCAGACGCATCTGCTCGTAGACCTTGAAGAAGTTGGCGCCGGTACGGTCCATCTTGTTCACGAAGGCCAGGCGAGGCACGCCGTACTTGTTGGCTTGGCGCCACACGGTTTCCGACTGAGGCTGAACGCCGCCCACGGCGCAATACACCATGCAGGCGCCATCGAGCACGCGCATGGAACGTTCGACTTCGATGGTGAAGTCCACGTGTCCCGGGGTGTCGATGATGTTGATGCGGTGTTCGTCGTACTGGTGTTCCATCCCGCGCCAGAATGCCGTGGTGGCAGCCGACGTGATGGTGATGCCGCGTTCCTGTTCCTGCTCCATCCAGTCCATGGTGGCCGAGCCTTCATGGGTTTCGCCAATCTTGTGGTTGACGCCGGTGTAGAACAGGATGCGCTCGGTCGTGGTGGTCTTGCCGGCATCGATGTGCGCGGAAATACCGATATTGCGATAGCGCTGGATGGGAGTCTTGCGGGACATGATTGTTTCCTGTGGAAGGGCCGGCTGGATTACCAGCGGAAGTGGCTGAAGGCCTTGTTGGCTTCTGCCATCTTGTGGGTGTCCTCACGCTTTTTCATGGCGCCGCCGCGGCCTTCGGCGGCGTCCATGAGTTCACCCGCCAAACGCAGGTCCATCGATTTCTCGCCGCGCTTTTTCGCGGCTTCACGCAACCAGCGCATGGCCAGGGCCAGGCGGCGCACGGGGCGCACTTCAACCGGCACTTGGTAGTTGGCGCCGCCGACACGGCGGGATTTGACCTCAACCACCGGCTTGATGTTGTTGATGGCGGTGTTGAAGATTTCGATGGCTTCCTTGCCCGTTTTGGCCTGGATCTGGTCAAACGCGCCGTACACGATGCGTTCCGCCACGGCTTTCTTGCCGGACAGCATGACGACGTTCATGAATTTGGCCAGCTCGACACTGCCGAACTTGGGATCAGGGAGGATTTCACGTTTGGGTACTTCGCGACGACGAGGCATTTCAATTTCCTTGTGACGATTCAGTTGAGCCGCTTTTCGACGGCCACGGCTTCCATTGGGAGAGCCACTTACCTGCCAGAGCCGGATGGCTGTGGCTGCACGTTTTCGATCGACGAGCGATCAATGGGGAACGGCGGGACAGCGGAGAATTATTTCTTCGGCCGCTTGGCGCCGTATTTGGAACGGGATTGCTTGCGGTCCTTGACGCCTTGCAGGTCAAGAGAACCGCGCACGATGTGGTAACGCACACCCGGCAAGTCCTTGACGCGACCGCCACGCACCAGAACCACCGAGTGTTCCTGGAGATTGTGGCCTTCGCCGCCAATGTACGAGATGACCTCGAAACCGTTGGTCAGGCGCACCTTGGCGACCTTACGCAGAGCGGAGTTCGGCTTTTTCGGGGTGGTGGTGTAGACACGGGTGCAGACGCCGCGACGCTGGGGGCAATTTTCCAGCGCGGGGCTCTTGCTGCTCTCGCGACTGACTTGGCGCGGTTTGCGCAGCAGTTGAGCAATAGTAGGCATGACCTTTACGCATCCTTTGTACTTGCGTACGTTTACGTCGATATTCAGGTGATTAGCACAAAATCCGCCTGAAACGAATGACGTAAAAGAGCGGGTCTTGCACGAACCCATCAGGCGGTGTGCCTGATGAACTGACCGATGGCGACAAACCAGGCAGCGCATACTGCGACCTGCCGCCTTTATTCGGTAAGCTCGCCAGTGTAGCATGTTGCCTGGATAAGAGACAAGCCGTTTTGAATGTCACGGCCAATACGCCTGCCCGCGCCGCGATATTGTCAGTTTCGGGTCGGCTAGTGTACTGTTTGGTTAATTCAGGGTTCCGGACGCCGATCCGGAGACAGGAGTCCGCCGATCCCATTGGCCGGCTCAACGACGGAGCAAGCGATGACCTACGATGCTGTGACCGAACAAGATCCTCTTGGCATGCGCGGGATCGAGTTCATCGAATATCTGTCGCCGCACCCCGACGACCTGGGCGCCGTATTCACGCGGCTGGGCTTCCGGCTCGTCGCCCGGCACCGCTCGCGGGCGGTCTCGCTGTACCGCCAGGGCGACATGAACATCATCATCAACGCGGACGACATCGCACTGTCCAGCCGGACGGTGCAAGACGAAGGCGACCAGATCAGCGCCATCGCCATCCGGGTCGCCAACGCCAACCAGGCCTATCATCACTGCATCCAGCAAGGCGCCTGGGCGGTCCCCACCCGGGCGGACGTCATGGAGCTGAAAATCCCCGGCATCCGGGGCCCCGGCGACTCCACGCTCTATCTGGTCGACCATCAGCACAAGGTGTCCATCTACGACGTCGATTTCGAATACGTGTCCGACGACCACAACCCGCCTGCGCTCATCGGCGGGCTGAAGTTCTTCGGCGTCGTTCAATACATCAACCCGGAAAGCACCGCCGAATGGATCCGTTTCCACGCCCGGATGATGGGGTTTCGCGCGCTGCCGCCCCAAACCCGGTTCGGCATCCTGCCGCAGGGCACCATTCTTCAAAGCCCGCATGGGCATTTCTACCTGCAACTGATCGAGCCCGTCGGAGACGCCCTGTTCGATGCCGAATGGTACGAACAGCTCGCGCGCCTGGCGTTCGGCACCCCGGACGTGCCGGCCACCGTCCGCATCCTGCGAGAGCGCGGGGTTTCCTTCGAAGACAATGAGTTCGCGCATCCCGACACGCAGGGCGCCGTGACGGCGGGACTGTCCTTCGGCATCAATTTCGAAATCGTCCGCTGCCCCGCCACCCCGGAAAGCCCCTGACAGCCTGGCTGCGGCGCACTTTCTCCAACGTCCGACCCGGCCCCGCGCCGGGTTTTTCACGTACCCGAGTCTGGACGCCCTCTCGGGAAAATCCCTAGAAAAATCTGTTTGACGGTGATTCAGGCCTCAACTACAGTCATTGCATGTACCAGTTAGTACATTTATGGACACCATGCGACTCACCACTGAAAAACCCGCCCTGCTGCTGGGCCTGATCGGAGAAGGGATCCGTGAATCCCTGAGCCCGACCCTGTACGAAGACGAAGCCGCCCGCCACGGCATCCTGTGCCTGTACCAACGCATCGACCTGGATGCCCTGCGGCTGACCGCCGCCGCCCTGCCGGAACTGCTCACCTCGGCGGAACGGCTGGGCTTCAACGGACTGAACATCACACATCCCTGCAAGCAGGCGGTCATCCAGCATCTGGACGAGCTCTCGGACGAAGCGCAGGCCATCGGCGCGGTCAACACGGTCGTGCTGTGCGACGGCCGGCGCATCGGCCACAACACCGACCACTACGGCTTCACACAGAACATGCGGCAGCACATGGCCGGCCGAGCGCTTGGGCATGTCGTCCAGCTGGGCACGGGCGGCGCCGGGTCCGCAGTGGCGGACGCGGTCCTGCGCCTGGGGGCCCGTCGCCTGACGCTCTTCGACCTATCGGCGCAGCGGGCGCAGGATCTGGCCCAGGCGCTGCAAGCGCGCTTTCCGGGCGCGAGCATCGAAGTCGGCGACGATCTGGCCCGCGCCATGCGGCAGGCGGACGGCCTGGTCAACGCCACGCCGATCGGTATGGCCAGCCATCCGGGCACCCCGCTGCCGCCGGAACTGCTGGAACCCCGGCACTGGTTCTCGGAAATCATCTATTTCCCGCTGGAAACCGAACTGCTGCGGATCGCCCGCGCCAAGGGCTGCCACACGATCGACGGCATCGGCATGGTCGTGCACCAGGCGGCCCGCGCCTTCGAGCTCTACACGGACGGCATCCCGGCCGATAGCGCCCGCATGACCGATCACGTCACCCAGGTCCTGAAACACCGGGCAGCCGCCCGCCAGGACGGCTGAGCCTCTCTCACCCCCTCCAGGGAGATTATCTTGAACAGGATTATTGAAGGCTTCACCAAATCCCTGCAATGCCTGATCGCCATCATGCTGATGATCATGGTGGTCCTCGTCTTCGGCAACGTCGTGCTGCGATACGGCTTCAACTCCGGGATCATCGTGTCCGAAGAAGTCTCCCGCATGTTGTTCATCTGGGTGACGTTCCTGGGCAGCGTGGTCGCCATGCGCGAAAACGCCCATCTGGGATCGAATTTCATCGTCAACGCGTTCGGTCCGGCCGGGCGGCGCATCTGCCTGCTGGCGGGCCGGCTGGTCATGCTCTACCTATGCTGGCTGGTCTTTCGCGGCGCGCTGGACCAGACCGAAATCAACCTGTCCGTGCCCGCCCCCATCACGGGCATGTCGATGGGTCTGTTCTATTCCAGCGGCATCGTGTTCAGCGTGCTGGGCGCGCTGGTGCTGCTGTGCGACCTGGTCAAACTCGCCACGGGGTCCGCCCAGTCCGTGGACCGGTTCCTGGATAACACCGGAGGACAAGCATGATTCTCACGACTTTCCTCGTCGCGCTGCTGGGTTCGATGGCCATCGGCATGCCCATCGCCTTCGCGCTGATGGTCTCGGCTGTCGCCCTGATGTGGCAGCTGGACATGTTCGATGCCCAGATCCTGGCGCAAAACCTGATCAACGGGGCCAATAGTTTCCCGCTGCTGGCCGTGCCCTTTTTCATGCTGGCCGGCGAAATCATGACCGTGGGCGGGCTGTCGCGGCGCATCGTGAACTTCGCCATGGTCCTGGTCGGCCACGTCAGGGGCGGGCTGGGCTACGTGACCATCATCACCGCCTGCCTGATGGCCGCGCTGTCCGGCTCCGCCGTCGCCGATGCCGCCGCCATGACGGCGCTGCTGCTGCCCATGATGGTCGCGGCCGGCCACGACAAGAAGCAGGCCGCCGGGCTCATCGCCTCGGCCGGCATCATCGCGCCGGTGATTCCGCCCAGCATCGGGCTGATCATCTTCGGCGTGTCGGCCAATGTCTCGATCTCCAAGCTCTTCCTGGCCGGCATTTTCCCGGGTCTGCTGATGGGCGCGGCGCTGTGGTTCACCTGGGCATGGCTGATGCGCCGGGAAAAAAACCTCACGCCCACGCCCCGGAAAACTCTGCGCGAAGTCCTGCAGGCCGCGCGCGAAGGCATCTGGGCGCTGGGCATGCCCGTCATCATCGTCGTCGGTCTGCGCTTCGGCATCTTCACCCCCACCGAGGCCGCCGTGGTGGCGGCCGTGTACGCCCTGTTCGTGTCCACGGTGATCTATCGGGAAATGTCCTGGAAGGACTTCTACCAGGTCTTCTACAACTCGGCCAAGGTCAGCGCCATCATCATGCTGCTGGTGGCCGCCGCCATGGTCAGCGCGTGGCTCATCACGGTGGCCGGACTGCCCGACCGCATGGTGGACCTGCTCGAACCCCTGATCGACAACCCGATGCTGCTGATGATCATCGCCATGATCCTGGTGGTGCTGATCGGCACGGCCATGGACATGACGCCCACCATCCTGATCCTGACGCCCGTGCTGATGCCCGCCGTGAAAGCCGCCGGCATCGATCCGGTGTATTTCGGGGTGCTCTTCATCATCAACAACGCCATCGGCCTGATCACGCCGCCCGTCGGCACGGTGCTCAACACCGTGGCCGGCGTCGGCCGCCTGAGCATGGACGACACGGTCAGGGGCGCCTTGCCGTTCCTGATCGCACAGCTCATCGTCCTGGCGCTTCTGGTGCTGTTCCCCAGCCTGGTTCTCGTACCCGCCCACTGGCTTTACTAGTCTGACCACAAAAGGAGACAAGCATGAAACGACGTTTATTCCTGAGCACCGCCGTCGCCATGGCGCTAGGCCTTTCATCCCTGGCCCCCGCCCATGCCGCCGACATCCGCGAACACTCGATCAAGTTCGCCTCGCAGAACAACAAGGGGCATCCCCAGGTGATGGGCATGCAGAAATTCGCCGACCTGGTCGCCCAGAAATCCGGCAACAAGATCCGGGTGCGGCTGTTTCCCGGCGGCGTCCTGGGAGGCGATCTGGAAACCGTCTCGGCGCTGCAGGGCGGCACCATCGAAATGACGGTGCTCAATTCAGGCATCCTGCAGGCCCAGGTCAAGGACTTCGCCGCCTACGATTTCCCCTTCCTGTTCAACAACGACAAGGAAGTGGACGCCCTGGTGGACGGCCCCTTCGGGCAGGCGCTGCACCAGAAGCTCCAGGCCAAAGGCCTGGTGGGCCTGGCCTACTTCGACCTGGGTTTTCGCAACATCACCAACGGCAAGCACCCCATCAACAAACCCGAAGACATCGCCGGCCTTAAGCTGCGCGTGATCCAGTCGCCCATCTATGTGGATGTCTTCAAGGCCCTGGGCGCCAACCCGACGCCGCTGGCCTGGCCCGAGGTCTACAACGCACTGGAACAAGGCGCGGTGGACGGCCAGGAAAACCCCTTCACGGTCATCCTGAACGCCAAGCTCGACGAGGTGCAGAAGTATCTGGCCATCACGCGCCACATCTATAACCCTCAGTCCGTTATCATCAGCAAGAAGTTCTGGGACACGCTCAACCCCGACGAGCAGAAGCTGATTCAGGATGCCGCCACCGAGGCAGCCGTCTATCAGCGCAAGGTCTCGCGCGATGCCGCCGCCACCGCGCTGGAAACCTTGAAGAAGCACGGCATGCAAGTCACAGAGATGTCACCGGACGACTTGAACAAGATGCGCGAAATGGTCAAACCCGTCGTGGAAAAGTATTCGCAGGAAGTCGGCGAAGAAACCGCGAAGGCCCTGTACACCCAGCTGGACAAGATCCGCCAGCAGTAGCGGCCCCGCCGGATGCGGGCCGGCCCGGCGCCGGTCCGCATCCGGATTCCCCACTTCATACACTGGACATGCATTCATGAAATTCCTCGTTCTGCACGGCATCAACCTCAATATGTTCGGCAAGCGCGACCCCAAGCAATACGGGACGATCACGCTGGAACAGATCGACGCCCGACTGACCCGGCGCGCCGCGGAACTCGGAGTCGAGGTCGAAACCTACCAGACGAACTGCGAAGGCGCCTTCTGCGAACGCATCCACCGGGCGCACGACGAGGGCATCGCCGGCATCGTGATCAACGCAGGGGCCTGGACCCATTACAGCTATGGCATCCGGGACGCGCTGGCCATTCTGTCCGTGCCCATCGTTGAAACCCACATGTCCAACATCCACGCCCGCGAGGCATTCCGCCACCAGTCCGTGCTGGCCGAAGTGTGCCTGGGCCAGATCGCGGGCTTCGGGGCGGATAGCTACCTGCTGGCGTTGCAGGCGGCCGTTTCAGCCGCGAAGGCTCAACATGCATGACACCGTCCCCCAGGGGTCGGGCGGTCGCGCCAATGACCCGGTCGCGACCCGCCGGAACATCCTGGAAGTCGCCATCCGGGAATTCGCCAAGAAGGGGCTGGCAGGCGCCCGGATCGACGAAATCGCGGAACAGACGTCCGCCAGCAAGCGGATGATCTACTACTACTTCAAGAGCAAGCAGGGGCTGTACCTGGCAGCCCTGGAAGAGTCCTACCGCAACATCCGGGACATCGAAAGCACGCTGCATCTGGAAAGCCTGCCTCCGGATCAGGCCATGCGCACGCTGGTGGGGTTCACCTTCGACTATCAGTCGCAAAACACCGATTTCGTGCGGCTGGTCATGAACGAGAACATGCACAACGGCCACTACCTGGCGCAATCGGCCACGATCAAGGACCTGAACATTCCCGCCATCGCCGGAATCCGGGGCATCTACGCGCGCGGCTGCGAACAGGGCCTGTTCCGCAAGGACCTGGATCCGATCGACATCCACGCATCGATCAGCGCGCTGTGCTTCTTCAACGTGGCCAACCAGCACACCTTTTCCCTGATTTTCCGGCGCAACGTGATGGACCCGGAGATCTACGCGCAGCGACGCGCCAACGTCATCGAGATGGTGTTGCGCTACATGCTGGCATAACCCTGCCCATACCGCCGTTCGGCTACTGGATGGATCGACATGTCTCGCCGTTTTTCCCTTGCCCACCTGACTGCACTGAATCTGACCCCGCCCGCCTTGGTGGATATCGCCGCCCAGGCAGGCTACCAGGCCTGCGGGCTGCGACTGCTGCCCTTCACCTTCGGCGGGGTCGCCTACCGCCTGATGGACGATCCGCTGCTGCGGGACGAAACGCTGGCGCGCATGCGGGATACCGGCATCCAGGTCCAGGACATTGAAATCCTGCGCCTGAACGAGACCTTCAAGGTCAGCCCCTACCAGTCCTTTTTCGAGGCCGGGCAACAACTGGGCGCGAAACACATCCTGGTGGCCGGAGAAGACCGGGACAGGAACCGCCTGATCGACTCATTCGCCCGCCTCTGCGAGGCGTGCAAACCGTACGGCCTCACCGCCGACATCGAGTTCATGCCCTGGCTGGCGATCAACGATCTGGCCGCCGCCCGCTCGCTCATCGAAGCCGCGGGGCAGGACAACGGCGGCGTGCTGATCGACCCGCTGCACTTCGCCCGATCCGGCAGCACGCTGGACCAATTGGCGGACCTGCCGGCGTCAATGACGCACTATGCGCAGATCTGCGACGCGCCGGCGGACGCGCCGACCGACACGGCGGGGATGATCCACCAATCCAGATCCGCGCGCCTGGCGCCCGGAGAAGGTGGCATCCCGCTGAAAGCTATCCTTCAGCGGTTGCCGCAGGACATTCCCATCAGCATTGAAATCCCCAACGATGCCCAGTGCGAGCAGCGCGGCCAGGCCGCCTGGGTCCGGTATTGCCTGGAGGCGTCGCAGCGGTTTTTCGATCGGGAAAACGACTAGCGCCCCGCCGGCCACAACGGCCGGCGCCCGGGATCCGCTCAGCGCGGCAGCAGCATCCGCAAGACCGCGTCCACGTCCGGCATGACGCCGCGCCAGATGCGGAAGGATTCCGCCGCCTGTCCGACCAGCATGCCCAGGCCGTCGGCCACCAGGGCGGCCCCCTGGGCGCGGGCGTCCGCCATGAAGGGCGTCTGGCGGCCGTAGACCATCTCGTAGGCCAGCGCCCCCGGCGCATACAGTTCCCGCCCCAGATCCAGAGCGCCATCGGACAGGCCCGTCGAAGTCGCATTGATGACGACGTCGAACCGCCCGCCATGCGCCGCCGACAAGCCGCCCGCCGCGATCGGCTGACTGTCCTTCCAGGGCTCGATCAAGGCCCGGGCCCTATCCTCGTTGCGATTGACGACCAGCAGGCTGGCCGGACCGGCCTGCAGCACCGGCAGCAAGACGCCTCGCGCCGCGCCGCCCGCCCCGACGATCAGAACCCGCCGGTCCGCCAGCGGCACGCCCAGATGACTCTGGATATCGAAAACCAGACCGAAGCCATCCGTGTTGTCGCCCAGGATGCCGTCCTGCGTGAAACTCAAGGTATTCACGGCCTGGGCCGCCCGCGCCCGATCACTCAGCCGGTCGGACAGGGCCAGGGCATCCAGCTTGAACGGCGCCGTGACGTTCATGCCCTTGCCGCCCGCGGCCATGAACGCCCGCACCGCCGGCTCGAAAGCGTCCGGCGCGGCCAGGATGGCCTCGTAGCGGATGTCATGGCCGAACTGCCGGGCGAATGCCGCATGGATGACAGGGGATTTGGACTGGGCAATCGGATTGCCGATGACGGCATAGCGGTCGGTCATGGGAAAGAAGGCAGGCTGGTCGATCGGACCGTTAGCGTAGCAAAAATTCCATCGGAAGATCTTCCGGGAAATCTCGTGATCGCCCAAGGCGCGAGGAATCCGGCGGCGCCATGAAAAAACGCCGCCCCGGACGAATCCGGGGCGGCGCGTTCAGCACGTCGCGATCGCGGCTTATTCTTCGGACTGCGACTCCGAGTTCGCTGCCGGATCGGCATCGGCGCCGGTCTCGTCGGAACCCACGTGCGCCATCTCCGAAGGATCGGCGAACGGGTTGGCCTGCTCGCGCGCGGCGGCCCGTTCGGCGGCCTCGAAGATCTCCCTTTCGTGACGGGCGATATGGTAGGACATACCGGTACCCGCCGGGATCAGGCGACCCACGATGACGTTTTCCTTCAGGCCGCGCAGGTCGTCGCGTTTGCCCATGATGGCGGCTTCGGTCAGCACCCGGGTCGTTTCCTGGAAGGACGCGGCCGAGATGAACGAATCCGTGGACAGCGAGGCCTTGGTGATCCCCAGCAGCACGTTGTCGTACGAAGCCGGGAGCTTGCCCTCGGCGTCCATGCGGTCATTGGCATTCAGCAGTTCGGCGCGTTCCACCTGTTCGCCGGTGATGAATTCCGTATCGCCCGCATTGGTGATGTTCACGCGACGCAGCATCTGACGCACGATGACTTCGATGTGCTTGTCGTTGATCTTCACGCCCTGCAGACGGTAGACGTCCTGGACTTCGTTGACCACATAAGAGGCCAGAGGCTCGATGCCCTGCAGGCGCAGGATATCGTGCGGATCGGCCGGGCCGTCGACGATCAGTTCGCCCTTGTTGACCACCTGGCCGTCGTGCACCAGCACCTGCTTTTCCTTGGAAATCAGGAACTCGTGGCTGACGCCGTCCATGTCGGTGATGACCAGACGCTGCTTGCCCTTGGTGTCCTTGCCGAAGGACACCGTGCCGGTGACTTCGGCCAGCACGCCGGCATCCTTCGGGGACCGGGCCTCGAACAGCTCGGCCACACGCGGCAGACCGCCAGTGATGTCGCGGGTTTTCTGCGATTCCTGCGGGATCCGCGCCAGGAAGTCGCCCACCCCGACGGCCTGGCCGTCGCGCACGGTGATCAGCGCGCCCACGGGCAGCGAGATCGCGACCGCATGGTCGGTGCCGGCGACCTTGATTTCCTGGCCCTGCTCGTCCAGCAGCAGGATCTGCGGACGCGCCGCGCCCTTGGTGCTGCGCGTCTTGGGCGTGATCACCACCAGCGTGGACAAGCCGGTGATTTCGTCGACCTGGCGGGCGACGGTCACACCTTCCTCGATGTTGGCGAAACGGACCGCGCCGGTGTATTCGGACACGATCGGACGGGTCAGCGGGTCCCAGGTAGCCAGCTTGGCGCCGGCCTTGATGGTGTCGCCGTCGCCCACCAGGATGGTTGCGCCATAGGGGACCTTGTGGCGTTCGCGCTCGCGGCGATTGTCGTCATAGACGACGATTTCGCCGGACCGCGACACGGCGATGCGATCGCCCTTGGCATTGGTCAGGTAGCGCAGGCCGATGGCGAAGCCCACGGCGCCGGCGGACTTGGTTTCAATGGAGCTGGCCAGCGCCGAACGCGAGGCCGCGCCGCCGATGTGGAAGGTCCGCATCGTCAGCTGGGTGCCCGGTTCGCCGATGGACTGGGCGGCGATCACGCCGACCGCTTCGCCCTTGTTGACCAGGGATCCGCGGCCCAGATCGCGTCCATAGCAATGGGCGCACAGGCCATGGCGGGTTTCGCAGGTCAGGGGCGTGCGGATCTTGACCTCATCGATGTTCAGGCGCTCGATGAGTTCGACCTTGTCTTCATCCAGCAGGGTGCCTGCCGGAATGACGGTTTCCTGGGAGTCCGGATTGACCACGTCGATGGCCGTCACACGTCCCAGCACCCGGTCGCCCAGGGCTTCGACGACTTCGCCGCCTTCCAGCAGCGCCTTCATCACGTAACCGTGCGTGGTGCCGCAATCGTCTTCGGTGATTACCAGGTCCTGGGTCACGTCCACCAGACGGCGGGTCAGGTAACCGGAGTTGGCGGTCTTCAGCGCCGTATCGGCCAGGCCCTTGCGGGCGCCGTGCGTCGAGATGAAGTACTGCAACACGTTCAGGCCTTCCCGGAAGTTGGCCGTGATCGGGGTTTCGATGATGGAGCCGTCCGGCTTGGCCATCAGGCCGCGCATCCCCGCCAGCTGGCGGATCTGGGCGGCGGAGCCCCGGGCGCCGGAGTCGGCCATCATGTAGATGGAATTGAACGATTCCTGGCGGGTTTCCTTCCCGTGGCGGTCAAGGACCGGCTCGGTGGAGAGCTGTTCCATCATGGCCTTGCCCACGCGGTCGCCGGCCTTGCCCCAGATGTCCACCACGTTGTTGTAGCGTTCCTGGGCCGTGACCAGACCGGAGGAATACTGGCGGTCGATTTCCTTCACTTCGCCGGAGGCCTGAGCCAGGATGTCGCGCTTGGCGTCGGGCACCACCATGTCGCCCATGGCGATGGACACGCCCGCACGAGTAGCCAGGCGATAACCGGACTGCATCAGTTTGTCGGCGAAGATCACCGTGGCCCGCAGGCCGCAACGGCGATAGCACATGTTGATGAGCTTGGAGATTTCCTTTTTCTTCAGCGACTTGTTCAGCACCGTGAACGACAGGCCCTGCGGCAGGATCTCGGACAGCAAGGCGCGGCCCACCGTGGTCTGATAACGGTGGATTTCCTGCTGCCATTCGCCGTCCTCGCCCTTGACGTATTCCGGCACACGCGTCGTGATGCGGGTCTGCAGCTCGACTTCGTGGTTGTCGTAGGCGCGCTGGACTTCCGCCAGGTCGGCCAGGAACATGCCCTCGCCCTTGCCGTTGATGCGTTCACGCGAAGCGTAGTACAGGCCCAGCACGATGTCCTGGGACGGCACGATGGCCGGTTCGCCGTTGGCGGGGAACAACACGTTGTTCGACGCCAGCATCAGGGTGCGGGCTTCCAGCTGGGCTTCCAGGGACAGCGGCACGTGCACGGCCATCTGGTCGCCGTCGAAGTCGGCGTTGAAGGCCGCGCAGACCAGCGGGTGCAACTGGATGGCCTTGCCTTCGATCAGTTGCGGCTCGAACGCCTGGATGCCCAGACGGTGCAGGGTCGGCGCCCGGTTCAGCATGACCGGGTGTTCGCGGATGACTTCTTCCAGGATGTCCCAGACGACGGGTTCCTGGCTTTCGACCAGTTTCTTCGCCGCCTTGATGGTGGTCGCCAGACCCATCATTTCCAGGCGGTTGAAAATGAAGGGCTTGAACAGTTCCAGCGCCATCAGCTTGGGCAGGCCGCACTGATGCAGGCGCAGCTGCGGACCCACCACGATGACCGAACGGCCCGAGTAGTCGACGCGCTTGCCCAGCAGGTTCTGACGGAAGCGCCCGCTCTTGCCCTTGATCATGTCGGCCAGGGACTTCAACTGGCGCTTGTTGGCGCCGGTCATGGCCTTGCCGCGGCGGCCGTTGTCCAGCAGCGAATCCACGGATTCCTGCAACATGCGCTTTTCGTTGCGCAGGATGATGTCCGGGGCTTTCAGTTCCAGCAGGCGCTTCAAGCGGTTGTTGCGGTTGATGACGCGGCGGTACAGATCGTTCAGATCGGACGTGGCGAAACGCCCGCCGTCCAGCGGCACCAGGGGGCGCAGGTCCGGCGGCAGCACCGGCAGGACTTCCATGATCATCCAGTCGGGCTTGATGCCGGACTTCTGGAAGCCTTCCAGGACCTTCAGGCGCTTGGAGATCTTCTTGATCTTGGCGTCGGAGCCCGTGGCCTTGAGCTCGCCGCGCAGCTTCTCGACTTCGGAGTCGATGTCGATGGTGCGCAGCAGTTCGCGCACGGCTTCCGCGCCCATCAGGGCGTGGAAGTCGTCGCCGTATTCCTCAGTCTTGGCCAGGTAATCGTCGTCGGACATGATCTGGCCGCGTTTCAGCGGCGTCATGCCGGGTTCGATCACGCACCAGGCTTCAAAGTACAGCACGCGCTCGATGTCGCGCAGCGTCATGTCCAGCACCATGCCCAGCCGCGACGGCAGGGACTTCAGGAACCAGATGTGCGCCACCGGGCTGGCGAGCTCGATGTGGCCCATGCGCTCGCGACGGACCTTCGCCACCGTGACTTCGACGCCGCACTTTTCGCAGATGACGCCGCGATGCTTCAGGCGCTTGTACTTGCCGCACAGGCACTCGTAGTCCTTGATCGGGCCGAAGATCTTGGCGCAGAACAGACCGTCGCGTTCCGGTTTGAACGTGCGGTAGTTGATCGTCTCGGGCTTGCGGACCTCGCCAAAGGACCACGAGCGGATCTTTTCGGGCGAGGCAATGCCGATCTTGATGGCGTCGAATTGCTCGTCCTGGGAGACTTGCTTGAAGAGATCGAGTAGCGCTTTCATTATTTACGCTCCAGATCCATGTCCAGGGACAGGGATCGAATTTCCTTGACCAGCACGTTGAAGGACTCGGGCATGCCCGCATCGATCACGTGATCGCCCTTGACGATGTTCTCGTAGACCTTGGTCCGGCCGGAGATATCGTCGGACTTCACCGTCAGCATTTCCTGCAGGGTGTAGGCGGCGCCATAGGCTTCCAGCGCCCAGACTTCCATTTCCCCGAAACGCTGGCCCCCGAACTGCGCCTTGCCGCCCAGCGGCTGCTGGGTGACCAGGGAGTACGGACCGGTGGAACGGGCGTGCATCTTGTCGTCCACCAAGTGGTGCAGCTTCAGGAAGTGCATGTAGCCCACGGTCACCGGACGCTCGAATTCCTCGCCGGTGCGGCCGTCGGTCAGCCAGGCCTGGGTGCGGCCGCTGGTGAGCTTCAGGCGCTCGGCGACGTCATCCGGGTAGGCGACTTCCAGCATGTGGGTGATGTCTTCCTCGGTCGCGCCGTCGAACACCGGCGTGGCCAGCGGCACCCCGCGGCGCAGGTTGTTGGCCAGCGACATGACCTCGTCGTCGGACAGCTGATCCAGCTTCGCGAAACCGCTGTAGACCGTATCCAGCATCTTGCGCACGGACTTGATCTGCACGCCGCGTTCCTCGTCGAGCAGGTCGGCGACCCGCTGACCCAGGCCCTTGGCGGCCCAGCCCAGGTGCACTTCCAGCACCTGGCCGATGTTCATCCGCGACGGCACCCCCAGGGGGTTCAGCACGATGTCCACCGGCGTGCCGTCGGCCATGTGCGGCATGTCCTCGATCGGCGTGATGCGAGAGACGACACCCTTGTTGCCGTGACGGCCGGCCATCTTGTCGCCCGGTTGCAGGCGGCGTTTGACGGCCAGGTAGACCTTGATCATCTTCAGCACGCCCGGCGGCAGTTCGTCGCCTTGCGTGAGCTTCTTGCGCTTTTCCTCGAAGGCCAGATCGAACTGGTGGCGTTTCTGCTCCAGCGCGTCCTTGACCTGTTCCAGGGCGACGGCGGCGTCCTCGTCGGACAGGCGAATGTCGAACCACTGCCAGCGGTCCAGATCGTCCAGGTACTCGGCGGCCAGCGCCGTGCCCTTGGCCAGCTTGCGGGGGCCGCCATTGGCGGTCTTGCCCAGCAACTGCTTGCGCAGGCGGTCGAAGGCGTCGTTCTCGACGATGCGCAGCTGGTCGTTCAGGTCCTGGCGGTAGCGGCGCAGTTCGTCGTCGATGATGGACTGGGCGCGTTTGTCGCGCTCGATGCCTTCACGCGTGAAGACCTGCACGTCGATGACGGTGCCCACCATGCCGGAGGGCACGCGCAGCGACGTGTCCTTCACGTCGGACGCTTTTTCGCCGAAAATGGCGCGCAGCAGCTTTTCTTCCGGCGTCAGCTGGGTCTCGCCCTTGGGCGTGACCTTGCCGACCAGCACGTCGTCGGCGCGGACTTCGGCGCCGATGTGCACGATGCCGGAATCGTCCAGGCGGTTCAACTGGGTCTCGGCCAGGTTCGAGATATCGCGCGTGATTTCTTCAGGTCCGAGCTTCGTGTCGCGGGCGACGACAGTCAGTTCCTCGATGTGGATCGAGGTGTAGCGGTCGTCGGCCACCACGCGCTCGGAGATCAGCACCGAGTCTTCGAAGTTGTAGCCGTTCCAGGGCATGAACGCGATCAGCATGTTCTGGCCCAGGGCGAGTTCGCCCAGATCGCTGGAAGCGCCATCGGCCAGCACGTCGCCGCGCGCGACCAGGTCGCCGCGCGCCACGATGGGACGCTGGTTGATGTTCGTGTTCTGGTTGGAACGCGTGTATTTTTTCAGGTTGTAGATGTCCACGCCGACTTCGCCGGCGACGTTTTCATCATCGTTCACCCGGATCACGACACGTTCCGCATCGACGAAATCGACGATCCCGCCACGCGTGGCCTGCACGGTCGTGCCCGAGTCCACGGCCACGGTGCGTTCGATGCCGGTGCCCACCAGCGGCTTTTCAGGCCGCAGGCAAGGCACGGCCTGACGCTGCATGTTGGCGCCCATCAGTGCCCGGTTCGCGTCGTCGTGTTCCAGGAACGGGATCAGGGATGCCGCCACCGACACGATCTGCGACGGAGCCACGTCCATGTAGTGGACGTTGGCCGGGGCCGTCAGCATGGTTTCACCCGCTTCGCGGCAGGCGACCAGATCGTCTTCGAAACGGCCTTCATCGTCCAGATGCGCATTGGCCTGGGCGATGACGTATTTGCTTTCCTCGATGGCCGACAGATATTCGATCTGGTCGGACACCCGGCCGTCGATGATCTTGCGGTACGGGGTTTCCAGGAAGCCGTATTCGTTCAGGCGGGCGTACAGGGCCAGGGAATTGATCAGACCGATGTTCGGGCCTTCCGGCGTTTCGATCGGGCAGACACGGCCGTAGTGGGTCGGGTGCACGTCGCGGACTTCGAAGCCCGCGCGCTCGCGCGTCAGACCGCCCGGTCCCAGGGCGGACACACGACGCTTGTGCGTGATTTCCGACAAGGGGTTGGTCTGGTCCATGAACTGCGACAGCTGGCTGGAGCCGAAGAATTCCTTGATGGCCGCCGAAATCGGCTTGGAATTGATCAGGTCGTGCGGCATCAGGTTTTCGGTTTCCGCCTGCCCCAGCCGTTCCTTGACAGCGCGCTCGACGCGCACCAGGCCGGCGCGGAACTGGTTTTCCGCCAGCTCGCCCACGCAGCGCACGCGCCGGTTGCCCAGGTGATCGATGTCGTCGATCTGGCCGCGGCCGTTGCGCAGATCCACCAGCACCTTGATGGTGCTGAGGATGTCGTCGTCGGTCAACGTCAGCGGGCCTTCGTTGCCTTCGTTCAGGCCCAGACGGCTGTTGACCTTCATGCGACCCACGCGCGACAGATCGTAGGTTTCCTCGGAATAGAACAAGCGCTGGAACAGGGCCTCGACGGCCTCTTCGGTCGGCGGCTCGCCGGGACGCATCATGCGATAGATGGCCACGCGCGCGGCCATCTGGTCGGCGGTCTCATCCGTGCGCAGCGTCTGGGAAATGTAGGCGCCTTCGTTCAGTTCATTGATGTACAGCGTTTCGATGTCGCGGATGCCGGCGGCGCGCAGCTCGGCCAGCAGGGATTCCGTGATTTCATCGTTGGCCTGCGCCAGCACTTCGCCGGTGTCGGGGCTGACGACGTTCTTCGCCAGCACGCGGCCCAGCAGGAAGTCTTCCGGCACGGAAATATGATCGACCTTGGCGGCGGTCAGGTCGCGCAGGTGCTTCGCATTGATGCGCTTGTCTTTTTCGACGATGACGTTGCCTTTCTTGTCGGCGATGTCAAAGCGGGCGACCTCGCCCTTCCAGCGATCCGGCACGAATTCCAGCATGCCGCCTTCGTTGTGCAGCGCGATGTGGTCGAAGCTGGAAAAATAGGCCAGGATGGCTTCCGGCGTCATGCCGAGGGCCTTCAGCAGGATGGTGACGGCCATCTTGCGGCGACGGTCGATCCGGAAGAACAGGATGTCCTTGGGGTCGAACTCGAAATCCAGCCAGGAGCCGCGGTAAGGAATCACGCGGGCGGAAAACAGCAGCTTGCCGGAACTGTGGGTCTTGCCGCGGTCATGCTCGAAGAACACGCCGGGCGAACGGTGCAGCTGCGACACGATGACGCGTTCGGTCCCGTTGATCACAAACGAACCGGTGTCCGTCATGAGCGGAATTTCGCCCATGTAGACTTCCTGCTCTTTCACTTCCTTGACGGTGGGCTTGCTGACTTCACGATCCATCAGCACCAGGCGGACTTTCGCCCGCAGGGGCGACGCATAGGTCAGACCACGCAGCTGGCATTCCTTGACGTCAAAGACCGGGGTGCCCAGCACATAGCTGACAAATTCCAAACGGGCCATCTGGTTGTGGCTGACGATTGGAAATATCGAATTGAAGGCCGCCTGCAGACCTTCATCCTTGCGTTTGGATGCGGTACTATCCGCCTGCAGGAAGGTCTTGAACGAATGCAATTGCGTAGCCAGCAGATACGGAACGTCCTGGACGTCCGCGCGCTTGGCGAAGCTTTTGCGTATGCGCTTCTTTTCGGTGTACGAATAAGGCATGAGCACTCCGACTCGAGGGTTGCTTAGGCCGTTAACCACGGCCATGGTTTACGACTCCGGAAAACCCGGCTCTGGGCGATGCCGCCAGGGGCACCGAACGCGGGTTTTCTGGAAACGCAAAAGCCCGGGAAGGCGTGATAGCTTCCCGGGCGCGGCGAGCAGGGTCTTACTTCAGTTCGACCTTGGCGCCGGCTTCTTCCAGCTTCTTCTTCGCGTCTTCGGCACCAGCCTTGTCCACGCCTTCCTTGACGGGCTTCGGAGCGCCATCGACCAGGTCCTTGGCTTCTTTCAGGCCCAGACCGGTGATTTCACGAACAGCCTTGATGACGCTGACCTTGTTGGCGCCGACTTCGGCCAGGACGACCGTGAATTCGGTTTGCTCTTCAGCAGCGGCGGCAGCGCCGCCGGCGGCCGGGGCAGCAGCCACGGCGACAGCGGCCGCAGCGGCGGACACGCCGAATTTGTCTTCCATTTCTTTGATCAGCTCGGACAGTTCGAGCACGCTCATGGCGGCGATCGCGTCCAGGATTTCAGCTTTAGTTGCCATTTTTAGAACTCCAGATAATTAAATAAGCCAGGTTTGGTTGTCGCTGGTAACAGCGAAGCCCCACGCAGTCTGCTTACGCAGCCTGCTTCTGGTCGCGGACGGCCGCCAGGCCGCGCACGAACTTCGTGGGCACTTCGTTGAGCGTACGCACAAACTGAGCGATGGGCGCCTGCATGGTGCCCAGCAGCTTCGACAGCAATTCCTCGCGCGACGGCATCGTGGCCAGAGCCTTGACGCCATCCTGGTTCAGCAGGCTGTTGGGGAGGGCCCCGCCAGTGATGACCAGTTTGTCGTTGGTTTTCGCGAAATCGGACAGGACCTTGGCGGCCGCGACCGGGTCAGTGCTGATCCCGTAGATCAGCGGACCGGTCAGCTGTGCCGACAACCCATCAAAGGGGGTGCCGGACAGCGCGCGACGCACCAGCGTGTTTTTCAACACGCGCAGGTACACGCCCGATTCACGCGCAGTTTTGCGCAATACGGTTACGGAGGCGACGTCCAGACCACGATACTCGGCGACGATGATCGACTGGGCGCGGCTGACTTCAGCAGCGACTTCCTCGATGACCACCGCCTTTTCTTGGCGATTGAGACTCATGGTTGAACACTCCTTCTAACGATGCCGGAGAAACCTCCGACATCAACCGAATGCGGCGCACCTGGTCGAGTTCATGAATGAAATCTTCCTGGGCGCCGTCTACGCTGGATCCGGTCAACTACCCGGGATTAAGCCCTTGATCCGATGATGTCTGGATGAAGGGCTCCAGCGGTCTTTGACAGCAGTGCCCGATCAAATGACCGGGCACGGCCCAAAGTTCTGTGTGTCTTAAGCGGCCAGCGAGGCCAACTCGACACGCGCCCCGCCACCCATGGTGGAGGACACGGCAACCTTGCGCAGATAGATGCCCTTGGCCGCCGCGGGGCGAGCCTTGTTCAGGGCGTCGATCAGGGCGCTGAGGTTGCTTTGCAGCTTTTCAACGTCGAAGGACGCGCGACCGATCGTGGCATGAATGATGCCGGCCTTGTCGGTGCGATACTGCACCTGACCGGCCTTGGCGTTCTTCACGGCAGTGACCACATCGGGCGTGACGGTACCGACCTTGGGGTTCGGCATCAGGCCGCGAGGACCCAGCACCTGACCCAGGGCGCCGACGACGCGCATGGTGTCGGGCGAGGCGATGACGATATCAAAGTCGATGTTGCCGGCCTTGATGCTGGCGGCCAGGTCGTCCAGGCCGACGATGTCGGCGCCGGCGGCCTTGGCGGCTTCGGCCTTTTCGCCTTGGGCGAACACGGCGACGCGAACGGTCTTGCCCGTGCCGGCGGGCAGCACGACGGAACCGCGAACCAGTTGGTCGGATTTTTTCGGATCGATGCCCAGTTGCACGGCCACGTCGATGGATTCATCGAATTTGGCGGTGGCGGTTTCCTTGACCAGGGTCAGGGCTTCGGCCACGGCGTACAGTTTGGTGCGGTCGATCTTGGCAGCGATAGCTGCGGCGCGTTTGCTGAGCTTTGCCATGATTACACCACCCCTTCCACGTCGATGCCCATGCTGCGGGCGCTACCGGCAATGGTCCGCACTGCGGCGTCCAGATCGGCGGCCGTCAGGTCCGGTTCTTTGGTCTTGGCGATTTCTTCCGCCTGGGCGCGGGTCAGCGTGCCGACCTTTTCGGAATTCGGACGAGCCGAGGCCTTTTGGATACCCGCGGCTTTCTTGATCAGAATCGTGGCCGGCGGAGTCTTCATGATGAACGTGAAGCTCTTGTCGGCAAACGCGGTGATCACCACCGGAATCGGCAGACCGGGTTCCATGCCCTGGGTCTTGGCGTTGAACGCCTTGCAGAATTCCATGATGTTCAGACCGCGCTGACCCAGCGCCGGACCGATCGGGGGGGAGGGATTGGCCTTACCAGCTGGCACTTGCAGCTTGATGAAGCCGACGATTTTCTTCGCCATGCGATGCTCCTGTCGGGTAGTTGCGCCCGTCCTGGAAAGGACTGGCTCCCCGGGTTAATAAACGCCCCCACGCTGCGCCTTCGGCTTGCTGCCCCGGAGGGGCATTTTTACCTTAGCGCGGCCTGGCGGTAAAAAGTCAGACCTTTTCGACCTGGCTGAAATCCAGCTCGACCGGCGTGGCGCGACCAAAGATCGTGACCGACACCCGGACCTTGCTTTTTTCGTAATTGACTTCTTCGACACTGCCGTTGAAGTCGGCAAACGGGCCTTCTTTGACGCGGACGGTTTCGCCGACTTCGAAGAGGACCTTGGGGCGCGGCTTTTCCACGCCCTCTTCCATTTGCGATAGAATCTTTTCGACCTCGCGTTCGGAGATCGGGGCCGGCCGATTACCGGACCCGCCCAGAAACCCGGTGACGCGGTTGGTGCTTTTGACCAAATGCCAGGTTTCGTCGGTCAGGTCCATCTCGACCAGCACATAGCCGGGGAAAATCCGGCGTTCAGTGATGGACTTGCGACCGTCCTTGATTTCAACGACTTCTTCCGAAGGAACCAGGATACGGCTGAAGGCATCCTGCAGCCCGGCGCGCTCGATGCGTTCAACCAAAGCCTTGTGGACGCTTTTTTCCATGCCAGAATAGACATGGACGACATACCAGCGTTTGCTCATGCGGAAATTGTTCCTTAGTTCCAGCCCAGCAGCAGACCATAGATGATCCAGCCCAGCAGCTTGTCAGCCACCCACAGCAGGACTCCCATGGCAACCACAAAGGCGAACACAATCGCTGTCATGCGCGTGGTTTCCTGGCGCGAAGGCCAGACGACACGGCGGGTCTCGTTGTAGGATTCACGGCCGAAGGCCAACGTGCGCCGCCCGGTATCGCTGAATACGACAATGACGGCCGCTACGATCAGGCCGGCAATGAAGGCGCCTACGCGGACGTAAGTCGGCTGATTGACCAGAACTGAATACGCCACGATCCCTGCCGCAACGACAAGCACAGCCAGACCGAGCTTGAGCCGGTCAGCGGTTCGATTGACTGTTTCTACGTTCTGTTGCGACATAATCGGGCGGTTGGCACCGCAATGGCGGTGAAGTGATCGGTGGCAGGGGCAGAAGGAATCGAACCCTCAACCTTCGGTTTTGGAGACCGACGCTCTGCCAATTGAGCTATACCCCTAGACCTAAAAACGATGGTGCGTTGCCGCACCGTCGTTTTTTAAGACGTGGTGAGCGACCAGCCCACCATTGTACATCAGTTTTACTTGATGATTTTGGCGACGACGCCGGCGCCCACGGTACGACCGCCTTCGCGGATGGCGAAACGCAGGCCCTCTTCCATGGCGATCGGCGCAATCAGGTTCACCGTCATCGAGACGTTGTCACCC
>NZ_JBATVG010000004.1:0-2500 GCF_049671645.1 Castellaniella sp. | reverse complement strand
ACATGATTACTGCCGGGGGTAGAGCACTGTTATAGCTAGGGGGTCATGGCGACTTACCAACCTATGGCAAACTCCGAATACCGGCAAGTACAGTGTGGGAGACAGAGCACCGGGTGCTAACGTCCGGACTCAAGAGGGAAACAACCCAGACCGCCAGCTAAGGTCCCTAAAACGGGCTAAGTGGGAAACGAAGTGGGAAGGCATAGACAGTCAGGAGGTTGGCTTAGAAGCAGCCACCCTTTAAAGAAAGCGTAATAGCTCACTGATCGAGTCGTCCTGCGCGGAAGATGTAACGGGGCTCAAGCCAGTTACCGAAGCTGCGGGTGTGCAATTTATTGCACGCGGTAGGAGAGCGTTCTGTAAGCCTGCGAAGGTGTCTTGTAAAGGATGCTGGAGGTATCAGAAGTGCGAATGCTGACATGAGTAGCGATAAAGGGGGTGAAAAGCCCCCTCGCCGTAAGTCCAAGGTTTCCTGCGCAACGTTCATCGGCGCAGGGTGAGTCGGCCCCTAAGGCGAGGCAGAGATGCGTAGCTGATGGGAAGCTGGTTAATATTCCAGCACCGTCGTGAGATGCGATGGGGGGACGGATGGCAGAAGATCATCGGGGTGTTGGATGTCCCCGTTGCTGCACCATAGAAGGCGCTTAGGTAAATCCGGGCGCGTGATTCAAGGGTGTGGCTGGACAGGAACTTAGGTTCCTGGACTGATTGGAAGTTGTCCCAGGAAAAGCCTCTAAGCTTCAGTCTCACGAGACCGTACCGCAAACCGACACAGGTGGACGGGATGAATATTCCAAGGCGCTTGAGAGAACTCAGGAGAAGGAACTCGGCAAATTGATACCGTAACTTCGGGAGAAGGTATGCCCTGGTAGTGTGAGGTGCCTGCGCACTGAGCATGAAGGGGCCGCAGAGAATCGGTGGCTGCGACTGTTTATTAAAAACACAGCACTCTGCCAAGACGAAAGTCGACGTATAGGGTGTGACGCCTGCCCGGTGCCGGAAGGTTAAGTGATGGGGTGCAAGCTCTTGATCGAAGCCCCGGTAAACGGCGGCCGTAACTATAACGGTCCTAAGGTAGCGAAATTCCTTGTCGGGTAAGTTCCGACCTGCACGAATGGCGTAACGATGGCCACACTGTCTCCTCCTGAGACTCAGCGAAGTTGAAATGTTTGTGATGATGCAATCTACCCGCGGCTAGACGGAAAGACCCCATGAACCTTTACTGTAGCTTTGCATTGGATTGTGAACCGGCCTGTGTAGGATAGGTGGGAGGCGTTGAAACTGTGTCGCTAGATGCAGTGGAGCCAACCTTGAAATACCACCCTGGTCTGTTTGCGGTTCTAACCTTGGCCCGTTATCCGGGTTGGGGACAGTGCATGGTGGGCAGTTTGACTGGGGCGGTCTCCTCCTAAAGTGTAACGGAGGAGTACGAAGGTACGCTAGGTACGGTCGGAAATCGTGCTGATAGTGCAATGGCATAAGCGTGCTTGACTGTGAGACTGACAAGTCGAACAGGTGCGAAAGCAGGTCATAGTGATCCGGTGGTTCTGTATGGAAGGGCCATCGCTCAACGGATAAAAGGTACTCTGGGGATAACAGGCTGATACCGCCCAAGAGTTCATATCGACGGCGGTGTTTGGCACCTCGATGTCGGCTCATCTCATCCTGGGGCTGTAGCCGGTCCCAAGGGTATGGCTGTTCGCCATTTAAAGAGGTACGTGAGCTGGGTTTAAAACGTCGTGAGACAGTTTGGTCCCTATCTGCCGTGGGCGTTGGATACTTGACGGAGCCTGCTCCTAGTACGAGAGGACCGGAGTGGACGTACCGCTGGTGTATCGGTTGTCATGCCAATGGCATTGCCGAGTAGCTATGTACGGAAGAGATAAGCGCTGAAGGCATCTAAGCGCGAAACTCGTCTGAAGATTAGGTATCCCGGGGGCTTGACCCCCCTGAAGGGTCGTCCGAGACCAGGACGTTGATAGGCTGGGTGTGGAAGCGCAGTAATGCGTGCAGCTAACCAGTACTAATTGCCCGTGCGGCTTGATCCTATAACCTTGCAGGTTAGTCGCTGACTGACCGATGGGTGTAGTGATTCGTGTGTAAGCCCAAAGAATTGAAACGCAAATCGTACAAAACAACCCCATGTGCAGCCTGCTAGACAAAGCGAGAAACTTTGCTAAAATGCAGCTCGTTGCAAGACGCGCTGCAGGTATCGAACAGACTGCACGATGTGCTTCTTCCAAATTGGTGGTCCAGTCCCCGCGACTTGACCACAACCAGTTATGCTTGACGACCATAGCAAGGCGGCCCCACTCCTTCCCATCCCGAACAGGACAGTGAAACGCCTTCGCGCCGATGATAGTGGGTGGACACCTGTGAAAGTAGGTCATCGTCAGGCTTTTATACCGCAAAGCCCCTGCAGAGTCTCTCTGCAGGGGCTTTGTCTTGGGTAAAACCAAAGCAAGACCAACGATATCGCCCGCTGCGCAACCGCGCGCCG
>NZ_JBATVG010000003.1:0-74121 GCF_049671645.1 Castellaniella sp. | reverse complement strand
GCGCAGCGGCCGGCACGGGCGCCGTCCCGACCCGATCGGCCACCACGCGCCCGTCGCGGATTTCCACGACGCGGCGCGCGCGCGGCCACCCCGGCATCGTGGGTGATCAAGATGATGGTGTGACCCTGGGCGGACAGCTCGTCGAACAGGGCCATGACCTCGGCGCCGCTGCGCGAATCCAGAGCGCCCGTAGGCTCGTCGGCCAGGATGACGCGCCCGCCATTGATCAGAGCGCGGGCGATGGAGACACGCTGCTGCTGGCCGCCGGACAACTGGGCCGGACGGTGTTCGAGCCGCCCTGTCATCCCCAGCCGCTCCAACAGCCTGCCGGCCCGCCGTTCGCGGACAGCGCGGTCTTCCCCGGCATAGACGGCGGGCAGGGCCGCGTTTTCCAATGCGCTGTCGGTGGGGATCAGATGGTAGCCCTGGAACACGAAACCGAAGTCCTCGCGACGCAACCGGGCCTGCTCATCGGCCGACAGGGTCGCCACGTCCCGATCCGCATAGCGGTAGATGCCGCTGTCGGGCCGATCCAGGCAGCCCAGGATATGCATCAATGTGGATTTCCCCGATCCCGAGGCGCCCACGATGGCGACGTACTCGCCCTCGCGGATGTCCAACGACACGTCGCGAAGCGCCCAGGAGGCGGGAGCGCCATCCACGCCGCCATAGCGCTTGCCGACGGCGTCGAGCCGGATCAGGACGCTCACAGCACGAACCGGGGCATCGCATCGCCCGAAGCGCGTTCGCCCAGGATCAGCGTCTCGCCCTCGGCAAGACCGTCGACGATCTCCGCCGCCTGACGATCGCGCGCCCCGATCCGCACTGCGCGCCAGACCGCGCGGCCGTCCTGCAACACCCGCACCCGATAGCCCCGCGCCGCGCCCTCGCCCGCCGGGCGCAGGGCCGCCAGCGGCGCCAACACGACATCATCGGCCTGGCGGGTGACGAAGGCGACCTGGGCGCTCATCCTGGGCAGCAGGGCACGGTCGGAATTGGGCACGTCGAACAACACAGTGTAGAAGACCGCTTTCGCGCCGCTGGACGCCGCTGCGGCAGCGCCCGGCGCCTCATCGGGCGCCGGCTGGGGCACGGGCAGCACCTGGCGCACGACGCCATGCCACTGCCGGCCGTCCTGGGCCAGCGTCACGAAAGTCGCCTCCATGCCCACGCTCAGACGCGGCACGTCCGCCTCGGACACCTGAGTCCAAACGGTCATGAGCGACAGGTCCGCAATGCGCAGCAGGTGCGGCGTCTGGTAGGCGGCATTCAGAGTCTGGCCGGGCCGGGCTTCCAGCGACACGACGGTCCCTTCCATCGGCGCGTAGATCCGGCTGTAGCCCAGCAGGGCCTCATCGCCCTGCAATGCGGCGCGGGTGCGCCGAATGTCGGCCGCGATGCGACGCACGGAGGCCTCCGCGGCCAGCAGACCGGCGCGCGCCACATCGGCCTCGTGAGCCGGCGTCGCGCCGGCCCGCAACAGACGCCGCTGACGCTCGGCGCCTGCCCGCGCCAGGTCGGCCGCGGCCTCGGCCTCGTCCAGCTGGGCCCGCAGCGCATCCAGCGAGGCCCTGCCCGCCGCCACGGCGGCCTCCTGCACGGAGGCATCGATTTCCACCAGCAGTTGTCCGGCGGCCACGACATCGCCGGGCTGCACGTGAATCCGCTGGATCTGGCCGGACACCTGCGCCCCCACATCCACATAATGCCGAGGCTGCAGAGTCCCCAGGGCATTCACAGTGGCGCGAACCGTCCCGCGCCCGACGGACGCGGTTTCATAGGCGGGCGGCGCCGGCCGGGCCGCCCAGACGGCGGTAGCCGCGACGACGGACGCCAGCAGCAGCCAGCCGCCCCGCGCACGCCATGCGCGCAGGGTCTCAGCAGCGCCCATCACCCTCACCACCTGACATCAGCGCAGGTCGATCCGCACGACGCTTTCCAGGCCATCGGCCCGATAGGCGGGATGCTTGTCGTCATGCGGCCCCTTGATCGTCGCGAACAGCGCCTGTCCATCGTCCGACAGGGCCAGGCTGTTCGGATGCGCCGGCAGATCGTAGCGGGCCTTCACGGCGTAGCTCGCGCCGTCGATCACCGTGATAGCGCCTGTGCCCTGGGGATGCGCGCGCGAAGCGCCCCGATTGCTCAGGTAGATCTCGTCGCGGACCGGGTTGTAGAGCACGTCCAGGGCGCTTTCGCCCACCGGGACGGTCGCCAGGACGCGGCCGGTCGCGGTGTCGAAAACGACCAGGCGGCCGCTGTTGGCATCGGCGCCGAACAAGCGCGCGCCGGGGTCGTCCAATGCGACGTTCACCAGGAAGGGCTCGGCGCCGTCCAGGGCGAAGCGGCGCAGGATCTTGCCGCTGTCGGGGTCGATCACCGTCACGCCGTATTCACCGCCCTGGCCGACGTACAGGCGGCGGGCGACCGGATCGTAGGCCGCGCCGGCCGGCCATTTGCGCAGGCCCGACAGCGTGTGCCGGATGATGCCGCGCTTCAAGTCCACGATCCAGACTTTGCCGGCGGTATCGGGATTGGTCACGAACATGCGCTCGCCCGCTCCATCCAGCACGATCTGGCGCACGTGCTCGAACCCGCCCTTGGCCGTGGCCCGACCGAGCTGGTAATCAGCCGCCTGCCCGGTCTTCAGGTCGATGGCTCCCACGGCGCCGTTCAGGGTATTGCCCGCGTACAACGTGTCTGTGCGCGCGTCGTACGCCAGCCCGTAGGGCTTGCGTCCGGTCCGGATGACGGCCTTGGTTTCCAGAGTATCCGGATCCAGCCGGTAGATCGCTCCGCCCTCGTCGGCCTTGAAGCTTTGGCCCGCCGAAGCCACGAACACATCGCCGTCGGCCACCACCAGCTCATAGAGCCCGGGGGCGAGGTCTCGGCGCAGCACGGTCTGCCGCGCCGGAGCCTGGTTGCTCGCCTGCGCGCCCAGGCCGGCCTTGTCCGGCTGCCCGCCAGGGGCGGTGCAAGCAGCCAGCGCGGCGCACACGACGAACATGCCCAGGCGGGCCGACGCGCGTCCGGCCGACAGGAGAGGGGCGCGGGTGAATCGAGTAGTCTGCATGAAGCGGATTCCTTTCATGATGAGAGCGGGCGGTCCCGGGCGTCAGAAACGCATGTCCAGGCCCAAGCGGAACGCGCGTGGCGCGCCGTAGTAGGTCGAACCCGGATCGGGGTGGTAATACTGATCGAACGCGTTGTAGACGTTCAGGCGGGCCGAAACGTTGCGGCTGATCTGGTAGCGCGCCATCAGGTCCACCACGGCGTAGGCGTCCTGCTCGACGATGCGCTGGGCGCCCAGGGGGTCCGTCAGCTTGGTGTAGGCGCGGCTCTGCCAGCGCACGCCGCCGCCCACCGTCAGACCGTGGCCGATGCCGGGCCAGCGGTAGCTGGTGAACAGCTTGGCGGTGTTTTGCGGCACGTTCGGATTGAGCGTGAGGTGGTCCCGGTCCTGTGACAGGGCGCGGGTGAAGCTGGCGGACACCTGCCAGTTCGGCAGCACTTCTCCGGATGCCTCCAGGTCGATGCCCCGCGTCGTGGTGCCGGAGGCCGACTCATAGGCCTGGCTGCCGTCCGGCGCCTTCACGCCCGGCAAGGCCACGGCGAAATTGTCCTGCTGAACACGGAACAGGGCCGCCGACACGTTCAGTCCGCCGTCCAGCAGTTCGCCCTTGGCCCCGAGTTCGTAGCTGCGGCCCAGCAGCGGGTCCAGATAGTTGCCGCCGGGGTCCTGGTTGTTCTGCGGCTTGAAGATGTCCGTGTAGCTGGCGTAGACGGACCACTCGTCGCTCAGGTCGTAGACGACGCCTGCGTAGGGAGTGAGTTTGTCGGACTCGTGGCGATCCATGTGGCTTGCCGGACGGCCGTCGTAGTAGTGCGTGTCCTTGATGTTTTCCCAACTGGTGACGCGGCCGCCGACGATCAGCGACAGACGGTCGGTGGGCTTGAAACGCGCCGTGGCGTACGCGCTGGTCAGGTTCTCGCGATTGACGGTGTCGCCGATCGCGGGATTGTCGGGTGCGCCCGGAGCGCGCCCGTCCCAGGCATAGATATTGTCGATGGCCGGCGACCAGCCCGAGAAGTACCAGAGGTTGTACGGCGAGGTTTCGTCGCGCGTGCGGGATGCCGTCGCGCCGACCACCAGTTCATGCTCCCGGCCCAGCAGCGTGAAGGGCCCCGTGGCATACACATCCAGGGAATTCTGCACCGGCTTGCCCGCCCAGCGGCCCGCCCACAGATTCACCCCCGCGCCCGTGGCGCGGTCCGGGGCGCCTCCCAGGGCATAGCCCAGCACCTCGTCATAGCGATAGACGCTGTGATCCAGGGTGCCCTTCACCCGCCAGCCGTTGCCGAACCGATGCTCCAGCGAGGCGAACCAGGTCTGGTTGTGACGTCGGGAATACGCCCAGTCCGCCGCAGCGGACTTGGATCGGTCCCAATCCGTGCGTCCGCCATCTGAATAGAACACCGGCAGGCCGCCCCGCGAATGGCCGGTGGCATCCTGATTCTGGAATAGAAAGCCCAGGCTGGCCAGCGTGTCGGGCCCCAGGTCGGCCTCGAGGATGCCGTACAGGGTCTTGTCGCGTTCCTGCAGGCGCTCCAGGTACGAACCGTTCTTCTGCCAGGCTGCCACCAGCCGCCCCCGCACGGTACCCGCCTCGTTCAGAGGCGAGGACAGATCCACCTCGCTCCGGTAGAGATCCCAGGACCCGGCCTCGACGCTGGCGCGCGCCTGGAATTCGCGCGTAGGGCGCTTGCGGATCAAATTGATCGTCGCGCCGGGAGCGCCCACGCCGCTCATCAGACCGTTGGCGCCCCGGATCACTTCGACCCGGTCGTAGGGCGCCATATCCGCGCTCTGGAAAATGCCCTTGTAGTTGCTGTAGACCTGGTTGACGCCATCGACCTGGTAGTTTTCCACCTGGAAGCCGCGCGCATAGATGGGGCTGGTGTCCGAGCCCCTGTTGCCCGAGGTATTCATCACCAGGCCCGGCGTGTTGTCGACCACATCCGCCAGCGAGGTCAAGCCCTGGTCGTCCATACGCTGGCGCGTGATGACGCTGACCGATTGCGGGGTCTCGCGCACTGACAGGTTCAGGCGCGTGGACGTGTTGCTGGCCTGGGCGGCGTAGGACCCGGTGCCTTCCGTGGTCGGGTCCAGGGCGCCGCGCACGACAACCGGCTGCAGGACCTGCGCATCCCCTGAAGCGGCATCGCCCCGGCGCACGATCGTGTAGCGGTTCGGCCCGGTCATGCGGGCCTCCAGGTCCGACCCCTGCAGCAGCCGGTCCAGGGCATCGGGAGCGGAATAGTCGCCGTGCAAGGCCGGCGCGCGCCGGTGCTCCGCCAAGGCGGTCGGAAAGACCACTTGCAGGCCGGTGCGCGCCGCCAGGGCATTCAACGCCTGATCCAGCGGCTGGGCGGGCAGGTCCAGCCCCAGCACGGCGGCCTGCGCCATGGCTGCGGCCGACCACGCCAGGCTGCCCGCCGCGAGCGCGGTGGAAAACACGGCTGCGACCCCGCGCCGGGGCCTCCTGGAGGTCTTCATTGTCTTCGCTCCCTGTATCAATAATGAGATTGAGAATTGATCAAATCAAGAGTGAAGACGTTTGGAACGTCCGCGACATGGACATGCCGTTACTATTTTTTACTATTTGGCCGCAGCGACACCCGGACCTCGCCATCCGGCCGCCGCTCGACCCGCACGGGCAAGATCGACGGCAGGCTGTTGATCAGCGATTCGAGATCCCGGATGCGATATTCGCCCGATAAGCGCAGGGCGCCGGCATCAGCCGGAGAATCGCCCACCCAGACCACAGGCGCGGCGCGATAGTGCCCAAGCGCTGACAAGACAGCGGACAGCGGCGTGCCGTCGAAGCGCAACCGGCCTTCACGCCAGGCGGTTTCGCGTTCAAGCCCGGGCACGCTGGCCGGCACGGCGCTCAGGGTATCGATGTCCATCGCCTGTCCGGCGCCCAGTTCCGCCTGCCCGGCAGGGCTGGATACTTGTACCCGTCCTTCCAGCACTGCCACCTGGGCGCCCGCCGCGTCGCGCCGCACGCGGAACACCGTCCCGATATCGCGAATGACGGCATCGCCCACCCGTACCCGGAGCGGCCGCCAGTTCCGGGCCACGGTCAACACTGCCTGGCCGGCGTCCAGGCGCAGGTCGCGGGACCGCAGGCGCCATTGCATCGTCAGGACGGATCGGCTGTCGAGCGCGATCACCGTGCCATCCCGGGCGGTCCAGGCGCGGGGCGCCCCCGCCGCGACCGTCACGGTGCGTTCCTGCAGCACCGGGTTCCAGGCCCAGAGCCCCGCGCACAGCGCCATGCAGGCGGCGCCGACGGCTTGACGCCGCCGCAGCCGCCGCTGGGCCGACTGTGCCTTGGCTTCGCGCAGGACCTCTTCGCGTGAAGGCAAGCGGGCCCGCAGCACGTCCTCGAAGGGGATGAGAGGGTCGGCGGCCGCGCCGGAAAAAGTTCGGCGCGCACCGGCAGGCGGCTTCGACGGGCGGGACATCAGGACTCCCACGCCTCGCAACCTGTCGCGGCGCCCGGCGCAGGCCGGTCGCCCTCGCGGCCGTTGCCGGCGGCATCTCCGACGCACACGGCGCACGCGGGCGCCCACTGCGCCCGGATGAGCCGAAGGGCCTGTGCATGGTGCTTGGCGACTGCATTGCGCGACAGGCCCAGCTCGCCGGCAATCGCCGGTTGCGGCATGTCATAAAGACGGTGCAGGATGAAGACTTGTCGCGCCCGGTCCGGCAAGCGGCGGATAACGGCGGCAAGGTCGTCCACCGCGTCGAGCCCTTGCAGGTAAGCGGCTGCGTCTTCATGGCTGACCTGGGCGGCACGGCCTGCCAGGGTTTCGGCCAGCCGGGCGCGCGTGGCATCGCTGCGGCAGCGATCGATCGCCCGATTGCGCAGCACCCGGCGCAGGAAGGCCAACGGCTGGCGCACCCCGGCGGGTTCGGGCCGATTCAACAGGTCGGCGCAGACCTCGTGCACCACATCGCGCGCAAAATCGGCATCGCCGAAGCGATAGCCGATGTAACGGACCAAGTCGTCGTAATGGAAGGTCAGACTGGCAAGCAGGCTGCCCGCCTTCGGCTCGGTGGATTTCATGGCATGCCGGTGCGCAGAAGGCCGACGGCAATCTGCAAGACTCAGTTATTAGTAATGAGAATGAATCTCGATTACAAGACTATAACACCAGAGACGCGATCAGTCCTCAATCCGGCTCCGCATCCCCCGCGCCATCCGCCAACAACCACCGCCACCCCGCCATCAGCGCGTCCTGCGGCGCAGTCCGATGGATGTGACCCGGCAGCACAGCATGGCGCAAGCGCAGGCCGGGGCAGGCGGCCAGATCTCCCGCCAGCGCCTGCACGCCATCCACCATGGCGCGACGCTTGCGTTTGACCTGCTGCTGTTCCCGCTCGTCGGCGCTCAGACTCATTTCCTGGGGGCTGAGGCTCTGTTCATATTCCCCCACCGTCAATGAGACACCCAGGCGCGGCGCTCCCTGCCCGGCCAACCAGGCCAGGCGCCTTCGCATCAGGCGCCGGACATAGCCCTGCCCCCACCACACCGAAGGGCTGGACAGCACATAACCGTCAAAAGCGCGCGGTCGATGCAGCAGCGTGTACAGCGCGAACATCGCCCCCAGCGAATGCCCGGCCAGCACCTGGCGACTCGGATCCAGCCGGAAATCGGCCGCCACCCGGATGCGGACCGTATCCAGCACGCGCAGCCAGCGGGCGGCTCCGGTTTGCGTCCCTGCCGGCAACGGGCCGGGGCCCTGGAACCCCGCCGGACCGGCCAGCGGCCGCGCGCCGGACGCTTCGGCGGCGAAACCCGCGGCCCAGCCCCGCGGCGGGTAGTCCCAGACCCGCTGCGCCGGCGCCTGGGGCGCCAGTCCGACCAGGATCCCTGGCAGCCCATCCGCGCCGGCGGTCCGGCACATGGTTTCAAACTGGCTGACATCCAGCACATAGGCGACCGGCCAGCCCTCCGCCGGCATCAACCCCTGCGGCACGGCCAGCCGCACGACGCAGCGGCGGCCATCCGGCAGCGACTGGGTGAACTCCGAAGAAAATGCCGTCATGACGCAGCCGCCCTCGATCCTCTATACTGGCGCAATTGTAAACGTTTCTCATTCATGAACATCAGCGAAGCCGCCCCTCCCGCCACCTTGCAGCATTACCAGCACCTGCTGCGCCGCCGCTGGCTGCTGGTCGCCTTGCTGGGACTGGTCATCCTGACCTCGATCCTGGCGGACTTCATGCTGGGGCCATCCGGCCTGGGTTGGGCCGAACTCAGCCACGCGCTGTTCCAGCCCGGACAGGCCGACCCGACCACCCGCGTGATCGTCTGGGACATCCGCCTGCCCTACGCCCTGATGGCGGTGGCCGTGGGCCTGGCGCTGGGTCTGGCGGGCGGAGAAATGCAGACCATTCTGAACAACCCCCTGGCCAGTCCCTTCACGCTGGGAATCTCGTCGGCCGCCGCCTTCGGCGCGTCGCTGGCCATCGTGCTGGGCCTGTCGCTGCCCGGCGTGCCGCAATCGTGGATGGTGGCGGCCAATGCCTTCGTCTTCGCGCTCGTGTCCGCCCTGCTGCTGGACCTGGTCGCCCGCTGGGGCGCCATGAGCACGTCCGGACTGATCCTGTTCGGCATCGCGCTGGTGTTTTCCTTCAATGCCGCCGTGTCGCTGGTGCAGTTCGTCGCCAGCGCCGAGGCCCTGCAGGGCCTGGTGTTCTGGACCATGGGCAGCCTGGCGCGCTCGTCCTGGCCGAAACTGGGCATCCTGCTGCTGGCGATCGCGCTGCTGCTGCCGATGTCGCTGCGCGACACCTGGAAGCTGACCGCGCTGCGCCTGGGCGAGGACCGCGCCGCCAGCTTCGGCATCGACGTGCCGCGCCTGCGGCTGACCGCGCTGGTGCGCATCAGCATCCTGGCGGCGCTGGCGGTGTCCTTCGTCGGCACCATCGGCTTCGTCGGCCTGATCGCCCCGCACATTGCCCGGCGTCTGTTCGGCGAGGACCACCGCTTCTACCTGCCGGGCAGCGCCCTGGTGGGCGGCACGATCCTGTCGCTGGCCTCGATCGCCTCGAAGAACATCGTGCCGGGCATCATCGTGCCGGTGGGCATCGTGACCTCGCTGGTCGGCGTCCCGTTTTTCCTGTCCGTCGTCCTGCGCCGGCAAGTCAAATGAACTCAAAACTTCCCTGACCATGCTGCAGATTCAGGACCTCTCCGTTGCCTATGGCCGCCAGGCCATCATCCGCCAGTTGACGGCCGGCCCCCTGGCTCCCGGCCGGGTGGTGTCCCTGCTGGGTCCAAACGGCAGCGGCAAATCCACCCTGCTCAAGGCCATCGCCGGGCTGCTCAAATCCCACGGCCAGGTGCTGCTGGACGGCCAGGACCTGACCCGCCTGTCCTTCGAACAGCGCGCCCAGCAAGTCGTCTATCTGCCGCAATCCCTGCCGGCATCGGTGCATCTGCGGGTGTTCGAGTCCGTGCTGGTGGCGGCCCGGGCGTCGGACCTGGCGCCCCAGGCGCAGGACGCCAGCCCCCAGCGCATCCTGGACGTCCTGTCGCGTCTGGGCATCGAACACCTGGCCATGCATTATCTGGACGAGTTGTCCGGCGGACAAAAGCAACTGGCCGGACTGGCCCAGGCCCTGATCCGCACCCCGCGCCTGCTGCTGCTGGACGAACCGCTGTCGGCCCTGGACCTGAACTACCAATGCCACGTCATGGATCTGTTGCGCCAGGAAACGCAGGAACACGGCCTGACGACATTGATCGTCCTGCATGACCTGAACATCGCCCTGCAACGCAGCGACGACGCCCTGCTGATCCAGGCGGGCGAGCTGGTCGGCCATGGCAGCCCTGACACCGTCATCACGCCCGACGCGCTGGCGCAGGTCTATCAGGTGGACGCCCGCGTGGAAACCTGCTCGCGCGGCCTGCGCCACGTGCTGATCGACGGGCTGTGCCAGCCCGCCGCCTGACGCTCCGAACACTCCTGTCCCCAAGGCACCGACCATCATGTCTTCCCCTGAGTTCCGCCGCGGCGCCCTCCCGACCCGCCATCACGCCCGGCCCGGTTCGCGGCTGGAGCGCGCCCGCGCCCTGCTGGCGGCGCTGCTGCTGGCGCTGTCGGCCGCGTGGGCTGCCCCGACCGCAGCCGCCCCCATCACTGTGACGGACGTGCTGGGCCGCACCGTGACCCTGCCCGGCCCCGCGCGGCACATCGTCCTGGCCCAGGCCCGGCATTTCCAGGTGTTGTCCCTGCTGACGCCGGACCCGGCCGCGATCCTGGCCGGCTGGTCCGATGAGTTCAGAACGTCCTTCGCCCCGGACTACCGGGCCGCCCTGAAGCGCTTTCCCAGTCTGGCGGACGTCCCTGTCGTCGGGCGTCACACGGCGGAATCTTTTTCGGTCGAACGCACGCTGGGGCTGCGCCCCGATCTGGTCGTGATGACGGCATCCTTCGCCGGCCTGATGCAGGGCCAGCCGGCCGAGGAATCGCCGATCATCCGCCGCCTGGACGCGGCCGGCGTGCCCGTCATCGTCATCGATTTTTTCATGCGCCCCCTGGAGAACACGGTGCCCAGCCTGCGCGCCCTGGGCGCGGCCATCGGCCACGAAGCGCAAACCGAGGCCTTCATCCGGTTTTACGAGCGCCATATGCGCACCATCTCGCAACGCCTGGCCGACCTGCCCGAAGACCGGCGTCCACCCGTCTTCGTCCACGCCCATGCGGGCGTCACGGACTGCTGCAATTCGCCGGGCGTGGGGACCTTCAATGAAATGGTCCAGTACGCCGGGGGACACAACATCGGCGCCGACGTGCTGAAAACCGCTACCGGCAAGCTGAATTTCGAATACATCAACGCGCGCGCCCCGCAGGTGTACGTGGCGACCGGCACCGGATCCAACCCGAAAACCGGGCTGGCCATCGGCGCGGGGGTCAGCGAGGCCGACGCGCACGCCAGCCTGCAGCGCCTGATCCAGGCCAACCACTTGGACGCCCTGCCGGCCGCGCGGTCGGGCAACAGCCACGGCATCTGGCATGCCTTCAACGATTCGCCGCTGCATGTGGTCTTCATCGAGGCCCTGGCCCACTGGATCCACCCGGACCGCTTCGCCGACATCGACCCCGCCGGGACCCTGCGCGAGATCAACCGCCAGTTCCTGGCGGTGCCCCTGGAAGGCACTTACCTGGTGAACCTGAAGCCCTGACGCCCCGCCCGAACGAGACAGCGGCCGTGACCGCCCCCTGGATCGTCGCCTTGCGCGGTCTGCCCGACGAGGAGCAGGCGCAGCGCCTGCGGCGCGACCTGCCGGATGCGGAATGGCAATGGATCGCCCGCCTGCGCCAGCCGCAGGACCGCTTGCGCAGCCTGCTGGGCCGGGCGCTGGCGCGCCGCCTGCTGGCCTCGCGCATGGACCTGAGTCCCGAACGCGTCCCCCTGACGACCGGCCTGCACGGCAAGCCGCTGCTGGCCGCGGCGCCCGGCACCGCGCCCGCCTGGCATTTCAGCATCGCCCACAGCGGCGATCAGGTGCTGGTTGCAGTCGGCCCGCACGCGCTGGGGGTGGATGTGGAAACCTGCCCCGACTCGGTGGACGTCGCACTGTTCCGCTTCGCAACGGGCCGTGAGCCGGATCGATCCGAGGTCTTCCGAGCCGGCGGATCGGAGGCGCCGACCCTAGATACGCAGGCATTCTGCGCCGAATGGGTCTGTCGCGAAGCCGTGCTCAAGGCGTGCGGGCAGGGCTTGTTGATCGAACCCGGGCGGTTGCGCCTGCAAGCGTGCGGCCAGGGCTGGCAGCAAGTCGCCGGCCCCCCCGAGGTCTGCGGCCAGCACGTCCGGCTGCTCTGGACATCGCCCGCGCACTGCGCCGCTGTCAGCCTTCCGGCGCCACGAGACGATTGGCGACTGACACGCCTGGACCTGGACGCCTGGCTGGCCGGCCCCGGAACCCCGACGTAGACAGGTTCCGGACCCGATTTTGGGACAAGCACTGGACCGCGATCCCGGATTTTCTCTATACTCATGAAATGTAATCATTCTCATTATCATGAGCATCAATAACTCACATCCTCACGCTCCCAGCCAGACTTGGCCGACCGCTCTGGCCGACCGCTACCGGGCGGCGGGCCACTGGCGCAACGAGACCTTCGGCGCCTGGTTGCGGGAACGCGCAACCGCACATCCGGATGCCATCGCGGTGATCGGCGGCGGACAGCGCTGGACCTACGCCGAACTGGACCGCCGGGCATCCGCCCTGGCGGCGGGCTTTCTGCGGTCCGGCCTGCGGCGTGGCGACCGGGTGCTGGTGCACCTGCCCAACATCCCCGATTTCATCGGCGTGGTCATGGGCCTGTTTCGCGCGGGCCTGATTCCCGTGTATGCGTTGCCCGCTCATCGCATCACGGAAATCGCCCACTTCGCTCAGGGCTCGGCCGCGCGCGCCTACGTGGCTGCGGCCACCCATGCCGGTTTCGACCATCGCGCCCTGGCTGCCGAGCTGCGCAGCCGCTGCCCGGCCGTCGAACAGATCTGGCTCAGCGGAGACGCCGGAGAATTTTCCTCTCTGGAATCCCTGTACGCGGCCGACGGCGGCGCCATCCCCGCGACCGTATCGCAAGGATCCGACGTGGCTTTCCTGCAGATTTCAGGCGGCAGCACGGGCTTGTCGAAGCTGATCCCGCGCACGCACGACGACTACATCTACACCCTGCGGGAATCCGCCCGCATCTGCGGCCTGGGGCCGGACTCCGTGTTCCTGGGCGCGCTGCCCATCGCGCACAATTTCCCCATGAGTTCGCCCGGCTTCCTGGGCACGCTGTACGCCGGCGGGCGCGTGGTGCTCAGCCCCTCGCCCGACCCGGAATCCGCCTTCGCGCTGATCGAACGCGAACGCGTCACCGTCACCAGCCTGGTGCCGCCGCTGCTGCTGCAATGGCTGGACCTGGCCCCGGCGACGCCCCGCGATCTGGGCAGCCTGCAAACCATCCAGGTCGGCGGCGCGAAACTATCGGCGGAAATCGCCCGCCGAGTCCGCCCGGTGCTGGGCGCGACGCTGCAGCAGGTCTTCGGCATGGCTGAGGGCCTGGTGAATTACACGCGGCTGGACGACCCGGACGATCTGATCATCCACACCCAGGGCCGCCCGATCAGCCCCGACGACGAAATCCTGATCCTGGACGACGACGGCCATCCGGTGGCGCCCGGTCAGGCCGGCAACCTGCTGACGCGCGGCCCCTACACCATCCGCGCCTATCACGACAACCCTTCCGCCAATGCGCGATCCTTCACGGAAGACGGCTATTACCGCACCGGCGACATCGTGCGCATGACGCCCGAGGGCTACCTGGAGGTCCAGGGCCGGGCGGGCGATCACATCAACCGGGCAGGGGAAAAGATCTCGGCCGAGGAGATCGAAGATCACCTGCTGGCGCACCCGCAGGTCTTCGACGCCGCCGTCGTGTCGGTTCCCGACGAATACCTGGGCGAACGCAGTTGCGCCTTCATCATCCCGAAAGGCGACAGGCCGCGTCCGGCCGAGTTGAAGAAGTGGATACGCGGGCGCGGCATCGCCGATTTCAAGGTGCCCGACCAGATCGTGTTCGTCACCCAATTCGCCTCCACCGCCGCCTTGAAGATCAGCCGCAAGGCCCTGCGCGCCGACCTGCGGGCTCAATTGCTGGCGCAGCAGGCCGATGCCCCGCGGCCGCCCGCCGCACCGGTTTCTCAATAATCACTTTTTCTTCCCCTATGAGCAGCCTGACCCTGGAACGCATGCGCGCCGACATCGCCCGCATGCTGCATGAAGCCCCCGAAGACATCCTGGATGACGACAATCTGATGGACCTGGGCCTGGATTCGATGCGTTTGATGAAACTGGCGTCTCAATGGCGCGAAGCGGGCGCCCAAGTGGAATTCGCCGACCTGGCGGTCGAGGCCACGCTGGGCCAATGGTGGGCCCTGGTGTCCGGCGCCGCCCGGACCGACGCCGGCCGAGCATGACTGCCGACATCGCGCCGTCATCGGCCTCCTCCTCGGAACCGTCCGCCGCGGACACGATAGGCCTGGCCTGGGCGCCGCTGACCGAAGCCCAGGAAGGCCTGTGGTACGCCCAACGCCTGGACCCGGCCAACCCCATTTTCAATCCGGCTCATTGCACGACGCTGCGCAGTCCGCTGGACGTGCCCCGCTTCGCGCGCGCCGTCGATCAGGCGCTGGCCGAGGCCCAATCCCTGTCGCTGCGATTCACGGAAGGGACGGCCGGCCCGATGCAGGCCCTGGATGCGGCGCGCACGCCGCGCCTGGAAATCCGGGATCTGCGCGATCGGGCGCAAGACCGAGCCCAGCAAGACGCCCTGACCTGGATCCGCGCCGACCAGAAGCGGCCGGTCGACCCTCTGACCGACCCGCTATCGCGCCAGATACTGTTTCTATGCGGCCCGTCACTGGCGCTCTGGTACCAGCGCGTCCACCATCTGGCTGCCGACGGCTACGGCATGGCGCTGATCGAAAGCCGCGCCACCCGCCTGTACGCCGCCCAGGGCCAAGACGCCTCACGGGACGCCCCCCTGACGCCGCTGGCGGCCGTCTGGGAGGAAGACCAGGCCTGGCGCGGCGGCGAAGCCCGCAACCGGGCCCGCGCATTCTGGCGGGCGCACTGCGAACACCATGTGCCCGCGACCAGCCTGACGGCGCGCGCCGCGCTCAGCGCGGCGACCTGCCTGCGCCGGGAACAAGAAGCGCCCCTGGCGCTGATCCGGACCCTGCAGGCGCAGGAAGCCGTGACCGATGTCAGTTGGCCCGATATCCTGACGATTCTGGGGGCGGCCTACGTGGCGCGCCACCAGGGGCCGGCCGACTGCGTGGTGGGCGTGCCCGCCATGGGGCGGCTGGGCAGCCGCAGCGCCCGCGCCGTGGCCACCACCATGAATGTGGTGCCCTGGGTCTGCGCGCTGGATGAAACCGCGCCGCTGTCCGATCTGCTGACCGAGGCCGCCCGCGCGCTGCGCGGCCTGCGCCGCCACAGCCGCTACCGTGCGGAACACCTGCGCCGCGATCTGGCGCTGCCCGGCGGCCAGCCGCGCCTGCACGGCCCCATCCTGAATGTGCTGCCCTTCGACGCCCCCTATGCGGCGGCCGGTCTGGACGCCTCGCAAGCCGTGCTATGCACCGGGCCGGTCGAAGACCTGACGATCAGCTTCCGCGCCGCCCCGGATGGCAACGACCTGCGCATCGAAATCGAGGCGAATCCGGATCTCTACACCGCAGTCCAGGCGCAAGCGCACCTGGACAGGCTGACCGCCTTTCTGTCGGCGGCCCTGAGCGCCGCCAGCCTGGCGGACGTGGCCACCCTGACGCCCGCCGAACACGAACGCTGGGCGCTGGCGCCCAACCGCACGGATCATCCGGTGCCCGAAGGCACGCTCTGGTCGCGCATCCACACGCAATTGCGCGCGCACCCGGAGCGCATCGGCTTGCAGGACGCAGAGGAAGGCGCGCGGGACTGGCGCTACGCCGACATCGACGCCTGGACCGACGCCGCCGCGCGGCGCCTGCGGGCAGCCGGCGCCCGACCGGGCGCCCGCGTGGCCGTGGCCCTGCCGCGATCCGCCGAACGGGTGCTGTGCCTGCTGGCCATCCTGCGCAGCGGCGCCGCCTACCTGCCGCTCGACCCGCGACAGCCCGCGGCGCGCCTGCGCCAGATCCTGGGCGACGCGCAGGCCTGCGCCCTGATCGGACCGGCCGCGCTATGCCAAGGACTGCCCACCTTGCCGCTATCCGTGGCGGACCTGGCCGCCGCCGATGAACTGGATCCTCCCCGAGCAACCGCCACGCCTGCGCGCGCGGCAACCCCCGAAGACCCGGCCTACGTCATCTACACATCCGGATCCACCGGCATGCCCAAAGGCGTGATCGTGCCGCATGCCGCCATCGTCAACCGCCTGGAATGGATGCGGGAACACTACGCCATCGGCCCGGCCGACCGCATTCTGCAAAAAACACCCGCGACATTCGACGTGTCGGTCTGGGAACTGTTCCTGCCCTTTCTCAGCGGCGCCCGCCTGGTGGTGGCCCCGCCGGACGCCCATCGCGACCCCGTCTGGCTGTGCCGCCTGATCCGGGCGCACGCGATCACGGTGCTGCATTTCGTACCGTCCATGCTGGCGGCGATCCTGGAAGAACCCGCCGCCCGGGGCCTGAGGGCGCGGCTGGTCTTTTGCAGCGGCGAAGCCCTGCCGGCCGCGTTGCGCGACCGCTTCCACCGCACCCTGCAGGCTGAACTGCACAATTTGTACGGCCCCACGGAAGCCGCCGTGGACGTTTCATACTGGGATGCCCACGCCGCCGACACCAGCCAGCCCATCCCCATCGGCCGGCCGGTCTGGAACACCCGACTGCACGTGCTGGACGCGCTGCTGCGGCCCGCGCCTCCCGGCACGCCGGGCCAGCTCTACCTGGGCGGCCGGCAACTGGCCATCGGCTATCTGGGCCGGCCGGACCTGACGGCCGAACGCTTCATTCCCGCCCCGCCGGGGCTGCCGGAGGGCCGCCTGTACGCGACCGGCGACCTGGCCACGCGCCGCGAAGACGGCGCCATCGTCTACCTGGGCCGCCTGGATCATCAAGTCAAATTGCGCGGCCAGCGCATCGAACTGGGCGAGATCGAAGCCATCCTGGCCGCCCGGCCGGACATCGCGCAGGCCGCCGTGCTCGCCCGCGAGGACCTGCCTGGCCACGCGCTGCTGGCGGCCTATCTGGTGGCCGAACCCGGCCACGCGCCGGACGCGGACGCCCTGGCGGCCCACACATCGGCGCTGCTGCCGGACTACATGGTGCCATCGGCCTGGATCTTCCTGCCCCGCCTGCCCGTGACCGCCAATGGCAAGCTCGACCGCAAAGCCCTGCCCGTCCCCGCGCAGACGCGCCAAGGGGCCGGACAGCCGCTGCGCACCGCCACGGAACGGCGCGTCGCCCGCGAGGTCCAGGCCGTCCTCGGCCTGTCGGACAGCCCCTGCGCGGACGACGACTTCTTCGCCCTGGGCGGCCATTCCCTGCTGGCGGCCCGGCTGGCCCTGCAACTGCGCGGCGCCCACGACGTGTCCCTGGGCACCGTGTTCCAGTACCCGACCATCGCACGCCTGGCGGCCCACCTGGACGCCCTGACGGACAGCCCCGCCCCGGCGGTCCAGGCCGGGTTCGGTCCGGTCGTGACGCTGCGCGAGGCCCCGGGCCGTCCAGCGCTGTTCTGCATCCACCCGGCGGGCGGCCTGGCCTGGTGCTACGGCGTCCTGGCCCGCGCCCTGGCGGCGCCACGCACGGTCCACGGCATCCAGGCGGCCGCACTGGCGCTGGACGACAGCCCCGTCAGCGACAACCTGGCGGACATGGCCAGCGGCTATGCCGATCTGCTGCAATCACTGCAGGCCGCCGGCCCCTACCATCTGGCAGGCTGGTCCGTGGGCGGCATTCTCGCGCACGCGGTGGCGGTCGAACTGCAGCATCGAGGCCAGGCCGTCGGCACGGTGGCGCTGCTGGACGCCTACCCCTGCGAATCCTGGCGCGGCCGCCCCGACCCCGCCCCCGAAGATCTGTACAAAGCCCTGCTGCACATCGCCGGGGCCGACCCCCAGGCGCTGGCGCCGGACCAGATGAACCGCGCCGGTGTCATCGCCTTCCTGCGGAAAGGCCAACACCCGTTGGGGGAACTGTCCAACGCCCGGCTGGACGCCGTCTTCGACACAGTCGGCCGCACCAATCGCCTGGTGCGCGGCCACCGGCACACGCCCTACGCCGGCGAAGTGCTGCACTTCCAGGCTGCGCTGGAACACGGCAATGCCGGCCTGAATCCCCACTCCTGGCAACCCCACGTCGACACGCTGACGACATATGCCGTCAGCGCCACGCACGCCGCTCTCCCGGGCGCGGATGCCATCTCCCGCATCGCCCCCATCCTGGACGCCAGCCTGGCCGCCAACGACGGCGCAGCGACCGGCCCGGCATCCGCCCCTCCCTACTCCGCCCCGACATCGAACAAGGAAACCGCATGACTTCGACCCCGACCGCGCGCCATCGCCTGAACCGCACCGCGAAACTGATCCTCGCCAGCGCCATGCTGGGTCTGGCGGCGGGCTGCGCCGCGCCGCCCCCGGACGCGCCGGCGGGCGCGTCGACCGCTGCGCCCGTCTGGACCTTCCAGGCCCAAGCCATCGACCTGGTGCCCGGCCTCTATCAAAGCGCCTACAGCGCGCAATCGCAACGCCTGTACGTCGCCAGCGCCGTGGGCCGCCCGCCCGTGCGCGAATCTCGCATCGTGAAGTTCAACCCGGCGGATCAGCGCATCGAGGCCGCGATCACGCCCGCCCCGCAGGCCAGCCGCCAGGATGGGCAGATCCAGGCCGCCTACGGCATCGCAGTGGACGACGTCCATGGACAGATCTGGACGACCAATACCCGCAGCGGCTCGGCCACCGTCTACCGGCAGGCGGACCTGGCCCTGGTCAAACAGTTTCCCGACAACGCCGCGCCCCATGCCCGCGACGCCTTGATCGACGCCGCGCACAACCGCGCCTACGTATCCTCGCCTGCCGGCAATACGATCCACGTGTTCGACACGGCCACGCTGCAGGCGCTGCCCGGCATCGGCCTGACAGGCGCGGGCGAGGCCCCGAAGCTCATGAGCCTGGCCCTGGATGCCGAACACCGGCGTCTGTACGCCGTCAGCCTGAACACCGCCGAAGTCTTCGCCGTTGATACGGCCACCGGCCGTCAGGTCGCCCGCTATGCCGTGCCCGGCGCCCAGGGCGCCTCGGGCATCGCCGTGGACGGCCGGACGCAGCGCCTTTACGTCGCGGCCCAGAAATCGGGGGATGTCACGGTGCTGGACGCGCGTGACGGCCGAGTGCTGCAACATGTGCCGACCGGCGCGGGCGCCCTGAACGTGGCCTTCGACCCGCTGCACCGACTGGCCTACGTGGCCAACCGGGGCGCGGGCACCATCACGGTCCTGAATGACGCGGGAATCGTCCAGGCGCAGATCGCCACCGGATCCGCCCCCAACCACATCGCCATCGATCCGCAGGGCGTCGCCTGGGCGCTGGTCAAGAAAAGCAAGAACGACCCGCGCAGCGATCGCCTGGTCCGCATCGAGGCCCGCCGCTGATCATGGACATGCCGAGCCGAATCATTCCCGATCAGGACGCCGGGCCGGTCGCCGCATCCGGCTTCCTGCCCGGCGACAGTCTGTTCGCCTCGCAGGACGAGATCCTGCACGGACGCGGCTGCCTGCTGCATGCGGAAACCAGGGGCGACGTCAGCGCCCGGGCGGCCGGACTGCTGGCCGACGCGGCCGGCGCGCAAACCGCCCCCGTGCTGCTGGGGCTGCTGCCCTACGACCCCGACCGGCCCGCGCGGTTGCAGGTGCCCCGAGACTGGGTCCGCACACAGGCCCCCCTGGCTTTGCCGGCGGCCAAGCTGCCGGCCATTCTGCATAGCCGGGAACACCCCACGAGCGCGCAATACGAACAGGGCGTGCGCGACGCCCTGACGCGGCTGGCTGGCGAACCGCCGCTGCGCAAGCTGGTCCTCGCCCGCACGCTGCAATTGGAGCTGACCCGGCCCGTCGACCTGCCCCGCCTGATCGGACGCCTGTGGCAGCGCAACCCGCATGGCTACACCTACGCCATGCCGCTGGACGCGGACGGCGGCTACTTCGTCGGCGCCAGCCCCGAACTGCTGGTGCGGCGCAAAGGCCGGCAGGTCCACGTGCACCCCCTGGCAGGCACCGCCGCCCGCCACCCGGACGCCGATACGGACGCACGCCTCGGGCAGACGCTGCTGGACTCGCCCAAGGACTTGCGCGAACACGCCGTGGTGGTCGAAGCTATCGACGCCGTCCTGCGTCCGCTGTGCCGCACCCTGGACATTCCCGCCCGCCCCAGCCTGACATCGACGGCCCGCCTCTGGCACCTGGGCACCCCGATCATCGGCGAACTGGCCGACCCCGGCGTCACCGCGCTGGATCTGGCCATCGCCCTGCACCCCACTCCCGCCGTCTGCGGCCTGCCCACCGCCGAGGCCCGCCGGGCCATCGCCGACATCGAACCCTTCGAACGCGGCTATTTCGCCGGCGCCGTGGGCTGGTGCGACGCGCGCGGCGACGGCGTATGGTCGGTCGCCATCCGCTGCGCCCAGACGGCGGGCCACGCCGTCACCCTGTACGCCGGCGCCGGCATCGTTCCCGGATCGGTGCCCGAACAGGAACGCATCGAAACCGGCAACAAACTGCGCACCATCCTGGATGCGCTGGGCCTGGAGTCCGCCCCATGAGCATTCCCTCGCTACCTTCCTACCCCATGCCGGCCGGCCCGGCGAGCAACCGCGTGAACTGGCGGCCCGAAGCCCGTCGCGCCGCGCTGCTGATCCACGACATGCAGGATTATTTCCTGGGCAAATACGATGTCGCCCAAGCGCCGATCCCCGACCTGGTCGCTGCCATCGCCCGCCTGCGCGCGCGTTGCGACGCCCTGAATATTCCGGTGTTCTATACCGCGCAGCCCCCCGTGCAACCGGCTGCAGACCGGGCGCTGCTGAACGATTTCTGGGGCCCGGGCCTGACCGCCCCGGACCAGCAGGCCGGCGCGGGCATCGTCGCCGCCCTGCGACCAGGGCCCCGGGACACGGTCCTGACGAAATGGCGCTACAGCGCATTCCAGCGCTCCGACTTCCGCCAGCGGCTGGCGGACCTGAGCCGCGATCAGCTGATCATCACGGGCGTCTATGCCCATATCGGCTGCCTGAGCACCGCCCTGGAGGCCTTCATGCAAGGCGTGCAGCCCTTCCTGGCGCTGGACGCCTGCGCGGATTTCAGTCTGGAGGACCATCAGATGGCCATCCGCCACGTCTCGCGCAACTGCGGCGCCAGCCTGACCACCGATCAGATTCTCGACGCACTGCCGGATACAACGGCAACGACACCCCAAAAGGCCACAATATGATCCAGGTTCCGGACATCCAGACACCCGCGGCAGCGCCTATTACGGATGCCGCCGCTCCGGCGCAAGGCGGCTTTCACGGCCGCCACATCCTGGTCACGGGCGCCGCCAGCGGCATCGGCGCGGCCGTCGCCCGGCAGTTGCTGGCGCAGGGCGCCCGGGTATCCGCCGTCGATCTGCAGGCGGACGGGCTGCTCGCCCTGCGCGCGGCGGCCGACGCCCAGCCGGCGTCCCGGCTCTGGACGGCCCCCCTGGACGTGCGCAACGGCGCCCAGGTCGAAGACGTTGTCGCGCAGGCCCAGGCGGCCCTCGGACCGCTGGACGGCCTGGCCAGCGTCGCGGGCGTGCTGGAAATGGGCGAGGTCGTCGACCTGGACGACACCCGATGGCAGCATTGCTTCGACGTCAACGCCACCGGGGTTTTCCACGTCTGCCGCGCCGTCGCCCGCGGCCTGCGCGAACGCCGCGCCGGCGCCATCGTCACGGTCAGTTCAAACGCCGCCGCCACCCCTCGAGCCGGCATGGCCGCGTATGCCGCCTCCAAGGCGGCCGTCACGCAATTCAGCCGCTGCCTGGGCCTGGAGCTGGCGCCGCACGGCATTCGCGTGAATATCGTCTCGCCGGGGTCGACGGACACCGCCATGCAGCAGGCCATGTGGGCTTTGGGCAGTTCCCGCGAAACCGTCATCCAGGGAGACGCCGCGCACTGGCGCCTGGGCATCCCGCTGGGCAAGATCGCCACCCCCGACGAAATCGCCGCATCCGTGCTGTTCCTGCTGTCGGATCGGGCCAGTCACATCACCCTGCACGATCTGCGCGTAGATGGCGGCGCAACCCTGGATCAGGGCTGAGCGCTCATGGCTTCCCGCCGCCCGGGTCCGCGACGGAGCGGCCCGGGCGGCATTGGCCTGATCAAGAATATCTGCCCGGACTCAATCAGGGTTTTCCCTGCAAGCACACTACGATCCGCCATTATTAGCGTTATATTTTCATCGTATTTGATGTGTCCCTATTATTAATCAATAATCATCAACATCTTTATAAATAGGGACGCATCATATAAAAACCTATTGTCGACAGGGGCTTGGCGGCGTAACTTCCTGATTCCACCGGACGACGGTGGTATCCGCAATTCAGTCTCGCGAGCCCTGCCATGACCCACCCTGCTTCCTGTCCCCCCGGCCTGCCGGCCGCCCAGGGTCTTTACCACCCCGAATATGAACACGACGCCTGCGGCGTGGGCTTCGTGGCCCACATCGAAGGCCACAAAAGCCATTCCGTCATCCAGCAGGCTTTGAAGATCCTGGAAAACCTGGATCACCGGGGCGCGGTGGGCGCCGACGAACTGATGGGCGATGGCGCGGGCATCCTGATCCAGATCCCCGATCAACTGTACCGCGAGGACATGGCCGGCCAGGGCGTCACCCTGCCCCCGCCCGACGACTACGGCGTGGCCATGGTCTTCCTGCCCAAGGAAACCGCATCCCGCCTGGCCTGCGAGCGCGAGCTGGAACGCGCCGTGCGCGACGAAGGCCAGGTCGTGCTGGGCTGGCGCGACGTGCCCATCGATCACGAGATGGACATGTCGCCCACGGTGCGCGCCTGCGAACCCATCATCCGCCAGCTGTTCATCGGCCGGGGCCCGGACATCATGGTGCCCGATGCGCTGGAGCGCAAACTCTACGTCATCCGCAAGACGGCCAGCCACGCCATCCAGCGCATGCAGCTGGCTCACGGCCAGGAATACTTCGTGCCTTCGATCTCGGTGCGCACCGTGGTCTACAAGGGCCTGCTGCTGGCCAGCCAGGTCGGCGTGTACTACCGCGACCTGACCGACACCCGCGTGGCATCGGCCCTGGCGATGGTTCACCAGCGTTTTTCCACCAACACCTTCCCGGCCTGGCCCCTGGCCCACCCCTACCGCATGATTGCGCACAACGGCGAAATCAACACGGTCAAGGGCAACTTCAACTGGTTGCGCGCGCGCGAGGGCGTGATGGCGTCCGCCGTGCTGGGCGACGACCTGGGCAAGCTCTACCCCATCGTCTACGAAGGCCAGTCGGATACGGCAACGTTCGACAACTGCCTGGAATTGCTGGTCATGTCCGGCTATTCCCTGGCCCACGCCATGATGATCATGATCCCGGAAGCCTGGGAACAGCATGCTGACATGGACGAGTCCCGGCGCGCATTCTACGAATACCATGCCGCCATGATGGAACCCTGGGACGGGCCGGCCGCCGTCACCTTCACGGACGGCCGCCAGATCGGCGCCACGCTGGACCGCAACGGCCTGCGCCCGGCCCGCTACCTGATCACCGACGACAAAATGGTGGTCCTGGCATCCGAAGCCGGGACCCTGCCGATTCCCGAGCACCGCATCGTCAAGAAATGGCGCCTGCAGCCGGGCAAGATGCTGCTGATCGACCTGCAACAGGGCCGCATCATCGAAGACGAGGAAATCAAGGCGCAGTTGGCCAACGCCCATCCCTACCCGCAGTGGATCCAGCGCCTGCGCATGCGGCTCGACGACCTGCCGGCCCTGAAGGCCGACGATCTGCCCGAGCCCGCCGCCAGCCTGCTGGACCGCCAGCAAGCCTTTGGCTGGACCCAGGAAGACATCAAGTTCATCCTGGAGCCCATGGCCAGCACCGGCCAGGAAGCCATCGGATCCATGGGCAACGACGCGCCGCTGACCGTGCTGTCGGACCGGCCCAAGCCCTTCTATCATTACTTCCGCCAGATGTTCGCCCAGGTGACGAATCCGCCCATCGATTCGATCCGCGAGCAGCTGGTGATGTCGCTGGTATCCTTCATCGGCCCCAAGCCCAACCTGCTGGACATCAACAACGTCAACCCGCCGCTGCGGCTGGAAATCAGCCAGCCCGTGCTTGACCTGGCCGCCATGGCGCAATTGCGCCACATCAGCCGCCAGACCAACGACAAGTTCCGTTGCTGCGAACTGGACATCACCTACCCGTTCGCCTGGGGCCGGGAAGGGATCGAGGCCTGCCTGGCGTCCCTGTGCGCCACCGCCGCCGACGCTGTGCGCAGCGGCAACAACATCCTGCTGCTGAGCGACCGCAAGGTCGACGCCGAGCGCGTCGCCATCCCGGCGCTGCTGGCGACCTCCGCCATCCACCAGCACCTGATCCGCGCCGGCCTGCGCACCAAGACCGGCCTGGTGGTAGAAACCGGGTCCGCCCGCGAAACGCACCACTTCGCCCTGCTGGCGGGCTACGGGGCGGAAGCCATCCACCCCTGGCTGGCCCTGGAAACCCTGGCCGGCATGGAAAAGGACATCCCCGACGCCACGGAACACTACATCAAGGCCATCGGCAAAGGCCTGAAAAAGGTCATGTCCAAGATGGGCATCTCGACCTACATGTCCTACACCGGGGCGCAGATCTTCGAGGCTGTCGGCCTGCACAGCAGCCTGGTGAAGAAATACTTCACCGGCACGCCCAGCAACATTGAGGGCATCGACATCTTCCAGGTGGCGGAAGAATCGCTGCGCACGCACCAGGCGGCCTTCGGCAACAGCCCCGTGCTGGCCGACCGCCTGGACGAAGGCGGCGACTATGCCTTCCGCGTCCGGGGCGAGGAACACCTGTGGACGCCCGATTCCATCGCCAAGCTGCAGCACGCCACCCGGGCCAACAACTATTCCACCTTCAAGGAATACGCCCAGCTGATCAACGACCAGTCGCGCCGCCACATGACGCTGCGCGGCCTGTTTGAATTCCGCGTCGATCCGGCCCAGGCCATTCCGCTGTCGGAAGTGGAGCCCGCCAAGGACATCGTCAAGCGCTTCGCCACCGGCGCCATGTCGCTGGGTTCCATTTCCACCGAGGCCCATGCCACGCTGGCCGTGGCCATGAACCGCATCGGCGGCAAATCCAACACGGGCGAGGGCGGCGAAGACGCCCTGCGCTACCGCGCCGAAATGCGGGCCGGCAAACCGACGGTGCGCAAGGGCGATACGATCGCCTCGGTCCTGGGCAAAGACCGCATCGTGGCCGACATTCCGCTGGCGGCGGGCGACTCGCTGCGTTCGCGCATCAAGCAGGTGGCCTCGGGGCGTTTCGGCGTCACGGCCGAATACCTGTGCAGCGCCGACCAGATCCAGATCAAGATGGCCCAGGGCGCCAAGCCCGGCGAAGGCGGCCAGTTGCCGGGCCACAAGGTCACGGACTACATCGCCCAGCTGCGCTACTCCGTGCCGGGCGTGGGGCTGATCTCGCCCCCGCCGCACCACGACATCTATTCCATCGAAGACCTGGCCCAGCTCATCCACGACCTGAAGAACGTCAATGACCGCGCGTCCATTTCCGTGAAGCTGGTCGCCGAAGTCGGCGTGGGCACGGTCGCCACCGGCGTGGCCAAGGCCAAGGCCGACCACGTGGTGATCGCCGGCCACGACGGCGGCACGGGCGCATCCCCCGTGTCATCCATCAAGCACGCCGGCATCCCCTGGGAACTGGGCCTGGCGGAAACCCAGCAGACGCTGGTTCTGAACCGCCTGCGCAGCCGCATCCGCGTGCAGGCCGACGGCCAGATGAAGACCGGGCGCGACGTCGCCATCGCCGCCATGCTGGGCGCCGACGAAGTCGGCTTCGCCACGGCGCCCCTGATCGTCGAGGGCTGCGTGATGATGCGCAAATGCCACCTGAACACCTGCCCGACCGGCGTGGCGACACAGGACCCCGTGCTGCGCAAGAAATTCAACGGCAAGCCCGAATACGTCGTGAACTATTTCTTCTTCGTCGCCGAAGAAGTCCGCGAGATCATGGCGCAACTGGGCATCCGCACCTTCGACGAACTGATCGGCCGCGTGGATCTGCTGGACATGCGCAAAGGCATCAGCCACTGGAAAGCGCATGGCCTGGATTTCAGCCGCATCTTCCACCAGGTGAAGACCGACGATCCCGTGCGCCACACCGACGCCCAGGATCACGGCCTGGCCCATGCCCTGGACCATCAGCTGATCGAGCGCAGCAAAGCGGCCCTGGAGCGTGGCGAAAAAGTATCCTTCATCACGCCGGTGCGCAACCGCAACCGCACCATCGGCGCCATGCTCTCGGGCGAAGTGGCCCGACGCTACGGCCACGAAGGCCTGCCCGACGACACCATCCATATCCAGTGCAACGGCGCAGCCGGCCAAAGCTTCGGCGCTTTCCTGGCGCACGGCGTCACACTGGATCTGGTGGGCGAGGCCAACGATTACGTCGGCAAGGGCCTGTCGGGCGGCCGCCTGATCGTGCGCTCGCCCAATGACTTCCGGGGCTTTGGCCCGGACCACATCATTGCCGGCAACACGGTGCTGTACGGCGCCACCGGCGGCGAGGCCTACTTCAACGGCGTGGCGGGCGAACGCTTCGCCGTGCGCAATTCCGGCGCCGTCGCGGTCGTCGAAGGCACGGGCGATCATGGCTGCGAATACATGACGGGCGGCACCGTCGTCGTCCTGGGGGAAACCGGACGCAACTTCGCCGCCGGCATGTCGGGCGGCATCGCCTACGTCTGGGACCCTGAACAGGTCTTCGCCCGGCGCTGCAACCCGGACATGGTGCTGCTCGACCCCATGAGCACTCACGAAGCCCAGCGGCAAGCCGGCGATGTCCAGTTCTGGCACCACCAGAGCCGCGACAGCGAGCGTGAGACCGACGAGACCATCGTGCGCCGTCTGGTGGAAAACCATTTCCGCCACACGGGCAGCTTCCGCGCCCGGGAAATCCTGGACGACTGGAATCAGGCCCGCCGCGCCTTTGTCAAAGTCACCCCGACCGAATACCGCCGCGCCCTGGGCGAACTGTGGCAAGCCGCCCAGGCCCGCGCCCTGGCCGCCTGAAGGAATACCGCATCATGGGAAAAATCACTGGTTTCATGGAATTCGACCGGGTCAAGCCGGCCTACGAAGCGCCCGAAAGCCGGCTGCGCCACTGGAAGGAATACGTCTCGCCGCTGACGAACGAGGAAGCCCGCATCCAGGGCGCCCGCTGCATGGACTGCGGCGTCCCGTTCTGCACCCACGCCTGCCCGGTCAACAACATCATCCCCGACTGGAACGACCTAGTCTACAAGCAGGACTGGAAACGCGCACTGGACACGCTGTTGTCCACCAACAACTTCCCGGAATTCACGGGCCGCATCTGCCCCGCGCCCTGCGAGGCCGCCTGTACCCTGAATCTGAACGATACGGCGGTGGGCATCAAGTCCATCGAGCACACCATCATCGAGCGCGGCTGGCAGGAAGGCTGGGTCGTCCCACAGCCGCCGGCCCGCAAGACCGGCAAGAAAGTCGCCATCGTGGGGTCGGGCCCGTCGGGCCTGGCCTGCGCCCAGCAGTTGGCCCGGGCCGGCCACAGCGTGTCGGTCTACGAGAAAAGCAACCGCATCGGCGGGCTGCTGCGCTACGGCATCCCCGACTTCAAGCTGGAAAAGACCCACATCGACCGGCGCCTGGCGCAGATGGAATCCGAAGGCGTGGAATTCTTCCCGTCCACCTACGTCGGCCGGGCCGAGGACGCCGATGACGGACTGACCGTCATCACCCCCGACGAACTGCTGGCTCTGCATGATGCCGTGGTCCTGGCGGGCGGCAGCGAACAGCCTCGGGATCTGCCCGTCGAGGGCCGCGAGCTGCGCGGCGTGCATTTCGCCATGGATTTCCTGCGCCAGCAGAACAAGATCAATCACGGCGACCGCATCGCCAAGCCCATCAGCGCCAAAGGCAAGCATGTGGTGGTCATCGGCGGCGGAGATACCGGGTCGGACTGCGTGGGCACCAGCAACCGCCAGGGCGCGGCATCGGTCACGCAGTTCGAACTGATGTTCCGCCCGCCTGAGGAAGAAAACAAGATGCTCACCTGGCCGTACTGGCCCATCAAGCTGCGCACGTCCTCGTCCCACGAGGAAGGCTGCCAGCGCGATTGGGCCGTCGGCACCCAGGCATTCGAGGGCAAGGGCGGCAAAGTCGAAAAGCTGGTGGCCACTCGCCTGGAATGGCTGAAGGACAAGGCCACCGGCCAGATGAAGATGCGCGAGGTCAAGGATTCGCGCTTCGAGATCCAGGCCGACCTGATCCTGCTGGCCATGGGCTTCGTCTCGCCGGTGCGCTCGGTGCTGGACGCCTTCGGCGTCGAAGTCAACAGCCGCGGCAATGCGCAGGCCAATACCGATGACTACTGCAGTTCGCAGGCCAAGGTCTTCGCCGCCGGCGACATGCGGCGCGGCCAGTCCCTGGTGGTCTGGGCCATCCGCGAAGGCCGCCAATGCGCCCGGTCCGTGGATGAATACCTGATGGGGTCGTCGCTGCTGCCGCGTTGAGGGCCCGGACGGGTCCTTGCCCCCGGGGGGTGGGCGTCCCTGCCACAGCAGGTACAATTCCTTTGATAGAAAGAGGCCACCCCATCCCCATGACCACTGCCCCCGATCCTCTCGTGACCTTCGCCGGCGTTTCGCTGGGCTACGGCGAATTCACGGTGCTGCGCGACATCGACCTGCAAGTCATGCCAGGGCAGGTCGTGGCCATGATGGGCGGCTCGGGGTCGGGCAAAACCACGCTGCTTAGGGCCGTCACCGGCCAGTTGCCGGCCCAGGCGGGCGACATCGCCGTATTCGGGCGCCGCATGGCCGACCTGCGCGGCGAGTCCCTGCGCGAAATCCGCCAACGCATGGGGGTGCTGTTCCAGGGCGGCGCGCTGTTCACGGATCTGGACGTTTTTGAAAACGTCGCCTTCCCCTTGCGGGAACACACCTGCATTTCCGAACAGCAGATTCTCGAAAAGGTGCTCGACAAGCTGCAGGCCGTCGGCCTGCGCCATGCGGCGCACCTGCGCATTTCCGAAATCTCCGGCGGCATGGCGCGGCGCGTGGCGCTGGCCCGCGCCGTGGTCCTGGAACCCGAACTGATCCTGTACGACGAGCCCTTCGCCGGCCTGGACCCGATTTCCCTGGGCATTACCGCGCAACTGATCCGCGACATGACCGATAAACTGGGCTGCGCATCCATCCTGATCACCCACGACGTGGCGGAATCCTTCGCCATCGTGGACCAGGTCTACCTGATCGGCCAGGGGCGGCTGATGGCCCAGGGCACGCCGGCGGAACTCTCGGCCGCCCAGGACGACTATCTGCAGCAGTTTCTTCAGGGCCGCCCGGATGGCCCGATCGGCTTCCACTACCCGCTGACACCCGCCTTCGAGCGCTGGCTGGCGGCCCGCCGGGGGATGGCATGAACGCACTATCGCGCCGCATCGCCGCGCTGGGCCACGGCTTTGTCTCCATACTGACCGGCCTGGGGGCCTTCGCCCGCCTGTTCGTGGCCATCCTGGCCCGCAGCAGCATCCTGTGGCGCCGTCCCAGGCTGACGGCCCAGCAGGTGCATTTCATCGGCAACCATTCCCTGCTGATCATCGGCGTCTCCGGCCTGTTCGTGGGTTTCGTCCTGGGGCTGCAGGGCTACTACACCCTGAACCGCTACGGCTCGGAAGAAGCCCTGGGCCTGCTGGTGGCGCTCTCGCTCACCCGCGAATTGGGGCCGGTCGTGACCGCCCTGCTGTTCGCGGGCCGGGCGGGCACCTCGCTGACCGCCGAGATCGGCCTGATGAAAGCCGGCGAACAGCTCTCCGCCATGGAAGTCATGGCCGTCGACCCCATCCGCCGGGTGCTCACGCCGCGCTTCTGGGGCGGCGTCATCGCCATGCCGGTGCTGGCGGCCGTCTTTTCCATGGTCGGCATCCTGGGCGGCTGGTTCGTCGGGGTAGTGCTGATCGGCATCGACCCGGGCGCATTCTGGTCGCAGATGCAAGGCGGGGTGGACGTCGTCAACGACGTGCTCAACGGGGTCATCAAGAGCCTGGTGTTCGGCGTCGTGGTCACGCTCATCGCCTTGCACCAGGGCTGGACCGCTCTGCCCACCCCCGAAGGGGTGTCCCGCGCCACCACGCGCACGGTCGTCAGCGGCGCGCTGGCCGTGCTGGGACTGGATTTCCTGCTGACGGCGCTGATGTTTGCGCACTAAGGATCATTTCATGACACGCGAAAAAACCGATTTCTGGGTAGGGTTGTTCATTCTGCTGGGGCTGATCGCCCTGGTGTTCCTGGCCCTGAGAGCCGGCAACATGAGCTCCTTCTCCTTCGCCCCCACCTACCGGGTACAGGCCCATTTCGACAACGTCGGCGGCCTGAAGGCCCGCGCCCCCGTGAAAAGCAGCGGGGTCGTCGTCGGGCGGGTGGCATCCATCAGTTTCGACAACAAGCGCTTCCAGGCCACCGTGGCCGTGGATCTGGAAAAACAGTATCAATTTCCGACCGACACATCGGCCTCCATCCTGACCTCCGGCCTGTTGGGCGAACAATACATCGGCCTGACTCCGGGCGGCGAAGACAAGAACCTGGCGGATGGCGGTACCATCGAGTTCACCCAATCGGCCGTCGTGCTGGAAGACCTGATCAGCAAATTCCTGTATAACTCCGCTGAAAAAGAAGGCTCGGCTGCAGCGCCATCCGCAGCGCCCGCGGCCGGCGACGCCCACTGACCCTCCGGCCGGGCCGCCTTCTCCGACCGCGACCCGGTCCACGCAAGCCGCGCGTCGAAAGACGGCGACGCCTTTCCCGGCAATGAAGACCGGTAAGGTTACAATACGCAGCAACTACGGCCTGGCCGCCTGCCCCCTCACTGCCCCCGATTCCATGACCACGACCGCCCACCCGCACCGACCCTGTCCCCGCCGCAGCCGCACGACACGCACCGTCCTGGCCCTGGCGGCCGTGGCGCTGATGGCGGGCTGCGCCCAGGTGCCGCACCCTTCGCCCAACGACCCCTGGGAATCGTATAACCGCGGCATGTACGCCTTCAACGACACGGTGGACCGCGCGGTGCTCAAGCCCATCGCCACCGGCTACGAAACCGTCACCCCCCGCCCCGTGCGCACCTGCATCCACAACATCTTCGGCAACCTGAGCGATGTCTGGTCCGGCATCAACAGCCTGCTGCAGGGACGCGGCCGCGATTTCGTCGATACGTTCGGGCGCGTGCTGTTCAACACCACGGCGGGCCTGGGCGGCTGTATCGACGTCGCCTCGATGCACGGCGCCCGCAAGGTCCCCAACGATTTCGGCATGACGCTGGGCGTCTGGGGCTTTGGCCAGGGGCCGTACTTCGTCCTGCCCTTCCTGGGCCCCAGCACGGTGCGCGACGGGGTCGGCACGGCAGTCACCCTGACGGTGCCTTCGAGCCCGGCCGCCGCGGTCTTCACCATCGACAACGTGCCGGTGCGCAACTCCATCCTGGGCCTGTACATCGTCGACACCCGCGCCAATCTGCTGGAAGCCGACCGTCTGGTGGACCAGATCGCCCTGGACAAATACAGTTTCATCCGCGACGCCTATTTGCAACGCCGCAAGGCTATGCTGGATAGCCGGGCCCGAGGCGAACGCGCCAGCACCGAAGACGCGCTGGACCAGGCGCCGTCCGCGAAGGCGTCCGACACACTGCCGGTGTACGAAGACCCGGACGATCAAGCCGCCCATTGACCCACGCCGGACCGTCCGGCCCCGGCCGTTCCGCGGCCGGGCCTGCGACGAACCGGCGCCGGGGGTTTTCCCCGGCGCTCCCTGGAGTCCCCGAATGATGATGAAGCCTTTCCTGCCGTCGAACCTGTACCGCCTGGCCCAGACCTTCCTGCTGGGCGCCGTCCTGGCGCTGGGCATCCTGCCCGCCGCCCAGGCCGAACACGCCGTCGACCCCAAGGCCACGCCCGACGTGTTCCTGGGCGCGGTGGCCAACAACATGCTGGACGCCGTCAAGGCGGATCCCCTGGCGCTGAAGGGCGACGTCAGCCACATCACGGCCCTGGTGCGTCAATACGCCTTGCCCTACGTGGACATGAACAAGACCACGCGCCTGGCCGCCGGCCGCTACTGGCGCCAGGCCTCGGCCCAACAGCAGGCCGATCTGGTGAAGGCTTTCACCGGCACGCTGATCCGCACCTACAGCGGCGCATTCACGCGCGTGACTCCGGACACGACCATCACGCTGCTGCCGTTCCGGGGCGACAAGCAGGCCGACGACGCGGTGGTGCGCACGTCGGTGTCCCAACCCAACAGCTCGCCCATCGGGGTGGACTACCGGTTGGAACAGACGGACGCGGGCTGGAAGGTCTACGATCTGAACGTGGAAGGCATCTGGCTGATCCAGAACTACCGCAACCAGTTCGCCCAGGAAATCGGCCGCAACGGCATCGACGGGCTGATCAAGGCGCTGAACGCGAAAAGCGGGCAGTAGGCCGCATAGCGCATACTTAACACGCCCGCTGTTGGGGCATGAAACACGGTTTTTGCCTCGCCAACCGCAAACCCGGCCGGGGGATGATGCAGGGGGCGGGGCAACCGTGTGAGGCGCCGGCGGCTTCTGAAGGGAAGCCGGGGGAAGTCGGCGGGTGTGTCTGAGCCGCGTAGCGGCGAGTTCGCCCGCCGCCCGGCTGGACGAAGAAGGGCCGGGCAGTCCGACCGCAGGGAGGACCGCCGAACAGGGCGCACCGCCCCCTGCATCATCCCCCGGCCGCGAATCGACTCAACAAGACAACGTCCGCCGATCACCGCTTATAATGATTAATGGCGCCCATTTTGGGGCGCCATTGTCTGCTCATGCCCGCCTTAGACCTGCAACACGTCTCCAAAATCTACGCTCCGGCCCAGCGATCCCTGCGGGATCGGCTGACGGGCCGCCCCGCGCCCGCCGGCTTTCAGGCGCTGCACGATGTCAGCCTGACCATCGAGCATGGCGAATTCTTCGGCCTGCTGGGGCCTAACGGGGCGGGCAAGACCACCCTGATTTCGATTCTGGCCGGCCTGGCGCACGCCACGTCCGGCAGCGCCCGGGTCTGCGGCTACGACGTCGTCGGCGACTTCCGCCGCGCCCGCCAATCACTGGGCGTCGTGCCGCAGGAAATCGTCTACGACCCGTTTTTCACTGTGCGCGAGACCCTGCGCCTGCAGTCCGGCTACTTCGGCTTGCGGCGCAACGACGACTGGATCGACGAGATCCTGGAAAACCTGGGCCTGCTGGACAAGGCCGACACCAACATGCGGTCCCTGTCGGGCGGCATGAAGCGCCGCGTGCTGGTGGCCCAGGCCCTGGTGCACCGCCCCCCCGTCATCATCCTGGACGAGCCCACGGCGGGCGTCGATGTCGATCTGCGTCGCACGCTGTGGGATTTCATCACGCGCCTGAACCAGGCGGGCCACACCATCCTGCTGACCACGCACTACCTCGAAGAGGCCGAATCCCTGTGCGGACGCGTGGCCATGCTGAAATCCGGCCACGTCGTGGCGCTGGACACCACCCAGGCCCTGATGGCCCGGTTCGGCGGCGCCGACCTGGAAGACGCGTTCGTCCACATCATGCACGACGACTCTCTGCTGGAGGCCGAACTGTGATCCATCTCGCCACGACGCCCGGAATCACAATCCGGACCTCCGGGAATCCGTCGGCCGGGGCCGCCCGATGATCCGGCCCGTTGCCCAGACCCGGCCCGCCATGGGCTCGGGCTTCCCGACCCTGCTGCACAAAGAACTGATGCGCTTCTGGAAGGTCGGGCTGCAAACCATCGCCGCGCCGGTGGTGACGGCGCTGCTGTATCTGCTGATTTTTTCCCACGTCCTGGAAGACCGCGTGCAGGTCTATGGCAGTCTGCCCTACACCGCCTTCCTGATCCCGGGGCTGATGATGATGAGCATGCTGCAAAACAGCTTTGCCAATCCCTCGTCGTCATTGATCCAGAGCCGCATCACCGGAAACCTGATTTTCGTGCTGCTGCCGCCCTTTTCCCACCGGCAGATCTTTGCCGCCTACCTGGTGGCCGCCGTCGCGCGCGGCCTGTCCGTGGGGGTCTGCATCTGGGCCGTGGCGCTGTTCTTCGTGCGGCTGCCGGTCATCGAACCTGTATGGCTGCTGGTCTTCGCCGTCCTGTCCTGCTGGATCCTGGGCACGCTGGGGCTGATCGCAGGCCTGTGGTCGGAAAAATTCGACCAGCTGGCCGCGTTCCAGAACTTCCTGATCGTACCCGCCACCTTCCTGTCGGGCGTGTTCTACTCCATTCATAGCCTGCCGCCTTTCTGGCAGACCGTGTCGGGCTGGAACCCGGTGTTCTACATGATCGACGGGTTCCGCTACGGTTTCTTCGCCGTCTCCGACGTTTCGCCCTGGCACGGACTGGCCGTGGTGCTGACCGTCGCCGTCGTTCTCAGCCTCTTCGCCCTGCGCCTGCTGGCGCGGGGCTACAAACTACGGAGCTAAGCCCATGCAGCCGACCCCCGAACATGTCCGCCAGTACATTGCCGACCACCTGGATTGCGAGCACCTGGAAGTCTACGGCGACGGCGCCCACTTCGAAGCGCTGATCGTCAGCAAGGCCTTCGAGGGCCAGAACACCCTGGCGCGTCACCGCACGGTCTATCAGGCGCTGGGCGACCGCATGCGGGCGGAAATCCACGCCCTGTCGATGCGCAACCTGACCCCGGCCGAATACGCCGCCGCCCAGGACAACAATGGATAAGCTCCTGATCCAGGGCGGGCGCCCGCTGCACGGCGAAGTCGCCATTTCCGGCGCGAAGAACGCTGCGCTGCCCATCCTGTGCGCCGCCTTGCTGACCGACGAACCGCTGGCGCTGGGCAACATCCCCGCGCTGCGCGACATCGGCACCACACTGACCTTGCTGGAACGCATGGGGGTGCGGACCCACCGTCCGGGCGCCGAGCAGGTCACGCTGCAGGCCGACCAGATCCACAGCCAGGAAGCCCCCTACGAGCTGGTCAAGACCATGCGGGCCTCCATCCTGGTGCTGGGACCGCTGCTGGCGCGCTTCGGCCGCGCCCGGGTCAGCCTGCCGGGCGGCTGCGCCATCGGCCAGCGCCCCGTGGACCAGCACATCAAGGGCCTGGCCGCCATGGGCGCCCAGATCCGCATCGATCACGGCTTTGTCGTCGCCGAAGCCGGCCGCCTGCGAGGCGCCAGCATCCTGACCGACATGGTCACGGTCACGGGCACGGAAAACCTGCTGATGGCCGCCACCCTGGCCGAAGGCCGCACCGTGCTGGAAAACGCCGCCTGCGAACCCGAAGTCGTGGATCTGGCCCGGGTGCTGATCGCCATGGGCGCCCACATCGAAGGCCACGGCACCGATCGCATCGTCATCGAAGGCGTCGAACGCCTGCACGGCGCCAGCCATCAGGTGGTGCCCGACCGCATCGAGGCCGGCACGTTCCTGTGCGCCGTGGCCGCCACGGGCGGCGACATCACCCTGCGCCGCGCGGCCCCCGACACCCTGGGCGCCGTGCTGGACAAACTGCGCGACGCCGGCCTGGAAATCACCACAGGCCCGGACTGGATCCGCGCCCGCATGGCCGGCCGGCCCCGCGCCACCGGCTTTCGCACCAGCGAATACCCGGGGTTCCCGACCGACATGCAGGCGCAGCTGATGGCCCTGAACACCCTGGCCGACGGCACCGCCGTCATCACGGAAAACATCTTCGAAAACCGCTACATGCACGTGCAGGAACTCTGCCGCATGGGGGCGGACATCGAGATCGATGGCCACACCGCCGTCGTCCAGGGGCGCGCCGACCTGCTGGGCGCCACGGTCATGGCCACCGACCTGCGGGCATCCGCCAGCCTGGTCATCGCCGGCCTGGCGGCTCAAGGCCAGACCACGGTCGAACGCATCTATCACCTGGACCGGGGCTACGAACGCATGGAACACAAGCTCCAGGCGCTGGGCGCGGACATCCAACGCATTCAATAGGCATACCGCACATGGCACAAGCCCCGCTGACCCTGGCCCTGTCCAAAGGACGCATCTTCGAAGAAACCCTGCCGCTGCTGGCGGCGGCCGGCGTGGGCGTGCCGGAGAATCCGGAAACCTCGCGCAAGCTGATCCTGCCGACAGATTCCGACAATCTGCGCATCATCATCGTGCGGGCCTCCGACGTGCCCACCTACGTGCAGTATGGGGCCGCGGATTTCGGCATCGCCGGGAAAGACGTGCTGCACGAACACATGGCCCAGCACCCCGGCGGACTGTACCAGCCCATCGACCTGAACATCGCCCGCTGCCGCCTGTGCGTCGCCGCCCCCGAAGGCTTCGACTACCAGACCGCCGTGCGCCAGGGCTCGCGGCTGCGCATCGCCACCAAATACGTGCGCGCCGCCCGCGAGCACTTTGCCGCCAAAGGCGTTCACGTCGACATCATCAAGCTGTACGGTTCCATGGAACTGGCGCCGCTGGTGGGGCTGGCCGACGCCATCGTCGACCTGGTGTCCTCGGGCGGCACGCTGCGCGCCAACCGCCTGGTCGAAGTCGAGGAAATCCGCCAGATCTCGTCGCGCCTGATCGTCAACCAGGCGGCCCTGAAAATGCACGGCCCGCGCCTGCAGCCCTTCCTGGACGCCTTCGCCCAGGCGTCCGTGCAAATGGCCTGAACACCACCGTCCCGTGCCTGCCGGGCGGCGGACACGGGGGCCGGGGCGCCGCCCCCGCGCAAATTCGGTAAGATAGCCCTTTACGCCTCTATTGCCGTCATGTCCCTGATCAACCGCCTGGATGCCCGCGCCGCCGATTTCGACGCTGCCCTGACCCGCCTGCTGGCCTACGATGCTTCGCAGGATGAAGCCATCGAATCCACGGTGCGCGACATCCTGCAGGACGTGCAAACGCGCGGCGATGCGGCGGTGCTGGACTACACCGCCCGCTTCGACCGCCAGCAGGCCGATCGCCTGTCCGAGCTCGAAATCCCCCGGCCCGACTGGCAGGCCGCGCTCGACGCCCTGCCGGCCGACCAGCGCGACGCCCTGGAAGCCGCCGCCGATCGGGTGCGCCGCTACCACGAACACCAGCGCGCCGAGACCTGGACCTACACCGAACCCGACGGCACGATGCTGGGCCAGCAGATCACGCCGCTCGACCGCGTGGGCCTGTACGTCCCGGGCGGCAAGGCCGCCTATCCGTCGTCGGTGCTGATGAACGCCATCCCGGCCAAGGTCGCCGGCGTGCCGGAACTGATCATGGTCACGCCCACCCCGGGGGGCGCGCGCAACCCGATGGTGCTGGCCGCCGCAGCCCTGGGCGGCGTGGACCGGGTCTTCGCCATCGGCGGCGCCCAGGCCGTCGGGGCGCTGGCCTACGGCACGCAGACCCTGCCCGCCGTGGACAAGATCGTCGGCCCGGGCAATGCCTATGTCGCCGCCGCCAAACGGCGCGTCTTCGGCACCGTCGGCATCGACATGATCGCAGGGCCGTCCGAAATCCTGATCGTCGCCGACGGCAGCACCCCGGCCGACTGGCTGGCCATCGACCTGTTTTCCCAGGCCGAACACGACGAACTGGCCCAGGCCATCCTGCTGTGCCCGGATGCCGCCTACCTGGACGCAGTCCAGGCCGCCATCGAACGGCTGCTGCCCAGCCAGCCCCGCGCCGACATCCTGCGCGTCAGCCTGGCCAATCGCGGCGCCCTGATCCAGACCGCCGACCTGGCCCAGGCCTGCGCCCTGGTCAACCGCATCGCGCCCGAGCACCTGGAACTCTCCACCCGCGACCCGCAGGCGCTGCTGCCGCAGATCCGCCACGCCGGCGCGATCTTCCTGGGCGCCTACAGCTCCGAATCCCTGGGCGATTATTGCGCAGGCCCCAACCACGTCCTGCCCACGGCCCGCACGGCCCGATTCTCCTCGCCGCTGGGCGTGTATGATTTCCAGAAACGCAGCAGCCTGATCCAGGTTTCGGCCGCCGGCGCCCAGACCCTGGGCCGCATCGCCGCCACGCTGGCCACCGGCGAGGGCCTGTACGCCCACGCGGCCAGCGCCACGCTGCGTCTGAATACGCCGGCCTGAGGCCGCCGCCCGACCCACCAGGATTCTGTCCCCGCCATGCGCACCGCCACCATCGAACGCAACACCCAGGAAACCCGTATCCGAGTCGCCGTGAATCTGGACGGCACCGGCACCCGCACCCTGAATACCGGCGTGCCGTTTCTGGACCACATGCTGGACCAGATCGCCCGCCACGGCCTGTTCGACCTGGACATCCTCTGCGACGGCGATACCCACATCGACGACCACCACAGCGTCGAGGACGTAGGCATCACCCTGGGCCAGGCCTTTGCCGCCGCGGCAGGCAACAAGGCGGGGCTGCGCCGTTACGGCCACGCCTACGTGCCCCTGGATGAATCGCTGTCGCGCGTGGTGGTGGACCTGTCCGGGCGCCCCGGCCTGTTCTACCACGTGGACTATGCCCGCGCCCGCATCGGCGGCTTCGACGTCGACCTGGCCCGGGAATTCTTCCAGGGCTTCGTCAACCATGCCCAGGCCACCGTGCACATCGACAACCTGCGCGGCGAGAACGCGCACCACCAGTGCGAAACCATCTTCAAGGCCTTTGGCCGGGCATTGCGCATGGCTACGGAAGTCGATCCTCGCGCCGGCGGCGCGATTCCCTCGACCAAAGGCGCGCTCTGATCCAACCGGCCCGTTCACCCCGGACCACACCCAGGAATCCCGCATCGTGACACGCATCGCCATCGTCGATTACGGCATGGGCAATTTCCATTCGGTGGCCCGCGCCCTGCAGGCGGCCGCTCCCGACCAGGACATCCGCATCGCCCGCCAGGCCGCCGACATCCTGGCGGCCGACCGCATCGTCTTTCCCGGACAGGGGGCCATGCCGGACTGCATGCGCACGCTGGACATGTCGGGCCTGCGCGAAGCGGTGCTGCAGGCCGCCCGCGAGAAACCCCTGATGGGGGTCTGCGTGGGCGAACAAATGCTGTTCGACGGCAGCGACGAGGGCGACACCCCCGGCCTGGGCCTGTTCCCCGGCCGCGTGCGGCGATTCCAGGGGCCGGCCTTCGAGCAGCCGGCCGACAGCCGGGCAGGGCGCCTGAAAGTCCCCCACATGGGCTGGAACACCGTCACACAGACCCGGGCACACCCGCTCTGGGAAGGCATCGCGCAGGACACCCCGTTCTATTTCGTGCACAGCTACTATGCCCAGCCCGACGACCCTGCCCTGACCGCCGCCACCAGCAACTACGGGCAACCGTTCTGCTGCGCGATTGCAGCCGACAATATTTTTGCCGTACAGTTTCACCCAGAAAAGAGCACAACGCCCGGCCTGCGGATCTACCGCAACTTCAGCCGCTGGCAGCCCTGATTTCCACCCCGGTGTTTCCTATCCTTTCCGCACTGACACGACGACCATGCTCCTGATCCCCGCCATCGACCTCAAAGACGGGCGCTGCGTGCGCCTGCGCCAAGGTGACTTGGCCGACGCCACCGTCTTTTCCGAAGATCCCGCCGCCATGGCGACCCAATGGGCCGACCAGGGCGCCCGCCGCCTGCACCTGGTGGACCTGAACGGCGCCGTCGCCGGCAAGCCGCGCAACCGAGCCGCCATCCAGGCCATCGTCGATGCCACCGACGAAGACCTCCCCATCCAGATCGGCGGCGGCATCCGCGATCTGGATACGGTCGAATACTACCTGGACAACGGCATCTCCTACGTCATCATCGGCACGGCTGCGGTGAAAGATCCCGGTTTCCTCAGCGACGCCTGCTCGGCCTTCCCCGGCCACATCATCGTCGGCCTGGATGCCCGCGACGGCAAGGTCGCCACCGATGGCTGGTCCAAGCTGACCCGCCACGACGTGGTGGACCTGGCCCGAAAATTCGAGGACTACGGCTGCGAATCCATCATCTACACCGACATCGGCCGCGATGGCATGCTCAGCGGCGTCAACGTCGAAGCCACCCTGCACCTGGCGCAGCAGGTCCATATCCCGGTCATCGCCTCGGGCGGGATCGCCTCCCTGGACGACATCCGCGCGCTGTGCTCCGTGGCCGATCAGGGCATCGACGGCGCCATCCTGGGCCGCAGCATCTACGAAGGCACGCTGAACTTCTCCGATGCCCAAACCCTGGCCGATACGCTCTGCGGCGAGGAAGACGATCCGGACGCGGAATCCGGGCGCTCCGCATGACGGGCCCGCTCGACCCGGGCGGCTCCGCGCTCTCCGCCCCTGCGGCCTCGGCCGGATCCGGCCTGTGCTGCCGCATCATCCCCTGCCTGGACGTCAGCGCCGGCCGGGTAGTCAAGGGAGTCAACTTCGTCAATCTGGCCGATGCCGGCGATCCGGTGGAAATCGCCCGCCGCTACGACGAACAGGGCGCCGACGAACTCACGTTCCTGGATATCACCGCCACCTCCGACGATCGCGACCTGATCCTGCCCATCATCGAATCGGTGGCGCGCCAGGTCTTCATTCCGCTGACCGTCGGCGGCGGCGTGCGACAGGTGTCCGACATCCAGCGCCTGCTGAATGCCGGCGCCGACAAAGTCTCGATCAACAGCGCGGCCGTCGCGCGACCGGAATTGGTGGCCGACGCCGCCAGCCACCACGGGTCCCAATGCATCGTGGTGGCGCTGGACGCCCGCCGCGTCTCCGCCCCGGACGAATCCCCGCGTTGGGAAATCTTCACCCATGGCGGACGCAAGGGCACAGGCCTGGACGCCGTGCAATGGGCCTGCCGCATGGCCGACATGGGGGCGGGTGAACTTTTGTTGACCAGCATGGATCGGGACGGCACCAAATCGGGCTTCGATCTGGAACTGACACGCGCGGTCTCGGACGCGGTATCCATCCCCGTCATCGCTTCCGGCGGCGTAGGCAGCCTGCAGCACCTGGCCGATGGCATCACCCAAGGCCATGCCAGCGCGGTGCTGGCGGCCAGCATCTTCCATTTCGGCCAGCACACTCTGGCCGAGGCCAAGGACTTCCTGGCCGCCCAGGGCATCCAGGTGCGGCGATGACGCAAGCCCCCACCCCCGACTGGCTGTCAGCCCTGCGTTTCGATGCGCAAGGCCTGATCCCCGCCATCGCCCAGGATGCCGGCACGGGCACGGTCCTGATGATGGCCTGGATGAATGCCGAAGCAATCCAGGAAACCGCGCGAACCGGACGCGCCGTGTATTTTTCGCGGTCCCGCCAGCGCCTGTGGCGCAAGGGCGAGGAGTCCGGCCACATCCAGCAGGTGCACGACATCCGCCTGGACTGCGACGGCGACGTGCTGCTGCTGAAAGTCACCCAGGTCGGCGGCATCGCCTGCCACACGGGGCGCGAGCGCTGTTTTTTCCGCGGCCTGGACACACAGAGCGGCGCCGAGCCCGCCTGGGTGGTGCAGGACCCGGTCCTGAAGGACCCCGACACCATTTACCACACTCCGCACGCCTAGTGCCCACGGCTGGCGATCGTCGCCAGCCTGGTCCGTCACCCGATCGCCATGAGCTCCACTGACACGCCCTCCGCCTCCAACACCGACACGCTGGCCCGGCTGGCCGACACCCTGGCCACCCGTCGGCCGGATCGCGGCGGCAATCCGGAAACGTCCTATACCGCGAAACTCTTGTCCCGGGGCCCGGACGCCTTCCTGAAGAAGATCGGTGAAGAGGCCACCGAACTGGTGATGGCGGCCAAAGACGGCCGCCCGGACCGCATCGTCGCCGAAACCGCGGATCTCTGGTTCCACTGCCTGGTGGCTCTGACACACTTCAACCTGCGCCCCGAAGACGTACTGGCCGAACTCGCCCGTCGCGAGGGCCTGTCCGGCCTGGAGGAAAAAGCCTCGCGCCCGAAGCACTAGGGGCATACCCTCAGAATCGGCATTCCCTGGCGCGATCAGCACAATGCCAGGAGAATTGTGGCAACATACGAGGTTGAATGGACCGATATCCGGCCCTGTCTTGCAGAACCCCATGAGTCACGATTGCCTGTTTTGTAAAATTGCCCGGCACGAGATCCCTGCCCGCATCGTGCACGAAGACGATGAATTTCTCGCCTTCCATGACATCAACCCGGCCGCTCCGGTGCACCTGCTGTTGATTCCCAAACATCACGTCGCCTCGCTGGCCGATACCGGTCCCCAGGACAGCGTCTGGCTGGCCCGCATGCTGCAGCTGGTGCCCAGGCTGGCCGCCGAAAACGGCTGCAACCCGATGCCCGAAGGCGGCTTCCGGCTGGTCGCCAACACCGGCATCGAAGGCGGCCAGGAAATCGATCACCTGCATTTTCATATTCTGGGCGGAGCACGCCCCTGGTCAAAACGCGCGGCACCCGCCGCCTAAGGAGCTCTCATGGGTAGTTTCAGCATCTGGCACTGGCTGATTGTTCTGGTCATCGTCGCCCTGATTTTCGGCACCAAAAAACTGCGCAATATCGGCGAAGACCTTGGCGGCGCCGTCAAGGGCTTCAAAAAGGGCATGAAAGACGCCCAGGCCGAAGGCGAATCCGAGGCGAAGCCGTCCGTCACCCAGCAAGTCCAGGATTCCAACACCGTGGATGTCCAGGCCCGCGAGAAAACCGACGCCTGACCCCTGCGCACTGAACCGGAACCATAATGTTTGATGTCAGCTTCAGCGAACTGATGCTGATCGGCGTGATCGCGCTGATCGTCATCGGTCCCGAACGCCTGCCCAAGGTCGCCCGCACGGTCGGGCACCTGCTGGGGCGCGCCCAGCGCTACGTGAACGAAGTCAAATCCGATATCCAGAAGGAAATGGATCTCAAGGAAATCGGCGACATCAAGAACCAGATGGAAGACGCGGCCCGATCGGTCCAGACTTCCATGAACTCGTCCGCAGACGAGCTGAAATCCGCCGTCACCCAGCCGACCCAGGCCGTCCAGGACTCCCTGGACGAGGCGCGGAAGGCTCTCGATGTAAAGAAAGATGACTGACGCCTCAGACGCCTCTTCCCAGGACACGTTCATCTCGCACCTGATGGAGCTGCGCAATCGCTTGCTGCGCGCCGTCATCGCCGTGCTGGGTGTCTTCGTGGTGCTGTTCATATACCCCGGGCCGTCGGCCATCTACGACATCCTGGCCCAGCCCATGCTGGCATCCCTGCCCGAAGGCACCCGGATGATCGCCACGGGCGTGATCACGCCCTTCATGGTGCCCATCAAAGTCACTTTGCTGGCGGCGTTCGTGCTGGCCCTGCCGTTCGTGCTGTACCAGGCCTGGGCCTTTGTCGCGCCCGGGCTGTACCGGCATGAACAGCGCCTGGCGCTGCCGCTGATCATTTCCAGCAGTTTCCTGTTTCTGCTGGGTATGGCGTTCTGCTATTTCGTGGTGTTTCACACCGTCTTTCGCTTCATCGCCCACTTCGCGCCGCACTCGATCACCCCCGCGCCTGACATCGAGGCCTACGTCAATTTCGTGATGACCATGTTCCTCGCTTTCGGCGTGACATTCGAAGTCCCGGTGGCGGTCGTTCTGCTGGTGAAGACCGGTATCGTCACGGTCAAGAAACTGCGCGAAATCCGCGGCTACGTCGTCGTCTGCGCCTTTGTGCTGGCCGCCGTCGTGACCCCGCCAGACGTCCTCAGCCAGATCCTGCTGGCCGCCCCGCTGTGCCTGCTGTACGAAATCGGCATCCTGGCGGGAGCCGCGCTGGAAAAGCGCAAGCCGGCCGACGAAGACCCGGCGGACCAGGCCTCGGCCGTGGTCGCGCAGGACGACGCCGCGCAGAAGGAATAGCCCCCACCGCGCCAGCCGTGGCGGGCCGCCATGCGGGCCCCGGAGGCCCCTACGGAATGATTTACTGTGCCGCGAGCACCCGTTCCTGAACCTGCAGGAACGCGTCCGCCTTCTTGAATCCCACGACCCGGGCATCCGTCAGCAGCGCGCCGCCGCGATCAAAGAACAGGATGCCGGGCGGCCCGAACAGATCGAACCGCGCCAGCAGCGCCCTGTCATCGGCCGTCATCCGCGTGACGTCCGCCTGCAATAAGGTCATCTGCCCCATGCGAGCGGCCACACGAGGATCGCTGAAGGTGAATTTTTCCATTTCCAGGCACGACACGCACCAGTCGGCATAGAAATCCAGCATCACAGGACGGTCTGCCGCCGCCAGCCGGGCGTCCAGGTCCGCCAGCGATGCGACGGGAGTGAAGCGGGCGCGAATGGCCTCGGGACTGGATGCGACAACGCCCCCGGCCGTCGACCCCGTCGCAAACGGCGCCAGCGGTTTCAGCATGTCCTGCCCGCCCGCCAACAGACCGGCGCCCTGCGCCAGCCCCCACAAGACGAGCATCAACGCCAGCGCCCGGGCCAGCGAACGCAAGGGCCCTCCGGCAAGCGTCCCGCTTTGCCCTGCGGAACGGGAGCCGCCGGCCATCCCCCACAGCATCAGTGCAGCCCAGAACGCCAGCAGGATCCAGCCCGTCACGGAAACAGCCCCGGCCAGCAGCGGCCGCGCCATCCACCAGGCCGTCGCCAGCAACAACAGGCCAAAGGCGGCCTTCAGCGGCATCATCCAGGCCCCGGCGCGCGGCAACAGGGCTCCCGCCCCTGCGCCGACCGCCAGCAGCAGCAGGCCTTCGCCCCAGGCCATGGCAAACAGCGCCGTACCGCCGACCACGACGTCACCCGTCTGGGAAATGAACAGCAGCACTCCCGCCAGAGGGGCTGCCACACAAGGCCCCACGATCAGGGCCGACAGCATGCCCATCAGGAACACGCCGCCTGCCTGTCCGCCAGGCAGGCGCTGCATCCAGCCCTGCAGCCGCGACTGAAAGCCCACCGGCGCCTGCAAGGTAAACACATCCAGCATGGCCAGCGCAAAAATCCCCAGCAAGACGGCAAAGGAACCGAGGACCCAAGGCGACTGCAGCCAGGCCGCCAGGCCGGCGCCCACCAGGCCGGCCAGCACGCCCAAAGCGGTATAGACGATGGACATCCCCAGCACATAGATGGCGGCCATGCCCAGCCCCCGGCCACGGCTGACCGCCTGCTGATCCTTGCCCGCAATGATGGCCAGAAGGATCGGCACCATGGGCAGCACGCAGGGGGTCAGGGACAACAGGACGCCGAACAGCAGGCTCAGACCCAGAATCTGCCACAAAGGCGCCTGATGCAACCAGGCTGCCATGCCCACGTCGCCCAGATCGAGCCAGGAGGCGTCCGATCCCGCGGCAGTGGAGGAACCGGAACCGGCCGAGGGTGTCGCCAGCAAGGGCAAGGCCGAACCTTGAGCGGCCGGCCGGGCGCCCGGCAGAGGGCCGGATGAGGCGACCTCATCCTGCGGCGCGGGAACCTGGCTGCGCGCCAGCGGCCCTTGCGCCTGATAACCGTCTCCCTGGGCCGCGAGCGTGAACTGCCGGGTCATGGGCGGATAGCACAAGCCTTCATCCGCGCAACCCTGGCCCGTCACCGTCACTTGCAGGGGGGCCGCCGCACCGCCCTGCAAAGGCGCGCGCAAGGTCACCCCTCCGTGGAAGACCTCCATATCCTGATCGAAGGTCGGGTCATACTTCACCTGGCCCTTGGGCAGTTGCAGCGCCTGCGTCCAGGCCGGCTGCCGGGTTTCCTCTCCGGGCGGCGTCAACGCCGAGCGCCGGTACATCAACAACCGGCCCTGGGCGTCTTCGATCCGCACCTCGAAGCGTTCCTGGTACATGTAATAGCCCGGCGCAATGGCGTAATGCACATCCAGCGTCAGTGGATCGGGCGTGGCCACCGTGGTGACAAAGGCCTTTTCGGGATCCAGGAAATCATCTGCGGCCCAGGCCTTGCCGATCACACCGACCGCCATCAGACCCATCAACAGCAGGGACAGGAACTTCTTCATAAAACCATCTCTTTCAGGACCAGCCTGGCGGATTCGGGCCGGCGGGACATCAGGCCGGCGAGGACGCGGGGGGAACGGCGACACTGCGGGCGACCCAGTCCAGATACGCGACGCTGCCGGCCGCAGCCCCCAGGACCAGGAATTCCGGGATCTCGTAGGGATGCAGCTCGCATAGCCTCCGGTGGAGGGCCGGCAATGCCGCCGCCGTGGTCTTGAAGCTGAGCGGGATCTCCTCGCAGCCTTCCAGATGCCCCTGCCACAGATACATCGAGGTCATCGCGCCACCGACCTGGGCGCAAGCCACCAGAGCCTCTTCGACCAGCACGTGGGCGATCCGCTTGGCCAGCAGCACGTCAGGCGCCGTCGACAGCACCACGACAGTGTCCGCCGGGACGCCCTCCTGACGCCGTAGCCCACCGGAGGGAGCTGCCGCCGGGGGGACCGTCGTGGACACATCCGCAGTCCCGGATTGATGTTCGCGAACCGACATGGTAAATCCCGATGGACAAAACCCTTTGATTTTACATGCAAAGCAGCACCCACGCCGCGCGCGCCAGCGCCCGCCTGCTGCCCGTCTCTCACGGCGGACCGACAACGAAAAGGCCCGAAGCGCTGGCTTCGGGCCTTGGGGATGACGCAGTGGGCGGAACGGACTCCGCCCCGCCAGCCACCTTATTCGGCGGCGGCTTCTGCTTCGGGGCGATCCACCAGTTCCATGTAGGCCATGGGGGCGTTGTCGCCCTGGCGGAAGCCCATCTTCAGCACACGGGTGTAGCCGCCGTTGCGGGCGGCAAAGCGCGGGCCGATATCGTTGAAGAGCTTGGTGACGGCATCGCGGTCACGCAGACGGGCGAAGGCCAGGCGGCGGTTGGCCAGCGTGGGGTTCTTGCCCAGGGTAATCAGGGGTTCCACCACACGGCGCAATTCCTTGGCCTTGGGCAGCGTGGTCTTGATGCCTTCGTGAGTCAGCAGGGACACAGCCATGTTGCGAAACATGGCCAGGCGATGGCTGCTGGTACGGTTCAGTTTGCGGAGGCCGCTACGATGACGCATGATGATTTCCTTGTTTGAATCTAAAACCCGGATCTTCTATCGCACTAGGCGCGGCCCGGGTGGGTTGACAGCGCTCGTCCGAATCTCGGACAGGCGCAGGATTTTAGCACGGCCCGGAGAGATCTCCCCGGGCCATGCCGGTTCGCTTAGGGGCGCTCCAGCCCGACGGGGGGCCAGTTTTCCAGCTTCATGCCCAGGGTCAGGCCGCGTGCGGCCAGGACTTCCTTGATCTCGTTGAGCGATTTGCGGCCCAGGTTCGGGGTCTTCAGCAACTCGTTTTCGGTGCGCTGGATCAGATCGCCGATGTAGTAGATGTTTTCGGCCTTCAGGCAATTGGCCGAACGCACCGTCAATTCCAGATCGTCCACCGGGCGCAGCAGCACCGGATCGATCGGGGCCGACTGGCCGCCCACCGGCAGGCTGGTGGTCAGCTGGCCAGCGTCCTTGTCCGCCAGGGACACGAACACCGACACCTGGTCCATCAGGATGCGAGCCGATTGGCGCACGGCCTCTTCGGGGCTGATGACGCCGTTGGTCAGCACGTCCAGCACCAGCTTGTCCAGGTCGGTGCGCTGTTCCACGCGGGCGTTTTCCACCGCGTAGCTGACGCGGCGAACCGGGCTGAAGGACGCATCCAGCACGATCTGGCCGATCGTGGCCGAGCGGTCGTCGGCCAGAGCCCGGACATTGCCCGGCACATAGCCGCGGCCCTGTTCGACCTTGATCTGCATTTCGATGCGGCCATTGTCGGTCAGCGTGGCGATCAGGTGATCGGGGTTGATGATTTCCACATCATGCGGCAGATCGATGTCGCGAGCGCGGACTTCGCCCGGGCCCTGCTTGTTCAGTTGCAGCGTGACTTCTTCGCGATTGTGCAGCTTGAACACCACGCCCTTCAGGTTCAGCAGGATGTCCACGACGTCTTCGCGCACGCCGGCGATCGTGGAATATTCATGCACGACCCCGCTGATCTGGACTTCGGTCGGCGCATAGCCGGTCATCGACGACAGCAGGATACGGCGCAGGGCGTTGCCCAGCGTATGGCCATACCCACGCTCGAAGGGCTCCATGACGACCTTGGCGTGATTGGCGCCCAGCGACTCCACGGTAATGGTGCGGGGCTTGAGAAAACCTTGTGCGGACATATGTGTTCCTTTTCAATACCCTCGGCTCGTTACACCGATAAGGCTGACGGACATGAAGGACCGGCGGCGAAGCCGGAACAAGACCACAGCCCACCCCCGGCGGATGCCTGGGTGTGGGCTGGATGGCAGCTCCCGGGTAAAGTCCGGGAACCACGCGGTGGCGCGAAGCCACCCGAGGCGATCAGCGGGAATACAATTCCACGACCATGGATTCGTTGACGTCGTGAGCGACATCAGCGCGATCCGGGGCCTGCTTGAAAACGCCCGACAGCTTGCCGGCATCGACTTCCACCCACTGGGGCAGGCCGTTGCCGGTCGCCAGGTCCAGGGATTCCTTGATGCGGATCTGGCTCTTGGCCTTTTCGCGAATCGTGATCACGTCGCCGGCCTTGACCAGCATCGAGGCGATGTCGGCGGTATGGCCGTTCAGTTCGATGGCGCGGTGATTCACCAACTGGCGCGCTTCGGCACGCGTCGAGCCAAAGCCCATGCGGTAGACCACGTTGTCCAGGCGCGATTCCAGCAGCTGGATCAGGGTTTCGCCGGTATTGCCGCGACGGCGCTCGGCTTCCTCGAAGTAGCGGCGGAACTGCTTTTCCAGCACGCCGTACATGCGCTTGAGCTTCTGCTTTTCACGCAGCTGCAGACCGAAGTCGGAGGTGCGGGAACCCGAAGTGCGGCCATGCTGGCCGGGCTTGGATTCGAGCTTGCACTTGGAGTCCAGCGAGCGGCGAGCGCTCTTCAGGAACAGGTCGGTGCCTTCGCGGCGCGAAAGCTTGCATTTAGGTCCGGTATAACGAGCCAAGATGTTCCCCTTAGATACGACGACGCTTGGGCGGGCGGCAGCCGTTATGCGGCACCGGCGTGATGTCGGAAATGCTGGAGATCTTGATCCCCAAGGCATTCAACGCACGCACCGAGGATTCGCGGCCGGGGCCGGGGCCCTTGATGCGAACTTCCAGGGTCTTGATGCCGTATTCCTGGGCCACGCGGCCGGCGGACTCGGCAGCGACCTGGGCGGCAAACGGGGTCGATTTGCGCGAACCCTTGAACCCTGCGCCACCGGACGTCGCCCACGACAGGGCATTACCCTGGCGGTCGGTGATGGTGATGATGGTGTTGTTGAAAGACGCGTGAACGTGAGCAATCCCGTCCGACACGTTTTTCTTGACTTTCTTGCGGACGCGCGCGGCGCCGGCTTGTGCTTTGGCCATGTTGATTCCTATTTATTTCTTCAGGGACGCTGCTGCGCGACGCGGGCCCTTGCGGGTACGCGCGTTCGTGCGAGTACGCTGACCGCGCACCGGCAGGCCACGTTTGTGGCGCATGCCACGGTACGTGCCCAGGTCGATCAGACGCTTGATCGACAGTTGCACTTCACGACGCAGGTCGCCTTCAACGGTGAAGGAATGAACCTGTTCGCGGATCTTTTCCAGCTCAGCGTCGCTCAGATCCTTGATCTTCTTGGAATATTCGATGCCGGTCGCTTCGCAGATCTTGCGAGCGCGCGAACGGCCGATGCCGAAGATCGCGGTCAAGCCGATCTCGGCGTGTTGGTGCGGCGGAATATTGATGCCAGCAATACGGGCCATGACTGTTCCTCGTGAAATCCGTGATGCCCGGCCTTAGCCTTGGCGTTGCTTATGACGCGGGTCGGTGCAGATGACTCGCACCACGCCGTGACGTTTGATGATTTTGCAGTTGCGGCAGATCCGCTTTACCGATGCCATTACCTTCATGGGATTCTCCTGGTTTTTGACCGGCCGCCTATTTGGAGCGGAAAACTATCCTGGCGCGCGACAGGTCATAGGGCGTGAGCTCCACTGTGACCTTGTCACCCGGAAGGATCCGGATATAGTGCATACGCATCTTGCCTGAAATGTGGCCCAGCACCATGTGGCCATTTTCCAGCTTGACACGAAACGTTGCGTTGGGAAGGTTTTCCACGACCTCCCCTTGCATCTGAATGACGTCGTCCTTGGACATGATTTTTAGCGCATCGGAAGACCCGCGCCCTTGAAGTTCGCCTTCCGGAGCAACGAATCATACTGTTGGGACATCATGTAGGCTTGCGCCTGGGCCATGAAATCCATGGCGACGACGACAATAATCAGTAGCGAAGTGCCACCAAAATAGAACGGCACATTCCAGCGCATCTGCATCAGTTCAGGCAACAGGCAGACCAGCGTGACATAGACCGCGCCTGACAGCGTCAAGCGCATCAGGATCTTGTCGATGTAACGGGCCGTCTGGTCGCCGGGACGGATTCCGGGGACAAAAGCGCCACTTTTCTTCAGGTTATCCGCTGTCTCACGGCTATTGAACACCAGCGCCGTATAAAAGAAACAGAAGAAGATGATCAAGCCGGAATACAGCGTCACGTACAGCGGTTGGCGCGGCGACAAGGCAGCCGCCAGATCGCCCAGCCAGCGCATGTTCGGGTTGCTGGAAAACCAGCTGGTCACGGTCGCCGGCAACAGGATGATGGACGATGCGAAGATCGGCGGAATCACCCCGGACATATTCAGCTTCAGCGGCAGGTGCGAGGACTGGCCGCCATAGAGCTTGTTGCCCACCTGGCGCTTGGCGTAGTTCACGGTGATGCGGCGCTGGCCGCGTTCCACGTAAACCACGAAATACGTAACGGCGACCACCAGGGCCAGGATGAACAGCACCGACAGCACCGACATCGAATCCGTACGGACCAGATCCAGCATGCCGCCCAGCGCGCCGGGCAAGCCCGCCACGATCCCGGCGAAAATCAGCAGTGAAATACCATTGCCCAGACCTCGCTCGGTGATCTGCTCACCCAGCCACATCAGGAACATGGAGCCCGTCACCAGCGTCACGATGGTCGTGAAGCGGAACAACAGCCCCGGATCGATGACCAGGCCCGGTTGCGATTCCAAGGCGACGGAAATCCCCACCGCCTGGAAAAGAGCCAGGAACACGGTGCCGTAGCGCGTGTACTGGGTGATCTTGCGTTGCCCGGACTGGCCTTCTTTCTTGATGGCTTCCAGGGCCGGCACGACCACGGCCAGCAGCTGCATGATGATGGCTGCCGAAATGTACGGCATGATCCCCAATGCCAGCACGGAGAACCGTTCCAGCGCCCCGCCGGAGAACATGTTGAACAGCCCCAGGATACCGCCCTGGTTCTGCTGGAACAGGTCCGCCAGCGCATCGGGATTGATGCCCGGCACGGGGACGTGCGTCCCCATGCGATAGACGATCAGGGCCAGCACGAGGAACAGGATGCGGCGCTTGAGGTCGCCGTATCCTGCGCTGGGCTTATGTGCCTGAGCTTTCGCCACTGCTGCCCCTTACGCCAGCGAACCGCCGGCGGCTTCGATCGCGGCGCGGGCGCCGGCCGTTGCATTGATGCCCTGCAGGGCAACCTTGCGGGTGATCTCACCGGTCTTGATGACCTTGACGTAGCGCACCAGATCGCCGACCAGGCCGGCGGCCTTCAGCACCTGCACGTCGATTTCGTCGACGGGCAGCGCCTGCAGGTCGGACAGACGGATTTCAGCCGACAGGTGACGACCCAGCGGAGTGAAACCGCGCTTGGGCAGGCGACGCTGCAGCGGCATCTGACCGCCTTCGAAACCGACCTTGTGGAAGCCACCGGCACGGGACTTCTGGCCCTTGTGGCCGCGACCGGCCGTCTTGCCCAGGCCGGAGCCGATGCCACGGCCCACGCGGCGGCGCGGACGCTTGGCGCCTTCGGCCGGCGCGATCGTATTCAGTTGAGTAACAGACATCTGAATTCCTTTGTTCAGGCTTCCGAGACCGTGACCAGATAATCCACCTTGCGGATCATCCCACGCACCTCGGGAGTATCGATCAGGACGCGGCTGCTGTTGATCTTGCCCAGACCCAGACCGCGCACCGTGGCGCGGTGGGACTTATGAGTGCCGATCACGGAGCGCACGAGCGTGACTTTGATTTGCTTCTGTGCCATGTCTTACCCCAGGATTTCTTCGACGGATTTGCCGCGCTTGGCCGCAATTTCCGCCGGGGTGGAGCAGGCGCGCAGACCATTCAGCGTGGCGCGCACCATGTTGTAGGGGTTGCTGGAGCCGAGGCTTTTCGCCACGACGTTACGCACACCCATGACTTCGAAGATCGCGCGCATCGGGCCGCCGGCGATCACGCCGGTACCTTCAGCGGCCGGCGAGATCAGGACGGTGGAGGCGCCGTGCTTGCCGACCACGGTGTGGTGCAGCGTGCCGTTCTTCAGAGCGACCTTGAGCAGACCGCGACGGGCCTGTTCCATGGCCTTTTGAACCGCCACCGGCACTTCGCGGGCCTTGCCCTTGCCCATGCCGATACGGCCATCGCCATCACCGACCACGGTCAGTGCCGCGAAGCTCATGGTGCGACCACCTTTGACGACCTTGCTGACGCGATTGACCGCGATCATCTTTTCGCGCATGCCGTCGTCGCGTTCCTGCTCGGCGGCGTGCTTGCCTTGTGCTTTAGCCATGTGATTCCCTTAGAACTTCAAGCCGGCTTCACGCGCGGCTTCGGCCAGCGCCTTGACGCGGCCATGGTAACGGAAGCCCGAACGGTCGAAAGCGACGAGTTCGATGCCGGCAGCCTTGGCCTTTTCGGCCACGCGCTTGCCGACCAGGCTGGCAGCGGCAGCATTGCCGCCGTTGGCCTTCTGGCTGGCGAGTTCCTTGCGGACTTCGGGCTCGAGCGTGGAAGCGCTGACGAGCACATGATCGCCTTCCGGCGAAATGATGTTGGCGTAGATGTGCAGATTCGTGCGATGCACCGACAGACGGTGCACGCGCAGTTCGTGAATCTTGCGGCGGGTGGCCGCGGCACGACGCAAACGGGAGAGTTTCTTGTCCATGATTCGTCCTTGCCTGCGTGCTTATTTCTTCTTGGTTTCTTTCAGGATCACGCGTTCGTCCGCATACCGCACGCCCTTGCCCTTATAGGGTTCGGGTTCGCGATAAGCGCGGATTTCAGCAGCCACCTGACCGACGACCTGCTTGTCGGAGCCCTTGACCACGACTTCAGTCTGGGACGGGCACTCGATCTTGATCCCGTTGGGGATGTCATGCAGCACATCGTGCGAGAAACCCAGCTGCAGCTTCAGCGCGTTGCCCTGGACCTGGGCGCGGAAACCCACGCCAACCAGATTCAGGCGACGCTCGAAGCCTTGGCTGACCCCGGTGACCATGTTGTTGACCAGCGCACGCATGGTGCCGGACATTGCATTGGCCTGACGGGAATCGTTGGCGACGGCAAACGTCAGATGGCCGTCTTCCTGGGCGATGCGGACGTTGCCGTCCAGCGCCTGGGTCAGGGTGCCCAAGGGGCCCTTGACGACAATCTGACCTGCGCTGATCGTGGCTTCGACGCCTTTCGGCAGCGCAACGGGATACTTGGCGATACGTGACATAATGTAATACCCCCTTATGCCACGTAGCAGAGCACTTCGCCGCCCACGCCGGTGGCACGGGCCTTGCGGTCCGTCATGACGCCACGCGGAGTGGAGACGATCGCCACGCCCAGGCCGTTCATGACCTGAGGAATGGTGACGCTGCTCTTGTAGATACGCAGGCCGGGACGCGAGACGCGATCGATGCGCTCGATCACCGGACGGCCGGCATAATATTTCAACGTGATTTCCAGCTGCGGCTTGGCCTGTTCGCCCGCCACGCGGAAATCTTCAATGTAGCCTTCATCCTTGAGCACAGCTGCGATGGCAGCCTTCAGCTTCGAGGAGGGCATGGAAACCGACGTCTTGTTGACCATTTGCGCATTACGCACGCGGGTCAGCATATCGGCGATGGGATCGCTCATGCTCATGTGTGATTCTCCTACCAGCTGGCCTTGGTCATGCCCGGCACTTCGCCGCGCATGGCCATTTCACGCAGTTTGTGACGCGTCAGCCCGAACTTGCTGAACACGCCGCGGGAACGGCCCGTCACCACGCAGCGGTTGCGCTGGCGAGTGGGGCTGGCGTTGCGCGGCAGCTGTTGCAGGGCCAGGCGAGCCTGATAGCGTTCTTCGTCGGATTTGGACTGATCGGCGATGATCGCCTTCAGTGCGGTGCGCTTCGCTGCGAATTTTTCAGCCAGCTTGGCGCGCTTGATGTCGCGATTGATGAGGGAAAGTTTTGCCACGTCAGCCCCTTAGTTGCGGAAGGGGAAGCTGAATGCGCTCAAGAGCGCCTTGGCTTCCTCGTCGGTCTTTGCGGTGGTGGTGATGCTGATGTTCATCCCGCGCACGGCATCGATCTTGTCGTATTCGATTTCCGGGAAGATGATCTGTTCCTTCACACCGATGTTGTAGTTGCCGCGGCCATCGAAGGCACGGCCCGACACGCCGCGGAAGTCACGCACACGCGGCAGGGCGACGGAGATCAGACGATCCAGGAATTCGTACATACGCTGACCACGCAGCGTGACCATGCAGCCGATCGGATAGTCTTCACGGATCTTGAAGCCTGCGATGGCTTTGCGGGTCTTCGTGACGACGGGCTTCTGACCGGAGATCTTGGTCATGTCGCCCACGGCGTTTTCAATGATCTTTTTGTCGGAAACCGCTTCGGACACACCCATGTTCAGGGTGATCTTGGTGATGCGCGGCACCTGCATGATCGACTGATAGCCGAATTTCGCCTTCAGGTCGCCAGCGACCTTGGTGCGGTAGAAATCTTGTAAACGAGCCATTTGATGCGCCCCTTATGCCTTCGCGCCAACGACAGCGCCGTTGGAACGGAAAATGCGGACCTTGGCCCCGTCCACGACCTTGACGCCGACGCGGTCGCCCTTGCCGGTCTCGGGGTTGTAGATCGCCACATTGGAAATATGGATGGGCAGTGTCTTGTCGACGATGCCGCCGGGCGTACCCGCCATGGGATTGCCCTTGGCGTGCTTCTTGACGACGTTGATGCCTTCGACCAGCACGTGGTCGTCGTCGACGCGAGCCACCACGGTGCCGCGGCGGCTGCGATCGCGGCCTGCCAGCACAATGACTTCGTCGCCTTTACGAATGTTTTGCATGATCTGCTCCTTACAGCACTTCGGGCGCCAGGGACACGATCTTCATGAACTTCTCGGTGCGCAGTTCACGTGTGACCGGTCCGAAGATGCGCGTGCCGATGGGTTCGAGTTTCGCATTGAGCAACACGGCCGCATTGCCGCCGAAGCGGATCAGGGAACCGTCTTTGCGGCGCACGCCCTTGGCGGTACGCACCACCACGGCGTTGTAGATTTCGCCTTTTTTCACGCGCCCGCGAGGTGCTGCTTCCTTGACGGACACCTTGATGACGTCGCCAATGGCGGCATAGCGGCGCTTCGAGCCGCCCAACACCTTGATGCACATGACGGAACGCGCACCTGTGTTGTCGGCCACGTCCAGCGTGGTCTGCATTTGGATCATGATTTTTCCTGTTCCAACTTAACAACGATGCCCAGAGCATTCACCCTAAGACAACGCAGCCAGTTTTGGTCCCGTCAAGCCGGCACAGCTAGCTGCGCGCGGGCTCTGGGTTGAAATTCCTGTTTGCGCAAAGCAATTTTGCGCATAAACGAGATTACCAACTCGGCCATGGCCTGGCGACACACTAAAAACCCCGGTGCAATGCCCGTCTGTTTTCATATGACACGCCTGGCAGGTAGGCCAAGACAGCAATTATAGACATAAGCGGGCTGGAAAGACAAGTACTTTTTAGCCCATGATGGCTTGGCGCATCACCGCGCCCGCGGCAAGGCCCCATATTCGACCACCATCCGGCGGGTGGCCTCGTCATCGGCATCGTCCACGTAGACCCTCATGCCCATGCCGATGGCCGTTTCCGTGACCGCCACCATCATCTGCACCCCGCCGGGGCTGGACAGCAGTTCGCGAACAAAGGCGCCGCCCAGCTTGACGTAGCCGAAATCGACCTCATGGATCCTGCGCAGAGCATCGGGCTGCTGATCCAGCCCGCGCAAGCCCACCGAAACCCCTGTATCGATCAGCCCCCCGGCAAAGGCCTTGAAGGCATCCAGATGACGACTCAGGCCATAGGCGTCGAGCTCCACCACCACCCGCCGCAACAGGTCGGGATCCGCATAGGCGCAGATGCGCCGGACCTCGTCCAGGTACTGGGTGTCCAGAATGGAGGACATGGACATGCGCACGACGAGAATGCCGGGGTGCTCGCCCAGCCAGCCCAGCGCCAGGGCCAGCGCCCTCATGTCGCAATCGGAAGACAGCCCCAGCCGCGCCGCGGCCGGCATGAACAGATACCCCGACAAGGGCGGCTGATCGCCGTCGTCTTCCTGCAGACGGAGAGACGCCTCGTAGCGATCCGTGATGTCATCGCCCTCATATTGAACCGGGCGCACGTCCAGGGAAAGGCGGTCGTGGTCCAGGGCCTGGGAGATCAGCGTGCGCCAGGACGCCTCGCCCATGCGCAGCTCGCCGGTTTCACGATCGGCATGCGACAGAAATTCGACTTCCGCGTGTCCCGCGCTTTCCGCGCACATCAGCGCCAGATCCAGGCGCGTCAGGACTTCTTTCGGCGTGCACTGGGCTGTGTAGTCCGTCAGGGCGAAGGCCCATCGCGACAGGTTCTGACTGTCGAGCTTCACTCTCAGCGTCTCGAACAGTTCATGCAGCCGCTGGATGGGACGCATGACCTCCGGGCCGCCCCCCACCGGGAACAGAATCGCGAAGTCCGCGCCATTCAGGCGGGCCGGCAGCGCATGCGCCTGTGGATAGTCCGCCAGGACCTCGATCAGACGCCCGCCCAGCAGACGCAGCCAATCATCGATTTCCTGGCGGTCGCTTTGATTCTGCAGCCGGGCCATATCGCGCTGGCGCACCAAGAGGACATAGCCGCTGACCGCGCCCTGGCGCGAATCGTCGCGCAGCACGCGCTTGAGTTCATTCAGGAAATAAGCGCGGTTGGCCAGGCCTGTGACCGGATCCCGATTGAGTTCGATTTCCAATTGCTCGATGCGCGCCATCTGCTCGTCCATGGTGGGCGACACCCGCTCACGGACCTCATCCAGCAGTTCGGCATTTTCGACGGGTCCAGTCTGCTTGACCTTGATTTCAGGCGCTTCCGGCGTCGGCGCATCCAGCACGGCACGCCGCAGCCGCGACAGCAGCGCCGCCAGGAACAGAGCCCAGAAGGCCGCGATCCCCAAGGCCAGCCACAGCCACTGAAGCACGTGCGCCCACAGCGCATCGCGAGCCGGCGCGGGATCCAGGACCAGGCTCAGCTGTCCCGCCTCGCCCATCTGGCGCTGCGCACGGTGAGGCTGGATATCGCCCCAGGCGCCAAACCAGTCGGGGGCATTCGCCGCCGCGGACGACACGCGGCGCGCTTGAAACACCATGGCCCCGTCAGGGGCCTGCAAGGAAAGGTCCGCAAACCGCCCCTGCTGAAAAGCGGCATCCAGGACGCGCACGCGCGCCGCCTGATCAGGTTGAGCGCTGACCAGCAACGCCAGGGTGGCAGCGGCATTCTCGCTATCGCTTTGCAGCTGACCATCCAATTGCCGGTCCATCAGCCGGGTGCCCACCGCCAGCATGCCGATCAAGATACAGGCGATCACCAGCGTTGAAATCACCAACAGCTGTCGCACGGATGCCATCATGCGTCCTTTATCACTATGTCACGAATCCTGAAAGTGTATCCTTTGCGCTGCAAAACCCCAAGAAGCGCACAGCTCGCCCTGACGCATCGACGGTCATCTAAGGGGTAACACGGATACCGTTCCCGGGCGGCTTGTGTATAGTTTTAAAACAAACGTTTGAACTACACATGACCATTTCCCGTTCGACTCTCACCCGCGATGCCATTCTCGATGCTGCCGAACATCTGTTCGCCGAGCAAGGGCACGACAAGACCTCCATGCGCCAGATCACCAAGGCAGCAGAGGTCAACCTGTCGGCAGTCAATTACCACTTCGGCTCGAAAGACGCCCTGATCGAGGCCGTCTTCCAGCGCCGACTGGATGCGCTGAATGGCGAGCGCCTGCGCATTCTGGATACGCTGGAAGCCCAGGCCGGCGGCCAACCGCTGAAACCTTCAGCCATCGTCGAGGCCTATTTCGGCCCGCTGGTGCGCCACGCCTGCAGCGCAGGCGCCGAGCGCCGCGCCTTCATGCCGCTGCAAAGCTGCAATCTGTCGGACCCCAACGGCGCGATCAACGCCCTGTTCGAGGCCGAACGATCGGTGGTGGCCCATCGTTTCACGCGCGCCCTGCTGACCTCGCTGCCGGGGGTGCCCGAAGCCGAAATCGTCTGGCGTTTCCACTTCATGCTGGGCGCCACGGCCTACGCCATCATGGGGGCCGACAGCTCCAGCCAGGTGATGAATCTGCACGGCGACACCGGTCTGGACGCCGACGTGCTGCTCAGTCGCCTGATGGCCTTTCTGCTGGGTGGCCTGCGGGCGCCGCTGCCTACCCAGACGTCACTCCAGCCGGGCCTCCATGCCGGACTGGACCATTCGCCAACCGGCCGCGCCACGGGGGCAACGGCCGGACGCGATCCGTCTTCACCAATTTAGGGGGCTTCCATGAAACCAGATGTTGGATGACCCCTAGCTGATGCCGGCCTGATTCCGGTTATCCCCTGAGGTATCCATTACGCAGCGCAGCGCGCGGCGCGGGTATCTGCACGTCAAAAAAGTGTCCTGTATGCAGTGCCCGCCGGCACGGCACGGGGTTCTGCACGCCCAAATTCTCACCGGGCTCGCTTAACCATCCATCTGTGGAGTAGACATCATGAAGTTGCATCATTCAATCAAGACCCTGTCGGCCCTGATCATCGGCCTGGGCAGCATCGGCGCCGCCCACGCGGCCGGCTTCCAGCTGCAGGAACAGAACGCCAGCGGCATCGGCAACGCCTACGCGGGTTCGGCCGCCATCGGCGAAAACGCCAGCGCCAACTATTTCAACCCGGCCAGCATCACCCTGCTGCCGGGCATGAACGTCAGCGCCGGCGTAGTCGGGATCAAGCCGAATTTCGAGTTTTCGGACGGCGGCAGCACGGGTCCGACCTCTTTCGGCGGTAACCCGCTGGGACCGTTCGGAGGCCGGGCGACCGGCGGCGGCGACGGCGGCAATGCCGGCTCCTGGGGCGTGGTCCCCAACGCGCACTTCACCTGGGAAGTGAACCCGCGCTGGTGGCTGGGCCTGAGCGTGGGCGCGCCCTTCGGGCTGATGACCGACTACGAGAAGGGCTGGGCCGGCCGCTACCACTCGGAAAAATTCTCCATCGAAAGCGTCAACATCAACCCGTCCATCGCCTTCAAGGCCACCGACACGCTGTCCGTCGGCGTGGGCCTGAACTGGATGCAGCTGGACGCGGACTATCGCAAGGCGCAGTACGCAGTCCTCAACCTTGGGCCCGGCGGCATCCACGCCGGCGACCTGGAGGCCCGCGTCAAGGCCAAGGGCGACGCCTGGGGCTGGAACGCCGGCCTGCTGTGGCAAGCCACGCCGGAAACGCGCTTCGGCCTGTCCTACCGCTCCAAGGTCAAGATCGACGCGGACGGCACCACCAAGGTCAGCAACCGATCGCTCAGCGCCACCGGCGCCGGCGTCCTCACCGGCATGGGTGTCATCGGCGCCCACGACGCTGACGCCTCCATCGAGTTGCCCGACTCCGCGATCTTCAGCGTGGTCCACCAACTGAACGATCGCTGGACCCTGCTGGGCGACGTGGCCTGGACGGGCTGGAGCAGCATCCCGGAACTGAAGATCCAGAACAGCGGCATCCCGGATGCCAAACTGGACCTTCGCTTCAAGGATGCCTGGCGCGTGTCCCTGGGCGCGAACTACCGCTACAGCGAAGCCTGGACCTTCAAGGGCGGCGTGGCCTGGGACCAGTCGCCGGTGCGTGACGACGCCTACCGCCCGTCCGCGCTGCCGGACAATGACCGCTACTGGGTGTCGCTGGGGGCGCAGTACAACTTCAGCAAGAACACCAGCATCGATGTCGGCTACGCGCACCTGTTCGTGAAGAACACTTCAGTCAACAACGCCTCCAACACCCAGGACGCAGGCGTGCTGAAGGGCGATTACAAGAGCAGCGCGGACATCGTCGGTGTGCAGTTCTCGCACCGTTTCTGATCGAAGATCTCGTGCCTCCGATGCCCCGCCCGCCTCATTCCCGCCTGTCCGGGCACCGGGCGGGACACTGACATGAAGCTGTCCCGCTTGTCCCGCCTGCCCGCGCGCTGGCAGGCGCGCGCCCTGCGCACAGGTTTCAACCTGCATCCCGCCTTCCGGGCCACCGGCGGCCGGGTGATCCAGGTCTCTCCCGACCTGCTGCATATCCGCGTGCGCCTGGCGCTGACCCGGCGCACGCGCAATCTGGTCGGCTCGATCTATGGCGGGTCGCTGTTCGCCGTCACGGACGGCGTCCACGCGGCCATGCTGATGGCCCGTCTGGGTCCCGATGTGATCGTCTGGGACAAAGCGGCCACCATCCGCTATCGCAAGCCCGCATTCTGCGCGCTGACAGCGGACTTCCGGCTGTCGGAGGCGGAGCTGCGGGATATCCGCGACGCGCTGGACCGCGATCATGAAACTGAACGCACCTACCCGGTCGAGCTGAAAGGCCCGGACGGCACCGTTCACACGGAGGTGCGACGCACCCTCTACCTGGCCGACAAGGCCTGGTACAAACAACATAAGCTGCGCGACAGCGCGGCAGGAGACGCAGCATGATGATGCACCCCGTTTCGCGGCACAGCCCGCGCATCCGCCAGTCTCATGAAGAGGGCCGCCGCCGCACGCTCTGGCGCCGCGCCAAAGGCAGCGTGGCCGTCCTGGCGGTCGCTTCCACGCTGTGGGGCGTTTCGCCCGCGCAGGCCGTGACCATCGCCAACGTGGAAGTGCCCGAACAGCAGGCCTTCGCCGGGCAAAGTCTGGTGCTCAACGGCGCCGGGCTGCGGCAACGCTTTGTCTTCCACGTCTATGTGGCCGCGCTGTACCGCCCCACCGCGACGAGCGACGCGCAGGTCATCCTGAACAGCCAGGAATCCCAGGTACTGCGGCTGACACTCTTGCGCGACATCAACAGCAAGGCCCTGACCGATGCCCTGAACGAGGGTCTGAAGGCCAATAATAGCGAGTCGGATCTGGCCGCCATGCGGGACACGATCCAGCATTTCGAGACCTTCATGAAGACCGGGGGCGAAGGCGCCTCCGGCGATCCGGTCGAGATCCGTTTCCAGGAAGGAAGGGTCTCGGTATCATTCAAGGGCAAGGCACTGGGCGAGGTCTCCGACCCGCGCTTTGCCGCCGCGCTCCTGAAAGTCTGGCTGGGGCCGGTTCCAGCGCAGGAATCCCTGAAACAGGCGCTGCTGGGCCGAAAGTCCGCCGCCAACTGATTTTTCGCAATCGCAATAAGGAAACGCATCATGGAACGCATCTGGCTGGAACATTACCCGAAAGGGGTGCCGGCTGACATCATCGACCAGGCCGCCGCGTATACGTCCCTGGCCGATCTGTTCGAACAAAGCTGCCGGCAGTACGCCCACAACACGGCGTACATCAGCATGGGCGCGTCCATGTCCTACACCCAAACCTACGAAAAAGCGCAGGCCTTCGCGGCCTGGCTGCAGTCCCAGGGGGTAGGAAAAGGCGACCGGGTCGCCCTGATGATGCCCAACCTGTTGCAATACCCCGTCTGCCTGTTCGGCACGCTGATGGCCGGCGCCGTGGTGGTCAACACCAACCCCCTGTACACCGCGCACGAGCTGCACCACCAGCTGGAGGATTCCGGGGCGACCACCGTGGTCGTGGCGGAAAACTTCGCCGGCACCCTGCAGCAGGCGCTGCCGGAGACCGCCGTCAAGCGCATCATCGTCACGTCTCTGGGCGAAATGCTGGGCTTCCCCAAGGGCCTGATCACGGATCTGGTCGTGCGCCATGTGAAAAAGCTGGTGCCCGCCTGGAAAATCCCGGGCGCCCTGCGCCTGCATCAGGTGCTGGCGGCCGGCGCTCGCCGAACCTACCAGCGCCCCACCCTGACGCACGACGATCTGGCCGCCCTGCAATATACGGGCGGCACGACCGGCGTCGCCAAAGGCGCGATGCTCAGCCACGGCAACCTGATCGCCAATGTCTGCCAGGCCCATGGCTGGATAAAGCCGTTCTGCCAGGGTGAACGCGAATGCATCGTCACCGCCTTGCCGCTCTATCATATCTTCGCCCTGACGGCGAACTGCCTGACCTTCATGAAACTGGGCGCCAGCAACCTGCTGATCGTCAATCCGCGCGATATCCCGGGTTTCGTCAAAGAACTGGGCACCGTGAAATTCACGGCCCTGACCGGGGTGAACACTCTGTTCAACGCCTTGCTGAACAACGCCGATTTCGCCAAACTGGATTTCAGCAGCCTGCACACCACGCTGGGCGGAGGCATGGCCGTCCAGGAAGCCATCGCCGCCCGCTGGCTGAAGATCACCGGAAAGCCCATCGCCCAGGCCTACGGGCTGACGGAAACATCCCCGGCCGTCACCATCAATCCGCTGGACAAGGTTGATTTCAATGGCTCGATCGGACTGCCCGTGCCGTCGACGGATGTCGCCGTGCGCACCGACAACCGCGAGATGGCCATTGGGGAATCCGGAGAAATCTGCGTCAAGGGCCCGCAGGTCACAGCCGGCTACTGGAACCGCCCGGAGGAAACCGCAAAGGTCTTCGACGCCGACGGCTGGCTGATGACCGGCGACATCGGCTACATGAACGACAAGGGCTATGTCTTCCTGCTGGACCGTAAAAAAGACATGATTCTGGTGTCCGGGTTCAACGTCTATCCGAACGAAGTCGAGGCCGCCGCCATCGAGCACCCCGGCATCCTGGAAGCCGCCGCCATCGGCGTGCCCAACGGGCCTTCCGGCGAAGTCGTCAAACTGTACGTGATCCGCAAGGATCCGACCCTGACCGAAGCCGACGTCATCGCCCATTGCCGCACTCTGCTGACGGGCTACAAGGTGCCGAAATTCGTGGAATTCCGCGACGACCTGCCGCGCAGCAACGTGGGTAAGATCCTGCGCAAGGAACTGCGCAAGCAGGAAACCGCCGGCAATCCGACCGACCGACCGGCGTGATGCCCGCCGCCTGCCGGGCGGTTGCCCGGCAGGCGATCACCGATCCACAAGGAACCTCACGCGGCTCCGAACACCAGCGGGTCGCCGCCGCGATCAAAGGCCATCAAAGAACCGACGGCGCCGTACTTGATCATCTGCGTCATGCGCTGAAAGGCCAGGTCCACGTCCTTGTTGTCGGGCAGATAGGCGGACTGGTCCGCCATGGCGGCGACGAACATCACCTGCCAGCCCTGCCCGGTCTGTTCGGATTCCCGCGCCAGCGCCGCGAAATCCGTCAGTTCGGCCGGGGTCTTGTCCACGCACAATAGCGGGGTCAGTTCGCCGCCTTCGCCCCGGGCGTGACTGGCCTTTTGCGCCGGCGTGGCATCATCGGGCACGCCGCTGGCGGCAAACACAAACAGCAGGCGCTGCGGCTCGGGCTGCAGGCGGGCGGCCTGCAACAAGTCGTCAAAACAGGTGATGTCCATGGAAAAGAGTCTCGCGGGTGAGGACAGACCCCATCCTACCCGATCCCCGCCGCGCGATGTCCCGGCGGCCCGGGACACCACGCGGCTTCTTGATGCAGATCAGCGCGTCACCAGCCGGCGGCCGCGCCATCCGGGTTGCGCGGATCCGCCGCGCCGTACATCGCCCCGTCACGAATCTGGATGGTCTGCGTCCGGCCCATCGTGGGCATGACGGCGACATGCTGGCCGTAGCTGCGCAACAGCGCCAGGGTGTCGGGGCTGAGACCCTTCTCCACCCGCAACTGATCGGGCCACCACTGGTGATGGAAGCGCGGCGTGGCGGCGGCTTCGGCCGGGTTCATCCGGAAATCAATCGCATCGACCACAGTCTCCAGGACCGTGGTGATGATGCGGGCGCCGCCCGGGCTGCCGGTCACCAGCCACGGCCGGCCGTCCTTCATGACCAGCGTCGGCGTCATCGACGACAGCGGCCGCTTGCCCGGCGCAATGGCATTGGCCTCGCCGCCGATCAGGCCGTATACATTGGCCACGCCGGGCTTGGCTGAAAAGTCGTCCATTTCGTTATTGAGCAGGATGCCGGTGCCGTCCGCCACGATGCCGCTGCCGAAATTGGTGTTCAGCGTATAGGTCACCGCCACGGCATTGCCCGCTGAATCGGCGACCGAAAAGTGCGTGGTCTGGTCGCTTTCATAGGGTTGCGGCTTGCCGGGCTTGATATCGGACGAAGGCCGCGCGCGCTTGGCATCGATGGTGGCCGCCAGCGAACGGGCATATGCTTTGGAAATCAGCCCCGCCACCGGCACCTTGATGAAATCGGTATCCCCCAGGTATTCAGACCGGTCCGCATAGGCCAGCTTCATGGCCTCGGCCATGTGCTGGATGGTCTGGGCGCTGCCGGCCCCCCAGTCTCCGATGGGCCAGCCCTCCATCATGTTCAGGATCTGCACCAGGTGGATGCCGCCGGAACTGGGCGGAGGCATCGTCACCACCCGATAGCCCCGGTACTCGCCCACGATGGGCGCGCGTTCGACCACACGGTATTGAGCCAGGTCCTGCATCGTGATCAAACCGCCGTGCCGCGCCATTTCCGCGGCGATCTTCTGGCCGATGACTCCGCGATAGAAGACTTCGGCCCCCTGGTCCGCGATCAGACGCAGGGACTGCGCCAGGTCTTTTTGCACCAGCCAGTCGCCCTGCTTCAGGGGCTGGCCGTTACGCCAGAAAACAGCCCGGGTGGCGGGCCACTGGCCCATGGTCTTGGCCGTCTTGTCCAGCGTTTCCGCCAGCGTCTGGCTGACCGCGTAACCGCGCTCGGCCAGACGGATGGCCGGCGCCATCACCTGCGCCAGGGTCAGTTTGCCCCAACGCTGCTGGGCATGGGTCAGACCCGCCACGCTGCCAGGCACCCCCACGGCCAGGTGGGTGAACAGGGAACGGCCATCGACCACCTTGCCCTGCGCATCCAGGTACATGTCGCGCGAGGCATGGCCGGGGGCCATCTCGCGGAAGTCCAGGGCGACGTCCCTGCCGTCGGCGGTATGCACCATCATGAAGCCCCCGCCGCCGAGATTGCCGGCATTGGGCAGGGCCACCGCCAGCGTGAAGCCCACGGCCACGGCGGCATCGACGGCATTGCCTCCGGCCTTCAGCATTTCCAGACCGGCCTGGCTGGCCAGCGCCTGTTCTGACACCACCATGCCGCGGCGGGCGACGACCGGATGGAAGACATCCATGTCGAAGTCGTAGGCGGCGGCAGCGGATGTCGCGGCGGCTGTGGTGGTCGGCGCGGCCGTCGGCGCCGCGGCGGCGGCATCGGGTTTTGGCGGCGCGGCGCAAGCGGCCAGCAGCGCAGCCAGCAGCACGGATGGAATCAATCGACGATAAGACAGCGTCATGGGGGCCTCCTCCGGTTATGTTCTTGCCGCTACGCTACCACGGCAGGCATCGGCCCAGAGCAAGTCCTTGACGTTTCATAACGGTCGGTAGCAGATGGCAAACAGGGCGGCTGCCGGCTGGAACGCCCGGCGCTCGAACCCCTTCATTCCTCGACGAACGCTTCGTCGCGCTTGCGGCGGATGACCGGCACGGTGATCAACAGCAGCAGCCCGGCAGCCACCAGGAGCAGGGACAAGGAAACGGGGCGCGTCAGGAAAGTGGTGAAATCGCCTCGCGACAGCAGCAACGCACGGCGGAAGTTTTCCTCCATCATCTGGCCCAGCACCAAGCCAAGCAGCAATGGCGCGGACTCGCAGCCCAGACGGGCCCACAGATAGCCGGCCGCGCCGAAGAACGCCAGAGTCCAGACGTCGAACAGGCTGTTGTCCAGGGAATAGACGCCGATCGCGCAGAACACCAGAATGGCGGGAAACAGCACGCGGTAAGGCAGCTTCAGCAACTTCACCCATACGCCGATCAAGGGCAGGTTGAGGACGACCAGCATCAGATTGCCCACCCACATCGAGACCACCAGGCCCCAGAACACGTCGGGGTGCGCAGTCATCACCCTCGGGCCGGGCTGCACGTCGTGGATGATCATGGCGCCGAGCATCAAGGCCGTCACGGCATTGCCCGGGATGCCCAGGGTGAGCAGCGGGATGAACGAGGTCTGCGCCGCCGCGTTATTGGCAGACTCGGGGCCCGCCAGCCCGGCCGGATGGCCGCGTCCGAAGCGTTCCGGTTCCCGGGCGATCTTTTTTTCCAGGGTATAGGATGCAAAGGAAGACAGCACCGCGCCGCCTCCCGGCAAAATACCCAGAATCGATCCCAGCAAGGTGCCGCGGACGCTGGCTGGCCAGGATTCCCGGAATTCCTGGCGGTTCGGATAGAGCGGTCCGACCTTGTCCGTGATCTGGACGCGGTGTTCGCGCTGCTCCAGATTGGCCATGATTTCCGCCAGACCGAAAATCCCCATGGCGACGACGGCGAAGTCCAGGCCATCCTGCAGCTTCAGAAAGCCCAGATCGAAACGCGGCATGCCGGAATTGACGTCGGTGCCGATCATCCCCAACGCCAGGCCCAGGACCGTCATGGCAACCGCCTTGATCAGGGACCCCGACGCCATGACCACGGCCGCCAGCAAGCCGAGCACCATCAAGGAGAAATATTCGGCCGGTCCGAACTTGAACGCCACCTGGGCCAGCAGCGGAGCGAACGCGGCCAGCAGCACGGTCGCCACGCACCCGGCGAAGAACGAGCCCAGGGCGGCGATGGCCAGCGCCGCGCCGGCGCGGCCGGCCCGGGCCATCTGGTAGCCATCCAGCACAGAGACCACCGAAGAGGTCTCGCCCGGCAATGCCACCAGGATGGCGGTCGTCGACCCCCCATACTGCGCCCCGTAATAAATGCCGGCCAGCATGATCAGCCCCGATTCGGGCGGCAGCACATAGGTGATCGGCAACAGCATGGCGATGGTGGGCACGGGGCCGATGCCGGGCAGCACGCCGATCAGGGTGCCCAGCAGGCAGCCCAGCAGACAGTAGCTGAGGTTCTGCAGGCTGAGCGCGACGGACAGGCCCAACGCCAGATGATCCAGCCATTCCATACCGATCCCCCGCCCTATCCCAGCAGCCCCGCAGGGAACACCAGGCCCAGCCCCTGGATGAACACCAGCCAGACGAACGCCATCATGCCAACCCCTACCAGAACGGCCACCCGCCAGTCGAAATCATGGCCGGCCATGCTGCCGATGAAGACCAGGATGAAGACCGACGACAAGACCCCCAGGATCGGCAAGGCCGCGGCAAACAGGCACACCGCGCCCAGCACGATGCCAGCCGCGCGCCAGTCCGGACGGCGGACGGACGCGCGCTGCGCGGTCGGACGGCAGGCCTGCCACGCCAGCGCCAGGCCCAGCAACACCAGGCACAGCCCCAGCAGGGCGGGGAAATACCCCGCGCCCATCCGGCTGGCCTGGCCGATGGGATAGCGCTGCGCTCCCAGCCCGAAAGCCAGGCCGGCGCAGATGAACAGGACCCCTGCCCAGAAATCCGGTTGATTGCGTATGGTCAAGCGCATCGTGTGTCCGTCATGGTCGGCGGCAGGCGGGGCGCGCCGCGCCGCGCCTCAGTTGTCAAAGCGGATGTTGTTGGCCTTGATGAGCGGCGTCCACCGTTCCAGATCGCCCTTGACCACGGCCTGCATTTCAGCCGGTGTGCTGGCCACGGGCTCTTCGTGCAGTTTCGCCAGCTGCTTGACGATCGCGGGATCCTTCAGCATCTGGACGACTTCCTGGGTGAAACGGTCTTCGGCGGCCTTGGGAGTGCCATGCGGCGCCACAAAACCCATCCACGCATCCGCTTCGATCCCGGGCATCCCCGATTCCGCCAGCGTGGGCAGCTTGGGCAGGATGGCGGACCGCTTGGCGGTGGCGACGGCCAGGGCTTGCAGCTTGCCCGAGGCGACCTGTTCCATCACGGCGGCGGCCGGCAGAATGCCCATCTGGGTTTCACCCGAAAGAATCGAGGTCACGACCTGGGCGGACGTAGAGTACGGCACGTGGACGATATCCGTCCCGCTGGTGGCCGCCAGCGCCGCCATGGCCAGGTGGGAAATACTGCCGACCCCCATCGAACCATAGTTATAGTCGCCCGGCCGGTCGCGCAGGGCCTTCAGCAGGCCATCGACGTTCTGGGCGCCCAGGGACGGCGCCACCACCAACACGCTGGGCTGTGTGGCGGCGATGGTCAGGAAATCCAGGTCCTGGGCGGGCTGATAAGGCAATTTCGGAAACAGCACGGTATTGGCTGCCAGAGGCCCGGAAATGGTGATGCCGAAGGTGTAGCCATCCGGCGCGGCCTTGGCCATGGCGGCGGTGCCGATATTGCCCCCCGCCCCCGCCTTGTTTTCCACCACCACCGGCACGCCCAGCTTGGGACCGATGTAGTCGGCGGTCATCCGCGCCATGGTATCGGGCGTTGAACCCGGGCCGAAAGGCACCAGAATCCGGACGGTCTTGGACGGCCAGGCATCCTGAGCCTGGGCGGACAAAGCGACCAGGCCCGACAAACAGACGGCGGCCGCGCCGAGCAACTTCAACAGTTTCATGCGTGTCTCCTCGTGTTTCGAAAAAAAAACCCCGCGCAAGGCGGGGTCTGGTCCACAGCGTGGAACCTGTGGCGTCGGCAATGGCGCCCGAGGCCGGGCGCCACCCGCATCATCAAATGATACGCACGGCCTCGATCAGGCGCACCGCCGTCCAGGACTTGGACTTGGAGATGGGGCGACCTTCGGCGATTTCCACAGTATCGCCCTCGTTGTACTGGTTGGCTTCGTCGTGCGCCTTGTACTTGGCAGTGCGATTGACGAATTTACCCAGAACGGGGTGCTTCACGCGGGTCTGGACGCTGACGACGATCGTCTTGTCCATCTTGTTGCTGACGACCTTGCCGACCAGCGTGCGTTGACGCTTGGCGGTGTCTTTTTGGATTTCGGCTGTCATGTTACTTTCCTGCGTTCTCAGTCACGATGGTGCGGATGCGCGCGATGTCGCGACGCACCTTGCCCAACTGGCTGGTGTTGGAAAGCTGCTGAGTGGCACGCTGCATGCGCAGGTTGAATTGTGCCTTCAGCAGGCTCTCGAGCTCGGTCTGGAGCCCGGCGGCGTCTTTTGCGCGCAGTTCACTGGCTTTCATCTATATACCCCTTAGGCGCCCACGCGACGCGACACGAAGGTCGTGCGCAGGGGCAGCTTGGCAGCGGCCAGGCGGAATGCTTCGCGTGCGACTTCTTCGGACACGCCTTCCATTTCGTACAGCACCTTGCCGGGTTGAATTTCAGCGACCCAGAATTCCGGGTTGCCCTTCCCGTTACCCATCCGGACTTCGGCGGGCTTCTGGGAAATGGGCTTGTCCGGGAAAATCCGGATCCAGATACGGCCGCCGCGCTTGATGTGGCGGTTGATGGCACGACGAGCAGCCTCGATCTGGCGGGCCGTCAGACGGCCGCGATCGGTGGCTTTCAGGCCGAACTCACCAAAAGACACGTTGGTGCCGCGCGTCGCCAGGCCGGTGTTGCGGCCTTTCTGCTCTTTGCGGTATTTCCTGCGAGAGGGTGACAACATGGTTATTCTCCTTCAGGCGCGGGAGCTGCCGAGGCAGCGTCGCGGCGCGGGCCACGGCCGCGGCCGCGGTTGTCGCCAGGACGGCCGGGGCGATCACCACGCGGAGCACGGCGCGGACGACGTTCTTCGTCGCGCGGGGCGGCGGTTTCCGGGGGCATTTCGCCATTGGGCAGCATATCGCCCTTGTAGACCCAGACCTTGACACCGATGATGCCGTAGGTGGTCTGGGCTTCGGACGTGCCGTAGTCGATGTTGGCGCGCAGCGTGTGCAGGGGCACACGGCCTTCGCGATACCATTCGGTACGGGCGATTTCGATGCCGTTCAGACGGCCCGAGGACATGATCTTGATGCCCTGGGCGCCCAGGCGCATGGCGTTCTGCATGGCGCGTTTCATCGCGCGGCGGAACATGATGCGCTTTTCGAGCTGCTGCGTGATGGAATCCGCGATCAGCTGGGCATCGGTTTCCGGCTTGCGGATTTCCTCGATGTTGACGTGCACGGGCACGCCCATCAGGCGCTGCAGGTCGGCCTTCAGCGTTTCGATGTCCTCGCCGCGACGACCGATCACCACGCCCGGACGAGCCGAGTACACGGTGATGCGGGCGTTCTTGGCCGGGCGTTCGATGATGACGCGGCCCACGGAAGCGGATTTCAGCTTCTTCTTCAGGTATTCACGCACACGAATGTCTTCGGCCAGCATGCTGCCGTAGACCTTGTCGTTGGCGTACCAGCGAGAAGTCCAGTTGTGGTTGACCGCGAGGCGGAACCCGATCGGGTGAATTTTCTGTCCCATTGCGACTCCTTAGGCCCCGACCTTGACCACGATGTGGCAGGTCTGCTTTTCGATGCGGTTGCCCCGGCCCTTGGCGCGGGCCGAGAAACGCTTCATCGACTGGGCTTTGTCGACATAGATCGTGGTGACTTTCAGTTCGTCGATGTCGGCACCGTCGTTGTGCTCGGCATTGGCGATGGCCGATTCCAGCGCCTTTTTCAGGATGCCGGCGGCCTTCTTCGGGCTGAAGGTCAGGATATTGAGCGCGTGCGCCACGGATTTGCCGCGGATCAGATCCGCCACCAGGCGGGTCTTCTGAGCGGAAATATGAACGCCGCGAATAGCTGCGGTAGTTTCCATGGCTTACCTCTTGGCCTTTTTGTCCGCCGCGTGACCCTTGAAGGTCCGCGTCAGGGCAAATTCACCGAGTTTATGACCGACCATGTTCTCGTTGATGTACACGGGAACGTGCTGGCGGCCGTTATGCACGGCAATGGTCAGCCCGATGAATTCGGGCAGGATGGTGGAACGACGCGACCAGGTCTTGATCGGCTTCTTTTCTTTGCCCCCGACGGCGGCATCGACCTTTTTGATCAGATGCGCATCGACGAACGGGCCTTTCTTGACAGAACGTGACATAGTGTTCGCCCCTTATTTGCGCTTGCGGCGCGAGACAATCATATTGTCCGTGCGCTTGTTACGACGAGTCCGATAGCCCTTGGTGGGAGTGCCCCACGGACTGACGGGTACGCGGCCTTCGCCGGTGCGGCCTTCACCACCACCGTGCGGGTGATCCACCGGGTTCATGGCCACGCCACGAACGGTCGGGCGGATGCCACGCCAGCGCACGGCGCCGGCCTTGCCGATCTGGCGCAGGCTATGGTCGCCGTTGCCGACTTCACCGATGGTGGCGCGGCAGTCGATGTGCACGCGGCGGACTTCGCCGGAACGCAGGCGAACCTGGGCGTACACGCCTTCGCGGGCCAGCAGCACGGCGGAAGCGCCGGCCGAACGGGCCATCTGGGCGCCCTTGCCCGGCTGCATTTCGATGCAGTGGATCGTGGCGCCCACGGGGATGGCGCGGATCGGCAGCGTATTGCCGGAACGGATCGGGGCTTCCAGGCCGGAGACGACCGTGGCGCCGACTTCCAGACCGCGCGGAGCGATGATGTAGCGGCGTTCGCCATCGGCGTAGCACAGCAGGGCCAGGTGGGCCGTGCGGTTCGGGTCGTATTCCAGGCGCTCGACGCGGGCGACGATGCCGTCCTTGTTGCGGCGGAAATCGACGACGCGATAGTGCTGCTTGTGACCACCGCCGCGATGACGCACGGTGATGTGGCCGTTGTTGTTGCGGCCGGAATTGCGCGATTGGCTTTCCAGCAGGGGCGCATAGCCCGGGCCCTTGTGCAGTTCAGGGTGCACGACCTTGATCATGCCCCGACGGCCGGCGGACGTGGGTTTGACTTTTACCAGCGGCATTTAGTTCACCTCCGAAAAGTCGATTTCCTGGCCGGCCTTGAGCGACACATAGGCCTTGCGTTCGTTGCGGCGACGGCCCATGAAGCGGCCGAAGCGCTTTTCCTTGCCCTTGCGGTTGGCGACCTGCACGGAATCGACTTCGACCTTGAACAGCAGTTCAACGGCGGCCTTGATCTCGGGCTTGGTGGCGTCGGCCACAACACGGAAAGCGACCTGGTTGTTCTTTTCGGCGATCATCGTGGCTTTTTCAGTGACCACGGGCGCCAGAATGACTTGCATCAGACGTTCGGCATTCATCCCAGCAACTCCTCGAGTTGGGCGATCGCCGGCTTGGTGATCAGCACTTTCTTGTAGTGGACCAGGGACAGCGGATCGGCGTAGCGCGTTTCAATCACTGCCACGTGGGGCAGGTTGCGCGTCGCGAGATAGACGTTTTCGTCCAGCGCATCGGTGATGATCAGGACGGATTCGGAAATGCCCAGATCCTTGAGCTTGGCGGCAGCCAGCTTGGTCTTGGGAGCTTCGAGCGTGAAGCTTTCCAGCACGGCCAGACGATCTTCGCGCACCAGTTGCGAGAAAATGGCGCGCAGACCTGCGCGGTACATTTTCTTGTTGACCTTGTGGCTGAAATTTTCGTCGGGCGAGTTCGGGAACGCACGACCACCCCCACGCCAGATCGGCGAGGAAGTCATCCCGGAACGGGCGCGGCCGGTGCCTTTCTGGCGCCACGGCTTCTTGGTGGAGTGCTTGACCGTTTCGCGATTCTTCTGAGCGCGGTTGCCCATGCGAGCGTTGGCCTGGTAGGCCACGACGATCTGGTGCACCAGCGCTTCGTTGAATTCGCGGCCGAAGATGTCATCGGCGCCGGCCACGGTGGCCGAGGATTGACCCTGATCGTTCAGGAGCTTGAGTTCCATGATTAGGCTCCTTTCTTGGGCGTGGCCTTGACGGCCGGACGCACGACGATGTCGGCGTTCTTGTGGCCCGGGACAGCGCCCTTGACCATCAGCAGACCGCGCTCGACATCCACGCGCACCACGTCCAGATTCTGGACGGTACGGGTCACGTCACCCAGATGACCGGACATTTTCTTGCCCGGGAAGACGCGACCAGGATCCTGGGCCTGGCCGATGGAACCCGGCACGCGGTGCGACCGCGAGTTGCCGTGCGAGGCACGCTGGGAACCGAAATGGTGGCGCTTGATCGTGCCGGCAAAGCCTTTACCGATCGTCGTGCCGGTCACGTCGACCTGTTCGCCAACCTGGAACACGGATTCCACGGACACGACGGCGCCGGCCGTGAATTCGGCGGCGCGAGTGGGGTCCAGACGGAATTCCTTCAGGATGGAGCCGGCTTCGATGCTGGCCTTGGCGTAGTGGCCAGCTTCGGCCTTGGTCACGCGGGAGGCGCGGCGGCTGCCATACGCCAGCTGAACAGCGGCGTAGCCGTCGACTTCAGGCGTCTTGACCTGGGCGACGCGGTTGTTGGACACGTCCAGCACCGTAACCGGGATGGAATCACCTTCCTCGGTAAAGATGCGGGTCATGCCGACCTTGCGCCCCACAAGCCCGAGGCGCCAGGCCGCGGGCGTAGGTGTCGAATTCGACATTGTTTTCTCCGGGGTATTGTTACCCTTAAGCTTAAATCCCGACTGCGATTGGCCGGGGCTCGGATACCGTCTTGCGACGATATGGCCGTATCGAAAACCGATACGACAACTCGCCACCTGAATAAACAGACGGCGAAGCTAAGCATTCTAACATGAAAAAACCGCCCTGCCTAGATAGACAGGACGGTCGACAGATCGGCGCCCCGCAGAGGGCGCGAACCTGGATTACTGCAGCGCGATTTCGACGTCGACGCCGGCCGGCAGATCCAGACGCATCAGGGCGTCCACGGTCTTGTCGGTCGGATCCACGATGTCCATCAGACGCTGGTGCGTGCGCATTTCGAACTGATCGCGCGAGGTCTTGTTGACGTGCGGCGAGCGCAGCACGTCGTAGCGACGGATGCGCGTGGGCAGCGGCACGGGACCACGAACCACGGCGCCAGTGCGCTTGGCCGTTTCGACGATCTCGGCGGCCGACTGATCGATCAGCTTGTAGTCAAACGCCTTCAGGCGGATGCGGATTTTCTGGCTTTTCATGGATATCCCTAAAGAACGAGTCTGGGCGGGGGCGCAGCCCCCGCCAGCGCATCAATTACTTGATGATTTTGGCGACGACGCCGGCGCCCACGGTACGACCGCCTTCGCGGATGGCGAAACGCAGGCCCTCTTCCATGGCGATCGGCGCAATCAGGTTCACCGTCATCGAGACGTTGTCACCC
>NZ_JBATVG010000002.1:0-79748 GCF_049671645.1 Castellaniella sp. | reverse complement strand
CGGCTGCGGCGGGCGCGGCGGCCGGCGCGGCCGCCATCACCTGGGCAGCCACCGGCGCCGGCGCGACCACCGGGGTCTGGGAGAATTTGACGATGCGGACCTTGCCCTCGCCCTCGGTGATTTCGAGTTCGGCAATCCCCGAATCGGCCACCAGGTCGATCAGTGTTTTCAGCTTTCTGAGATCCATGAGAAATGATTCCTGTGAGCAGGCCCGCGCCAGCAGGCCATTCTTGATTGAAATGCGGGCGGCAGAAACAAATACGCCGTCGGTCCGCCCCGCATTCGAACAGGGAAAATCCACGACGGCCACATCTGACGTGACACCCAGGGGTCTGCTGAAAAGAGGCAGCCACAGCCTGAGCGCATCAGCCCTTAAAGCGCCTTTTTACGCTAAAGCCGTCGATTTGTCCATTAAATAGGGGGCGGAAGGGCTATCCGCCAATTAAATTGAAACTTAAAGTATCCTTGCGACCCGCGCCTGCAAATCATCCGGCTTGAGTTCACCGACGACCGTGGAGCTTTCACGCCCATGCCGATCGAACAGGACGGTAAAGGGCAGGCCGCCGCCCTTGTTGCCCAGTTCACGCATCAAGGGAATGCCCTGCGTGCCTGTGAGCAGCAAAGGATAGGACACCGACACCTTGTCCAGAAATCGCAGGACATTCGCACGGGTATCGATCGCCAGCCCCAGCACCGTCAGGTCGGGATGTTGTTGATGCAAGGATTCGAGCAGCGGCATTTCGCGCACGCAGGGCGCGCACCAACTGGCCCAGAAATTCATCACCAGGGGCCGGCCGACATAAGCGGACAAGGCCTGGCTGGCGCCGCGCAGGTCGTCAAACGAGCGGCCAAACACCGGATCAGCGGGCAGCATGGCCGCACTGACCGCCCTGCTGCCTGCGGCCAGACCCAGCAAAGCCCCCGAAGCGGTGCGCAAAAATACGCGCCTGTCCATGAAATCACCCACTGTGAAACCTGTTGCCGGACCATCATAGCATTGGGCCCTACAATACAGCCCGGAGGATACGATGCACGTACACATACTGGGAATCTGCGGCACGTTCATGGGCGGCCTGGCCCTCATCGCCCGCTCGGCGGGGCACCGGGTCACAGGCTGCGACACCGGCGTCTACCCCCCCATGAGCACGCAACTGCGCGAACAGGGCATCGATCTGGTCGAAGGCTTCGAAGCCGGCCAGATCGGGCTGGGCGCGGACCTGTACATCATCGGCAACGTCGTCAGCCGTGGCAATCCGCTGATGGAAGCCATCCTGGATCGCGGGCTGCCCTATATATCCGGTCCGCAGTGGCTGGCGGAACACATACTGCCCGGCCAACATGTGCTGGCGGTGGCCGGCACGCACGGCAAGACCACCACCAGCGCATTGCTGGCCTGGATTTTCGAACACGCCGGCCAGCCCGCGAATTTCCTGATCGGCGGGGTCGCCCCCGATCTGCAGGTTTCGGCGCGCTATCAGGCGCAATCCTCCCATTTCGTCATCGAGGCCGACGAATACGACACGGCTTTTTTCGATAAGCGATCCAAGTTCGTGCACTATCGCCCGCGCACGGTCATCTTGAACAACCTGGAATTCGATCACGCCGACATCTTCCCGGACCTGGCGGCCATCGAAACCCAATTCCACCATCTGGTGCGCACCATCCCCGCCAGCGGACGCATCATCCGTCCCGCCGCCAGCGACGCGCTGGACCGCGTGCTGGGCCGGGGCTGCTGGACACCGGTTGACACCTTCGGCCCCGGCGGGCTGTGGCAGGCCCACACGGACCCCGACGACGACCGCCGTTGCCGGATCCTGCACGATGGGCAAGCGCAGGGCTGGCTGGACTGGTCGATGGCGGGACTGCACAATCAGTCCAACGCGCTGGCCGCCGTGGCTGCCGCTCATCACGCGGGAATCCCAGTGCCGGCGGCGCTGGCGGCCCTGCATGCCTTCCAGGGAGTCCGCCGGCGGCTGGAACTGCGCGGCACGGCACAGGGGGTAGCGGTCTACGACGACTTCGCCCATCATCCCAGCGCCATTGCCACCACGATCGACGGCCTGCGACGGCGCATCGGCCCCGGCCCGCGCATCCTGGCCGTCCTGGAGCCCCGGTCGAACACGATGAAGCTGGGCGCCATGGCCGCCCGCCTGCCCGAATCCCTGGCGCAGGCAACCCGCGTGTATTGCTACGGCGAGGCCGCCGGCAAGCAGGCGCTGGGCTGGGATGCCGCGCAGGTCCTGTCGCCGCTGGGCGACCGCCTTGCCTGGACAGGCCACGACCTGTCTGGCCTGATCGAGATCTTGTGCCGCGATGCGCGGGCGGGCGATCATGTGCTCATCATGAGCAATGGCGGCTTTGGCGGCATCCACCTGAAACTGCTGGACGCGCTGGCCCGGCGCATGCCGGGCGCCGCTTCGGACCAGCCCCCCCACTGACTTTATCTACCGTTTTTATGCACGTTCTCTACGAAGACGCCGGCAAGCTCAAGGCCGAAACGATTTTCTCCGAAGCCGACACCTCGCTGCAGGTGGAGTCGGTATCGGGCAAGCGCAGCAAGATCAAGCGCAACAACGTGCTGTTCACTTTTGAACAGCCGGCGCCCGACACGCTGCTGCCCAGCGCCGAAGCGCTGGCGGCGACTCTGGAGCCGGATTTTCTCTGGGAATTCGCGCCACAAGAGGAATTCGAGGCCGCCGCCCTGGCGGAAGATTATTTCGGCCACGCGCCGGACGCCGTGGAAAAGACGGCCTTGATCCTGGCCCTGTCAGCCGCGCCGGCCTATTTCCACCGGCGCGGGCGCGGCACCTATCGTCCGGCCCCGCCCGATATCCTGCAAGCCGCCTTGGCGGCCATCGAAAAGAAACGCCTGCAGGCCGAACAGCAGCAGCAATGGACCGATGCCCTGGTCGCCGGCCAACTGCCCGAGGCCTTGCGCAGCGTCGCCCGCACGTTCCTGGACCAGCCCGACAAGAACACGCTGGAATGGAAGGCCTTCGACGCCGCCATCCAGCAATTGGGCGCCAGCCCCGAAAAACTGCTGCTGTCGCTGGGCGTGTGGCCCGACCCGCTGACCATGATGCGCGAACGCTTTCTGGCCACGCACTTCCCCAAGGGCACCGAATGGCCGCCCGTCGCCGTCGAGCCGTGGGGCGCGGAGCTGCCCCAGGCGGACGTCGAAGCCTACTCGGTGGACGACTCCAGCACCACGGAAATCGATGACGCGCTGTCGGTCACACTGCCGGACGACGACACCCTGCGCGTCGGCATCCACATCGCCGTGCCCGCCCTGGCCATCCCGCGCGGCAGCGCATTCGACGACATGGCCCGCAGCCGCATGTCCACGGTCTACATGCCGGGCGACAAGATTCCCATGCTGCCGCGCGAACTGATCGCCGCCTTTTCCCTGGACGAGGGTCAGTGGCGACCCGCCTTGTCCCTCTATGTCACGGCCCGGCGGCACGACGGCGAAATCCTGTCCACTGACACCCGGCTGGAACGCATCCGGGTCACGACCAACCTGCGCCATGACCACATCGGCGGCTCGATCACGGCGGAAGCCCTGGCCGATCCGGACGCCGAAGTCCCCTACGCCCATTGGCTGCGGCCCTTGTGGGAGTTCGCGCAGCACCTGAGCGCCGCCCGCGACCAGGCGCGAGGCAAGCCGGAAAACAACGACCGGGTGGAGTACAGTTTCGAGCTGGACGGCCCGGCCGACGACCCGGACTCGATCATCCGGCTGATCCCCCGCCAGCGCAACGCCCCGCTGGAGCGGCTGGTCGCGGAATACATGATCCTGACCAACACCCAATGGGGCGCCTTGCTGGCCCGGCACGGGGTTCCGGGCATCTACCGTTCGCAACAGATGGGGCGCACGCGCATGTCCACCCAGGCGCTGCCGCACGAATCCATCGCCGTGCCGCAATACATCTGGTCCACGTCCCCGCTGCGCCGCTATGTGGACCTGATCAACCAGGGGCAGATCCTGGCGGCCGCCGAACATGGCGTCTCGGCCCGCCTGGCCGCCCCCTTCAAGCCCAAGGACGCCGATCTGTACGCCCTGATCGGGGCCTTCGATTCGCAATACACGCTGTGGGGCGAATTCCAGTCCTCGATGGAGCGCTATTGGTGCATTCGCTGGCTGCAACAACAGGGTCTGAAGGAAGTCCGCGCACACGTCCTGCGGGAAAACCTGGTGAGGCTGGCATGCGCCCCCCTGGTGACACGCATCAATGGCCTGCCCGCTTTCGATCGCGGCCAGGAGATCATGCTGGACATTCTGGGCTACGATGATCTGGGACTGGACATCGAGTGCCGCTTGCGCGAAGCGCTCTGAACGACATGACACAACCGCAGCCCTCTTCCCTGCCGCTGCAGTTGCTGGAACCCCGCCATGAAGGCCGCAGCCGCATGGCGCTGGCCCTGTTGTTGTCCGTCTGCGCCCACGCGTTGCTGCTGCTCTGGCAAGCGGTCGCCCCACCCGCCACCTTTCACGAATCCCCGCTGGAAATCACCCTGGTCAACAGCCGCAGCGACCAGGCGCCGCTGCGGCCCCAGGCCCTGGCCCAGCAGAACCTGGACGGTGGCGGCGAACGGGATCGGGGCATGGCCGCATCGCCGCTGCCACGCACCAGCGACGGCGATGCCGACGACATCGTGCTGGCCGCCATGCGCCGCCGCCAAGCGGAACTGGAAGCCGAGCAGCGTCGCCTGCTGACGCAGCTGGAGTCCGCAGAGCAGGTGCCGCAAGCCCGACCGGCCCCCCAGATCCTGGGCCAGAGCGCAGAACCCGGCGAAGACGACCGCCAGCAGGACAGCCTGGTGCTCAGCGCCCGGATCGCTGCGCTGAAAGACCGGATCGAGCGCTATAACGCCCTGCCCCGACAGACCTTCGCCGCGCCGTCCACACAGGCCGCGGACTACGCCCAATACGTCGAGGCCTGGCGCCAGCGCATCGAACTGATCGGCACTCAACACTACCCGCCGGAAGCCCGCGGACGCATCTATGGCGACCTGCAACTGACCGTCTATATCCGCCGCAACGGGCAGTTGGACCACCTGACCTTCGATCGGCCTTCCAGTCATGCCATCCTGAACAGCGCGGCCCGGCGCATCATCGAGCTGGCGGCGCCCTTCCCCCCCCTGCCCCCGGAACTGGCCGCGCATACCGATATCCTGGCCATCACCCGCACCTGGCATTTCACACACGCGGGCCTGGATACGACCCCGCCATGAACCTGCGCCGCCTGATCACCGCAGTCGTGCTGGCGGCCCTGTGCGCCGGATTCCTGTATCAGATCGGCCTGCTGGGCATGGTGGTCTGGTTCAATTTCCGCGATCCCTCCAACACCCCGGTCATGCAAGACACTCTGTACGCCCTGCGGGCCCACGACTCCAAGGCTCGCCTGGATCATGAATGGGTGCCCTACGCGCGCATCAGCACCCACCTGAAACGCGCCGTGATCGCCTCCGAGGACTCCGGCTTCATGGAGCACGATGGCGTGGAATGGGACGCCATCCGCAAGGCCTGGAGCTATAACCAGCGCCAGGAGGCCCTGGGACGCACCCGCCGGCGCGGCGGCTCCACGATCACCCAGCAACTGGCGAAAAACCTGTTCCTGTCGAACTCGCGCAACTACCTGCGCAAGGGCCAGGAGCTCATCCTGACCTATATGATCGAAGCGGTGATGAGCAAGCGCCGTATTCTGGAACTCTATCTGAACGTGGCCCAATGGGGCGTCGCGACCTTCGGCGCCCAGGCGGCGGCCCGCCACTATTTCAAGACCGACGCAGCCCGCCTGTCGAGCGCCCAGGCAGCCCAACTGGCCGCCATGCTGCCCAATCCGGCGTATTACGACCAGCATGGTGTGACGGGATACCTGAGATCCCATGCCGCCACGGTCCGGGCCCGCATGCCGCAGGTCGCCGTCCCCTGATCCAGCTCCCGAGGGGGATCAGAGTACTATTGAGGTTTTCCCCGCAGTTCGACCCATGCGCACGGCCCGACAGTATCTCGCCCGCGAAATCTACCGCTCGACGACCGTCGTGCTGGTGGCGCTCGTGGGTCTGTTCATGTTTTTCGCCCTGATCGAGGGCCTGGACAAGGTCGGCGACCGGCTGTCCCTGCTGAACCTGTTCTACCTGCAGGCGCTGGATCTACCCAACCACCTGTACGAACTGCTGCCCATCGGCCTGCTGATCGGCGCCGTATTGGCCCTGGCCGGCCTGGCCCAACGCAATGAACTGACCATCCTGCGGGCCTCCGGCGTCAGCGGCCTGAAACTGCTGGGCACCTTGTGGCTGATCACCATCCCCCTGGTCCTGGGGGCCTACGTCCTGTCGGAATACATCACGCCCGCAGCCGAGCTGCGCGGCAGCGAATCGCGCCTGGCGCTGCTGGGGCGCACCGACGGCGGGCGCCTGTCCAGCGGCTACTGGTTCAAGGAAAGCGATGCCAGCGGCGGCACACGCATCATCAACATCCATCGCCTCGACGGCCAGGGCCGGGTGCAAGGGGTCGTCCTGTATGAATTCCGCCCGGACGACACCTTGCAGGCCTACGTCCAGGCCAAGGCCGGCCAGTTCGAACAGGGCCGGCTCAATCTGCAGGACCTGACCGAAACCCGGGTGCACCCACAGTCGGCCGGCGCCCTGGCGGATGCGCGCGTGCCCGCATCCCCTATCGCCGAGGTCGTGCACCTGGATAGTCGCAGCATCCCGACGTCCCTCAGCCCGGAACGGCTGATCGCCCGCATCCTGACACCGGAACGCATGGCGATCACCGACCTGCTGGACTATATCCAGTACCTGCGCAGCAACCACCTGCAGACCGACCGCCAGGAAGTCGCCCTGTGGCGCAAGATCGCCTACCCCTTCACGCTGCTGGTCATGATGACCATTGCCGCGCCGATCGGTTTCATGCAGACCCGCCGCGGCGGGGTCGGCCCCAAGGTCTTCCTGGGCATCATCCTGGGGGTGGGGTTCTTCATGCTGAATCAACTGGCGCTGAACGCCGGCATGCTGGGCGACTGGCCCCCCTGGGCCACAGCGCTGGTTCCCAGCCTGCTGGGGCTATGCCTGGCGCTCATCGCACTCCTGGCCATGGAACACCGCCATCCCTTGGCGCTCTGGTGGCGCCAACGGCGCCTGGAGCGCACACCCGCATGACCGACACGCAAGACGTCTGGGTCATCGGCGACGTGCAGGGCTGCGCGGGCGCTTTGCGGGGGCTGCTGACACGCCCCGAACTCTCGCGACCGGACACCGAAATCTGGTTTGCCGGCGATCTGGTCAACCGGGGGCCGGATTCCCTGGGCGCCTTGCGCCTGATCCGCGACCTGGGCGCCCAGGCCCGCACGGTCCTGGGCAACCACGACCTGCACCTGCTGGCTGTCGTCGCCGGGGTGCGCAAACAAGGCAGATCCGATACTTTTCAAGACATCCTGAACGCCCCCGACCGGGACGAGCTCATCACCTGGCTGCGCCATCGCCCGTTGATGGTGCGCGACCGCGGCCACGTCATGGTCCATGCCGGCATCCTGCCCGCCTGGACGCTGGACCAGGCCCAATCCCTGGCCCGGGAAATCGAAACCGCCTTGCGGCAGGACGACTGGCCCCAGGCGGTGCATGATCTGTATGGCGAGGAGCCTCGGCAATGGAATGACGCCCTGCGCGGGCCGGAGCGTATGCGGGTGATCGTCAACGCGCTGACGCGGATGCGGGTCTGCCATGCCGACGGCAGCATGGATTTCCACCACAAAGGCGGCCCGGACGCAGGCGCCGGCCTGCGCCCCTGGTTCGAACTGCCGGGGCGCCGCGATCCCGGCGAACCCGTCATCTTCGGGCACTGGTCCGCCCTGGGCCTGAACATCCGGCCCGACAGCATCTGCCTGGACACCGGCTGCGTCTGGGGGCGGTCCCTGACCGCCCTGCGCCTGCGCGATCATCGACTGATCCAGCAGGACTGCGCGGACTGCCGTTAAGCCTCCGAACCCGAAGAACCGGTCACGGCCCGGCGCACGGCCGTATGCGTCTGATGCGCCAGCTGGCTGCGGTCCAGATGCGCGGCGGGGCCGATCAGCGGCAGGAATTCGCACTCCACCACGACCCCCCAGGCCCCCAGCAGGAACCACAGATTGGCCGCCAGCGTCTGATCTCCGACAAAGGCCAGTTCGGGGGCGCGGCGCCCGCCCCTCAAGAACCTCAGGGCCACGGGCTGCACCGGGACGGCGGACTGCACGGCCGCTTCGAAAAGCCCCGCATGAAACGGCAGAATATCCCCGCCGTCCGTCGTGGTGCCTTCCGGGAACAAGCCCACCGAGTCGCCTTGCTGGAAACAGGCCGCCATCTGGCGTCCGGCATCTCGAACCGCCTGGCGATGGCGCCGGTCGATGAACAAGGTGCCGGCCCAGGCGACCAGCAGGCCGATCACCGGCCAGCGCCGGATATCGCTTTTAGCCACGAAAGACGTGGTGCGCACGCTGTTCAGGACGAAAATATCCACCCACGACACGTGATTGGCCACCCAGAGCACGGCCCCCTGCCGCACCGGCCGCCCCTGAACGCGCACCCGCACGCCGCACAAGACCAGCAGCCACCTGGACCAGCCGCCGACGACCGCGCGCCGCCGGGTCCGGGACAGCCAGGGGAACACCAGTAATTCCGTCAGCAGGCCCAGCAGAATCCAGGCCAGGACCAGTATCAACCGCACAAGGAACAGCAATAGCGCCACAGGCACCCCCACGCCCGGCCTGCCCGGGCAACGCCGCCCATCATACCCGCTGCCTTGCGCGCCGGTGTCCCGCCCTAACGTCGCACCGGAACCCGGGACAGGTCGCCGGCCCCGTCCGGACGGCCCGACTGCTGATCCAGATACCGCTGCAGGATGACGGCCGCCGCCATGGCGTCATCGGGGTCGTTGGACCCCAGGATATGCTGGGCTTCCAGGCTGGAGCCGCGCTCGTCGACCAATTCCACCCGCAGCCGGAAACGGCCTTCCAGCTGGTGCGCGAAGCGGCGGCTATGCCGGGAGGCCTGCTGCTCGTCTCCCGCCAGCGTCAGGGGCAGGCCCACGACCACCCGATCCGGCTGCCATTCGTCCAGCAGCGCCTGGATCCGGGCGAAGCGCTGGTCGCGCGTGGCCGCCGTCAGGATGCACAAGGGCCGGGCCTGCGCCGTCAGCGTATTACCGACGGCGACCCCGATTTTCTTCAGCCCGAAATCGAATGCCAGCAGGACTTCTTCAGGCATGACCCGCATCGCCGGTCAGCATGGACGAGCGGATGCCCAGCTGTGCCAACGCGGCGTCATAGCGCTGTTCGGCCGGCGTATCGAACAGGATTTCATGGGAAGCCAGGACATTGAGCCAGGCATTGCGGGCCAGTTCGTCCTCGAGCTGCCCCGCGCCCCACCCGGCGTAGCCCAGCGTCACCAGCAGATGGGCCGGACCGTGGCCGGCCGCGACATCCTGCAGCACGTCGCGCGACGTGGTCAGGGCAACGTCTTCGCCCAGCGGGATGCTGGAGCTGTATTCCCCCCGGGGCACGTGCAGGACGAAGCCCCGATCGGTCTGCACCGGCCCGCCGAAAAAGACCGGGGATTCCCGCACCGGGCCGATCTCCAGCGACAGCGGCAGATCGATGCGCTGCAACAAATCGCCGATGGTGAGGTCCGTGGGGCGATTGACCACCAGGCCCAGCGCCCCGTGTTCCGTATGTTCGCAGACGTAGATCACCGTATTGGCGAGGTCCCCCGCCACCATGCCCGGCATGGCCAGCAGAAACTGTCGGGACAGGTCGATACGCGAACGGGTATCGGAATCATGCGTTTCCGTCGTCATGGCAGTCCCCTGAGTCCGGCCTTTCGGCCCATGTGACTAGAGTATCAGATCTCGATCAGTTCGAAGTCTTCCTTGCGGGCGCCGCATTCCGGGCATACCCAATTGGGCGGGACGTCCTCCCACCGCGTTCCGGGCGCAATTCCGTCTTCCGGAAAACCGGCGGCCTCATCGTAGATCCAGCCGCAAATCAGACACATCCAGGTCCGCATGACAATCCCAACCTTGCAATAGGCCCGCCCGATCATCGGCAGGCCGCATCCATTAGAATGGATGCCATAGTACCTAATCCGCCGGCCGTCCCGCCGGCCAGTTGTCCGCACCCATGGCCCCGCCTCTCGTTTCCACCTTGTCCCTGCCTCTGATTTTCGGGTCTTTCGACCCCAGCGGCGCCAGTAACCTGCCGATCGACGCGGTCATCTGCGCCCGGATGGGCATGCACGCGGGTTCGGTCGCGACCGCCATCCACGTACAGGATACGACCGGCACGGAATCCATCCAGCGGCTGTCGCCCGAACTGATCGACGACCAGGCCCGCTGCCTGCTGGAAGACATGGCGATCGGCGCCCTGAAGATCGGTCCGCAATACGACCCGGAAACCATCGCCGTGCTGGCGCAGATCGCCGCCGACTACAACACCCTGCCCCTGGTGCTGCACCTGGGCACGCCGCCCTCGGTCCCCGACCTGGACGACCTGGACCCTGAAGACACGCTGGGCGCGCTCCTGGATCTGCTGGTGCCCCAGGCCCGGCTGCTGGTCGTGGACGCCACGCTGCCCGAACAATGGGCCAGCCAGGGCCTGCTGTCCGCCGCGGGGGCCGACGACCCCGTCCAGGCCCTGCTGGAGCTGGGGGCGGACCACGTACTCTGCACCAACGCCGCCCTGAGTTCCGGCTTGAACGGCTTGACGCTGCATTCCCGGGACCAGGCCGGCCGCCGCTGGCCATGGTCATCGGCGCCGGTCCGCGCCAGCGACGGCGACAGCCTGCTGGCAACCGTCCTGACCTGCCTGCTGGCGCAAGGCCTGGACCCCGCCGAAGCCGCGCAGCAGGCCGTCACCATGGCCGGCACACTGATGGCGCATCCTTTTCACCCTGGCATGGGCCAGCATATCCTGCAGCACACCACGTCATGACGAATCCCCGCTTTCCTCGCGGCCTCTACGGGGTCACGCCCGATTGGGCCGACACCGACCGCCTGCTGACCGCCATCGAACAGGCCCATGCCGGCGGCATGCAGGTACTGCAATGGCGGCGCAAACACGGCACGGACGACGAACGCCGCGCCCAGGCGGCCGCCGTGCGCGAGCTGTGCCTGCGCCTGCGTCTGCCCCTGATCATCAACGACGACTGGCGGCTGGCCGCCGACCTGGGCGCCGACGGCGCGCACCTGGGCAAGGACGATGCCGACATCGCCTCCGTCCGCCAGGCTCTGGGGCCGGACGCGCTGATCGGCAGCTCCTGCTACGACCAGCCCGAGCTGGCCCGCCGGCATCTGCAAGACGGGGTAGACTACATTGCCTTCGGCGCGCTGTATCCCTCGGCGGTCAAACCGGATGCCGTCCGCGCCACGCTGGATCATATCCGCGCAGGACGGCGGCTGGCGGATCAACACACGCCCCGCCCCGCTGTCGTGGCCATCGGCGGCATCGGGCCCGACAATGCCGCGCCTGTCATCCAGGCGGGAGCCGACAGCATCGCCGTGATCAGCGCCCTGTTCGAAGCCGCCGACGTCCGCGCCGCCGCCCGACGCTGCAGCGCGCTGTTTTCCTGATACTTGTCTACCGGAACCGATCCATGCCCCGCAATACCGAACTGTTCGAACGCGCCAGCCGCGCCATTCCCGGCGGCGTCAATTCCCCCGTGCGCGCCTTCCGGTCGGTGGGCGGCACGCCGCCGTTCATCCAGCGGGCCCAGGGTCCGTACCTATGGGACGCCGAAGGCACCCGCTACATCGACTACGTCGGATCCTGGGGGCCTGCCATCCTGGGCCATGCCGACCCGGAAGTCATCCGCGCCGTGCAGGCCGCCGCTGAAGGCGGCCTGTCCTTCGGCGCCCCGACCGAAGCCGAAATCCAGATCGCCGAAGCCATCATCGAGCGCATCCCGTCCATCGAGCAGGTGCGGCTGGTCAGTTCCGGCACCGAAGCCACCATGTCCGCCATCCGCCTGGCGCGGGGCCACACGGGCCGCCACAAGATCATCAAGTTCGAAGGCTGCTATCACGGCCATTCCGACAGCCTGCTGGTCAAGGCGGGCTCGGGCATGCTGACCTTCGGCAATCCATCCTCGGCCGGGGTGCCCCCGGAATTCGTGCAGCACACGCTGGTGCTGGACTACAACGACCTGGGCGCCGTCGAAGCCGCCTTCGCGCAGTATCCCGACGAAATCGCCTGCATCATCGTCGAACCCATGGCGGGCAACATGAACCTGGTGCGCCCCGCTCCGGGCTTCCTGGAAGGCCTGCGCGCGCTGTGCACCCGGCACGGCGCCCTGCTGATCTTCGACGAGGTCATGACCGGGCTGCGGGTCGGACCGCAAGGCATGCAGGGCCTGTCCGGCATCACGCCGGACCTGACGACCTTGGCGAAGATCATCGGCGGCGGCATGCCGGTGGGCGCCTTCGGCGGCCGCGCCGACGTCATGGCCGACATCGCCCCTCTGGGCGCGGTGTACCAGGCGGGCACGCTGTCGGGCAACCCGGTCGCCGTCGCAGCGGGGCTGGTGACGCTGCGACGCCTGGCCGAACCCGGTTTCTACGACCGGCTGCACGCGCAGACCGGCAAGCTGATCCAGGGGCTGGTGGAACGCGCGCGCCGGCATGGCGTGGCTTTCAGCGGCGATTGGCAAGGGGGACTGTTCGGAATCTATTTCCGCGAGAACGCCCCGACCAGCCTGGCGGAAGTATCCGCCTGCGACCAGGACGCCTTCCGGCGTTTCTTCCACGGCATGCTGAATGCCGGCGTGCATTTCGCGCCATCGTCTTTCGAGGCCGGTTTCGTGTCCATCACCCATGACGATGCCGTCATCCAGGCCACGCTGGACGCGGCGGACCAGGTATTTGCCGCCCTGTGAACACCTCTCCGGGGGCGCCTGTCGGCGCCCCCGATCCGCGGATTGATAAGAACTTCAAGTTTCTTGACCCAGGACAAGGACGCGCCATCCTTGGACCCCTAAACTAAGTCCGTCAATCACATTACCGTGGCCGCCCGCGCGGCCCGAAGGCGCGCCATGACCGACTATACCCACTACGCCGCCACGCAACACCCCGCCGTTGCATTGGGCATCCCGGACCTGGAAACCCGGACCACCGGCCAGGAACCCGCCGATATCCGCCTGTGGCTGCGCATGCTCAGCTGCTGCACCCTGATCGAAAACGAGGTCCGCAGCCGTCTGCGCAGCGAATTCCAGACGACCCTGCCGCGCTTTGACCTGATGTCCCAACTGACCCATGCGCCCAAGGGTCTGAAAATGAGCGAACTGTCGCGCCTGATGATGGTGACCAATGGCAACGTGACCGGCATCACGGACCAGCTCGAGAAAGACGGCCTGGTGGAACGCATGAAAGACGACGGCGACCGGCGCAGCTCCCTGATCCGCCTGACGCTGAAAGGCCGCCGTTATCATCGGCGCATGCAACGCGCCCACGAGACCTGGATCCAGTCGCTGCTGGGCGGTCTGGCCCCGACGGCCCGCAATACGCTGTTCGACCTGCTGGGCGATCTGAAGCAGGCGACCTACGCGCGGCTGCCCGCGGTCTGAAGCCGGGCCTTTCCGCGCCTGCCCGGCACCGGACGCGCCTCTCTCTCACCCACACGCCGCGATACGGCCCCGGCGCCGCCAAGCCGGCCGTCGGCCTTCATCCCAAGCACCCTCATTCGTCATAGAATGAGGGTTTGTTTTTGCCCCCTGCGCATCGCGCAGGCAACCCAGACGCACGAGCACCATGGCCATCAACCTGCACATTCCGGCGCGCGACGCCATTTTCCCGGTCCCCGGCATCCGCATCGGCACCGCCGAGGCCGGCATCCGCAAAGCCGACCGCCGCGACCTGACCGTGCTGTTGCTGGACGAAGGCGCATCGGTGGCGGGCGTCTTCACGCGCAATCGGTTTCGCGCCGCGCCCGTCCAGGTCTGCGAGGCCCACCTGGCAGCGCAGCACGGCATCCGCGCCCTGGTCATCAACACGGGCAACGCCAATGCGGGCACCGGCGCCCCGGGCCTGCAGGCCTCCCGGGACACCTGCAACGCCCTGGCGGGCGAACTGCAGGTCCGGGCCGACCAGATCCTGCCCTTTTCCACCGGCGTCATTCTGGAACCCCTGCCCGTCGACCGCCTGATCGCCGCGCTGCCGGCCGCCATCGCGGACGCGCAGCCCGACCACTGGTTCGAAGCCGCGCACAGCATCATGACGACCGACACCCAGCCCAAGATCCATTCCCGCCGGATGGACCTGGGCGGCGCGACCGTCACCATCACCGGCATCAGCAAGGGCGCCGGCATGATCCGTCCCAACATGGCCACCATGCTGGGGTTCCTGGGCACCGATGCCGGACTGGCGCCCGCGCTGCTGCAAGCGCTGACCCGCCGGATCGCCGATCAATCCTTCAACCGCATCACGGTGGACGGCGATACCTCCACCAATGATTCCTTCATCATCATCGCCACCGGCGCCAGCGGCGCCCGCATCGAATCCGAGCACGATCCGCGCTACGCGCCGCTGGCCCAGGCCCTGACCGACGCCGCTCGCGAACTGGCGCAGAAAATCGTGCGCGACGCCGAAGGCGCCACGAAGTTCATGACGATCCGCGTGGAACAGGCCGCCACCACGGACGAAGCCTTGAAGGTCGCCTACGCGATCGCCCATTCGCCCCTGGTCAAGACCGCCTTCTATGCATCCGACCCCAATCTGGGCCGGATCCTGGCGGCCATCGGCTACGCCGGCATCGACGACCTGGACGTCTCCAGGCTGACGCTGTGGCTGGGCGATGTCCAGGTCGCCACCCAAGGCGGGCGCGATCCGCACTACCGGGAAGAGGACGGCCAGCGCGTGATGGCCGAAGCCGAAATCCTGGTGCGTGTGGCCCTGGGGCGCGGCAGCGTGGCCGATACGGTGTACACCTGCGATTTTTCGCACGAATACGTCAGCATCAATGCGGATTACCGGTCCTGAATCCACACCCTCTTGATTTGCAAGACGAATTCTGCAAAAATGACGGGCTTGGCCTTGCTTTTAACAAAGCTTGGCCATTTTTGGCATCCCCGGTTTTTGGCACAGACAGGCGCTTCGCGTAGAAACGCCGCCCCGGAAACCGGGAATTTTCACAGGAAATCCCCATGTACGCGGTCATAAAAACCGGCGGCAAACAGTATCGTGTTTGCGCTGGCCAGAAACTGAAAATCGAACAGATACCGGCTGACATTGGGCAAGAAATCTCGCTGGACCAGGTGTTGTCGGTCGGCGAAGGCGAAACGCTGAAGATCGGCACGCCCTTCGTCGCTGGCGCTGCGGTCAAAGCCACTGTTCTTGCGCAAGGTCGTCACGACAAGGTCAAGATCTTCAAGATGCGTCGGCGCAAGCACTACCAAAAGCGCCAAGGTCATCGTCAGAACTACACCGAAATCCGCATCGACGCCGTTGCGGCCTGATCCTCAAGGAGCACAATCATGGCACACAAAAAGGGCGGCGGCTCAACTCGTAACGGCCGCGATTCCGAATCGAAACGACTGGGCGTGAAGGTCTACGGCGGCCAGGCGATCCTGGCTGGCGGCATCATCGTCCGCCAGCGCGGCACGCAGTTTCACCCCGGCGTGAACGTCGGCATCGGCAAGGACCACACGCTGTTTTCCCTGGTGGACGGCACCGTGCAGTTCTCGATCAAAGGCGCGCTGAACAAGCGCACCGTCTCGGTCGAAGCGGTGAACTGATCATCGCATCAAACCGGGAAAAGGCCCTGCTCTCCAGCAGGGTCTTTTTTTTCATTAGAATGTATTCATCATGAAATTCGTAGACGAAGCCACCATCGAAGTCGTCGCCGGCAAGGGCGGCAATGGCGTAGCCAGCTTCCGCCGGGAAAAATTCATCCCGATGGGCGGGCCCGATGGCGGCGACGGCGGCCGCGGCGGCTCGATCCTGGCGATCGCCGACCGCAACATCAACACCCTGATCGACTACCGCTACGCCCGCCTGCATCGGGCGAAGAACGGCGAAAACGGCAGGGGCTCGGATCAATACGGGGCCGGCGCCGCCGACATCGTCCTGCGCATGCCGGTCGGCACCGTAATCCACGACGCCGATACGGGCGAACAGCTGTTCGACCTGGACCGCCACGGCGAACAGGTCACCCTGGCGGCCGGCGGCAACGGCGGCCTGGGAAATCTGCACTTCAAGTCCAGCACCAACCGGGCGCCGCGCCAGTTCACTCCGGGGCGCGAAGGCGAACAGCGCCGTCTGCGGCTGGAACTCAAGGTCCTGGCGGATGTCGGCCTGCTGGGCATGCCCAACGCAGGGAAATCCACGCTGATCACGCGCGTCTCCAACGCCAAGCCCAAGATCGCGGATTACCCCTTCACCACGCTGCACCCGAACCTGGGGGTGGTGCGCACGTCGCCCTCGCACAGCTTCGTCATCGCCGACATCCCGGGCCTGATCGAAGGCGCGTCCGAAGGCGCCGGGCTGGGGCATCAGTTCCTGCGGCATCTCAGCCGCACGCGGGTGCTGCTGCACCTGCTGGACGTGTACTCACCCGATCCCGACATCGACGCCTGCGCCCAGGCTGTCCAGGATGCCCAGGCCATCGTGCGCGAACTCGAGCGCTACAGCCCCGAGCTGGCCGCCAAGCCGCGCTGGCTGGTGTTGAACAAACTGGATATGGTCGAAGACCCGGCCGCCATCCAGGAACGCATCTGCCGCGAGCTGAACTGGACAGGCCCGGTGTTCGGGATCTCCGCCCTGACCGGGTCGGGCGCCCAGTCACTGATGGGCGCCATCCAGTCCTGGCTGGACGAACAGCAACGCGCCGCGCATGCGCACGACGACGACCCCCGCTTCACAGGCACTGCCGGCGCGCCGGAGGCGCAACCCGGGCAGACGCCGTCCTGAACGGCGCTGCGCTAAACTCCAGAACATCCCCTGGCGAGACCCGCATCGCGGGCCTCGCCAGACAGCCCAGCCCCCATCCTTCGCCGCTCATTCCGGCATGAACCGCATGTCCACGCCCGCCCTTTCTCCCTCCGTCGCCCGGGACGCCCATCGGCTGGTCCTGAAAGTGGGCTCATCCCTGGTCACCAACGAAGGACGGGGCATCGACCTGCAGGCGGTTTCTCAATGGGCCGAACAGATCGCGGCCCTGCACGCGGCGGGGCGCCAGCTCGTTCTGGTGTCCAGCGGCGCGATTGCCGAAGGCATGGCCCGCCTGGGCTGGCCGCGGCGCCCCAAGGCCATGTCCGAACTGCAGGCGGCGGCAGCCGTCGGCCAGATGGGCCTGATCCAGGCCTACGAGGCGGCCTTCGCCCGCCACGGCATCCGCACCGCCCAGATCCTGCTGACCCACGAAGACCTGGCTGACCGGCGCCGCTACCTGAACGCCCGCAGCACCCTGGTGACGCTGCTGAACCTGGGGGTCGTGCCCATCGTCAATGAGAACGACACCGTCGTCACCGACGAAATCCGGGTGGGCGACAATGACACGCTGGGCGCCCTGGTGACCAATCTGGTGGAAGCCCGCGTGCTGGTCATCCTGACGGATCAGGCGGGCCTGTACAGCGCCGACCCGCGCAAGCATCCCGACGCACGGTTCATACACCAGGGCCAGGCAGGCGACCCCGCCCTGGAAGCCATGGCCGGCGGGTCGGGCAGCGCCATCGGCACGGGCGGCATGCTGACGAAAGTCCTGGCCGCCAGACGCGCCGCCAACAGCGGCGGGCATACCATCATCGCATCCGGGCGCGAACCCGCCGTGCTGCAGCGCCTGACGTCCGGCGAGGCCATCGGCACCGAATTGCGGGCCGTGCTGCCGGTCAGGTCCGCCCGCCAGCGCTGGATGGTGAACCATCTGCGCCTGCGCGGCCGCATCACCCTGGATGCCGGCGCCGTGCGCGCCTTGACCCAGGGCCATCGCAGCCTGCTGCCCATCGGCGTCACGGACGTGGAAGGCGATTTCGAACGCGGCGACGTGGTGGCCTGCGTCGACGAACACGGGGTGGAATGCGGCCGAGGCCTGATCAATTATTCGGCGGCCGACACCGTGCGCATCATGCGCCAGCCCAGCGCCCGCATCGCGGATATCCTGGGGCATTTGTCCGACCCCGAACTGATCCACCGCGACAACCTGGTGGTGGCGCGGGCCCGCGCTCCGCAGAGCGACGAATAATCCGCCGACACGCCGCGGACAGAAGTCGACTGGCTATCGCTGCGCCGGAATGAAGAGCGTCTCCTTGACCTCTTCCATCACCACGCAGCTTTTGGTCTGCGTCACCCCAGGCAGCCGCAACAGGATATTGCCCAGCAGATTGCGGTATTGGCCGATTTCCTTGATGCGGGCCTTGATCAGATAGTCGAATTCACCCGACACCAGATGGCATTCCAGCACTTGGGGCACGCACAGCACTTCGCGGCGGAATTCCTCGAAGGTGCGTTCCGACTTGCTGGACATGCTGATTTCCACAAAAACCAGCAGTCCCGCGTCCAGCGCGGCGGGAGACACCCGGGCATGGTAGCCTGTGATGACGCCATCACGTTCCAGGCGCCGCACCCGCTCGATGCACGGCGTCACGGTCAGGCCGACCGCATCCGCCAGTTCCGTCATGGACAGACGCCCATTTTGCTGCAGCAGATCCAGAATGCGACGATCGATCTTGTCCAGCGCATGAACGGATTCTTTTTGAATACGCATGAGGTTTCCTGAGAGAGTGGGCCGTGCCCTTCAAGGGCGCGACATCCGGCACGGACGGCAAACCGGGCGCCTGCGCAAGGGCCCGCGAAAACAGCCTGCAACAGGCAAAAAAACCAAACCGGAGCAGGGCGCGCGCCCTGCCAGCATTTTGTCCTGCTACCTATAGTTTGGCTAGACCCCACAGGCCAAAAATCATGAAAACCTTATTTTTTCATGAAAAATCACCTGAGATTATTGCCTATCATCATCAAAAATTAATCCTATCGAGGTTCGACCATGAAGGTTCTTGTTTTGGGGGCCGGCGTCGTGGGTGTCACGAGCGCCTATTACCTGGCATGCCAGGGACACGAAGTGACCGTCATCGACCGGGAATCCGGCACTGCGGAAGAAACCAGCTTCGGCAATGCGGGCCAACTGTCCTTCGGCTACTCGTCCCCCTGGGCGGCGCCCGGTATTCCCCTGAAAGCCCTGAAATGGCTGTTCACCCAGCACGCGCCGCTGACCATCCGGCCCGATGGAAGCCTGTTCCAGCTGCGCTGGATGTTCGACATGTGGCGCAACTGCACGCCGGCTCGCTACGCCGCCAACAAAGACCGCATGCTGCGCCTGTCGGCCTACAGCCGCCAGTGCCTGCATGAATTGCAGTCGGACACCGGCATCCAGTTCGAAGGCCGCCGCCAGGGCACGCTGCAGGTATTCCGCACCCAGAAACAGATGGATGACGCCCAGCGCGACGTGCAGGCCCTGAGCGACGCCGGGGTGGCCTACGAACTGATCGACGGCGACCATCTGGCGGATTACGAACCCGCCCTGCATCAGGTGCGCCACAAGCTGGCCGGCGGCCTGCGCACCCCCGATGACGAGACGGGCGATTGCCGGCTCTTCACCCACGCCCTGACCCAATTGGCCGAAGCCCGGGGCGTGCAGTTCCGGTATGGCGAAACCATCCAGGCCCTGCACCAGGCAGGCGGGCGCATCACCGGCGTGCAATGCGTGTCCGGTCTGCTGCAGGCCGACGCCTACGTGGTGGCGCTGGGTTCGTATTCCCCCCTGCTGCTGCGCGGCATCGTGGACATCCCGGTCTACCCCATGAAGGGCTATTCCATCACCGTGGACATCGCCAACCCCGAGCGGGCGCCCGTTTCCACCTTGCTGGATGAAACCTACAAGATCGCCCTGACCCGGTTCGAGCAGCGCATCCGCGTGGGCGGCATGGCCGAGGTCGTCGGCTACGACACCCACCTGGACCCGCGCCGCCAACGCACCCTGGAGATGGTCCTGAACGACCTGTTCCCGGGCAGCTACACACCCGGCGACGTGCATTTCTGGACCGGTCTGCGCCCCAAGACCCCGGACAGCACCCCTATCGTCGGGCGCACCCGGCTGGACAATCTGTTCCTGAACACCGGCCACGGCACACTGGGCTGGACCATGTCCTGCGGCAGCGGCCGCCTGATCGCCGATATTGTCTCCGGCCAGTCCACCGCCATCCGCAGCGACGATCTGGGGGTACAGCGCTATCACTAGCGGGCCCTGGCAGGCGGAGGGTTTCGCACGCCGCCGTCACAAAGCCCAGGCATAGCCGAAATCCCGCAAGGATTCGATGGGCGGGGCCGGCATGCCGGCCCCGCAGGCGCGCTGGCGCAGGCGGCTGATGATGCTGCGGCACCGGGGATCGCGAATGCGGGCCTGCTGGCGTGGTTGCCAGACCTGCAGCACTGCGGCAATCAGGTCGGCGTGGCTGGCCACATGACCCGGGGCTTCAAACAGACACAACAAGAGCGCGCGTTCCGACACGGTCAGGCGCAGCAATGCGTCTTCGTATTCCAAGGCCCATCCCAGATCCGCCAGGCGCCATGGGCCGATCCGCAGATCCGCCCCCGCCTGGCCCGGCTGCGCGAAGAGACCGGGCGGCACGGTCGCCCCGAAACGCACACGCCGATAGGCGAGCGCCATCAGCACCGACACCAGCAAGTCCGTCGGGTCTCCCGGCCGCAGCACGTAATCCACCCCGGCAGACAACAGGGCCGCTTGTTCCGGACCCACCTGCTGACCATGCCAGGCCACCAGACTCAAGCCGGGCCAGGCCAGCCGCGCGGACTGCGCCGCCCTGCAGTTGGAGGCAAGATCGGCCAGCAGCACCAGCGCCGCGGGTTCCCCCGCCCCTGGCCGCCCCGCTGCGCGGCGCAGGGCCGGGGCATCCGGAAAACTCATCACCCTGCAACCCACGGATACCAGGCTACGAAGCCAGGCGCTATCCGCCTGCGCCAGCGCCCAGACCACCTGACCGCTCATGATGCCTTCCCGGATCATTCGTCCCCCCTGTGCCCGCGTCTGCGATCATCCTCAGGATGATCCGGGCACGGCAAGTATCCTTATTCAGTCTCTTATTATTACATTAGTGATATCCAATGACCACCAACGTGTTATCCGTTTTTAGTCCAATGAGGGCGTGGAAACCTTTGGCGAACGATTGCGGCAAACCCGGATCCGGCTGGGCCTGTCACAGGCGCAGCTGGCGCACGCGTGCGGGCTGTCGCAAAGCGCCATTTCCAGCTACGAAAACGGCAGCCGGCGTTCCCCCAAGAAGCTGCTGAACCTGGCCCAGGCGCTGGGTGTGGACATCTATTGGCTGAGTCGCGGCGACGGCGCCGCCCACCCTGCCCCCCACACTCCCGCCACCATGCACGATCCCGTGTCCCCCTGGCCGTTCCCCTCCATCGAACCCCGGATATTCTGGTCGCTGAGGCCAAAAGACCGGCAAGCGGTGGAGGCGACCGTCTCGGCCCTGATCGACAGCCTGCTGTCCCCCGCCAAATACTGACCTGCCCCGGGAGCGCGCTGGCGCACACCGGGCAATCCCCTTATACTTCCCCTCTCGCAGGGGTACTCGACGGCAATGCCGGCGGGTTGAGAAACACCCTTCGTACCAGTACGGATAATGCCGATGCTGGGAGCGTGCGCGGTGTCCAGCTCTTCCCCGGAACGCGCTTCCCGTCCTCCCCGACTCGGCTCCATTTCCGAAATTTTTCGAACCTGGAGCTTCCTCTTGAACGCCAATCCTCAGTTTTTCGCCACTCAGGCTACGGTCGACAACGCCGCCGTCCAGCCGCTGCCCGCCTCCCGCAAGATCTACGAACGGGGTTCCCGCCCTGACATCCGCGTCCCGTTCCGGGAAATCCGGCAGGACGACACCCCCACGTTGTTCGGCGGCGAAAGCAATCCGCCCCTGACGGTCTACGACACCAGCGGCCCCTACACCGACCCGGACGCCGTCATCGACATCCGGCAAGGCCTGGGCGCTCCGCGCCTGCCCTGGGTCCTGGAGCGCCAGGACACCGAGGTGCTGGACGGCCTGAGCAGCCAATACGGCCGCGCCCGCCAGTCCGACCCGGAACTGGAGGCCCTGCGATTCGCCCGCACCCGAGCCCCGCGCCGAGCCCGCCCCGGCGCCAACGTGACGCAGATGCATTACGCGCGACGCGGCATCGTGACGCCGGAAATGGAATTCGTGGCCATCCGGGAAAACATGCGCCGCGAACATTACGTGGAGAGCCTGCGCAACAGCGGCCCCGAAGGCGCCCGCCTGGCCGAGCGCCTGACGCGCCAGCACCCCGGCCAGTCGTTCGGCGCCGCCATCCCGCAGGCCATGACGCCGGAATTCGTGCGCGACGAAGTCGCCCGAGGTCGCGCCATCATTCCGGCCAACATCAACCACCCGGAAGTGGAACCCATGGCCATCGGCCGGAATTTCCTGGTCAAGGTCAACGCCAACATAGGCAACTCGGCGATCCGCTCCGACATCAGCGAAGAGGTCGAGAAAATGACCTGGGCAATCCGCTGGGGCGGCGATACCGTGATGGATCTGTCCACCGGCAAGCACATCCACGAGACCCGGGAATGGATCATCCGCAATTCCCCGGTGCCCATCGGCACGGTGCCCATCTATCAGGCCCTGGAAAAAGTGGGCGGCGTGGCCGAGGAACTGAACTGGGAGATCTTCCGCGACACGCTGATCGAGCAGGCCGAGCAAGGGGTGGACTATTTCACCATCCACGCCGGTGTGCGCCTGCCTTTCGTGCCGATGACGGCCAGCCGCATGACCGGGATCGTGTCGCGCGGCGGATCGATCATGGCCAAGTGGTGCCTGGCGCACCACAAGGAAAGCTTTCTGTATGAACGCTTCGAAGACATCTGCGAGATCATGAAGGCCTATGACGTCAGCTTTTCCCTGGGCGACGGCCTGCGTCCCGGTTCGGGCTATGACGCCAACGACGAGGCCCAGTTCGCGGAACTGCGCACCCTGGGCGAGCTGACCCAGGTGGCCTGGAAGCACGACGTGCAGGTGATGATCGAGGGCCCCGGCCACGTGCCGATGCAGATGATCCGCGAGAACATGGATCTGCAGTTGAAGCACTGCCACGAGGCGCCGTTCTATACCCTGGGGCCGCTGACGACGGACATCGCCCCGGGCTACGACCACATCACGTCGGGGATCGGCGCAGCGCTGATCGGCTGGTACGGCACGGCGATGCTGTGCTACGTGACTCCGAAGGAACATCTGGGCCTGCCCAACAAGAAGGATGTGAAGGACGGGATCATCACGTACAAGATCGCCGCCCACGCAGCCGATCTTGCGAAGGGCCATCCGGGCGCGGCGATCCGGGACAATGCCTTGTCGAAGGCGCGTTTCGAGTTCCGCTGGGACGATCAGTTCAATCTGGGGCTGGATCCGGACACGGCCCGGGCGTTCCATGACGAGACGCTGCCGAAGGATTCGATGAAGGTGGCGCACTTTTGTTCGATGTGCGGGCCGAAGTTCTGCAGCATGAAGATTTCGCAGGATGTGCGGGATTATGCGAAGGACAACGGTCTGGACGAAGCCACCGCCCTGGCGCAGGGGATGGCGGCGAAATCGGCTGAGTTCATCGAGCAGGGGGCGGAGATCTATCAGAAGGCGTGATGAGCGGTTTCTGATGTCTTCAACGGTTCCGCCGGGTCGACGCTGGGCGGAACCGTTGATCGCCTCCTGCGTTCAAAGCTGTAGGGACTTGCTGTCTCGCCTCGCAATCACGGTGGTTTCCCCCGGTGCACTTGGCGACACACGGCTCTGTACTTGCATGCGCTGTTGTTTTTTGCTGGCGCAGCCGGCGCAGCGCCCGGTGGTTCCGCGACCACTCCTGGTGGCCCTCCGGGCTTCCCGGATCTGCCTCGTCCACGCGGGCGTCGGGCGAACTCGTCGCTTCGCTCCTCAAACACGCCCGACGAAATCCCCCGCGTTCCCTTCGTCAGCATCCGGCACCAGTCGAATGGTCGCTCCACCACCAGGCGCTGCGCCGGCTGAGTCAGTAGCATGCGGAAAATTCAAACCCGAACACGCGCACTGGCCGAAGAGGACACACTACCCGTCATTCCGCGCATCCACGCCCCAACAGGCCGTTTTTCGCCAAAATACGCCGCTCTGAGCCCGGGGAGGCCATGCCCCCGGCGCCGACATTGTCTGGCGCCGGATGCTTCTGAAGGGAGGGCGGGGGATTTCGTCGGGCGTGTTTGAGGAGCGAAGCGACGAGTTCGCCCGACGCCCGCCCGGACGAAGAAGATCCGGGCAGCCCGAAGGGCCGCCTGACACAGTCGGCAGAGGGGGCATGGCCTCTCCGGGCGGCTTAAGAACTCAGACGAACAATCAGATCACTTCACCGCGTACAGGAACAATTCCACCCGCCGGTTCAGCGCCCGCCCTTCCGGCGTATTGTTGTCGCCCACCGGACTCGCCGACCCCCGGCCTTCCGCCGTCAGCCGGCCCGGCGCAACACCCTGGCCCGCCAGATACTGCGTCACCGCCCCCGCCCGCCGCTGCGACAACGGCATATTGATCGCATCCGAGCCCGTCGTATCCGTATACCCGATCGCCTTGGCCCGTAATTCCGGATGCTGATTCAAAGCCCGCGCCACACTATCCAGCACCGGCAGCAGTTCCGGCTTCAGCACGGACTTATTCGTATCGAAAGACACATTGCTGGGAATATTGACCTTCAATGTCCCATCTGGCATTTCAATCACGGCAACCCCTAAATTGGACGCCCCCGACTTCTCGACATCCTGTTTGATGCCCTTCCAGTTATAGCCCACCACCCCGCCGACCACGGACCCGATGCCCGCGCCGATCAGCGCTGCCTTGCTGCTGTCTCCGATCAGCACGCCCAGGCCGGCGCCAAGAGCCGCGCCGGCGCCCGCGCCCATGGCCGTATTCTGGCCCTGAGGGGACACATTGGCGCACGCCGTGAGAAAAACCAGACTGCCGACCGCCATTATCCGGGGGACATAATATGTTGCCGTTGCCATGGCACTCTCCTGTGCGTAATGAGATTCGCCTAGCGTAGCAGGATGTGTCCGCACAAATGTAAGTCCTTGTTGCGATTCTGGCTTTTCGTCGCAGATCACCCGGGCTCGCCATCCGGTCGGGTGACACGGAATACAATCAGGTCGAACGGGCGCCAGGGCCCGGCACAGAGACCCTATGATCGAATTTCAGCACGTCTTCAAATCCTACGGGCGCGGCCGCAACATCCTGGCTGATGTCAACTTTCGCATCGAGCCGGGTGAATTCATCTTCGTGTCCGGCCCCTCGGGGGCGGGGAAATCCACCCTGTTGAAACTGATGGGAGGGCTGGAGCCCGCCAGCCGGGGGGCGGTCACCGTCAACAACCACCGCATCGATCGCCTGTCGTCGCGCACACTGCCCTACCTGCGCCGCACCGTCGGCCTGATCCTGCAGGACGCCCACCTGTTGTTCGACCGCCATGCGTTCGACAATGTGCTGCTGCCTCTGGCCGTGCAGGGCCTGGAGCCCGCGATGGCAACCACCCGGGCGCGCGCCGCGCTGGAGAAAGTCGGCCTGCGCGGCAAGGAAGCCATGCTGCCCATCGAACTGTCCGGCGGCGAACAGCAGCGCCTGGCGATCGCCCGGGCCATCGTCGGGCGCCCGGCCATCCTGATCGCCGATGAACCCACCGCCAACCTGGACCACGACAGCGCCACACACATCATGGATGTTTTCCGGGATTTCAACCAAGTCGGGGTCACGACCCTGATCGCCTCGCACGACACGGCCCTGATGGCCCGCTATGCCCAGCGCACCTTGCACATCGACGCCGGCCGCTTCACCGACCAAGCCGGAGTCCCCGCATGAAACGCTGGCTGCACCACCACCGCTACGCCCTGCGGGTCGCCCTGCGCCGGCTGCGCCTGCACCCCTTCTCGTCCCTGGCCAACATCGTCGTCATCGCCCTGATGCTGGCGGTGCCCATCCTGGGCGCCGCCGTGCTGCAGTCCAGTCAACCGCTGGCCAGGCAACTGGCCGTGGCCCCGGAACTCACCCTGTTCCTGACCCCGGGCACGTCGGCCGACCAGCAACAGGCCCTGCTCAAACGCCTGCAGGATCAGGCGGGCGACAAGATATCGGATGCCCGGCTGCTGCCGCGCGACCAGGCCATGGCGCAATTGCGCGCGGACCCGGCCTGGGCTCAGGCCCTGGACGCCCTGGCCGACAATCCGCTGCCCGACGCCCTGATCGTGACCCTGAAGGATTCCGATGCCCCCGCCCAACAGGCGCGCGCACTGGCCGACACCTGGCGGCAATGGCCGGGGGTGGATCACGTGCAGCTCGACAGCGAATGGGTGCGACGCCTGGAATCCCTGTTGTCGTTCGTCCGCGTAGGCCTGGGCCTGCTGGCGATCGCCGTCATCGTGGTGGTCCTGGCCACGGTATTCAACACCGTGCGGCTACAGGCCCTGACCCAGCGGGAAGAAATCGCCGTGGCACGACTGGTCGGCGCGACCGAATCCTTCGTCCGACGGCCCTTCCTGTACCTGGGCGCCCTGACCGGCCTGGCAGCCAGCCTGCTGGCCCTGCTGCTGGCCTGGCTGGCCATGGCGCCGCTGAACACCCTGTTGGGACATTTCGCACAGAGCTATGGCATCGACTGGTCCCTGCACCTGCCGGCTGCGCCGGATCTGCTCTTGTCCGGCATCCTGATCATTCTGCTGGGGGCGATCGCCGCGCGCCTGTCCGTTACCCGGCATACGCAGTTCTGATGGCGGCGACAGACCCCGCATCCCGCATCGCGGCCTGGCAGCGGCAGTCCGGCCGCCATGGCCTGCCCTGGCAGCATACCCGCGATCCCTACAGGATCTGGCTGTCGGAAATCATGCTGCAGCAGACCCAGGCCGCCACGGTCATCCCGTACTACCAGCGCTTCCTGGACAGCTTTCCCTCGGTCGTGGCGCTGGCCGATGCGCCCGCCGATGCAGTGCTGCGGGCCTGGGCCGGCCTGGGATACTATGCCCGCGCCCGCAATCTGCACCGCTGCGCCCAGGCGATCCGCGACCGGCACGCCGGACAATTCCCCCGCAGCGCCGCCGAACTGGAAACCCTGCCCGGCATCGGTCGCTCCACGGCGGCCGCCATCGCGGCCTTCGCCTACGGCGAACGCGCCCCGATCCTGGATGGCAATGTCCGCCGCGTGCTGGCACGGCATCTGGCCCTGCAGGGCGACCCCGGCGCCACCGCCACGCTGCGCGCGCTCTGGGCGCACGCCCAGGCCTGGCTGGATCGGGCCCCCGCCGACCTGGACATGCAGGCCTACACTCAGGGTCAGATGGACTTGGGCGCCACGATCTGCACCCGATCCCGGCCGGACTGCCCGCGCTGTCCGCTGGCGGCGGACTGCGCCGCCCGGCAGCAAGGTTTGCAGAACACCCTGCCCAGCCCCCGCGTCCGGCGCGCCCAGGCCCGGCACTGCTGCTGGATGCTGATCATGGAATGCGAAGACCACCTCTGGCTGCAGCGGCGACCCGATACCGGCATCTGGGGCGGCTTGTGGGCGCTGCCGACCTTCGACGACCAGTCGGCGCTGGACGCCGCCTGCGCGGGGCTGCCGGCCGCGTCCAGGGGGATGCAGGCCCTGGCAGGCATCGAACACGTGTTCACGCACTTCCGCCTGCTGATGCGGCCGGTGCGGGTGCGAGCGCCCGGCCCCCGCTCCGCGATCCGGGCCCTGGCCGATGGCGGGCATGTCCCCCTGGCGTCTTCGGTCAAGCCGCAGCCGCGCAACCCGGCCGTGATCCCGGTATACGAGGGGACGTCGGCCTGGATACCCATTGCGCAACTACAAGAAGTCGGCCTGCCCGCGCCGCTGTCACGCCTTTTGCTGGGTTTGTATCCGCCCGTCGCCTGAAGGACTCCGGACACGCCGGGCCATCACCCCGACGATCGGGGCTGATGCGCCCCGATACTCATCAGCAGGCCGCAGGCCACCCCCAGCGTCATCAGGGCCGTGCCGCCGTAGCTCATGAAAGGCAGCGGCACCCCGACGACCGGCAGCACGCCGGTCACCATGCCGATGTTCACAAAGACGTAGACGAACATCATCATGGACATGGCTCCGCCCAGCAGGCGCCCGAACTGGGTGGGCGCCCGCACCGTGATCGTCAGGCCGCGCAGCACCATCAGGGCATACAGCACCAGCAGGGTCACGCCGCCGTAGAAACCGAACTCCTCGGCAAACACGGCAAAGATGAAATCGGTAGTGCGTTCGGGGATGAAATCCAGGTGCGTCTGCGTGCCCTGCATATATCCCTTGCCGTAGACACCGCCCGAACCCACGGCAATCATGGATTGGATCGTATGAAAGCCCTTGCCCAGCGGGTCGGAACCGGGGTTCAGCAAGACGCAGACCCGGTATTTCTGATAGTCGTGCAAGACCACCCAGTCCACATCGGGCTGGCAGATCTGGTCCTCGTAGGACACCAGCGTGCCCAGCCCCAGCACGGCCACCAGCACCACCGGCACCAGCAACTTGAAAGACAGGCCCGCGAAATAGATCACGCAAAATCCGGACGCCAGCACCAGCAGCGCCGTGCCCAGGTCAGGCTGTTCGATGATCAGCGCGGCCGGCACCAGCAGCAGCACCCCGGCCACCAGGAAGTCCAGCACCTTGAAACGCCCGCTGGACTGCCGCTGAAAATACCAGGCCAGCATCAGCGGCACGGCAATCTTCATCATTTCCGATGGCTGGACACGGCCAAATCCGAGCTCCAGCCAACGCGTCGCACCCTTGCTGGTCACGCCGAACAACATCACCGCCACCAGCAGCACCACGCCCACGACATACAGGAACGGGGCAGTGCGCATGATGAAGGTCGGGCGCATCAACGCCACCGCCCACATGGCGACAAAAGCGATCAGGAAATTACGCAACTGATCGGCGAAGCGCCAGTCGGTGTTCCCCACCGCCGAATGCATGGTCGCCATGCCGACCAGCGCCATGAGCACCAGAAGAATCAGCAAAGGCCAGTCCAGGACCGACAGCATGCGGCGCACGGCCAGCACGATGAGCTTCATGGCGTGTCCTCCTGGGCCCCATCTTCAGGGGGCGTAGCGGCATCCGGCAAAGGAGCGGGCTCGGGGGCCTCTTCGTCATCGGGCGCGGGCGATGCGTCCGGCGCCCCCAGGCCCGGTCGCGCGGCCGCATCGTTCGCCTGGCGCGCGGCCTGTTCCGCCTGCATCTGCTGCCGGCGCTTGACCACCCGGGCGGGATCCAGCCAATAATCGAAGACCGTGCGGGCGATCGGCGCCGCGACCGAGGCGCCCCAACCGCCGTTTTCCACGATCAGGGCCACGGCGATCTGCGGGTCATCCACCGGCGCATAGGCCATGAACAGGGCGTGGTCGCGCAGGCGTTCATCCACCGCATGCGCCTTGTATTTGGCGCCCCGCAGGCTGTAGACCTGGGCAGTGCCGGTCTTGCCCGCGGCCTGGTAGGCGGCTCCGTCGAAGGCCCGCCGCGCGGTGCCCTTGTTGATGACGTCGACCATGGCATCACGGACCGCCTTCAGATTGGCGGGCTTGAGCGGGATCGTATATTGAGGCGCCAATACCGGATACGTGAAACGGCCGGTCAGGGGATCGATGATACGGCGCACCAGATGAGGCTTCATGTAGACCCCGTCATTGGCCAGGACCGACGTGGCCTGCGCCAGTTGCAGCAGGGTGAAGGCGTTGTAGCCCTGGCCCACCGTCACAGAAACGGTTTCACCTTGATACCAATGCTGCTGCGCCGGTTTTTTATAGGTCTTGCGCTTCCACTCCCGAGAGGGCAGCACGCCGCGTCGTTCACCGTCCAGATCGATGCCGGTGATCTGGCCAAACCCGAACTGCTTGCTGAAATCATGCAAGGCATCGACGTCCATCAGGGCGCCCAGCGAAAAGAAATAGGTGTCCGAGGACACGACGATCGCCTTGTGCAGATTGGTCGGCCCGTAGACGGCCCCTCCCGCATTGCGGAATTTCTGGCCGGCCAGTTCGAAATACCCCGGATCGGGGACCATGTCCTGCGCCCCGCGCAAGCCCATTTCCAGAGCCGCCAAGGCGACGAAGGGCTTATACGTCGAGCCGATCGGATAGGTCCCGTACAAGGGCCGATTGATCAGGGGGTGATCCGGCGACTCATTGAGTTTGCGCCAGTTCTCCACGTCGATGCCATCGACGAACAGATTCGGATCAAACGAGGGCGAGGACACGAACGCCAGGACCTCGCCGGTATGCGGCGCAATCGCCACCAGCGCCCCGCGACGGCCATCGAATTGGGTCTCTGCCAGCTTCTGCAAGCCCGCATCCAGGGACAATTCCAGATTCGACCCCGGAATCGGGTCGGTACGGCTCAGTTCGCGCACGGGCCGGCCGGTCGCTGTCACTTCCAGCTCCTCGACCCCCGTGCGGCCATGCAGCACCTTTTCCCATGTCTTTTCAATACCCTTTTTGCCCATCACCAGGGTACCCCGGTAATTCCCCTCCTGGCCGGTATCTTCCAGGTGCTGCTCGTCCGCTTCCGATATCCGGCCGACGAAGCCCAGCACATGCGCCGCGGACTCATGCAGAGGATAGGCGCGCACCCAGCGGGCCTGCAGGCTGACGCCCGGGAATTCAAAGGCATGAACGGCAAACCAGGATGCCTCGATGTCGTTCAGGTTATTGCGCAGCAGCACCGGCGCGTAGCGGCCGCTTTGCTGGTAGAGCCGCAGGAACTTGCGCTGGTCGCTGTCGCTGATGTAGACGAGTTCCCGCAATCGGTCCAGCAGATCCTCGACTTTCCCCTGGACCTGCGCCCGCGTGACCAGCAGCGTGTAATCCCGCTGGTTGGTCGCCATGGTTTCGCCATTGCGATCCGTGATCTGGCCGCGCCGGGGCGGGATCGGCACGATGGTGATCCGGTTCTGATCGGCGCGCGCCGCCAGATTGTCATAGCGCACGATCTGCAAATACCACAGGCGGCCGACCAACAGCAACAGGCACACCAAGGCAAACACGCCCGCCACCCAGGCGCGCAACAGCACAGTCTGCCGCTGATGGAGGCCGGTCTTGCGAAACTCAAACATGCCGCGCCATCACACTGCGCCGACGTCGTCGCCATCCAGCCGGCGCTGGGGCAGCAACAGCAGCACGTCCGCCAGAGGCAGCAGCGCGCCGGTGATCAGCGCCGCCCACAGCCAGTCCCAACCCACCCAGGCGCCATTGAGCCAGGCCCCCAGCAGTCGCGACACCAGGGCCGCCGCCACGAAAACCGGCACCATATGCAGCGTCTGGACCCAGACATTGAAATGCTGCAGCCGTCTGTGCAGCCGCAGCACCCCATAGGCGCACAGCACATAATTCAAGGCGTGCAGCCCCAACAGGCCGGAATCATGCACGTCCATCAGCAGGCCCAGGACAAAAGCGGTGAGCAGGCCGACACGCCCGGGCTCGTGCAGGCACCAGAATGCCAGCACCAGCAGCAGCATGTCGGGCACCGGCTGCCACAGCCGCCAGGGCAACAGGGACGCCAGCCAGACCAGGAGCAGCGAGCCCCATACCAGCCAGGCCGATGAGGGCCGGTGGAAAGGCGCGGCATCCACAGGCTGCAGAGACATCAGCGAGGAACGCCCCGCCGGTCGTTTAGTGCTGACCAAGGGCACGCTCGATCTCCTCGGGTTTGGGCACTTTCGACACATCGACGCGCAGCACCAGGAAATGGCGATAGCGTTCGGGATGCGACAAAGGTTCGGCAATCGCCATGGCAAAGCCGGTGCCCGGGTCGCGATCCACTTTTTCCACCCGCCCCACCGAAAGCCCCGCCGGGAACAAACCGCCGATACCGCTGGTCACGAGTGTATCGCCGGCCTGTACATCCACATTGGCCGTCAGGTAGCGAACTTCCAGCTTGCCGACTTCATCGCTGCCGAAGGCGATCAGGCGCAGGCCGTTGCGCAGCACCTGAACGGGGATGGACACCTGATCATCGATCAACAAGGCGGCCTCGGATGTGAACGGAGTGACGTGGATGATCTGTCCCACGACCCCGCCTTCGTCGATGACCGGCATCCCGGGCTCGATGCCCGCGTCGGACCCCTTGTTGAAAATCAGCCGATGGCTGAACGCATTGGGCGGCACGTAGAAAACTTCGACGGCCACCGACTGCTGGGAAATGGATTCGGATACTTTCAGCAAGCGGCGCAGCTGCTCGTTCTCGGTCGTCAGCTGGGCGGCATGGGTGACCAATTGCGCCATTTCGATCTGCTGGCGGCGCAGGGCGTCCTGTTCCTCGCGCGCCAGTGTGGCCGCGTGCGACCAGCTGTCCACGTATTCCATGGCCTCTCGGGGAGCCAGCACCACCCGCTGAAAGGGGTAGATGGCCGTCGACAAGGTCTGGCGCACCGGACCCAGGACGGGCCAGTGCGCATCGGTCACAATCAGGGCCAGGCAGACGGCCAGCAACAGGACCAGACGGACTTCGATGCTGGGCCCGCGCTTGAAGAGCCTGAGCGTCCCGGGTTCGCGCATGACGAAAAAGAGCGAAGACCGCTCTATCAATCGTAAATGAAGACCCCGCCCAGACGCTCGAGATGTTCGAGTGCTTCGCCGCAGCCCCGCACCACGCATGTCAGCGGGTCCTCGGCGACGACCACGGGCAGGCCGGTTTCTTCCTGGAGCAGACGGTCCAGGTCATGCAGCAGCGCCCCGCCACCGGTCAGGGCGATGCCCTTGTCGGTGATGTCCGCGCCCAATTCAGGCGGCGTCTGTTCGAGCGCGGTTTTCACGGCCGAGACGATCTGATTCAGCGGATCCGTCAGGGATTCGAGGATTTCGTTCGAAGACACCGTGAAGCTGCGCGGCACGCCTTCGGACAGATTGCGGCCCTTGACCTCGATTTCACGGATTTCAGACCCGGGGAAGGCCGAGCCGATTTCTTTCTTGATCAGTTCGGCGGTGGGTTCGCCGATCAGCATGCCGTAGTTGCGGCGAATGTAGTTGATGATGGCTTCGTCGAATTTGTCGCCGCCGACGCGCACCGAGCCTTTGTAGACCATGCCGCCCAGGGAGATCACGGCGACTTCGGTGGTGCCGCCGCCGATGTCCACGACCATGGAACCGCTGGCATCGGACACGGCCAGCCCGGCGCCGATGGCGGCGGCCATGGGTTCCTCGATCAGGTAGACCTGGCTGGCGCCGGCGCCCAAGGCGGATTCGCGGATGGCGCGGCGTTCGACCTGGGTGGAACCGCACGGCACGCAGACGATGATGCGCGGGCTGGGGGCCAGCATGCTGCGCGGGTGAACCATGCGGATGAACTGCTTGAGCATCTGCTCGGTCACGGTGAAGTCGGCGATGACACCGTCTTTCATCGGACGGATGGCTTCGATGTTGCCGGGCACCCGACCCAGCATCTGCTTGGCCTCGTGGCCGACTGCCTGGATGATTTTCTTGCCGTTGGGGCCGCCATCGTGGCGGATTGCGACGACCGAAGGTTCGTCGAGCACGATGCCCTTGCTGCGGACATAGATCAGCGTATTGGCCGTACCAAGGTCAATCGCCATATCGCTGGAAAAATAGCTGCGTAGGAATCCGAACATGGGCGCACTAATGTAAAGAGGGTGAAATGGGATTTGCGCGCGTAGGGCCCGATGTCGCCGACGATCTACCGCCAGCGCGGCGGGCACAGGCCAGGCAAGCCGCATGGAATCGGTAATGATAACTTATAATCCTCTGTGGACATGCTTGGAATCAAGGGGAAAGTTTTGCAAAACATCCGCTTTCGGCATTCCCGGACACATCCGCACACACTCATCCGGCCGCCCTTTGGCGGCGGCCTCTCCGGCAAGACGACATGGCACTGACCGAACAGGACATCACCCGGCTCGCACGACTTTCGGGCCTGCGGCTGGATTCCAATGACCAATCCCGCGCCCACCAGGAACTGAATCGCATCCTGGGCCTGATCGAAGAACTGCAAGCGGTGGCCACGACCGGCATCGAGCCCATGGCCCACCCGCTGGCCGCCCATCAGCACATCGCCCTGCGGCTGCGCGACGATGCGGCCGACCCGGCCCAGTCGACCGGCCAGCGCGACGCCTGCCTGCAAAACGCCCCCGCGGCCCACCAGGGCCTGTTCCTCGTGCCCACCGTCATCGAATGATGCCATGACCCAGTTTTCCGAATTCCACAGCATCCCGGCGCTGGGCGAAGCCCTGCGCAGCCGGCGCATCAGCGCCGCCGAGCTGGCCGCCGACGCCCTTCGGGCCGCCCGCGGCTACCGCGACCCGAATGTCTTCCTGCACATCGACGACGACCTGACCCTGGCCCAGGCCCGCGCCGCCGACCAGGCGCTGGCCGACGGCCAGGCGGGGCCGCTGACCGGCATTCCCATCGCCCACAAAGACCTGTTCGTGACGCGCGGCTGGCGCACCACCGCCGCCAGCCGCATGCTGGCCGATTACGTCAGCCCCTTCGATGCCACCGTCGTGGACCACCTGCGCCAGGCCGGCGCCGTATCCCTGGGCAAGCTCAGCTGCGACGAATTCGCCATGGGCTCGGGCAACGAGAATTCCGCCTTCGGCCCGGTATGCAATCCCTGGGACGCGGACCGCATCCCAGGCGGGTCGTCGGGCGGCTCCGCCGCCGCCGTGGCCGCCGGCCTGGTGCTGGGCGCCACCGGCACCGACACAGGCGGATCGGTGCGCCAGCCCGCCGCCTATTGCGGCGTCAGCGGCATCAAGCCCACCTACGGCACCGTATCGCGCTACGGCATCATCGCCTACGCTTCCAGCCTGGATCAGGCCGGCCCCCTGGCCCGCAGCGCCCGCGACCTGGTGCCGCTGCTGGACACCATGAGCGGCTTCGACCCCCAGGATTCCACCAGCCTGGAATCCTGCGACGGACGGCCCAACGCCTCCGGCCGCATCCAGGCCGATTTCGACGCGGCGCAGTCCGTCTTCCAGGCCGCGGGCGATCAGCCCCTGAAAGGCCTTCGCATCGGGGTGCCGCGCGAATTCTTCAATGAGGGCCTGGCAGCCGACGTGGGCGCCGCCATCGAATCCGCCCTGCAGGTCTTCGAATCGCTGGGCGCCACCCGCGTGGATATTTCCCTGCCCCGCACCCGCCTGTCGATTCCGGCGTATTACGTCATCGCCCCCGCTGAAGCATCCAGCAACCTGTCGCGCTACGACGGGGTGCGCTACGGCCACCGGGCGGCTCAGTACACAGACCTGGCCGACATGACCAGCCGCTCGCGCTCGGAAGGCTTCGGCGACGAAGTGCGCCGCCGCATCCTGGTGGGCACCTACGTGCTGTCGCACGGCTACTACGACGCTTATTATCTGCAGGCCCAGCGCGTGCGGCGCATGATCGTCGATGACTTCCAGCGGGCGCTGTCCCAGGACTGCGATGTCATCATGGGGCCGGTCACGCCCGGCACGGCCCGCCGCATCGGCGACAACCGCCAGGACCCCATCGCCGACTGGCTGGGCGATATCTACACCCTGGGCGTCAGCCTGGCCGGGCTGCCCGGCATGTCCATCCCCTGCGGTTTCGGCGGGGATTCGGGCCGCCTGCCCATAGGGCTGCAGATCGTCGGCCGCTATTTCGACGAGGGCCGCCTGCTGGCCCTGGCCGACCGCTATCAGCAGACCACTGACTGGCACCAACGCACACCGGAACACGCATAATGGATTGGGAAATCGTCATCGGGCTGGAAACCCACGCCCAGCTGTCCACTCAGTCGAAGATCTTTTCGCGCAGCAGCACGCGTTTCGGCGCCGAGCCCAATACACAGGCCAATGCCGTGGACATGGCCCTGCCGGGTTCGCTGCCGGCCATGAACCGGGGCGCGGTGGAACGCGCCATCCAGTTCGGCCTGGCCATCGGCGCCCAAGTAGCGCACCGATCCGTCTTCGCGCGCAAGAACTATTTCTACCCCGATCTGCCGAAGAACTACCAGATCAGCCAGTTCGAATTGCCTATCGTGGTCGGCGGCCAGTTGTCATTTTTCGTCGGCGAACAGGAACACACGATCAACCTGACGCGCGCCCATCTGGAAGAAGACGCCGGCAAGTCCCTGCACGAACATTTCACCGGGCCGCATGGCGAATCGTCCAGCGGCATCGACCTGAACCGCGCGGGCACGCCGCTGCTGGAAATCGTGACCGAACCGGAGATGCACTCGGCCGCCGAGGCCGTGGCCTACGCCCGCACCCTGCACGGCCTGGTGGTCTGGCTGGGCATTTGCGACGGAAATATGCAGGAAGGTTCGTTCCGCTGCGACGCCAACGTGTCGGTGCGTCCGCGCGGCCAGACTGAACTCGGCACACGCTGCGAGATCAAGAATCTGAATTCTTTCCGTTTCCTGGAACGCGCCATCCAATACGAAATCCGTCGCCAGATCGAACTGATCGAAGACGGCGGCAAGGTCGTGCAGGCAACCCGCCTATACGATGCGGACCGGGATGAAACCCGCAGCATGCGCACCAAGGAAGACTCCGACGACTACCGGTATTTCCCCGACCCGGATCTGCCGCCGCTGATCGTGTCGCCGGAATGGATCGAAGAAGTCCGCGCCACGCTGCCGGAACTCCCGGCGGCGAAACGCGCCCGTTTCGAATCCGATATGGGTCTGACGGCCTACGATGCCGCGCAACTGACGCTGCACCGCTCCGTGGCGGATTATTTCGAGGCGACCGCGACGGCCCTGCCCGCCGAGCAGGCGAAACAGGCGGCCAACTGGATCCTGGGCGAATTGTCGGCGGCGCTGAACCGCGACGGGTTGGAGATCGGCCAATCGCCGGTGGCTCCCGCGCAATTGGCGGCGCTGATCGCCCGCATCCTGGACGGGACGATTTCCACCAAGATCGCCCGCGATGTGTTCGCGGCGATGTGGGCGGGGGAATCGGGCGGCGATGCGGATGCGATCATCGAGTCGAAGGGCCTGCGCCAGATCAGCGATACCGGGGCGATCGAAGCCATGATCGATCAGGTGCTGGCGGCCAACCCCGCGATCGTCGAGGAATACCACGCAGGCAAGCAGAAGGCGTTCAATTCGCTGGTGGGCCAGGTGATGAAGGCGGCCAAGGGGAAGGCGAATCCGCAGCAGGTGAATACGGTTCTGAAGCAGCGGCTGGACAAGTAGTTTTCATTTTTCCATCCGTTCCTATCGCTGCTGCTACGGCGGAATCCGGCCTTGCTTCTTCTGTGGGAGATCTCGGCCGGTATGCGTTCCGGCTTCAGGCGCCGCTCGCCTGGTCCCGGCTTCGCCGGGACTGCCCGGGCAGAGGGCCATTTCCGGGGCGTTCGCCAAACTCGCGGGGCGCCCAGTCCCCCGGACTGGGCACAAGCGTCCCGCTCAAACAGTGGCTCTCTTGCCTCCCCTCCAATGGCCCTCTACCCGGCAGGCTCGAACAGCGCCTGAAGCCGGAACGCATACCGTCCTGACGCAATCAAGGAAGATTGTTCTCGCGTCCTGCCCGGTCAAGCCTATACCACTGGACTCCTATATCATCGGATCCGACGGGATCAAGGCCCGCATGACAGGCCGCGCTTATTCATAGCCGCTGTAAGAGCAACCCCACGCCCCTCCAGGCCTGTACGCGGCTGCGCAAGGTGGCGACGACACCACGCGCCAATCACCTCCACCAAGCAAACAGGCCCCTGAACCAACACGCAGTCGTCCCCGACGCCCCACATGCGGATACTCTGAGGCTGGGAGGCGCCGGGCCTTCCGGGCGCTGTTGGAGGCCGTCGGTCATTTCATGCAAATCGGGGGTGCAAGCGAGCCACCGTTCAAGCGGGACGCTTGTGATCAGTCCGGGGGACTGATCACCCCGCGCGTTTGGCGAGCGCCCCGATTTACATGAAATGACCGAGCAGTCCCGGCACAGCCGGGACCGGCCGACCAGCGCCCGGAAGGCCCGGCGCCACCCAGCCGGCTCAAGAACTCAAACCAAAACAGCCCTCAAGCAGAAATCCCGTACCGATCCCGATAAGCCGCCACCGCCCCCCGGTGCTCGGCCAGCTCCGCATCCCCTTCCAGCAGCGCCATCACATCCACCAAAGAAGCAATGCTGATCACCGGAATCCCGTAGGTCTGTTCCACGTCCTGCACCGCCGAATGCGCCGACAGGGCGCCCTCCGCCCCGGCGCGTTCCATGCGGTCCAGGGCGATCAGCACCGCAGCCGGCTGGGCCCCGGCCGCGCGGATCAGGGTCACGGATTCACGCACCGAGGTGCCGGCCGTGATCACATCGTCGATGATCACCACCTTGCCATGCAACGGCGCGCCGACCAGCACGCCACCCTCGCCATGATCCTTGGCTTCCTTGCGGTTGAAGGCAAAAGGCACGGACCGCCCGACCAGGGCAGGCTGCCCCGACAGCGCGACTGCTGTCGTCGTCGCCAAAGGAATGCCCTTGTAGGCGGGGCCGAACAGCATGTCGAAACCCAGTCCGGCATCGATCAGCGCCTGGGCATAGAACTGCCCCAGGCGGCCGACGCTGGCGCCATCGTTGAACAGGCCCGCATTGAAAAAATATGGGCTCAAGCGCCCGGACTTGGTCTTGAACTCACCAAAACGCAAAACGCCCTGTTCCAGGGCAAAACGGACGAAGGCTTGAGCGTGCGAACCGGGCATGGCGGAAATCTCGGAATCTGGGAAGGCCACATTATCGGATATTTCCGGGCAGGCCCGCAGATCCGGCACTGATCCTCAACGGGGATTCGCCGCGCCCGCGCTCCTTTCCCAGCTATGCTTTCCCTCTCAGTGCGCCTATCATTTAGCCCTCAAATCCCCATATGCAGCACGAAGGAACACCATCATGCGCCAGCCTGTCTATTTCATTTCCCATGGCGGCGGCCCCTGGCCCTGGATGCCGGACCCCACGAACAACTACGCGGCGCTGACCGCCGCCCTGCAAGGCATCCCCGCCGCGCTGCCGCAAGCCCCCCGGGCCATTCTGATGATTTCCGCCCACTGGATCACCCGCGGGCAGATCAAGGTCAGCGGACATCCGCAGCCGGGCATGGTGTACGACTACCATGGCTTTCCGGAAGATACCTACGACATCCACTACACGGCCCCCGGATCGCCCAGGCTGTCAGCGCGGGTCCAGGCCTTGCTGTCCGCCCATGGCATCCCGGTCATCGAGGACACGCGGCGCGGGTTCGATCACGGCGCCTTCGTGCCGGCCTATGTCATGTACCCCAGGGCGCAGATCCCCATGGTGCAGTTGTCGATCGAAGCCGGGTTCGATCCGGCCTGGCACCAGGCGCTGGGGGCAGCCCTGCAGCCGCTGCGCGACGAAAACATCCTGATCATCGGCAGCGGGCTCAGCTACCACAACCTGCGCGGCTTCGGTCCGGCCGGGCGCGAACCCTCCGCCCTGTTCGACGCCTGGCTGCAGGACACCCTGGTCGCCATGCCGCCGGACCAGCGTCAGGCCCAGTTGCTGCGCTGGGAAACCGCGCCCGCCGCCCGCATCTGCCATCCGATGGAAGATCACCTGGTACCCTTGTTCATCGCCAGCGGGGCGGCCGGCGACGAGCCAGCCACCTGCTTCCATCACGAAACCAACGCATCCGGCGGGCTGACCGTGTCCAGCTTCCGGTTCGGATAAAGGACTCCCGTGCTACGCATCACCACCCTGAACGTCAACGGCATCCGTTCTGCCTACCGCAAAGGCCTGGCGAACTGGCTGCAATCCCAGAAACCCGACATCGTCTGCCTGCAGGAAATCAAGATCCAGGATACGGACCTGACCGACGAACTCCGCCACCCGGACGGCTATGCCGGACATTTCCATCACGCGGAGAAAAAAGGCTACAGCGGCGTAGGTCTGTACCTGCGCCAGCCTGCGGATGGCGTGACCATCGGCATGGACTGCCCGGAATTCGACGCGGAAGGCCGCATCCTGCGAGCCGACTGGCCGGGCTTGAGCGTCGTCAGCGCCTATCTGCCGTCTGGATCCAGCGGCGACGAACGGCAGACCGCCAAATACCGTTTCCTGGATCACTACGAAACCTGGCTGGACGGCCTGATGCGGGAATACCGCGACACCGGCCGGGAATTCGTCATCTGCGGCGACTGGAACATCGCCCACCGCGAAATCGACCTGAAGAACTGGAAAGGCAATCTGAAGAACAGCGGCTTCCTGCCCGAGGAACGCGCCTGGCTGACAGAACTGTTCGATCAACGCGGCTGGGTGGACGTCTACCGCACCCTGCACCCGGACGCCGAAGGCGAGGCCTACACCTGGTGGAGCAATCGCGGCCAGGCTTGGGCGAAGAACGTGGGCTGGCGCATCGACTACCACATAGCCACGCCCGGCATCGCCGCCCGGGCGCAGGCCGCCAGCGTCTATAAGGATGAGCGCTTCAGCGACCACGCGCCGCTGACCGTCGACTACGCGCTGCCGTGACGCCTTGCATGCAAAAACCGGATCATTTCCGTCATGATCCACTGAAATTGTTATACTGACGTCAGATATCTCTGGAGCTCTTCCATGTCCGATTCCGTCGAAAGCGCCGTTGCCGCCGCATCCGGCCTGCAAAACTGGTCCATGATGCAGGAAAAGCAGAATCTGCTGCTGCGCAAGGTTCTGGACGGCCAGTCCAACACCATTCTCAGCCTGGTGAATTCCGTTCCCAGCGTGCCGCAGTTGGCCAACGGCGGCGCCGTGGGCACTTTGCTGCACACGACGGCCTGATCCCGGCGAGCCGGATTGCCGTCCTGGACGGCAGGCTGCGAAACGAAAAACCCCGCTATATGCGGGGTTTTTTCTTGTCCGGACACTCATCGGCGCGGCCTCGGTCGCCTGACCGATGCGACGCCTCGATCAGGCGGGCGCGCGCCGCCGATGGCGGACCTGATCATCATCCTGACGCTGATAGTTCTGCGCCAGGACCGCGCACACCATCAGCTGGATCTGGTGGAAGATCATGAGCGGCAACAGCACCGGCCCGATGGCGCTGGCGCTGAACAGCACGCCGGCCATCGGCACGCCGGTGGCCATGCTCTTTTTCGAACCGCAGAAGACAATGGTGACTTCATCGGCCCGCTTGAACCCCAGCTTGCGGGTGGACCAGGTATTGAGCACCAGCACGACGGCCAGCAAGACGACGCAGCAGATCACCAGCAGCACCAGCGATTGAGGGGCCACCTGATGCCAGAGGCCCGCGACCACCGACTCGCTGAAGGCCGTATATACCACCAGCAGGATGGAACTCTGATCCACGCTGGTGACCAGCTTGCGGTGGCGATCCATCCAGCGGCCGATCACGGGCCGCATCAGATGCCCGGCGACGAACGGCAGGAAAATCTGCTGGCCGATGCGCAGGATCGAAGACAGCAGGGAACTGCTGTCCAGCGCTGACGTATCGGTCTGCAGCAGCAACTGCAGCAGCAGCGGGGTGATGACGATGCCGACGATGCTGGACGCGGACGCGGCGCATACCGCCGCCGGCACGTTGCCCCGGGCAATCGACGTGAAGGCGATCGCCGACTGCACCGTGCCCGGCAGCACGCACAGATACAGCATGCCCACGTACAGAGGTTCCCCCAACAGCGGCACCAGGACGGGCCGCGACAGCCAGCCCAGGATCGGAAAGATGATGAACGTCCAGGCGAAGATCACCCCATGCAGACGCCAGTGCGTGGCCCCGGCGATGATGGCATCACGTGACAGCTTTGCGCCATGCAGGAAGAACAGCAGCGCGATGGCGGCCGCCGTCAGCCATTCGAAAAAGACTGCACCCCGACCATGCGCGGGCAGCAACGTTGCCGCTACGACGACGGCAATCAGGATCAGGGTGAAGCGGTCAAACAGCAGGCGTAATTTCGATACCATGACAAAGAATGCTCCAACGGTCCGGTGCTTTGAAGGCCGAGGATAGACGAAGCGCCAACACATGTTTGACGACAAACAATAGCAAAATAGTTCTGAAGAGACATTCCAACGATAGCGCTGATCCCATCAGGCAGCCGGATCCTCATCCAGCCGTCCGATCAGCCCGCGCATCCACCACAGCAGCAACAGGCCCGGCAGGGCGATGGCCACCGTCATGACGAAAAACGCCGGCCAACCCAGATGCTCGACGAAAACAGGCGTCAGCGGCCCGGCCAGATACGTCCGACCCACGGCGGACAAGGCCGACAGCAAGGCGAATTGCGTGGCGGAAAACTGCTGGCGGCACAGGGCCATCAGCAGGGCGACAAAGGCGGCCGTGCCCAGACCTCCGCACAGGTTTTCCACCGCCACGACCACCGCCATCGAATACAGGTGCGGCGGAGTCACGGCCAGCATCCAGTAGCCCAGGTTGGACACCGCCTGCAGCAGGCCAAAGGCCATCAGGGCGCGGTACAGGCCCAGGCGCGTCATCAGGCCGCCGCCCGCCAGGGCGCCGATGATGGTGGCCACCAGGCCAAAGACCTTGTTCACCATGCCGACCTCGGTAACGTCGAAGCCGGCGCCCCGGATCAGAAAAGTCGTGGACAAGGCGCCCGCAAAGGCATCCCCCAGTTTGTAGAGCACGATCAGCAGCAGAATCGTCCAAGCGCCGGGCCGTCCGAAAAATTCCCGCAGAGGCGCGATGACGGCTTGCTGGAGATCCCGGGGCGGCTGCGCGGCATGTTCCGGTTCGGGCGCCCACAGGGTCGCCAACGACGCCAGCGCCATCAATGCGCCCATCAGCATGTAGGTTCTCCCCCAACCGAGCCACTGGTCGGCCAGGATCAGGGCCAGCCCCCCGGACACCACCATGGCCAGACGGTAGCCCATGACTTTCAACGCCGCCCCCGCCGCCCGCTCCTCATGGCGCAGGACATCCGTGCTGTAGGCATCGAAAGCGATATCCTGGGTCGCCGACAGGAAGGCCACCCACACCGCCAGCAAGGCCAGCGTCTGCAATTCGGGGCCCGGGGAAAAGAACCCCATGGCGGCGATTGACGCCGCCAGCAGCCATTGGGTCAGGAATACCCAGCCGCGCCGTCGTCCCAGCCACGGAGGCGCAAAACGGTCCACCAGCGGGGCCCATAGAAACTTCAGCGTGTAGGCGGTGCCGGCCAGCGTCAGAAAACCGATGCTTTGCAGGGACACCTGTTCCACCGTGGCCCAGGCCTGCAGCGTGCCGGTCGTCAGCGCCAGCGGCAGGCCGCTGGCAAAGCCCAGCACCAACAGGGGAGCAACGCGCCGGCGACCATAGACACGCCAGCCGTCCGTCATCCCTGCCTGCCCATGGGCGATTCGAAGCGGTAGACCGCCAGCGTACTGCGCCAGCCGCGCAGCCAGTGGACCTCAGTTTCGCCTCGGAACGTAGCCAGATGCGTGATGCGCAAACCCAGTTGGGCGGCCAGCAACTGGAAGTCCCTCAGGGTGCACAAATGGATGTTGGGGGTGTCGTACCACTGATAAGGCATCTGGTCGTTGACCGGCATGCGTCCGCGCAGGATCGACCAGCCATGCGGCCAGTAGCCGAAGTTGGGAAAGGACACGATGCCGTACCGGGCCACCCGCGCCATCTCGTGCAGGATGTGCTCGGTGTGATGCATGGACTGCAGGGTCTGCGACAGCACCACGGTATCGAACTGCTGGTCGTCGAACAGGGCCAGGCCTTCTTCCAGGTTTTGCTGGATCACCCGGACCCCGCGCCGCACGGCGGCGATCACCCGGTCATCGTCCAATTCCACCCCCGCCCCCTGCACCTGGCGGGTATTTTGCAGGTACGACAGCAGATAACCGTCGGCGCACCCCAGATCCAGCACCCGGCTGCCGGGGGCGATCCACTGGGCGATGCGCAGCAGGTCGATGCGCGGCGCGCCGTCGTCCTGCTGCCCGATGCCGGCCGAAGACGCCTGCAGGGGGGCGCGCGCCGGAGCGGCGACTGGCGTGCTCATGCCAACACCCCCGTCGTCCGGCGTCGTTCGCCCAGGCCCAGGCGCTGCGCAATCTGATCGTAATAGCCCTGCACAATGGCGTGATAGCGCACGTCCCCCAGCAGGAAAGCGTCGTGGCCGTGCGGGGCATCGATCTCGGCATAGGTGACTTCCCGCCGGTTTTTCAGCAGGGCCTGCGCGATTTCGCGGGAATGCTCCGGCGCAAAACGCCAGTCCGTGGAAAAAGACACCAGCAGAAACCGCGCCCGGGCCGGGGACAGCGCCAGGGCCAGGTCGCCGCCTGTCGACCGGGCCGGATCGAAATAATCCAGAGCGCGCGTCAGCAGCAGATAGGTATTGGCATCGAAGCGGCGGGAAAATTTTTCCCCCTGATGCCGCAGATAGGACTCGACCTCGAATTCGACGTCATAGTTATAGCGGTAATCGCCATTGGCATTGGGCGCGCGCTGGGCGCGCCCGAATTTGGCAGCCATGACCTCGTCTGACTGATAGGTGATGTGTCCCACCATGCGCGCCACCGACAACCCATGCGCGGGCACCGTGCCATGTGTGTAGTAATCCCCATCGTGAAAGTCCGGATCGGTCAGGATGGCGCGGCGGGCGACTTCGTTGAAGGCGATGTTCTGGGCCGTCAGGCGGGCCGTGCTGGCCACCACGATGCAGTCCCCCACCCGTTCGGGGCAGGTGATCGCCCAACTGAGCGCCTGCATGCCGCCCAAGGACCCGCCCATCACGGCGGCGAACCGGTCGATGCCGAAATGATCGGCCACCCGAGCCTGCGCCCGCACCCAGTCTTCCACCGTCAGCAGGGGAAACGCGGCGCCCCAGGGCTTGCCGGTATCGGGATCGAGCGTGGTGGGTCCGGTCGAGCCGAAACAAGATCCCAGATTATTGACGCCGATGACGAAAAAACGATCGGTATCGACGGCCTTCCCGGGGCCGACCATATTGTCCCACCAGCCGATCTGATCCGGCTGATCGGCATCCATGCCCGCCACATGGTGCGATGCATTCAGGGCATGGCAGACCAGTACGGCATTGCTGCGCTGGGCGTTCAGCTCGCCATAGGTTTCCACTGCCAGGGTATAGGACGGCAGCACCTGGCCGCTGGACAGGGTGAGCGGTTCGTCGAAAGACAGGAACTGCGGAGACACATAGCCGACGCTGCCCGTTGGCACGGGAGGGCGAAGGGAGGCGGCGGGATCGGCCGCGGCGGGATCGGGAGAAACGGCGATGGTGGTCATAGGACCTCTTTAGCTGGATTTATGGAGCGCCCGCAAGCGGATCAGGCAAATCGGCGCCAAGTCGTTGTTCATTCTAGCACTGCGCCCAGGGCTTGGCGCCCTGCGCGCCGTTCGAAATCCGTCGCCTTGCGCGCTGCTCCCCGGCCTCGCCGCAGACCCTGTCAGAACGGACAAAACACCCTGTTTCCTGTGACAACCCCATGAAGGCTTCGTGATACATTCGCTCACGTATAGGCGCAGTAGCCAATAACAATATCTCTATGGAGACCACCATGACACAACTGACCGCTCGCGAACATGACTGCCTGTACTGGGCATCCCAAGGGAAGACCAGCTGGGAAATGGGCCGTATCCTGGGAATCACCGAACGGACAGCCAATTTCCATATTGCCAATTCGTGCGACAAGCTGGGGGTCAGGTCGCGCCAGGCCGCCATCACGCAGGCCCTGCAGCGCCAATTGCTGGATCTGGACAAATTCGCCCGAACAGGGCCGGCGGAAAAATCCCCCCGCCGCCCGCTGCCGGACTACCGCCCCGACAAGCCGGACCCCGCGCCGCCCTGCCTTCGACGCAGCGCCGGGCCGATTCCCTACGTCAGCTAAAATCGGTTTATCCAGACCAACCCGGTACCGTTTATCATGACCCTGGCCTTCGACCGGCGCAGCCTGCTGGCTGCCCACCCCGAGCTTCTGCGCACGATCCGGCGCGGCATCGAGAAAGAAGGCTTGCGGGTGGATACCGGGGGGACGCTGGCGCGCACGCCGCACCCCGAATCGCTGGGTGCGGCGCTGACCAACCCGCACATCACCACGGACTATTCCGAAGCCCTGCTGGAACTGGTCACCAGCCCGGATGCGTCACCCGACGCCCTGATCGGGGAACTGACCGATATCCACACGTTTGTGGCGCTGCGCAATCCCGGCGAAGCCATCTGGAACCAATCCATGCCGGCTCACCTGCCGGCGCAGGCCGACATTCCGGTCGCCTGGTACGGCACGTCCAACACCGGCATGCTCAAGCATGTCTACCGCCAGGGCCTTGCCTGGCGCTACGGCAAGATCATGCAATGCATCGCGGGGGTGCATTACAACTTCTCCCTGCCGGAGCAGGCCTGGGATTTCCTGACGCCCGGCAGCACCCCGAAGGAACGGCGCAATGCGGGCTACATGGGCCTGATCCGCAATTTCATGCGGCATTCGTGGCTGCTGATGTACCTGTTCGGCGCCTCGCCCGCCATGTCGCGCAGCTTCCTGCAGAACGCCGGCCTGGAAGCCCAGCTGACCCACCTGAGCCCCGACACCTACTGCCTGCCCTGGGCCACCAGCCTGCGCATGAGCGACCTGGGCTACAAGAACCCTACACAGTCCGAACTGCACCTTTGCTATAACGATCTGGATACCTTCACGGCGCGCATCCACACCGCGGTCACCACGCCCTGGCCCGCCTACGAGGCCATCGGCACCCATCGCGACGGCCAGCGCATCCAGTTGAACACCAACATCCTGCAGATCGAAAACGAGTACTACGCCACGATCCGGCCCAAACAGACCGCCGGGCGCTGCGAACGACCCAATACCATCCTGCACCAGCGCGGCATCCAGTACGTGGAAGTGCGCTGCATGGACATCGACCCCTGGGAACCTGCGGGCATCTCCGCGGACACCAGCCGCTTCCTGGACGCCTTCCTGCTGTACTGCGCCCTGGAAGACAGCCCCCTGTTCCCCGCGCCCGGCACCTGCCAGGAAAGCCAGGCGAATTTCGCCCTGGTCGCCCGCGAAGGGCGCCGGCCCGGCCTGCGGCTCATGCGCGAAGGCCAGGCCGTCGAACTGCAAGATTGGGCGGACCGCATCCTGACCGGCATCGCGCCCTACGCGGAACTGCTGGACCAGCGCTCGGGCGATGCCCGGCACATGGACACGCTGGATCAACAGCACCAAAAGGTCCAGAAGCCGGACGCCACGCCTTCGGCTCGCCTGCTGGCGGCACTGCGCGACAGCGGCCAGGAATTCCACGATTGGACCCTGGCGCAAAGCCAGGCTCATTGGGCGGCTTTACAGGCTCGCGGGCTTCAGGCCGATACCCTGGCCGCCTACGATCAGGCCGCCCAGGACTCCCTGGCCGAACAGGCAGCCCTGGAAGCCTCGGACACGGAAGGCTTCGAAGACTACGTCGCCCGGTTTCACGCGGCGCTGGTGAAGGCGGCCTGAACGCAACGGCGTCCCGACCCACAACTTCAGGATGGAAAAATCATGTTCTCCGGCTTGAGCGCTTTTCCCCTGACCCCGATGTCCGAGAACGGCATCGACGAGGCGGCGTACATCCGCCTGATCGAGCGTCTGGCCCAGGCGGGAGTGGATTCCATCGGCGCGCTGGGCTCGACCGGCAGCTACGCCTACCTGTCCCGCGCCGAACGCTTGCGTACGACGCAGCTTGCCGTCCGGCATGCGGGCGGCGTGCCCGTCATGGTCGGCATCGGCGCCCTGCGCACGCGCGACGTGCTGGCGCTGGCACAGGACGCGCAGGCGGCCGGGGCCAGCGGCGTCCTGTTGGCTCCCATGTCCTATCAGCGCCTGACCGACGACGAAGTATTCGGCCTCTACGAGACCGTGACCCGCGCCCTGTCGATCCCGTTGTGCGTGTATGACAACCCCGGCACGACCCATTTCGAGTTCAGCGATGCCCTGCACGGCCGGATCGCCCAGCTGTCCAAGGTAGCCTCCATCAAGATCCCCGGCGTGCCGGCCGATCCGGCAGCGGCGCAGGCGCGGGTGGCGCGGCTGCGCGCGCTGATTCCCGCCCACGTGACCATCGGCGTCAGCGGCGACGGCTTCGGGGCCCTGGGCCTGAACGCGGGATGCGAGGCATGGTATTCGGTGATCGGCGGCCTGTTCCCGCAGCTGACATTGGACATCACCCGCGCCGCCCGGGCGGGGAACCCGCAGGAAGCGACCCGGCTATCAGATCGCTTGGCGCCGATCTGGGCGCTGTTCGCGCAGCACGGCAGCCTGCGGGTGACGGCAGCAGCGGCGGAAATCCTCGGCCTGGTCCAGTCGCCTTGCCTGCCCTTGCCGCTCAGATCGCTGGATGGACAGGCGCGACAGCACCTGAAGGCGGCCCTGGATCAGTTGCCGCACTGAGCCGTGACCACTTGCGGTGGTATATCCGGATCGCCGGGGCAGCACCGCGCCATGGCGACCGGACCGGTGCACGGCCCCCGCCAGAAACAACGCCATGAATATAGAACCCACACCCGCCACTCCCCAACTTCCGGACTACTGGCGAGACCGGTTCCTGCGGACAACGCCGGACCGCAGGAACGACCCGCTCCATATCCCGTCACCACGCCATGTACTCCTATCGCTGAGGGACATGCCGTACGCTCGCCCGCACGGCGGCAATACCGCCGAAGCCTGCGTATCCGAATGGACAGGCACCTGCTCGGCAAAGCACCTTGCCGCACATGAGTGGCTGACACTGATGGGCTATAGCCCCCGACTATGGATGGCTGCATATCTCATGGATTTCAGCCAGCCGTATTTTTCAGACGCGTTCAGGGCATCCGCCATCGGCACTCGGGTCTACGACGTCCATAATTTCCTGACCTGCGATCTAGGCCACGGAGACATCATCATCGACATCACATTTCCCCTGTCCTGGGGCCGTCACGGCTTTCCGGTGACTGTGGATTGGGATGGCAAAAGCGATTTCACACTGTGCTGCGCGCCGCAAGAGCGCATCGCTCTGAGTGACCTCGCATCTGCTGACAATCGCAAGCGCGCCTGGCTGCAAGCGTTGAACCCGAACCGGGCCCTGCAGCTTCGAGAAGCGGCGATCATGGACATGGCACGGTTCATCCAAACCGAAGGCACGCCCTGACTCACGGCGCACCCTTCGATGTGACGTTTCAGCCCAGCCGGAGTGGACACATTCAAAGCACTGCTGCAACCTGTGCCAGGCACCGAACCTCGAACCCAGGCACACCGCCAAGCACCGAATCCGTCTTAAGCGGGCTGCTTTAGGTAAAAAGGTATAATACATTGTGATATGACATTCAATGGGAGGCCTCCATGTCCACTACCATTGTCAAACTCTTCTGGTCCGGACGATCTCAGGCGATACGCCTGCCAAAGGCATTTCGATTCGATAGCACACAGGTCAGAATCCGGCAGCATGGCGCCGCAGTCATCATCGAACCCATTCCCGACAATTGGTCGTGGCTCGACGACCTGAACAAACCGGACCAGGACTTCATTGCCGAAGCCACCAAGCAACCAGCACCCCAACACCGCGACGAACTGGACACCCTGTTCAAATGATCCGGTACCTGCTTGATACCAATGCGGTCATTGCCGTACTGAAAGAGCCCCACGGCCCTGTCAGCCGACGCTTACGGAAATGCGATCCCGAAGAGGTCGCCATATCGTCGCTGGTCATGCACGAATTGTTTTACGGCGCCTTTCGCAGCCAACGGGTGACGCACAACCTGGCCGTCGTCGACAGCCTTCAGTTCCAGGTCCTGGAATTCGACCAGGAAGACGCCCGCTACGCTGGCGAGATCCGCGCCCAACTTGCTCGACAAGGAACACCCATCGGGGCCTACGACGTCCTGATCGCGGGCCAGGCACGCGCCCGAACGCTGTGTCTGGTCACCCGCAATGTGCGTGAATTCGACCGCGTATCAGGCCTGAATACTGAAAACTGGCAGAGCGATTGATGCCGTGAGGACGCCGCTATGCGACGACGCACGCGACCCGACAACGGCATTAGCCGCAACGCGCGCAAGCTGCGCATGCGACTTCAATTCAAGGGGCTTCGAGGCTTACCGCATGGGGCCTGGCCCGATGCGATCGGAACGGTATCTTCAACCGTATGGAAGGGACTCATCCGCAGATGGGATAGAGCCTGAAAACTGGCGCGCCCGACAGGAATCGAACCTGTATCAGAAGCTTCGGAAACTCCTATTCTATCCATTGAACTACAGGCGCAGCGATCATCGGCCTCACGGCCGGAACCCGCGCGTATCGTTGCGATGCGCGGGCTCGACATTGTAGCGGGTTTATCCTATCCCTGCAGTGTACCGGGGCTGTCGCTATAATCGAAGGTTGAGGCCTGTAACAGAAACAGTCGGGCGACACCGGCGACAGGCCAACGGCCGCATTCCACTATCCCAGGACCAGGAACCCATCATGAGTCTCCCAGAACACGCCGAACACGGGCACGGGCACGAAAGCCCCATCAAGACACCGAAACAGCTGCTGATCACGGTCGTGCTGGCCTTCGTCATTCCCATCTCGGTCATTATTCTGCTGGTCAATCTGGTGGGATCCTCGATCCGCACGGGCTACGGCTCCAACAGCCAGACCGAAGAAGCCATCGCGAAGCGCATCCAGCCGGTGGCCGGGTTCAAGCTGGTCGACGCCAATGCGCCGAAAGTCTTCAAGACCGGCGAACAGGTCTTCCAGTCCACCTGTGTGGCCTGTCACGGCTCAGGCGTGGCCGGGGCGCCGAAATTCGGCGACAAGGACGCCTGGGCGCCGTTCATCAAACAGGGCTTCGAAGACCTGGTCAAGAACGCGATCCACGGGATCGGCGCCATGCCGCCCAAAGGCGGCAACTCCTCGCTGGATGACTTCGAAGTCGCCCGCGCCGTGGCCTACATGACCAACCATTCCGGCGCCGACTTCCCGGAACCCAAGGAACCTGCCGGCGACAAGGCGGCCGCCCCTGCGGCCGCGCCCGCCGCCGCTGCCAAGCCCGCCGAGCAAAAGCCGGCCGCTCAGGCCGCCGCCCCCAAGGCGGCTGAAAAACCCGCAGAACAACAAGCCGCCCCGAAGGCTGAAGCTGCTCAAGCCTCCGCCGGCAATACCGTGGGCGAAAAGCTCTACAAATCCGTCTGCATCACCTGCCACTCGGTGGGCGTGGCCGGCGCGCCGAAATTCGGCGACAAAGCCTCCTGGGACCCCTTCATCAAGACCGGCCTGGACACCATGCTGAAGAAAGCCATTTCCGGCGTGGGCGCAATGCCGCCGCGCGGGGGCTCGCAAGCCACCGACGACGAGCTGAAGGCCGCCATCCAGTACATGGTGGACGCCGCCAAATAAGCGGCTGCGCGTCATCCCTGGTTCCCAACCCCCGATGCCGGGTCCGGCTCGGGGGTTTTTCGTGCCTAGGCGGGCGCGTCGCGTATCCGGGATACCCCGCATGATTCAAACAATCGTTTGAATTAGAATAGGCACGTTATTCTGCGGGAGACACTCCTCATGCACCATCCCTTAGCGGCCTCGCTGCACCAGACCATGACCCTGCCGGTCATGGCCGCCCCCATGTTCATCGTGTCCAACCCGGAGCTCGTGATCGCGCAATGCGCCAGCGGCATCATCGGGTCCATGCCGGCCCTGAACGCCCGTCCACAGGAAATGCTGGATGCCTGGCTGACGCAGATCGAGGACGGCCTGGCCGCCTTGCGGGCCGCCGACCCCGAACGGCCGATTCCGCCCTACGCCATCAACCACATCATCCACCAATCCAACGACCGGCTGCAGGCGGACCTGGAAACCTGCGCCCGGCACCGCGTGCCGCTCATCATCACCAGCCTGCGGGCTCCCAATCAGGTGGTGGACGCCGTGCACGGCTGGGGCGGCAAGGTCTTTCACGACGTCACGACCTTGCGGCATGCGCAAAAGGCCATCGACGCGGGGGTGGACGGCCTGATCCTGGTCTGCGCCGGGGCCGGCGGCCACGCCGGAACCCTGTCGCCCTTCGCCTTGCTGGGCGAGGTCCGACGGATATTCGACGGACCGATCTGCCTGTCCGGCGCCATCAGCCGGGGGCAGGACATCCTGGCCGCTCGCGCCATGGGTGCGGATTTCGCCTATGTCGGCACACGCTTCATCGCCAGCGCCGAGGCCAACGCTCAAGCCGAGTACAAACAGATGATCGTCGAGTCAGCCGCCGCAGATATCGTCTACACCCCCTACTTCACCGGCATCCCCGGCAATTATCTGAAACCCTGCGTGCGCCAGCTCGGTCTGGACCCGGACCAACTCCCCGCAGCCCAGGGCACGAACTTCGGCAGCGACAGCAAAAAGGCCTGGCGCGACGTCTGGGGGGCTGGACAGGGGGTGGGCAACATCGACGCCGTGCGCCCCACGGCCGACATCGTCGCCCGCCTGCGCGACGAATACCAACAGGCCGCCCAATCGCTGCGGGACGGTTTCATCACGGAGACCTGCTCATGATCCGCCAGACTCGCAACGGCGCCATCCTGGAGATCCTGATCGACCGGCCGGAGCGGCGCAACGCGCTGACCGACGCCATGTACCGCGAAATCGACCGGGCGCTGCAGGCCGCCGACGCAGATCCCGCCTGCGCCGCCGTCATCCTGCATGGGGCGGGCGGCCACTTCACGGCCGGCAATGATCTGGCGGAGTTCCAGATGCCGCAAGACAGCAGCGACGTGGGCTCCATCGCGTTCCTGCATACGCTGGCCAGCGTCAACGTGCCCGTCATCGCCGTCGTCCAGGGGCAGGCGGTGGGCGTGGGCGTGACTCTGCTGGCCCATTGCGATTTCGCCTATGCCGACCGCAGCGCGGTCTTTCGTCTGCCTTTCGTCTCGCTGGGCCTGTGCCCCGAAGGGGCATCCAGCTTTCTGCTGCCCCGGCTGGCGGGCCCCCGCCGCGCCGCGCAATGGTTGCTGCAGGCCCAGCCCTTCGATGCCGATCAGGCCCTGGCCGGACAGTTGATCAGCGGCATCCAGGACGACCCGCTGTCAGCCGCCCGCGCGTGCGCCCAGGCTCTGGCCACGCAACCCGTCCAGGCCGTGCGCGCCAGCAAGCAGCTGCTGCGCGCGCCTGAGCGCGACACCGTGCATCGGGTGCTGGATGCCGAAGCCGCCGTCTTCTTCGAGCGCCTGAAAAGCGCCGAGGCTCAAGCGGCATTCCAGCGATTTTTCGCCCGCAAGGGCTGAGCGCCAGGCAAAAATCGGGGCGCCCAGGGGGCCGGATCAGCACATGCTGACCCGGCCCCTGGCGTTTCGCTCCCAGCGATCCGCGAACCGGCTTCGTGGTTTTCACCACACATCCATGCACAATTTTGACCCTAGGGATGGCATTAGGGTTTACCCCTAGCTTTATCCTAGGGTTTACCCTATACTGAGCGTATCGAAAGTCTGAATCTTCTGAAACAGGAGTCAGTTATGAACTACGCTCACACCCCGAACCTGATGTCTGATGCGCTGGAACGCGCCTACGCCCATACGTTTCTGAACGAAACGCAACCTCTGTCCCTGAAAAAGGGCCTGCGCACCGTGGGACGCGCGCTGAGCCGAGGCGCCAAGGCAGTGGGTCGCGGTATCGTGGCCGTCATCAATGCCCAGGCCGAGGCGCGTGCCCGCAACATGCTGTACAACCGCACGCCCTGGTAATCAGGGTCGGGCCCCGCCTGCGGGCGACGGCCCCAGCACACCGGAACACCCGACAGCCACATCGTCTTTGACGGTGTGGCTGTTTTTCATGGGCGTCTGAGCAGATTCTTCAGGCTGCTCAAGGCCCGGTCGGGGTCCATGTCGGATGCCCCCGGCGCAGAACCATCCGCCTGCACCTGCAGGCCCATCTCGGCAATGAAACGCGAAGGCTCGCACATGGTGTCTTCGCGCCCGCGCCGGCGCTTGCGGCACCAACTGATCTGCAAGGTGCGCTGGGCCCGGGTGATGCCGACGTACATCAGACGGCGCTCTTCCTGGATGCGGCGCACCCGGGCCGCCATCGCCGCTTCGCTGACGTCGCCCTCGCCATCACCGCCGCGATGCGGCAGCAGGCCTTCCTCTACCCCGATCAGGTACACATGCGGGAATTCCAGGCCCTTGGACGCATGCAGGGTAGACAGCTTGACCGCATCCGGCTCCTCGTCATCCGATCGCTCCAGCATGGTGACCAGCGCCACGTGCTGCACCAGTTCCAACAGCGTCATGTCGTCTTCGTCGGCCTTGCGCTTGAGCCATTCCAGCAATTCCAGCACATTGGTCCAGCGCGTCTGGGCCTGGCGCTCGTCGAGCGTGTCGTAGAGATGGCGTTCATAACCCATGGCGGCCAGCAGGTCGTCGAGCACCCGGGCGGCGTTGTCTTCGCGCAAGCCATCGATGCCCACCGCCGCGCCGGCCAGGCCGGCGGGCGCTGCCGGTGAAGCATCGGGCCCGGGCGAGGCCCCGTCGCCATCCGCCCCGCCAGGCGCCGGATCCGGATCGAATGCCAGCAGGTCGCCCTGCGCCGACGCCCCCGGCAAGGGCGGCACCGCCCCGCCGCGCCGGGCGGCCCGGCCCTGAAAGTGCTGGATCAGATGGACGAATCCCTGTACGGCATCCCGCTGGCGGGCCGCGGGCAGGATCGCCTCTGTCACGCCGACCGCGACGGTGAACAGGGACACCCCCTGCCGCGCCGCCTCGGCGCCCAGGGCTTGCAAGGTATTCTGGCCGATCCCCCGCCGGGGTGTCGTCGCCGCCCGGATGAAGGCAGGGTCTTCATCTTCATTGGCGATCAGCCGCAACCAGGCCAGCACATCGCGGATTTCCGCCTTATCGAAAAAACTCTGGCCGCCGGACACGGTATAGGGAATGCGCAGGGTGCGCAGCGCCTGTTCCATGACCCTGGCCTGATGGTTGCCCCGATACAGGATGGCGAAATCCTTCCATTGCGCCTGGCGTTCGAACCGGGACGCCGACAAGCGCATGGCGATGGATTCCGCCTCGATCAGATCCGAGTCCATCGGGGTGACGCCGATGGGATCGCCCACCCCCAGATCGGACCACAGCGTCTTGTCGAAGGTCTTGGGATTATGGCTGATCACCTGGTTGGCTGCCTGCAGGATGCGCTGCACCGACCGATAGTTCTGTTCCAGTTTGATGACCCGCAGCTGCGGGTAGTCGCGTTCCAGTTGCGCCAGATTCTCGACCGTGGCGCCGCGCCAGGCATAGATGGCCTGATCGTCGTCGCCCACCGCCGTGAGCATGGCCCGGTCGCCGCACAGCAGCCTCACCAGCTGATACTGGCAGGCATTGGTGTCCTGGTATTCATCCACCAGCAGATACTGCACCCGCGCCTGCCAGCGCTGCCGCACGGACATGTCATCCTGCAGCAACCGCGCCGGCAAGAGAATCAGATCGTCGAAATCGACCGATTGGTAGGCCCGCAGCGTGGCCTCGTAGCTGCGATAGACGCGAACGGCTTCCGCCTCGTCCGGCCCCTGAGCCACCCGGGATGCGCCATCCGGGTCCAGCTGGGCATTCTTCCACAGGGAAATCGTCTGCTGGACGGCCCGCAGACGGGCGCGGTCCGTGGTGGCCAGCAGTTCCTGGATGATGCCCTGGGCATCGGTGGCATCCAGGATGGAAAAGCCGCGCTTGAGCCCCAGGCCGGTGTATTCCTCGCGCAAGAACCGCAAGCCCAGGGAATGGAAGGTGCCGACCGTCAGACCGCGCAACAACCGCGCTTCCACCAGGGTGCGGACCCGTTCGTTCATTTCCCGCGCGGCCTTGTTGGTGAAGGTCAGCGCCACCACATGACGGGCCTGGTAGCCGCATTCCCGCAGCAGGTAGGCCATTTTCCGCGTGATCACGCGTGTTTTTCCGCTGCCGGCGCCCGCCAGCACCAGGCAGGGGCCATTCAAATAACGCACGGCTTCGTGCTGGCTGGGATTGAGATCCATCTCAGATTTCCTGGGGATCGATTTCAAGCCCCCAGCGCACCGGCCGCCCCGCAACCAGGGCCTCGGCCTGCGGCAGCAGGACTCGCAGCAAACCGTGCAACGCGCCACGGCGCGGGGATTCGATCAGCAATTGGGCCCGTTCGACCCGCGCCACCCGCACGATCCGCAGGGGCACCGCATCGTACAGGCAGACCCCCGCCGATTCCGGCAAGGTATCCGCCTGCGCCCGGACGGCCCGCAGAAAGTCCAGCGCATCCGCCAGATGGGTCGCCTGGGCCGTGAGCAGCGCCTGGCTGGAAAACGGCGGCAAGCCCAGGTCCTCGCGTTCGGCCAGAGCGGATTCGGCAAAACGCACATAATCATGCCGGCACAAGGCCTGATAGACCTGCTGGTCGGGATAATCGGTCTGCACCAGGACTTGCGCTCCCCCCGTTCGCCGCCCCGCGCGGCCCGCCACCTGCATCAGTTGGGCGAACAAGCGTTCCGGCGCCCGGAAATCCTGGGCAAACAGCATGGCGTCGGCGTTCAACACGCCGACCAGCCCCAGTCGCGCGAAATCGTGGCCTTTGGACACCATCTGAGTGCCGACCAGGATATCGGCCTGACCAGCATGCACCTGGGCGAACAGCGCCTCGGCGCTGCCCTTGCGTCGTGTCGCGTCGGCATCGATACGCACGATACGCGCCTGGGGAAAGCGTTCCGCCAGGAATTCCTCGACCCGCTGCGTGCCCCGCCCCATGGGCTGCAGATCCTGATCGCCGCAATCCGGGCAGGCGCGAGGCACAGGCCGGGCGTCGCCGCAGTGATGGCACTGCAGTACCGCCCGACGCCCGCCGGCCCGATGCAGCACCGTATGCGCCGTGCACCGGCGGCACTGGCTGACCCAGCCGCAGGAGGGACAGCGCAGCACCGGGGCGTAGCCGCGCCGATTCAGGAACACCAGGCTCTGTTCGCCCTGTTCCAGCCGGGCAGCCAGCGCCTGCAGCAACTGCGGCGTGAAACCTTGTTCCAGCTGCGCCCGACGCGTATCGACCAGGCGGATATCCGGCAGCGGCTGGGCCTGGGCGCGTTCCGGCAGGGATACCAGCCGGTAATCCCCGCGCTGGGCGCGGCGCCAGCTTTCCAGGGACGGGGTCGCCGACCCCAGCACTACGGGAACCCCCAGATCATGTCCCCGCCAGACGGCCAGGTCGCGGGCCGAATAACGCAGCCCGTCTTGCTGTTTGTAGGAGGAATCGTGCTCTTCATCCACCACGATCAGGCCCAGGCGCGGCAAGGGTGTCATCAGCGCCAGCCGGGTGCCCAGCAACAGGGCGGCCTGGCCCCGGGAAGCCCGCAACCAGGCCCGCAGCCGTTCGCCATCGGACAGGCGGCTGTGCAGCACGGCCAGATCGCCCGGCGCCGCGCACAAGCGCATCCTGACGATCTGCTCCAGTTGCGGAGTCAGATTGATTTCCGGCACCAGGATCAAAACCTGCCGCCCCTGATCCAGCACTTGGCGGGCCAGCCGCAGATACAGCTCGGTCTTGCCGCTGCCCGTCACGCCATGCAGGAGCGCCACGCCGCGCCCGGCCGCCAGCAAGGCGCGCAGTTGATCCAGGGCGGCGCGCTGACCCGTCGTCAATGCCACCGGATCCGAACCGGAACCATCGCCCGCCGCAGCCCGCGCGGCGGCGCCCGGCCGCCGATCGGCCCGGCTGACGGGACCGCCGGCTGCCCGGGCGCCGGTATAAGCGGCCGGCTTGCGCAACGGCGGCGGCAGCACCGGCAACAGCACCTCGCCCAAAGGGCGGTGATAGTACTGCGCGGCGAAGTCGGCCAGCCGCAACCAATCGGCCGGCATGGGCGGCAGATCATCCAATACCGCCTCGATCGGACGCACGCGGTCGGCGGACACCGCCGGATGTTCCCGCACGGCCCAGACCATGCCCACCATGGCCCGGCGGCCGAACACCACCCGCACCCGCACCCCCGGCGCAACCGGTGCGTCATGGGAATAATCGAACAGCCCCGGCAAGGGGACGTCCAGCGCGACCGCCAGATAGACCGGAGCGGCAGGCCCGCCGGGGTCATCCGGGCGCGAGGAGTCGGGCGGTTCAAGCATGAGAACGAATTTTCCCGGCCTGTGGATAACTTTGTGGAGAAAGAGGGAACAAATGGATCAACACCAGTTCCCTGTGCGAGTCAAGACTTGTCAAAATACCAGTATTTCTTGATTTTTCGTTTTAAATCAATTGATTAGAAAGAAAATCAAGATTCATTCCAGGATTGTCGGTGTTAACCCCGACATTCGCAAAATTGTGCATAAGCACAAAAGTCAAGCGTCCCGGATCCTTTGACCCGGGACGGCCCGCCATCAGGCATGGTAAGCGCGGCTGGCGGTGTGGACTTCATCCACCAGGGACAGAACGGCCTCTGGCGGGGTGAACTGCGAAATGCCATGGCCCAGGTTGAACACATGCCCGCCCGCCCCCACCGCGCCGAAATCCGCCAACACGCGGCGGACCTCCGCGCGGATGGCGGCATCGCCGCCAAACAGCGTCATGGGGTCGAGATTGCCCTGCAAGGCCACGCGATCTTCGACAACGCGGCGCGCCGTTGCCAGCCGCGCGGTCCAGTCCAGCCCCACGGCATCGCAGCCGACATCGGCAATTTCCTGGACCCACTGGCCGCCGCCCTTGGTGAAGACGATCACAGGGATGCGCTGCCCTTCGTATTCACGCAGCAAGCCATTGAGCACCTGCCGCGTGTAGTGCAGGGAAAACTGCTGGAACAGCCCATCCGCCAGCACGCCGCCCCAGCTGTCGAACACCATGACAGCCTGGGCGCCGGCGCGGATCTGGGCATTCAGATAAGCCTGCACGGCCTGGGCATTGATGTCCAGGATGCGGTGCAGCAAATCGGGGCGCTGATAAAGCAGGGTCTTGATCTGCCGGTAGTCGCTGCTGCCCTGGCCTTCGACCATGTAACAGGCCAGCGTCCAGGGGCTGCCGGAAAACCCGATCAGCGGCACATCGCCATCCAGTTCGCGACGGATCAGGGACACGGCATCGAAGACGTAGCGCAGGCGATCCATGTCGGGCGGCTGCAAGGCGGCAATCGCGGATTCGTCCCGCAGAGGCCGTTCGAAACGCGGCCCTTCCCCGGCCACGAACTGCAGGCCCAGGCCCATGGCGTCGGGCACGGTCAGGATGTCGGAAAAGAGAATTGCCGCATCCAGCGCGAAGCGGCGCAGCGGTTGCAGCGTGACCTCACAGGCGTATTCCGGGTTCTGGGCCAGACCCATGAAGGAGCCTGCCTGGGCGCGGGTCTGGTTGTATTCGGGCAGATAACGTCCCGCCTGGCGCATCATCCAGACCGGGGTATAAGGCACGGGCTGGCGCAGCAGCGCACGCAGAAACACATCATTTTTCAACTGAGTCACGTCAGGTTTCCTGTGGACGGTCGCGCGATTCACGCGATAGCAGCTTGATCGAAGGGCGACTCTGGATTTTACCCGGCCTGGGCCCGAGGAGGGTCGGCGTCCGGATCCGTCCGGTACGGCGCGGGATCGATATCGTGCTTGCGCATCAGGGCCCAGAACGCGCGGCGGTGTTTCTGGGCCATACGGGCCGCCAGCGTGATGTTGCCGCCATGGCGGCCGAGCGCCGCGCGAATGTAGGCCCGCTCGAAACGAGCCACTACCTGGCTCTTGGCATCGCGAAAGGAATCCCGCGACGTCGCCCGCTGCATGGCCAAGGCCACGGCGTACGCTTCCAGTTCAGCCCCCGAGCGGTCCAGGATGGTATGACACAGGTCGGCTTCGGTGGGTCCTTGGGCTGCCAGCGCCATGTTTCCGGGTAGCGCCCGGCTGCCGTAGACGGGTTCGGGTTCGGCCACGCAGGCGGGCGCCAGCCGCCCCAATGCGCTTTCCAGCCGGGCGCGCAGTTCTTCCGGGCAAAAGGGCGGCCGCAGGAAATCGGACACCCCCAGGGCGATCAGATCGTGCACGGCCTGGGCCCGCAAGCCGACGGCGTAGACCAGCAGCATCGCAGGCAGGCGGCCGGCGCGCGCCGCCAGCGCCGTGCGCCACAGCGGCAGCGACGATTCATCGGCATACAGCAAGCCGGCGTCGTACCGGCCATGTGTCAGCGCGGGGTCGTCAAACAGCGTATCGATCACCTCATGGTGCCGCTGCAGGGTATGCAGGTGCAGGCGCCCGGCCAGATGAATCCCCTTCAGGGCTTGGACCCAGCAAGGTTGTTCCAAGGTCAACAGCGCGCAATCCAGTCGTTCTCGCATACCAGGCCTCTTTGGTGGTCGCGGGGTCTCGGTCTGACAGCCGCCGCCCCGCCGGAACACCAGAATAGGCACGCACGCCCGCGCCGCCTAGTCGCAAAACTACGCTAGGGTTAACCCTCATTTATGCGCTGATCAGCGCCTTTTTGAAACTTATCGCTGGATTCAGGTGATTTTCAGCAATATCCACTGAAACCCCGGTGATAGCATGGCGCCAATTTTATTCGGGAAGCAGGAGACAGCATTGGAAGCACTGAATACGTTCGTCAACGACATCAACGGACTGGTGTGGGGCCCGCCCATGCTAGTGCTGATTCTCGGCACGGGATTTTTCCTGATGATCCTGCTGAAATTCATGCCGCTGCGGCGCATCGGCACGGGTTTTGCCATGATCTGGCGCGGCCGCCATCGCGGCGATGCCGCCACCGGCGAGATCAGCCCCTTCGAAGCCCTGATGACCTGCCTGGCGGCCACTGTCGGGACGGGCAACATCGCCGGGGTGGCAACGGCCATCGCCGTGGGCGGCCCCGGCGCGCTGTTCTGGATGTGGTGCACGGCCCTGGTCGGGATGGCCACCAAATATGGCGAAGTCGTCGTGGCCGTCCACTTCCGTGAAAAGGACGAACGCGGCGAACACGCAGGCGGTCCCATGTACGCCATCAAGAACGGCCTGGGCCGGAAATGGCTCTGGCTGGGGTTCGCCTTTGCGATCTTTGGCGGCTTCGCCGGCTTCGGCATCGGCAACATGGTCCAGGTCAACAGCATGGCCCTGGCGCTGGAATCCACATTCTCGGTGCCCACCTGGATCACCGGCGTCGTCACCATGGTCCTGATCGGCCTGGTCATCCTGGGCGGCATCAAACGCATCGGCGCGGTCGCGGCATCCCTGGTGCCGTTCATGTGCGTAGCCTACGTGCTGGCGGGCCTGGTCGTGCTGTTCGTCAACGCCGACCGCATCCCGGAAGCCCTGAGCCTGATCTTCACCCACGCCTTCTCGCCCATTGCCGCCACCGGCGGTTTTGCCGGCGCCGCGGTCATGGCCGCCATCCGGTTCGGGGTCGCGCGCGGCATCTTCTCCAACGAAGCCGGCCTGGGGTCGGCCGGGATCGCCCAGGCCGCCGGCACCACCAGCAATGCGGTGGAATCGGGCCTGATCGGCATGATGGGCACTTTCATCGACACCATCATCATCTGCAGCATCACCGGACTGGCCATCGTCTGCTCGGGCGTATGGACCAGCGGGGAAAGCGGGGCCGCCCTGTCCGCCGCCGCCTTCGAAGTGTCCATGCCGGGCATCGGCGGCATCATCCTGACCATCGCCCTGGTGATCTTCGCCTTCACCACCATCCTGGGCTGGAGCTACTACGGTGAAAAGTGCTGGGAATTCCTGCTGGGCTCGAAATCCACGCTGCCGTATCGCATCATCTGGGTCGTCGCCATCCCCTTCGGCGCCATCACGCAGCTGGACTTCGCCTGGCTGCTGGCCGATACCCTGAACGGCCTGATGGCGCTGCCCAACCTGGCCTCGCTGATCCTGCTCAGCCCGGTCATCCTGAAACTGACGCGGGACTATTTCCGGGGCCGCGCCCAGGTCGGCGAACTGAGCGCTCAGACGAAATAAGCCGCTCACGGCGCATCGCCATCGCCACGGCGGCCCAGGGCTGCCGTGGTTTTTTATTTTTGCGCCACGTGGCAGCGAAACAGGTGCTGCAGGGCATCCGCATCGCACAACAGCGACTGCGGCCGCTCGCACCCTTGCGTCGCCCACGGGCAGCGTTCCCGGAAAAAGCAGCCGGCGGGCAAGGCTCGATTGCCTGGCAGCTCCACCGGCGCGGCGGGCGCGTCCTCCACCCAGGGTCGATCCAGGCGCGGCACCGCGTCCAGCAACTCGCGGGTATAAGGGTGGCGAGGAGACTCCAGCACGGCGGACGCCATCCCCTGCTCGACGATCTGGCCCAGGTACATGACGGCGACCCGGTCGCACAGATGCCGCACGACGGACACATTATGCGAGATCAGCACGTACGTCAGCCCATAGCGGCGACGCAAGTCCTGCAGCAGATTCAGGATCTGCGCCTGCACGGACACATCCAGCGCCGAGGTCGGCTCATCCAGCACGATCACGTCGGGATCGGAAGACAGGGCGCGGGCGATGGCGATACGCTGGCGCTGGCCGCCGGAAAACTCATGCACGTAGCGATCCAGCGTTTCGGGCCGCAGGCCGACCTGAACGGCCAGTTCGGCCGCCCGGGCGCGCAACGCCGCCTTGCCCTGGCGCGCAGCCTGCCCCGGTGCGGGCCGCCGCCCCCGGACGACGACAGGCTCCACGATGACCTTCCAGGCCGGCAAACGCGGATCCAGTGAAGACTGAGGGTCCTGGAACACGATCTGGATATTGGCCGGACGGCCATCGCCGCGCGGCAGGCGCCGCACATCCCCGTCGGTGGGCGGCAACAGCCCCATCAGCACCTGGGCCAGCGTGCTTTTGCCGCAGCCGGACTCCCCGACGATGCCGAAAGCCTCGCCGCGCCGGATGCGCAGGTCGATGCCATTGAGCGCATGCGCGGACTGCACGACACGGCCACGCCAGTCGCGCAGCATGGGGAATCGGACGCGGACATCCCGGACTTCCAGCACCAGATCCTGTTCCGGCCGGTCTGCGCCGGCAGCCATCGCCGCCCCGGAATCGGCGATCGTCATGCCCGCCTCCCGCTCGTGTCCGCGACCGACCGCGCCAGGGGATGCCAGCAGGCCAGTTGGCGGTCTTCCGGCGTCTCCGCATCGGCGGAGGCAGGCCCCGCGCCGGCTGCGGGAAAGGGTTGCAAGACAGGCCGCTGACGGCACGCATCGTCCGCAAAAGCGCAGCGGTCGAAAAACGGACAGCCCGAGGGCGGGTGGCGCATGTCCGGCACCCGCCCGGGGATGGCGGCCAGCGCCGAGCCCGGCGCGACGCCCTCGGGCAGGCCATCGAGCAAGCCCCGCGTGTAGGGATGGCGCGGGTCTTGAAGCACCTGCCGCGTCGACCCCTGTTCGACCACCATCCCCGCGTACATCACATACACGCGATCGCACAGCTGGGACACGACCGCCATGTCGTGCGTGATGAACAGAATGGCGGTGCCCCGTTCGCGCGCGTGGTGGCGCAGCAACTGCAGGACCTGGCGCTGCACGGTGACGTCCAGCGCCGTCGTGGGTTCGTCCGCGATCAGCAGGTCCGGATCGCAGGAAAAGGCCATGGCCACCATGACGCGCTGCCGCATGCCGCCCGACAGCTCGAAGGGATAGGCCCGCAACACCTGGGCCGGGTCGGGGATCATCATGTCGCGCAGCAGGGATTGCGCCCGGGCCAGGGCATCGCGCCGACGCATCCGACGATGCGCCCGCAGGACCCCGGCCATCTGCTCGCCGATCCGTTGCGTGGGGTTCAGGGCGGTCATCGGTTCCTGGAAGATCATGGCGGCGCGGCGTCCACGCCATTGGCGCACCAGCGATTCCGACGCGGACAGCACGTCGTCGCCCCCCAGATGCAGGCTGCCTTCCGTGACGCGGTAGCCGCCAGGCGGCAACAACCGCAGGGCGGTCATGGCCGTCACGGATTTTCCGGACCCCGATTCACCCACGATGCCGACGATTTCCCCCGGCATGACACGCAGGCTGACGCCATTGAGCGCCCGGACGGCCCCGCCGAAGACGGGGAATTCCAGCGACAGGCCGCGCACGTCCAGGATGGGGATGGCGTCCGGGCTCATTTCACCCTCGACTTCGGATCGAGCAGATCCCGCACGCCATCGCCGACCAGATTGCAGGCCAGCGCCGTCACCAGGATGGCGCACCCCGGCGTCACCGTGTACCACCATTGATCCAGCAGGAAATTGCGGCCCGTGGCCACCATGGCCCCCCATTCCGCCGTCGGCTGCTGAGCCCCCAGGCCGATGAACCCCAGCGCCGCCGCCATCAGGATCGCGCCGCCCACGTCCAGCGTGGCCTGGACCACGATGGGCGAGGCGGCATTGCGCACCACGTGCCAGCTCACCACATGGCGCCTGCTGGCGCCGAACGTCCAGGCGGCCTGCACATAGGCCATCTCGCGAATACTGAGCGTCTGTCCGCGCGCCAGCCGCACATAAAAGGGGATCCGGACCAGGGTGATGGCCAGCATGGCGTTGAACAGGCTGGGCCCCAGGGCGGCGGCCAGCGCCATGATCAGCACCAGCGAGGGGACGGACAATACGACATCCATGGTCCGCATGATCAGGCCGTCGATGCGCCCGCCCAGGATGCCGGAGAAACAGCCGACGATCGCACCGACCACGCTGGCGCACCCGGCCACGAACAGCCCCACCCCGATGGACTGCTGTCCGCCGTACAGGACCCGGCTGAAGATATCGCGCCCGACCTCGTCCGTCCCGAACCAGTGCTGCGCGGACGGCGCAGCCAGGCGCTGGACCAGATTGATCTGTTCCGGGTCGTAAGGGGCCACCCAGCCGGCCAGACCGACCGCCAGGCCGATCGCAAGCAGGATCAGCACGCCCAGAAGCATCAGGGGGCTGCGACGCAACTGATACCAGAAATACGTCATCCGATCCCCCGGATGCGCGGATCCAGCCGCCGATACAGCAGGTCAACCAGCAGGTTCAGCACCACGTAGGCGAAAGACACCACGACGGCAAAGCCCATGACCGCCGGAAAATCCAGCGCCTGGATCGAGTCCACCACGTAGGCCCCCATGCCCGGCCAGCCAAAGACGGTTTCCGTCAACACCGCGCCGTAGAGCAGGTCCCCCAGGGCCAATCCCAGGACGGTGACGGACGGAATCAGGGCATTGGGCAAGGCGTGGCGCAACACCACGGCCCAGGGCGACAGGCCGTAGGCCCGCGCGGTGCGCACGTAGTCTTCGCTCAGTTGCTCCAGCACGGAAGAACGCACCTGGCGGGCCACCACCCCCAGATGCACGAATCCCAGGGTCGCGGCGGGCAACAGCATATGCTGCAGGGCGCTGCGCCACACCGGCCAGTCGCCGGCCAGCGCTGCATCGATCAGATACAGCCCCGTGACGCCGGGCGGAGGAGTCATGCCCTGGTCGATGCGCCCGCCGCCCGGCAACCAGCCCAACTGCCCGTAGAAAATGACGATCAAGCCCAGGCCCAGCCAGAACGCCGGCGTGGAAATGCCGGCCACGGCCAGCATCCGGGCCACGTGATCCGTCAGGCGATTGCGGTAGACCGCGGACAGCACCCCCAGCGGAATGCCCAGCAGGGTCGCCAGGATCAGCGCCACCAGCGCCAATTCCAGCGTCGCCGGGAAAAAGGCGGCGATATCCTGCAAAACGGGACGATGCGTGCGGATGGATGTGCCCAGGTCGCCTTGCAGCAGTTGCCCCATGTAGTGCAGGTACTGTTGCGGCAAAGGCAGGTCCAGGCCCAGTTGCGCGCGGATGTGGGCGACGATTTCCGGCGTGGCCCGATCGCCCGCCACCAGTCGGGCCGGATCGCCGGGCACCAGGTGCGAGATGATGAAGGTGATGAGGGACACCCCCACCACCACCCACACAAGGCTGAACAGGCGCCGGCCTACGACCGGCAGCCAGGCCCCATTCATGCCAAAGGCCCTTCGGGACCCGGCCCGTCAAGGGCCAGGGCGACGAGCGGACACCGCATCATTTCTTCATGTCGGCGACGTTGAAGACGCGTTCCAGCATGGGATTGAAGACAAAGCCCTGCACATCCGCCCCCAGGCCGGCCTGATAGTTCTTCTGGTACAGGTAGGCGTAGGCCGCGTCCTTGACGACCTGTTCCTGGACTTTCTTGTACAGGGCGATGCGCTGGGCCTGGTCGCTGAGCGTGGCGGCCTCGCGCAGCCAGCCGTCCACCTGCGGATTGGAATAGAAGGACCGGTTGCCGGCCAGCCCCTTTTTATCCGAATCGAACCAATAGCTGGTGAACATGTAGGGGTCGGCGAAGTCCGGGCTCCAGTTGCCGATGGAAATATCGAAATTGCCCTGGCCCAGGTTTTCGCGCAGGGTGGCATTGGCCAGTTTCTCGAGTTTGACCGGGACGCCGACCGCCGTCAGGTTGGCCTGCACGGTCAGGGCGATGGGCTCCCAGGCCGGATCCTGGGTGGAATACCGCAGCAACAGCGGGGATTTGACGCCGCCGGCCTTCTTCACCAGGGCCTTGGCGGCCGCCACATCCTGCTTGGGTTGCGGCAGGTCGGCGTCGTAGCCCCACATGCCTTCCGGAATCGGGCCGCGCATCTGCTTGGCCTGCCCCATCATGATGCCATCGACGATGCCTTTGTAATCCAGCGCGTCCACGACCGCATGGCGCAGGTCGGCGCTTTGCAGCGGGCCTTTGGCGTTGTTCAGATACAGATAGGTGACGCGCAGCGACGGAAACTCCGCCACGTGCACGGCCTTGTCCTTCTTCAGGGCCTGCAACTGATCGACCGGAAGTTCCTCGGCCACGTCCAGATCGCCTTTTTGCAGCTGCAGGCGGCGGGCGGAGGATTCGGGCACGATCTTGACCACGAATTTATCCAGCGTGGGCTTTTTCGATCCAGCGTAATGCGGGTTGCGTTCCAGCAGCAGCGCCTGGCCCTTTTGCCAGGAAACCAGTTGGTAAGGCCCGGACCCCGCCGTATGGCCGGACAACCAGGCATCGGCATCCGGGCGCTGCATGGCCTTGGGGTTGACGATGGAGGCGCCATTGTTGGCCAAGGTGTACAGGAAGGGGGCGAACGGCTTTTTCAGGGTGAAGCGCACCGTTTTGGCATCCACCGCATCGATCCGCATGTTGGCGGGGAAGGCCTCGGACGGCCCCTGCTTTTTCGCCAGCAGCCGTTCAAAAGACAGTTTCACGGCCTGCGCATCCACCGCTGTGCCGTCCGCGAACTGCTGGCCGGCGTTCAGGGTGAATGTCCAGACCAGATTGTCGGGGGAGGTCGTCCAGCTGGCGGCCAGGTCGCCCTCGACCTCGGTCGAACCCTTGCCGTCGACCTGTTTGTAGCGCATCAGGCGCTGATAGGCGGGATATGTGACGGTCCAGTCGTTGTTGTCGATCGTGACCGCCGGGTCCAGCGTCTGGGGGTCGGCGGGCTTGCCGATGACCAGGGTGTCGGCAGGCGTCGCCGCCACCGCACCGCCCGCCAGGGCCAAGGCCCCGAGTCCCATCATGGCGGCCATCACGACCCGGCGCGCACCGGTCTGAAATATGGATTGCATGGTGTGTCTCCGTCCATCGAACAAGGGTCTGCAGGCCTCAGTGTGTGTGGTACACCTGGACCATGTCGCTTTCCGGCAGTAACGCATATTCCCGCGCATTCGGCAATTCGTAGTGCCACCATTCCGTGGGGATCGAACGAAAACCGGCCTGCAGCATGATGCCCAGCAGCAGGTGGCGGTTGCGCTGCGCTTCGGGCGGCACATCGTCGCGGTCATGATGGGACTGGTCGCGCATGTCGTCGAAACCGGTGCCCATGTCCAGCGGCTGCCCGCTGCTTTCCAGCAGGCCCACGTCCACGGCCACCCCGCGCGTATGGTTGGACCCCAGAGCGGCATCGGCTATATAGCGCGGGTCCGGAAGCGCTTTCCAGAACACGGCCTGCGCGCCTGCCGGCCGATAGGCGTCGTAGACAACCAGCGCCAGGTCCGCCCGGCGGGCCGCTTGCGCGGCGCGGCGCAGGCAATCCGCCGCCTCCGGGCGCAGCGCACAACGAGCCCCCGGGGCGTAGATGGGACGCCCGACCAGATTGTCCGCCGTGGCGTACACCAGCGAAATCTGCACCCCGTCGGCTTGCGTCAGTTCGATCAAGTCTGTCATGAGCATCCAGTATCTGTACGTTCTTGCGTCACTGCACTGTACCGGAAACCGCCCGCGCGCATCAGCCCCGCAGCTGCTGGATCCAGTGTCGGGTCGAGACATCGTGCCCGCCAGCCTGGGTGGCCGGGTCGGCGGCCGGCGTCAGCGCCTGGACAATTCCGCGCGCCAGGACCTTGCCGTATTCCACCCCCCATTGGTCGAAGGGATCGATGCCCCAGATCACGCCCTGGGTGAAGACGCGGTGCTCGTAGAGCGCCAGCAGGGCGCCCAGGGAATACGGCGACAGGCGCGGCAGCGCAATCAGGTGATTGGGGCGACCGCCCGGATGCACGCGATGCGGCGCCAGCCGATCCGCCTGCTCGGGGGACAGCCCTTCGGCCAGGCATTCGGCCCGCGCCTGACCGAGGGTCTTGCCGCGCATCAGAGCCTCGCGCTGGGCCAGACAATTGGCCAGCAACTGGCGATGGTGCGCCGCCCAATGATGATCGGCATGGCAGCACAGGATGAAATCCACCGGAGCGCCGTCGCTACCCTGGTGCATCCACTGGAAAAACGTATGTTGAGCGTCCGTGCCCGGCATCCCCCAGACGGCGGGGCCGGTGGGCACCCCCACGGGCCGGCCTGCCTGATCCACGGATTTGCCCAGCGATTCCATGTCCAGTTGCTGCACGTAAGGCACCAGGGCCGCCAGCCGCGAATCGTAGGGCGCGATGTTCAGGGAACCCTGCCCCAGGATGCTGCGATTGACGATGCCCGCCAGCGCCATGCGCGCCGGGGCATTGACCGCCAAGGGCGCCTGGGCAAAATGCGTGTCCATGGCGGCAGCCCCCATGCGCAAACCCGCCAGCACGTCCGCGCCCACCGACAGCGCGGTGGTCAGGCTGACGGCCGACCAGACGGAAAACCGGCCGCCGACCCAATCCCACAGTCGAAAGATCTGCGTGTCCGGGATGCCCCAGGCGCGGGCGCGCTCCGGCTGGGCCGTGACCGCCGCCATGTGCTCGGCCGGGTCCAGGCCGGCGGCCACCAGCCACTCCCGCGCCCGCGCGCCGTTTTCCAGGGTTTCCGACGTAGTGAACGATTTGGACACCAGGACGACCAGCGTATCGCGCGGGTCCAGCCCGGCCAAGCCGCCTTCGATGGCATGGCCGTCGATATTGGCGACGAAGCGCACGTCGCGCCAGGTGCCGGCGTACCCGAAGGCGGACACCGCCAGGCGCACCCCCCAGTCCGAGCCGCCGATGCCCACATGCACGATGTGGCGCCAGCGGCGCTCGGCGTCCGCCCGGCGCACCCAGGCGTCCATCCGTTCGCGTTCGGCCTGCACGTCCGCCGGCGCCGTGGGCGCCCGCAGCACGGTATGCCAGGCCGCCCGGTTTTCCGTGACGTTGACGATTTCGCCCGCCAGCAGGCGGCGGCGCTGTTCCTCGAACCCGCGCGCGCGCAACAAGGCCTCGCCCGCCGCCAGCAGATCGGGCGAATGGCGCTGGCCGCTGGCATCCAACGTCAAACCGGGAGCCTCGACCAGATCAAGACCGTCGGTCTGCGACGGGCAGGTCTGCGCCGCCACGACGAAGCGTTTCCATTCGGGCAGATCGGTGAGGGGCGCGAGGACGCCTGCCGGCAGGGGAGCTTGGGACATGACGGAAGTATAGAGGCAAGCCCGCCCTTCGCGGCGCCGGAATACGCCGCGATTTTCACAAGACGCAAACAGGCCCCCGCGCTGCACAGGCTAACGCCTGCTTGCTGCTCTAAAAGGGGCGTTTTCGCCTTGGGGCGGCCCGGCGGCAAAAAATACCCCCACGCTGCGCCTGCGGCTTGCTGCCCCCCAAGGGGGCGTTTTCGCCTTGGGGCGGCCCGGCGGCAAAAGCCACGCGGCCCCCGAAGAGGCCGCGTGGCGCGCGACACAATCAGCCGATCAGCAGCGCTCGTAGATCCCCGCGGCGCCCATGCCGGTGCCCACGCACATGGTCACCATGCCGTACTGCAGATTGTGGCGGCGCATGGCGTGGATGGTGGTGGCGGACCGGATCGCGCCGGTCGCGCCCAGCGGGTGGCCCAGGGCGATGGCGCCGCCCATGGGATTGACCACGTCCTCGTTCAGCCCCAGGTCGCGGATGACGGCCAGCGATTGGGCGGCGAAGGCTTCGTTCAGTTCGATCCAGCCCATCTGGTCCAGCGTCAGGCCGGCCTTTTTCAGCACCGCCGGGATGGCCTCCTTGGGGCCGATGCCCATGATGTCGGGCGGCACGCCGCGCACGGCGAAGGACACGAAGCGCGCCAACGGCGTCAGATTGTGTTCCTTCAGGGCGCGCTCGGACACCACCAGCAGGGCGCCGGCGCCATCGGAGGTCTGCGAGCTGTTGCCCGCCGTGACGCTGCCCTTGGCGGCGAAGACCGGGCGCAGACGCGCCAGGGCTTCCAGGCTGGTGTCGGCGCGCGGGCCTTCATCCAGATCCACGGTATGGTGGGTCTCGCGCACCTCGCCCGTGGCCAGGTCCGGCACGCGGCGGATGATGTCCACCGGCAGCATTTCATCGGCGAATTCGCCAGCCTTTTGCGCCGCCAGGGCGCGCTGGTGCGAACGCAGGGCGAAAGCGTCCTGATCCGCGCGGGAGATATCCCAGCGCTCGGCGACCTGTTCGGCCGTCGCGCCCATGCCATAGGCGATGCCGATGTTGTCGTCGTTCAAATACACATCGGGGCTGAAGGAGGTGCTGATGCCCATGGTGGGCACCATGCTCATGGATTCCGTGCCGCAGGCCAGCATGACATCGGCCTCGCCCACGCGGATGCGATCGGCTGCCATGGCCACCGCCGTCAGGCCGGAGGCGCAGAAGCGGTTGACCGTGACGCCGGCCACCGACTGGGGCAGGCCCGCCAGCAGGACGCCGACGCGCGCCACATTCAGGCCCTGGGGACCTTCGGGAATGGCGCAGCCGACAATGGCGTCCTCGATGGCGGCCGGGTCCAGGCTGGGCGCCTGGGCCAACACGCCCTGGATGACCCTGGCCAGCAGGTCATCGGGCCGGGTATGGGAATACATGCCGCGTGGAGCCTTGCCGATGGGCGTGCGCGTCGCAGCGACGATATAAGCTTGTTGCAGAGCAGTCATCGAAGGTCTCCTTAATTGCGGACGGGCTTGCCGGTCTGCAGCAGCCCGGCAATGCGCTCTTGTGTCTTGGGGTTGGCCAGCAGGCCCAGGAAGGCCTGACGTTCCAGTTTCAGCATCCAGGCTTCATCCACCAGGCTGCCGGGATCGACATCCCCGCCGCAGATGGCCGTGGCCACTTCCAGGCCGATGTGGAAGTCGTAGTCGCTGATGTAGCCGCCTACGTGCATATTGACCAGCTGCGCCCGCAAGGTGGCGATGGCATCTCGCCCGGCCACAGGGAAACGGGCGGCCAGCGGCGCGCGATAGCCCTGCTCGGCCAGATTGGCGGCTTCACGCACGGCCACGTACAGCAGTTCGTGACGGTTCATGACGATAGGGTCGGAATCGCGCAGGTAGCCGATCTCGCGGGCTTCCAGGGCGGACTTCGACACGCGGGCCGTGGCCACGGACAGCACGAAGTTCTTCACGTAGGCCAGCAGAGGGGCGTCCGGGGCCGACTGGGCCTGGATCTCCGCGGCGCGACGGGCGCTGTAGGTGATGCCGCCCGCCCCCGGCACCAGGCCGATGCCGACTTCGACCAGTCCGATATAGGTTTCCAGATGGGCCACGCGGCGGGCGCAATGCACGGACAATTCACAACCGCCGCCCAGGGCCAGGCCCGCCACGGCGGCCACCACCGGCACCTGGGCATAGCGCACGCGCAGCACCATGTCCTGCATTTCCTTCTGGATGGGCTCGACAGCCTTGACCCCGCCCGTCATGAAGGCCGGCAGCATGGCCTTCAGGTCGGCGCCGGCCGAGAACGGGTCCTCCAGCTGGCCGATGACCAGGGCCTTGTAGCCCTGTTCCGCCAGGTCCACGGCGTGGATCACGCCGCGCACCACGTCGGGACTGAGCGTATGCATCTTGGTTTTGAAGGATGCGATCAGCACGTCCTGAGGGTGCGGCGCGGGCAGCGTCCAGCACAGGATGGCGTCGTTCTCGTAGACGACGGCAGGCGCGATCGCCGGGCCCTCACCCACCAGACGCGGCGCGCCGACCTGACGCTGGTAGACCGGCAGCGCGCTGCGCGGCACATAGGCATTGCGGGCCGGGCTGAAGGAGCCCGCCGGCGTATGCACGGCCTGCGTGTCCCAGACCGGGCCGCTGGTCGCCCAGGCAGGCAGCGGAGCCGGCGACAAGGTCTTGCCGGCGGCGATGTCTTCGTTGATCCAGCCGGCCACGCGCTGCCAGCCGGCGGCCTGCCAGATCTCGAACGGACCGAAGCTGTGGCCGAAGCCCCATTTCATGGCTTGGTCCAGTTCACGCGCGCTCTCGGCGATGTCGCCCAGATGCACGGCGCTGTAGTGGAAGGTGTCGCGCAGCACCGCCCACAGGAACTGCGCCTGAGGATGATCGGAATCATGCAAGGCCTGCAGGCGCTTGGCGGGATCGCGCTCCTTCAGGATGTCCTTGACCTCGTCATCGGCCTTTTCGCCGGAGGGCACATAGGCGCCGGCCTTGGGGTCCAGGCGCAGGATCTGCTTGCCTTCTTTCTTGAAGAAGCCCGCCTTGGTCTTCTGGCCCAAAGCGCCCTTCTCGATCAGGCCGGCCAGCACGGGCGGGATCGTGAAATGCGCGTGGAAGGGATCATCGGGCAGTTGATCCTTCATGGTATCGATGACGTGCGCCAAGGTGTCCAGTCCGACCACGTCCGCCGTGCGATAGGTGCCGGATTTGGCGCGTCCCAGGCGGGTGCCGGTCAGATCGTCCACCAGTTCGTAGGGCAGATCGAAGACCTGGGTATGATGAAACACGGACAGGATGCCGAATACGCCGATGCGGTTGCCGATGAAATTCGGCGTGTCCTTGGCTCGGACCACGCCCTTGCCCAGTTGTGACACCAGGAAGGTTTCCAGGTGATCCAGCAGGGCCGGTTCGGTGGCGGCGGTGGGGATCAGTTCCACCAGCGGCATGTAGCGCGGCGGATTGAAGAAGTGCACGCCGCAGAAACGATGGCGCAGGGTTTCCGGCAGGGCCTCGGACAGGGACGTGATCGACAGGCCGGACGTGTTGCTGGCGACGATGGCATGCGGGTTCAATGCCGGGGCCAGCTTATGGTACAGGTCGCGCTTCCAGTCCAGGCGTTCGGCGATGGCCTCGATGACCACGTCGCAATCGGCCAGCAGATGCAGGTCTTCGTCGTAGTTGGCCGGGGTGATCAGGTCCGCCAGCTTGTCCACCCCCAGAGGCGCGGGGTTCAGTTTCTTCAGCTGGGCGATGGCGCGGCCCACGATGGCGTTCTTGCCGCCCTGGCCGTCGTCCTTGGCCAGGTCGAACAGCACCACCGGCACGCCGGCATTGACGCAATGGGCGGCGATCTGCGCGCCCATGACCCCGGCGCCGCACACCGCCACGCGGCGGATGAACAAGGGGGCGGACTGACTGGTTTGCATGATATGGTGTCCTCTCACAATGATGGAAGATCCCGGATGGGGGACTCCCTGGCATGTCGGCCCTGGAAGCCGGGTGCTCCTGGCATCCTGTGGTCCAGGGGATCCTCCGATCCCTTGCCGAAAGCCGATTTCCTGATTGTCGCTGATTTACGATCAAAATTCAAACGATCGTTTGAATTGAAGCATGAGTCATGGCATCCGTGTCATGTTGCATGGCAGCGAGCCCGCGCGCAAGACTTCTATAATCTAAGACCTTGACGGATACGTTGGCCAGAAACGGCTTCAACACACACCATGGCCCGCCTTCCTCGCCTGTATGCCCCCCGCATCCCGCAACTGGCGCAAGCCCGGTTCGCCCGGCCGCTGGCGCCCGCCGACGCGCCGGCGCCAGGCGCCGCTCTGGACCGGATCGCCAGCTGGCTGGCTGAAGAAGCCCGCGCATCGGCCCGCCCGACGGGCGTCTCACCCTCCGGACCGTCCTACCCGACCGCCGGGCAGGCTACGCCGCCCGGCACCGGCACCGGCATGGCCGCCGTCGCCATCCACGCCTGGGCCATCCTGCCCGACCGGATCACACTGCTGGCCACGCCCGGCGACGCCCAGTCCCTGCCGCGCCTGATGCAGGCGCTGGGGCGACGCATGGGGTCGGGACTGCTGCGCACCCGCGTGTACGCGGGCCGCTATCACAACGCTCTGCTGGAGCCGGGCCGCTGGGTGCTGCCCGCCATGATCTGGGTGGAATCGCTGGCGACCGAAACCGGCCACGTGGCCACCGCCATCCAGTGGCCATGGTCCTCGGCGGCGGAACACGCCGGGCAGGCGGCCAACGCCGCCGGCTGGCTGCTGGACCACCCCGACTACTGGCGCGAAGGCGATACGCCCTTCGCCCGCCAGGCGGCCTGGCGCAAGCGCCTGGCCGCCGGCCTGTCCGAGCCGCAAGGGCTGCAGATCGAAGCCGCCCTGCACGGGCAGTGGGCGCTGGGGGAAAAGATCTTCCTGACGCACCTGGGGCGCCTGGCGTCCCGGCGCGTCAGCCCGGCGCCCCGGGGGCGGCCCAGGAAGGCGGGTTAGGGCCTTTCACACTAATCAAGGAGATCGCGCCGGGCCTGCCCGCTGTCGAACGCAAGGCCCCAAGCGGCGAAGGCACCATCAAACAATGTCAAGAAGCCGCCCCTGCCGCCCCTGAAGTGATCAAATGAGCCCTCAACCGTTCATAGAATCCTCAAGGAGATCGTCATGGGTCTGTTCAGCACCATTCTCGAAAAACTGGGTTTCGGCGGCGCGCAGGCCGCCCCGGCACCTGACACCGCGGCTTCGAGCGGCCCGGTGGCGACGGCCAGCCCCGCGATTTCCGTCGTGGACGTGGTGGGTCAGCTGGAACAGAAAGCCGCCGCCAACGCCCAGAAGCTGAACTGGAAGACCTCCATCGTCGACCTGATGAAGCTGCTGGACATGGACAGCAGCCTGGGCGCGCGCAAGGAACTGGCGACCGAACTGGGCTGCCCGGCGGACAAGATGGGGGATTCCGCGCAAATGAACATGTGGCTGCACAAAGCTGTGCTGGCCCGCCTTGCGGAAAACGGCGGCAACGTGCCGGCCGACCTCCTGGACTGAATCCTCATCCTGCGGGCTGCGCTGCATGTCGGCCCGCCCGCAGGGGCCGCCACCCGCGTCAAGAGAGATCTCTTATGCAAATCACCGACATCCTCGCCCAGGCCGGCGGGCTGGAATCTCTGGCCCGCCAGCTTGGCATCAGCGAAACGCAGGCCGCCAGCGGCGCTCAGGCACTGCTGCCCGCCGTGATGGGCGGCTTCCAGAAACAGGCGCAGGGCGCGGGCGGACTGGATAGCCTGCTAGGCAGCCTGGGCCTTGCGGGCGACGCCGACGGGCTGCAGCCCGCCGACACGGCCCGGGGCAACGACGTGCTGGGACAGATTTTTGGTTCCAAGGACGTCAGCCGCACCGTCGCCCGGCACGCCGCTTCGGACAGCGGGCTGGACCCCGCCGTACTCAAGCAGATGCTGCCCCTGCTGGCCACGCTGGTCGCGGGATTCATGTCCCGGCAAGGCGGCGCGAGCCAGGCTGCCCCGTCACAACCGTCCATGGGCGGCCTGCTGGGGGGCCTGCTGGGCAGCTCCGGCGGCCAGGGCGGCCTGCTCGGCAGCCTGAACTCGCTGCTCGACGCGAATGGCGACGGCAACGCCCTGGACGACATCCTGCGCATGGCGGGCAAGGCGGGTTCCCGCTAAGCCCAACCCCCGGACCGCCGCCAAAGGCAGCGGCCCAGGCGCTGTGCGCCTTCAGCCAGCACTTCAGCACGGCATCCACCCGCGCCTGCCAATCCGATCCCGTCGCTCGAAAGCCGTCAACGACTTCAGGCGACAAGCGGATCAAGGCAAAAGCCCCATGCCCCTTGGGAAAAGGGGCATGGGACGGATGAATCACAGCGACGGATCGATCAGAACGAGCTGGTCACTTCCAGGAAGAAGGCCCGACCAGGCTGGTTGTAGGTGTAGGCGCCGGCACCGTAGATGTAGTGCGCCGCTTGCGGCCCTGAGAGATTCACCCCAATCGCATTGCCGCGGCGAAAGATGCGCTTGTCGAACACATTGTCCACGCCCGCCGTCACCCGCAGATGCTTGTTCACCTTGTACTGCGTGCTCAGGCCGAACAGGGCATAGGGCGGAACCTTGTCCGTGGCGCTGCCGGTCAGCGGCTGGCCATAGTAGTCATACTTCGGCCCTTCCTGCTCTCCATAGACCGTGGCCTTGGCGCGCAACGACCAGGCAGGCGTCACGGACCAGTCCAGGACGCTGTTGATCGTGTATTCGGGGATGGTGGACAGATGTTCGCCGGTCTCCTTGTTCTTCGATTCGATCATATAGGTGAAGTTCGTGGACCACGTCCAATCCTGCGCAAAAGGCCAGGTCAGGTTGCCCTCGATGCCTTGAACGACAGCGCGGGGGATGTTTTCCCATTGGAAGACATTCTGGACCTTGCCGCCCGCCACGAAGGACGACACAGGGGCGCGCCCGGCCTCGATCTTGTCCCGATAATCGTTATGGAAGTAGGTCAAGCTGGCGCCCAGACCGTCCGCTCCATGAAATTCGATACCCAGTTCCTTGTTGATGCTGGTTTCGGCTTTCAGGTCGGAGTTCCCCATCAGGAAGCAGCCATTGCCGCCGCCCGGGGGATTGCCCCAGCAGCCATTGCCCGCGCTATAAAGCGCGTAGCCCGAATTGCTCTGGTACAGATTGGGCGCCTTGTAGGCCCGGGCAATACCGGCCTTGACCGTCCACTGCTCATTGAGCAGATAAGACAAGTTCAGTGACGGGCTCCAGTTGTTGCCCTGAAGACTATGGTGGTCGAACCGCAGGCCGGGCGTCACGGTCCAGCGATCGCCCACATAGAGATTATCTTCGGCAAAGACGGAATAGATGGTCGCATGCGCCTTCGGCTGATACGCCGCCAGGGGCGCTGGGACGTTCGCCTGGCTATTGCGCTGCTTCAAGTCGGACGAATAATCCTCCAGATCCTGACGCACCCATTCCAGGCCCAAGGTACCCATTTGGTCGATACCGCCCCAGTTCAAGCGCCGGTTCAGTTCGGTATGGGCCGTCAGCGTGCGCAGATTGATGTCGCCATAGCCGCCATCATTGACCTTGGGATTGGCAGGATCGTTGAAGGCCCCTTCGGTCCCTCCCGCCAGGCCTTCCAGCAGCCGCGTATTGCGCGTCTGCTCGTACTGCAGATAGCTCAATGTATGAGTATCGGCATTCCAGTCGCCATTGTGGGTCACCGAATATGCCTGCCGATAGATCCGATTGGTCTCGCCGCCCAGTTCGCGCTTCACCATGTCGTTGGTGTTCGTGTTCTGCGTGTCGCCAACGTAAATGTTGCCTTCACGCCCGTAGCTCGCCTCAAAGTCGATCTTGTGGCCCGCCGTCGGCTTCCAGCTCAGTACGCCATTGACGTCGCGATTCTTGAACCCCTCGCGACCCGCGGGGAAAGTGCCCTGATTGTTACCGCCACGCGCGGAGGCATGCCCCGCATTGATATCCCACGCATCCCCTTGGAAATTCGCGGCGCTGCCGGTCAGGCGGAAATCCAGGCTGTCGGAAATCGGGCCGGCCAGGCTGAAGGTGCTGCGGGAGGTCGAGCCCTCGTCGCTGTGCTCCGGGGCGTTGGCATACACTGAAACGGACCCTGTGAGCTTGTCCGAGGCAGGCTTGGTGATGATGTTCACCACGCCGCCGGCCGCGCCGTTGCCGTAGCGGGCGGCGGCCGGGCCGCGCAGGACTTCGATGCGTTCGATCTGCTCGGGCGGCACCCAGTTGGTGTCGCCGCGCGTGTCGCGCTCGCCGCGCCAGCCAAAGCGCACCGCCCCCCTCGATGACACGGGCTTGCCGTCGACCAGGATCAGGGTATTCTCGGGGCCCATGCCGCGAATGTCGATCTGGCGGTTGTTGCCGCGCTGGCCGCTGGAAGAATTGCCGGTCAGGTTCACGCCGGGCATGGTGCGGATGATTTCCGACACATCGTTGGCAGGGGGGGATTTCTGGATGTCGGCCGCCGTAATGGTGGACGCCCCCGGGGTCTGCTTCAGTTCCTGTTCGGCCTTGACGACGACGCGGTCGAGCTGGGCGACGCCCTCCGTCGATTGCGCCCCCGCGGGAGCGGCGGCCAGGCCCAGGGCCATGAGAAGGCCAATCGGCGTCAGGACCCGGCCCTGAACCTTGGGTGCAGTCATATGAATTCCTCGAAGTGCTGCGGATGCAAAGTGTTTCTTAATGGGAAAGAAAATATAAACGATAACAGTTATTATTTACAAATCAGATCATCCAGACTCTTGCGATACATCAGAAGAAACAGCGGTCTCTCCTATGCGCCCGCCAGGGCGGCAACCGGATCGAGCCGGGCGGCGGCCCGAGCCGGCATCAGGCCGGACACCAAGCCGGTGACGACGGCGCAGCCGAAAGCGCCCAGCATCGCAGTCAAGGAAAACACCAGTTCGACCCCGGCGGCCAGCAGCGCCAGGCCAACGCCCAGCCCCAGCGCCACGCCTGCCGCGCCGCCGAACAGGGACACCAGGGCGGCTTCCGTCAGGAATTGGCGCAACACATCGCGCTGGCGCGCGCCGACGGCCATGCGCACGCCGATCTCGCGCGTGCGTTCGCGCACCGTCATCAGCATGACGTTCATCACGCCGATACCGCCGACCAGCAGCGACACGGCCGCGATCAGGCCCAGCATCAGGGTCATGGCGTTCTGCGATTCGGCCGCGGCCTGCAGCTTGGCGGCCGCATTGCCGATGCTGAAACTCTCGCGGCCATGTCGCATCCGCAGCACCTCGCGCATCGCCGATTCGGCCGCAACGGCAGCCCCCTGCGATCGCGCTTCGATCACCGCATATTCCGGTTCGCCGACAGTGGTGAACACCCGCGCGCGGCCCGCCTCGAACGGAATGAAGGCCTGATCGTCGTAGTTTTCCGAGCCTGATTCGGCGCCCTTGGCGCTCATGACGCCGATGACCTCGAACGGCGTGGCGTCGATCAGCACGAACTGCCCGAGCGGGTCGGACGTGTCCGGCAGCAACCGTTCGCGCAGGCGGCTGCCCAGCACGACCACGGGCGCCAGTTCGCGGTTTTCCGCGGCGATGTGAAAACGGCCTCGCGCCACAGGCCAATGGTGGATCGCCGGCAGATCGGACGTGCTGGCCACCACGTAGGCGGGACGCGAATAGGCGCCGTGGCGCAGCATGGCCAGATTGCCGATCACCGGCATGACGTGCGCAATCTCGGGCAGCGCGGCGATGGCATCCAGATCGTCCAGCGTCACGACGCCCGCCACGCCGCCTTCGGGCGGCACACCGCCGCTGACATACATGATCGAGGCGCCCAGGGCGCCCATCTGGCGCACGACCTGCTCCTTGGCGCCGCGTCCGACGGCCAGCATGACGATGACCGAGGCGACACCGACCACGATGCCCAGCAAGGTCAGCGCGGTGCGCAGGCGATTGAGCGCCATGGCTCGCCAGGCCGCGCGCCAGGCCTCGGTCAGGGCGAACGTGGCAGCGGCGCGACCGGGCCCAGGCTGTCTATCCGACGACGCTCCCGCACCGCGCTGCGGCGATCAACGGCGACACCGCCGGCTCTGTGATGACATCGCCCACGATCATGCCGGCGG
>NZ_JBATVG010000001.1:0-39366 GCF_049671645.1 Castellaniella sp. | reverse complement strand
CGACATCATGGGCGAGATCAACGCCGCCAACCGCGAGCAGACCACCGGCATCGAGGAAATCAATTCCGCCATCACGCAGATGGACGACGTCACCCGGCAAAACGCCAGCCTCGTGGAGGAATCCGCCACAGCCGCCGGCAGCCTGCAGGAGCAGGCCGACACCCTGGCCCAGTTGGTGGCCACCTTCAACCTGGGCGCCGAAGACGATGCGCCCGCCTCCAGCCAGGCGGGCGACGCGCTGCGACTGGCCGACGATACGGCCCAGGCCCAGCCATCGACCGCCCCGCGCCTGCTGGCGGCCCCCGCTTGAGGCGGGTCGGTCCAGGGCGGCATCCCCGCCGCCCTGGACCGACGCCGTTACGCCACTGCCTGCGCCTGGGTGCGCCGGCCGATGTGGGCCAGGGCCTCTTCGACCTGATCGATCAGCACCAGACACAGATCGCCGGGCTCCAGCGCGTCCAGCGCCGTGTCAATGGCCAGGAATTCGCCGCGGATCTCTTCCAGGCGGCTGGCGCGACGGGCGCCTGACAGCCCCTGGCGCAAGAGCGCCAGGACCTCGCCGTCCTCGCGGCCGCGCTGACACTGGTCCTGGTACAGGACCACCGTATCGAACACGTCGCCCAGGATTTCCGTCTGGCGGCGGATATCCTGGTCACGGCGGTCCCCCGCCCCGCTGATCACCACAGTGCGGCGTTTGGCCGGCAGCGCTTCCACCGCATCGACCAGGGCCAGCATCGCATCGGGGTTGTGGCCGTAGTCGGCGATCACCATGGCGCCCCGGTAGTCGAACACATTGAAGCGCCCCGGCACGGTGGCCGCATCATTGACGAAGGATGCCAGCCCCGCCTGGATCTGCACCCAGTCCAGGCCCAGCCCCCACGCCGCGGCAGCCGCCGCCATGGCGTTTTCCACCTGGAACGGCAAGGCGCCCCCGCGCGTCAGCGGCACGGTGGACAATTGGATGCGGGTTTCGGTGCCGCCCTGGAAAAACACCAGATCGCCCTGGTCCACGAACACCACCCTGCCCCCCTGGGCCCGGTGGGTTTCGATCAGGGGATGGCGGGCATCGCGGGCAAAATACGTGACCTGCCCGGGGCAACTGGCCGCCATGCCGGCGACGACGGGATCCTGGGCATTGAGCACCGCCATGCCCGACGGCGACACATTCTCGACGATCACGCGCTTGACCACCGCCAGGTCTTCCACCGTGCGGATGTAGTTCAAGCCCAGATGGTCGCCGATGCCGAGATTTGTCACCACGGCCACATCGCAGCGGTCGAAGCCCAACCCCTCGCGCAGGATGCCGCCCCGGGCCGTCTCGAACACCGCCATGTCCACGTCCGGGTGCAGCAGCACATTGCGCGCGCTGCGCGGCCCGCTGCAATCCCCGGTGTCGATGCGCCGGGCGCCCACGTAGACCCCGTCGGAATTCGTCATGCCCACGCACACCCCCGGCCGGGCGCACAGATGCGCGAGCAGCCGCACGGTCGTGGTCTTGCCGTTGGTGCCCGTGACCGCCACGACCGGAATGCGGCCGTCCTCGCCGGGTCCGTACAGCGTATCCACCATGGCCGCGCCCACGTCGCGCCCCGTGCCATAGGACGGCGTCAGGTGCATGCGCAGGCCCGGCGCGGCGTTGACCTCGACGATGCAGCCGGTGTCCGGCGTCAGCGGCCGGTACACGTCCTGCGCCACGAGATCGATGCCGCAGACATCCAGCCCCACCATGCCGGCGGCCATCACGGCGCTGGCGGCCAGTTCCGGGTGGACTTGTTCCGTCACGTCCGTCGCAGTCCCGCCCGTGCTGAGATTGGCATTGTTGCGCAACACCACGCACACGCCCTGGGCCGGCACGGAATCCGCCTGATAGCCCTGGCCGGCCAGGGTATTGAGCGCCGTTTCATCCAGTTGGATGCGGGTCAGCGAGGTGCCGTGGCCTTCGCCGCGCAAGGGGTCCTGATTGATCAGATCCACCAACTGGCTGATGCTGTGCGCGCCGTCGCCCACCACCTGGGGGGGATCCCGCCGCGCCGCCGCCACCAGACGGTCGCCCACCACCAGCAGACGGAAGTCATGCCCGGGGAAATAGCGCTCCACGATCACGCTGGATCCATGCTCGCACGCCACCGCATAGGCCGCCAGCACCTGCTCGCGCCCCTGCACATTGCAGGCCACGCCCTTGCCCTGGTTGCCGTCCAGCGGCTTGACCACCACGGGTCCGCCGATTTCCTGGGCCGCCCGCCAGGCATCATCGGCATCGGCCACCACGCGGCCTTGCGGCACGGACACGCCGGCGGCGGCCAGCAGCGATTTGGTCAGCGCCTTGTCCTGGGCGATGGCCTCGCCGATGGCGCTGCTGGCATCGGTCTCCGCCGCCTGAATGCGGCGCTGGCGGCGCCCCCAGCCAAACTGCACCAGGCTGCCTTCGGTCAGCCGGCGATAAGGGATGCCGCGACGCACGGCCGCCTGCACAATGGCGCCGGTGCTGGGGCCCAAGCGCACGTCCTCGTACAGGGCCTTCAGTTGCGCGACGGCATCCGCCAGGTCGAAAGGCTGATCCTGCAAAGCCGCGTGACACAGCACGCAGGCCAGGTCAAAGGCCAGCCGACCGACGGATTCCTCGGCGTATTCGATCACGACCTGGTATTCCCCCGGCGCCTGGGTCGCGGCCGTGCGGCGGAACGCCACCGGGCAGCCGGCCACCGCCTGCAGGCTCAGCGCCGCGCCCGCCAGCACGTGGGCCAGGGAATGATCGCTTGCCTGTCCGGCAGGACGCTGGATGTCGATTTCGGGGAAGCGGACACGCAGGCGCGTCTCGAACGCATCCAGATCGTCGATCGCGCATTCGCCGTCCGCGCAGGATACGACCGCCTCGATCGCCGTCTGCCGGCACCACACGTTCGGCCCGCGCAAAGCGCGGATTCGGGAGACTTCCATCTTGTATTACCTCGCTACCCAGGTGCGCAGTCCTACCCGGATGTGTTCAATGTCCAGGCCCAGCGCCCAGACGGACCCAAGGGCAGCCAGCACGCTGGCCAGATCGTCCTGCAACGGCGAGACAGCCGGATCGGACAGATCCGCCACCGGAATTTCCACGCCTTTTTCCACCAGCACCAGACTGCCGTCACGCACGAAAACCGCCCGCCCGCCCGTGGCCAGGTGGGCCGTCAGGGCCTCGCCCTGGGGCTGTACGCCATACAGAGTGACGCTGCCGTCGCACAAGGGCGCCAGGCCGACCGCCAGCGCGTCGTCGGCATTGAGCACGGCCGTCCCGCCCGACAGGACCACGTCCACCTGGGTGCGAAAGACGCGTTGCAGATGTTCCGGTTCTTCCATGTGGAATTCGGGCCAGGTCAGGCCGGGATCGATGCCTGTCACCACGCCCACCTGGCAGCGGTCGTAGGCCAGGCCCTCGCCCAGGATCATGCGCCCGCCGTTTTCAAGCACGGCATAGTCCACAGCCCGGTTCATCAGCAGCCGGCGTCCGGCATCCCAGTGAGCGCCATCCGCGGCGCTGATCTGCTGCCGACCCAGAAACAGGCCATCGGCCGACGCCTGGCCCACGACCTTGCCCGTCAGCTGCAGCAAATGGGCGATCAATCGCACCACCGGCGTCAGGCCCCGGCTGCCGCTGACCCCGATCACCGGGATCCGCCCGTCCTCGGGGGCGGGGAACAGATCGTCGATGACGGCCTGCCCCACCGGACGCGGCTGTCCTCTGGCGGGCCTCAGATGCATCAGCAGCCCCGGGCCGGCATTGACCTCGACGATGGCGCCCTGCTGTTCGATCAGCGGCCGGGAGATATCGCGCGCGACCAGGTCGATGCCGGCGATGTCCAGGCCCACCACCCGCGCCGCCAGCGCCACATGCTCAGCCACGTCCGGATGCACCGCGTCCGTGACGTCGATCGACACATTGCCGCTGCGCTGAATCATGACGGCGCGGCCCCGTTCGGGCACCGCATCCCCGTTCAGGCCCTGGCGGTCGAGCTCCAGCCGGGCGGCGGAATCCAGGCGCACGACGTTCAGCGGATGATCCTCGTCGCGCCCGCGCCGGGGATCGGAATTCAATTGGGATTCGATGAGCTGCAGCACGGTCGACGCGCCGTCGCCCACCACCATGGCGGCTTCGCCCCGGGCGGCGGCCACCAGCTTGCCGCCGACCACCAGCAGGCGGTGCTCGTCGCCCTCGATGAAGCGTTCCACCATCACGCCGCTGCCTTCATCCACGGCCACGGCATAGGCGGCCTCGATCTGGGCCTGGGTGTTCAGGCAGGTAAAGACGCCCCGGCCGTGGTTGCCGTCGGACGGCTTGACCACCACGGGCAGGCCGATGTCCTGGGCGGCTTCCCAGGCCTGGGCGGCATCGGCCACCAGCCGGCCTTCGGGCACCGGCACGCCGCAGGCCTGCAAGAGCTGGCGGGTCAGGTCCTTATCGCGGGAAATGCCTTCGGCGATGGCGCTGGTGCGGCTGGTTTCCGCCGTCCAGATGCGGCGCTGGCGGGCGCCATAGCCCAATTGCAAGAGGTTCGCATCGCTCAGGCGGATGGCGGGAATGTCGCGATCGTCGGCGGCGTCCACGATGCAGGCCGTGCTGGGCCCCAGCCCCAGCGATTCCGCCAGATCCTTCAGGCGGTCCACCGCGCCGGCCACGTCGAACGGCCGGTCTTCGATGGCGGCCATCACCAGGTCGCGGGCGGCATACAGCGCCTCGCGCGTCAGGGTTTCATACCAGGCCCGCAGGATGACTTTGTAGACGCCGCGCAGGGACGTTTCCCGCGCCCGCCCCAGGCCGCCGGGCATGCCCGCCAGACTTTGCAATTCCAGGGTGACGTGTTCCAGGATATGCGCCGGCCAGGTGCCTTCGCGCACGCGCTGCAGAAACCCGCCGCGTTCGCCGATGCTGCAGCGGTGCTCGATCAGCGAAGGCAGCCAGGCGCTCAGGCGCTCGTACAGCCCGGGGATGACGTTGGAGGGATAGTCTTCCAGATCATGGATATCCACGATCGCTTCAATGACGGGGCGATAGGCCCAGATGTTCGGCCCCCGCAGATACACCATATTGAGAATCTCAATATTCTTGTTTTCCATGAGCGAACCATGTCAAAAGGGTCTGGCCGGGGGGCCGAGCGCCGCCGGATCCGGGCGCCTTGATCACGCCGCAGTCGGACAACGGCACACATCATAATCTTGCGCCGTTGCGCCGCACAGAAAAACTGTTGACGATTGTGACGCGGACGCAACGGTACGCGCATGCTCGCCCCGATTCCGATCTATATTCCTGCTGTCCGACAGATCTTCCGATCCCTTCCCAGTCCATCATCCATGCAGGGCCCCATTCTTGAATCCTCGGCGACGGATGCCTGCCCGCCCGGCCTGCCCGCCGCATGGCATGACACGCTATCGGCCCAGTTGGCGGCGGATGAGCACCTGCTGGGCTGGCTGCCGCTGAACCTGGACAGCCAGCTGCAGTATGCCGACAGCCTGCTGGTCCTGACCGACCGCCGCTGGCTGTTCTGCGGCGCCGACTCGCAATCCTGCCGGTCCTGGCCGCTGCGGCCGGACCTGCACCTGAAGCTGCAGGATCACGCCGGCGTAGGCAGCCTGGAGCTGGTGGACGAACATGCCCGGCTGACGCGCTGGCGCTACACGCTGGACCATCATCCCCAGGCGCTGCGACTGCTGGCCCGCCACGAAGCCCTGCGCCAGCCCTCGGGCGATTCCCCGCCCGAGCCCGCCGCGGACATCGCCGCCAGAGACACGCAACCGCCCCGGGCCAGCTCGCTGTTTCGCCTGTGGCGCTTTGCGCGCCCCTACCGCCGGCAACTGAGCATCGGGCTGGCCCTGACGCTGATTTCCACCGGCGCGTCGCTGGTGCCGCCGTACCTGACCATGCCGCTGATGGACGACGTGCTGATCCCCTTCCAGAACGGCGAACCGATCCACTGGGACCTGGTGACGCTGTACCTGAGCGGGCTGCTGGCCTCGTCCCTGGTCGCCTGGGGACTGGGCTGGGGACGCAGCGCCATCCTGGCCTGGGTCAGCGAGCGCATCGGCGCCGATCTGCGCACCAGCACCTACCAGCACCTGCAGCAGCTGTCGCTGCAGTACTTCGGCGGCAAGCGCACGGGCGATCTGATGGCCCGCATCGGCTCCGAGTCCGACCGCATCTGCCTGTTCCTGTCGCTGCACCTGCTGGATTTTTTCACCGATATCCTGATGATCGTCATGACGGCGGCCATCCTGATGTCCATCGACCCCTGGCTGGCGCTGGCGACCCTGGCGCCGCTGCCCATCATCCTGTGGATGATCCACTGGGTGCGCGACCGTCTGCGCCACGGCTTTGAAAAAGCCGACCGCGTCTGGTCGGAAATCACCAATGTGCTGGCCGACACGATCCCCGGCATCCGCGTGGTCAAGGCCTTCGCCCAGGAAAAGCGCGAAGTCGCGCGCTTTCGCGAGGCCAACGACCGCAACCTGGTCATCAACGACAAGGTCAACGCCCTGTGGTCGCTGTTCACCCCCACCGTCACCCTGTTGACGGAACTGGGCCTGCTGGTGGTCTGGGTGTTCGGCATCTGGCTGGTGTCGCGCCAGGCGATCACGGTCGGGGTGCTGACGGCCTTCCTGGCCTACATCAGCCGGTTCTACGTGCGCCTGGATTCCATGAGCCGCATCGTGTCCGTCACCCAGCGGGCCGCGGCGGGCGCGAAACGCATCTTCGACATCCTGGATCACGTGTCCAGCGTGCCTGAACCCGTCGATCCCCGCCCCATGAACCGGATCCAGGGCCACATCGAATTGAGCCGCATCGGCTTTCGCTACGGCAACCGCAGCGTGATCCAGGACCTGAGCCTGGATATCGCCCCCGGCGAGATGGTCGGGCTGGTGGGCCACAGCGGGTCGGGGAAAAGCACGCTGGTGAACCTGATCTGCCGGTTCTACGACGTATCCCAGGGCGCCATCCGCCTGGACGGCGTTGACATCCGCCAGTACGCGATCAGCGATTACCGGCGCCACATCGGCCTGGTGCTGCAGGAACCGTTCCTGTTCTACGGCAGCGTGGCCGAGAACATCGCCTACGGCCGCCCCGAGGCCAGCCGCGCGGACATCATCGCCGCCGCCCGCGCCGCCCACGCGCACGAATTCATCCTGCGCCTGCCGCATGGCTACGATTCGCTGGTGGGCGAACGGGGCCAGGCCCTGTCCGGGGGCGAGCGCCAGCGCATTTCCATCGCCCGCGCCATCCTGATCGATCCGCCGATCCTGATCCTGGACGAGGCGACCTCGTCGGTGGACACCGCCACGGAAAACGAGATCCAGAAAGCTCTGGACAATCTGGTCAAGGGCCGCACCACGATTTCCATCGCCCACCGCCTGAGCACGCTGCGCGAAGCCGACCGCCTGGTCGTGATGGACAGCGGCCGCATCGTCGAGATCGGCCGCCATGACGAACTGCTGGCCCGCGAGGGCGCCTACGCGCGGCTGTATCAGGCGCAGTTGCAGGGCGCGCTGCCGCCATCGCGCGCCGCCGAACACCCTGCCCGAGAGGCCGACGATGATTCCGATTCCTGAGCACAGCGCACCGCCGGCCGCCGGCCCCGGGGCTGGCGACACCGCCGCGCGGGGTCCGGGAGACGCGCACTCGCAGCCGGCCGCCGGGATGCCGCGTCCGGTGGATTTCACGCTATCCCGGGACAATTTCGGCCGGCTGCTGCTGTCGCGGGCCGGCCAGCCGGACGTGATCGTGACCCCCGTGCGCAGCTTTCCGATCAGCGCCCCGGACGAAAGCATTTCGCTGGTGGACGCCCAGGCCCAGGAACAGGCCTGGGTGGACCGCCTGCAGGACCTGCCCGACAGCCCGCAGCGCCTGATCGCCGAAGACCTGGCCCAGCGGGACTTCAAGCCCGAAATCCTGCGCATCCGCCGGGCATCGAGCTGGGCCACGCCCAGCCGCTGGGACATCGACACGGACCGCGGCCCCACCGTGCTGACCCTGAAAAGCGAAGACGACATCCGCCGCCTGTCGGCCAGCACGCTCTTGATCGCGGATGCCTGCGGCGTGCATTTCCTGGTCCGCGACCTGACGGCGCTGGACCGTGCCAGCCGGAAGATCCTGGACCGGTTTCTATAGGCCGGGAAACGCGCCGAACCAGGCTTCTATCCAGAGTTTCGCCCGGACCACCGGGCGGGACCCGGCTACCCCTGCGAAACCTGGAAGGCCAGATCGAAGGTCCCGGGCCGGACGCAGCGCACGGCTTCGCGGGACGCGTCGATGCAGCCGCCCTGGTCGTAGACGCCCGCCGGGTCGCGCAAGCGCATCATGCGGTCGAGCACCTGGTTCGTCGCCAAGGGGTCGGCCAACGTCCCGGCCACGCGGGCCTCGACGATGGATTCGTCCATCCAGATCCGGGGAGCGGGGGCTGCCGGAGCGCCCGGATCGACAACCGCATCCTGGCGCAATCCATGCCGCCAATGGTAGATCTCGACGCATTTGTAAGTCAGGGTATAGGGCTGGCCGGGCTTCCAGAAATTGGTGAAATGCCCTTGCCCCAGGTAGAACACCCAGGACCCCTCGTAGCCCTCGACATTGGCGGAAGGTTCGTGCGGGTTGCGAAACCACAAGCGGTCGCCCGGCACGTAATACCGGGGCGGCAGCGGCGCCTGCAGCGATCCGTATTCGTGCAGGAAGGCATCGTGAAACGGACCGGACTGGATGGCCTTGCGCTGCCACTGGGCTTGCAACGCGGCCAGCGCCGCCGGGTTGCTGATCCGCAGTTCCTGCGCCAGCGCCAACAGCAGCACATATTCGGTCGCGCGATAACAGGAAAAGGAATACAAGCGCCCGGACACGTCCGGCCACAGCGTCTGTTCCAGGGAAGGGATCAGATCGTGCCCCGGCAGCAGGATGAAACCGGTGGCTTCCGACCAGCGCCAGCAGTCCGGGCGTTCCGCCTGTTCCGTGTCGAACGCCAGCACGGTGCGCCGCCCGGCCTGCACGATGAAACGTCGCAAGCGCACGGCGGACTGCCATTCTTCCAGACTGGGGAAATCGAAGGACACGGGGGACAGCAGCAGCGCCGCCAGGATCTCGGCATCCAGGTCGCGGTCGCTCTCGTCGGGGGAAAGCCGCAGCGCCTGCGCCAAACCGATGGTGTCCAGGTCCGTGGCCGGCGGCCACGACAGCCGGAACCGCTGCCAGGGCCCCTCATCGGCGCCGGCATCCTGAACGATCAGATCGCCCAGGCCATGGTCCGACAGCCAACGCCTGCAGCGCGCCTGATCGTCATCGGACCAGACGCCGCGAATGCGTACACCGGCGATGGCGATGCCGGGATCCAGAACGGCGGCGGACACATCCATTGACGCCGAAGCGGCCAGGGCAGTCGAAACAGACATCGGCATGATCCCACCTGACAGGGAAAAATCCAGTGGATGATTCTACTGCCGGAAAGCCTCTTAGCGGCCCAGCGCCTTTTCGATCTTTTTATCGGTGTTGTACTGACTGAGCGCGTACACGGCCCAGATTGCCGCGGGGATCCAGCCGATCAGGGTGATCTGCAGGATCAGGCAGATGATTCCCGCCAGGGGACGGCCGATGGTGAAGAAAGCCAGCCAGGGCAGCAGCAGGGCGATGAGCAGGCGCATGTCGCGATCCTGTGTGGGTTGAAAGGGGCTAGTGTAATTCACGCCCGACGGCCCCAGGGCCGGATACGACGCCATCTTTCAGGCCTCGGAATCCGACCTCGGGCCGGCCCCCGGCCGCCACTGAACCTGCGGGGGCGCGGCTGGACGACGGAATCAGGTCTGGTCTTGCACGACCGCCGTCGGGCCGTTCGTCTTGACCGATTCAATGCCCTTGTCCCGCGCGGCTGTCGTGGGGTACATCTCGCTGCTGCCGATGATTTCGCCGTTGCTCGCGGTCAGATTGAAATAGTGCGAACCATCCTTGGCTGTCAGCCGCCCATACCGCGCGTCGCTGGGGGAATTTTTTCGGACGGATTCGATCCCCCCCAGCGCCGACGCCTTGCTGGCATACCGCTGGCTGGACAGAATGACCTGGTGATTGCCGGATCTGAGGTTGAACAGGAATTTGTCACCGCTGGACTTCAGAATGTATTCACCGCTCATGGTTTTGACTCCAAGTCGCGCGGACGCGGAATACGCCCGCAGGGGGATGCAGCCAGGAAACTATACCGCGAAAGCAAAACGGTCCCGAAGAACCCCGATACACTAGGACCGCACACGCCCCCGGGATCTACGCCACCCTCATGCCCCTCCTGACCCACAGCCTGTTGTCCCTCGTCCTGCTGCCGGCCCTGGCCTGGGGGCTGGCCGCGCTCTGGATCCAGGCGCCCGGCGGGCATTGGCTGCGGCTGGTCTGGATGGGGCTGTGGGCGGCCAGCGTGTGCGCGGGACTGGCGTCCCTATGGATCCAGCACCGCTATGCCGTGCCGGCCCGCTGGGCATTGGCCGCGGCCGCCGTGCTCCTGGCAGGCTGGTGGATCAGCCTGACGCCATCGAACCACCGGGACTGGGCCGACGACGTGGCCCGCAGCCTGACCGGCAGCGCCCAGGGGGCCGTGGTCACACTGCACAACGTCCGCAATTTCGACTGGCGCAGCACGACCGACTACACGGTCCGCTGGCAGGACGCGTCCTACAACCTGGACACCTTGCAGTCCGTGGACATGGCCCTGTCCTACTGGATGGGGCCGGCCATCGCCCACACCCTGGTGTCCTTCGGCTTCGCGGATGGACGCCACCTGGTGTTTTCCGTGGAAATCCGCAAGGAGCGCCACGAATCCTTTTCCACCGTCGGCGGGTTTTTCAAGCAATTCGAACGCAGCATCGTCGCCGCGGAAGAGCGCGACATCCTGTACGTGCGCGCCGGCCCGCGCGGCGAACGGCTTTTTCTGTACCCCATCCGCATGCCCCAGGCCGCGATGCGCCAGCTCTTCCTGGCCTATGTGGACAGCGCCAACCGCCTGGCCGACACGCCGAAGTTCTACAACACCGTGACAGCCAACTGCACGACCCTGGTCTACGACATGGTCCGGCCTATCGTCCCCGGCCTGCCGATGGACATCCGCCTGATCCTGTCGGGGTACCTGCCGGAATACCTGTACCGGCATGGCGGCCTGGACACCCGCCAACCGCTGGACGTCTTGCGCGCGCGGGCGGACATCACTCAGCGCGCGGCCCAGGCCGGGCCGGCGGCGGATTTCTCGCAACGGATCCGGCAAGCGGATTAAGAAGCAGAAGTCGCCCCCTGCGGAGGCGGGTCACCCATCGGATACCTGGGCATCGGCGGGACCCGCCAGCAATCGGCGGACCCAGTCGCCATGGCGACCAATGACATCCGCCAGATCCGCCTCGCCCGCCAGCTGAAAACCGGAAAACTCGAAACCAGGCGCGACCACGCAGCCTGCCAGCACGAAGTCGTCGGGGTCGGCCAGTTTCGCCGCGAACCAGCAACCCGCCGGAACCGCCGCCTGGTACACGGCTCCGGGCTGCGTCAATGGGTCGCCCAAGCGATGCGTCCGCAAGCCGCCATCGGGCAGCACGACATGCAGATCCAGCAAGCCGCCCGCGTGAAAACACCAGATTTCATCGGCATCGATGCGATGCCAGGCCGAATACGCGCCCTGCGCCAGCAGGTAATAGATCGACGTCCCGGCGCTACGTTGCGCCCCCAGGAACGGCACCTGCAAGCCGGAACGAAAGACCTCGCGGTAATGACCGCCTTCCGGGTGCGGCTGCAGGTCCAGCGCGGCGATCAGGGCGCGGAAAGATGTGCGATGGGTCGGCATCACTGAATCAAACCTTCATTTCCTCAGGTGGATTTTCCTGCCGCTGCCCGAGTCGCCCCGGTCATGGCGGTCTCAGCCGTCCGTCTCGTCCAGGTGGAATTTATGCATGATGCGATGCGCGATCGGCGCCAGCACGACGCCCAGCGTCGCCATCACCACCAGGCCGACGAAGAAGCCATAGACGGCGGAAAAGATCTTGCCCCCGGACGATTCCGGCATCACATAGGTGCCGATTCCGCCGATGACGAAGGCGGCATTCATCAGGGCGTCGTGCCAGCTATGGCCGCCGAACCACCGGTGGCCCAGCGCGCCCGCCACCAAGGTGGCGCTCACCAGCAGCAGGGCATAAACCGCGTGCACGGCCAGGCGGCGGCGGAAATGCGCGGGAGGCAGCATGGGTTCGTTGCGGGATTCGTACACGGGAAGCGCCCCTTTTTTATGGATCATGGACACGCCAACGCCAGGCGGTCTGGCCAGCCGGGGATCCGCCTGAACTGAGTTCAGTGACAGTCTACCCAATCTGAGGGGCCGTGATTGGTTGGATACGTGGGCAAGCTGGCTTGAAGCCGCTGCATCGGTTGCCGCTACCGCGCGCCCCACCCCGTCAGCACGATACGCACCGTCTTGAACACGATCAGAATATCCAGCCACAGCGAAAAGTGCTTGATGTAGTAGAAATCGTGCTGGATCTTCACACGAGTCGCATCGGCGTCGCCCGCATAGCCCTGCATCACCTGCGCCCAGCCGGTGATCCCCGGGCGTACCACATGACGGTAGATGTAGAACGGGATCTCGGCGTCGAACTGGTCCACGAACACCCTCTGCTCCGGGCGCGGCCCGATCAGGCTCATGTCGCCCTTCAATACGTTCCACAACTGGGGCAACTCGTCCAAGCGCGTCTTGCGAATGAAGGCCCCCACCCGCGTAATGCGATCGTCGCCGTCGCGGGCCAGACGTGCGCCATCGGATTCAGCGTCCACACGCATACTGCGGAATTTGTAGATGCGGAAATCTCGATTACCCAGGCCCACGCGGTTCTGCACGAACACCGCCGAACCAGGGCTGTCCAGGCGGATGGCCAGCGCCGTGGCCACCATCAGCGGCAACGCCACCGGCAGGATCACTAGCACCGCCACAATATCGATCAGCCGCTTGCTCACCGTATACAGGGGCGATGGCAGCAGGGTGCCAACCTCGTTTTCAGACAGGTGATCGATGCGCACCCGGCCGCTCAGACCCTCCATCACTTGCCGCACATGAAACACCGGGATATGGGCCAGAATGCAATGAGCCAGGAAGCGTTCCCATTCCGGGGTCATGTTCGATCCGCGCAAGTCCGCCACTACGGCGTCGTAGCGCACCCCCTGCAAATCGGGCTGCATCAAATGGCGGATCTCCAGGTTCGGCTCCGACTGCAGGGTACAGGGCGGATCCATGGGCAGCACGGCCAGCTTCACCCTCCGGTAGCGGCGCCCCACGAAATACCCTGCATAGCACCACAACAGGCTCAAGCCATAGGCCACCAGCAGCACTGATCGCGAATAGTCGCTGCGGGTGAAAAACAGCCCTGCGAACGCCATCAGAAAAACCCCGCTAACGACTGGTGCAATATAGGCAATGATGCTGCCTCCGGAAAACCGGGACAGGCGGCGAAGCACCAGGATCACCAGCAGGAACGACAGCGCCACCACCCACAAGGTGTTGATCCGCGCCAAATCCAAACGCTCCCAGAACTGCAAACCCCAAAACCAGCACGCAGGCACCAGCAGCACAACTCCCAGACCTGCCACCAACTGAAAAGGGGCCCCCAGTAGTACAAGCTCGTGCCAGCGAGAATGCCGCCGTTCAATGGCGTGCATAGGTGTTTCCGTGGAAGACTGCCGTTCCTGCATGCGCTCCGACCTTATGATCACAATCCGGGCGTTGCGCTCTAACGCAACACCCATACCGTCAGGTGGTCATTCACATGGCGCACCTCCGAGCCTCCTTCAACCAGAAAACGGCAGCTCCCGTGCTCACAATGAATTCCAGATCCTGGATAAGCCGGATCATAGCTCGAACTGGCTTCTCGCCAAAACTCCAGCCTTAATTGCCTCCCCTAATGAGGAAGCTTATCCGAACCTAATTTGAATTGAATCAGAACCTGTCCATTCAGGCTGATACATTGTCGCGAAGCCGCGCACGTAGCTACCGAGCACCCCAGCCTGTCAGCACGATCCTGACCGTTCTGAAGACAACCAGGATATCCAGCCACAGCGAAAAATGCTTGATGTAGTAGAAATCGTGCTGGATCTTCACACGAGTCGCATCGGCGTCGCCCGCATAGCCCTGCATCACCTGCGCCCAACCTGTGATGCCCGGGCGCACGACGAGGCGATAGATATAGAACGGGATCTCGGCGTCGAACTGGTCCACGAACACCCTCTGCTCCGGGCGCGGCCCGATCAGGCTCATGTCGCCCTTCAATACGTTCCACAACTGGGGCAACTCGTCCAAGCGCGTCTTGCGGATAAAGCATCCAACCCGCGTGATACGTTCATCGCCATCGCAGGCTAGGCGCGCCCCCTCCAATTCAGCATCCACAACCATGCTGCGAAACTTGTAGATCAGAAAATCCCGCCCGCCCAGGCCCACGCGGCTCTGCACGAACAACGCCGGACCGGGGCTATCCAGGCGGATTGCCAGCGCCGTCAGGAGCATCAGAGGGACCGCTACCGGAACAACCATCAAGGTTCCGGCGATGTCAATCATGCGTTTGCACACGGAATACAGAGGTGACGGCAGCAGAGAACCGACGTCGTTCTCGGACAGATGCTCGATTTCGACCCGACCGGTCAGGTTTTCGCGCATCTGGCGGACATGGAATACCGGGACGTGCGACAGGATGCACTGAGCCAGGAACCGCTCCCAATCCGGGCTCAGGCCATCAGCATCCAGATCGGCGACAACCGCATCGTATCGAATTCCTGCCAAATCAGGCTCGGTAAGCTGCCGAACTTCCAAATTGTGTCGTGGCTGGATCGCCAATACTTCGCCTAGCGGCACCACCGCTAGCTTCAGTTTTCGATACCGTCGTCCGACAAGATACGCTCCATAACACCAGGCTAGCGTAGCAGCATAGGCTAGCAACAGAATCGGCCGAGAATAGGCGCTGCGGCTGAAGAATAGGGCAGCGAACGCTACAAGGAACACCCCAGTCACAACCGGCGCAATATGAGCGATGATCGCGCCACCTGAGAACTGTCCCAGGCGCCGCAAGGTCAGGATAATGACCAAAAAAGACAGGCTGACGGCAAGCAGCGTATTGACTCTGACAGAGTCCATGTGCTGCCAGAACGGCCAGCCCCAGCCTAGAATCGATGGCAGGACAGCAACCGCCAGCAAGCCCGCCACCACTTGGAAAGGCCCACCCAACAAAACATACTCATACCAACGGGAATGCCGCCGTTCATAGCAGCCAAGCGCCTCCAGCTGCCCAGACGAACCCATGTCAACTGCTTTGCCTCCTTGCATCACCGGCAGCCAGGCAAACGCCAACATCACGATCAGGTACCCCCATTCCGACATCTCGGACGAAAAAGTATGCAGCATCAGGCTGGCTAAATAGGCCAGGGCTGCGCCTGCCGCCGCAACGACGAAATATACATCTTCTGTACTGTGTGCCCTGCTGCGTAGCACCCGAATGATCGGCAGAACAGCCGCCAGGATGAATCCCAGCATGCCTGCAAGACCCAGCACGCCGAAATCCGCCAAAGCACCCAAATATGCGTTATGGACCTGCATGACCACGCCGTACCCTGGATCCATGGCGGTAGAGCCAAAGCCACAGCCCAGAGGCCAGCAATCTGCCGCTCGGTCGATCCCGTTTTCCAGCAACCTGACTCGTTCGGGATCACCACTACCCAGGCGGGTCGTGGTGATAGGTTCAACCGCTATTTCCATCATGGCCTCGGCCTTCCCGCCGAAAAAGCCATTAGCGCCAGCAGTCTGGGCCGACAGCAAGCCGGCAGAACCATGGCTCAGATACCCAATGCCTGTGCTGAACAGCAGCAAGCCGAATAAGGCCGGCACACACACAGCCACCGTCGGCTTCATACCCGACAAGGTACGCCAGTCACGACGCCAGGCCAGCAACAGGACGAACGCAAGGACAGTCAGCCCAAGCACAAGCATCCCCGTCCGCGTCCCGTCTATCACGACCAGAAACACGCACCCAGCCACTGCCAGACCATTCACAGCCCACCGCAGTGGCCGAACTACCATATCAGCCAAAAGCAACGGCACGAAAAATGCCCCGGCCTTCCAGATCACCCCAGGCCACGCCAGGAAACTACCCTCACGTACCGCCCCCCCCAGGGCGATGTAATAGCCTCTTGGCAACGCCTTAGACACTAAAAACACCAGCACTACGGCCGCCACAACCCAGCGCAGAATGGCAACCCGATCACTCCACCCCAGATCCGCGACCAGCCGCCAAGCGATGCAGCAACATAGCCCGATGATGGCGATCTTGACGCCGTGATGCAGAGTGATGGCGCTGTGATTGGCCCAGGCTGACAGCACCATTCCCAGCACCAGCAACGCATATGAGCCCCAGACAGATATAGGTGGCATCGGGCGATCTACACCGGGCGCATGGACTGGCCAAGTTATGCTTATCGTCGCCAGACACCAGGCAGCCCACAACACCCAATACCCCAAGGGGGTCACTACATCACGCAAGCTTCCCAGCGCGGCCAGGAGCAAACCCAGCGCCAACAACGATGATATCGAAAACCCACGACGATGAACCATTGACAAGATAAAGCCTCATAGCAACCTCCTATATCCTATGGGTCACTGCGAGAGTCATATGTAATAGGTTCATGTATTTCTAATCAGTTTGCCTCGAAAAATTTAAAATCAATTAAAAACATTTAGCCAAACTCGTCTGCTCACAGTATCGACCACAGAAGGCACGCTCAAATATGTCCCAAGATCATCTAGGTCTTGCCCGATCACTCCCACAACCAAGCTGCTAACGTTTCGTTGATCTTTCGCACATCAAAACGCTCCTCGGCCATCCGGCGGCTGGCTCTGCCCATGGACGAAATCAGGCCGGGATCGTCCAGAAACTTCAACATGGCGTCCGCCAGGGCGCCCGCATCACGCGCCGGCACGAGATATCCATTGATCCCGTCGCTGACCGTTTCGCGGCAGCCGGGCACATCCGTGGTGATCACCGGACGCCCCATCGCCATGGCCTCCTGGGTGCTCAGGGGCACGCCCTCGCGATACGAGGGCAGGACAAACACGCTAGCGCGTTCCATCCACGGCCGCACCGGCACATGCCCCGGCCATTCCACAATGCCTTCATCCACCCAGCCCTGTACCTGCGCCCGACTCAATCCGCCCGGATTGGAGTCCAGGCCGCCCAACAGCACAAACCGCGATTGCGGGCATCGGTTCCGGACCAGGCGCGCGGCAGCCACATACTCCACGATGCCCTTCTCGCGCAGCAAACGAGCCACCAGCACGAAACCGACCGGGTCGAGAGCTGGCGGCGCTTCCCGCCAAACCTGCAGATCGACACCGATGCCACCCAACAGCACCGACCGTTCCCGAGCCACCAGGCCCCGATCGATGAATTCCCGCTGATCATCCGGATTCAGGAATACGACCCGATGCGCCCGCCCCAGCGCCACGCGATACAGCACTTCCACCACCCGGCGCAGGACGCGACGGCGCCACCCGAGGCGGCCGCCCGACTGCGTAAACACATAACCCGCGCCCTCGACCATGGCCACGCGCCGGGGAACCCCGACCAGCCATGCCGCCAGCGTCCCGTACACCATCGGTTTGGTGGAAAACGCGAACGCCACATCCGGCGCCAGACGCCGCAGGATCAGGACCAGCCCGATAACGTCCACCAAGTCGCGCAGGGGATTCATGCCGGTGCGCTGCAGCCGGTAATCGACCGGTTCCGCGCCCAGTTCGACCAGCCTGGCACGGGTCGCCGCATCGTAGTCCGGCGCCAGGCAGAAAACCGTCACGCCGGCGGCCGCCAGATCACGAATCAGGCGACCCCGGAAGTTCAACAGATCCACCGCATGGTGGGACACGATAGCCAGCCGCTTCATACGACGGGGCGCGAGCGTTCAGCCGCTTTCAGCGCGCAATAGACCAGACACTGCAGACTGCGAAGCGCGGCCTTGATCCTGCCTGACCAGCGTGGCTCCCGGCCGATCTGCGCGGCGTAGAACAAGAGGAAACCGCCGGGGTTGCGCCGCAGGTGAGTCCGGAAATTCCGGGTGTAGCCATCGTCCAGGTATTCGCACAGATAGATCACCCGATCCAGATAGAACCGGATCGGCCCCCGGTCGCCGATCTGGTTCCAGATGTAGAGCTCGGGCACGAATCGTTCCCCCGGGACGATCGGAAACGGCAGATCCGCCATGACGTCCCGGCGGAACACATAGGCCAGGTCGCCCTGAACCTTGCGACCCGCCTGGCTGGGCGTTCCCACCCAAGGCGACGGCGTCGCGCTGCAGGGCTGGCCCAGCAGGCGCCCGCCCAGGTCCGCCTTGCGGAAACACACGCCGACCACGGATTCCGGCGCGTCCGCGGCTTCTGCCACGCACTCCACCGCCTCGGCCATCAGACAGTCATCGCTGTCGACGATGAAGATCCAATCCCCCCGCGCCGCGCGGACCCCGGCATTGATGGCCGCATGCTTGCCGCCATTCGGCTGCCGCAGGACCCGGACCGGGAACTCAGCCCGCGCCTGGCAGGCCAGGCCCCACGATTCCGTCTCATCCTCGCTCCCGTCATCGACGATCAGCCATTCGAAGTCCTGCCGGCTCTGCCCGCACAGGCTTTCGTACAGCCGGGGCAGGGTATGACGGCGGTTGTACGTCGGCGTCAGGATGGTCAGCATTCGATTCCCCTTTGATAGAGTTCCAGCCAGGCATCGACGACGCGCTCGATGTCCAGCCGTTCCTCGGCCTGCCGCCGCGCCGACGCCGTCATCGCTGCCGCCCGCGCGACATCCATCGAAAACGCCTCGGCCAGGCCGCGCGCCAACGCCGGCTCGTCGCCGACGGGCACGAGGATTCCCGTGCCATTCATGACCTCGGCCACTCCGCCCGCATCGGTCGCCACCACCGGCGTCCCGGATGCCATCGCCTCGGCCACCACCAGCCCGAACCCTTCGAACAGGGAGGGCAGCACAAACACGTCGGCGGCGCGCATCAGATCAGGCACATCCCGCCGCGCCCCTAGAAAAACCACCCGATCCCCCAGCCCCTGGGCAGCGCACTGTCGCTGCAGCGCCTCGCGCAAGGGGCCGTCCCCCGCGATCCAGAGATCGACATCCGGGCGGAGCTCCACCAGTTGCGCAAAAGCGCGCAGCAGACCCGCGTGATTCTTTTCCTCGGCCAAGCGCCCCACCGACAGCAGCAGGCGCCTGTCAGGCCGGGGAAAGAGCCGCTGCCGGGATTGCGTCCTGAGATCGGGCGCATTGGAGAACGCTTGCAGATCGATGCCATTGAGCATCGGCAGCATCCGCCCCCGGGGCGCCGCTCCCGCACGCTCGAAAGCCTCGACCGCCTCGCGGCTGACATGGGTGAAGGCATCCCCCAGGCGATCCGTCAGGCGATAGGCCAGCATCACGGCCCGACCGCCTTCCACCGTGCTGTGGGCCGTGCAGACCAGGCGGGGCATGCGAACGCCCAGACGGACCCCACGGGCGATCAGGTTCGCATGAACCATGTGACTGTGCACCACGTCCGGCCGCCATCGACGCACCAGGCGCCTCAATCGCAGGCAGCCCCGCAGCACGCCAAGCGGCGTCTTGCTGACATGCAGGGGATACAGTTCAACCGCACGGCTGGGACGCACGCCGACGGAGCCCGTCAAATAGGCGATGATCACGTCATGCCCCCGGGCCGCCAGACGGTCGGCAAGACTGACCACCTGACATTCGGCCCCGCCCAGCAGCAGCCCCGTGGTGACCATCAGGATCCTCACTGCGATCCCCCTGCGCGCGTCCGGTTCATTCCACGCCCTCCGCGCCCTGCCGCAGCAGGGCCGCCGTCATGACAAGCATCACCACCAGCAGCGCCGCTTCCCCCCCCACCAGGCCGACAGCCATTCCCAGACCGCCGTAAGGAAACGACAAACCCGTCCCGCAGACGACCGCCAGGACTGAAAACGCTGAAATCACGTAGCTGACGGGCTTGGCCCGGCCGGCGGGAATCAACAGCACCATCGCAATGCTCTGATTGACGATGCGCAAAGGCACCAGCCCGATCAACACATAATAGATTGCCAGGGAGCCCCCAAAACCCGTCCCCAGCAGGGCATCCAGCACCCAGGGGCCCAGCCAAGCGCCCAGCCCCGCGCCCGCCAGGGCCAAGGCGCCGATCGCCGCCAACACTGCCAGGGGCGCCCGGAACGCCCCTTGGCCGCCTCCGGCCTCAAGATGCCTGGAAAAAACCGGAAACACCGCCGACAGAAAAGGCATGGCCAGGCTGGTCATGCCCTTGATCAATTTCTCGGGAGGCGCGAATTCGCCCACCGACCGCTTCCCGGCGCTCAACCCCAGGAAGACGGGGATGGCCGACATCGCCAGATTGCTGGCGCTGCGATAGACGAAAAAGTGAAACCCTTCGCGGATCTGGCGGCGGGCGCCCCGAAAATCCCAACGGATCGGCCCGACCTCGCGACGGCACCACCCGGTCGTCAGGCAGGTATTGAGCAGGGGAGGAATCGCCAGGATGGGCAGGGACAGCAGGAAATCCTGCGGCGCGCGGACCAGGATCGCCAGTACGCCCAGGCCACACACACGCAGACCCACATCCAGGAACGCCGGCCCAGCCATTCGTTCCCGCCCCTGGAAATACCACATAGGGCTGAAACCGAAGGCCAGGAAATAGGCCAGCACGAATGCCAGCAAGGCAGCGTTGTCCAGATAGGCGTCCAGCAATCCCATGACCCACGCCACGCACAGCACCCCCGCCAGAGGAGCCGCCAGCAGGACTTTGGCCAGGAACACCTGGGAAAACAGACGATTCAAGGCTTCCAGGCGCCCGCGCGCCAGCGCGGCCTGCTGCGCGGCATTGATGTTGAAGCCGTATTCCACCAGCAGGGACGCCGTCAGCGCCAGCGCCTGGCAGAACAGGATCTGCCCATAAAGCGACGCCCCCAAGGCCCGGGCCAGAATCGGGATTTCGAAGACCGGGACCAGGAAGGAAACCAGTTGGACGACGTACAAGGCGCCCGCATTGCGCGCAACCCGGCCCCGGATGGAACCGCCTTCCATCAGGCGTTCTCGAGGGGGGCCCACGCAAACGCCAGCATGAGGATCAGGTAGCCCCACTCCGACATCTCGGTCGTGAACGTATTGAGCATCAACGCCATGCCGTAGGCCAGGGCGGAGCCCGCCGCCGCCACGGTGAAACAGACCTGCGCATCCTTCGCGCCTCGGCGCAGCACGTTCCGGATCGGCAGCCATGCCGCCATCAGGAAACCCAGCATGCCCGCCAGGCCCAGCACACCGAAATCCCCCAGCGCGGCCAGATAGGCGTTGTGGACCACCATCCACGCCCCCGTGCCGATATCCGTGCCCATCGCCTCGAAGCCGCAGCCCAGCGGCAGACAGGCGCTTACCTGCGCCAGGCTTGCCCGCAGCAGCTTGACGCGCGCGGGATCCCCCGCGCCGATGCGGGTCTCGAACGTCCGATCCAGGGCGCCTTCCAGGACACGCGCCGGTTCAACCGCCGCAGCGGAGACGCCACTCGAAGCACCGCCCGCCGCGGCTCCCCCGGCCCAGAGTTTGCCCGCCCCCAGGTTCGCGCCCGTGTTGAGCAACTGCAGGAGCAGCAACAGGGCAAGCGCCGCCCCAAGCCACCGGAACCGGCGGCGAGCCAAACCCCAATCGCCCCGCCAGACCAGAAAAGCGAGAAAACCCACAGCGGTCGCCCCCAGCAGCAGCAAGCCTGTGCGGCTGCCGTCGATCAGCACCAGAAAGACACAGGCGGCGACCATCAGACCGCTCCTGGCCCAAGCTCTGGGGGTTTCGATGGCATCCGCCAGAAACACCGGCAGAAAAAAGGCTCCCGCTTTCCACAGCACCCCGTAAACCGCCAGGAAGCTGCCCTCGCGAGGGCCATCGATCAACACTTGCCCGGTAGGATTCCAGACCTTGGATACGGCTAGGCTGACGAGCACCAGCCCGATCGCCCAACTCATCGCCACGACGAGCCGACGCCAGCCCAGTTGCAAAGCCAGGCGCCACATCGCCACGAACATGCCTGTGATCACCGCGATCTTCATTGCCTGATACGCAGAGGCCCAGTCCCGATTGACAGCGGCGGCAATGATCATTCCCAGCCACAGGGCGACATAGGAACCCATGATCCATACAGGTAGCCTGGGAGCCTTATGGTCCCTGTCGGCGTGGCGCACTGCAATGAGCGTCGCCACGACCCAAGCCCCCCAAGCAGCCCAGTACCCCAAGGGGGTGACGAGATCCCGGAGACTGCCGGACACCATCAAGACCAGAGACGCCGTCAACAACATGACAGGAAGCCTGCCACCCACCATCACTCGCCCCAAAATCCCTCCGCATCCACACCGGCTCACTTCCGCCAGCTTAGCCCAAAATCCCTCCACATCCACGCCGACCCACTTCCGCCAGCTTAGCAGTGAAGGATTATACGAATAGTTAGTATTTATTAGCTGACGTCTAAAGGGTCGACTCACCCCTTGGGCTCATACTCCGGCACCCAGCGCTTCAATTCAACCCGCACAGCCTCATCCATCTGCGGCGCCTGCGCCAGCCACACCTGGACTTCCTGATAGAAGCCGTCCGGCACTGCGCGTGAACGCGCAATGCGCAGCTTTTCATGCGGGGTCGACAGAGTTTCCTCCGCGTCAGCGAGTAATTCCTCGTACAGCTTCTCACCGGGGCGCAGGCCCGTGAATTCGATATGGATCTCATCCTCGGTGAAGCCCGACAGACGAATCATGTTGCGGGCTAGATCAACAATTCGAACCGGTTCACCCATATCCAAGACGAAGATCTCACCGCCCTTGCCCATGGCTGCCGCCTGCAAAACCAGTTGCGCCGCTTCGGGGATGGACATGAAATACCGGTTGATTTCCGGATGAGTGACGGTCACCGGGCCGCCATGCGCGATCTGGGACTGGAATTTCGGGATCACGCTACCTGTGCTGCCCAGCACGTTGCCAAAGCGCACGATATGGAAACGCGTCGTGCCCGGGCCATTCTGAAGAACTTCGCAGACCATCTCGGCAACCCGCTTGGTCGCGCCCATCACGTTGGTGGGATTGACGGCCTTATCCGTGGAAATCAGCACGAAGCGTTCCGCCCTGGCGTCTCGGGCGGCTCGCGCCACCGTCAGCGTTCCGGCGATATTGTTGCGCACCGCCTGCCAAGCGTTGCCAACTTCCATCAGAGGCACGTGCTTGTAGGCAGCCGCATGGAACACCACCTGGGGGGCGTGATCGGCAAAGACCTGGGCCATCCGAGAGACATCCTTCACATCGCCAGCCAGGCGCACAATGTGAATCTCGGGCCGGTGCTCGCCGAACCACTGCTCGATCATGTACAGCGCGAATTCACTGGCTTCCAGCAAGACAATACTGGCCGGCTGAAAGCGCGACAACTGGCGACACAATTCACTGCCGATGGACCCGCCTGCGCCTGTCACCAGGATGCGCTTGCCGGTCAGCATGGCCTGGACATTTTTGTTGTCGATCCGGACGGACTCCCGGCCCAGCAAGTCCTCGATCTTGACCGGCCGCATCATGTTGATAGCAACACGGCCGCTCATCAGCTCCGCTAGCCCAGGGATGGTGAACAGGGCTGCGCCGGCTTCTGTGGCCAGCCGCGTCACGGCCTGAAGCGCCTCGGCCGATGCCGATGGCATGGCCAGGATCACATGCCGGGCACCGTGCCGCTTCAGAATAGCAGGCAGATCCCGGGCCGAGCCTTCCACCCGGCAGCCATTCAAGTCCAGACCGCGCTTGTGCCGGTCATCATCGATCAGTGCAACGACCCGCCAGCTTGAGCTACGGGCCAGTTCACGCATCAGCATGGCCCCTGCGGTACCCGCTCCAACTATCACCACGGGCTTGCGCTCGGCATCTGAAACCGGCGCTAGCAGGGATTCCTTCCATAAACGCCAGGCGATCCGCCCCCCCCCCATGAGCATGATCAACAGCAAGGGATAAAGTAGCACGATGGACCGCGGAATCAACAGCCATGCGCCGCCAAAGGCTGCCAAGGCCAGAACGGCAATCACCGACACCCCCACAGCGCGGATCAGACGGCGCAAATCCGGCAGACTCGCAAAGCTCCACATTCCGCGGTACAAGCCCGCCCAGTGACATGCTGCCAACTGCACGGCCATCAGGATCAGGACGCCGTAGAAGATCTCCGCATGAAACGCGCGCGGCCACTCCAGATTGAAACGCAACAAGAATGCACCCAACCAAGCCGCGATCACCGCCGCCAGATCGAAGGCGAACACCAGAAACGACCTGATATTAATCACGTAACCGCCTACATACCGTCGCCTGTGCCATCACAGCGCGCAGAACCTCACACGTCCGGTTGATATGCTCCTCCTGCAGCGTCGGATGCACCAGAAACATTAGACTGGTCTCACCCAACTCACGAGCAACCGGCAGGCGATTAGCCGGGCGGAAGTCCGTGTCGTCAAACGCCTTTTCCAGGTAAATCTCGGAGCATGACCCCGAATACACCGGCACGCCTTGATCCGCGATGGCCTGCATGATGCGTTCCCGTGTCCACCCCGGTGCCAGGGCATCCAGATCCAAGAATACATAGCACTTGTATGCCGCATGATCGACAGAATCCGGCACCTGGGGCACCCGCAACCCAGGAAGTGTCCGAGCACAATCCCAGATGCAGCGGGCATGGCGTAAACGCGTTGCCTGCCAATCCGTCAACCGGCGCAGCTGAATGCGCCCGATAGCAGCCTGGACCTCTATCATGCGCCAATTGGTGCCGAACGATTCGTGCAGCCAACGGTAGCCGGGCGGGTGCTGCCGTTTATAAACGGCGTCCCAGGACTTGCCGTGGTCCTTATACGCCCACATGCGTTTCCACAGAGCTGGGTCGTCCGTCGTAACCATGCCGCCCTCGCCCCCTGTGGTCATGATCTTGTCCTGGCAAAACGACCAGGCGCCTACATGACCGATGGAACCCACAGGGCGGCCCTTGTAACGCGCACCATGCGCCTGTGCGCAATCCTCAATCACGAGCAGGTTCCGCTCGCGCGCCAAATCCATAATAGGATCCATGTCACAGGGCCACCCTGCCAGATGCACGCAGATCACCGCTCGCGTGCGAGGGGTCAGTACGGCGTTGATCGTGTCTGCCGTGATGTTCTGAGAGTCGGAGGCAACATCCGCAAACACTGGAACGGCCCCAGCATTGACAATACAGGATGCGGAAGCCAGGAAAGTCCGGGAGGTGACGATGACCTCGTCCCCTGTGCCGATCCCTAGGCCCCGCAACGCCAAGTCCAGCGCCACCGTGCCATTAGCCAACGCGATTGCATGACGGGTTCCCGCCCAGGCTGCGAATTCGCGTTCGAAATCGCGGCATTCTTGACCGGTCCAGTAGTTCACCCGATTGGACAGGATCACGTCGCGGGCGGCGTCGGCTTCTTCAATCGTAAACGAAGGCCAGGGGGGGAAAGGGGTATTCAGCACGTCAGCGCTCAACAAGACAGAAGTAGGGTATTGTAGGCCTGCAGTGTTAGCACGATGGCTGAATAGCCCTGTGCTTCAACGCGTTACTTGACCAAGGGACGCGCAGGATTGCCCACGACAGTTGCACCAGCCGCAACGTCCTTGGTCACCACAGCTCCCATGCCCACCACAGCGCCGCGCCCGATCCTCAAGGGTCGACCTGGTTTCCCCTGACGCAGTATTGCACCAGTACCAATGTAGGCATGATCTTCGACAACCACGTTGCCATTGCACATGACACCCGGAGCAAAGGTGACAAAGTCACCAATCACACAATCATGAGCGACGTAGCTATAGATATTGGCATGAAAATGGCGGCCGATACGGATATTCGAGGTCAGCGTGACGAATGCACATAAAATGGCTCCTTCTCCTACCGCGACATCATCCAGTTCAACCTTGTTGGCTGCACTGATATTCCATGGAGTCACGCCGTGATCGCACAACCGATTCGATAATTTCTCTCTGATAGCCCCATTGGCAATCGCTAAGGATACACACCTCGCATCAGCCGGTTCGTCCAGAAACTCTTGCCAAGTCAGTACCCGATGTCCATTCACCAACTGCCCAGGAGGTGCATCATCGATGAACACCAAACGATCCGAGGCCACCCCAGCCCGCACCAGAAGCTCTCTACCTAAAGGCAGCACTTCACGACCGAAGCCGGAGGCCCCATAAATGGCGTACAAGGGATCATTCATGTTCTTTTCTCTCCAGGACTGCCCCGGTAAACCTAGCCATGGTCGCCTCGCCGGCGGCGCTGACCCCATCGCGTTTGAGCACTCGCATCACCGTCATCCAAAGGATCTTCACGTCCAGCCAGCAAGTCCGGTGATCGATATACCAAACGTCCAGCGCAAACTTTTCTTCCCAACTGATTGCATTACGACCATTGATTTGCGCCCACCCTGTAATACCAGGCCGCACCTCGTGCCGACGTGCCTGTTCCGACGTATACAACGGCAGGTACTCCATTAGCAGAGGGCGTGGCCCCACGAGACTCATTTCACCCTTCAGTACATTCCACAACTCCGGCAACTCATCTAAACTGGTCGCGCGCAGAAATCGTCCCAATTTCGTCAATCGTTCTGCGTCTGGGAGGATTTCACCATCAGCCCCATACGCATCCGTCATCGTCCTGAATTTGATCATCTCAAATGGCACCCCTTGCAATCCAGGGCGCTGTTGGCGAAAAAACACCGGACTTCCCAATTGAAAGCGGACCAACAAAATAAGTAAAAATATTGGAACCGCGAAAATCATAAGAGAACAAAAAGCACCAAAAAAATCACATAAGCGCTTCATTTGTGTACTCCTGAAAGCCGCTTGAAGATCTCCCCGAAATGGCGCACTCCTACTGCTATGGCCAGATGCTGCTGATAGTATTCTTTCGCTCGTTGTCCCATGGCATGTAATTCATCAGAGCTTAACGAAGTCATTTGCTCAACTGCATCAGCCAAAGCCTGGGGATTCTCTGGCGCCACGACCACCCCACCTCCGGACTGATGCACCAAATCAGCTGCATCACCATCCACCGCCATTAGTAACGGTTTACCCATTGCCATATAAGCTTGAGTCTTAGAAGGGATAGTAACGGAAAACAAAGGCTCTTTTCGCAAATGCACCAACAGGACATCCGCCGCGTTCAAATAAGCGCCCACTTCAGCCATAGGCACAAAAGGCAAAAAAACCACACTACTCAGGCTTAAATCGTGTGCCCGCTGGCGCAAACGCGATACATCCACTCCACCACCAAGCATCACCCAGCGAACGGCCACGCCACGGCGCTGCAATAACTGGGCTGCATCCAAAACAGCATCCAATGCTTGCGCCTTACCCATATTCCCTGCAAATAAAACCGTAAACCGTCTGTCATCGGTAGTCAAAGCGGCTGGGCAACCGTGTTTAGGCTCTGCAAGTGCAGCCTCATCCGCCCAGTTATAGACCACCTGAAGCTTACCCTCTGGTACGCCCCGGGAAACCAATAGACGCTTAAATCCAGGCGAAAGCACTACGATATGATCCACATGTCGGTATACCCAGGAACAAACAGCCGCGACACCGGCAAGCACCCGCGAACCTTTCAACATGTCGGTAGCACTCAGCGTGTCCGGCCACATGTCTTGAATATCGTAGACAACCGGAATCCGCCGCAGCGTCCGGACCAGACTTGCAACCACCCCCACCGTCAATGGCGGATGATAGGCATAAATCACATCTGCACGTTTCGCAAAAAACAAACAATAGAACAGCGACGAGATCGCAAAACTGACGTAATTCGCTACTCGCTTTACGGACGACTGGTCATGGCTCGGATATAGGGGCACACGCGCCACTTGAACACCCTCAATGATGTCGCGCTGCAAATATTTAATACGATACCCTGTATACAACTTACCGCCAGGATAATTTGGAAATCCCGTCACCACCTCCACATCAAATCCCTGGCGCACTAGCTCCCGCGCAAAAGCCAAACCTTTAAAAGTTGGCTCCGGATCAAACCACTGTGTCAACAACAGGACACGAATCGCCATGAGCAGTCCAGTTCAGTATTTCTTCCACACGACTCGATTTACATAATCGGTGTAACTATGAATAATTCTTACCACCTTGTCACTGACATTGGGCATGGAATAGTCAGCCACTTGGCGGAGCAGCCGCTCAACACCGTGAGGTTGCTTTTCCAAAATCGCCAGCCCCTGAAGTACCCGAGCAAGATCAAGGCCAACCATCATAACGGCAGCCTCCTCCATTCCTTCAGGGCGTTCATGCGCTTCCCGCAGGTTCAGGGCAGCAAAATTGAGGATGGAAGACTCTTCGTTGATCGTGCCGCTGTCAGACAGCACAGCCTTCGCCGACAATTGCAAGCGGTTATAATCAGTAAATCCAAGCGGCTTTAGCAATCGAACCAAGGGGTGAAAATTCACACCCAAAGCGTTGACCCGTTTCAGCGTACGGGGGTGCGTAGAGACCACCACGGGTAAATTATAGGTTGTCGTAACGCCATTTAACACATCGACTAATCTTTGGAAATTTATATCGGAATCGATATTTTCTTCCCGATGAGCACTAACAACGAAAAATTGTCCTTCCAATAGGCCAAGATGTCCAAGTATTTCAGAATCATCAATCCCTGAACGGTAGTACGTCAACACCTCAAACATAGGGCTACCAGTCTTGATGATCAAGTCCGGAGGAAGCCCCTCTTTCAACAGGTATTCGCGCGCGATACTGCTATAAGTCAAATTGATGTCCGCAGTATGGTCCACTATACGGCGATTAATTTCCTCTGGAACACGCATATCAAAACATCGATTACCAGCCTCCATATGAAAGATAGGTATCTTCCGTCGTTTAGCTGGAATTACAGACAGACAGCTATTGGTATCGCCCAGCACCAACAATGCCTCTGGCCGCTCCGAAGCCAACACATCATCAATACCAGAAATAATATTCCCTATAGTCTGCGCTGCGCCATAGCCAGCAGCATTCAAGAAATGATCAGGCTTGCGAATGCCAAGGTCATCAAAAAAGATCTGGTTCAACTCATAGTCATAGTTTTGTCCGGTATGAACCAACACATGCTCACAATACTCGTCCAGCCGCGCCATCACGCGTGAAAGGCGAATGATCTCCGGACGAGTACCCACAACCGTCATTACTTTAAGCTTTCTCATTCATACGCCCTTATAGCGGACACGCATAGGTGTCAGGCCGATCCTTATCAAAAATTTCATTAGCCCATAGCATAACGACCAATTCATCGTTACCGATATTGGTGATATCATGCGTCCACCCCGGAACGGTCTCTACGATCCGAGCCTCGCCCTCGGAAACTTCCAATGAATGCGTCTCATTAGTATGCATGTGGCGAAACTTGAAAAGCGCATGCCCTTTTATAACCAGGAATTTTTCTGTCTTACTATGATGATAATGCCCGCCTCTGGTAATTCCGGGGTGGGCGGTAAAGTAGCTGAACTGCCCACAATCCGGCGTCTTCATCATCTCCACGAAAACGCCTCGTGCATCGCCGTGTTGAGGCACGGAATAGGTAAAGTCATCCGTTGGCAGGTAGCTAACATAAGTTGAATACAGCGCCCTGGTCAGACCCACTCCTACCCTTTCCGTAAGCAGGTTCGCACGACTCTCTCTAAAATTAAGAATCTGCTGTGCCAACGCTCCAACGGTGGTGCTGTACTGCGGCGCAACACTATCAAAACCATCTATGTCCTTTGTGGCTTCCGCTCCATCCAGCAACTCAACAAAACGCCGAATAACGTCATCGACATACACCAACATCATTTTGGCGTTGGAATCATTAACATGGATAGGAAGACCGCGTGCAACATTATGGCAAAAGGTGGCTACGGCAGAGTTGTAGTTAGGCCGAGCCCACTTCCCAAATACGTTAGGCAAACGAAATACGTGCACCGAGACACCGTATTGACGTTGCAATTCAAACAATGCCTCCTCAGCCGCACGCTTACTTTGACCATACGCGTTTTCAAGCAAAGCCTGAGAAGACGAGGCGAACACTACTGACGGCAGTCGGCCTTCCGCACTGTCCAGCCCAGCAACCGCATCGCACAGTGCTTGTGTTAGCGCATGATTTCCCGAGTCAAACTCAACTGGATCCTGAGGGCGATTAACACCAGCCAGGTGAAACACAAAATCCACATCCGCCAACAAATCCGGCAATTGTTCCGTGGTATTACTGCGCGTAAACGAAACCATCTGCACATCTGAACGCTCAGAAAGATATAGCTGCAGATTTTTACCAATGAACCCGTCTGCCCCTGTAATTAAAACCTTCGGCATTGTCTAGTGCTCCTCGACATCAACCGCTTCGCCATCGACAAGGCGCCGCATACCGTCCAACTTAAGCAGCAGCTGCTTCATTTCCCGCATATCCAACCTGTGCGTGTTATGACTGTTATAGTCCTCGCCATGAGCCGTTTGAGTGAGGCGAGACTCCCCTTGCTCCATATACTTTTTATAGTTCAAATCCCTATTATCTGCCGGAATACGAAAATAATCACCCATATCTTCAGCAGATGCCATTTCTTCTCGACTTAGCAATGCTTCGTACAATTTTTCGCCATGACGAGTACCGATAACCTGCACAGGATGCTCCGGCTTACCCATTAAATCAGTAACTGCATGTGCCAGGGTCTCGATAGTAGATGCCGGCGCCTTCTGCACAAATATATCGCCATTTCTCCCATGTTCAAATGCGAATAGCACCAGTTGCACCGCATCAGACAACGTCATCATAAACCGTGTCATCGATGGGTCAGTAATCGTAATGGGTTGATCAGACCGCACTTGCTGTACAAAAAGTGGAATCACAGATCCTCGTGAAGCCATCACATTCCCGTAACGGGTCCCACAAATGACAGTATCAGTTCCCTGTAAATTGCGGCTGGCGGCCACCATGACTTTTTCCATCATCGCCTTGCTAATCCCCATGGCGTTGATTGGATAAACAGCTTTATCAGTACTCAAGCACACCACGCGCTTGACACCAGCGGCTATCGCCGCCTCTAAGACATTCTCCGTGCCCAAAATATTGGTATGCACCGCCTGCATGGGGTGAAACTCACAGGAAGGAACTTGCTTGAGCGCCGCCGAGTGAAACACGTAATCCACGCCACGCATAGCCTGCTGCACACTCCGCAAATCACGCACATCTCCGATATAAAATTTTAGTTTTTCATTTTTATACCGCTTACGCATGTCGTCCTGTTTTTTCTCATCACGACTGAAAATACGTATTTCCGCAATATCACTATCTAGAATGGACCTGAGCACCGCATTCCCAAAAGATCCCGTGCCCCCTGTGATCAAAAGTATTTTTTCTTTAAACATCGAACCATCTTCCTTGTTAGTTACACCTAGCAATCAGCCTGCGCCCACAGCGTCATATACCTGCGATAAACCACATCTAGGGCATACTGCTCTGTCGCCTTCTTGCGCGCAAGGGCTCCCATTTCATCTCTTGAATGACCATCCCCCAGCATCTTGTCCAATGCCACAGCAAGTGCTTGAGCATTACACTTATCAATCAATAGCCCACAATTCCCATCGAGCATTTCTGGGATAGCTCCCACCTTGGTAGCAATAATGGGACGTCCAAAAGCCATCGCCTCGGCGATCACATTTGGAAAACCTTCCGAATGACTCGGCAAAACAAAAAGGCCACACCCCGCGACTATTTCCATAGCCTGTTGGTGCGGAAGTTCGCCTACGAATTCAACGTCATAACCCTCTAAATTCTCCTGAAGGCGCTGCTTATAAGCGTCCTCTGCCGGACCAATAATTTTCAATTTCCAGCCTCGGCGATCAACAACCCGCCAGGCATCAATCAGCTCGCCTATGCCTTTCGCCGGGATCACCCACCCCAGGAATACAGCAGTCCGCTCTTCCCCTGAATTGGGTACACATAGAGATAACTTTCCCACATCCACGCAGTTTGGCATGAATACAGCATTTACACTATGCAATCGGCTTTTTATCGTGTCCAATGTAGTCCGATCTATCGCAATGACTGTGAACGCCCTTTTCATGACATTCGCCATCACCTTCCATTCCAGAGAGTTTGCCTCTGCAATCTCTGGAATTCGACCGAATCGGATATGATAGATGAAATTTATTTTCAAAAACCTTAATATCCAAGATATCAGAAGATCCCTTGCCACCGCCAAACTTCCGGACGTTGTTAGATGAACAACTCCCGTTTCATTTTTATTTAGTATAAAAAGCAGTCGAAACACGTCTCGAAGGATCTGAAGACATCCTCCAACAAGACGCCTTATAACTCCAGTATCATGAATTCCTCGCCAGCGAGGCGACGTATCAATAACAGACAGCAGCACACTTGACTCATTCCGAGAAAAGTCATATATCATCTTTGTCCAATGCGCGATGCCACCATACGGTGGTGGCATTGGTGACACCAGCACCACGGATTTCCCAAGCGAACGCAACCTCTGCTCTGCAACGATCTTCATGGCCCTACGCCGCTCAGTTTTTCACCTAAAGGCTGTGCAGAAATTCAGCAATCTTGCCCGTAAATTTTTCGAAAGAGAACTCAGCTTCGGCACAATACCTTGCCTTCTTCTTCATTAGCTCCCTTTCACTCGGAGGCATCGATGCAATGTACTGGAGTGAGGCGCTGAAACTGCCGCTTGAACAGTCTTTGCAGATGACACCATTCTGCCCATCCTGAAGATATTCCCCAATATCGCTGGTCAAATTACATACCACAGGAGTGCCATTTGCAAAGCTTTCGACAAATTTCGTTGGAAATCCGGCTTTTGATGAACGAGACGGTGGACGCAGCAGCACGCTAAAATCTGCTCGCTGTACATGCTGCGCCACATCCACTTGCGGAACTCGACCGAGCGCGCGTATGCAGCTAGGCAATTGCTCGGTATCTAACATACCCCGCACCTGTTCCGCGCTAGGTCCTAGCACATTTAAGACAAACTTATTATTCTCATGACAGCGAGCATTCGCCTGCAGGACCCCCGCCATGATGCTACTCAGCAGATCCTTTTTCCCCGGCGTCCCTGTATAAACAAGCTCTATCTGGCCACTGTCACGCTTAAGAGGTTTCTCTATTTTAAACTTACTGATATCTATTGTTGGCGGAACACGGATGACCTTACAACCCTTAGCCAAAAAATGATTTTCCAATAGACTGCTTATCGCAATAATCCCATCGAACCTCGGATACACACGATGAAATGCTAGCTTGTCCCCGATATTGATCGGGCCAAGCACTCCACCCACCATATGGCGAGGATCATACCACTCGACCACATCGCCTATCAGCTTCACATCCCGCTTGTGACACCAATCTAACAGCCGCCACGCGAATTGAATATTTCCACCATAGAGTATTACGTATTTAGGGGGAGTCTTCTGCGCATCCAACCATCGAACGGTACGTTTCCCCCAATCCCATAAGACTTGCTTGACACGCAGGAACGAGGACATACGACTAGACGGACGCTCCTGCAACCCAAGATAGCTACACTGATGAATCGAGATGTACTCTTCCAGTTGCGTTTCTATCGATGGCGTCTGATCGCCGCCAGCCACAATTACTTGATAGCCTGCCGCCACTAGGCTTCTGGTAACGCCATACACTCTCCGCGAGCCAGCTTCGCCCCACGGAAAGAGAAACGGTCCCACATAAGCAACCCATGGCACAGAACCGCCATCATTCATACTAGACACGGCCATTAATCAACTGAACCAGTAGAAATTCTGGACATGACTTCCAAAAACTTTTGACGGACGTTCTTTGCAGCATGATTTTTTCTTGCCACCCTCTGCCCATTTCTACCAAGCCGATTTCTCATATCTTCGGACGAAATCAAATCAGAAGCGGCACGCATCAAATCTGCAACACCCCCCTCCTGACAAACAGCAGTTCCAGCACGAGCCTGGGATATATATTTAATCGAGCTCAAATTACACGGCCCATAGGCCAATATCGGTCGACCCGCTGCCATGTATTGAGGTATCTTTGTGGATATTGAGAGACTCGTATATAAAGAATCGCTTTTTAAGAATGATTCAACGTGAATTAAAACATCGAATGACGACAGCGCATCCTGTACATCTTCAGGACGGACAGTACTAAAGCATTTCACCACAGAATAGCGGGAAAAAACTCCGACATGCATTTCCCTATCTCGAATAGGCACCAAGATAGAAACCTCCACGCTCGCCCCTACATCCTTGAGTCTCTGCAGCGCAGTGACAACATCCAGAAGATATTGATATCTATGCAGATGTAGCCCGCCAACAAAACCGAATGCAATAGCGCAACCGGCGCAATCCATCCTATGTTGATATTTAAACGAGATATCCACGCAGTTCATGAATGAAATAAATTTCTTGTGATAGCGCTCTTCATATTCCAGGGCCATGTCATCAGATATGGTTAACCCCATGGGCGCCAAGTTCATTAAGGCGTTCAATCTGGAACGGAGTACATATCTAGGTATAGCCATCTGCGCCTTACCTAGATAGAGCGTACTAGGCCAATCATCTAGAAAATGAGGAACTACAGGCACAGCTTGGATTTTCGCCAGCTTTAACACCAACTCGATCATCCTGACATTCCCCAAGCTGGAATAAATTAGATCAGGCTGGAAATTCCTTACCCATGCAATAATTTTTCTTGGAATTTTATAAGGTAATATATCGGCATATGCACTGAATGCGTCATACACAACCACATTATCTCTTACTCTATTTTTTTGAGCATATATATTCGATTTTTTTTTATTATTCTCATTCACTCGAAAAAATGAAACGCCTTTCTTTATAAGACCATACAAATTTCCACCACGAGCAGAAAATCGAACATATATATTGCAACAATCTGAACTTGGCTCTAAATCGCTATCGTATATCTGAGCAATACGATCCAATGGCCAGCCATTAAATAAATTTGTCTGAGTGATCCCAGTTGCATTGATTGGATTTAGTGGGGCGGCTCCGATCACGAGTATTCTCGGATAATTTTTGGTATTCATAGATTACCCAAATCACCCATAGCCCAAAATCCAGATTCATACCACTTCAATTATGCCCCCTCCCCACACCACACGCCCCAGGAATCCGCCCATCAAAAATGAAAGTGATAGATTACATGGAAAATAAAATCCATCGCTATTTTCTTGTTTCATCAAGATGCAAACTATCCACAAGAGCCTTAAAATCAGCCATATCCATAGCCCCTCCGGACAACGAATCCAGAGCATTTTCTGATAAATTTCTTTTATTCTTGGAAAGCGCCTTATCCTCAGCAACTTTCTTAGCGAATAGAATTAATTGCAACAGCGATTTCCTAATCTTCGCTGGAAATCTTCTGGTCAGCACACCCACAGCACCGATACTTGAGGTAGAGAACGCAAGGGGGTTTTTTATTTCTTCGTAATTTATATAGCCAAAAACCCGGATAGAGTCGAATATTTTATTATACGTATCTGCGACCAAAAGGGATAGCTCCCCTTTCAGTTCATCTGGGACATCTAGTGCATTAACCAAACCCATTGTTTGTGCCATCGTGCGATACAAGAACATAGAATCCTCGCGCGCCCAAGAACCACTAGCGGTATAACTTCCAGCATGAGCAACAAACACCCCACCGGGTTTATTCAACACATAAAATGGAAATCTTCCTGCAGCTAACGTCATGTAAAGCGCATCACTCCCTCCGCTCTCAAACTCTCCCAACCGACTCTTAACCTCTTCATGGAAAACAACGCTCGTAGTTGGAAAATGAGAATGATGCATTCTCCTCGCACTTTGAACGCCTGCGGGATGTAAACCAGAACTCCAATCTAGGCACCCCATAGAGAAAGTCTTATCAATTAAACTTAAGTGTATCGTCGGCGCACAGACAAACCGCACATCAGGATGCTCCCTAAATGTCTTAATCGCCTCCTTAAGAAAGCCAGGCAATAAAAAATCATCATCACTCAGCACCATGTACTGCTCAGTATCCACCCTGGACAGGCCTAATAGCCCATTAGCCCTAGCACCGATATTTTCTTTATTTTCAAAATAAAAAATTCTTTTATCTTTCTCCTGAAAATTAGCAACAATCTCTTTCGTCCCATCCTCAGAATGGTTATCGCAAACATGTACTTGTATATCAGAATCCTTGTCCGATATCACACTTAAGAGCGCACGTTGCAGCAGACTTGGCCGTCTATATGTTGGAATTATTACCGTTAGCATTTACGCAATAAACTATTAATAGTTAACCCATGCCTTTCTGAATTATGGGGCACAATATTTTCTGAAATGATTATTTCAAGCATCGGGTCCACTCCCGCTATCATGCGATCCTCCGCAAGAATCCTTCTCTTGCAACGGTGATCAGCAGCTTGTTCTCAATGCTACGGTCCACCTCAAACTCAGGATGCTCTGCCAGATACTCACGTGCTGCTGTCAACGGGCTATTGCCTGGCCCCCAAGGACGCCCTTCGCACAACTCAGGCGGCATGTCCTCCACAACAGTATCAAATACAACACAATAGCTGCCTATGCTGACCAGCGGTGCATACGCCTTCAACTCAGCCAGCACATGCTCATGAGTATGATTACTGTCCAGGCTGACCAAGACGCGTTGATATCCAGACGTAATATCCTTGACCCGCGCCACCATCGCCGGATCAACGCTGGAGCCTTGCAGCATCTGAATGCGCGTAGCCATCGGGTGCGCTTCAATCGCTTCACGGTTGTGCGCCCTGATGTCGATATCGATCCCAAGCACCTTGCGAGCAGGTTGTCGGGGATCCAGCGCGCGGCCCTGTGTCTGCGCATCGCACAAGTCCAGCAATGCCAGCAGCGAGGCGTTCATGATCAAGGAACCGCCATGCGCGATCCCAGTCTCGATGATCAGATCCGGCTTGACCGCCCAGATCAACTCCTGCATCGCAACCATATCCTGCGGGTACTGGATGATCGGGCGCCCCATCCAATTGAAATTATAGGTATAGGCACCAGTAGCCCCCGTCTTCAGCATCCAGTCCAGGGATGCTCGCTTCAAGCCTGCATCAGCCCCCAGTCGTTCGATGTTGTGTTGTACCTCTGCCTGGAATTGCTCAATTGGATTCATGCTGCTTGTTCCTGTTGATGTACTTTATCTTGTCGATACGGCCCCCTATCTGGGTGCCGTGATAGAGATTTTCATATAAAAAGGGTTCAAACCCTGCTTTCTTCATGGATTCGACTGTTTCTTCGACATCGTAGACTACGCGCCTCAACTCAATCCGATTTCTATCGAGAATCGCATAGGCTGCTCGGCAATCCCCGTCTCTAGGCTGCCCTACAGAGCCAGGATTGCAATACCATTTTCCACACGCTACCTGTATCAGCGCCTGCACATGCGTATGCCCAGAAAACAACCGCTCGACGTCCTCCGGCACTGTATCGTCATCAACAACGTAGAGATATTGGTCCCGGGGATCTTCTGGGCCGCCGTGCACAAACAGCGAACCGGACTCCTTCAGACTGGGCAGGGAGCCTCGCAGCCATGACAATTGTGCCGGCGTCACAATGCGCTTCTGATAATCGATGATGCCAGCCACCACCTTAGAGCGTGAGCAATTCTCTTCGCTGATCAGATAATGATCATGGTTCCCCAGAATATTGATTGCATCATGCTGCGCCAGCAAATCGATGCACTGCCCTGGCTGCGCGTGATAGCCCACCACGTCACCCAAGGAAAGAATACGCGTGCATCCCCGCTGGACAGCATCGTCCAGCACCGTCCGCAAGGCGGCTAGATTGCTATGAACATCAGACAGGATCGCGATCATAAACGATATAATCCTCGCTATAGCGCCACCCGACACCAGGACGGACGTCAGGCTCCTGCGGCAAACGATTTAGTACGAAATACTCTACTGCCATTTGCGCCTCGTTATACCCAAAACCAGTGCGCAAGGAATTGCTGCTGGAAAATCTCGGGTTAACTTCCAGTAGGTAGGCCTCATCATCCTGAACTCGGAACTGATAATTCGTCGGGCCTATTGGTTTAAGCAAGGTATTAAAGGCTGTCACCCGCTCCTGCAGCAAAGGGTGGTCGACCACTTCGGCCTGCTGCGTATTGCCGGCCCCTGACAGGCGTCTGCGCATGATGATAGGCGCCACCGCTCGGCCATCCCCCAAACCGAACGACCCCACGGTATATTCTTCAGCCTCGCTACCCACGATACGCTGGAGCATCCACGGATCCTCAGTCTTACGAGACCAATACACAAAATCTTCGCGATCATGCAGGCGCACAATTCCTCGCGAACCATTACCCTGGCGCGGCTTGAGCAGTATCGGTGCCGCACCAAGCGTTGCCAGGGCACCATCCCAGCCCGCGTCGATCACCGTCGGGATGGCCGAAATGCCGTGATCTACCAAAAACAGGTGCATCAACCACTTATCGCCTGTCAGCGCAATCAGAGCGCTGTGATTGAGCGCCAGTACGCAAGCATCATGCTCTTTTTCGAACACCGCCCGCTGCTCATCCAGGAACAGCATATCAACCTCGAGCCCCGGCAAGACCAGATCGATGTTTTCCTTTCTGATCAGGTTCTGCCAGAAGTCCAGATACTCATCGGAACGCTCGTCACAGGTCGGTTTTTGAATAAATACATCACACCACTCAGGTCCCGGGGGTCGAGCACTGCGGTCCAGGCCGATAATTTTGACGGAATGGCTGCTAGCCCTCAAGCTGCGGACAATACCCTGCCCGATGATGGCGCCCACCCCTGTCACTAGCACATGAATCGGAGAAGCACTGGTCCTAGTCATGTCACATCCATAGGCCCAAAGGAGCCAGCATGGCCCGCATCCCGAATCATCGTCAAGCCCTTCTCCATGTCGATGTCGGGCCACATACCCAAGCGATCAAATGCGACTTCTCCTGAAGGCCAATTTAAAACCCGAAAGGGCTGCTTGCTCTGCGCGATTTCAACACGCCCTCCTGCCCCAAAAACACGATAAGCGCACCGTGCAATCTGCAGATAGTCCTGTGACTCCGAGTGAACAATATCCCACACACCAGTCACACCTTCCCGCCAGGCCTGAACCAACAGCCGAGCTGCATCGCGCACATGCATGAAATTACGCGGTCCGCCAGACGCCGGCATGTTCAGGTCCATCCCCCGCGATGCATAAGCCACAATCCGCCCAAACCAGGGTTGATGGCGGCAGCAACGCCCCGCCACATCATAAAGCTGAG